>CAJUFN010000001.1 GCA_910585545.1 uncultured Lachnospiraceae bacterium
CGCAAAAGAATATAGATGAAAGGAAGTGAAGAGTCGAGACAAAGTCTACTCGACGAGATTATGAGAAAACCCAAGGAATGGAAAGATATCATATACAGCAAAATCAGGGAGCACAAAAAGCAGTCCGTTACCATAATGCTGGCGCTTCTGATCGTTCTTGCAGGTGTAGGAACCGGTATGTATTACGCATATCTTCCGGATCAGGCGTCTGATTTATCTAAGGAGACAGAAACTACCAAAGGGAAGGAAGAAACAAAGGATACCAAAGTACCGGGAGAAAAAAAGGATACTGCAAAGCCGGCTCAGACGGAAGAAACACACAAAACAGAAGAGCAGAAAGGGGAAGAAGAGAAGAAGGAGACGGTTACAGAAACAGAACAAACGCAAAAAACACCTTCTTCCACAAACGTAAAAACACCGACCCAACAGAAGCCGTCTTCCCAGCCAAAGAAACAAGAGATTTTCAAACAGCCGTCAAAGGATACGTCCAAACAACCATCAAAAGATACGCCGAAGCAGCCGTCAAAGGATACACCAAAGCAGGATCCGCCGAAGCAGCCGGAAAAGCCGGCACATACACACAGTTGGACGGCACAGACAAAAGTGGTACATCATCCGGCAACCGGTCATAACGAGCAGGTCGTGGTAAAGGAAGCATGGACGGAAAGTATTCCAATTTATGAAACGGTGGCGATAGAAGTTTGCAATGCTTGCGGTGCAGATATTACGGCTAACGTATATGAACATACCAAAGCTCATGCTTTGAAAGGCGAAAATGCAGCTTATCATACAGAGTATGTACAACGACAGACGGGAACCGATACCATTCATCATCCGGCAGAGTATACCACCCAGTGGATACAGGATAGTGCAGCTTGGAATGAAACAGTGACAACCGGTTATAAATGCAGTTGCGGAGCAAGTAAATAGAAAAATCAAATAGGGGCGTAAAAGTAGAGTATCGATGGGATGCTCTATTTTTTATACCATTTTAACTATTTTAAGTGAGGAGGAAAGCGTTTGAAGCAATTAAAAAAAGTCTTATCGCTGCTTTTGATCTGCGCCATATTTGGGGCAACGATTCCAGTGCAGGCGCAGTCGGAAGAAAGGAAACAGACAGTAGAAACTGAAACTGCAGAGCAAGAAGAAAAAAGCGGCGAAGAACAGTTCGAAGAAATGGAAGAACCGTGTTCGCAGAATGTCTTCGAAGAGACAAAAGAAACCGTTGAAAAGGAAGAAGAACAACTGGCAGAAGAGGAAGTAAAGCAATCGGAAGAAGACAGTAAAAGCAATCTGGGGAGAACGGACCTGGACGATTCAAAGGATTTATCTGAAGAGCGAAAAGAAATCGTTGAGGAGGAAGAAATCCAAACGGAAAGAAATGCAGAAGAGATTCTAAGAGAGAATGCACAAGCAAAAGCGATGTTACAGGAAATCGGAGTCGGTTTTGCAGAAGGATATGACGGTCAGCTGATGATAGCTGGCAAAGCTGCAAGGGAAACGATTTATACAAAAGTGCTGGAAAAAGCCATTGGTGCCATTGATGTCATCAACTATAACGATCCGAAATGGCCGGTATTACAACATTGGAATGAAGGAATGTTAGGATCTGGCGATGGAGAGCAATTATATTGTGCCAATCCAAACGTGAATTTCAAAGCGGGTTATAAGACCGTCGTAGATGCGGGTAAACATTATAACCGGGCTACGATTCAGACCATTGCGGCGATGTTTTATTATTACGACCATTACATGTGCAGTGGGATTAACAGCCGTTATGACTATTTACTGAAGCAATGTGCCGTATGGTGGGTTTTGAACGAAGTGCATGGTTGGTACGGAACTGGGATAGAAATTGAAACCGGAAATAATATTACTTGTGGGCAAGGACATTGGATCGCAACCCATAAATCCGAATATCGTTTACAAGGTATTACCTGGGCCAAAAACAATTATCAATACTTCACAGATGCCTATGGGGTGCTTTATCAGGGAGAAGGTCAGCCGCTTAGCAAATGGGGCGGGACTTACAATCCATCCGGACAAGCGGTTTTGAAAAAGAAATCTGCGAATCCGGAATTGACGAACGGAAACGGTTGTTATTCTTTGGCCGGAGCAGAGTTTGGCGTATATAGCAGTGCATCTCTTTCCGGCGCGTCTAGAGTGGGGATATTTACCACCGATGCCAATGGAAATTCCAATACACTGACATTGAATCCAGGAACCTATTATGTAAAAGAATTAAAGGCACCGAAAGGCTTTGCAATGGATCCGGCTACGAAGACGATCACGGTGACATCCGGGAAGACCACAACGGTCGAGTTTGCAGATCTTCCACAAATGGACCCGGTTGGAATCTTACTTGGTAAGGTGGATGCAGAAACCAATGCGAATAAACCGCAGGGAAGTGCTACCTTGCAAGGGGCGCAGTTTACCGTGAAATATTATGCCGGATTGTGGGAAAAAGATAAAGATCCGGCAAGCATAGGACAGTCTCCTAAACGAATCTGGATATTTCAGACGGATGAAGATGGATTTTGTATATATGGAAAAGAAAGTTTTTTGTCTGGCGATGAACTGTATTTCAGTGCTAGTGGAGTGCCATCTATTCCGATTGGAACGATAACTATACAGGAAACAAAGGCTCCAGAGGGATATTTACTTAACCCCGAAATCTTTGTGAGACAAATTACTACCGAAGGAAATGCAGAATGGGTAAACACTTACAATCAACCAGTCATTCCTGAAAATATCTTAAAGCTGGATCTAGTAAAGAAGCAGGCGGGAACAGATATTGCAATTCCGGGTGCTGAGTTTGAACATACAAAACCAGATGGAACCAAGGAGACATTGGAGACAGATGCAGATGGAAAGTTGTCATTTAAGGGGCTGCAGTATGGGCACCATGTGATTTCCGAAATTTCCGTTATGGATGGATACCTGCTGAATGGTAACGTGATTGAGTTTGATGTCTCAGAAAAAAATGAGATTACATTGACATCAAAGATCGATCCGGACCTGGGAAAGGTTGATTTTGATGTAACACCAGAGGGAAATATTTCTTTGATGGTAGAAGATCAGCTTTCTCCATTTGAGCTTTGCATACACAAAGAAAATAATAAGGACAAGCTTCTTTCCGATGCTGAATTTACTTTGTATCGCGATCAGGAATGCACCCAGGAAGTCGGAAAAGGGACAACCAATGAGGAAGGATTTTTGAGTTTTGAAGGATTGGAAGTAGGTCAGACTTATTATTTGAGAGAGACAAAAGCGCCGGCAGGATATCGACTGCCGCTAGATGCAAAAGGAGATCCGGTGACGTATGAAATCTACACAGAAAGCACTCCGGTGAAAGAGGAATTTATCTTTTATGTAAATGGAAAAGCATATACAGGTACTTCCGATCCGGATGGAATGTTTAGCGTAGCCGGAACAAAAGCAGACCGGGAAGTCCATATGACCATCATCAATACCATTGGAATGAAATTGCCGGACACAGGCTCTGCAATGACATTCTTCATGCTATTGGACGCCATGCTGACCGGTTTGGCAATGATCATGAACAGGATCATGAATCGAAAAAAAGAAGTTTAAAGTTGTTTGGAAAATTAAATTCATTTAGAAAAGTGAGGAAATAAAATATGAAAAACAAGGTAATCAAAAGTTTATATGCATTCGTACTTTCCGTATCCGTAGCAACGGCAGGTATCACAGGAACCATGGGAACCATCCAGGTATCTGCCGCAGAAACGCAGGTGCGTTCTACACTGACGACACCGGGAGGAAGTGCCGATTTTGGAAGAGGAGATGCCAGCATTACGATTCAAGGAAAGGAAGGTCAGATTCTAGTAGGAAAGAACTTCCGGATCTATAAGCTGTTTGCAGCAGAAAATGCAGTTGGCGGGGAATCCATCAATTATACCTTCAATCCAGCGTATGAGAATTCATTAAAGACGGTTGTTGGAAAGAAACTTGGGAAAGCGCCGGAATCGGTAACCGAGTACGAAGTGATCGATTATATGCAGTCCTTAAACCGCAATCAAGTGGAAGGGGCGCAGGCAGACCAGAAATTAGAAGGCTCTTACAGTGCATACCGCTACTTTGTAGAAGAACTAAGAGATCAGCTTGTGGCAGATGATACAGCGGCAGATCTGGTAAGAGTATCTGCAGTAAGGGCAGATAATTCAGTTGCAATCGAAGGTCTGGAATACGGCTACTATATTGTGGATGAAGTGACCGAAGTAGGAGGAACACACTCCGCAGCCTCGATGTGTATCGTAAACACTGCAAATCCAAAAGCGGATGTCAACATCAAATCAGACTATCCGAATGTCATCAAAAAAATCCGGGAAGATGATGATCAGGACAAGGTCGGAAATGC
The DNA here is from genome assembly GCA_910585545.1 of uncultured Lachnospiraceae bacterium. Classification (GTDB taxonomy): domain Bacteria; phylum Bacillota; class Clostridia; order Lachnospirales; family Lachnospiraceae; genus An181. The sequence continues at coordinate 4,382 of CAJUFN010000001.1, forward strand.
TGGATGGAATGACATTGCCGATTATGAGATCGGACAGACCGTGCCATACAAATACGAGTCCAATATCCCAAATATGAATGGATATGATACCTACTACTATGCATGGCATGACAGGATGGATGAAGCTCTGACTTTCCATAAAGACTCTGTCTCCATCACGATCTCGGACAAAGAAAAATCATACCAGCTTGGGAAAGAAGAATTTGCAGTGATTCAAAATCCGGAAAATGGGGAGACGTTCCAGGTGGAGATTCCGGATATCAAGGCGATTGTCGACCGGGAGTTTGACCGTAAAAATGACCTTGATGAAAACATTTACGGACAGAAAGTAGTCCTTACTTACAATGCCACACTCAATGATAAAGCCGCGGCAGACACAGGACGTCCGGGATTCGAAAATGATGTGCGTCTTGAGTTTTCCAACAACCCAGATCATGATGGCAATGGAAGTACCGGGTACACTCCGTGGGATACGGTTGTCTGTTTTACATATAAGATCAATATATTAAAGACGAATCACCATGATTTGGAATTGGAAGGAGCGAAATTCCGTCTGTATTCGGATAAAGAATTGAAGAACGAAGTTTATGTAAAGAAAACAGAAGAAGGATATAACGTGATCAATCGTGACAGCCTTGGAGGAAGCGATCACACAGGCGGAAATGCGCCGGCAGAGGCAGTCGAGATGGTATCAGGTGCAGAGGGGACATTTGTGATCTATGGATTGGACAGCGGCACCTACTATCTGAAAGAAACCAAGGCGCCTGCCGGATACCGAAAACTTCTTGACCCAATCGTATTACATTTAAAAGCCACATTCACCGACAACAGAAATGATTATATCAAAGGGGACGGAGCTACCGGCAGGACATTACAGAAGCTGGAAGCAGATGCACATATCAAAACATTCTTAGAAGGCGCATACAAAGAGTCCGATGTAGAATTGATCACAGATGCAAATGATGGCGCTGCAAACATTACGGTCATCAATAGGATTGGGAAAAAATTACCGGTAACCGGTTCCGTGAGGATGCTCCTTATGCTTGGGGCAGGAACGGTATTAGTCGGTTGCGCCTTGGTTCGAAGCAGAAAAGAAAAAACAGATACAAATGAAGTGAGATAGTATGAAGTGAGATAATATGAAGCGAAAAAAGATTTTAACAGGGATGCTGTTTGCTGCGGGATTGTTCCTGTGTGCCTATCCACTGGTAAGCAGTATCATAGAGCGGCGGCATCAGGAAGAAGCCGTCGCTACGTACCAAACCGAAGTGGAATCAACCGATACAGCCGAAGTAAAACAGGTTTTGGCACAGGCGCAACGATATAACGAAATGTTGTGGCAGACGAAGGGACTCATTATCAATGAGATTCAAAATGAGGTTTTGAGTGACCAAAATTATCAGGAGCAGCTAAAACTGGCCGAACATGGCATTATGGGAGCGATTCATATTCCAAAAATAAATGTGATGCTTCCGGTATACCACGGAACAGACGAAGAGATACTGAAAAACGGCGTGGGGCATATGCAGGAGAGCAGCCTGCCGGTAGGCGGAGAGAATACCCACTGTCTTCTGACCGGGCACAGAGGACTTCCCAATTCCAAGCTGTTTACGAGACTGGATGAACTGGAGACAGGAGATTTGTTCTTTCTCGAAACTTGTAATGAAAAGCTGGCATACAGGGTAAATGAGATTGAAGTCATTGCGCCCGAAGACGTGGATGGGCTTGGGATTCAGGCAGGGAAAGATCAGGTGTCTTTGATCACCTGTACGCCGTATGGACTGAATACACACCGACTGGTTGTAACCGGAGAGAGGATTCCGTACACCGAAGAGGCAGAGCAGGAAACGAAGGCAGAAATGCTCTCCTTTCGGGAGTTGTTGTTCGCATCACTTCCGTTTCTGTTTCTTTCTGCCGGAGTGATGCATTTGATAAAAAAGAAAAAGGGGGAAAAGTCAAGATGAAGAAATTAAAAATGAGATGGATACTTCCGGTGATCGCAATGCTAATTTGTTCGATGCCGGTATGTGCTGCGAACAGGAATATCGCGTTGCCAGGCAATCCACAGGAAGTAGATAACCAAGAAAAAGGAAGCATTGAAATCGAATTAACCGATGGCAGTGCGGGTACCTCGAAGGAAGGCGTTGTATTTCAATATGACAAAGTTGCAGAGGTTATTGATGGAGAATATAAGCTGTGCTCTGAATACGAAAAAAGTGGAATTGATCTAAATGTGATCGAGCGTGCGGAAGAGTTGGATCAGGCAGCAAAGACATTTTGCAGGTATCGGCTTGCAGATGGTACCTGCCGGACGAATGCAGATGGAAAAGCAGTCATGGAAGACTTAGAAGTAGGAGTGTATTTGTTATATGCGACGGAAACGAAGCGATATGAGGAGATTACGCCAGTACTAATCGCGATCCCGACCTGGGGAGAGGTGCAAGGAGATATGTTATATGACGTAAAAGTGATTCCAAAACATGCGCCAAGGATTCCGGAAAGGGAGATTGTAAAGACCGGTGATTCTGCAATTCCATACCGACTGACAGGGCTGGTAATCATATCTGTATCCGTGGTATTGGCCGTATGTTATAAAAAGAAACAATACAATGAAAAATAGAGAGGATACCGAAACTCGTGAAGGGTTTCGGTATTTTTGCTTTTAAAAGATAAAGAAATCGTGTACAATAACTACAGAACAAAATTACCAGACATGGAGATATGTAATATGAGTGAAAAGATTGTATTGATAGATGGACACAGTATTTTGAACCGCGCTTTTTTTGGTATTCCGGATCTTACGAATGCAGAAGGTTTGCATACAAATGCAATTTACGGATTTTTGAATATTATGTTCAAGATATTAGAGGAGGAGAAGCCGGATTATCTGACGGTAGCGTTTGATGTGCACGCGCCGACGTTTCGGCATGAGATGTTCGCGGAATATAAAGGAACGAGAAAACCGATGGCAGAAGAGCTTAGGCAGCAAGTACCGGTGATGAAGGAAGTTCTGAAGGCGATGGGCGTAGATGTAATTGAAAAGGCAGGATTAGAAGCAGATGACCTGCTTGGTACGCTATCGAGACGGTGTGAAGAGCAAGGCGTTTTGGTGTCGGTGATTTCCGGAGACAGAGATTTGCTGCAGCTTGCGACTGAGAAGGTAAAGATCCGTATTCCAAAGACAAAACAGGGACGTACAGAGGTAGAGGATTATTTTGCTTCGGATGTAAAAGAGCGATACCAGGTGACGCCGAAAGAATTTATTGATCTGAAGGCATTGATGGGCGATACATCCGATAATATTCCGGGGGTACCGAGCATCGGAGAGAAGACGGCGACAAAGATCATCGCGGAATATGGTTCCGTGGAAAATGCGTATGCGCATGTGGATGAATTAAAGCCTCCAAGAGCGAGCAAGGCGCTGCAGGAGCATTATGATTTGGCACAGCTTAGCAAAACGTTGGCAACGATTGAGGTTCATGCAGATTTCGCATATGACATGGAGAGCGCAAGACTTGGTAATTTGTATACGGATGAGGCTTACGAGTGGTTCCAGAGACTGCAGTTTAAAAATTTTCTTAGCCGTTTTGATGTGATGGCAAAGGAAAGTGACGCGGCACAGTATTTTTTGGAAGTGAAAGAGTTTGCAGAAGCGGAGCGGATATTTGAAAAAGCAAAAGAGAGTAACTGTATTGGCGTTATTTTTAAGAAAGATATGGAAAATGTATTGCCGTTATTTGTGAATGACGCCGACTATAGTGTAGTGGGAATCGCGTTTGGCGAGCAGGAGATCTATAACATTTCTATTGGCGGAATGATTACGGCAGAATATGTGGCAGGGAAGCTAAGAGAGTGTGCAAAAGAAGGCGTGTGTCTGTCCGTATTTGATTTAAAGGAGATGCTTCCATATCTTGGAATTTCCGAGAAAGAACCTTGCTTTGACGCAATGATCGCAGCATATCTTTTGAATCCTTTGAAAAATGGATACGAACTTGGTGATATAGCACATGAATATTTGAATCTGACTATCGACGAAAAATTGGATATTAGAAAGAAAGCATGTTATGAGGCTTATGCGCTGTATGAATGCCAAACGTTAATGAGGGAGCGGTTAAGCCAGAACAAGATGGAAGAGCTCTTTGAAAATATAGAGATGCCGCTTGTGTTCATGCTTTATGATATGGAACAGGCGGGTGTAAGAGTAGAGGCCGAGGCGCTTAAAATATATGGAGAACAGCTTGGCGGGAAAATTGTGGAGCTGGAAAAGGAGATTTACCAGGCAGCCGGAAAAGAGTTCAATATTAATTCGCCGAAACAGCTTGGCGTGATTTTGTTTGAAGAATTGAAGCTGCCGCATGGAAAGAAAACAAAGAGCGGATATTCTACGGCAGCAGATATTTTGGAAAAATTAGCGCCGGAGTATCCGATTGTCAATCAGATATTAGAATACCGTCAGCTTACAAAATTAAAATCGACTTATGCAGATGGCCTTGCGAATTTCATAGACCTGGATGGAAGAATTCACGGAAAGTTTAATCAGACAGTGACAGCGACTGGGCGTATCAGCAGCACAGAACCGAATCTGCAGAATATTCCGGTACGTATGGAACTTGGAAGATTGATTCGAAAAGTATTTATCCCGGCAGAGGATTATGTGTTTTTGGATGCGGACTATTCTCAGATCGAGCTTCGTATACTGGCACATTGTGCTCAGGATGAAGCGCTGATCGAGGCATATCGGGAAGCGGAAGATATTCATAGGATTACGGCGTCTCAGGTGTTCCACACGCCATTTGATGAAGTGACAGATTTACAGAGAAGAAATGCCAAGGCAGTAAACTTTGGAATCGTGTATGGGATCAGTTCTTTTGGGCTTAGTCAGGATTTAAGTATTACGAGAAAAGAAGCGCAGCAGTATATCGAGAGGTATTTTGAAACCTATCCGGGCATTAAAAAATTCCTGGATGATACGGTTGCTTTTGCAAAACAAGAAGGATATGTAGTAACGCTTTTTGGCAGGAGAAGACCGGTACCAGAACTTTCATCAAGTAATTTTATGCAAAGAAGTTTTGGAGAACGTGTGGCGATGAATGCACCGATTCAAGGGACGGCGGCAGATATTATGAAGATTGCGATGATTGGTGTGAATCGCGCGTTAAAAGAGAAGAATCTGAAATCAAGGATTGTCATCCAGGTGCATGATGAGTTGCTTGTAGAGACGCATAAAGATGAGATTGAAATCGTAAAAGCTATTTTGGAGGAAGAAATGAGCAGCGCGGCAAAATTAGATGTACCGTTGGAAATAGATATGAATGAAGGTGCAAACTGGTACGAGTCTAAATAGCCAGGCTGGCAGATAAGGAAAACGAAATGAAAATTATAGGGATTACAGGGGGAATTGGTTCCGGAAAAAGCAAGGTGCTTAGTTATCTGGAGGAAACGTATAAAGCGCCGGCTTATGAGGCAGATAAGGTGGCTCATAAGCTGCAGGAACCAGGACAGACCTGTTACAAAAAGATTGTGGCGAGTTTTGGAGAAGAAGTTTTAAAAGAAGGGGGGGATGTTGACAGGAAGAAGCTTGGCGAGATTGTATTTGCAGATGCAAAGAGAAGAAGCGTTTTGAATGAGATCGTACATCCGGCTGTAAAATGCTATATTCGGGAGCGGATTGCGGAAGAAAAAGAGAAAGGGAGTCCGATTTTTTTTGTTGAGGCAGCGCTTTTGATTGAGGATCATTATGATGAAATCTGTGACGAGCTTTGGTATATTTATGCAAAGGAAGACGTAAGAAAAGAAAGACTGCGTACATCCAGAGGATATAGTGAAGAAAAAATAGATCAGATTTTTACATCACAAAAAAGTGTAGATGAATTTCGCGAAAAATGCGATAGAGAATTTGACAACAGCGGTTTTTTTAAAGATACTTGCATCTTGCTAAGAAAAGCTGTAGAATCTATATGTTGAGGTTTTGGATAGCACAAAACCATATAACTAGCGATAATGGAAGAAGTTAGGAGTATTACGATGAGATTGTGCAGCATAGCAAGCGGAAGCAGCGGAAATTGCATTTATATAGGGAGTGACACGACACATATTTTGATCGATACTGGAATCAGTAAGAAAAAAATCGAGGAAGGATTGGATGTGCTGGGAGTAAAAGGTGAAGAACTCAAAGGGATATTCATTACCCATGAGCATAGCGATCATATTCAAGGCTTGGGAGTGTTTTCCAGAAAATATAAAGTGCCGATTTATGCGACGCCGGGAACGTTGAAAGGAATAAAAGCGTGCAAATCACTTGGGAAAATCGAAGAAGGCTTATATCATGAGGTGCATACAGACGAGCCCTTGACAGTAGGAGATTTAAAGGTATGTCCATTTGTGATTTCTCATGATGCGAATGAACCAAGTGGTTACCGGGTAGAACATGAAGGCAAAGCAGTTGCAGTTGCAACAGATCTTGGGAAATATGATGAATATATTGTAGAGAACCTAAAGAACTTAGACGGCGTTTTATTGGAAGCGAATCATGATGTACACATGCTTGAGGTGGGACCGTATCCGTATCCGTTAAAGCGAAGAGTACTTGGAGACAGAGGGCATTTGTCAAATGAATTGTCGGGAAGGCTGCTCTGCGATATATTACATAAAAATTTGAAATTTGTTATGCTTGGACATTTGAGTAAGGAAAATAATTATGCAGCCCTTGCATATGAGACAGTGAAGCTGGAAGTCTCGCTTGGTGATAACCCGTTTCAGGGAGAAGATTTGAATCTTACTGTAGCAGTGCGAGATTGTATATCGGATATCATGATAGTTTAGAAAAGTAAAGGAAAGGGAAACGTGATGAAAAAAATTGCAATTGTAACTGACAGTAACAGTGGGATTACACAGGCACAGGCGAAAACGATGGGAATTTATGTGGTGCCGATGCCATTTTTCATTGATGAAAAATTATATTTGGAAGATATTACACTGACACAGGAAGAATTCTATGGAAGATTAGAAGCAGATTCTGATATATCAACGTCGCAGCCATCTCCTGGAGATGTGATGGATCTGTGGGAAGAAGTGTTAAAGGAATATGATGAGATTGTGCATATTCCGATGTCTTCCGGCCTTAGCAGCACTTGCGAGACTGCAATGATGCTTTCAAAAGATTATGACGGAAGAGTACAGGTAGTCGATAATAAAAGGATTTCTGTTACGATGCGCCAATCCGTCTTGGATGCGGTGGAATTGGTAAAAAGAGGTAAAGATGCGGTTCAAATTAAAGAAATATTAGAAAAGCATGCATTGGATGCAAGTATTTACATTACCGTGGATACCTTGAAATATCTGAAAAAAGGCGGAAGAATCACAGCAGCGGCAGCTGCGATCGGCACGGTTCTTAATTTAAAGCCGGTACTGCAGATTCAAGGAGACAAGCTGGATGCATTCTCGAAATGCCGTGGATTCAAACAAGGCAAGAAGACGATGTTGGATGCGATGGAAAAAGATTTGCTTCACCGTTTTGAAGGACAGGCAGTTCATATGCAGGCAGCTTACACCTGCTCAGAAGAAGAGGCAGAAAAATGGAAAAAAGAGATTGAAGAGCGTTTTCCAAATTGTGAAGTACATATGGATAAATTGTCACTTAGCATTGCGTGCCATATAGGACCAGGAGCGATGGCGATTGCATGTACAAAGAAATTAGATGAATTAGCATAATGAAGTGTTGAAAGGGGTTATCAAAAAGATAGCCTCTTTTTTCTTTGTTGTATTAAGATGAAAAAGTTTTACTTGGAAGATAGCTATTTTTATGAAAATTATGGTATACTGGACACAATCAAATAAGAACGCAATAGTACGGAAAGAAAGAGGAAAAACCTATGAAAAGAGAAAAAAGAATGTGGTCCTGGATTTTGATGATGGCATTGCTGATCGGGATGCTGTCAGGGTATGTTCCTGTCGAGACAAAAGCGGCTGATAACAATCTTGCGCTGCATAGACCGGCAAGGGCATCTGCTTATTTGGAAGGAAACGCTTCGTATCCGGCCAGAACACCCCAGTTGGCAGTAGATGGAGAAGGTGATTTTGTCAACAACCAGAACAGCAGATGGCAAAGTGGTGAGGCGGCACAGTTTAGTGAGCAGTGGTTGGAAGTAGATCTTGGGAAAGAAGCTATGGTCTCACAGGTAACAGTAAAGTTCTTTGCAAAGTTATATGGTAATTTTGTGATTGAAACTGCCGACATGAATACAGAAGATGCCGTATGGGAAACAGTGAAAGAAGTAACGGATATTCCAAGCGGAAACGAGACGAATATTATAAAAACAGTCGATTTGACGGAAGGTGGAGAGCCCGTTTTAATAAAACGTTATATCAGGCTTCGTTTTACTTCTGCAAATAATAATGCTGCAAACAGAAGTATCGCAGTGTTTGAATTTGAAGTTTATGGAACACAGGAAAATGACTCGAGCGGAGAGGATGAGCTCTTTACAGGAAATGTAGCGAAAGGGAAGAGAGCAACAGCGTCAGGAGTGGAAGTAGAAGGACGGTGGACGCCAGAGCTTGCAGTAGATGGAGACAAGACTACGGCAGATTCCAGATGGTCAGCAGGACGTATGAAGAATTCCGGAGCCGCCCAAAGTCCGCAATGGTTAGAACTTGATTTGAAAAATGAAGTCACGGATATTACAGAGATTGTACTTTATTTTCATCTGAAAGTGTGGTCTACGAACTATGAGATTCAGACAAGAGACAGTAAGAGCGAAGAGTGGCAGTCAGTAAAGACGATGCAATGTTTGCCATCGGATGAGACAAACCGTATTGACAGGATTACGGATGTTTCCAGATTAGGTCGATATGTTCGTTTCTATTTTCACGAAGTGAATGAAAGGGCAGCAGGCATCAGTGTTTCGGTAAAGGAAATTGAAGTTATGGGAACACAGGTCCAGACGCCGGAGATGTCAGAACCAGAGACGGCAGGCGAAGTATTAGACCAGGTCAGTTTGGGAGAAATTACGAAAGAGACGACAAAGATCATGCTTCCGGAGTATGCCAATTATGAGGTACGCGTAAAGGGAAGCGAATTTCCGCAGGTAATTTCGGATAATGGAGATATTACTTTGCATAACATATACGATTATTCAAACATGAATATTATCGTAGAGGCGGTACATAAAGAGGATGAAAGTGACAAGGCGGAGAGAGAGTTTTGGGTAACGGTTCCGAAAAAAACCGACGATATAACATTATTCCCAGAAATCGCCAAGCCGAATGAAGAGCCGAAAGTGATTCCAAGTATTCAGGAGTGGTATGGATACGAAGGCGACTTTAGATTAAGCAAAGACAGCAAAATATGTATCGTAGATGAAGCAGGAATCGGGCTTGAGAAAATAGCAAACCGTTTTGCGGAAGATATGAAAGATATTACCGGATGGGATTTGGAAATCACAACAGAAGCGTCTGCAGACAGCGGCGATATTGTGCTTTATGCAGTGACAGAAGATCGGTATGATACTGGGGCAGAAGGGTATTTCCTTGTGTCAGATGATGGCAGCATACATATTGAAAGCAGCGGATATAACGGATGCTTGTATGGACTTATGACGTTGGAACAGGTATTTTATCCGCAAAAGGAGAGCTTTGTATTCCCGAATGGTGTAATTAGAGATTATCCAAATTATGAGATTCGAGGGATCATGCTTGATATTGCAAGAGCGCCATATCGGTTGGAAACATTACAAGATATTGTAAGAATGTTGTCTTTTTACAAATTGAATGATGTACAGTTTCATCTGAATGATAACAGGCATGTAGGAGATGCAGGAGACAGAGGCGATTATACGTGGTGGGAGACGAATGGTTCTGAAGGCATGTTCCGTTTGGAAAGCGATAAGTTTCCAAGTCTTATGACGGATGGGAAAGATGATCTGTATTACAACGAAATCTACGGTGGAGAACCGCAGTATACAAAAAAAGAATATAAGGAATTGCAGCAGCTGGCTATTGATTATGGAATCAATCCGGTGTCTGAGATTGACGGCCCTGGACATTCTTTGCTATTTACAAAATATGTAAGAGAACATTTTGAAGAGGCAAAGCAGGCCGTACCGGAACTTACTGGTGATATTCAAAATGAAAGAGATTGGGAATTACTGGCGGTATCCGGGGAAAAAGGAAAACAGGCTCTGGCATTTATCAAGGCGCTGTATAGTGAGTATCTGGATGATGAAGTTTTCCTTGGAGATGTGAGTATCGGTATTGATGAATATTGGAATATCCAGGCTTCTGAATATGATGGCATGGAAGCTTATATCAAAGAATTATCTGAGCTTGTCAAGGCAAAAGGAAAAAGAGTGCGTATGTGGGGCTCTATGAGAAGTTATTTTGATAATGCAGGCAGGGATGCCAAACCATATAATGATATAGTTGTAGATATGTGGGCCTCGAATTGGGAGAATGCAAACAAGCGTATTTCGGAAGGATATGAAATCATTAATGTAGAAAACAGTTATCTGTACGGGAATCCGGGAAGAGACAACCGCGACATTGTAAATGTGGAACAATTATTCCATGATTGGGATCCGACAGTTATGACAGGAGCGAATTTGAAGAAAGGCGAACCAAATCTTTTAGGAGCGAAGACTGCATTATGGGCAGATATCAATAAGATGGGTGTGACAGAACGAGATTCTCTAGAGCGTATATTAAGACAATCTGCAGTCATGTGTGAAAAGACATGGGGCGGAACGGATGAAGATCAGACATTCGAAGAATATAGCTTCAAATACGAGCAGTTACGAGAGGGACCTGCTGTGGAGACTGGATTTGATATAGAATCCGAAAGTGATCTTGTATTGTCTTATGATTTTGAGAATGTAAAAGAAGGCGTCGTTTACGATGGCAGCGGAAATGATTATCATGGCGTGATTACAGGAGCCACAGTGGAAAAGATAGATGGACAATCTTGGCTTACCATGGACAATGTGGGAAGATTAGAAACAACACTTGGCTCTTTGGACTATCCTTATACGGTGCAGTTTGATTTGAGACTTCCAAAAGATTTAGAGCTGTCAGAAGATATGAATCTGTTCGACAGCAAGGATGGAAGATTAACTGTGAAACAAAATGGAAATTTAGGATTGAACCGCTCGTTCTTTGACCAGGATTTTGGTTACCGGATTCCAAAAGGGGAGAAAGTTGCATTGACTGTTGTAGGAACACAGCAGATGACAAAATTGTATGTGAATGGCAAGTTAGAGGCAACGCTTGCAAGAACAACTTCTTCTGAGACCGATTATGCTCATTTGTTATCAACATTTGTATTTCCGTTAAATAATATCGGAAAAGGAATGAAAGGAAGTATTGCAGATATTCGTATTTATAATAAAGCGATTTCTCCGCAGGTATTGGATGCACAGGCAAACGGCAAAGAAATCGGTTATGTGAATGTATCTCAGGATAAAGGAGCGGCAGGTGTAGCACATCGGGAAAATGCAGGCGGTCAGGATGTTGGCTGGAAGAAATTAAGAGTCGGCTGGAAAGCGCTTGACGGGGATGGAAATGCTTTGGATGGCACGCATACTACAGATGTCAGTGAAAAAGATTCTTTCTTTGAGGGAACATTTGCCGGAAGTACCTTTGCGGTAGATATGTGGGAGACGAATGATATCAGTAAGATCGTGCTGCAGTGGGATGCTTCGCCGGCGATATTCAAGATGCAGACTTCACAAGATGGCAAAGTGTGGACGGATATACCAGAATGTGAATCGATTACAGGAAAAGCAGTTAATGTAATTGAATTTGATGAACCATTAAGTACGCGTTACTTAAGAATGCAGTGTTTAGCCATTGCCGGAGGAAGAAGTTCTTATCAGCTTAGAGAATTTGAGGCTTATGAAAAGACGGATAAGATGCTCTTGGAAGAGGCACTTGCAAAAGGAGAGGTATTTGCAGAAGATTTAGGTCTTACTTTTGCAGAACAAAAGGAGTACGAAATTTTTTATGGTGCGTATGTAAAAGCAAAAGCAACAATGGAAAATCTGCTCGCTGATCAGGAAGAGATTGCGAAGGCAACGGAGCAGTTAAAAACAGCAATGGAAAACCTTCCGGATACACCTGGAAAAGAGGCAGATAAGTCAGATTTGGAAACGTTGATCGCATATGCGAAAGAACAGCAGGAAGCAGCTGAATATATCCATGTAGTTCCGGCGGTGAAGTCCTTATTTGAAAAAGCGCTGCAGGAAGCAAAAAATATATATTCGGATATAAAAGCAACGCAAAAAGCAGTGGATGATGCATACGAAGAACTTCTTGGAGCAACACACTTACTTAAGTTTATTGGAAATGCAGAAAATTTGCAGGAAGCTTATGAAGCTGCTAAAGCTGTAGATTACAGTATCTATACACCAAATACCAGAAAAGCAATGGAAGAAGCTTTGGAGAGAACGAAAATAGTACTGGATAATGAGAATGCCTTGCAGGCAGAGATTGATGAAGCATACAAAGATTTGCGTCAGGCAATTTTTGAGCTTCGTGAAATCCCGAATAAAGACAGATTGGAAGAATTGCTTGCAAGCGTGGAAAAGATAGATTTGTCTATGTATAACGAGAAATCTGCCAAAGCTGTGAAAGCTGCATATGAGAACGCACTCTTGGTACTGAAAGATGAAAATGTAAGTCAGAAAGAGGTTGATAAGGCAGTTGCGGCGTTAAAAGAGAGTATAGCCGTACTTGAGGAGAAAGAAAATATTAACACAGAGAAAAAAGTACAGGCAACTGCAGCGAAATCTGAAGTAAAAACCACAGCGAAAACTGCTGCAAAAACTGCAGATAATACACAGACAGCGCTTTGGGTATTGCTGCTGCTGACAGCAGTGTCTGTATGTTACAGAAGCAGAAACTATAAAAGAATTCGATCAGGATTGAATTAAAAAATGTAAAATGTAAAATGCTAAGTCAAAGGTCTCAAGCCTTTGGCTTAGCATTTTGTGATGTGTACTGGCGTGCTTTATACGCGCACAATTTCCTGCGTATATTCGTTGATAAACGATGTTTTATATTTTTGCGTGATAACGGATTCGTAAAGATTATTTGCATAAATCTCTTTTTCAAGCATGTGTGCGGCGAATGGTTCCAGCGTTTCAGTATTGGTCAGCTTTGTAAGCAGAGGAATCTGACTACATTTTTTGATTGTTCTTAGTACAGAAGTATCTTTTTGACAAAAGCCAAGAAGTCTTGCATAGCCATGGTAATGGTGGTCGCCGTAAGTCTGCATGTCTTTTTTGGTGATATCTAAAATGATATGCAAGAGGATGCGGCGGATCCTGGTATAGGTGATTTCCTTTGTCTTGAGTAGATCGCAAAATTGTTCGAAAGAGACGAAGGCATTCAATTGGCGATAAACCCGATTGGCAAGGTCTTCGGTTACATCTGCAAAACGGGTGAGACTTGTCTTGGTTTCCGAAAGAAGTTTATATTTTAAAAGCAAAGAAAAATCATCGGCAGATATCGGATAGCGCAGTCGGTAGTTTTCATTAAAAAGCTGAATGGAAGAATCCGGAACATGGCTGTTAAGGGGTGGCAGAGTATCTTTGGGATAAGCCAAAAGTTTTCGGATCGCGGATGCAGAGCTGCAATGAGCGTGCAGCTCTGCATCGTGATAATCCGCACCGAAGCGTTTGATTGTGTAAGGTGTCAGTCTGGCATTTAGCTGAAGATTCGCCTTTAGGTATTCGATGCCAAGAATATTATTTGGCTGTGCCAAAATAGCGTTTACTTTCTCGCTTTTCATATAAGCAGCCAGCGCTTTTTGGCGTGCAGAAGGAAAGGTGAGTCCTTCTTTTAAGTAGTTCTGCAAAAGATGGCGGTATTCGAAAGGCTCCGATGCGGCAACTTCTGCGATTTCGGACAGGGTGCTGATATCACCGCATTCGCTTCCGAAACAAAAACCATCTATGCATCCAAGAGAAGCAAGAAGAGAAACAGCACCTCTTGCGAAGTACTCAGCGCTGCCTGTTGCATAAGGAACCGGAAGCTCTAAGACGGCAGAGACGCCATTTTGCAAAGCTGCTTTGGTACGCAAATGTTTTGGCATGATAGCAGGAGTTCCTCTTTGGACATAATTGCCGCTCATGATGGCAATCGCTTTATCTGCACCTGATTTTTCTAATGCTTTTTCAATATGATATTTGTGCCCGTTGTGAAAAGGGTTATATTCCGTGATCAATCCGATAATTTTCATAATTCTCCTTCTTTTCTTGCATATCGTAGTTAGAAAGATTATACTATAAAAGGCGAATTGGTGCAAAAAAGAATTCTAAGGAGGGGCGGCTTATGACAGCAGAAGAGATTTTACAATATCTAGAAGAGCGTAATTACAAAGAATTAAAAGAAAAACTAGAGTCGATGCACCCCGTTGATATTGCACAAATTCTGGAAGAAGTTACGGAAAAGCAGGTTGCGCTTGTATTTAGACTTCTTGCAAAAGAAGAGGCTGCAGAGACATTTTCTTATATGAATAATGATATGAGAGAAAATCTGATTGGAGCATTGACAGATTCCGAGCTTGAGGAAGTCATTGAGGAGATGTACTTAGATGATACGGTTGACGTTTTAGAAGAATTGCCGGCTAATGTAGTAGACCGTATTCTTATGGTAACCGATGAAGAGACTCGTATCCAGATCAACACACTTTTGAACTATCCGGAGGATAGTGCCGGAAGTATTATGAATATCGATTATATCGGTTTTCAAAAAGATATGACAGTTGCAGAAGGAATCTTAAAAATCAGACAGGTTGGGCTTAACAGGGAGACGATATATACCTGTTATGTGACGGAAAAACGAAAACTGATTGGAGTAGTCGATATCAAAGAACTTCTTACCACGAGTGAAAACAGTACGATGGAAGAAATCATGGATACCAATATCTTGTATGCCAATACCCATGATGACAAGGAGGATGTGGCAAGGAGAATCAATAAGTATGGTCTTGTGGCAATGCCGATTGTAGATAATGAGATGTGCATGGTCGGTATCGTAACGGTAGATGACGCGATGCTTGTTATGCAGGATGAGGCAACGGAAGATATCAGCATGATGGCAGCGGTGACTCCGAGCGAGGAATCCTATTTCAGCACCAGCGTATTTCAGCATGCAAAGAGCAGAAGTCTGTGGCTGCTGCTTTTGATGCTTTCAGCTACTGTGACGGGGATAATTCTTGGACATTATGAAGAAGCAATGGCAGTGATGCCGGAACTCGTTACCTTTATTCCGATGCTGATGGGTACCGGTGGTAACTGCGGCTCGCAAAGCTCTGCGGTGATCATTCGAGGGCTTGCCGTCGGTGAGATAGAATTTCCTGACATTTTGAAGGTCGTTTTTAAGGAAATTCGGATTGCAGTAGTTGTCGGCATCGTATTATCGGTGGTGAACGGACTTCGTATCATAATCATGTATCAGGATCCGATGCTTGCTCTGGCGCTTGGAATTACGATGATATCAATTGTATGTATGGCAAAACTGATCGGGTGTACGCTGCCGCTGATCGCAAAGAAAATCGGAGTAGACCCGGCGATTATGGCAGGGCCATTGATCACAACAATTTTGGATACTTGTACGATACTCGTATATTTCAGGGTCGTGACAATGATTTATCATTTATAAAGTAAATTGTATTAAAAAATAGACATGAGAAAACCTTGTATACAATATTTTTTTGGTTTATAATAATTTTATATGAGAATATTTGGAAAGGAGTCCTTAAAAATGGGATTTATTGACGTAATCAAAGAAAAAGCGAAACAGAACGTTAAGACAATAGTTCTTCCGGAGACAGAAGACAAAAGAACTTATGAAGCAGCAGAAGCAGTATTAAGAGATGGAACAGCAAAATTAATCTTAGTAGGAAGCAAAGAAGAGATTGAAAAGAACGGAGCAGGCTACGATATCTCGGGAGCAACGATCGTTGATCCGGCTACTTACGAAAAAACGGATGCTTACATTGCAAAATTAGTAGAGCTTCGTCAGGCAAAAGGCATGACAGAGGAAAAAGCAAGAGAGCTTCTTCTTTCTAATTATTTATACTACGGTGTTATGATGGTAAAAATGGGAGATGCTGATGGTATGGTGTCAGGTGCATGCCATTCTACGGCAGATACATTGAGACCATGTTTACAGATTTTGAAGACAAAACCAGGTACAAAACTGGTATCTGCATTCTTTGTGATGGTAGTGCCAGACTGTGATATGGGAGAGAAAGGAACATTTATCTTTGGAGACTCCGGCCTTGAACAGAATCCGGACTCAGAAAAACTTGCAAATATTGCAATTTCTTCCGCAGAATCTTTTAAATTGTTAGTAGGCGCAGAGCCAAAAGTTGCGATGTTGTCTCATTCTACAAAAGGAAGTGCAAAACATGCAGATGTAGATAAGGTAGTAGAAGCTACAAAAATCGCTCAGGAACTTGCACCGGAACTTGCATTGGACGGCGAATTGCAGTTGGATGCAGCCATTGTACCGGAAATTGCAGCTTCCAAAGCGCCAGGCAGCAAAGTGGCAGGACAGGCTAACGTGTTGATCTTCCCAGACCTTGATGCAGGTAATATCGGATATAAATTAGCACAGCGTCTTGCAAAAGCAGAGGCTTATGGTCCGCTTACACAGGGTATCGCAAAACCAGTTAACGATTTGTCCCGCGGATGTTCCGCAGCAGATATCGAGGGTGTAGTAGCAATCACAGCCGTACAGGCACAGGCAGAATAGGGAGGAAGAAAAAATGAATGTATTAGTAATTAACTGCGGAAGTTCCTCTTTAAAATTCCAGTTGATCAATTCCGATACAGAAGCAGTGCTTGCAAAAGGACTCTGTGAGAGAATCGGAATTGACGGAAGACTGACTTATCAGCCGGCAGGCGGTGAGAAAGCTATTACGGATAAAGCGATGCCGACACATACAGAAGCAATTCAGTTTGTAATAGATGCACTGACAGACGCCGATACGGGTGTTGTAAAAAGCTTAGAAGAAATCGGAGCAGTCGGACATCGTGTGGTACACGGCGGAGAAAAATTCGCAAGCTCTGTTGTGATCACAGAAGAAGTAAAAGCAGCAATTGAAGAGTGCAATGATCTTGCACCGCTTCACAATCCTGCAAATCTGATTGGAATTAATGCGTGTGAAGGCTTAATGCCGGGCACACCGATGGTAGCCGTATTTGATACTGCATTCCATCAGACAATGCCAAGTACGGCATATATGTATGGACTTCCATATGAATATTATGACAAATATAAAGTAAGACGTTACGGTTTCCATGGTACAAGCCATAGCTTTGTATCTAAAAGAGTGGCAGAGTTCCTCGGAAAAGATTATGAAGCTACCAAGACAATCGTGTGTCACCTTGGAAATGGTTCCAGTATCTGTGCAGTGAACAACGGAAAGTCAGTAGACACTTCCATGGGTCTTACTCCGCTTGAAGGTCTTGTAATGGGAACACGTTCCGGAGATATCGATCCGGCAATCATGGAATTCATTGCAAAGAAAGAAAACCTTGATATTGATGGCCTTATGACAGTGCTTAATAAAAAATCCGGTGTAGAGGGTGTTTCTGGTGTGTCCAGTGATTTCCGTGATCTTACCGCAGCTGCAGAATCAGGAAATGAACGAGCAGCGCTTGCACTTGAAGTATTTGCTTATCGCGTAGCAAAATATGTGGGAAGCTATGCGGCAGCGATGAACGGCGTAGACAATATCGTATTCACAGCAGGTATCGGTGAAAATGATGCAGCAATGAGAAGCAAAATCTGTGCTTATCTGGGATATCTTGGAATTGCGATTAATGAAGCGGCGAATGCAAAGCGTGGAGAAGAGATTGTAATCTCTACAGAAGATTCGAAAGTGAACGTGCTTGTAATTCCTACAAATGAAGAGTTGGCAATCGCAAGAGAAACAGTTGCATTGGTATAATTATAGAATATAGGAAAAATGATGGGATTATTGCAAAAGCAGAAATGAATCTGCTTAGGTAATAATCCCATTTTTATGATATAGGACATTCTTTGTTCTTCTTGATTTTTATAAAAACATTAAAAAAGATTTTTGTAAAACACACAATTATATATAGAAAATGTTTGAAAAATATGTTAAAATAATACAAAAATGGCAGGAGGAGAACAGAAAATGCATGAAACAGGAATATGGAAAAAAAGCGTTTGCGTAATACTTTCTTTAATGCTGATATTACAGCCTCTTATAGCAAACGCAGGAGAAAAGAAAGAAAGCAATGTAGTAATCAATGTGCTGGATTATGGGGCTGATCCAAGCGGTGTAAACGACAGTGCAGTCGCCATATGGAAGGCCTTAGAAGCAGCAAAAGAGGTTTCTGGAAATGGGGAAAAGCACGTAACAGTCAATTTCCCAAAAGGAGAATATCATATTTATAAAGATAAGGCGCAGCAAAGAGAATATCATACTTCCAATACGAATAGTATTGAGAATCCTATTAAAACAATTGGCATTCTGATTGAAGAACAAAAAAACTTGACGATCGAAGGAAATGGCTCTTTGTTCATGATGCATGGTAATATGATGGCGTTGGCTGTGGCAAAGTCAGAAAATATAGTTTTACATGATTTTTCATGGGATTTTGCAGTGCCGACAGTTTCCGAAATGACAATTACGGGTATGGGCACAGAAAACGGAAGGCAGTATACGGATTTCTACATACCGAAATGTTTCCCGTATGAGATTACAGGGAATACTATTTTATGGAAGAGTGAGGTGAGTCCATATACAGGAAAAACTTACTGGACTGAAACCGGAATCCATAATGCATATTCCGTAGTGGCATATCATCCGGACGAAGAGATGACAAGAGCTTACTTTACAAATGAAGGACCATTTCAGAATGTATCGTCCATACAAGCTTTAGATGATACAAAAGTACGGATTTTATATAATGGGAATCGTCCTGCAATGCAAAAACAGGGCATGGTTATTGAGCTTGCCAGCAGTGCACACCGCGAGACGGCAGGAGCATTTACATGGGAAAGTAAAGAGGTAACTGCAAATAAGATTAACGTACATTTTATGCATGGTTTCGGATGGCTTATTCAGATGAGTGAAAATGTGTATTATAAAGAATGTAATCTGATGCCAAGAGAGAATTCCGGGCATATTACAGTGAGCTATGCAGATGGTATTCATGCATCTGGTGCAGCGGGCGAAATTGTGATTGAAGACTGTAATTTTTCTAATACCCATGATGATCCGATCAATCTCCACGGAACATTTATCCGCGTGGAGAGCCGGATAGATGAACATACGTTGCAGCTGAAGTATATCCATACACAGCAGGGTGGATTTCCGCAATACCATGTAGGGGATAAGGTACAATTCTTTACGAGGGATACGTTGGAATCTACAGACAATGAAACAGAATATGAAGTTTCAGAAATCCTTTCCAATCCAGGCGAAGAGGGAAATGATCTGCGTACAATGATTATCCGGTTTAAAGAAGAATTACCGGAGAATCTTTCTGATAGAATCGGCGGACAGCCAAAATATGTTGCGGAAAATGTAACCTATGCGCCGAAGGTGACAATTCGCAATTGTACGTTTAAAAATGTGCCGACAAGAGGTATTTTATGTACAACGAGAAAACCTGTATTAATAGAAAACAATACGTTTCTTAATATGTCTATGGCGACCATTTATCTGTCAAATGACTCTGATGAATGGTATGAGTCCGGACCAATCTGCGATATGACGATTCGCGGAAATGTTTTCTATATCAAAGATATTGGCCGAACAAGCTGGGAGTATGCATCTGCAATCTATATTCATCCAGTAACAAAGGGAGGAACTCTGCCATCAGCCGATAATCCGATCCATAAAAATATTACGATTGAAGACAATACTTTCTATATGGATTTGGATACAGTAGTAAAAGCAGAAAGTGTAGAAAATCTGGTATTTAGAAATAATAAGGTATTGAGAATGAACCCGGATGTAGAATTGTCCATTGCAGCTGCAAAAGATTCCATTGCGGTTGGTGAAAATATACCATTAACTGTAAATGCAAGCGGCAGTTCTAATACAGGAACGATTGACAATGTATTTGAATTTACAAAGTCAAAAGATATTCTCATTGAGGGGAATACTTATGATGACGGACTCAAACGTTACGCAGTAGCGCATGATGATGCAACAGCTTCCAATATTACATTGAAAGACGCTGATATCACACTCGTAAGAGACCGCAGTCAATCGGCTGCTCCGGCAATATCAAATATTGCTTATGCAAGCAGCAATCCAGAAGTTGCAACAGTAGAGAAAAATGGTACCGTGGTAGGAAAAGCAGCTGGAACAACAGAAATCTTTGCATATTATAAATGGAATGATACGATTATACGTTCTAATACAATTCAGATAGAAATTTCTGGTATAGAAGAAAATGAAGCAGTCAACATCGAGCAGGATAATGATGAAGAACTTCAAGTTGGCAGCCAGATACAGTATACTGTTGAAAATGGAATTCCGGTTACTTGGAGTGTGACAGATTTTGAAACGAACCAAGAGACAGACGCAGCCAGCATTACCGCAGACGGAAAAGTAACTGCTTTAAAAAATGGTGTCGTATGGGTAAATGCTTCAGCAGATGGAAATACAGACAGAGCAGCCCTGATTATATATGGCAGTGCAGAATCAGCATTAAATACAGATATTACAATTACAAGAGAAGATAATACCAAATATGTTCTTTCAGATGAAGGCGTTGAAATTGCAATGCAGGCAGGTGATTTATATCAGAATGCTAATAATGTGAAAAATCTATTTTTATATGATCCGGCAGATGTGAAAAAAGATAATTTAAGAACGATCATAAAAGCGCAAGGACTTCCGGTGAAAGAAAATGGACAATGGGATACCGCATCATTTATTTTATATAATGATGACGATAATTACGTGACACTCGGAAAGAAGTCTCATTTTAACGGAATCTCTTCTGTAGTAGAGAAAAATGGTGCGGCAGTTGAGACGAACGGAAACAGTGCGGATGATAATGTAACAACAGCTTACCTTGGTATGAGTAAAATCGGCGATACAATTTCAATGGATTACAAGCTGGAAGGCGGACAATGGCAGCACATAAGAGACATAGACAGCAGTACGGTGGGCGATGAGTACCGCATTGGTATAGCATGCTGGCATACGAATAACAGAGGTAAAAAAGTTACGTTCTCAGGATTGAAAGTTGGAAATGCCGATCTTTCATATGAGGAATTAGAAACAAAAGAGCCTGTTGCATTTTTGAAATCAGATAATCAAAGGCCAATTGTCGAAAATGTAAATCTTTCTTCGGTGAATGACCGTATTCGTGTACAGTATGATTTTGTGGATAACAATGCAGAAGGAAACAGCTTATATCTTTGGAACTGGCAACAAGAAGGAAAAGAGATAACAAGAGTTACAGCGCAAAACAGCATCGAAGTTGCTGGCATCGCTCAGATTAGCGTTAAGGTATATCCGATGGATAGCTATGGTAATCCGGGTACACCATCAGAAAAGGTGAGTTTCACTTTAGAAAAGGAAGATACAACGGAACTTTACGAAGTAGCATTTAACGGAGAAAAAGTTTATGCGCGCGGTGATGGAAGGGAAGCAGAAATTCTTTTACCAGAAGAGCTTCGCAAGGTAGTTATGTCTTACACTTCTGTGAATGCAGACAAGAGTGATGTTGAAATTTATAAAAATGGTACTTTATTAGAAGGAAGTTATGGAAATACAGATGCGGTTATACTGGATGTGGAAGGCGATAGCGAGATTGTGATCAAAAGAGGTGCGGATGAGTATACATTCAAAATTAAGCTGGCAGCCTCGAATGAGACAGCAATTCAAAAGATAGAACTGGATGGGCTGGGATTCGAGACAGAAGACATGACTGACACAAAGGCATTTTGTGTAAATGCAGACAGCGGGCAAGGAGAGGCAGTTTTAAGAATAACAGCCTCCAAAGAGATTGGACAGGTAGAAGTTCAAAGTGGAGCATACCGCCATGTGCTGGAAACCACAAAAACAGGAAACATTTTTGAAACAAATGTAAAATTTGTAAATGGTATGAATAGTTTCTATGTAAATTCTATTGCAAAAGATGGTATTACAAAGGAACAGTATATTGTTGATGTAATTTACAGTCCATCAACAGAAATTTCGATAGATCAAATTTTATTAAATGGGGAGAAGATAGAAGAATTCCAGGAGGAAAATCGTGAATACTTCTATGAGCTGGCGGAAGATAAAGAAGAGCTGCAGGTGAATGTAGGCTGTGATTCACAGACAAGCTTGAAGGTGTCTTTAAACGGAGATGTAAAGACAGGCACGGAGGCAACATTCGAGAGATTGCGTGATGGTGAGAATGTGCTTATTATAGAAGGAACAGCCCCTGACGGTATTACGAAAAAAGTATATCGTATTACAGTGATCAAGGCCTATGACAGCAATGCAAAACTGCGGGAAGTATCTTTGAATGGAAACAATGTGACGGCAGAGCTTGTTGAAAAAGGTGGCTTATCTGCTTTTGTGGCAGAAGATAATATCACTCTTGACGTGGCTTCCCAAGACGCAAGAGCGAACATAACTGTGAAAGTAAAAGGACAGGAAGCGGCAAGAGGAACGGGCAGTGTCAATGCAGGTTATACGATTTACAAAGATGCACAAACAGTAGAGATCATGATTACTGCAGCTGACGGTGAAACGAAAGAGACATTTGAAATCGTGCTTAAGAAAGGGGTTTATCTGTCTGATATTGAGTGGGAAAGCGCAACAATCGGATATACCGGAGATGGAGGCATTAAACTTGATAGTGGATATGAAGGAAATACAATGCGCCTGCCTGATGAGAACGGACAGCCGGTAGCATTTGAAAAAGGAATTGGAACGCATGCGGAATCAATCATTACCTATGATATTAGCAATATATCAGCAGCCAGGTTTGAAGGTTATGTAGGTATTGACTACGCTAAATACAATGATGCATATGGAGAAGTTCAGTTTATTATCGAGATAGATGGAGTGCAGGTATTTGACAGCGAGCCTATGCAGCAAAAAAGTGCTATGAAAAAATTCACTGTTGAGATACCGAATGAGGCAGAGACGCTTGTATTAAAAGCATTGCAAGGAGCAAATAACTGGAGCGATCATGCAGACTGGGCAGATGTAAAATTATTAGGTGAGTTCCCGGAACAGCCGGATGTCCCAATAGAACCGGTTGAGTCCGATAAAACTTTACTCGCAGCGCTAATAAAATATGCAGAGGAGCAGAAAGCAAATGATGATTACAAATTGCTTGTGCCGGCTGTAAAAGCATGGTTCGAAGGGGCTCTTGCAGAGGCAAAAGAAGTAAATGCAGATGAGAGCGCAACACAGGAAGAAATTGATACAGTATATGACAATTTACTTTCAAAAGTGCATCTTCTTTCGTTTATCGGCGCAGATAAGACGGATCTTCAGACAACATATAATGCACTGAAGGATATAGATCTTAGCATTTATACAGATGAGACTGCCGAGGCAATGAGAAATGCCCTTAAGATAGCAGAAGAAGTATTAGAAGACGAAAATGCTCTTGCAGATGACATCAAAAAAGCATTAGAAGACTTAAATACAGCGAATAAAGGTTTAGAACTCAAAGAAAAAGTAAATAAAGAGAAATTAGCAGGCAAGATAGCGCTGGCAGAAAAGTATGTGGCAGAGGAAGAAGCATCAGAAGGAAATACATTTACTGAGGAAAGTTTCGAAGCTTTGACAGTATTATTGAAGGCAGCAAAAGATGTATATGCAGACGGGAATGCATCGCAGGCAGATGTGAATACCGCATATCAGTTGTTGCATGGAGCAATTATGAAGCTTCGCCGTACACCGGATAAGAGTTATCTTGAAAACCTTATGACGAAAGCAGAAAAAATTGACCTCACATGTTATAGTGCAGAAACTGCAAATGCAGTAAAAGCGGCATACGAAGTGGCGGCAGCAGTTGTGTCAGATAAAGAAGCGACACAGGAAGAAGTTGATGCAGCAGCGAAATCTTTAAGAGCGGCACTTGACAATCTGCAGAAAGATAATGTCAGAAAGCCGGACAATAATGGTGGACAAAAAGTAGCTGCAGCTAATAATTCGAAAACTGCAGGTGGTGCTTCTGCAAGTAAGACAGCAGCTAAGACAGGGGATGCAGCAAATGCGTCTATTCCTGCAGCGGTATGGTTTATGGCAATTTTAACAGCAATGATTGTCTGCAATAATTGTCTGAATAGCAAACATCAGCAGAAAAAGAAAAAATAATGGATTGACAAATTATATTCATATGATATAATAGTTTAGGTGTGAATAGGAGGATATGCAATATGACAATCAACCTATCCGAGATTTTAAGTCGTGAAAATTATACAATTCATAAAGAGGTATCAGCAGATTTTGATATATTTTCGAATCGGACGGGAACGTTTTCTGTAAAAGAGAAATTACCGTTTACGCTTCAGCTTACACATCGCAAAAAGGGCGAATGTGAGTTGAAAGGGAATACAAAGTTTGTCATCACAGCATCCTGTGATCGATGTCTTAAAGATGTAGACGTGCAGATCGATGTGGAATTTGATAAGGTATGTTATTTGAAGGGTAAGAATGAGAACGATTTTGAATCAGATGAAATGAATTATATTGACGGATATAATCTTGACGTAGACAAATTACTCTATAATGAGATTTTGATAGGATGGCCGATGAAGATTCTATGTAGCGAAGACTGTAAAGGAATTTGCAGTGTATGTGGTCAAAACCTAAATGAGGGAACTTGTCACTGCGAAGAGACAAGTCTTGACCCGAGAATGTCAGTTATCCGCGATGTGTTTAAGAATTTTAAGGAGGTGTAAACCATGTCAATCTGTCCAAAGAATAAATCTTCTAAAGCAAGAAGAGATAAAAGAAGAGCTAATTGGAAAATGAGCGCTCCGAACTTGGTAAAATGCAGCAAATGCGGCGAATTAACAATGCCTCACAGAGTTTGCAAAGCATGCGGAAGCTACAACAAACGCGAAATCATCGCACAGGACTAATGAAAGTCAGAGGAAGACTTCTTATGGAAACATAAGAAGTCTTTTTTATGATATAGGAAAGTTTGTACTTTCCTATATCATAAAACCCTCCGGGAGGATACGCACTCGCGTGAGCGGAGGCAGTCAGCAAAAGCTGACCACGTAAAAATACTCCGCAGGCATTGTACTGCGGCGGATAGAAATGATATATTTTCTATTGATTTTTGGTAAGATGTATAATAGAATGTTTTTAGCAATGCTAGGAGGGGAAAAAATGTCAGAAATTACGAGAGTTGCTCTTGATGCCATGGGTGGAGACAATGCGCCGTCAGAGATTATAAAAGGGGCTATTGATGCAGTAGGAAGAGAAAAGAACTTGAAGGTTTTTCTGGTGGGACAGGAAGAAGCGATCCAAAAGGAATTGCAGAATACGACTTATCCGAAAGATCAGATCGAGATCATACATGCATCCGAGGTAATTGAGACTGCAGAACCACCGGTAAATGCGATTAGGCGCAAAAAAGATTCATCAATTGTAGTGTCTATGAATATGGTGAAAAAAGGTGAAGCAGATGCAGTCGTTTCTGCTGGAAGTACAGGAGCTGTTCTTGTTGGGGGACAGGTATTAGTCGGACGTATCAAAGGGGTAGAGAGACCGCCTTTGGCACCGCTTCTTCCGACAAAGACAGGAGTATCATTGCTGATCGACTGTGGCGCTAATGTAGACGCAAGACCGTCACATCTTGTCCAATTTGCGAAGATGGGTTCTATTTATATGGAACATGTTATGGGAATCAGGAATCCTAAAGTTGCAATTGTGAATATCGGAGCAGAAGAAGAAAAAGGAAATGCACTTGTAAAATCTACGTTTCCGCTTTTGAAAGAATGTAAAGATATTAACTTTATTGGAAGCATTGAGGCAAGAGAGATTCCGCATGGTATGGCGGACGTGATCGTATGCGAAGCATTTGTAGGCAATGTTATCTTGAAGTTGTACGAGGGAGTAGGGGCTGTTTTGGTCAGTAAGATCAAAGACAGTATGATGACAACTCTTAAGACAAAGATAGGAGCATTGCTTGTGAAGCCTGCGTTGAAGAAGACATTGAAAAGCTTCGATGCAAGTGAGTATGGAGGAGCACCGCTTCTTGGGCTTAGAGGGCTGGTGGTGAAAACACATGGAAGCTCTAAAGCAAAGGAAATATCTAATTCTATCATTCAGTGTATCACATTCAAAAATCAGGGTATTAATGAAAAAATCAGTGAATGTATACAGAAAAAGGAAGAAAATTTAGAAGATTAGGAAGGAAGAAAGAATATGGAATTTGAAAAAATCAGAGATATTATTGCAGAAGTGATTGATGATGCAGATCCGGAAGAAATTACAATGGAAACACATTTTATTGATGATCTTGGAGCAGATTCATTAGATATTTTCCAGATTATTATGGGAATTGAAGAAACATTTGATATCGAAATTGATGCAGACGAAGCCGAGAATATTACAACAGTTGGCGAAGTGGTAGAAAAAATTGAGTCAATGCTGAACTAATAGTAAAGAGATGCTGTGAAAAGATTTAAAAGATGGGCGTTTTCTTTTAAGACTTTCCACAGCATTTTTGTTGTTAAATGAAGAAAGATGATGGAGGTGAGAAGATGGAACGTGATGTGAAGGAATTAGAGAATAGAATCGGTTATCGGTTTAAAGATTTTGAATTGCTTAGGAAAGCATTAAAACATAGCTCCTATACAAACGAAAATCACCAGGCAAAATATGCATGTAATGAGAGGCTGGAGTTTTTAGGAGATGCGGTATTAGAAGTCATATCCAGTGAATTTTTGTATTTGGAGAATCCGAAGATGCCGGAAGGCGAATTGACTAAAATGAGAGCGAGTATTGTATGTGAGCCTGCGCTTGCATTCTGTGCAAAGGAGCTTAATCTTGGCGAATTTTTGATGCTTGGCAAAGGAGAAGAGACTACCGGGGGAAGAAAGCGGGACTCTGTGACCTCAGATGCACTGGAAGCAGTGATTGGTGCAATCTATCTGGATGGTGGTTTTGCTAATGCAAAAGAGTTTGTTCATAAGTTCATATTGAATGACTTGGAGCATAAGAAGCTCTTTTATGATAGCAAGACTATTTTACAGGAGATGGTCCAAGGAAATATGGAAGGTGAGATTGATTATAAGCTTATCCGTGAGGAAGGGCCGGACCATGACAAAACGTTTACCGTTACGGTGTTGATTGGAGATACCGTATACGGTGAGGGGACTGGAAGAACGAAAAAAGCTGCACAGCAGCAAGCTTCTTATCAGGCGATTTTGAAACTAAAAAATGATGATAAAAAATAACAATAAAAATAACAGGTGAGATATGTATTTAAAAAGTATCGAAGTACAAGGATTTAAATCTTTTGCGAATAAGATTCTCTTTGAATTTCATAATGGAATTACCGGAATCGTAGGACCCAACGGAAGTGGTAAGAGTAATGTCGCAGATGCAGTACGCTGGGTACTTGGTGAACAGCGCATCAAGCAGCTTCGAGGCGGTACGATGCAGGATGTCATTTTTTCGGGAACAGAAAATCGAAAGCCGCTTAGTTATGCTTCTGTAGCGATTACATTGGATAACTCCGATCATCAGCTTCCGATTGATTACAAAGAAGTTACGGTAGCAAGAAAGCTGTATCGTTCCGGAGAGAGCGAATACTTGATCAACGGAAGTGCCTGCAGACTCAAGGATGTGAATGAACTTTTCTATGATACCGGTATCGGAAAGGAAGGATATTCCATTATCGGTCAGGGTCAGATCGATAAGATTTTAAGCGGAAAACCGGAGGAGAGAAGGGAATTATTCGATGAGGCGGCAGGAATTGTAAAATTCAAACGCCGTAAGAATATGTCTGTCAAAAAGTTAGAGGATGAAAGACAGAATCTCTTAAGGGTGAACGACATTTTGGCGGAGCTGGAAAAACAGATTGGTCCGCTTGGAAGACAGGCAGAAACAGCGAAAGAATATTTAAAGAAAAAAGAAGAGTTAAAGCGATTTGATATCAATATGTTCTTGCTTGATACAGAAAGAATCAATGCACAGTTAAAAGAACTGGAAGAAAAACTTTCTTATGCAAATGAAGAAATTCAAAGCGCCAGTGAGCAGTACGAGACGACGAAGGAAGAATATGAGAAGATAGAGGAGAAGATAGATTCCATAGATGCCAGTCTTGAACGATATAAAAGTCAGCTGAGTGAAACGAATCTTTTAAAGCAGCAGCTGCTTAATCAGATTGCACTTTTGAAAGAGCAGATCAACAGTGTGAAGATGAATGATGAACATTTTGTGCAAAGGCAAGAGGCAATCAAAGGAGAGATGCAGGAACGTCTTTCGAATCAAGCTGCATTAAAGCAGGAAAAAGAACTTATTGAAAAAGAGCTTAAAAGCTATGAGATAAAAGAAGCGCAGGCGCAAAAAGAGCTGCTTGCGGTACAATCAGAAATTGCTAAGCTTTCTGTCAGTGTAGAAAACGGTAAAAGTCAGATTATGGATATGCTCAACAGCAGAGCTTCTACGAAAGTCAAAAACCAGCATTTTGATACGATGTTAGAGCAGATTCGGGTGCAACGTGCAGAAATTCATAAACGGCTTATAGAATTAAAGGCAGAGACAGAAGAACAGTATAATCTGTCTAATGAGTATAAAGAAGAACTTACGTTGATATCGGAGCGCATTCGCAAGATTGTAGAAGAAAATAAGCAGTATGAAGAACTAATTGACGAAGTGCAGGAGACATTGAAGAAGCAGACAGAAGCGTTTTCCATCGGGCAGACGGCATATCACAGAGAAAGTTCCAGGTTAGAGTCTTTGAAAAATATCACCGAGCGCTATGACGGCTATGGGAACAGTATCCGGCGTGTGATGGAACAGAAAGAGAAGGTTGCAGGACTTGTAGGTGTAGTTGCGGATATCATTAAAGTAGAAAAAGAATATGAGATCGCCGTAGAGACTGCGCTTGGCGGAAGCATACAAAATATCGTCACTTCGGATGAAGAGACTGCGAAAGAAATGATTACGTTCCTGAAACGCAATAAATTCGGGCGAGCAACATTCTTGCCGCTTACAAGCTTGAAGGGCGGAAGTAATTTTAAGAATCCTGAAGTATTAAAAGAAAACGGGGTCATCGGACTTGCCCATACCCTGGTAAAGGTAGAAGAAAAATACCGGGCGCTTGCAGAAAATCTGCTTGGAAGAACGGTTGTCGTAAAAAACATTGATCATGGTATTATGCTTGCAAGAAAATACCGCCAGTCCCTTCGTATTGTCACTCTGGAAGGAGAACTTATCAATGCGGGAGGAGCAATGACTGGCGGAGCATTTAAAAATGCGAGTAATCTTCTTAGCAGAAGGAGAGAGATCGAAGAGTTTGAAAAGACGGTATTACAGCTGAAAAAAGAAATGAACGAGATGGAAGCCGTCTTAAACGAAGGAAAGAAAAAGCGTGCCGAATATTACGCTAAGACAGATGCTATCCAGCAAAAGCTGCAAAAAGAGTATGTTCTTCAAAATACTGCCAAGATGAACTTTGAGCAGGCAAAGGCACATACCCAAGAATTAAAACAGTCCGTGGAAGAGTTAATGAAAGAAGGCAGAGAATTAGAAAGCCAGATTCAGGATATTGAGGAGAATAAAGAGTCAATCCAGATGGAACTTGAGACTTCAGAGAAGATGGAGCTCGAAGTTACCGGAAGCATCGAAGAGCAGCAAAAACAGCTTGAGAAAATGCGTGAGAAAGAGACAACAGCTTTGAGAAAGTCGGAGGAGCTTCATGTATCTTATGCAAATATGAAGCAGAAACAAGAATTTTTACTGGAAAATGAAGAGCGTATTCAAGAAGAACTGCTCAAATATACGGAAGAGTTAAAAGGATTAGAAGCAAATAAAGGAAATGCACTGGAAGAAATCCAGGAAAAAGAAGGAAAAATCGAAGAGATTCAGCAGACGATCGAAAATTCCAAAGAGCTGTTTGCCGAAATCGAAAAAGAGATCAAAGTTGCCTCTGAGAAAAAAGAAGAACTTTCCGTGAAGAATAAGGCATTTATTCGTAGACGCGAAGAGTTGTCAAAGCATATGGCGGAATTGGATAAAGAGATTTTCCGTCTTACAAGCAAAAAAGAAAATTCAGAGCAGACTTTGGAAAAGCAGATAGACTATATGTGGGAAGAATATGAGATTACCTACAATCATGCTTTATCGCTTCGCGATGAAACACTTACGGATCTTAATTTTATGAAAAAGGAAATCCACAGTATTAAAAATGCGATCAAAGCGCTTGGCAATGTCAATGTCAATGCGATTGAAGACTATAAAAATGTTTCAGAGCGCTATGAATTCTTAAAGAAGCAGCAGTCGGATCTCGTGGAAGCCGAAGGAACATTAATGAAGATCATTGCAGAGTTGGATGAGGCAATGAGAAAGCAGTTTGCAGAGCAGTTTGAGCGAATCCGTGTGGAATATGATAAAGTATTCAAACAGCTTTTCGGCGGTGGAAAAGGCACACTGGAACTTATGGAGGATGAGGACATCCTGGACGCGGGAATCCGTATTATTGCTCAGCCGCCTGGAAAGAAGCTGCAAAATATGATGCAGCTATCCGGTGGAGAGAAAGCTCTGACGGCGATTTCATTGTTATTCGCGATTCAGAATCTAAAACCGTCTCCGTTTTGTCTGTTAGATGAGATTGAAGCGGCTTTGGATGACAGTAATGTCGTCCGCTTTGCAGAGTATCTGCATAAACTTACGGAAAATACACAGTTTATCGTTATCACGCATCGTAGGGGAACGATGACTGCAGCTGACCGTTTGTATGGTATTACCATGCAGGAAAAGGGAATATCGACCTTGGTATCGGTAGACCTTTTAGAAAATGATTTAACAAAATAAATAAAAAGAGGTGTGACAATGGCAGGAGGATTTTTTAAACGTCTTGTTTCGGGGCTTACAAAGACAAGAGATAATATTGTTGCCGGAATGGACAGTATTTTTCATGGATTTTCCAAAATTGATGATGATTTTTACGAAGAGTTGGAAGAAACCTTGATCATGGGAGATATCGGGGTTAGAACAACGATGGAAATCATAGAAAATCTAAAACAAAAGGTGAAAGAGCAGCATATTAAGGAACCTTTAGACTGCAAGCAGCTTTTAATAGACAGTATCCGTGAGCAGATGGAAGTGACCAGTACGGAATTCGAGTTTGAAAACCGTACTTCGGCTGTTCTGGTGATCGGAGTGAATGGGGTAGGAAAGACGACAACGATTGGAAAACTTGCAGGAAAGTATAGAAGTGAAGGAAAAAAAGTAGTGCTGGCGGCAGCAGATACATTCCGTGCGGCTGCTGGCGAGCAGTTAAGAGAGTGGGCAAATCGTGCGAATGCAGAGCTTATCGGAGGTCAGGAAGGTTCTGATCCGGCATCGGTTATCTATGATGCAGTGGCGGCAGCTAAGGCCAGACGCGCGGATATTTTACTGTGTGACACAGCCGGAAGACTTCATAACAAGAAAAATCTTATGGAAGAATTAAAGAAGATTAACCGCATTATCGAACGTGAATATCCGGAGGCCTATCGTGAGACATTAGTTGTTCTTGATGCGACTACCGGACAGAATGCGCTGGTTCAGGCAAAGGAATTCAGCGATGCGGCAGAGATCACCGGTATTATTCTGACGAAGATGGATGGAACAGCCAAAGGCGGAATTGCGGTTGCAATCCAGTCAGAACTTGGTATTCCGGTAAAATATATCGGAGTCGGGGAAACGATTGATGATTTGCAGAAATTTGATTCCGATGAATTTGTAAATGCATTGTTTAAAGTAGAAGATGCTAAAAAAGAGGATGCATCAGATGAGGAATCGACTTGGGAGGAAGAATGGATATGATGACATTAGAAAGATTCGAGGAGGCAAGTGAGCTTGTAAAGAAAGTGACAACGCCTACAAAATTAATGTACAGCGAAGTGTTAAGTGAGCAGACAGGTGCAAAAGTATACTTAAAACCGGAAAATATGCAGGTGACAGGAGCTTATAAAATCCGCGGTGCATATTATAAAATACACACCCTGACACAGGAAGAGAAAGAGAAGGGACTGATTACTGCATCCGCAGGAAACCATGCACAGGGTGTAGCTTTCGCAGCAAAAGCATCCGGCTGTAAGGCAGTGATCGTAATGCCAACGATCACTCCGTTGATCAAGGTGAATCGCACCAAGGCCTTAGGTGCAGAAGTAATACTTTACGGAGATGTCTTTGACGATGCCTGTGAGAAAGCAAAGGAACTTGCAAAGGAGCAGGGTTATACTTTCGTGCATCCATTTAATGATCTGGATGTATCGATCGGTCAGGGAACCATTGCAATGGAAATCGTGCAGGAACTTCCGACCGTAGATTATATTTTGGTACCGGTTGGCGGAGGCGGATTGATCAGCGGTGTGGCAACACTTGCAAAGATGCTTAATCCGAAGATTCGCATCATTGGTGTAGAGCCGGCGGAAGCTGCAAGTATGTTGGCGGCGCTGGAAGCCGGACATCCTGTGGAACTGCCGGATGCCAATACGATCGCAGACGGTACTGCCGTAAAAGAAGTCGGTGAACTTAATTTTGAATATGTACAGGAAAATGTAGAGCGTATTGTAACCGTAGAAGATGATGAATTGATCGGAGTATTCCTGGATATGGTAGAAAATCATAAGATGATCGTAGAAAATTCAGGACTTTTGACGGTAGCGGCATTAAAACAACTTGATTTAAGAGGAAAAAAAGTCGTATGTATCTTAAGCGGCGGCAACATGGATGTGATTACGATGTCGTCCATCGTACAGCACGGATTGATTCAGAGAGATCGTATTTTTTCTATTTCTGTGCTTATGCCGGATAAGCCGGGTGAACTCGTGCATGTGGCAAAGACGATTGCAGACGCTAACGGCAATGTTATCAAATTAGAGCATAATCAGTTCGTAAGCACGA
The DNA here is from genome assembly GCA_910585545.1 of uncultured Lachnospiraceae bacterium. Classification (GTDB taxonomy): domain Bacteria; phylum Bacillota; class Clostridia; order Lachnospirales; family Lachnospiraceae; genus An181. Next base: position 37,467 of record CAJUFN010000001.1, read on the forward strand.
ACAGAAATGCGGCAGTGGAGCTTCGTATCACGATAGAAGCGTTTGGGCCGGAGCACAAGGAGCGTATCTTAAATGCACTGGCAACCGAAGGATATAAACCAAGGGTGATCGGAACAAAATTATATTAGAAATGTTTAAGGAGAGCAAGTGACTGAAAGTGGTCGCTGCTCTCTTTTTCAGATTTTGATGATATGTGTATTGACACAGAATGTATAATTGTATACAATTATACGAGAATTCAAAAAGAAAAAGGAGTGACTTCAATGGAAAATCGTAGATTATTCATGAATTATCATAACAATTTATTGCAATTAGAAGAGCATATGTATTCGCTTGTAGAGGTGGAGAAGCCGAATTTATTTTATAATATGTTTCGCTATGATGCGATTCCAAAGATTGCATTTAATGATAGAATAGTACCTCATAATATGCCGGATGAGATCTGGATCACAGACACCACATTTCGTGACGGACAGCAGTCGAGAGCGCCGTATACGACAGAACAGATTGTAACGATTTATGATTATTTGCACAGACTTGGCGGGCCGAAAGGAAAAATCAAACAATCTGAGTTTTTCCTCTATAGTAAAAAAGACCGTGATGCGGTTTATAAATGTATGGAACGCGGTTACGAGTTTCCGGAAGTGACAAGCTGGATCCGTGCCAGCAAGAAAGATTTTCAGCTTGTAAAAGATATCGGGTTGAAAGAAACCGGTATTTTAGTAAGTTGTTCCGATTATCATATTTTTTATAAATTAAAAATGACAAGAAAACAGGTACTTGACCATTATCTTTCCGTGATTCGAGAATGTCTTGAGATTGGAGTAAGGCCAAGATGTCACCTGGAAGATATTACCCGTGCAGATATTTACGGATTTGTAATACCGTTTTGCCTGGAACTGTCTAAATTGATGGAGCAGTATCAGATTCCGATCAAAGTGCGCGTATGTGATACGATGGGATATGGAGTAAACTATCCAGGAGCCGTAATTCCAAGATCAATTCCTGGTATTATTTATGGTATTATGATCCACGCAGGAATTCCAAGTGAACTTATTGAGTTCCATGGACACAACGATTTCTATAAGGCAGTAAACAATGCGACGACTGCATGGCTGTACGGTGCGAGCGGAGTAAACTGTTCGCTGTTTGGTATCGGAGAGCGTACGGGTAATACACCGCTTGAGGCGATGATATTTGAATATGCACAGCTTCGAGGAACACTCGATGGCATGGATACGACTGCGATTACGGAATTGGCAGAATATTATGAAAAGGAAATCGGATATGAGATTCCGCCGATGACACCGTTTGTCGGAAAGAACTTTAATGTGACAAGAGCAGGCATTCATGCGGACGGACTCTTGAAAAATGAAGAGATTTATAATATCTTTGATACAGGAAAGTATTTGAATCGTCCGGCATTAGTGGCAGTATCGAATACTTCGGGACTTGCAGGAATCGCACATTGGATCAACACCTATTACAAGCTTCCAAAAGATCGTCAGGTGAATAAAAATGACGATTTGGTAGTGACATTAAAAGAGTGGGTGGATACGCAATACGAAGATGGACGAGTGACTGTAATGACAGACAATGAACTGGTACAGAAAATTACAGAAATTTGCCGTGAACAAAGTATCATTTTGTAGGAGAAGCAGGAGATCGATATAATGGAAGATTACCGGGATTATTCTCTTAGAGAACGGGTTTTTCATAAGATTCAGGAAGACATATTAAAGGGATGTTATAAAGAGGGCGAAGAACTTCGGGAACTGACGCTTAGCAAAGAGCTTGGTGTGAGCCGAACACCGGTAAGAGAAGCTTTGCGCCAGCTTGAATTGGAAGGGCTGGTGAATATCATTCCGAATAAAGGTGCATATGTACAAGGAATCAACGGGAAAGATGTAAAGGATATTTATATTATCCGTTCTCTTTTAGAGGGACTGTGTGCAAGATGGGCAACCGAGCACATGGGAAAAGAGCAAATTGACCGAATGGAAGAAATCGTTTTGCTGTCGGAATTCCATCTGGAAAAGGGAGACGATGAACAGGTCGTAAAGCTGGATGGAGAATTCCATAAGCTCTTATATGAGGCAATGGACAGCAGAATTTTGGAACATATCATGACAGAACTGCATCAATATGTTAAAATGGCAAGGAAGACGTCTGTAGGGAAGGCTGATCGTGCAGAAAAATCCGTAAGAGAGCATAAAGGGATTTTGGAGGCCATTAAGAAAAAAGATGCAGACTACGCAGAAAAACTGGCAAATGCACATGTCATGCATGTGATGGAGAATTTAGGACAAAGTAATAAGGAGGAACATGCACATGGAGAAGATTAAGATGACGACACCATTGGTAGAGATGGATGGTGACGAGATGACAAGAATTTTGTGGAAGATGATCAAGGATGAATTGATTCTTCCATATGTAGACTTAAAGACAGAATATTATGATTTGGGACTTGAGTATCGTAATGAGACGAATGATCAGGTGACCATTGATTCTGCAAATGCGACAAAGAAATATGGTGTGGCGGTAAAATGTGCTACCATTACTCCGAATGCGGCGCGTATGAGTGAATATGATCTGAAAGAAATGTGGAAAAGCCCTAATGGTACAATCCGTGCGATTTTAGACGGAACGGTATTTCGTACCCCGATTGTCGTAAAAGGGATTGAACCTTGTGTGAAAAACTGGAAAAAGCCAATCACAATCGCAAGACATGCATATGGTGATGTATACAAAAATACAGAGATGGTAATTCCGGGAGCCGGCAAGGTAGAACTTGTATATACTGCCGAGGATGGAAGCGAGACAAGAGAGCTGGTACATAATTATACCGGCGCAGGAATCGCACAGGGAATGCATAACTTAAACGGTTCGATTGAAAGCTTTGCAAAAAGCTGCTTCAATTACGCACTGGATACGAAGCAAGATCTTTGGTTTGCGACAAAGGATACTATTTCTAAAAAATATGACCATACCTTCAAAGATATTTTCCAGGAAATCTTTAATGCAGAATACAAAGAAAAATTTGAGGAAGCAGGAATCACTTATTTCTATACATTGATTGATGATGCAGTAGCACGTGTGATGAAATCAGAGGGCGGATATATCTGGGCATGTAAAAACTATGACGGAGATGTAATGAGCGATATGGTTTCTTCTGCATTTGGCTCATTGGCAATGATGACATCGGTTCTCGTATCACCGGATGGCTATTACGAATATGAGGCTGCACACGGAACAGTTCAGCGTCATTATTACAAACACTTAAAAGGGGAAGAGACTTCTACAAACTCTGTCGCAACGATTTTTGCATGGACAGGAGCGCTTAGAAAACGCGGAGAATTAGATGGCAATAAGGAACTTATGGAATTTGCAGACCGTCTCGAAAAAGCAACGCTTAGTACGATTGAGAGCGGTAAGATGACAAAGGACCTTGCGCTGATCACTTCGTTGGAAAATGTAACGGTTCTTAATAGTGAAGAATTCATCAAAGAAATTGCAAAAAAATTATAATATATAAAAATGGGAAGAACTTGCAGATCAAATTTTATTCTGCAAGTTCTTCCCATTTTTCATATAAGAGTTCCAATTCTTGAGTGATCCCCGATTTTTCTTCCGAGAGCTCCCGGCATTTTAAAGAATTGGTATAAACTTCTTCTAAGGTCATTAACTCGTCGATTTCCTTGTCGCGTTGCTCTAATTTAGAAATTCGCTCTTCTGTCTTTTTTAAATCACTTAAGCGTTTACGCTCTTTGGCCTGTGCTTCTTTTTGTGCCTTCCAGTCAAGCTTTGCCACGGATTGAGGTTCCTGCTTTTGAACAGGGGCAGAAACATCTTTTGCATAGGCGGCCCTAAGGGCTTCTTTCTTTTCGGTATAGTAATCATAATTCCCAATGTAATTGACAAAGGTATGATTGACAAGTTCCAGAATGCGTGTGGCAGTCTGATTGATAAAATAACGGTCGTGAGATACATAAAGTATCGTTCCGGTATAGTCATTGAGCGCTTTTTCCAAAATTTCTTTCGATTGAATATCTAAATGGTTCGTTGGCTCATCCAAAATGAGAAAATTGGCTTCTGAGAGCATTAATTTTGCCAGGGAAACCCGACCGCGTTCGCCACCGCTTAAATCACCAATTAACTTGTATACATCATCCCCGGTAAATAAAAATGCTGCCAGCGTATTACGAATCTCGGTATTCGTAAGCGTCGGATAGGCATCGGAAATCTCTTCGAAAATAGTTTTTTCCATATGAAGTACATGGTGCTCCTGGTCGTAATAACCTATATGTACATTCGCGCCTAACTTAAATGTTCCAGAGTCGGCAGGGATGACTTCGTTCAAGATTTTTAAAAGAGTCGTTTTACCAGTCCCATTATCGCCGATGACTGCCACGTGTTCTCCGCGTTTGATTTCGAAAGAAATATCCCGGAAAAGAAGTTGGCTGCCAAAAGCCTTGGAAAGCAATTCTACGGAAAGGACATCATTGCCGCTTGTGATGGAAGGTTCCAGATGAAAATGAAGCTCGTTTGTACTTTCCACAGGTTTTTCCACGGGAGTAATCTTGGCAAGGAGCTTCTCACGGCTTTCTGCGCGCTTGATAGATTTTTCACGGTTGAAGGAGCGCAGCTTTGCGATAACTTCTTCATGATGCTTGATTTCTTGCTGCTGATTCAGATATTCTTTTAAGCGTGCTTCGCGAAGCTGTTGTTTTTTATAGGCATAGTCGCTGTAGTTGCCTGCATACATACGAAGTTCACCGTAATCAAGTTCTATGACTTTTGTTACGACGCGGTTTAGGAAATAACGGTCATGGGACACGATAAGTACGGCGCCGGAATAATTCATAAGATAGGTTTCCAGCCATGTGATGGAATTTAAGTCCAGATGGTTGGTAGGCTCGTCCAGAAGCAGAATATCCGGTTTGGTAAGCAAAAGTTTTCCGAGTGCCACACGGGTTTTCTGACCGCCGGAAAGTGTATCTACCTGTTTGGAAAAGTCTTCTTCTGCAAATCCAAGCCCCTTTAATACACCGACGATCTCACTGTTGTAGGCATAACCGTCCTCCTGTTCAAATCGTTGCGTGAGCAAATGATAGGTCTTTAAGCGTTCGTCTAGGTCTGTGCCGGTGAGATGTTTTAACTCCTGTTCAATCGTGCGGATACGTTCTTCCATTTCGATGACTGCTGCCTTGGCAGTCTGCATTTCCTCTAAAATGCTGTTGCCGCTTTCCATTTCCTGGTGCTGGGAAAGATAACCGATAGATTTTCCCTTTGTAAGGATGACATTGCCCTCGTCGGAAGGAATCTGACCCATAATGATCTTTAAAAGCGTTGTTTTGCCTGCGCCGTTGATTCCGACTAAGGCAGCCTTTTCCCGGTCTTCTATGTGAAAGGAGCCATTTTTTACGATTATCTGGTCTCCGAATGCTTTTGTGATATTATGACATGCTAATATCATAGTGTACCTCCTGATAATTACAATCCTTATCATTATATCTGATTTTGTGTAAATTTCAATAAAAACAGATAAAAGAAGATGAAAAAATTGACTTTAAACTTACTATTTTATATAATAATTTGTAGAGTAAAAGAAGAATGGTAGGTAGCGAAACATGCAGGAAAGAGAGATTTCCCAGGCAGTCATAAGAAGGCTTCCACGATATCATCGTTATCTTGGAGAGTTGTTGGAAAACGGATTAGAGCGGATTTCTTCAAACGATCTGAGTAAAGCGATGAAAGTTACTGCATCACAGATACGTCAGGACCTTAATAATTTTGGCGGTTTTGGTCAGCAAGGATATGGATATAATGTAAAATATCTTCATACGGAGATTGGAAAAATTCTGGGTCTTGATAAAAAGCATAGTATGGTCATTATCGGAGCAGGGAATTTAGGACAGGCACTTGCAAACTATCAAAGATTTGAGAAAAGCGGTTTTGTTTTGAAAGGACTTTTTGATGTGAATCCAAAGCTTCAAGGATTAACTGTCCGCGGTGTAGAGATTCGGATGATGGATGAACTACAGAATTTTGTACGTCAAAATCAAGTTGAGATAGCGGTTCTTACACTTCCGAAAGAGAAGGCAATTGAAGCGGCGAATCGTTTAGTAGAATATGGAGTAAAAGCAATCTGGAATTTTGCACATACAGATTTGACTTTGCCGGAAAATATCATTGTTGAAAATGTTCATTTGTCAGAAAGTCTGATGCAGCTTTCCTATAAGATCACAAGATATGAGAAAGAACATTCAAAAGTGGAATAAAGACAATGAATGACAACGTGTATGGGAAGCAAAAGCTTTGTACACGTTGTTTTTAATCTTATAGGAAACACCTTGTCACGCTAAAGCGTGAAAGTTTTCCTAAATCCAGTAAAAAGAGGTGACAGGTTTGCGGTATTTGCCGGATGCGGTGCAGATGAAGGATGCAGATACATTTACAATAGACACGATAGGGATTCCGTCAATGGTATTGATGGAAAGAGCAGCATATGCATTTGTCTGTACACTGAAAGAAAAGATAAAAAGTATAGGGAAAATACTGGTTGTATGCGGTTCCGGCAATAATGGCGGGGATGGTTTTGCAGCAGCACGTATGCTGGTACAAGAAGGATATGAAGTGCATATCATCTTTGCCGGGCGGGAAGAGTCTTGCACAAAAGAGACGAAGCAGCAGAAAAAAATTGCGGAAAATCTGGGGATTTCTATATCGGGTGCGGAAAATCTGAACCGCTTCAGAAAAGATGAATATAGTGTTATCATAGACGCTTTATTTGGGATTGGAATAAACAGAAGAATAGAAGGAACCTATCAGCAGATCGTAGAAAAATTAAATCAGATGGAAGCTTATAAAGCAGCAATGGATATTCCTTCCGGGATAAATGGTACGACCGGAGAAGTTATGGGATGTGCATTTAAAGCCGAACTTACCGTCACTTTTGGGTTTGAAAAAACAGGAACGGTGCTTTTTCCGGGACGTTTATATGCAGGAGAAGTAATCTCAAAGGATATCGGTATCTCAAAGGCTTGCTGTGAATCCGATAGAAGAATTCGCTATACGTTGGAAAAGAAAGATTTGGAGAAAATTCTTCCGAAACGAAAAGCAGATTCGCATAAGGGAAGTTATGGGAAAATATTTTTGATCGCGGGAAGCAAAGGGATGGCAGGCGCTTCGTTTCTTGCGGCGAAAGCAGCTTACCGGACCGGAGCGGGCATGGTAAGAATTTATACGGTAAAAGAGAATCTGTCAGTGCTTCAGACCCTGATTCCGGAGGCAATTATAGAGGTTTATGAAGAATTTGATAAAGAGCAGATCGACAGATGCCTCGCATGGGCAGACGTAATGGCAGTCGGACCAGGGATTGGGCAGAGTGTTTTGAGTGAGAAAATCATGTCTTATGTCTTGGAAAAATGTAAAACTACGTGTATCATAGATGCAGATGGTTTGAATCTTTTGGCAAAGCATAGCGAATGGTATGCATTTTCAAATGGTTCCTGGATTGTAACTCCGCATCTTCTGGAGATGAGCAGGCTTACAGGAGAGGCGGTAGAAAAGATAAAGAAGAAGCGATTTGAAGTTCTGGAAACATATATATTGGCGCATAAAGTAACTTGTGTATTAAAAGATGCAAGGACGTTTGTGCAAAAAGAAAATGAAAGAGGATACATCAACACGACAGGAAATGCAGCAATGGCAAAAGCGGGGGCAGGAGATGTTCTTACCGGAATCATTGCAGGACTTGCCGCACAGGGATTGGAATCTTATGAAGCAGCTGTCTGCGGCGTGTTGCTTCATGGGCTTGCAGGGGATACAAAGAGGCAGGAAATGGGTGCATATTCCGTCCTTGCGCATGATTTGACCGATGGGATTGCACAGATTATGAAAGAAATATAAGAGAGGTAGAATAGATTTGAAAAGTTACAGCAGAGTGTATGCAAAAATAGATTTGGATGCAATTATGTACAACATGGAACAAATGCATCAAAATGTAAAGAAAGACACGAAGATGATCGCGGTTATAAAAACAGACGGATACGGGCATGGAGCAGTTCAGATCGCGCAGATGTTTGAGCAGGTCGATTATATATGGGGATATGCCGTGGCAACCCTGGATGAGGCGACACAGCTTAGGATTAATCATATCGAGAAACCGATACTTGTATTAGGTTGTATTTTCCCGGATCAGTATGTGATGATGCTGCAGGAAGATATTCGTATGAATGTGTATGAGGAGGAGATGGCGCAGGCGATTTCTTATTTGGCTCAAAAGCTTGGAAAGACGGCTTATATTCATATCAAGCTGGAAACCGGTATGGGACGGCTTGGATTTGAGACAGATGAGGAAAGCATTGCGGCAATCAAACGGATCTCGGCGCTGCCGAATATTTGTCTGGAAGGGATTTTCACACATTTTGCTAAGTCTGACGAAACAGATAAGACATTTACAAAAATGCAGATGGAAAAGTATGATTGGATGGTAAAGCGTCTGGAAGAAGAAAGCGTATATTTTCTATACCAGCATTGTTCTAACAGTGCGGGAATTATCGATGTTCCGGAGGCAAACAAAGATATGGTAAGGGCAGGGATCGCGATGTATGGTCTTTATCCATCCCAGGATGTAGATCAGTCTCGTATTCATTTAAAACCGGCTCTGGAGTTAAAGTCCCATGTAGCATTTGTAAAAACGATTCATGCCGGGACCCCTGTCAGCTATGGAGGAACCTATGTGGCAAAACAGGATACAATCGTAGCGACGATCCCGATAGGATATGGGGATGGATATCCAAGGAGCCTCTCCAACAAAGGATATGTACTGATTAATGGCAAAAAAGCTCCGATTATCGGAAGGGTGTGTATGGATCAGCTTATGGTGGATGTGACAGAAATCAAAGACGTAAAGTTTGGAGATGAAGTCGTATTGATCGGAAAAAGCAAGGACGCGTATCTTCCGGTGGAAGTCTTAAGCGAACTTTCCGGCCGGTTTAACTATGAATTCGTATGCGATCTTGGAAAGCGTATTCCAAGAGTATATGTTCAGAGCGGGGCTATCGTAGAACAAGTAGATTATTTTGAATAGGAACCACAAAGGATTGCCTGAATACATTCGAAAAAGATGGAAATACTGAGAATATCTTAAAATTCGGAGTGTGAAAAAATTGCAGGTAAGACGTGGAGATATATATTATGCAGATTTAAGTCCGGTCATTGGATCGGAACAGGGCGGAATAAGACCGGTCCTGATTATACAAAACGATATTGGAAACAGACACAGCCCGACTGTGATCTGTGCCGCGATAACATCAAAAATGAATAAAGCGAAGCTGCCGACACATGTGGAAATCGATGCGAAGCGTTATCAGATCGTAAAAAATTCTGTGATCTTGCTGGAACAGATACGGACCATCGATAAAAAGAGGCTAAAAGAACATGTGTGTCATGTGGATGAAGCATTGATGAAAAAAGTAAATGAGGCGATCAAAGTCAGTTTTGAGCTTCATACATAACAAAGGAGTAGGAAATGGAAGAGGAAAAAAGTCTTCTAAGGAAAATGGCAGATATGTTCTCGGATGCCTTGGATGATGAGGAAGATGTGGCACATGAGATACTGACATTGGCACAGGAAGCAAAAGAACAAGGAAAAATTAAAGCAAGCGAGCTGGAGCTTCTTAAGAATGTTTTTTCTTTTGAAGAAAAAAACGTGAAAGATATTATGACGCATCGCAAACGGATCCTGGCGCTTGATGAAGAGGAGACACTTGAAGAGGCGCTTGTATTTATTCTTGAGCAAGGAAATACAAGATATCCGGTTTATGAAGGTGATATTGATAATGTAAAAGGCATTTTGCATCTTAAAGACGCGATGCGTTATTATCTTAAGGAACGTAACCATAAGAAGAAATTAAAAGATTTAAAGGGCTGTGTGCGAAAGGCGATGTTTGTCCCGGAGACGAGGAGTATTGCCAAGCTTTTAAGACAGATGCAGACAGGGCATACACATATCGTCGTCGTACTGGATGAATATGGACAGACATCCGGAATTGTGGCAATGGAAGACATCATTGAGGAGCTGGTGGGAAATATTCTGGATGAATATGACCGGGAGGAAAAACTCATTGTCAGGCGCGCAGACGGTACATACGTGGTACAAGGCACGACAGAACTGGATGAATTAGCTAAGATTTTGCAGATTGAATTTGAATTTGAGGAAGAGGAATATGAGACGTTAAACGGATTTTTGATCTATAAATTAGAACGTATTCCTACCGAAGAAGAAAAGCTTTCGGTAGAATATGCAGGGTACTGTTTCGAGATATTGTCGATGGACGAGAATATGATACGGGATGTAAGAGTGATACGTTTGTAGTGTTTTTTCTTGTCAGAGGAAAGAAAGAGTGTTAAAATATAAAAATGTATGAGAAAAAGAATAAGGAGTAGATAAAGATGTCAGGACATTCAAAATTTGCTAACATTAAACATAAAAAAGAAAAGAATGATGCTGCAAAGGGCAAGATTTTTACGAAACTTGGAAGAGAGATTGCAGTAGCAGTAAAAGAAGGCGGCGGAGCGGATCCTGCGAATAACAGCAGATTGCGTGATATTATTGCGAAAGCGAAAGCAAATAATATGCCGAATGATAACATAGAAAGAAGTATCAAAAAGGCGGCAGGTGATGCAAACGCATCTAATTATGAGCGTGTTACATATGAGGGTTACGGTCCAAATGGTACCGCGATCATTGTAGAAGCGCTTACCGATAATAAAAACCGTACGGCATCCAATGTAAGGAATGCATTCACAAAAGGAAGCGGCAATATAGGAACACAAGGCTGCGTATCTTTTATGTTTGACCGAAAAGGACAGATCATCGTGGCGAAAGAAGAGTGCGAGATGGATGCGGATGAGCTTATGATGATGGCATTGGATTTCGGAGCAGAAGATTTTGGAGAAGAAGAGGACAGTTTTGAGATTCTTACCGATCCGGATGATTTCAGCGAAGTGCGTTTGAAATTAGAAGAAGCAGGTATTGCAATGGCAAGCGCCGAAGTAACAATGATTCCGCAGACATGGGTGGAACTTACGGACGAGACTGATCTTAAGAATATCCAGAAGACGCTTGATTTACTTGAGGAAGATGATGACGTTCAGGATGTGTACCACAACTGGGATGAATAAAAATCTTTTGAGGGAGTGAGAAGATGAACGAAGCACGAAACAGCAGCATGCATGGACTTTTTTTGCGGGCAGTAGAATTGCTGTCGGAATTTAATCGTGAAAAATATGAAAATGCATTCAAAGACTTTTTTGCGCAGCAGAAGTCTTTGTTGGATGAGCTTCTTCAGATATGCAAGGAAGATAAAACAGAGGAGATCATTTCTGTGATCCCGGATTTTGCAAAACAGAATTTGGACAAATTGCAGAGTAAGGCAGATAAAATGACCCGTCAGACGGAATATAATATGGCGATGGCTGTGTATGTGTTCCCGTTGTTTGTTTATCAGAGAGAACCGCAGATGGAACAGCTTGCAAAAGATATTGCACAGTACTGGAACAGAATAATGGGCCAAAGCGTAAAAGTATCTGAATATGAAACCGTAAGCGGCGGATTCAAAAGAAGGCTTTGTTATATCACGACGGCAGTATGTGAAAGCCTTGGAAAGACGGATGAATGCTATGAATTGAATCTTTTACGGAACTACCGTGACGGATATCTTCTGGAAGAATGCGGTGAAAGAGCCCGGGTGAGAGAATATTACAGTGTTGCACCGACCATTGTAAAAAGAATTGATCGAATGGAAAATGCAAAAGAGATATATAAGAATATATGGGATACGTATCTTAGCTCTTGCATTTCTTGTATTGAAGAAGGCAGGAAACAGGAATGCGAAGAAATTTACAGCGATATGGTAAAAGCATTGGAAAAAGAGTATTTGTATTCTTAATGACATAAAGGAGGAAGATTATGAGCAAAAATTACAGCATTGAAACAAAGTGTGTCCAATCAGGATGGCAGCCAAAAAAGGGAGAACCAAGAGTTGTTCCGATCTATCAGAGTACTACTTTTAAGTATGACACAAGTGAACAGATGGGGCGTTTGTTTGATTTGGAAGACAGCGGATATTTTTATACCCGACTTCAGAATCCGACAAATGATGCAGTTGCGGCAAAAATCTGTGATTTGGAAGGGGGATATGCTGCAATGCTTACGTCTTCCGGGCAGGCGGCAAGTTTTTATGCCATTATGAATATTGTCGAGGCGGGAGATCATATTATATGTGTGTCTGCGGTTTATGGCGGTACATATAATTTATATGCACACACAATCCGCAAGATGGGTGTGGAAGCAACATTTGTAGATCCACATGCTTCCGAGGAGGAATTAAATGCAGCATTTCGCGATAATACAAAGGCGGTATTTGGGGAGTCCATTGCGAATCCGGCATTGGTTGTGTTAGATATCGAAAAATTTGCAAAAGCAGCACATGAGCATGGCGTGCCGCTTATTATTGATAACACGTTTGCAACACCGATAAATTGCCATCCATTTGAATGGGGCGCAGATATCGTAATCCATTCTACAACGAAATACATGGATGGACATGCTATAGCAGTCGGAGGAGCGATCGTAGACAGCGGTAATTTTGACTGGGAAGCAAATGCGGAGAAATTCCCGGGACTTACAACACCAGACGAGACTTATCACGGTATTGTGTATACACAGAAGTTTGGAAAGGGTGCATACATTACGAAAGCAACGGCGCAGCTTATGAGAGATTTAGGCTCTATTCAGTCACCGCAAAATGCATTCCTTTTGAATGTAGGTCTTGAGACACTGCATCTTCGTGTGCCGAGACATTGTGAGAATGCTAAGAAGGTTGCACAATATTTAAAGAAGCATGAGAAAGTTGCATGGGTAAACTGTGCAATGGTCGAAGGGGATAAATACTACGAGCTGGCACAGAAATATATGCCGAATGGTACATGCGGTGTTATCACATTTGGTTTAAAGGGCGGAAGAGATGCATCTGTAGCGATGATGGATCACTTAGAGCTTACGGCAATTGTAACACATGTTGCTGATTCCCGTACCTGTGTACTTCATCCGGCAAGCCATACACATCGCCAGATGAATGAAAAAGAATTATTAGAAGCAGGAGTACAGCCGGATCTTATCCGTTTCAGCGTGGGAACTGAAAATGCAGATGATATTATTGCAGATTTGGAACAGGCATTAGAAGCTGTAAAATAACTGTGCATAAAAAGAGGGTGTTACAAAATCAACGTATAAGTACGGATATTGATTTTGTACCGCCCCTTTCTTTTGGAAATTGATTTATGAAAACCAGCTTGTAGAAACAGGCTTATGGAAATTCGTTTTATTTAGGGTGCTTGGACGTAGAAATGGAAGAATATATGTATATGTCCAAGACTTTTCCAAAATTCTATTTTTAAGAAACTATTTTTCCAAAAATTTCTTGATTTCATAAAAATGGTGGTCATAAAACAAAAATAAAAACGCCTGATCTCCAACGAGTGGACAAAAATAGGGAGAGAAGTTCGTGTAATATCCATTTGGGCAAGAAGAAAAATAACAAAATCGAAACAGGAGAAATTCTTATGAGAAGAATTAAAGAAATAAGGCAGATGACACAGAATCGTTTTTTGAATATGTATGAACTTTCCATGCTTTCCGATACCGGAAAAGAAAGTACATATTATGTATCGTCAAGAGCAAAAGAAATCAAAGATCTGAAAATCAGTACGAGGGAGAATAAAGCAGACGGGGTTATTATTTACAGTATTTACAAAGATGCGAAAGACGGAAAAGAAAAAGTAGTTCTGATTCGTCAGTACCGCTGTCCAATCGATGATTATATCTATGAGTTCCCGGCAGGACTTGTGGATGAAGGGGAAGATTATAAGACGGCAGGAGAGAGAGAATTAAAAGAAGAGACCGGACTTGATTTCGAGGCGATAGATGCACCGGATATGTACAGCAAGCCATTTTTTACGACTGTCGGTATGACGGATGAATCCTGCGGTACCGTATATGGTTATGCGTCAGGTGTTCCATCCAAAGCAGGTCAGGAAGAGACGGAAGAAATCGAAATCGTGCTTGCGGATAGAGAAGAAGTAAAGCGGATTCTGAAAGAAGAGCGGGTGGCAATCATGTGTGCCTATATGCTCATGCATTTTCTTAGGGCACAAGAGGGCAAAGTATTTGAGTTTATAGAAAAGGATACATAGCAATGGGAAAACAGAAATTAGTAGCAGGTATTCTCGCCCATGTGGATGCCGGAAAAACAACTTTATCAGAAAGCCTTTTGTACCTAAGCGGAAAACTTCGTACATTAGGACGCGTAGATCATAAGGATGCCTTTCTTGATACCTATGAGTTGGAAAAACAACGGGGAATCACGATTTTTTCCAAACAGGCGGTGTTTGAGACAAAGGATTATGAAGTGACTTTATTAGACACGCCGGGGCATGTGGATTTTTCTGCGGAGACAGAGCGTACATTGCAGGTTCTGGATTATGCAGTGCTGGTCATCAATGGTGCTGACGGAGTACAGGGACATACGCAGACACTCTGGCGGCTTTTAAAGAGACATGAGATTCCGGTATTTCTTTTTATAAATAAGATGGATCAGCAAGGTTGTGACAGGGAAGCGTTGCTTTGCAGTCTGCAGAAAAAGCTGGACGAGCATTGTGTGGATTTTGGAGCGCAGGAAGAGGTCTTTTATGAAAATATTGCAATGAGTGAGGAAGATGCATTAAACCATTATCTTGAGAATGGAATCATTGGAACAGAGGAGATTCAAACTCTTATTGCGAAGCGAAAAGTGTTCCCATGTTATTTCGGCTCCGCGCTTAAGTTAGAAGGTGTCGAATCGTTTTTAGAAGGCTTGAACACTTATATGAAAAGCAAAGAGTATGGGGAAGAGTTTGGTGCCAGGGTATATAAAATAGGAAGAGATGCAAAAGGCGAGAGACTAACTTATTTAAAGGTCACAGGTGGGAAACTAAATGTTAAAGAGGTGCTCACCCAAAGCGAGGAAAAGGTAAATCAGATTCGTATTTATTCCGGTGAAAAATTTGTGACAGTGCCATGCGCGGTGTCAGGTTCTGTCTGTGCAGTGACTGGTCTTACCGATACTTATGCAGGTCAGGGACTTGGATTTGAAAAAGAGGCGAAACATCCGGTCTTAGAACCAGTCTTATCTTATCAGATACAGCTTCCGGAAGGATGCGATGTGCACAAAATGCTTTTAAATCTTAAGCAGCTAGAAGAGGAAGATCCGCAGCTCCATATTGTATGGGAGGAAGCATTACAGGAGATTCATGTCAAGTTGATGGGAGAAGTGCAGATAGAGATTTTGCAGAGCATAATCAAGGAGCGCTTTGGAGTGGAAGTTGCATTTGGAACCGGCAATATCGTCTATAAAGAAACGATTGCTGCACCGATAGAAGGAGCCGGTCATTTTGAACCATTGCGGCATTATGCGGAGGTGCATTTGCTTCTGGAGCCTTTGGAGGCGGGGAGCGGACTTGTATTTGATACCCTGTGCAGTGAAGATATGTTGAGTGGAAACTGGCAAAGATTAATTCTTACCCATCTTGCAGAGCGGGAACATCCAGGCGTCCTTACCGGAGCGCCGATTACCGACATGAAGATTACGCTTCTTGCAGGAAAATCACATTTAAAGCATACGGAAGGCGGGGATTTCAGACAGGCTACGTACCGCGCCATCCGTCAGGGATTAAAAAAGGCAAATTCTGTGCTGTTAGAGCCATATTATGAATTTCGATTAGAGATACCACCTGAATATGTAGGACGTGCTATGACAGATATTCAAAAAATGTGCGGAAGTTTTGAAACGCCATTTACAGAAGACGAGAGATCTGTTCTTACCGGAAGCGCTCCGGTATCCGAGATGCGTGCCTATCAGATGGAAGTTATCACATATACAAAAGGAAAGGGAAAGCTCTTTTGCTCATTAAAAGGATATGCGCCTTGTCATAATCAGGAAGAAGTGGTGTCATCCATTGGCTATGATTCTGAAGGGGACATTGATAATCCGACAGGCTCGGTATTTTGTTCTCATGGGGCAGGATATTATGTGCCGTGGAATGAGGTGGATTCTCATATGCATATCCAGATAAAAAATTCAGGAAAATCAAGTGAAGAAAAAACTGTAAAAAAGCAGACCAAAGAAATTTTATCTTCGGTTGGTAAAGCGAGTATCGAGGAAAAAGAATTAGAAGAAATTTTTATGCGTACTTATGGAAAGATCGAGCGAAAATCCGGTTATTCCAAACGGAACGTAGGAAGTGATGATGAGACGTACACACGAAAGAAAAAAGAGTATGAAAGAGAGTATCTTCTGGTAGACGGATACAATATCATTTTTGCGTGGGATGAACTCAAAGAGCTTGCCGATATTGATATTGGAGCTGCAAGATTAAAACTTATGGATATTTTGAGTAATTATCAGGGATATAAAAAGTGTACATTGATTCTTGTGTTTGATGCATACAAAGTAGAAGGAAATGTGATTGAGATACAAAAATATCACAATATCCACGTTGTCTATACGAAGGAAGCTGAGACGGCAGACCAGTATATCGAAAAGGTTGTCCATGAAATCGGAAGACGTTATCGGGTACGTGTGGCAACTTCGGATAATTTGGAGCAGGTAATCACGGTTGGTCAGGGAGCTTCACTAGTATCTGCCAGGGAATTTTATATAGAGATAGAAGAGGCAAGAGCGGAAATTAAAGAAGAGATCAGAGAAAGACGGCAAAGTGCAAAGAATTATCTTTTTGATCATCTGGATGAAGCGCTTGCCAAAAAGATGGAACAGGTAAGGTTAGGAGAGAAAGATCTGAATTAAATGTCAGGTCTTTTTCATATTTTATGTTTGTTTCGCACATACTAACAAAAATTTGGGAGGTTAGATATGGGCGAAGAAAATAAGATGCAGGAGCAAAAGACAGAAGAATTAGAAAAACAAAATGAACAAATCAAAGAAATGGGAAATATTCCTTTATATCAGGGAAAAGGACGCCATAATATACAGCTCTTAACGATCATTGGTGAGATTGAGGGCCACGAGGCGGTATCCGGGAATGGGAAAGCAACGAAGTATGAACATCTTCTGCCAAGGCTTGCACAGATTGAGAATGATGAGGAGACGGAAGGGGTATTGATTCTATTAAACACGCTGGGCGGAGACGTAGAAGCCGGACTTGCGATTGCGGAGATGATTGCATCTCTTAGCAAACCTACCGTGTCACTGGTGCTTGGAGGCAGCCATTCGATCGGAGGACCGCTGGCAGTATCGGCAGACTATTCATTTATCGTACCAAGTGGAACGATGATCATTCATCCGGTAAGAGCAAACGGGATGTTCATCGGTGTGATACAAAGCCTTCGCAATATGGAAAAGACACAAGATCGTATTACCGGATTTATAGCAAAACATTCTAAGATAAAGCAGGAGCGGATTGAAGAATTGATGTTGGATTCCAGTCAGCTCGTGAAAGATGTAGGAACCATGCTGGAAGGAAAAGAAGCGGTGGAAGAAGGATTGATCGATGAAGTCGGCGGAATCAAGGATGCCTTAAAGAAGCTTCACGAGATGATTGATTCAAAAAAAAGATGATGACATTAGTTTTTGCAGATGTTATAATGGGACATGTATGTCTATACGTAATAAGGGGGAAGTTATATGGCTTCAAAGACAAGCAGCAGAAAAACAAATACTGCTGCAAAGACAAGTAACAGAAAGAAAAGCACTGCTGCAAAGCGTAAGGGGAAAAAACAAACATCTGCAAAAACAGCAAAAAATCAGAACACGTTCCTGAAAGACGAGGTAATTATTCTGGTTACATTGGGCATTAGTATTATCTTGTTGCTCAGCAATTTTGGGATAGGCGGCTTTTTGGGCGAGGGAGTCTCTTCGGTCTTGTTTGGAATTTTTGGATTTATTGCTTATATTATTCCAATCGTTCTGTTTATTGGAGTTACATTTTTTATATCGAATAAAGGAAACTCTGTCGCTTATGCGAAAACGGTTTCCGGAATCGTATTGATCTGTATGCTTTGTACGTTACTGCAGCTTTTATTGGATGGATATCATAAGGGAACTTCTCTTTTCGACTATTACCGGATTGCCAGCCGCTATAAAACAGATGGAGGAATCCTTGGAGGAATTTTTGTGAAAATGCTTTGCCCATCCATCGGAGTTGTCCCTACATATATTATTGTAGTGTTTGCTACGATGATCTGTATGATTATCATTACGGAAAAATCGTTTCTTACAGGAATAAAAAAAGGGAGTTCCAAAGCATACCAGTCGGCAAAAGAAGATGTAAAACGCAGAAAAGAAAACAAGGAACGGCGTCTGGCAGAGCAGGAAGCAAGAAATGCAGCAGTGAAAGAGGAGAAAAATAGATATCGAGAACAAGAGGATATAGATCCTTCCTCAAGAATGACAAGAACAGTGTCGGGAGTATCTTTTGATACGACCTTAAAGAAACGGGTTCCAGGGGTAAAAGAACTGCACCCAGAAGAGATGGAACCATCGTTTTCTCAGGAGGAATTGTTTGGAGAATTTAATAGTAATGATCCGTCGGAGCCGGAAAGACCACTTGTAATCAATCGGGTGATTCCGGCGCAGGACGAAGTGAAGGAAGAGTGGATTGCACAGGATAGAAATAATGATTTGTCAGAAAGCGAAGAAGAAACTTCGCAGGTATTGCCGGAATCAGTAACGGAAACCCATGCAAGGCCACGCAAAACGAAAGAAAGCGCACGTGAGGTAGCGCTTGAAACAGCAGGTGTGGAGGCGGCAATCGCGAAAGATAATCAAAAGCCGAAAGCCGTATATCATACGCCGCCGTTATCGCTCTTAAAGAGAGGGAAAAAATCCGGCGGTGATTCAGATACACATCTGCGGGAAACAGCGTTGAAATTAGAACAGACCCTGCAAAGTTTCGGAGTAGGAGTTACGGTTACCAACGTAAGCTGCGGTCCTTGTGTGACAAGATATGAGTTGCAGCCGGAACAAGGCGTGAAGGTAAGCAAAATCGTAGGGCTTGCCGATGACATTAAACTGAATCTGGCCGCCGCAGATATTCGTATCGAAGCACCGATTCCCGGAAAAGCGGCAGTCGGTATCGAGGTTCCGAATAAAGAGAATTCGGCAGTTATGTTAAGAGACTTGATCGAGACAGATGAGTTCCAGAGGCATGAATCGAATATTGCATTTGCAGCCGGCAGAGATATCTCCGGAAAAGTTGTCGTTACAGACATTCAGAAGATGCCGCATCTTTTGATCGCGGGTGCAACAGGTTCAGGAAAATCGGTGTGTATCAATACATTGATCATGAGTATTTTATTCAAGGCAAAGCCGGATGATGTAAAATTGATCATGATTGATCCGAAAGTGGTAGAATTAAGCGTATATAATGGAATTCCTCATTTGATGATACCGGTCGTAACAGATCCGAAGAAAGCAGCAGGTGCATTGAATTGGGCTGTGGCAGAGATGACAAAACGGTATCAATTATTCGCGGAATATAATGTCCGGGATTTGAAAGGATATAATGATAAGATAGAAAGCATCAAAGATATTGAAGATGAAAGAAAGCCGGTAAAATTACCTCAGATTGTTATTATCGTGGATGAGCTTGCAGATCTTATGATGGTAGCGCCGGGAGAAGTAGAAGAAGCTATTTGTCGTTTGGCGCAGCTTGCAAGAGCGGCGGGACTTCATCTTGTACTGGCAACACAGAGACCATCCGTAAATGTAATTACCGGATTGATCAAGGCAAATATGCCATCGAGAATTGCATTTTCCGTATCTTCGGGTGTAGATTCCCGAACGATCATTGATATGAATGGTGCGGAAAAGCTGCTTGGAAAAGGCGATATGCTCTTTTACCCATCCGGATATCAAAAACCGGTACGCGTGCAAGGGGCTTTTGTGTCTGACAGAGAAGTACAAAGTGTAGTAGAATATCTGGTGCATAGAAATGGTGAGGTAAACTACGATAATGAGATAGCGGAACATATAAACAGCACGGCTTCCGGTGCAGGCAACATAGGCGGCGAAGGAGGATCTTTTGATGAAAAAGATGTATATTTTGTAGATGCCGGAAGATTTATCATAGAAAAGGATAAGGCGTCTATCGGAATGCTGCAGCGTGTGTTTAAAATAGGTTTTAACCGGGCAGCGAGAATTATGGATCAGTTATGCGAAGCAGGTGTTGTCGGTGAAGAGGAGGGAACCAAACCAAGAAAGATACTTATGAGTATGGAAGAATTTGAGCGATATGTGGAAGAATATGTCTGACAGACAGGAACGTATGAGCAGTACATCAAGACGAGAGAAGAGAAGGAGGAATTGATATGAAGACGGATATTCAGATTGCTCAGGAAGCAAAGATGGTACATATCAAAGAAGTCGCCGAAAGAATAGGGATTCAGGAAAATGATTTGGAGTTTTATGGAAAATACAAAGCAAAGCTTTCTGATGAACTATATGAGAAGATCAAGGAGCGGCCAGACGGAAAACTTGTACTTGTGACGGCAATCAATCCGACGCCGGCAGGGGAAGGAAAGACGACAACAACGGTTGGTCTTGGACAGGCCATGGAAAAGATTGGGAAAAAAGCGATCATCGCGCTTCGCGAGCCATCCCTTGGACCTTGCTTTGGGATAAAAGGCGGGGCAGCGGGAGGCGGATATGCGCAGGTGGTACCGATGGAAGATTTGAATCTTCATTTTACCGGTGATTTCCATGCAATTACTTCTGCAAATAATCTATTGGCAGCGATGCTGGATAACCATATTCAGCAAGGAAATGAGCTTGGAATTGACCCAAGACAGGTTGTTTGGAAACGTTGTCTTGATATGAATGATCGTGTGCTGCGTAATGTGGTAGTCGGTCTGGGTGCAAAAACAGACGGCGTTGTACGAGAGGACCATTTTGTGATCACTGTCGCTTCTGAAATTATGGCAATTCTTTGTCTTGCCGATGATATCAATGATTTAAGAGAGCGTCTTGGTAATATTATCGTCGCGTACAGTTACCAGGGAGAACCGGTTACTGCATCAGACCTTCATGCGGTAGGTGCTATGACAGCGCTTTTAAAAGATGCCATCAAACCAAATCTGATTCAGACTTTGGAACATACACCTGCATTGGTACATGGCGGACCGTTTGCGAATATTGCACATGGCTGTAACAGTGTAAGAGCAACAAAGATGGCTTTGAAGCTTGCTGATATTGCGATTACGGAAGCAGGATTTGGCGCGGATTTAGGCGCAGAGAAATTTTTCGATATTAAATGCCGTAAGGCTGGTTTAAAACCGGATGCAGTCGTACTTGTGGCGACTATTCGTGCTTTAAAATATAATGGAGGCGTGGCTAAAAAGGATTTATCGGAAGAAAATCTTGCTGCACTGGAAAAAGGAATTGTAAATCTGGAAAAACATATAGAAAATATTCAGAAATATCATTTGCCAGTCGTTGTGACGCTGAATTCTTTCGTGTCGGATACGGAAGCAGAAACGGCGTTCGTTCAGAAATTCTGTGAAGAGAGAGGCTGTAAATTTGCATTGTCAAAAGTATGGGAACACGGCGGAGAAGGCGGTATAGAACTGGCAAAAAAAGTCTTAGAGATTTTGGATGAAAATGAAGAAAGCGCCTTTGAAGTGCTGTATAAAGATGAACTTTCGCTGGAAGAAAAGATTAGAACGGTTGCAAGGGAAATTTATGGAGCGGACGATGTGGAATTCAGTGCGCAGGCAAAAAAACAGCTGGAGAAAATTACTTCTATGGGATTTAAAGATGTGCCGGTATGTATGGCAAAGAATCAATATTCGTTGTCTGATGATGCAACGCTTCTTGGAAGACCGAAAGACTTTATAATCCATATCAGAGAAGCTTATGTAAGCGCCGGGGCAGGATTTGTCGTTGCCCTTACAGGAACGGTTATGACAATGCCGGGACTTCCGAAAGTGCCGGCGGCAAACAATATTGATGTAAATGAAAACGGAACAATTGTAGGTTTATTTTAAGAAGGAGTGCGTATAAAATGCCGTATATTATAGATGGAAAAGCAATATCTGCTCAGATAAAAGAAGAATTAAAAACAGAAGTAACCGCGATGAAAGAGAGAGGGATCGTTCCTTGCCTGGCAGTCATCCAGGTTGGAAATGATCCGGCATCTTCTGTTTATGTTAATAATAAGAAAAAAGCATGTGCTTATATAGGGATAGAATCCTTGGCTTATGAGTTGGATGAATGTACGACGCAGCAAGAACTCGTAAGCTTGATCGAAGAGTTGAATCAAAATGAGAAGGTAAACGGAATCCTTGTGCAGCTTCCGCTTCCAAAACATATTGACGAAGATACGATCATCCAGACAATTTCACCAAAAAAAGATGTGGATGGGTTCCATCCAATGAGTGTCGGAAATATGTGTATTGGCTCTAAAGGATTTTTATCTTGTACGCCGGCAGGAATCATTCAGCTTTTGAAGCGCTCCGGTGTTGTGATAGAAGGCAAGGAATGTGTTATCGTAGGAAGAAGCAATATTGTTGGAAAACCGATGGCGCTGTTGCTTCTTAGAGAGAATGGAACCGTAACCGTTGCACATTCCAGGACCAAAGATTTGAAGGAAATAACAAACAGAGCCGATATTCTTATCGTAGCGATTGGAAAACCGAAATTTATTACTGCAGATTACATCAAAGAGGGGGCAGTTGTAATCGATGTAGGAATTCATAGAAATGCCGAGAATAAATTGTGCGGCGACGTAGATTTTGAGGATGTGAAGGAGAAAGTAAGTGCAATCACACCGGTTCCAGGAGGGGTAGGACCGATGACCATCGCAATGCTGATGGAGAATTGCGTAGAAGCAGTACGTTAAATAGGGGGAGAAAGAATGAAGTGTAAATATTGCGGTGCAATCATTCCGGATGGAGTGATGTATTGTGAAGTTTGCGGAAAAGAAGTTCAGATTGTTCCGGATTATAATCCGTTAGAAGATGTTTTGACTGCACATGTAAAAGGATCTGTCTATGAGCAGGAGCAGCGCCGAAATACATATTATGACAACACAAGAGTGTATGCAAGGCAGGGGAGTGGATATATTGCCAGACAGCGTGCACTTAGAGAACAGCGTGAGAGAGAAGAGAAGGAAAGACAACGCGCAATGGCGTTAAGAAGTGCGGAAAATATGCGTACGGAAAATGCCGGACTGCAAAAGGAATCCAGACTTCGGAAAGAAAAAAGAAGAGCAAGGCAGCAGGCAAAAAGAAAAAAGAGAATGATTTTTATCAGTGCTGCGATTGCGGCTGTGACGCTCACAGCATTCCTTTTGTACTATAATTCTTATACAGGATATATGCAAAGAGCAAATCGTGCTCTGAATAGCTCGGAATATGAAGAGGCAATCATACGTTTTGAAAAAGCCATCCACAAAAATGAAAAGCGACCGGAAGCATACACCGGACTTGCCAATGTATATCTTGCAAAAGATGATGAAAGCGAAGCAGAAGAAGTATTTAAAGATGCGGTTGAAAGACAGCCGGACAATGCACAGATTTATAAGGCATTTCTTGCGTTTCTGGAAAACACGAAGCAGCCAAAGAAAATTCCTGTGATTTTGGATGAATGCGGATATGATTCTGTACTTGAGGCATTGCCTGAATATTATTGCAGTGCACCGATATATAGTCTTGATAAGAATTCCTATGATGAAGTACAGGAACTCGCTCTGGATTCAGACGGCAATACTATATATTATACATTAGATGGGAGCGAACCGACGACGTCTAGTACGAAATATAGTGAGCCGATTCAGATTGGAGAAGGCGAGACCACAGTCAATGCAGTAGCAGTAAATAAAAGGGGAATTCCAAGCCTTAGTCTGTCAAGAACATATACGGTAGAACTTCCTGTTGAAGACGCACCGGCAGTGAAGCCATCCAGTGGCCGCTATACAAAGCCAACACAGATCAGCATGATTGTTCCGGAAGGTTATGAAGCATATTACGCCTTGAATGTAACAGAGTTTACGAAAGATTCTCCGGAAGCAGTGAAATATACCGGACCAATCGATATGCCGGAAGGCAATACGATATTTAGTGCAATTCTGGTAAACAGCCGTGGCAAGGCGAGCGATATTACAATACGCAATTATGAATTGCAGATTATCCAATAAAAAATAACAATATTATTACATAACTTGATTTTTTCAGTAAAAAGCTTTATCATAGTAACGTAAAAAAATTAGGAGGTACATCATGTATAGAATACGTAAAGCAGAAAAGCTGGCAGATAAGATTTATCTGATGGACGTGGAAGCACCGAGAGTAGCAAAGCACTGCGAGCCAGGACAGTTTGTTATTGTGAAAATAGATGAAAAGGGAGAGCGCATTCCGCTTACGATTTGTGATTATAACAGAGAGGAAGGTACGGTTACGATTGTACTTCAGACCATCGGAGTTTCTACGGAAAAGATGGCGAAACTTACAGCAGGAGATTATTTCCGTGATTTTACAGGACCTCTTGGATGTGCGTCTGAGTTTGTCTCGGAAGATATCGAAGTATTGAAAAATAAAAAATTCTTGTTTGTAGCCGGTGGTGTCGGAGCAGCGCCTGTATATCCACAGGTAAAATGGCTTCATGAACATGGGATTCAGGCAGATGTTATCGTTGGCTCTAAGACGAAGGATATGCTTATCTTAGAAGACGAGATGAAAGCGGTTGCAGGTAATTATTATCCATGTACCGATGATGGCTCTTACGGTCATGCGGGTATGGTTACAACGAAGATTGAACAGCTTGTAAAAGAAGAAGGAAAGAAATATGATGTCTGTGTTGCGATCGGACCAATGATCATGATGAAATTTGTCTGCATTATGACAAAACAGCTGGAAATTCCTACGATTGTCAGCATGAATCCAATTATGGTTGACGGTACAGGTATGTGTGGTGCATGCCGTTTACGTGTGGGGGATGAAATTAAGTTTGCGTGTGTAGACGGACCTGAGTTTGACGGACATCTTGTAAACTTTGATGAAGCAATGAAAAGACAGCAGATGTATCGGACACAGGAAGGAAGAGCTTTGTTGAAATTACAGGAAGGCGATACCCATCATGGTGGATGTGGTCATTGTGGAGGTGACGAATAATGGACGTATTAAAGAAAGTACCAGTCAGAGAGCAGGAGCCAAAGGTTCGTGCAACGAACTTTGAAGAAGTGTGTCTTGGATATAATAAAGAAGAAGCAATGGAAGAGGCAGGAAGATGTATTAATTGTAAGAATGCAAAATGTATCGAAGGATGTCCGGTATCCATTAATATTCCAAAATTTATTTCTGAAGTGAAAGAAGGAAATATTGAGGAAGCATATAAAACTATTGGTAAATCATCTGCGCTTCCGGCAGTCTGCGGCCGTGTATGTCCACAGGAATCTCAATGTGAAGGAAGATGTATTCGTGGGATCAAGGGCGAACCGGTATCGATCGGTAAATTGGAAAGATTTGTGGCAGACTATGCGTTGGAAAACGACATCAAACCAGAGAAGGCAGAGCATACTAACGGACACAAAGTGGCTGTTATCGGTTCCGGTCCGGCAGGCCTTACCTGCGCAGGAGACCTTGCAAAATTAGGATATGAAGTAACTGTATTTGAAGCGCTTCATGAACTTGGCGGCGTACTTGTATACGGAATTCCGGAGTTTAGACTTCCAAAGCATGCGGTTGTTGCAAAAGAGATTGATAAAGTAAAAGAATTAGGCGTAAAATTTGAGACCAATGTGGTTATCGGAAAGTCTACAACGATTGATCAGTTGATCGAAGAAGAAGGATTTGAAGCGGTATTTATCGGTTCCGGTGCAGGCCTTCCAAAATTCATGGGAATTCCAGGCGAAAATGCAAACGGTGTATTTTCTGCAAATGAATATCTTACAAGAAGCAATCTTATGAAAGCCTTCGATGATTCTTACGATACACCGATTGCTGCAGGTAAAAAAGTTGCAGTAGTTGGCGGCGGTAATGTTGCAATGGATGCAGCAAGAACTGCTCTTCGCCTTGGTGCAGAGGTACATATTGTATATCGTAGAAGTGAAGCGGAGCTTCCGGCAAGGGTGGAAGAAGTTCATCATGCAAAAGAAGAGGGCATTATATTTAATTTACTTACAAATCCAAAAGAAATCCTTGTAGACGAAAATGGATGGGTAAAAGGAATGCGTGTCGTAGAGATGGAGCTTGGAGAACCAGATGCATCCGGAAGAAGACGTCCGGTTGAAAAGGCTGGATCCGATTATGAAATCGAAGTAGATACTGTTATCATGTCACTTGGTACATCACCGAACCCATTGATTTCTTCTACAACAGAAGGTCTGGAGATAAATAAATGGAAATGTATTGTTGCAGAGGAAGCGAACGGACAGACGACAAAAGAAGGTGTCTATGCCGGCGGTGACGCAGTAACAGGGGCTGCTACAGTAATTCTTGCTATGGGAGCAGGAAAAGCAGGGGCAGAGGGTATCCATGAGTACCTTTCTTCCAAAAAATAATTATGTAAATTTCCGTAAATGTGCTTGAGTAAATGACATCAAAGGATTATAATGTAAAAAGTGATACAAAATATAAAGGTGATGCTTGTTCTGTATGGAATGGGAAAAACTAAAGATGTATATACTATCAATAATTTGAAAAGAAAGGCAGGTAATACACATGAAAAAATATATTTGCGAACCTTGTGGTTATGAATACGATCCAGCAGTTGGCGATCCGGATGGAGGAATCGCACCTGGAACTGCATTTGAAGATATCCCGGATGACTGGGTATGTCCAATTTGCGGAATGGGAAAAGAAGTTTTTGTAGAGGCTTAATGACTCTGAAAAGTCCGGGAAATCCCGGACTTTTTTATGATATAGGAAAGTTCGTACTTTCCTATATCATAAAACGCTCCGCGAGTTACGCCCAGGTGCCGGGCAAGAGAAGCCAAGAAAGCAAGAGTTCGCCCAAACGCCGGGCGAGAGAAGCCAAGAAAGCAAGAGTTACGCCCAGGCACTGGGCGAAAGAAGCCAATAAAGCAAGAGTTCGCCCAAACGCCGGGCGAGAAGAGCCAATAAAGCAAGAGTTCGCCCAAACGCCGGGCAAAAGATGTAGGATACACACTCGCGTGAGCGGAAGCAGTCAGCAAAAGCTGACCACGCTCGGCGCGCAAAGCGTGCAAGCCCCTCATGAGTGAGGGGATGGGAGTTGAAGTGGGCTTGCCCACTTTATTCTATCAATAAAAATGGGGAAAAAGATATGAAAATCACGTTACTTACTGTTGGTAAGATAAAGGAAAAATATTTAAAAGATGCCATTGCCGAATACAGCAAGCGGTTAAGCAAATATTGCAAACTGGAAGTCATCGAAGTGGCAGACGAAAAAACACCGGACAATGCCAGTGAGACAGTAGAAGAAATCATACGCACGAAAGAAGCAGAGAGAATCTTAAAATATGTAAAGAAAGATGCATATATTATCACGCTCGAGATACAGGGAAAGGAGCTCTCATCAGAGGAATTCGCAGAAAAAATAGAAAGACTCGGTATACAGGGCATTAGTCATGTGATATTTATTATCGGAGGTTCTATCGGACTTGGTGAGGAAGTACTTCAAAAGTCTGATTTTGCGCTGAGTTTTTCGCGGATGACATTTCCTCATCAATTAATGCGTGTAATACTTTTGGAGCAGATATACCGAAGTTACCGTATCATAAACGGTTCTCCATATCACAAATAATTCTTGGCATATGCTGCAAGGAGGAAGAGCATGGATGCGATTAGAATAAGCAATTTGACGAAATATTATGGGAAATCAAGAGGGATTTCCGAGTTAAACTTAAAGATTAAAGAAGGAGAGTTTTTTGGCTTTATCGGACCTAATGGGGCTGGTAAATCCACAACGATTCGTACACTGTTAGGACTAATTTCTCCGACTTCTGGAAGTGCACAGATTTTTGGAAAAGATATTAAAAAGGAAAGGGAGAAAATCTTACAAAATATCGGATATCTTCCTTCAGAAGCAGTATTCTATCCTGGAATGAAGGTTAAGGAAGTACTGACATTATCTGCGGACATGCGGAAAATGAATTGTTTAGATGCAGCCAAAAAGCTTTGTGAACGTTTGCAGCTTGATACAAACCGCAAAGTAGACGAATTGTCTTTTGGCAACAGAAAGAAAGTCGCAATTGTCTGTGCATTGCAAAGCAATCCCAGGCTGCTCATTCTTGACGAACCTACTGGAGGACTTGATCCGCTAATGCAGCGTGAATTTTTTGATATTTTGAGGGAACGTAACCATGCAGGGACTACCATTTTCCTATCTAGTCATGTGTTATCTGAGATTCAGCGTAACTGCACCAGAGCAGCAATCATCAGAGAAGGAAAGATTATTATTTGCGACAGTGTAGATGTACTAGCGCAAACGAATGCAAAACGTATAACCATACATGGAAGCGTGAATCTGGATGGACTGAAGGGGATTTGTGATAAGAAAGAAATAGGTGGCGCAGTGAGTTTTCTTTATAGCGGCGATATCAAGGTGCTGCTTCAAAGATTGGCGGCAGGAGGGGTTTCTGATCTGAGTATCTTGGAGCCTGATTTGGAGGAAATATTTCTGCATTATTATGAAAAGGAAGGATATAGAGCATGACAATCGTAAAACACGAACTTAGGCAAGGAAGAACCTCTTTTTTGATCTGGACCTGCGCTATTGGATTTTTATTGACAGTTTGCATCTTTTTATTTCCGGAAATGAAGAGTGAGATGGGTGAAATCAATGACTTATTTGCTTCTATGGGTTCTTTTACAGCGGCATTTGGCATGGATAGATTAAACTTTGGAACATTGATGGGATATTATGCTGTTGAATGCGGGAATATATTGGGACTTGGCGGTGCCTTCTATTCAGCCTTTTGTGCGGTCAATATTTTAAGCAAAGAAGAAAAAGGCCGTACGGCAGAATTCATGCTGACACATCCAGTCAGCAGAGTACGCATTATTACTGAAAAACTGACGGCAGTTTTGCTTCAGATCTCAGGTATGAACTTGATTATCTATGTTCTTTCCGTAATATCTATGTTGATCATAGGAGAAGAGATACCATGGAAGGAACTTTGCCTGCTTCATCTTGCATATTATCTTCTTCAAATGGAATTGGCAGGTATTTGCTTTTGTATTTCTGCGTTTATAAGAAAAGGAAGCATAGGTGCAGGTCTTGGTATTGCTGCTATTACATATTTTTTGAATATTATTGCAAATATAACGGAGAAAGCAAAGTTTTTAAAGTATGTGACCCCTTTTGGATATTGTGAAGGAGCGGACATCGTAACAGAAGGCAGTCTGGATGGAACAAAAATAGGTATTGGGTTGGCAATGGGAGTTATTGGGATTATAATTGCTTATCGAAAATATGCAAAGAAGGATATTTATTAAGGAGGAATTGAAAAATGGTACATCATATTGTAATGTGGAAATTCAAACCGGAGATTGAAGAAGCAAGAAAGCCGGAATTAAAGAAAGCCATGAAGGAAAATTTGGAAGGCTTGGTAGGAAAAGTTCCAGGACTTCTTACGGCAGAATTTATTGCGCAACCGATGGAATCTAGTACACATGATATCGCATTGGTGACTACATTGGAAAAAGCAGAGGATGTGGCAGTGTATGGAGCACATAAAGAGCATGTAAAAGTGGCAGATACCTATGTGCGTCCTTATGTAACAGAAAGAGCTTGTCTGGACTATGAATAAAAATCATTTTACTAAAGTCCACCGGACATTTTTGTCGCATGCTTGGCAACTTAAACTTCGAGGAACTATGTAAATTAATATCATAGTTCCTCGAAGTTTTGCTATAGAAGCAAATTTATTATTATTCACATTCTTCAGTCAATAATGTGATACTTTCTGCTTCGTGACACTTTTGAGAATTACAATTCTTGCAGATGTCATCGGCAGAAGCGTTAAGATAGTCTACATACGTTCCTCCAACATTGGTCTGCGCACCAAAAGTAACAGGCACTTCTACACAGAGAGTTTGGCTGATCGTAAATGTGCAGACATCATTCTTTTTTCCAGAACAGCAAGGTTCGCCGGATACAACAACAGGTTTGCCGCAGCATTTTACCGTGGCATCACCGGCATGAGCGAAAGCCTTTACCGTAACAGGTACGCAAACGCTGATTTTTTGATATCCCGTTGTGGGACAGCCTTTTGAGTGTGTTTCGAAAGAAGAAAGTTCTAAATTGGACTCATAGTTTTCAAAATCTGACATTTTAGTTTTCCCTTCTATTTTTAGCTTTTGTATAATATATGTAATGTGGTTTGGTTAAGTGTATGAAATCCATGAAGATTTTTCTTGTGCGAAGTGTATAATATCGTTAAAAAGTAATTGAAATTTTTATAGGAATATTATAAACTAAATATAGTAGTATGTCCGAGGAATAGGCACAATAGGTACGGACATGACAGATAATGAAAAAGAAAGGTATAGGTGGTTAGAAGTATGAAGAACAAGACAATAAAAAAGATGCAGAAGTCTTTGCTTGCCGGAAGCCTTGCTGTTGCTATGATTATGGGAGGAGTTGCAGGTTCGGGCATTTCATTTGGAAGTGTAAAGGCTGCCGGAATTGAAGTAGGAACTTATGAAAGCAAACTTCCGGTTATTTACATTGAGACAGAGGGCGGAGCTAATATTGTAAGCAAGGACTCTTATATTGATGCAACGATGACCATGCAGGGAAATGAGGAATTCAATGATGGATTGTATTCCGGTGTGATCGAGAT
This sequence comes from uncultured Lachnospiraceae bacterium, assembly GCA_910585545.1. Lineage (GTDB taxonomy): Bacteria > Bacillota > Clostridia > Lachnospirales > Lachnospiraceae > An181. The sequence continues at coordinate 68,349 of CAJUFN010000001.1, forward strand.
TAAAGGGCGTGGTAATTCTACATGGGGAATGCCCAAAAAACCATATAAGATCAAACTGGATAAGAGTACCAATATTTGGGGAATGGGAAAAAATAAGCACTGGGTATTACTTGCCAATTATTCTGACCCGAGCTTGATGCGTAATACGATTTCCTATAATTTATCCGGAGATATGGGAATGCCGCAGATGGATACTACTTGGGTGGATGTGGTACTGAACGGCAAATATGTTGGTAACTACCAGTTCTGTGAACATATCCGTATAGCAAAGGACAGAATAGACATCTATGACTGGGAAACGGCAGGAGAAGATGCAGCCGATGCGATTGCCGAGGCAGAAGGATTTAGCAAGGATGATAAGAAAGAGTTAGAAGGATATATGTCTGAAAATCTTGCATGGACAACCTCCAAGGAAGTTACATTTAACGGAACGACTTATCAGGTAGAAGATTATTATGAAATAGAAGATATCAATGGAGGTTATTTGTTAGAACTTGATGAATATTATGATGAAATTTCTAAGTTCAAGACAAATAAAAATCAACCTCTTATGTTCAATAAGCCTGAGTTTGCTAATACGAACAAAGATATGATGAATTTTGTACAGAATTATATCCAGGGATTTGAAGATGCGGTTTATTCAGATAATTTTTATGCTACATATAATGGAAAAGATACGCATTACAGTGAATTGTTTGATATGGATTCTTTAGTGGATTACTGGATTGTGAATGAAGTTTTCTATAACGAAGAATTTAATAAAAAGAGTACTTATTTATATAAGGATATTGACGGGCTGTTCCATATGGGTCCTATATGGGATATGGATTACAGTTCCGGCGGAGAAGGAGATACTTATATTACCAACCAGTGGGCTACAAAGGCATTTAATACGAATGCTCAGGCGTATATGTGGTATAAGCAGTTGATTGAAGATCCATATTTTATGATGCGTGTACAAGAGCGTTACTGGGAGATTCGAGATACGCTTCTTGAAGATATTATAAAGACAGGAGGCAAGATTGATACTGCTTATGAATATATCTATGAATCCGCAAAGAAAAATGAAGCAATGTGGAAATATAAAAATGGCTTTGACGGTGGTGTGAATACTTTCAAAACATGGTTGAAGACACATTTGGCATGGATGGACATTCAATTAGAGACTGAAGATTCTTTTGTAAGATCCTTAAATGCATACAATGCAAGCAAAAATATTTCGATGCAGGCATCTGATGAGAATGGCGCATTAAAAGTGGATAATATATCAAAGCATGCAGCAGCAGATGCAGTGATAGAAGACGGAAAAGATATGACATTATCAGTAAGCATAAATCAGCAGGACATTGTAGATGCGGCTGTGTATGTGAACGGAACTTACTGTAAAAAAGCAGATTTGAATGATGGAAGCACACAATTTGCGCTTACAGCAGAAGAATTGAGTGCCAAGAGTGGTGAAAAAGATGTTATCCGTATCGATGGAAGAGATCGAAACGGAAAAGTAGTTGCTTCAAATTACATGACAATTTTGGAATATGAAGTAGATAAAGACGCAATCTATGCGGAAATTTCCGCAACAGAACTTTATAAAGGTGAGACAGCAGATATCAGTGGAACGAATCTTGATAAAGCAGTATGGACATCCAGCAACGAATCCGTTGCAGTTGTAGAGGGAACAAAAGTAAAAGCATTATCTGCAGGTACAACTGTTCTTACCGTGTCTGATGCAAATGGAAAAGTGGCTGCATCTTTTGAGATCACGGTGACTGGACACATTATAACTGAGATGCCAACGGAGGAACTGCAAGAAATGACATCTTCTGCAAATACAGAAGAAAAGACAGGTGAGGACGCTGGCAGCGGTGTTGCATCCGCAGCAACGGATGGAAATTCTTCTACATACTGGCATTCCCAGTGGGAAGGAAGTCATTTTGTAGTAAGTAAAGAAAATCCGGCTGTTTTAACAGTAGATTTTGGCAAAGATTTGCGTGTCGGCGGATTCAAATTCCAGCAAAGACCATCCAATAGTAATGGTATTGTACAGCAATTAGGGTATCGGGTATTGGATGCTGATGGAAATATATTGGAAGAAAAATATGATATTGCAGTGAAAGATATCAATAACGGAGCATGGAATGAAGTAATATTTGGACAGGCGTCTCTGGCTCGTAAGATTGAAATTGTTGTAGAGCAGGGTCGGGGCGGATTTGCAGCAATCGCAGAAGTATTACCACTTCAGGCACAGAAAGTTGCAGACAAGGTTGATCTGGAAGATGTTGAACTTGAAGTAGGCGAGACCGTTACCTTGGTACCAGAACATGATGAAGGTACAATATTAAAAGGTCTTGTGTGGAGTTCGTCTGACGAGGAAGTTGTGACCGTGGATGAGAATGGTACGGTTACGGCTGTAAAAGAAGGAACAGCTGTGATTACAGTTTCAAATGCTGCTGGTTCTTTGGGCACTTGTACAGTTACTGTTTCTGGCGAAGAAGAACCGGAAATCGCAGATAAGAGTAAACTTGAAGCATTGATTGCAGAAGCAGAAGCAAAAGAGTTAGATGATTACACTCAGGAAAGTGTAAACACACTTTTAAAGACAATCAAAGTTGGTCATGAAGTGATGAAGGATGCAAACAGTAGTCAGGGAATGGTAGATCTCACAGTGAATATGATTCAGGCGGCATTAAATGGTCTGACAAGAAAACCGGTTCAAATGAAACCAGCTGATAAAACTGCTTTGCAAGAAGCAATTGCATCTGTAGAGGAAGCAGATCTTAGTATCTATACGGAACAGAGTGTGGAAATATTAAATAAAGCATTGGATGCAGCCTATGCGGTTATCGCAGATGAAGAACTTAGTGAAGATGATCAGGCAGTTGTAGATCGTGTAAAAGATACATTGGTTGCAGCATTTGAGACACTGGTATTAAAAGAGACACCGACTATCAATAAAGATGCTTTGAAAAAATTAATTGATAAATCTGTACAGTTTGATTCTAACAAAGACTTATATATCGAAGAAAGCTTCAATGTGTTCAAGGAAGCATATGATGAAGCGGTTCGCGTATATCAGGATGAAGAAGCAACGCAGGAGGAAGTGGATGAAGCGAGAGTAAATCTGGAAGCAGGAAGACGGCAGCTTCGCGAGAAACCAAATAAAGATAAATTGGAAGAATTGATTGCGATTATAAAGACAATTGATTTTAAACAATATTCAAAAGAAGAAGTAACAGCAGTAAAGGCGGCTTATGCATCAGCAGTTGCTGTTCTTTCCGATGAAAAAGCGACACAGACACAGATTGATAAAGCAGTTGAAACGTTAGAAATGACAGTAAACTCTCTTGACGAAGAAATTCTTGCAAACGCAGAAATCGAAGAAACGAAAATAGCTGCAGGAGCAGAAGGCGAAAAGAAAGAGAATAAGACAGCTGCAACTGAAAAATCATCTTCAAAGGCAGGTGCCAAAACAGCAGCAAAGACTGGAGATAAGCTCAACAGTGCATTGCCGGCAACAGCTTGCTTGACAGCTATGCTTGCCGCAGTAATTCTTTATAGGAGAAGAAGATATCGTGCATAAAGAATGATAATGTAGAAAAATAATAACAAGAACAGGACGGGATCAGATATTCTGCCCTGTTTTTGTTATTATAGAAACTCTCGTGAAAATGCACAAAATGCTTTTGAGGTTTTGAACAAAATTAACAAAAAAGCAAAAAGGCCTTATAAAAAAGGAAAAAAATCAGCAAAGATGTTATAATGAACGAGGATAAATCAGTGTGTTGCTAGGGTGGGGCAAGATAATAAGATTTATTCAAAAAACTATAATAAAAGGAGGATAATATGATTAAAGCAAAAAGAAAAATCATATCAGTGTTGATTGCAATTGCAATGGTATGCACATCATTTTTAAGCTATATTCCGGCGAATGTAAAAGCAGCACCGGAAAGCGGTAGAAAATGGATTACAATCAACAGTGGAGCACGCGGCGGCGGCGGACATGCTTATGGAAATGCCAGCACAAATGCACCAGCACTTTTGTTGGATAATGACAAAAGAATGGAAGAGTCCGGAGAGATTTCTCTGGCACTGAGACCAGGCAACGACAACTGGGGGGTATTCTATTCTTATGTAGATGACAGTAACTGGTTGTATGTAGGATATGATCCAAGCAGTAAATGGTACTATCAGTACAAATTAAATGGTTCTGAAAGTTATCCGCAGATTCCGGGACTTCCTGAGCCGGTAATCGGAGAAGAAATGCAGATTTCTATCTCTTTAAATCGTGAAACATTATCTGTCACTGTGAATGGAACAACAGCTCGTGTAACAAATCAGACATTGATCAGTTATGCGGATGCTACGAGTGGAAATGGCAGATTTGGTGTAAAAGTAAATGGCGCAAATCAGACCATTTCTTTTGCGGATTTCATGTATGGAACAGCAAATTGTATGGAGGATGAATGGGTATTTTGCGCAGATCGCGGACATCAGATGACAGAAGATTATACTGTGATCAAAGATGTGACAGGAACTGTGACAAATACGGAAGGAACAGCCATAGAGGGTGCAACGGTACGTCTTGGAAGCCGTGTAACAACGACAGATGTAAATGGTAACTATGCGATTGTGGGTGTTGAAGTTGGTGAATATAACATGGCAATTACAAAGGCAGGTTATCAGTCATATGAAAGTGTAGTCGAAGTTGACGCAGAGGCTGAGAATGTATTTAATGCAACGCTGCAGCCAAAGGCGAATCTTGACTTGAATAATTATGACAGTATCACATCTGATGTGATGAAAGTTTACATCGGAAAAGAATTTCCGTTAGTAGCAAGATACGAGATGCTCGGAAAAGAAAATACCTTCTTCCGCGGCAATGAAACAGCACTTAATACGGTTGTGATCAATGGCTGTACATTGGAGCCAGAAGTAACAGTTACAGAGACAACAACGGATTCCAGAACTTATGAGATGCATTGTCAGCAGATAGATGATTCATATAATATCGATGTCATCTTGACAGTAAAAATCAGTGTGAAAAATAATACATTGACATGGGAAGTGACAGATATTCAGGCAGAAAAAGACAGTCAGGCTATTGCATCTATTGATGTGCCAAGTCTTAGTCTTTTGTCTGTAGATGCAGCTGAGACAGGTGCAAATTTTGCGGGCGCTCAGGTTTCTACAACGACAACATCATGCGGCGATGTATTTATTGATTTTGAGGATGGATTTGTTCCATCAAATAAAGATGGATATTTATATGCATTTTTGCAGAATGGAAAATTAAGTGCAGGTCTTTTCAGTAATTCCGAAGCAGAAGGAGACAAACGTGTCATCCGTGTGAATGGAGCAGATACTATCACACTTACAAGTGCTCCTTGGTATTATGAAAAGGGAGACAAGAACGGACAGAATAAATCATCACAATATGATCCGTATCCAAAGAGCGAACTTCCATATGCAAAAGTAGCGATTGGAGCAGATGAGAACGAAGATGGCGAGATCGATTGGAATGACGGAGCCCTTGCGTTCCGTGATATTATGCATGTTGCATATGGCTCCGATGTGATCAAAGATATGGTAAACTACCGTATTGTTATGAATTTTGCAAGTATGGCATCCAACCCATATCATACAACGGCAGACAATATTAAGAAAGTATATCTTGCAACAGACGGACTGCCGCAGGCGGTTATGTTAAAGGGATATGGTAATGAAGGACATGACTCTGCAAACTCAGAATATGCAGATATTGCTGAGCGTGAAGGCGGAGTAGAAGATTTCCAGGAACTGATCAAGATTGCACATGATTACAACACAGAGGTTGGTATTCATGTAAATGCACAGGAAATTTATCCGGAAGCCAAATCCATGAATGAAGATATGATTGAAAGTGCTTACAGTTATGGATGGGGATGGTTAGACCAGTCTCTTGCAATTGATAAACTTTGGGATCTTTCCAGCCAGGCAAGATGGAAACGTTTCGTGCAGTTATATGATCGTATCAATAATACCGAGCACCTTAGCATTAAATGGCCGGAAGCAGTAAAAGATTCTCAAGGCGAAGTAGATATGTCTAAAGAAGACCTGAAAAAAGAAGCTGAGTCTTTAGAAGACAATATGGATTTCATTTATCTTGACGTATGGTATCAGGATGCATGGGAAACAAGACAGATTGCAAAAGAGATCAACTCTTTGGGTTGGAGATTCTCTACAGAATTCAGTGCGCAGGGCGAATATGATTCTACTTGGCAGCATTGGTCAACAGATGCTTCCTATGGTGGAGCAACATCCAAAGGATTTAACAGCGCTATCATTCGTTTCATTAGAAATGACCAGAGAGATTCTCAGGTACTGAATTATCCTTCCTATGGTGGAGCAGCAGATAACCCATTGCTTGGCGGATACAGACTGTATGGATTTGAAGGATGGGGCGGAGACCGCGATTACAATAATTACATTCTTCAGACATTTAACCAGAACCTTCCGACAAAATTCTTGCAGCATTACTATGTAATCGATTGGGAAGATTATGCAGAGGGTGAATCACCGGTTGGCAACAACGAAAAAGAAATCACGTTAAAGAATGATAATGGAGATAAGGTTGTTGTTACAAGAAAAGAAGAACAGCGCAGAGATGAAAATATCGAACGTATCATTACGTTAAATGGCAAAAAAGTATTAGAAGATGTTACATATTTACTTCCTTGGACAGATAATCAGGATGGAAGTGAAAAACTCTATCACTGGAATTTGGAAGGCGGTACAACAACTTGGGAGCTTCCTGATGGATGGAATGTAGAAAACGTTATCATGTATGAGCTTTCCGATCAGGGACGTATCAATGAAAAGACCGTTGAGGTAAATGGAAACTCTGTAACGTTAGAAGCAAAAGCAGCTACAGCCTATGTATTAGTAAAAGGCGCAGGTGTGAAAACGCTGAAAAATGATTTTGGTGAGTATGATTATGTAGTAGATCCTGGATTCAATGGATATGCAGCAGGTGAAAAGCTTTCTTCTGATGAATGGTCAGGAGATATTGATGATGAGTCTGTTGTAGTGGAAAAAGCGAATACAGGAGATCAGAGACTGGCATTTAATAGTCCGTCAAAAGATGTGGCAGTAACAACTACCATTCATGGATTGAAATCCGGTGTAGATTATGTGGCAGAAGTTTATGTAGAAAATAATAGTGATGCAAAAGCGTCTATTGAAGTAGCTACGAAAGACAATTCTGTTTCTAATTACACGGAACGTTCTATCTTGAATAACTATGTAAAATCTGACCAGAAGAACGGAACCAAGATGCAGAGAATGCAGGTATCCTTTACAGCAGACGCAGAGACTGCGAAGATTACGCTGGCAAGGAAAGCAGGAACAGGCTCCTCTTACATGGATGACATCCGTGTGGTAGAGAAATCTCTCAATAACTTCCGTGAAGACGGAAGCTTTGTACAGGATTTTGAAACAGTAGTACAGGGATTATATCCGTTTGTATTAAGTTCTGCACAAGGAATCTCAGACCCTGTAACACACTTGTCTCAGTTGAATGCACCATATACACAGCATGGTTGGGGCGGAAGAGTAATTGATGATGTTATCGACGGTGAATGGTCTGTAAAACATCATGGTTCTAATAATGGAATTCTCTATCAGACAATTCCTCAGAACTTCCGTTTTGAGCCGGGTAAAGTATATACGGTAGAATTCGATTATCAGTCTGGTCCTGACAAGGGATATGCGATGGTGGTCGGAGAAGGAACCAGCTATACAACACCAGCAGCGAATGATTGCCTCCCGCAGGCACGCGGCACAACACAACATGTAAAGATGCAGGTGATTGGCGGCGGAAGCGGCCAGACATGGATTGGTCTTTATACAAACAGACCAAGCGGCTCTACAAGTATTGGAGAGACAGATTTTACACTTGATAATCTTGTAATTAAAGAAAATAAAGACGCTATCGCAGTAACAATCTCTTCTAAAGAGCTTTACAAAGGTGAGACAGTAGATATTTTCGGAACCGGTCTTGATAAGATTACATGGACATCCAGCGATGAGAATATCGTAGTTGTAGAAGGTCAGAAAGTTAATGCACTCGCAGCAGGTGAAGCTGTTCTTACAGCAGCCAACGAAGATGGCGAAGTGATTGAGACCTTTGATATGACGATAATGGATTCCGTTGTAACAGACATTGCAAGAGATGAATATCCGGAAATCACATCTTCTGCAAATACGCAGCAGACATCAGGAGAACCTGCTGGAAGCGGTGTTGCATCAGCAGCGGCGGATGGAGATTCTTCTACTTATTGGCATTCTGCATGGAGCGGATTTACTGTAAGTGCAGATAATCCTGCAATTTTGACTGTGGATTTTGGTAAGGAATTAGAAATTGGCGGATTTAAATTCCAGCAAAGACCAAGTGCGAATAATGGTATTGTTCGCCAGTACGGATACCGTGCATTAGATGCAGAAGGTAATGTATTGGAAGAAAAGCATGGAATTGCATCAACGGACGCTGAAAGAGTTGGCGGAGGCTGGATAACAATAACGTTTGACGGTAAATCAAAAGCAGCTATGAATGTGAAAGTAATTGAAATCTATGTCGAAGCAGGACAAGGCGATTTTGCAGCAATCGCAGAAGTAGCACCGATTCGCGTTATGAAAGTTGCAGAAACAGCAACCTTAAAAGATGCTACTGTTAAAGTCGGTGAAACAGTTACTTTGGAACCGGAACATGCAGCAGGAACAATGCTTACAGGACTTAAATGGAGTTCTTCTAACGAAGAGGTTGCTGTCGTGAATGAAAATGGTATCGTGACAGCGAAAAAACAAGGAACAACTGTAATTACAGTTGCTAACGTAGCAGGTTTGGAAGCATCTTGTACAATTACTGTTAAAGGTAATGAACCGGTGAAAACAGACAAGTCAGATTTGCAAGTTCTCTTTACTTATACAGGAGAGCAGATGGCGAAAGACGGATATACAAGTGTAATCCCGGCAGTAAGGACGGCATTGGAAGCAAAATACGATGAAGCAGAAGATATCTTGGCGGACGATACCGTAAGTCAGGAGGAAGTTGATAAGGTATATAAAGAATTGCTTGCACTGGTTCATATGCTTGATTTCATCGGCGGAGACAACAAGCCGCTGCAAACTCTGGCAGATGAGGTGAGAGATTTCTATCTTCCAAACATTGATAACTACACAGAAGAAACTGCAGCAGCACTTCAAAACGCATATGCGAAAGCCTTGGAAGTACTAAAAGACGGCGAAAATGCATTAGCAGAAGATATTAAGACTGCGACAGAGGCACTTCAGAAGGCAATCGATGAGCTTGAAGAAGTAGAAGTAAAAGTAGACAAGAGCAGACTGCAGATGCTGGTAGATCAAGCGAACGCAACTGATACAAGCGGCTACACGGAAGCAAGCGTAGCAACAATGCAGGAAGCATTGGCGCTTGGTGAATTGGTTCTTAATACAGACGGTGTCAGCCAGGGATTGGTAGATACAGTAGCAGACGCATTGGAAGCAGCACTTAACGGATTAGAGGTCAAAGTACCGGAGAAAGAGCCGGCTGATAAGAGTGAATTACTTGAAGTATACAACTCGGTAAAAGATACAGAGTTGAAGGGTTATACAGCAGAAAGTGCACGTATATTCAGTGAGGCTTTAAAAGCAGCCGAAGCAGTACTTGCGAATGATAATTTGACCAAGGATGATCAGGCTGTGGTAGATAAAGTGACAGCAGTGCTCCGCTCAGCATATGCAGGCTTGACATTGGAAGCACCGGCAGTGAATAAAGATGCACTTAAGAAACTGATTGATAAATCTGTTTCGTTTGTAAACAACGAAGCAATCTATACAGAGGAGAGCTTTGCAATCTTTAAGGCAGCATATGATGCAGCGCTTGGCGTATACAACGATGATGCAGCAACACAGGATGCAGTGGATGCGGCGAGAGCAACATTGGAAGCAGCAAGACGTACGCTTCGTGAGATTCCAAATAAGGATAAGTTAGAAGAACTCATAGGAAAGATCAAAGAAGTAGACTTAAGCCTCTATGCAGCTAAGACTGCAAAAGCAGTGAAGGCAGCATACGCACAGGCAGTGGCAGTCTTCGAAGATGAGAATGCGACACAGGTCCAGATCGATCAGGCAGTGAAAGCATTGGAAGAAGTAGCAAAAGAGCTGAAAATAGAAGATAACACAGCAGTATCAGGCGGTCAAAAGTCAGAGGATGATAATAAAGTTGCTTCCGATAATTCCGGAAAGACAACTACAACAAACAGCAATAATAAGACTGCAAAATCACCAGTAAAAACAGGCGATGCAGCAAATGCAGTAATCTGGATGGCTTTGATAGCCGTAGCAGCTCTTGTCGGAATGACACTTAAGAAAAGAACACAAAGATAGGTTTTTGAGAGAGGGATTTGAAAAAATCTCTCTCTTTTCTTGTTTTCTGATAAAATTGCAGTTATAATGGTCAAGAGAAATAAAAGATAAATTTTTATCATGGAAAAAGCCAAAAATATTTATAACAACTTTGGAGGGAAAAGATGAAGAAATGTATTATAACCGTAATCGGAAAAGATACGGTAGGAATTATTGCGAAGGTATGTACTTACCTTGCCGAGAATGGAATTAATATTTTGGATATATCTCAGACAATTATAAAAGAATATCTAAATATGATGATGATCGTAGATATTTCAACATTTAATAAAGATTTTAAAGTATTATGTGATGAGATGGAGAAACTTGGCGAAGAAATCGGAAGCGTATCTATTCGTTGTCAGAAGGAAGAAATTTTTGAAAAAATGCACAGATTGTAGGCGATTAAGAAAGGCGGAGAAAAATCATGATTAATATGTATGAAGTATCAGAGACAAATAAGATGATCGAGCATGAGAATCTTGACGTGCGTACGATCACATTGGGAATCAGCCTTTTGGACTGTATAGATTCGAATCTAAGTGAATTAAATCGAAAAATATATGAAAAGATTACGAGGGTAGCAAAAGATCTTGTTTCTACTGGTTATGATATAGAGAAAGAGTTTGGAATCCCGATTGTAAATAAGCGTATTTCCGTTACTCCGATTGCGCTTGTAGGCGGCTCAGCATGCAAATGTCCGGAAGATTTTGTGACGATTGCAAAGACGCTTGATAAAGCAGCAAAGGAAGTTGGAGTAAACTTTATCGGCGGATATTCTGCGCTTGTGTCCAAAGCAATGACGAAAAGTGACGAGAATTTAATTCAATCTATTCCGCAGGCACTTTCCCTGACAGAAAGAGTGTGCAGTTCCGTAAATGTAGGTTCCACAAAAACAGGAATCAATATGGATGCCGTGCGCCTTTGCGGTGAGATGGTAAAAGCAACGGCAGAAGCAACAAAGGAGAATGATTCTCTTGGCTGTGCGAAACTTGTGATATTCTGCAACGCACCAGATGATAATCCATTTATGGCGGGAGCTTTCCTTGGCGTGACAGAAGCAGATGCAGTTATTAATGTTGGAGTCAGCGGCCCGGGAGTTGTAAAAAAGGCGCTGGAAAAAGTACGCGGAAAAGATTTCAGTGAATTGTGTGAGACGATTAAGAAGACTGCGTTTAAGGTTACTCGTGTTGGGCAGCTCGTGGCAGAAGAGGCTTCGAAACGTTTGAATGTTCCGTTTGGAATCGTAGACCTATCTTTGGCTCCGACACCGGCGATCGGAGATAGTGTGGCTGAAATTTTAGAGGAGATCGGTCTGGAGCGTGTAGGTGCACCGGGTACAACAGCAGCGCTGGCAATGTTAAATGACCAGGTGAAAAAAGGCGGTGTCATGGCATCTTCTTATGTGGGTGGTCTTAGCGGTGCGTTTATTCCGGTTAGTGAAGATCAAGGGATGATAGATGCAGTACATGCGGGGGCATTGACCTTGGAAAAATTAGAAGCAATGACTTGTGTATGTTCGGTTGGTCTTGATATGATTGCGATTCCTGGAAAAACAAGTGCGAGTACGATTTCCGGTATTATTGCAGATGAGATGGCAATCGGTATGGTGAATCAGAAAACAACAGCAGTGCGTCTTATTCCGGTTATTGGAAAAGATGTAGGAGATACAGCCCAATTTGGCGGACTTTTGGGGTATGCACCGATTATGCCGGCAAATGAATTTTCTTGTGATGCTTTTGTGAGCAGAAAAGGAAGAATTCCGGCTCCGATACATAGTTTTAAAAATTAATATTTGAAAAAGATGAGATTTAGCATTGTCAGTTAACACCTTTTCAGGTATAATATTTCAAGATAAATTTTTGTAAGACTAACAAACGGGAGGAAATGAACGATGTCTCAGAGAAAAGATATCCATAAAGTACTGATTATCGGTTCCGGTCCTATTATTATAGGACAGGCGTGTGAATTTGACTATTCTGGTACACAAGCATGTAAGGCCCTTAAAAATTTAGGTTATGAAATCGTGTTGGTAAACTCTAATCCGGCTACCATTATGACGGATCCGGAGACTGCTGACGTTACTTATATTGAGCCACTTAACGTGGAAAGACTCGAACAAATTATTGAAAAGGAGAGACCAGATGCATTGCTGCCGAATCTTGGTGGACAGTCCGGTCTTAATTTATGCTCAGAACTTGCAAAGGAAGGGATACTCGAAAAATATAATGTAGAAGTTATCGGTGTGCAGGTAGACGCCATTGAACGTGGAGAAGACAGAATTGAGTTTAAAAATACGATGGACAGTCTTGGGATCGAGATGGCAAGAAGCGAGGTTGCTTACTCTGTAGATGAGGCGCTGGCAATTGCAGACGAACTTGGATATCCGGTTGTACTTCGTCCTGCATATACGATGGGAGGCGCAGGCGGCGGTCTTGTATATAATGTAGAAGAATTAAAAACCGTATGTGCGAGAGGACTTCAGGCAAGTATGGTAGGACAGGTGCTTGTAGAAGAATCCATTTTAGGCTGGGAAGAATTAGAGCTCGAGGTCGTACGTGATTCAGAAGGAAATATGATTACCGTATGTTTTATTGAGAATATCGATCCTCTTGGCGTTCATACAGGCGATTCTTTTTGTTCTGCTCCTATGCTTACAATTTCAGAAGAAGTGCAGAAGCGCTTACAGGAAAAATCTCATAAAGTTGTAGATTCTGTCAAAGTAATCGGCGGATGTAATGTGCAATGGGCACACGATCCAAAGACGGACAGAGATATTATCATCGAAATCAACCCAAGAACTTCTCGTTCTTCCGCGCTTGCTTCCAAAGCGACAGGATTTCCGATCGCTTTAGTATCTGCGATGCTCGCAACAGGACTTACGTTAAAAGACATTCCTTGCGGAAAATACGGAACACTGGATAAATACGTGCCAGGCGGAGACTATGTCGTAATTAAGTTTGCACGTTGGGCATTTGAAAAATTCAAAGGGGTAGAAGATAAGCTTGGTACGCAGATGCGCGCCGTAGGCGAAGTTATGAGTATTGGTAAAACCTATAAAGAGGCATTCCAGAAAGCAATCCGAAGCTTGGAGACCGGGCGTTATGGTCTTGGACATGCAAAAGATTTTGATACGAAGACAAAAGAGGAATTGCTTAAGATGCTGATTACGGCGTCCAGCGAGCGTCATTTTATCATGTATGAGGCACTTAGAAAGGGCGCAACGATAGAAGAAATCCACAATCTTACCAAGGTAAAACATTATTTTATCGAACAGATGAAGGAATTGGTAGAAGAAGAAGAGGCGTTGGCTGCACATAAAGGAGTGCTGCCGTCAGACGAAGCATTGATTTCTGCTAAGAAGAATGGTTTTTCCGATAAGTATTTAGGTCAGATTTTAGATTTAACAGAAACAGAAATCCGTGAGAAAAGAATTTCTATCGGTATGGAAGAAGCTTGGGAAGGCGTACATGTAAGCGCCACCCAAGACAAAGCTTACTATTATTCGACATATAATACCGAAGATAAGAATCCGGTCAATGAAGACAAACCAAAGATTATGATTCTTGGCGGCGGACCAAACCGAATCGGTCAAGGTATTGAATTCGATTATTGCTGTGTACACGCATCGCTTGCTCTAAAGAAACTAGGATTTGAGACAATCATCGTTAACTGTAATCCGGAGACGGTTTCCACAGACTACGATACTTCTGATAAATTGTATTTTGAGCCATTGACTTTGGAAGATGTGCTTAGTATCTATAAGAAGGAAAAGCCGGTTGGAGTAATTGCACAGTTTGGAGGTCAGACACCGCTTAATCTGGCTGCTGATCTTGAGAAAAACGGAGTGAAGATTTTGGGAACAGCTCCGTCAGTTATCGATTTGGCAGAAGATCGTGATTTATTCCGTGCAATGATGGATAAGCTGGAGATTCCGATGCCGGAGTCAGGAATGGCGGTTAATGTAGACGAGGCGCTTGCTATCGCAGAAGAAATCGGATATCCGGTTATGGTACGTCCTTCTTACGTACTTGGCGGACGTGGCATGGAAATCGTATATGATGCAGAAAGCATGGTAGGATATATGAACGCGGCAGTTGGTGTGACACCGGACCGCCCGATTCTGATTGACCGTTTCTTAGGTCATGCTACGGAATGCGAGGCAGATGCGATCAGTGATGGTACACATGCGTTTGTACCGGCAGTGATGGAACATATCGAACTTGCAGGAGTTCATTCAGGAGACTCGGCATGTATCATTCCATCCAGATATATTTCAGAAGAAAATGTAAAAACGATCAAAGAATATACAAGAAGAATTGCAGAAGAGATGCATGTCCAAGGTCTTATGAATATGCAGTATGCAATTGAGAACGACAAAGTATATGTGCTTGAGGCGAATCCAAGAGCTTCCAGAACTGTGCCGCTTGTATCGAAAGTATGTAACATCCGCATGGTTCCGCTTGCAATTGATATCGTAACAAGTGAGCTGACGGGCAGACCATCACCTGTACCTCAGTTAAAAGAACAGAATATTCCATATTACGGCGTAAAAGAAGCTGTATTTCCATTTAATATGTTCCAGGAGGTTGACCCGGTACTTGGACCTGAAATGCGTTCTACCGGCGAAGTACTTGGACTTTCCAGATTCTACGGCGAAGCATTCTTCAAAGCGCAGGAAGCAACACAGACGAAGCTGCCATTAGAAGGAACGGTTCTTATCACGGTGAATGACAAAGATAAACCGGAAGTTGTAGAATTAGCGCGTGAGTTTGCCGAAACAGGTTTCCGCATTCTTGCTTCTAAGCATACTTTTGAATTGATTCGTGAAGCGGGCATTGAGGCTGAGATGGTAAATAAGCTTCAGGAAGGAAGACCAAATATCTTGGATCTGATTACAAACGGAAAGATTGATTTAATCGTCAATACACCAATCGGTCAGGAAAAAATGGCAGATGACAGTTATCTTAGAAAGGCTGCGATCAAAAAGAAGATTCCGTATATGACAACGATGGCTGCAGCAAAAGCAACCGTAAGCGGTATCAAATCTTTGAAGAAGCCAGGATGCGGCGAAGTGAAATCCTTACAGCAGCTGCACAGTGAAATTAAAGATAAAGAATAAAGAGCGGGGGTATGTGTGAAATGCACATATCCCCTGTTTTCAAAAGGAAAAATGAGTAGAGATTGTATTAAATATATAGCAATGGCGGCGATGTTTTGCAATCATTTTGCAACTGTATTTTTAAAAGGCCAAACATTGCTTTATGAAATTTTTATTGATATTGGATATTTTACCGCGATTACAATGTGTTATTTTCTTGTGGAAGGCTTTGCATATACCCATTCCAGAAAGAAATACGGACAAAGGCTTTTCGCGTTTGCATTGATCTCGCAGATACCATTTCAAATGGTAACCGGATATTTGGCGCTGAATATGATGTTTACCCTATTCACCTGCTTTTTGATCCTCGTAGTACTGGAACGTGTATGGAATTCGCAAAAACGTTATCTATTGATATTCTTATTGTTCATGGCAACGTTGTTTATGGATTGGGGAATTTTAGCGCCGGCTTTTGTGGTCATGTTTGCAAAATGTAAAGATGACAGACAAAAACTTATGAAAGTTTTCGGTATCTGTGTCACAATATTTTTTGTCGTGAATTTTATGACGAAAATAGAATTCTATCCGCATACGGCAGACGTATTTGTATATTCGGCAATGTCCTGCATAGGTATGATAGCGTCTGGCATCATGATCATCACCTATTATCAAAGAGAAAAGCACAATAAAAGCCGTAAATGTTCCAAATGGTTTTTTTATGTGTTCTATCCGGCGCATTTACTCTTACTTGGATTATTGCGTATGACAATATAAAAAATAAGACGATATCAGCAGAAAGAAATTTACAGGAGGAGACTATGTTTGGCTATGTAACAATACAGGAAGCGGAACTAAAAGTGAAGGATTTCAAAAAATATAAGGCATATTACTGCGGTCTTTGCCAGACATTGAAAAAAAATTATGGAAGTCTTGGACAGATTACGCTTACTTATGATATGACATTTGCCATTGTTCTTCTGACATCCTTATACGAAAGCGAAACAATGATGAGCAAGCATCGTTGCAAGGTCCATCCGGTGAAAAAGCAAATGATGCTGCAAAATGAAATAACAGAATATGCCGCCGACATGAATCTTATTCTTGCTTATTATCACATGAAAGACGATTGGATAGATGAGAAGAAGGTAAGCGGCTTTGCAGGGACCTGTCTGCTTCGTCATAAAGTAAAAAAGGCAGTGAAAAAGTATCCAAGACAAACCAAAGTAATACAGAAGTGTTTAAAAGAATTATCCGTATGTGAAGAAAACAACGTTATGGAAATTGATAGACCGGCAGGATGTTTTGGGAAACTTATGGAAGAGCTTTTTGTATACAAAAAAGATATATGGGAAGAGCGGCTTCGAAAAATTGGATTTTATCTTGGAAAATTTATTTATATTATGGACGCATATGATGATCTTGAGAAAGATAAAGCAAAGGGAAATTATAATCCATTGCTGGAAATGTCAAAATCCGCGGATTTTGAGGAAAAATGCAAGGAGCTTCTTTGCATGATGATTGCAGAGAGTGCAGCTGCATTTGAGCAGCTTCCGTGTATATCAGATATAGACATTTTGCGAAATATATTATATGATGGAATTTGGAACCGCTATCACAAAATTCAAAATGAGAAGAAGAAAAGTGAGGAATAAAATATGACAAAGAATCCATATGATGTACTAGGTGTACCTCAGAATGCATCAGATGATGAGATAAAGAAGGCGTACAGAGATCTTACAAGAAAGTATCATCCGGATGCAAATGTAAATAATCCGCTTGCGGATCTTGCAGAAGAAAAGTTTAAAGAAGTGCAGGAAGCTTACGATATGATCATGAAAGAGCGTGAACACGGAAGCGGCAGTTACAATTATGGATATGGAAATTACCAGCAAAGCAGCTCTGGTACAAATGATGTAGAGATGCAGGCAGCCGTCAACTTCATTAATAACAGAAGATTCCGTGATGCGTTAAACGTATTAAATCGTATGCCAAGCCGCAATTCTCAATGGTATTATTTAAGCGGAATTGCTAATATGAACATGGGGAATAATGTGCTTGCAAGAGAACATGCTGCTCAGGCGGTTAATATGGAACCGCATAATCCGCAGTATCAGCAGCTTCTGAATCAGTTAAACTGGACTTCAAGACAATATCAGTCGAATCCTTATGGGAAAGGTTATGGCGGTGCGCCAAATAACTCTACTTGTGGTACAGGTAATTTGTGTTGTGATCTTTGGATCATGGATTCCTTATGTGAATGTATGGGAGGCGACCTTTGCGCATGCATGTAAAAGCAAAGCAGATGGCATTTGGAGGCTTGTTGCTGGCACTGTCTATAGTCTGTATGGTATTAGGAAGCATTATAGAGACAAATACGTTATTTTTGCTGGCAGCGGCATCTTACTTTGTCGGAATTGTAATACGGGAGATGAATTTAAGCGCAGGAGCAGCATTTCTTATCGCGGGAATCCTGCTTGGATTCATTCTGGCACCAAATAAATTTTATGTGATTTCCTATGCAGTGATGGGATGTTATATCTGGATGCGTGAGTTTTTGTGGAAACGCCTGACCAGTTACTCCGGAAAAAAGAGCCGCATGATGTTATTATGGGTTGCAAAATATTTGATATTTAATATATTTTATGTGATCATGATCTGTTTTTTTGGAGAAGTATTATTCACAAAACAGTTATCAAAAGTGATGTGGATGATCGTATTTGCAGCAGGGCAGGCAGGATTTTTTATCTATGACAGTGCCTATGAATATGTACAAAGAAGCATCTGGGGAAAATATCGCAGTCATATTTTTTGATCTGTCAAAATAGACTAGAAGTAATAAATGGATAGGTATGGTGTTTTCTTATGAAAGAAAGATCAGAGCATCCATCCTGGAAAATGCGTATGGCGCAAGCTGCGGATATGCCTAAGGATGTCGTTCTTGGCGTTCCGGTGCTGTCCATGCTTGGCCGTGAAGAGCTATATATTGAAAATTATCGCGGAATTTTAGAATACACAGAAGAATTGATCCGAGTGCAGACAAAAAAAGGACAGATTAAGGTTACCGGATGCCGTCTGCAGATTTCCTACTATACGAATGATGAGATGAAAGTGACAGGATGTGTCAAAACAATCGAATATGGAGATTAAAAGAGGGATTCTATGATTTTATCATTACTGCGTTATCTGCAAGGATATCTGTATATCCGGATTGTAGGCTATTCTCCGGAACGATTTATAAACTTGTGTAAACATCACCGCATCACACTATGGGGAATGCGTGCGAATGAGCGCGCATATGAGATGTACATAAGTGTGAAAGGTTTTCGGAAGCTTAAGCCTATCTTAAAGAAAACGAATACAAAAGTAATTGTGAAAGGGAAGTATGGTCTTCCCTTTTTTTTACACCGCCGCAGAAAAAGAAAAATGCTTTTTGCCGGAGCAATTCTTTGCCTGGCGCTTATTTACGGGCTCTCCCTTTTTGTCTGGGATATTGAGATTACCGGAAATTATACAAGAACAGATGAACAGATTCTGGAATATTTGGAAGACACCGGCGTTGTGCATGGAATGAGAAAAGGAAAGGTAGATTGTCCGGGCATTGTCAAAGATATAAGAAAACAGTTTGATGATATCATCTGGGTCTCGGCTTCTCTCGAGGGAACAAGACTTAAGCTTGCTATTAAGGAAAACAGCGACAGAACCGTTGTTCCAAAGGATAGTACAAAAGAAGCCACTCCAAAAGATATCGTGGCATCAAAGGATGGGATAGTGACACGCATTGTCACCCGAAAGGGCACTCCTGTGGTAACTGCCGGAACAGAAGTAAAAAAGGGCGATCTTCTCGTGCTCGGAAAAGTGGATATCATAGATGACGCAGGAACGGTTGTGAATTATCAGTATCATGAGGCAGATGCGGACATTGATATCTGTACGACACAAACATATGAAGATGAGATGGCAGCCACATATGAAGAAAAATCATACCAGGGAATTGGAAGAAAACGTGTTTTTCTGAAATTCGGGGACTGGAAGGTTACACTTGGTTTTTTGAAAAACAACTATGAACACAGCAGTTATTTATGTGAAGAAAAACAGGTAGAACTCTTGCCGCATTTTTTTCTGCCTTTCCTATATGGAATAGAATCGGTAAAACCTTACACAATAAAAGAGACAAAGTACAGTGATGAAAAACTGAAAGAATATTTGAGCGCAAGATTTTCACGATTTTGCAGTGAATTAGAGAAAAAAGGGGTTCAAATTCTCGAAAATGATGTTAAAATATATAAGGGTAATACGGTTGTAAGAGCGAGTGGAACGCTGACAATGATAGAGTCGGCGATAGAGTTTCGCGATACACAGATTACACCGATCGAGAAGATGTCCGAAGGAGAACTTAAATGAGTATTTTGGAAAAAGTTATAGAAATACCGGCAGCACACGAGGGGAATGTGTTTGGTCAGTTCGACATGTACGCAAAAAAAATAGAAAAGATGCTTCGTGTCAGTCTCATATCAAGAGATGGACAGGTGAAAATATTAGGTGATGAAAGACAGACCCAAAAAGCATCGCACGTACTCTTACAGCTTTTGGAACTCTCAAAAAGAGGAAATGAGATTCAGGAACAAAATGTGGACTATTTGCTGGCACTGACGATAGAAGAAGAGGGCGGAGATATTCTTGCTATTGATAAAGAGGTAATCTGCCATACGATTCAGGGTAAGCCAGTAAAACCAAAAACATTAGGTCAAAAAAAATACGTAGATGCGATCCGGGATAAGATGATTACTTTCGGTCTTGGTCCTGCGGGAACAGGAAAGACGTATCTGGCGATGGCGATGGCAATTACCGCTTTTAAGAACAATGAAGTAGGAAGGATCATCCTGACAAGGCCGGCGATTGAAGCAGGTGAAAAATTAGGCTTTCTTCCGGGAGACTTGCAAAGTAAGATCGATCCGTATTTAAGACCGCTTTATGATGCGCTTTATCAGATCATGGGAGCAGAAAGCTTTTTAAAGAATTCTGAGAAGGGGCTTATCGAGGTTGCCCCGCTTGCCTATATGCGTGGCCGCACGCTTGATAATGCGTTTATTATCTTAGATGAGGCACAAAATACAACGCCGGCACAGATGAAGATGTTTTTGACCCGTATTGGATTTGGCTCGAAAGTGGTCGTGACAGGTGATATTACGCAAAAGGATTTACCGGCCGGTCAGACCTCAGGGCTTGACGTAGCGATTCAAGTGATAAAAAATCTTGATGATATCAGCATCTGTAATCTGACGAGTAAGGATGTCGTAAGGCATCCGCTTGTGCAAAAGATCGTAAAAGCATATGAGGACTATGAGAAGAAGAACGAATTCAAAAAACGTGCAGTCAGAGAGCGGAGGAAAAGATAATGACATTGTATTTTGAAGAAGAAGGCGGATTGGAACTTTCTCTTCCCTGCGAAGAATTAGCGAACAAAGTTGCCGCGGCAGCGCTTGATTATGTGGAATGTCCGTATGAAGCGACCGTGAATCTGCTCTTGACGATGAGTGATGAGATTCGGGAAATGAATAAAAATTTCCGTAATATTGATGCCGCGACAGATGTATT
Source organism: uncultured Lachnospiraceae bacterium (assembly GCA_910585545.1). Lineage (GTDB taxonomy): Bacteria > Bacillota > Clostridia > Lachnospirales > Lachnospiraceae > An181. The sequence goes on from CAJUFN010000001.1 coordinate 89,482, forward strand.
GTCATTTCCTATGGTTGATTACGAAACGGCAGGAGATTTTTCGTTTCTGGAAGAAGCAGAAGAATATTTTGACCCGGAGAGCGGGGAATTGCTTCTTGGAGATATTGTGATTTCTAAAGAGAAAGTGATTTCGCAGGCTGAAGAATACGGACATAGCCAGGAACGGGAATTTGCATTCTTGATCGCACACAGTATGCTGCATCTGTTTGGGTACGATCATATGGAAGAGAAAGAACGCTTGGAAATGGAACAGATGCAAAAAGAAATTTTGGACAAACTATGTATCAGACGTTAATAGATAGCTAAATGAGGTGTTTGAATGGGAGCAAAACAAAAGAAAAAAGATAGTGGCGGCGGATTTCTTGCGCAGGGTGCCATTTTAGCGGCGGCAGGGATTATCGTAAAGTTGATCAGCCTGTTTTACCGGATTCCGGTGACAAATATATTGGGAGATGAAGGACAAGGGTACTACAGTACTGCGTTTGCCGTATATGCATTGGCGTTGATGCTGACATCTTATAGTATGCCGCTTGCTGTATCTAAGCTGGTTTCTGCAAGATTGGCAAAAAAGCAAAGAAGAAATGCATGGAAACTTTTTAAAGCCGCATTTCTTTTGTCTGCCTGTGTGGGAGGAATCATCGCAATTATATTTTTCTTTGGAGCGGATTTTATTGCGGATAATATTTTGAAATCCCCTTTGAGTGCATATCCTCTTAGATTCCTTGCACCTGGCTTGTTCGTGGTATCTATTATCGCAGTATTGAGAGGCTATTTCCAGGGATTGGGAAATATGATTCCGACTGCAGTTTCGCAGATCATAGAGCAGGTGGTCAACGCGCTTGCAGCGATTTGGGGCGCTATTGCATTCCTCGATCTGGGTAAAGAACTGGCTAAGTCAAATGGAATTAAGAATTTTGATGCTGCATACGGAGCTGCCGGAGCAACGCTTGGACCGGTACTCGGTGCGACTGCAGCGCTTTTCTTCCTTGGCTTTTTATTATATTGCTATCGTGGCGTTATCCGCAGGCAAATAAAAAGAGATGTTACAAAAAGAGATGAGACAACGGGACAGTTGATTAAAATTATTCTGATCACCTGTGCGCCGGTACTCCTTAGCACTACGATGTATAACATTAGTGAAAGTCTTGATATGGCGTTATTTTATAATATCATGAATGTTCAGGGACATGCATATTCAGAATATACGCAATTATGGGGAATGTTCAGCGGAAAATACAATACATGGATCAATGTTCCGCTTGCGATGGCGAATGCTTTAGGGGTATCTATGATGCCAAGTCTTACTGCTGCAGTCACTACAAAAGACCAACGAATGATACATAAAAAGATTTATCTTGTAATTCGTTTTTCTATGCTAATTGCGATACCGTGCTTTGTGGGACTTGCAATTATGGCAAAACCGATTCTTACGATGTTTTACAGTGGTAATATAGAAATTCCATCCCGACTAATGAATCTGGGCGCGATCAGTGTCGTATTCTTCTGTCTGTCTACCGTAACAAATGCGGTGCTTCAGGGAATCAATCGCATGACTACACCTGTAAAAAATGCGGCAGTTGCATTGGTGATCCATTTGATTTCTGTATTTGTCATGTTAGTCATGTTTAAATGGAATATCTATTCTATTATTGTTGGTAATATTATATTCTCGCTTTGTATGTGCATTTTGAATCAAAAATCGATTCGAAGAGCGATTGGATACCGTCAGGAAATAAAACGGACATTTGTCATCCCATTGATTGCTGCAGGTGTCATGGGCATTATTACATTTGCTGTTTATACATTGCTTGATATTTTTGCGGGCGGAACATTGGCTACGGTGATTGCACTCTTCGTTGCAGTGCTCGTGTATGCGGCAGCATTGCTGCTGCTTGGAGGATTGACGGAAGAAGAAATTCTTTCTATGCCAAAAGGCGCTGCGCTTGCAAGGATATTTGCTAAATTGCATCTTTTGCAGGCGGAAAAAGAATAATCATAATAAAATAAGCCGATACTGTATAAAAAGGAGAGAAGCCTATGAAATCAAAATACAGTACCGGCTTAGTTTTTATTGCTGTCATTTTTTTAGTTGCGATATCCGGAGCATATCAAAAAAGCTATGAAAGGACACAAAAACAACAAAAAGAACAGAAAGAAGCCAATCGGATAGCGGAAGAAATCAGTGTTGCTACTAAGGGCAATGCCACAAAAGAAGAAATTTATTATCTGAAAGAAGTAGACGGATATGTAGTCGTTTATAAAGAAGACAGAGAAACTATTTTCGAAGTGACCAGCATTCGTGTCGAAGCGCTGCCGGAAGAAATAAAGGCAGAAGTCAGAAATGAAAAGAAAATAGAAGGTACCAAAAAACTTTATGGATTTCTGGAGAATTATTCCAGCTGAACATTTTTCGTGACTGGACTTCCAAAACAATATAGTGTAATATAATGGTCAGTATCAGCAGATATAGATGCAATTTTCCAGAACAAAGAAAAGAGGAACGAAAGAAAATGAATGATGAAAAAATTCAAAGAATTAATGAATTATACAGAAAATCAAAAGCAGAGGGGCTTACGGAAAAAGAAAAGCAGGAACAAAAACTGCTCCGCGCTGAATTTATTGCGGCCGTAAAAGGGAATTTAAGAAGTCAGCTGAATAATATTTCGATTCAAAATCAAGATGGAAGTGTGACAAATCTGGGCGAAAAGTATGGAAACAAAAAAGCAAATTAGGGCAAGGATACTGGAAAGAAGAAGGAATATGTCCGAAAAGGAATGGCAGGAAAAAAATGCGGCCATTGTCCGGCGTGTCATCACGCATCCATGGTTTTTGCAGGCAGAAGAGATTTACTGTTATGTAGACTATCAAAGAGAAGTATGCACAAAAGAGATTATAGAACAAGCCTGGATATCAAAAAAACGTGTGGGGGTACCGCGGATCGATGACTGCCGGATGGAGTTTTATTATCTGACAGAATTTTCACAGCTGGAAAAAGGATTCTGCGGCATTTTAGAGCCTAAGAATTGCGAAATGGCAAATGGCAGGCATCCGCTGGTCATTATGCCCGGAGCGGTCTTTGATGTACAACGTCACCGGATCGGTTATGGAGGCGGATTTTATGATAAATATCTGGAGACGCATACCGATTGTAAGACAATGGCGCTTGCTTTTTCATTTCAGGTAGAGAAAGCAATTCCTTTTGAAATGCATGATATTTGTCCGCATATGATCATAACGGAAGAGGGGATAGTATGAGTCAGAAATTACCAAATGATCCTGTTATGTTACTCAGTGTGTTGAACACGAAGCTTCGAGATCATTATAAAAGTTTAGATGAATTGTGTTTGGATATGGAGATTGAAAAGAAAGTGATTACAGACAAACTTTCCGCAATCGATTATATATATAATGAACAACGAAATCAATTTGAATAATGAGATAAGATACAGTGGAATAAGATAGAATGGAGAAAGCAAAAAGAAGGAGAATGTGAATGCAGTCTTTAGATTTGACAGGAATTGACCTTATAAAAGAGGCTCCGATCCAAGAGCCCCAAAGACAATATTATTACATAGCAAAGGCAAAGCAGTATGTGGACAGGCTTGCCGAAACACTTGGCAGAACGCCGACATTTTGTGTAACAACGTTTGGCTGTCAGATGAACGCAAGGGATTCTGAAAAATTAGTCGGCATTTTAGAGCAGATTGGGTATAAAGAGGAAACGAATGAAGAAAATGCAGATTTTGTTATCTTTAATACATGCACAGTGCGTGAAAACGCCAATATGAGAGTATATGGACGACTTGGACAGCTTAGCAGAGTCAAGAAAAAAAATCCGCATATGATGATTGGACTTTGCGGATGTATGATGCAGGAAGCGCATGTTGTGGAAAAATTAAAGAAGAGTTATCGTTATGTGGATCTGATTTTCGGAACACATAATATCTATAAATTCGCGGAATTGCTTGCGACAAGATATGAATCAGGAAGCATGGTGATTGACATCTGGAAAGATACGGACAAAATCGTAGAAGATTTACCGAGTGAGCGTAAATTTTCGTTTAAATCCGGCGTGAATATCATGTTTGGATGCAATAACTTTTGCAGTTATTGCATTGTACCGTATGTCAGAGGACGCGAACGAAGCAGACAGCCAAAAGATATCATCCGCGAGATTGAAAATCTGGTGGCTGATGGAGTAGTTGAAGTTATGCTGCTTGGACAAAATGTGAATTCTTATGGAAAGACATTGGATGAGCCAATGACGTTTGCACAGCTGCTGCAAGAGATTGAAAAGATAGAAGGTTTGAAGAGAATCCGTTTCATGACATCACACCCAAAAGACTTGTCCGATGAGTTGATCGAAGTGATGAAATGTTCTAAAAAAATATGTAAGCATTTGCATTTACCGGTACAGTCCGGAAGCACAAGAATTTTAGAAAAGATGAATCGTCGCTATACCAAAGAACAGTATCTTAAGCTGGTAGAAAAAATTAAAGAAGCAGTGCCGGATATTTCTCTGACGACAGATATTATTGTGGGATTTCCGGGAGAAACAGAGGAAGATTTTCTTGAGACCATGGACGTAGTAAGAAAGGTACAGTATGACAGCGCCTTTACATTTATTTATTCCAAACGCAGCGGAACGCCTGCTGCCGTGATGGAGAATCAGATACCGGAAGCTGTGATCAAAGACCGTTTTGACAGACTTTTAAAAGAAGTACAGGACATTTCTTCAAAGGTATGCAGCGTTCATACGGGAACGACTCAGGAGGTACTGGTAGAAGCTTTAAATGACCATGATACGTCTCTTGTGACGGGACGCCTTAGCAACAATATTCTCGTACATTTTAAAGGCGATTCGGAACTGATCGGCAAACTTGTGCAGGTTCATCTGGATGAATGCAGGGGATTTTATTATATAGGTCATCGGCTTTCATGAGATAAAAATCTTTTGTAAATGGGGAAAAGAAATAACTCCCATCTATATTTTGTGAAAAAAAGGCCCAAACTATGTGTGAATAACATAGAGAGGGCGTTTTTTACATGAAAAGGATAATAGAATATATATTTTTGGTCCTATTGGGCGGAAGTCTTTATTATGCATTTGAAGTTGCATTTCGCGGCTTCTCCCATTGGACGATGTTTTTGCTGGGAGGACTTTGCCTCTGGTTTTGCACTTGGCAGGGAATGGTCACGAAGTGGGAGGATCCATTATGGAGGCAGGTAGTACGATGTATATTTTTTGTGACTTGCTGTGAGTTTATAACCGGCATCATTGTCAATAAATGGATGCATTGGGCTGTGTGGGATTACAGCGACCAGCCATTCCAGCTTTGGGGACAGATCTGTGTCCCGTTTATGATTATTTTTTCTGCATTATGTGTGCTTGGAATCTTCCTGGGAGGATATTTGATGCACTTTATTTTTCATGAATCCAGACCAGATTATCATGTGTTGTAAGAATTGACAAAAATTTGTAGAAAAGTTATAATTTTAAGGTTATTACAATGTTATTGGAAAGAGGAGAAAACCGTGGCGGAATTAACACCAATGATGCAGCAGTATGTAGAGATGAAAAAGGAATACAAGGACTGCATTTTATTTTATAGATTAGGCGATTTTTACGAAATGTTTTTTGAAGATGCGATTACAGCATCAAGAGAACTTGAGATTACTTTAACCGGAAAGAATTGCGGAATGGAAGAGCGCGCCCCGATGTGCGGAGTTCCGTATCATTCCGTAGAAGGATATTTAAACCGTCTCGTATCAAAAGGATATAAAGTAGCGATCTGCGAACAAGTAGAAGATCCGAAACAGACAAAAGGGATCGTAAAGAGAGAGGTTGTCCGTGTAGTGACACCAGGAACGAATTTGAATACACAGGCACTCGATGAAGGCAAGAATAACTATATTATGTGCATTGTCTACATTGGTGATAAATATGGCATTTCTACTGCGGATGTTACTACTGGCGACTATTTTGTGACAGAAATCGAGACTTCGGAAAAGCTATTTGATGAAGTTTATAAATTCATGCCGTCAGAAATTGTATGTAATGAAGCATTCTATATGAGCGGTGTGGATTTGGAAGAGTTAAAAGAACGTCTCGGAATTACGATTTATTCGCTGGAAGCATGGTATTTTGATGATCTTCTTTGTGTCAATACTTTAAAAGATCACTTTAAAGTGAGTTCTTTGGAAGGGCTTGGATTAAAAGATTATGAATGCGGCATTATCGGCGCCGGGGCACTTTTGAAATATCTTTTGGAGACGCAGAAAACATCGCTTGACCATCTGACAAAATTAACTGGTTATACAACAGGAAAATACATGATCTTGGATAGTTCTACGAGAAGAAATTTAGAACTGTGTGAAACCTTAAGAGAAAAGCAAAAAAGAGGGTCGCTTTTATGGATTCTGGACAAGACAAAGACTGCCATGGGAGCAAGAACTTTGCGAAAATATATCGAGCAGCCATTAATTGAGAAACAGGCGATCACAGAACGTCTCGATGCCGTGGAGGAGTTCGTTGGAAATGCGATCTGCCGTGAAGAAATCAGAGAATATCTGACCCCGGTTTATGACTTGGAACGTCTTGTGAGCAAGATTGTGTATAAATCCGCAAATCCTAGGGATTTAACAGCATTTCAAAGTTCCTTATCGATGCTTCCGCATATCAAATGCATTTTGCAGGATTTAAAAGCTCCTCTTCTTATGAAACTTTGCGAAGGGTTCGATACACTGGAAGATTTGTGCGGACTTATTAAGCAGGCGATCAAAGAAGAACCGCCGCTTGCCATGAAAGAAGGCGGCATTATAAAAGAAGGTTATCATGAAGAAGTAGACAGGCTTCGTACTGCAAAATCAGACGGAAAAATGTGGATCGCACAATTGGAAGCCGAGGAACGTGAAAAAACGGGCATTAAGAATTTAAAGGTGAAATTTAATAAAGTATTTGGTTATTATCTGGAAGTGACGAATTCATTTAAAGAGATGGTTCCGGATTATTATACAAGAAAACAAACCCTTGCCAATGCAGAACGTTATACAATTCCAAAGTTAAAAGAACTAGAAGATACGATTCTTGGAGCGGAGGAGCGGCTTTATGCATTGGAATATGAATTATACTGTAAGGTTCGGGATGCGGTAGCGTCTGAAATTGTAAGGATTCAAGATACTGCGAAAGCAGTAGCAAATCTTGATGTGCTTTCTTCTCTTGCGTTTGTGGCAGAGAGAAATCGATTTGTCCGACCAAAAATCAACGAACGAGGCGTGATTGATATCAAGGGTGGCAGACATCCGGTGGTTGAAAAAATGATACCAAACGACATGTTCATTGATAATGATACCTATTTGGATGACAAGAAAAACCGTATTTCGATTATTACAGGACCGAATATGGCAGGAAAATCTACTTATATGCGCCAAAGTGCGCTGATTGTCCTGATGGCGCAAATTGGTTCGTTCGTGCCTGCGTCAAGCGCCAATATCGGCTTGGTGGATCGGATCTTCACTCGTGTAGGAGCCTCCGATGACCTTGCTTCGGGACAGAGTACGTTCATGGTAGAGATGACAGAAGTAGCGAATATTCTTCGCAATGCCACAAGTAAGAGCCTTTTGATCCTGGATGAAATCGGGCGCGGAACAAGTACGTTTGATGGTTTATCTATCGCGTGGGCGGTTGTAGAACATATCAGCAACGGAAAACTGCTTGGCGCTAAAACCTTATTTGCTACGCATTATCATGAACTGACTGAGTTGGAAGGTAAAATGAATAATGTCAATAACTATTGCATTGCCGTAAAAGAAAAGGGCGATGATATCGTATTTCTTCGTAAAATTGTAAAGGGCGGCGCAGATAAGAGCTACGGAATCCAGGTAGCAAAACTTGCAGGCGTTCCGGATACTGTCATTACAAGAGCGAAAGAAATCGTAGAAGAACTTTCTGACGCAGATATTACGACAAGGGTTCGCGATATTGCTGTGAAAGGAAATGATTCCAAACCGAAAAAGAAAAAGTATGATGAAGTTGATCTGGCACAGTTTTCGTTGTTTGATACCGTCAAGGATGATGATGTACTGGAAGAATTAAAATCGATAGATATTACGAATCTGACGCCTATGGACGCACTGAATACCATTTATCAGCTGCAGAATAAGTTGAAAAACCGTTGGTAATGATTTGGAGGATACATAAATGGGGAAAATACAGGTATTAGATCAGCTGACTGTGGATAAAATTGCTGCCGGAGAAGTGATCGAGCGTCCGGCTTCGATCGTAAAAGAACTTGTGGAAAATGCGATTGATGCAGGGGCGACAGCAATTGTGACCGAGATTAAGGATGGCGGGATTTCGTTTATTCGGATTACAGATAATGGCTGCGGAATAGAAAGAGAAGATATCCGCAATGCGTTTCTTCGTCATTCTACGAGTAAGATTAGGACAGCCGACGATTTGACACATATTTCATCGTTAGGATTTCGAGGAGAAGCATTGTCTAGTATAGCGGCGGTGACACAGGCGGAATTGATTACAAAAACATCAAACGACATTGCAGGAAGCAGATATGTGATCGAAGGAGGCAAGGAAATTTCTCTTGAGGATACTGCGGCTTCGGATGGCACGACATTTTTGATCCATCAGTTATTTTACAATACTCCGGCGAGGAGAAAGTTTTTGAAAACACCGATGACAGAAGCAAGTCATATTGGTGATCTGCTTACAAGGCTTGCCCTGTCGCATCCGGAAATTTCTATTCAGTTTATTAATAATGGACAAAGTAAAATCCATACTTCGGGGAACGGTAATTTAAAAGATGCAATTTATCATATATTTGGCAGAGAAATCGCTAACAATCTGATTGAAGTAGACGAAATGTATCAGGGAATGCGCATGAAAGGCTTTCTTGGGAAACCGCTGATTAGCCGTGGAAACCGTAATTTTGAAAATTACTTTATTAATGGAAGATATATCAAAAGTCAGATTCTCTATAAGGCAATCGAGGACGGCTATAAAGATTTTACGATGCAGCATAAATATCCCTTTACGGTATTGCATTTTGAGATTCCAGGAGAAAATGTGGATGTGAATGTACATCCAACCAAGATGGAGCTTCGTTTTTCCAACCAGCAGGAGGTATACCGTTTCGTTTGTGACAGTGTAAAAATGGGACTGCAGGAAAAAGAGTTGATTCCACAGATCCAGTTGCCGGAACCCTCAATACCTAAGGCAGAAGAAAAGCAGGCGATTCCAAAAGAAGAACCCAAAAAAGAACTAAAGAAAGAGGCAAAGGAAGCGCCAGCCGAGAAAAATCTGGATTATTTCATGGAAAAGATGAAAGAGCGCGTGACATCTTATCACAGACAGCATTCTGCTGCCGAAGTAAAGGATACCACCAAGATTCATAGACCAGAAGTGCAGATGGACCGTATTAAAGAAGCATCTGCCTATCGCCGTACACAAGAAGTAATAAAACCGGAAAGAAAACTGGAAAGAAAACCGGAAGTAAAAGAGAACGTAAAACAAGAAGCAAAACAGGAAGCAAAACAAATGGATTTCTTCACGGAAAATCTTTTGAAAAGAGAAATCCGTGCAGAGTATAAGATTATCGGACAAGTATTTGACACATACTGGCTGGTACAGTTTCAGGAGCAACTATATATTATTGATCAGCATGCGGCTCATGAGAGGGTGCTTTACGAGCGGACACTAAAAGAGATGAAGACAAGAGAGTATACGTCGCAATATTTGAGCCCTCCGTTGATTTTGGAGTTATCTATGACAGAAGCAAGGCTTTTAAAGACTTACATGGAGCGATTTACAAAAATTGGATTCCAGATTGAACATTTTGGGGAAGACTCTTATGCTGTGCGTGCCGTGCCAGACAATCTTTTCCATATTGCAAAGAAAGAATTATTGATCGAGATGCTGGATCATCTTTCGGATGAGATTTCCGGAAATCTTACACCGGATATGATTGATGAAAAAATAGCTTCGTTATCTTGCAAAGCGGCAGTGAAAGGAAACTGTAAACTATCTATGCAGGAAGTGGACACGTTGATCGGTGAATTACTTACCCTGGAGAATCCATATCATTGTCCGCATGGACGTCCGACAATCATTGCCATGTCCAAACGTGAGATGGAGAAAAAATTCAAGAGGATTATATGATGAAAAAACCACCATTAATTATCCTGACTGGACCGACCGCAGTTGGGAAGACAAAGTTATCTATAGCACTTGCAAAGGCAGTCGGCGGAGAGATTATCTCCGCTGATTCTATGCAGGTATATAAAGAGATGGATATTGGCTCGGCAAAAATCAGAAAAGAGGAGATGAATGGGATACCTCATTTTCTTGTAGATGTCCTGTCTCCTTCGGAAGAATTTCACGTTGTGAAATTTCAAGAGATGGCAAAAGAAGCGCTGGAAGGAATCTATAAACGAGGACATATTCCGATTGTCGTAGGCGGCACCGGATTTTATATCCAGGCACTTTTATATGACATTGATTTTACAAAAGGCAATGAAGATACTTCATACCGTGATAAGCTCGAAGCCCTGGCAAAGGAAAAGGGCTGCGTGGCAGTCCACGCGATGCTAAAAGAAGTCGATGAAAAGGCCGCTATGGAGATTCATCCTAACAATTTGAAACGGGTGATCCGCGCATTGGAATTCCATCATCAGACGGGAGGAAAGATTTCCGAGCATAACGAAAAGGAGCGGCAAAAAGAATCTCCATATCAATTTCTATATCTGGTCTTACATGATGAACGCGCAAAGTTGTATGCACGTATTGAATCGCGTATTGATGAAATGATAGATGAGGGGCTTTTGGAAGAAGTGCGTGCTTTAAAAGAAAAAGGATATACGAAAGATATGGTTTCGATGCAAGGGCTTGGCTACAAAGAGATTCTTTCGTATTTGGATAACGAGATATCGTTTGAAGAAGCGGTGTATATCTTAAAAAGAGATACGAGGCATTTTGCCAAACGTCAAATCACCTGGTTTAAAAGAGAACGAGATGTAACATGGATAGAAAAAGGTGCGTTTGATTATGATGAAAAGCGCATTTTAGATTATATATTAGAGTTATTAGAAGAGAGAGGGATATTAGGATATGCAAGCGATAGAAAAGATGTATAAAATACTTGGAATTTCTGATACGGTATATACATTTGGAGCAAAGATAGAAGAAGAATTAAAAGAACGGTTCGAAAAAATTGATGCGGTTGCAGAGTACAATCAGTTAAAAGTAATACGTGCCATGCAGGAAGCAAAAGTAAGCGAAGCATGTTTTAATTATGCAAGCGGCTATGGATACAGCGACCAGGGCAGAGATACCCTCGAAGAAGTGTATGCCAAAACCTTCCATACGGAATCTGCATTGGTAAGGCCTCAGATCACATGTGGAACACATGCGCTTGCCCTTGCGCTTGGTGCAAACTTAAGACCGGGAGATGAGTTATTATCACCAGTCGGAAAACCATATGATACTTTGGAAGAAGTCATAGGGATCCGCCCGTCGAAAGGTTCGCTTGCCGAATATGGAATTACATATAAGCAGGTGGAGTTGTTGGCGGATGGTACATTTGATTATGAAAATATCAAAAAAGCAATTGGCGAAAAGACAAAATTAGTGACCATTCAGCGTTCCAAAGGATATCAGACGCGTCCGACATTTTCGGTAACGCAGATTGGTGAATTGATTACCTTTGTAAAATCCATAAAACCAGATGTGATTTGCATGGTGGATAATTGTTATGGCGAATTTGTAGAAACGATCGAGCCAAGTGATGTGGGAGCAGATATGATCGTCGGTTCTTTGATCAAGAACCCAGGCGGCGGACTTGCACCAATTGGAGGATATGTAGCCGGTAAAGAAGAATATGTAAATAATTGTGCATATCGTCTGACCTCCCCGGGGCTTGGAAAAGAGGTCGGCGCGTCTCTTGGGGTTATGAAGGATTTTTATCAGGGATTCTTCCTTGCTCCGACCGTCGTAAAAGGAGCATTGAAAGGCGCTGTATTTGCGGCAAATATTTATGAAAAACTAGGATTCAAGGTGGTGCCAAACGGAAGTGAAAGCCGCCATGATATTATTCAGGCGGTGGAGTTTGGCAAACCGGAAGGCGTCATTGCTTTTTGCCAGGGAATTCAGGCGGCAGCGCCGGTAGACAGCTATGTAACGCCGGAGCCTTGGCCGATGCCGGGATATGACAGCGATGTTATCATGGCAGCCGGAGCATTTGTACAAGGCTCTTCCATTGAGCTTAGCGCCGATGGACCGATCAAGGAGCCTTATGCCGTATATTTCCAGGGCGGACTTACTTATGAACATGCCAAATTTGGTATTTTAATGTCGCTGCAGAAGTTAATCGAGGCAGGAGTCGTCACATTATGAAACGTATCATCATAGTAGGAGCGGGAGCATCCGGGATGATGGCAGCAATCGTTGCCAGAAGAGCCGGTGCAGATGTTATCGTATTAGAGCAAAATGAAGAAGTCGGAAAGAAGATTCTGGCAACCGGAAATGGCAAATGCAATTTTTCGAATATCTATCAGGAACCTCTTTGTTACCGCAGTAATGAGCCTAAGAAAGCATGGGATATCGTAAATCGTTTTTCTTATCAGGATACGATTCGTTTTTTTACCGAGCTTGGCATTTATTCGAAAAATAAAAATGGATATTTATATCCGAATTCCGAGCAAGCGTCTTCTGTAAGAGATGTATTGTTTCTGGAAATGGAAAATCTGGGCGTGAAATTAAAAACAGGCATTCATGTGAAAAATATTTGGCATGAAAAAGAATGCTGGCATGTTACGGATAATAAGACAGTGTATCAAGCAGATGCAGTGATTGTTGCCTCAGGTTCGCAAGCGTCTAACATTAAAGGAAGCGATGGGAGCGGCTATATGTTTGCAAAGGAAAATGGACTCCATGTAATTCCCCCTATCCCGGCACTCGTACAATTAAAATGCCGTGAGAAGGTGTATAAACATCTTGCAGGAGTAAGAACGCAGGTCAAAATATCTTTGTATATAAATAATGTATTTACAGCCTCGGATACCGGAGAATTACAGCTTACAAATTATGGAATCTCGGGTATTCCAACGTTTCAGGTAAGCCGTTTCGCAGCCAAAGCCTTATACGAGAAAAAAGAAGTTCATGCAATATTGGATTTTGCTCCGGAATTCGAAAAAGAGCAATTTGAAAGATTTCTAAGGCACCGGAAGAAACTGTGTGGGAAACGTAAGATGAAGAATTTCTTTACAGGACTTTTCCATGAAAAATTATCCGCGACATGGCTTATGATCGCCAGAATCGATCTTGAAAAATACGCAGAAGAATTAAGCGAAGAAGAGCTTTTGAAACTGACAAGGATTATTAAGGAATTTAAAACAGTAATTATTGATACCAATCCATACACACAGGCACAGGTTTGTGCAGGAGGTGTGGATTTAAATGATTTGACGAAGGATTTAGAATCTAAAAAGAATAAAGGGCTTTATTTTATCGGGGAAGTTGTAGATGTAGATGGAATGTGCGGCGGATATAATCTTCAATGGGCGTGGTCTTCAGGATTTATTGCCGGAACACATGCATCAATGCAATAGAGGAAGAAAATATGATACAGATAAACCAGCTGAAATTACCATGCGAACATGGAGAAGGAGAAATACTTGTAAAGGCATCAAAACTTTTAAAATGCGCTCCTTCTGAAATTACAGAGATAAAAATTTTAAGGAAATCGATAGATGCACGCAAAAAGCCGCAAATCTTTTTCATCTATACAATACTTGTGAAATTAAAAAATCAAAGCAACGAGCAACGAATCGTGAAAAGCTTAAAAAATAAAGACATCAACGTAGCCTCGGATAAAAAATATCAGGCCCCTTTGTTTGGAAGCCAACTATTAGAGCATCGTCCGGTGATTATCGGAAGCGGTCCGGCGGGACTTTTCTGCGCTTATATGCTGGCCGAATGGGGATATCGTCCAATTATCTTTGAGCGGGGAGAATGTGTAGAAAAACGCCTGAAAAGTGTAGAAGCATTCTGGTCAGGTGAAACGTTAAAAAAAGATTCCAATGTGCAGTTCGGAGAAGGCGGAGCAGGAACGTTTTCGGACGGAAAATTGAATACGCTTGTAAAGGACCCTTGCGGAAGGAATAAAAAGGTACTGGAAGTCTTTGTAAAACATGGAGCGCCAAAGCAGATTATTTATGATTATAAGCCGCATATCGGAACGGACATCTTGACAAGTGTGATTCGAAATATGAGGGAAACCATCATAAAAAATGGCGGGAATATTTATTTTGAACATAAGATGACGGATATCGTTCTAAAAAAGAAAAAAGATTCTATCAAAGTAGAGAAAATTATCATTGCGCATGATGGTAAAAAAGAAGAGATTGACTGTGAGCAGCTTATTTTAGCGCTCGGGCACAGCGCAAGAGATACATTTTTTATGCTGCATGAAAAAGAAATTCCGATGGAAGCGAAAGCATTTGCCGTCGGAGTGCGAGTAGAACATCCTCAAAGATTGATCAACCAATCCCAGTATGGAACAAAAGAACATGATATTTTAGGAGCGGCGCCTTATAAATTAGCTGCCAATTTGGACTCCGGCAGAGGAGTGTACTCGTTTTGTATGTGTCCGGGCGGGTATGTGGTGAATGCATCTTCCGAGGAAGGGCGCTTAGCAGTTAATGGCATGAGTTATCATGACAGGAATAGTACACATGCCAACAGTGCGATCGTAGTCACGGTAACACCAGAAGATTACGGAGACAAAGAAGATGCTTTGTCAGGTATTTATTTTCAGCAGAAATTAGAAAGTGCAGCCTATCAAGCAGGAAAAGGTAAGATTCCGGTACAAAGGTTTGAGGATTTCTGTGAAGACAGAAAAAGTACGATACTTACCGAGATACCATGCATGAAAGGTAACTATACGCCTGCTAATGTAAGATCTGTTTTTCCGGAAGAAATTGCCGCATCCATCGAAAAAGGCATATTTTTGTTCGACAAAAAAATCAAAGGGTTTGCACACAAGGATGTATTACTCTCCGGTGTAGAGAGCAGGACCTCTTCCCCAGTGCGTATCATGAGAAATCCGGAATTTGAATCGGAAGTACAAGGAATTTATCCTTGCGGGGAAGGAGCAGGCTATGCCGGAGGGATTACTTCGGCGGCTATGGACGGCATAAAAACAGCGGAAGCAATCGCCAGAAAATACCGCAGATTCGACATTTGAAAGAAAACCTTAAGAAATTTAATGGGAACAGCTATGTACACGTTTTTTAAATTATGTTAAAATATGGTATGTTTGTGGTAGGGAATATAGATAAGCGATGGTGCGTTTCGGGTAAAAAAAGATGTATCAATCCAATAAAATGAAAGAAATTCCTTATTCCGAACGTCCTTATGAAAAATGTGAACGTTTCGGAGTACAAGCTTTGACAGAGGCTGAACTATTAGCAGTCCTGTTAAGGACGGGTGTGGAAGGAGAAAGTGTCTTGAGCCTTGCACACAAATTACTTTGTGTAAACGGAACGGAAGATGTATTGTCTTTATATGACTGGAATAAAGAAAGTCTTATGAAAATAAAAGGAATCGGCAGAATAAAGGCAATCCAGATTCTTTGTCTTCTGGAATTTGCAAGACGTCTTTCGAAGGCGGAGGCATTGCCGAAGCTATGTTTTGAAACAGCAAAAAGCATTGCCGATTATTATATGCATGATATGCGTTATTTAAAACAGGAACATTTAAAATTATTGCTTTTAGATACAAAGATAAAGTTGATTGGAGAAAAGGATATGTTTGTGGGAACCAAGGATGCGTCCTTGGTTTCGCCAAGAGAACTATTCATTGAAGCATTGCAAAAACAGGCTTCTAGTGTCATCCTTTTGCACAATCATCCAAGTGGAGATCCTACTCCAAGCAAAGAAGATATTTTGGTCACCAAACGAATTCAGGCTGCCGGGAAAATGATCGGCATCGAGTTGTTAGACCATATAATTATTGGCAATAATTGCTATATAAGTTTTCACGAAAAGAAGATTATATAATTAATAGGTGGATGAAATAAAATGAAAATGAGAAAACGTACTCCTTTATTAAGTAAATACTGGCTGATCATTTTGGCAGTTCTTTGCGTTGGTTTGCTGCTTTTGTCTGCATTCACAGATGGAAAAGCCGCAGGCCCGCTTCGCGGAGTTGCAAACTATACAATCGTTCCGATGCAAACGGCGCTCAATAAGGCAGGTGTATGGCTTAGTGATGTAACGCAGAACTTTGAGACGTTAGAAGAAGTAAAACAAAAAAATGAAGAACTTCAAAGCAGGGTGGACGAGCTTACGATTGAAAAAAACAATCTGCAGCAGCAACGTGCCGAACTGGAGCGGTTAAGGGAATTATATAAATTAGACTTACATTATTCGGAATATGAGAAAATAGGCGCTCATGTTATTGCGAATAACGGAAGTAACTGGTTTAGCAGTTTTGTCATTGATAAAGGCGAAAATGACGGGATCAAAACAGATATGAATGTTATGGCTGGCAGTGGGCTGGTAGGGATCGTAACAAAAACCGGACCAAACTGGGCGGAGGTTCGTTCTATTATTGATGATGCGAGCAATATCAGCGCGATGGCATTATCTACGTCTGATATTTGTATTGTACGCGGAGATTTGACATTAATGAAAGATGGAAGGATTAAATTTGAGAAACTTCCAAAAAGCGATGTGGAAATAGAAGTAGGCGAACAGATTGTGACCTCTTATACCAGCAGCAAATATGTACAGGGAATTTTAATTGGATATATTTCTGAGATCAATGATGATGCAAATAATCTGACTCGTTCAGGGTATCTGACTCCGGTAGTTGATTTTGAACATTTGCAGGAGGTACTTGTGATCACACAGAGGAAATCCGATATGATTGAAGAATAATGGAAAGGAGTACTTCTGACATTGAAAATAAAGATAAAAAGAATTCTTGTACTTATTGTGCTTGTCATCATTAGCTTTTTACTTCAGACTTCTGTATTGAAGCATATTGCGATCGGCTCTATCACTCCGAATCTTTTCATTATACTTGTTTCTTCGTTTGGATTTATGCGAGGGAAAAAAGAAGGCATGTTGATAGGCTTCTTTTTGGGTCTTCTTATAGACATTTTTTATGGAGTGGGAAATTTGATAGGATTTTATGCGCTGGTATATCTGGTGATCGGATACCTGAATGGATTTTTTAAGCGCCGTTTTCTTGCAGATGATATCAAACTTCCGATTGCTCTGATTTTGGGAAGTGAATTTTCGTACGGGCTTGTGAATTATCTGTTTTTGTACATGATGAGAAGTAAGTTTCAATTTATCTATTATTTTGGACAGATTATCATGCCCGAACTTGTATATACAATTTTAGTGACTTTGATATTTTACCCAATTATTTTAAGAATAAATCAGTTCTTAGAGGCAGATGAAAAAAGGAGTGCTGGCAAATTTGTTTGAGCAATTTAAGAATATATGTAAAAAGATAGCCGGTTCGAGATTAACAGTCGTTGTAATCGCTTTTTGCGTGATGTTTGCGATATTAATTCACCGTGTATTTATTCTTCAGATTGTAAATGGTCAGGAAACGCTTGAAAATTACAAGTTGAAGATTCAAAAGACACGATACACCGAAGGTACCAGAGGAAATATCTTGGATGTAAACGGGAATGTTCTTGCTTACAATAAACTGGCTTATACAGTAACAATTGAAGATAATGGCTCGTATTCAAATGAAAAAGAGCGCAATCAGGTTTTAAATGATACTATCCTCAAAGTTATTCAGATGGTAGAAAAAAATGGTGATACTGTCGTCAATGATTTTGGTATAGTAATAAATGCAAATGATACCTATGAATTTACAGCGGCGGAAGGAACTTCCAGGCTTCGTTTTCTTGCAGATGTCTATGGATATCCTAAAATCGATGAACTTTCAGAAAAAGAGCGTACTTCTTCTCCAGATGATGTCATTGATTTTTTGTGCAATGGAAGCAAAAAAAAGGGAGTTGCAGGGTACGGAATCAATCAAGAGGATTATGACCGGCAGACAATCTTAAAACTGGTGAATATCCGCTATGCAATCGGACTGAACTCTTACCAGAAATATATTCCGGTTGTGATCGCTTCTGATGTCAACGAAAATACAGTAGCTGAAATCATGGAACACATGGATACACTGCAAGGAGTGAATATTTCCGAAGATTCCATCCGGTATTACAATGACAGCAAATATTTTGCATCTTTAATTGGTTACACCGGAAAGATTTCTACAGAGGAATATGATAGATTGACAGCAGACGAAAAGAATAAAAAGAAGTATTCCAAAACAGATACCATTGGAAAAGCCGGGTTAGAGCAGTCTATGGATGCTGTCTTAAAAGGTACCAAAGGAGAAGATACTATCTATGTAGACAGTGTTGGAAAAATACTCGAAACAGTGAAAGGAACAGAGGCAAAAGCAGGTAATAATCTTTATTTGAGTATTGATAAAAATCTTCAGATTGCTGCTTATAAACTGATTGAAGAGAAAATTGCAGGTATTTTGCTGGCAAAAATGCAAAATGTAATGGAATACACACCAGATCCGGAAGGTAATACAAAAAATATCATTATTCCAATCGGAGATGTCTATTGTGCATTATTGGAAAACGAAGTGTTGGATTTGGATCATCTGAAACTGGAATCCGCAAAAGAGAATGAAAAAGCGATCTATGCAAGTTTCTCATCAAACCTTGGTACCGTGATCGAAAAAGTTATGGCTCAGCTTTCCAATCCGGAAGCCGCTGCTTACAAAGAGCTTGATAAGGAGATGCAAAACTATCTGAATTATCTTGATATCACTATATTAAGACGCAATACGGGCATTTTAAACACAGGCGCCATTGACACCAATGATGAGACCTATAAAGCATGGACAGCAGAAGAGACAATTAGTTTTTATGACTATTTGAATTATGCAATCTCCAAAAACTGGATTGATACTTCCAAGCTACAGAAATATCTTCCGGAAAAAAGTAATTATTCTGATGTGACAGAAACTTATCAGGCACTTTTGGCCTTTTTAAAAGAATATATACAAACCGACAGCGGTTTTGAAAAGTTAGTTTACCGTTATCTTGTACGCAATGGCACTATCAGCGGCACCAAGCTTTGTCTTGCATTATATGAACAAGGGGTTCTCAATTATGACGAAACTTCTTTTCAGTCACTTGCATCCGGCAGTATAACGGCGTATGATTTTATGCGTTCGAAGATCCAAAATCTGGAGATTACGCCTGGACAGCTTGCTTTAGAGCCATGTACCGGTTCTATGGTCGTAACAGATGTCAAGACCGGCAAAGTGTTAGCTTGCGTATCCTATCCGGGATATGACAATAACCGTCTGGCAAACAGTATGGATTCTTCTTATTTCGCAAAATTGAATACAGATATGTCAAGACCTCTGTATAATAGCGCTACTCAGGAAAAAACGGCTCCTGGATCCACTTATAAAATGCTTACAACGGTAGCCGGAATCGGGGAAGGGGTTATCGATAATGGCAGCTACTTAGGCTGTTCCGGTGAATATACTAAGATCAAGCCGAGCCCGAAATGTTGGATCTATCCGGGAGGAGCTCATGGAACATTGGGAATTACGGAAGCATTAGATGTATCCTGTAACAGTTTTTATTATGAAGTCGGTTATCGCCTTGGCGTTACGGATGAGAATTATTCCAGTGAAACCGGTACCCAGGCGCTTGCAAAATATGCAGATGCGTTTGGACTTAGCAGTACATCAGGACTTGAGATTCCGGAATCCGAGCCACAGGTTTCCGATTCTGATTCCGTTCGTTCTGCGATCGGACAGGGTACGAATAACTATACCGTGAGTCAGCTTGCGAGATATGTAACTGCAGTTGCAAACAGAGGAAATGTATTTGATTTAAGTCTCTTAAGTCATGTAGAAGATACAAAAGGAAAAACAATCGAAACTTATGAACCAAAGCTAAAGAATACGATGGATGATGTAAGCTCTGCAACATGGGATTCCGTACAAAACGGAATGGTTTCTATGGTTTCGCATTCATCCACATTCGTGCCTATACGAAACAGTGATTTTTCCATGGCAGGAAAAACAGGTACTGCACAGCAAAGTAAGGTACATCCCGATCATGCATTGTTTGTCGGATATGCTCCGGCAGAGGAACCCCAAATTGCCGTCGCAACCCGTATTGCCAATGGATACAGCTCTTCTTATGCAGCAGAGCTTGGAAGGGATATCGTACGATATAAATACGAACTGGCAGAAGAGACAGAATTAATCAAGGGCACTGCAGGTGAAATCGGCGAAGCGATTGCAGGTGACTAACCTTAGGAGGATGATGGTCATGAAGTATGCTGTTATGATCAAGAGCAGCAAATACGGTCTTCGAATATTCCTGGATGCAAAGGCACCATATGAGGAAGTAAAAGAACAGTTGAGAGAGCGATTTGTCGCACTTCGCAAATTCTTAAAACATGCGACCATGGCAGTTACATTTGAAGGACGTGTTTTGACATGTACACAAGAGCAAGAGTTGGTCGAATTGATGTGTGAGGCTGGAGAGATTACCATCACATGCATCGTAGACCAGAGTGAAAATACCGCGATACATTACCGAAAGATACTCGATAAGTGTAAAGAAGAAACGCCCAAACAGGATGGTCAGTTTTATAAAGGTACCTTAAAAAGACATCAGATTTTAGAATCCGATACAAGTATTGTGATTCTTGGCGATGTAGAAGCAGGAGCAACGGTTGCCGCAAAAGGGAATATTGTTGTGCTTGGCAATATTCGGGGAAATGTTCATGCAGGTGTTTCCGGAAGGAAAAGTGCAGTGATCGTAGGTCTTTCTTTCTATCCAAATCGAGTGAGAATTGCAGATATGGAAGCAAAACAGCTCCCATACAGTGAAGAGGAAGATACTTCAATCAATCCTAAGATTGCCGGTATCCGAAATGCACATCTCTATATCAGAGCACTGGCGCGATAGAATATTTCAGAACATTTTGGAGGAATTTTTCATGGGTGAAATCATTGTAGTAACATCAGGAAAGGGCGGTGTGGGCAAGACAACAACAACTGCTAATCTTGGTGTAGGACTTGCACGTTTAGATAAAAAAGTAATTGTAATTGATACGGATTTAGGATTACGTAATCTTGATGTAGTAATGGGCCTTGAAAATCGTATTGTATACAATCTGATCGATGTGATTGAAGGAAATTGCCGATTAAAACAGGCCCTGATCAAAGACAGGCGATGTGAGACATTATACTTACTTCCATCTGCACAGACGAGAGATAAAAATGCAATTTCTCCGGAACAAATGCAAAAACTGACCGGAGAATTAAAGGAAGAGTTTGATTACGTGCTTCTGGATTGTCCGGCGGGTATTGAACAAGGGTTTAAAAATGCAGTTGCAGGGGCCACTCGCGCAATTGTAGTGACGACTCCTGAGGTATCTGCTATCCGTGATGCAGACCGCATCATTGGGCTGTTAGAAGCTGAACATATGAAAAAAATCGATCTGGTCATTAACCGCATTCGTATGGATATGGTAAAGAGGGGCGATATGATGTCTGTTGCTGATGTAACGGAGATTCTTTCGATTCCTCTGATCGGCGCGATTCCAGATGATGAGCAGGTTGTGATCAGCAGCAATCAAGGGGAACCTGTTGTTGGTCCGGATTCTTTAGCCGGACAGGCATATTCCAATATTTGCCGGAGGATTACCGGTGAAGAGATTCCGTTTTTGGATCTGGATTCCGGATCTGGATTTTTTACACGGATCGGAAAATTATTCAAGAAAAAATAGGAGGTAAATGATATGGGGGTGTTTGAGCCGTCAAACCGACAGCCTTCCGTCACCATCGCAAAAGACCGTCTGAAAACATTATTGATCCAAGATCGTGTACCTTGTTGTGCACCAGACAAATTTGATCAATTAAAAATTGAATTATACCGGACGATATCAAAATACATCGAAGTTACTCAGGAGAATTTTGAAGTTCAGGTAACTCGTTCTGAGATTAATATCTTACTTACAGGAGAAAAACATTGAAATTTCTAAAACGTTATCATTTAAAACATTATAAATTCAGCCTTATCTTGCTTGTTCTGGCAATCTCTGCGGTTGGAGTAGTTGCCGTGGGAAGTGCGCGAAAAGACTTACAGATGCGACAGTTAGAAGGCGTAATATTAGGGCTTTTGGTAATGATTGTGATTTCCTTTATTGATTACAAATGGCTGTTAAAGTTTTACTGGCTGATGTATGCAGGTAATCTTACACTTCTTACAAGTGTTCTTCTTTTTGGAAAAACAGTGAATAACGCAAAACGATGGTTGTATATTGGTTCTTTTGGATTCCAGCCATCGGATCTTACAAAAATTTTGCTGATTCTTTTTTTTGCCAGGTTCTTATCCAAACATAGGGAAGATATGCATACGAAAAAATGGTTTATACCAGAATGTATTGGTCTGATTTTACCAACACTGATTCTGATCTATAAGCAGCCGAATTTATCCAATACACTTTGTATTGCCGCACTTTTCTGTATGCTGATGTTCCTTGGAGGACTTAGCTATAAGTTTATCGGCAGATGTTTAATGGTTTTTATTCCACTGGCTGCCATATTCATTGTCATCGTTTTACAGCCCAATCAGCCATTTATCAAGGAATATCAGCAAGAGCGTATCCTTTCATGGCTTGAACCTGAAAAACATGCGACAGATGGTGCATACCAGCAGCAGAATTCTATTATGGCAATCGGCGCAGGACAGTTAAGCGGTAACCGCAATTCTGTAACGTCTGTAAAAAACGGAAATTTTATTCTGGAGCCCCAGACAGACTTTATTTTTGCGGTAATCGGTGAAGATTTTGGTTTTGTGGGTTGTTGTACTGTTATTATTTTGTTATTATTAATTATAATAGAATGTATTTTGACAGGCCTTCGGGCAACTGATCTGGCAGGGCAGCTTATTTGCGGGGGTGTAGCCTCACTGATAGGAATTCAAACCTTTATCAATATCAGTGTGGCGACAGGAATTTTTCCGAACACCGGTTTGTCTTTGCCATTCGTAAGTTCGGGTCTGACCTCCATTGTTTGTATGTACATGGGAATTGGATTTGTACTAAACGTAGGGTTGCAGCCTAATAAATATGATAAGGAGATGATAGCATGAACATTGGATTGATCGCACATGATGCAAAAAAGACGTTGATACAGAATTTTTGTATTGCTTACAGGGGAATCTTAAGCAAGCATTCCTTGTATGCCACAGGAACTACAGGAAGACTGATTGAAGAGGTTACGAATCTGCCTGTTCACAAATATCTTGCCGGGCCCCTTGGCGGCATGCAGCAATTAGGAGCGCAGATTGCAGAAAATGATATTGATGCATTGATTTTTCTGCGTGATCCGGATAATCCAAAACCAAATGAACCAAATGTAAATGATGTTGTACGTCTTTGCGATGTTCATAATATACCGATGGCAACCAATGTTGCTACCGCAGAGTTGATCATTCATGCAATAGACAGAGGAGATTTAGACTGGCGTGAGATCTATAAATAAAACATATATCAGAAAAGTATTAAAAACAGGAGTTCTTTTCGCATCTGTTTTTCTTTGCGTAAGTGGCTGTACAGACAAAAAGAACGCAGAAAAAGACATGATTGCGGAATATGAGACTTCTGTTTATGATGCTTCTTTATATGAAGGAGCACTTTTTTCAGAATCATTGTGTGTGGCATCAGAAGATGTTCTAAGAGAAGACTGTAAAGTCGATGAAGGACTTCATGCTGCGGCATTGTTTGATCTGGAAAAGAAAGATGTGCTGTATTCCACACGCATTCATGAGCATCTTGCTCCGGCAAGTACAACAAAGATTCTCACTGCTTATGTGGCGCTTAATTATGGAAATCTGGATGATAAAGTAATTGTAAGCGAAAAAGCTTTAGATTTAGAAGAAGGATCTTCTGTATGCAATTTAAAAGTTGGTGATACGCTGACGCTTAAAGATTTGCTTTATGGCCTTATGCTGCGTTCAGGCAATGACAGTGCTGTTGCGATCGCAGAACATATAGGAGGCAGTATCGATGCTTTTGTAGATATGATGAATGAAGAAGCTTGGAAACTTGGCGCTACAAATTCACATTTTATGAATCCACATGGTCTTCATCATGAAGAACACTATACAACTGCATATGATTTGTATCTCATGTTTAACCAATGTTTGAAGAATGAAACATTTGTGGAGATTATAAACACGCCATCTTATCAAGCGGATATTATGCAGGCAGATGGTTCTGTTCGTTCTGACACATGGAAAACTTCCAATGCATATCTATCTGAGGATGTGCCGATGCCTGAGCATGTAACAGTCGTTGGAGGGAAAACCGGAACAACAGATCAAGCCGGACGCTGCCTTATTCTTTACAATCAAAATGACAGCAAAAAACCTTTCATTTCAATTGTTATGGGCGCTCCCGATAAGACGGTTTTATATCAGGACATGACTGCATTAATGGCTTCCATACCACAATAATTTGTTCATGCTATGTAAGGAAGGGACATCTCACATAAGAGGCCCTTTCTTTTTTGCGGTATTAAAGAATTGTTTTGTTATGCGTTCATCGACTGCATTCTTCCATAAAGACTGATAAGATACAATCCACAAAGACCGACTATCATATAGACAATCCGGGATATCCATGTAAGATTCCCAAAGATAAATGCAACAAGATCAAAACGGAAAATACCAACTAGAAACCAATTGACAGCGCCTACAATGACAAGTGTCAATGCGATATTATCAAACCATTTCATAACCATAGCCTCCTTTTTTAGATACGGTTATTATATACATTCAAAATAAATTTATACATAATCAGGTGAAAAAATGAAATTATATAACAAATATTCCGATTTTTTACATGAAAAATATCATGGAAAAGTATATAAACTTCCCGTTAATCTTCCAGTTACCTGCCCGAATCGTCTGAATGGCAAAAAGGGATGTGCCTTTTGTGCTGAAGCAGGAACTGGTTTTGAAGCGATGCCCTCATCGGTATCGGTAAAAGAGCAATTAGAAAAGACAAAAACGCATATTCAGAAAAAATACAAAGCCACTAAATTCATTGCTTATTTCCAAAACTATACGAATACATTTCTGCATCCACAGAAATTTTGTCAATATCTTGAAGAAGCAGCTGTCGTGGATGATATTGTAGAGATTGCCGTTTCTACCAGACCAGATTGTATCAAAAAAGAATATTTAGAAATATTAAAGAAAATCAGCAAAACCTACGATTTACAGATTACAGTTGAACTTGGACTCCAGACTGCGAATTATCATACACTGGAAGATATTGAACGAGGACATGGACTCGCTGAATTTATAGATGCGGTTCTAAAGATTCACAGTTATGGATTTGAAATCTGTACGCATGTGATTTTAAATCTGCCAGGGGATGACAGAAGAGATGTGATTGAAACCGCTAAAATTCTTTCCGCATTAAACATAACTGCCGTCAAATTGCATTCTCTATATATTTCAAAAAACACATTGTTGTGTGAACGCTATGAAAATGGTACAATAGCAATGTGTTCCAAGGAAGAATACTTGCAGCGTGTACAGTTATTCTTGGAATATTTATCCCCTGATATTGTGGTGGAACGTTTGTTTAGCAGGATTCCAAAGAAAGATGCTGTATTTTCTAATTGGAATACCAGCTGGTGGAAGTTACAGGATGAATTATTAGAACAGATGGAATTCACAAATTCCTTTCAAGGAAAACATTTTGATTATTTAGATGGTGCAGCATTAAAATTGCTGTCTTAGGAGGCTTAACATTGCTTGAAAATAAACAGGATATTGGAAACATTCGGTTATTTCGTAAGAAATATCCGATTAACATAGGAGTGATCCTTTTTGGTGCGATTTTTATCTATTTGCTTGTGGCAATTTTAATGTATTTGACTACGTCACGAGTTACTTCTTACGAAGTGCGGGAAGGTTCTATTTTTAAAGACAATGCTTATACAGGCATTGCCCTGAGAAAGGAGCTTATCGTAAATTCCGAAGGAAGCGGTTATATTAATTATTATACTACTGCCCGAAGCAAAGTGGGTATCGGCAATAATGTATATTCCGTTTCCCCTGAGAAAATTGAACCGATAGAGCTAGGAGAAACAAATACTTCAGAGGAGCAGAAAAACAGTCTTTCTAATGATGAATATAATACGATCTTGGTTAATATTCAAAACTTCAGTGAGAACTTTAAAGAAGAAGACTTTGATTCTGTCTATCAAATGAATGAACAAATAGCTTCTGTTATTCAGAATGCTGCAAATGAAGATAAAACGGCCTTAGTAACACAACTGGTGAACGAAGGAAAAATTACCGGATTAAGCTTGTATCAGGCACCGGATGATGGAATTATAGAGTATTATATCGATGGATATGAAAGCAGAACGGCAGACACCATCACAGAACAGGATTTCGATAAGACAAATTATAAAAAACAAGAGTTTGGTAATAACAAAGAAGCTGTCGTTGGAGAGCCGGCTTATAAGATCATTACGGATGAGACCTGGTATGTTGTCATAAACTTAAATCCTGGTACAGCTGAGAGTATTTTGGCAAAACAGGCTGAAAAGGAGCGAGACTTTACAAATATACAGGTACGTTTTTTGAAGGATGGAGAGACTGTTTGGGGAAGTCTTACCATTGAAAAGAAAAATGATTTTTATATCGGTACGATTGAGTTTAGTAATTCATTGGTGCGTTATGCATCTGAACGCTATCTGGATATTGAATTGATCTTGGAGAACAAAACCGGATTGAAAATTCCAAAATCATCGAAAGTAAAAAAAGATTTTTTTATTGCTCCCAAAGAATATGTGACTGCCGGAGGCAATAGCAGCCGCAATGGGGTTTTAGTCCGTTCCGAACGCGACGGAGAAACAATCACAGAATTTAAGCACGCCGAAATCTATTATGAAGACATTGAAAACGGTATTGTCTATTTAGATCCGAATGTATTTGAAGAGAATATGGTTCTCGTTAAACCAGAGTCAAATGAGACATTCCGGCTCAGTACGATGCGAAGCTTAGAAGGCGTCTATAATATCAATAAGGGCTATGCTATTTTTAAACAGATAGAGATTTTAAGTGAAAGCGATGAATATTACATTGTAAAGACAGGAAACAGTTATAGTCTGTCCAATTATGACCATATCGCATTAGAAGGCAGTAAACTTAAAGAAAATGATGTAGTCGTACAATAAGGAGAATATTGGTATGTCGTTAAAAGAGAAATTAAATGTTGTGGAAGAGAATATCTGCCGCGCCTGTCAAAGGGCCGGAAGAGACCGAAAAGATGTTACGTTAATTGCAGTCAGCAAGACAAAACCAGTTTGGATGCTAAAAGAAGTATATGATCTTGGAATATGTCAATTCGGTGAAAATAAGGTTCAGGAATTAATGGACAAGTACAGTGTGCTGCCGCCGGATATCAACTGGCATATGATTGGACATCTGCAGCGCAACAAAGTAAAATACATAATTGACAAAGCTGCCTTGATTCATTCGGTAGATTCTTTGCGTCTGGCAGATATGATTGAGGCAGAAGCAGCCAAACGCCAGATAACGGTCAATGTACTTTTAGAAGTAAATATTGCAAGAGAAGAAACAAAATATGGTTTGATGCCGGAAGAGGTAATAAGAACGGCAGAATCTTTTGCAAATTATAAAAATATATGTGTTCAGGGACTCATGACAATAGCCCCATTTGTGGAAAATCCAGAAGAAAACAGAGTACATTTTGCAAATTTACATAAATTATCTGTTGACATTGCGAAGAAAAACATTGATAATGTTTATATGAGCGTTCTCTCGATGGGAATGACAAATGATTATGAAGTAGCCATAGAAGAAGGGGCAACTCATGTTAGAGTAGGTACCGGAATCTTTGGTGAAAGAGTGTATAAGAGTATATAATTAGAACATAAGATAGGAGTGTAAATAATGGGTGTATTAGACAAGTTTCTTGATATCATGAAATTGAACGATGAAGAAGATTATGATGATGATGAGTTCTTTGATGATGATGAATTAGAAGAAGACTACGAAGAAAGACCAGCCAGAAAGAATCTCTTTAAAAAAGAAAAGACTTATGAGGAAGACTATGAAGATTCTCCTGTAAACAATACGCGTAATTCAAAACCGGCAGCACGTATGGATAACAAGGTGACTTTTATGCGTCAGCCAGTAAAAAAAGCAACTGGTATGGAGGTTTGTGTAATCAAACCTACTGCTGTAGATGATTCCAGAGAGATTACAGAAACTTTGCTTAGCAATCGTACTGTAATTTTAAATCTGGAGGGCATCGATTTAGACATTGCACAGAGAATCATTGATTTTACTTCTGGTGCAACGTTTGCCATTGATGGTAATTTGCAGAAAATTTCAAATTATATTTTCCTCGTAACACCAAGAAATGTAGATATTTCCGGAGATCTTCAGGATCTTTTGAATTCTTCTTTTGATGTGCCTTCTATCAAAAACAGATATTAATAAAAGGTACAAGCAGATTAGGATATAAATTATGCAAAAAGATGAAGTGTTATTACAAAAAAGGCTTATTGAGCTTTCAAGAACTGCATATCAGCGGGGGATTGTAACATTTTCGGATTTTCTTAATTTGAACGAACAGCATATTTTACATAGCATACCAAAGAAAGAGCTGCACTTAAGATATGAACTATTTGGTGGTTATGAATTCTCAGAGCGTCAGATGGTTGCATTTCTACCTGATGCTCTTTGTTATGAGTATGAATATCCGATTTCTACCATACGAATTTCTCCGCTCTCTCAAAAATTTTCGGAGACTTTAAGCCATAGAGATTATCTGGGGGCACTTTTAAATCTTGGAATTATACGTCCGGTACTTGGAGATATTCTTGTCGGTAAAGAAGAGACCGTCCTCTTTGCTCAGAAAAAAATTGCTGCATATATTATTGAAAATCTTACAAAAGTCAAGCATACTCCTGTTTTGGCAAGAGCAACAGATATACAGACATTTTCCTATACACCGTCTTATGAGGTAGTAAAAGGCAGTATTGCGTCCGTCAGGTTGGATGCTTTATTGGCGCTTGCTTTTTCCTCTTCAAGAAGCAAAATGGTTCCGCTTATTGAAGCCGGAAAGGTATTTGTGAATGGAAAGATGATTACTTCTAATGGCTACCAGATAAAAGAGCGGGATTTGATTTCCGTACGGGGCTTCGGAAGATTTACTTATATCGGACAGCTTAGCCGTACCAAAAAAGACCGCTGTTATATAGAGCTCCACAAATATATATAAACTAAAAAGGATATATGAACATATGAAACTTATAAAAACATATATGGCAGGCATCATTACTTTAATAGCTGCCATTCTTCTGGATCAGTTCACCAAGTATCTTGCTGCTGTTTATTTGAAAGATCAGTCTCCGTTCATTTTGCTGGATGGTATATTTGAACTTACTTATTTGGAAAATAGAGGAGCAGCTTTTGGCATGATGCAGGGCAGACAGTTTTTTTTCCTGATCATGACAATTTTCCTGCTTGGTTTCTTGTTCTTTTGTTATCGAAGAATTGCTGGTCAACGTCACTACTTTCCGATTGAGCTTTGTATCATTTTTGTTGTTGCAGGCGCTATTGGCAATATGATCGATCGTATTCGCCTTGGATATGTGGTAGACTTTTTTTATTTTTCACTCATTGACTTTCCAGTGTTTAACGTAGCCGATATTTATGTAACAGTTGCTGCGTTTCTTGGATTTATATTGTTAATGTTTTATTATAAGGAAGAAGATTTTTTGATCTTTTCATGGAAACGGAAGATATAATATATGAGAAAAGAATGTTTTATCATTGAACTTGAGAGTGGAGAGCGTATCGACAAATATTTAAGCCAGGAGCTTCCTGATCTTTCACGTTCTTATATACAAAAATTGATCAAAGAAAATCAAGTGTTTGTGAACCAACATACTGTAAAAGCTAATTACAGGTTAGAAGAGGAAGATGAAATTCTTGTTGTTATTCCGGATGCAAAAGAACCCGATATACTTCCGGAAGAAATTGTTTTAGATATTCTTTATGAAGATGAAGATATTCTAATTGTAAACAAGCCTAAGGGCATGGTAGTACATCCTTCTGCAGGACATTACAGCGGTACTTTAGTGAATGCGCTTTTATATCATTGTAAAGATTCTTTATCCGGCATTAATGGCGTGCTGCGCCCTGGTATCGTACATCGTATTGATAAAGACACGACAGGGTCTCTCTTGGTATGTAAGAATGATATTGCCCATCAGTTTTTGGCAGAACAGTTTAAAGTACATTCGATGAAGCGGGTTTACCATGCAATTGTTCATGGTATTTTGAAAGAAGACAGCGGAACAATTGAAGGTCCCATCGGTCGCCATCCGCAAGACCGAAAAAAAATGTGTATCAATCCGAAGAATGGAAAAGAAGCTGTGACTCATTATAAGGTACTCCAGCGTTTTTCAAATTACACATACATCACCTGCGAATTGGAGACTGGACGTACCCATCAGATTCGTGTACATATGGCTAGCATACATCATCCCTTACTTGGGGATGATGTATACGGACCGGCAAAATGTCCTATAAAACAGCTGGAAGGTCAGACGTTACATGCAATGACGCTTGGGATCATACATCCGAAAACCAAAGAATATATAGAATTTAATGCACCTTTACCAAATTATTTTCAAAAACTATTGTTGAAATTGTAAGATTGTTATATAATATTTTATATGCAAAGGAGCGTGAATATTATGGCAGAGAACAACACGATTATTACAATAGGAAGACAATTTGGCAGTGCAGGCCGGGAGATCGGAAAGAAACTTGCTTCTTGGCTTGACGTAAAACTATATGACAAAGAAATGCTTGATCGAGCTGCAAAAGAAAGCGGTATTTGCCAGGAATTATTTGAAACACATGATGAAAAGCCTACAAACAGCTTTTTATATTCCTTGGTAATGGATACGTATTCTTTAGGTTATGCTTCCAGCAGCTATACGGATATGCCGATTAATCACAAAGTATTTCTGGCACAATTTGATGCGATAAAAAAGATTGCTGATGAAGGACCTTGTATTTTAGTCGGAAGATGTGCAGATTATGCGTTAGAGCATTATCCAAATCACGTAAGTGTATTCATCCATGCTGATATAAATGCAAGAATCAGAAGGATTGCACGTATCTATGAACTCACTGATGCCAAGGCAAAAGATATGATTCTTAAAGCAGATAAAAAACGCGCCAGCTATTATAATTATTATACCAATAAGCGCTGGGGTGATGCAGCCGGTTATGATTTATGTCTTTGCAGTTCCAAACTTGGTATTGACGGAACAGCAGAAGCTATCAGACAATATGTAGAACTAAAAGAATCTACTAAAGATTCTAAAATCTGATTTTTTATGCTGATTTTTTTATATAGTACAGAAGATTAAAAAATTTCCCGGAAGTTTATTCTTTCGGGAAATTTTTTTGGACTTTTATTTTCGTGTATGTGATGTCCGTTCTGGCCATCCTTGAATATTGCCATTTAAAATAGCAGTAAACATCCGTTCTTTCGCACCTGGATTTTCCAGATTCAATTGCTTGACTAAATTTTTTGCATATTCTCGTTTTGTAAAACCATCAATCGGACAACGGCTTTTGGATACCGGAAGATTGTATTTATTCTCAAATCCAATGACATCCGCCTCATTTACAAACATTAAAGGACGTATTACGGTAAGCTTTGTACGATCAAGATATGTCTTTGGTGAAAAAGAATGAAAACGTCCTTCGAAAATCATGGATAACAACATGGTTTCGATTATATCATCTTTGTGATGACCATAGGCAACTTTATTACATGCTAAAGTTTTAATCGCGTCATTCAAAGCCCCTTTTCGCATCTTTGCACATAACGAACAAGGATTTGTCTCTTTACGTTCTTCAAACAAAATATGAGCAATATCTGTTTTTACGATCGTATATGGAACTTCTAATTCTTCGCATAACGCTTTTATTGGCTCTGTATCGAATTTTTCATAACCTAGGTCAACCGTAATTGCACTAAGCTTAAAACTCTTTGGATAAAAGCGTCTAAGGCCGTGAAGCGCGTAGAGTAGTGTAAGACTGTCTTTCCCTCCAGAGATACCGACTGCAATATGGTCTCCTTCTTCAATCATCTGATATTCATCTACTGCCTTACGAGTATAGCTTAAGAGTTGTTGTAATTTCATAAATTTTAAAATCCTTTCTTTTTTCCACGAATTATTGTAACAGATTTTAAAGAAAAAGCACAGACTTTTTGACAAAGCCTTGCAAATTGTGGTACTCTTATATGAGAGTAAAATATGTAAAAATAGGAAGCGGAGAGTATCTTATGGGAATGGAAAAAAATGAAACATCAGAAGGCAGTTTATTTTCTTTATTTTTAGGTTGCCTGGCAATTTTAGGAGCGATTGCGTTAGTGGCGGTACAAGTATTGTATATAACGTTTGGAAAGTCAAAAGGATTAATTTATTCTTCGGACATGCTGTTTTTTTCGGGATGTGCCGTTGCACTGTGCCTGATTCATATGTCAATTCTTTTATTTGGCGGAAGAAATATGAAAAGGATCTTTGTGATCGTGATTAGTTGTATTATGCTTGTTGGTGCAGTTGGTCTGATTGGTTATGGATATATGCATACAAAAGCGCAGGAGAGTCTTATAAGAACAGTTTCACCAGATAAAAATTATGCTGCAATTTTTAAGACAGATTCCAACAGCGGCAAAATTAGATATTATCGTGATTTTTATACGTTGTTTGGAAAAGAAAAAGAAGTAATTCCTTTTACCTCAAAAGAAAAGTTACATTGCCAGTGGGTTAGCAACGATGTATGTGCGGTAACCGGTATTTCTAAAGACGGCGATATCTGGCAATATGCAGCTACGTTTGGAGATCGGGGAGATGGTATAACCTATTCGAATATGATCAATTCTTTATCGGTAGAATGGCTTGCAAGTAATGGCAAAAAGAATAACCAATTAGAAGTAACCAAAGAGAAGATTATCGTAAACATTGATGGAGTAAAAGAAGAATTCGATTTTGAAAACTGCGTTCAATATGGAACCCTTGCACTCGTATTGTGTGATGAAGAGAATGAAGCGAAATGGATGATTTCACTTAATGAGGATGCACATTTAGATCCAGAACTGCTTACCGTAGAAAAAAATGGAACCTGCAGCCTCCTTAAAGTGTCTATGGAAAAGGAAAAACCAATTATTTTTACTTCAATGGGAAACAACTAAAAAAAGAAAACCAAGGTTAAGGGAGCTCTCTATGGCTCCCTTAATTTTACGGCATTAGCTGCAGAACGACGCCTGTCTTCGTCAATCGCAGCATAATGTTTCTTTGTCGTATTTACATCTTTATGACCTAACACATCTGCAACCAGATAAATATCTCCTGTTTCTTTATATAAAGAAGTTCCATAAGTGCTTCGTAACTTATGCGGGGTAATCTTTTTATTTGGCGTAATCTGCCGTGCATATTTTTTGACCATATTTTCCACTGCCTGTATTCCTATGCGGCGTTTTTGTATTGATAAAAACAGCGCTGTTTCGTGTCCTGGAAGAGGGGTGCAGAGCTTACGTTCTGTCACAAGATATCTTTCTAGCGTTTGCTGGACTTCTGTACCAAAATAGACAATCATTTCGTTGCCGCCTTTTCGAATGACCCGAATACTATTATTTTTAAAATCTACGTCTTGAATATCTAAGCCCACACATTCTGATACACGAATTCCTGTGCCAAGAAGCAATGTAAGAATTGCCAGATCACGTAATTTTGTCTTTTCATAATATAATTTGCGCTGACCGGTCAACTGTTCTCCACAAGACTCCACATAATCCAAAAGCATAGAAACCTCATCCGCATCTAGCCTGATGATTGCCTTTTCATGAAGCTTTGGCATTTCTACAAGCAACGTTGGATTCTTCGTGATTAACTGCCGTTTATAAAAATATTTATATAAACTTCGAAGTGCTGACATCTTACGCGACAATCCTTTTTCACCATTTGTAATCTGCTTATCCTCACTTTGATATACTTTCAGATAATCTTGATATTCCTCCAAATCCATGGGTTCTACAAGCTCTAAATCCTGAATTTTAAAATCAGCCATCTGATAACTCTGAAATCTAGGATGATGTTCGATTAAAAACCGAAAAAAGACACGGATATCATATGCATAAGAAATTCTTGTTCGTGCAGATGTAGTTGGCTCTATCGCCCGAAAATAATCTCTGGTAAAACCTGGCATTGTCTGAAGAACTTCGCGTAATAACAGCGTATTATCAATATAAGATTGCTCATGGTATGTTTTAGGTTTTGATGTATATGTATTCGAAGAACTCATAGAAAACAAACCTCCATTTTAAGTTTTATTTGAGTAATATCATACCATAGCTTGAATTCTATGTCTACATCTTTTGGAAAAATCAGCATTTGTCGTATAGATTGATTTTCCAAAGAAAAGATACCGGTTAGCCTGGTATCTTTTCTAAAACCAACTGATTTGCAAATTACATATCTTCTAGTTTACCATGTTTTTCGTATCTGGTGACTCTTGATATTTTGTTATCTTCATCTACAAATACTACTTTAGGCGGATTTTCCTTTACCTCTTCTGGGGTCATCTGTGCATAGCACATTATGATTATCTTATCACCTGTCTGAACACATCTTGCAGCAGCTCCATTGAGACATATCATTCCGCTGCCTCTTTCTCCTGCAATTGTGTATGTCTCAAATCTGTTCCCATTATTTATATCTACGATACTTACCTTTTCATACTCCAAAATTCCGGCACTGTCAAGTAAGTCTTCGTCTACAGTGATGCTTCCCACATAATCAAGTTCTGCTTGAACTACTGTAGCTCTGTGTATCTTCCCCTTTAACATTTCAAATATCATATTTAACCCCCGTTTAACCTTCGTAAATAAAGTTGTCAATCAATCTAGTTTTGCCGATATAAACTGCCATAGCAACTAGTACAGGTGCTGTTATCTCCTTGACCGGTTTAACTGAAACAGCATCTACAGCCTGGACATAATCTATTTTCGCCATAGGCTCAGTTTCAATAAGCTTAATCATTTCTGATACAATTTTATCTGCATCTTTTTCTCCTGCTTTTGCCATATTTTCTCCGAGCTTAACTGCTTTGCTTAAAATTAGTGCCGCCTTTCTCTCATCTTTGCTTAGATATGTATTTCTTGAACTCTTTGCAAGACCATCCTCTTCTCTAACTATAGGGCAGCCCACAATTTCGATATCAAAGTTCAAATCTCTAACCATTCTTTTTATAATCGCAAGCTGCTGTGCATCCTTTTGACCAAAGTAAGCTCTGTCGGGATTTACAATATTAAAAAGTTTCGATACTACTGTGCATACACCCCTGAAATGTATTGGTCGTGATTTTCCACAAAGCTCCGCTGAAAGACTTTCCATGTTTACATATGTTGAAAAATCGTCAAAATACATATTTTCTGGCTCAGGATTAAATATTAAATTAGCACCTGCCTCCTCACATAGTATAGCATCCCTTTCCAAATCCCTCGGATAGCTTTCCAAATCTTCCCCTACTCCAAATTGAGTTGGATTTACAAAATCACTGACAACGACTCTATCATTTTCTGAAACAGCCCTTGTAATTAAACTCTTATGTCCTTCGTGCAAAAATCCCATAGTAGGAACAAGACCTACTGTAAGACCTTCTTTCTTCCATTCTTTGACTATAGCTCTAACTTCATCTACGGTTTTTACTATTTTCATCGTTCTATCTCCTAATATAACTTGTTAATTACATCTTCTGAAATTTTAAATGTGTGTTCAGGTGCTGGAAAGCTTCCCTGTTTAGTTTCTTCTATATATGCAGCAAAGGCTTCCTTCATTACATGTCCTACCTTTGCGAATTGTTTTACGAATTTAGGTGTAAAGTCAGAGAACATTCCAAGCATGTCCTGATAAACGAGAATCTGTCCATTGCAGCCAACTCCTGCGCCTATTCCTATTGTAGGAATATTAATGCTTTCAGAAATAATTTCTGCTAATTTTGCAGGTACGCACTCCAAAACAACCGCAAATGCTCCTGCTTCTTCAATAGCTTTTGCCTCTTCAATGAGTTTCTTTGCTCCCTCTTTACTTTTTCCCTGGACTTTAAAGCCTCCAAAAGCGTTCACTGACTGAGGTGTAAGTCCAATATGTGCCATAACAGGAATTGAAGCAGCTGTAATAGCTTTAATCTGTGGACAAACAGAGGCTCCACCTTCTAGCTTTACTGCTTGACATCTTCCTTCTTTCATGAGTCTTCCTGCGTTATACACGGCCTCTTCAACTGAAACTTGATATGACATAAACGGCATATCTCCAACTACTAAGGCATCTTTGACACCTCTTGTAACTGCTCTTATATGGTGAATCATATCTTCCATTGTTACCGGCAAAGTATCTTTGTATCCGAGCATAACCATACCAAGAGAATCTCCAACGAGAATACCGTTAATACCTGACTGATCCATCAATTTAGCTATCGAATAGTCATAAGCTGTCAGCATTGTAATCTTATCGCCCTTAACTTTCTGTTCTTTAAAAGTGGATACTGTGTTTTTCATTTTTAATTGCCTCCGTCATCTTCAAATAGTCTCTGTCTAAATATTTTTTCCTGTGCAATACTCAATTACCTTATTCAAGTGTTTCCATGATTCGCACTTATCACTTATTGCATACAGGGGATGTACCGAATAGACATTTGCACCAAGGTTTTCACCAGAACAAAGTGGACAAGCCCACTTCAACTCCCCATCCCCTCACTCATGAGGGGGTTGTCTTATAGGAAAGGCTTTTACGCTTTAACATGACAAGGTATTTCCTATAAGATAAAAAAAGCGGTCGATGAAATCGAACCGCTGCAATGACAAATATTTTTATTTTTAATATCCAGATTCTTCATATAATCCCATACTTTGCTTATTTGGCCATCAGGCACAGTAATAAACAGGGTATCACTGTCACTTAAGATATTCTCTATACTCTTATATAGTTTTGTGTTAGTAAAATCTGCTGCTGATTCCGGTGATTTGCTGAAGTAACCTGTAATCTCTACGCCGTTTTCCTTCAGGTATTTTCCAAGGGAAAATCCTACTTTCCCCGCTCCGATAAATCCTGCTCTCATATCGATCACTCCTTTCCGGGAAGTGACAATCATGAAAATCTGCATGGCTGAGGTCTCGTTCAAATTGATACAATCCTCATGGCTTAAAAATGAAAAATATATGGTACAGTTTCTGTTCGAATACTATCTCCCCATTACTATAGCACCTATTTAAGTTATTGTACAGAGAAAAAACAAGGCACAACTCTAACTATTGAAACGTATCATTATAATAAACTACATTCAAATGTTTTCCCGAAATCAATATGTGATCATTGCCTAACTGATTTAATTCTCTAAGCTCATCTATATAATCTTCAATCGATTCATAATCAGATGTCATGTATTCCTTCGCGATACTCCATAAAGTATCGCCATCTTTAATCTCAATGCTTTTGTAATATTTATATGATACAGGTTCTTCTTTACTCGTTCCATGTGCACTTGCAAACACCGCTCCAAATCCAATACTTGCAATACTTATCATAAAAAATCCTAAAACTGCTCCAATACGTTTTTTCTGTTTGGCTTCCCTTTTTCTTTTCTGGATAACATAGTCTCGATGCTTACTCATACTTCATTCCCCCTTGTATCTGCAGCAACATAATACTCTTTCATTTCGTGAACATTTGTTCTGTCTTGTTGAATAGTATAGTACGCGAACAAATGTTTGTCAATACTTTTCGCCAAAAATACGAACATATTTTCTAAACATTTGTTTGCTTTTTCTTTTTGGATATGTTACACTATAAAAAACACAGATATTATTACATTTGGAGGAATTTATATGTCTCAGGGAAAGATCAGCAAAAAACAATTAGAGATTTTGGAATATATAAAAGAACAGATTCTTTCGCGCGGTTATCCGCCGGCAGTCCGCGAGATTTGTGAAGCAGTGAATCTTAAGTCTACATCTTCCGTACATTCTCATCTGGAAACTTTGGAAAAAAACGGATATATCCGTCGTGACCCTACAAAGCCGCGTGCCATCGAGATTATTGATGACACATTTAACCTTACACGCCGGGAGATGGTACAGGTTCCGATTATAGGATATGTCGCAGCCGGTGAGCCGCTCCTTGCACAGGAAAATATTCAAGACTACTTCCCTATCCCGGTTGATTTTATGCCGAACAAGGATACTTTTATGTTAGAAGTAAAAGGCGAAAGTATGATCAATGCAGGTATTTTAAATGGTGATTACGTACTCGTCGAAAAAGACTGTACTGCACAAAATGGAGATATGGTGGTTGCATTGGTAGAAGACGGTGCAACAGTAAAGACATTTTATAAAGAAGAAGGCGTTTATCGTCTTCAGCCTGAGAATGATTTTATGGCTCCGATTATCGTGGAGCAAGTGGAGATTCTTGGAAAAGTTATCGGTGTATTTCGATTTATGCGGTAACTTCCATGATCTGAAACGTCAAAAGGGGAACTATCTATTAGACGAAAGTTCCATAAGGAAAATTTTTTCAGAAACCCGACGTGGTAGAAATCACGCCGGGTTTTTCTATGTCTGTAAACATACCTATTTACAAAAGTGAATACGTGTTTTTATTTACTCACTGCATAATCTTTCTGCGCTGCTCCACTCAAGGAATAGTCGTTTTTCAGTTTTTTCTTTGCGTTTCTGATCAACATCGCAACAACGACAGTTATAGCAAGAACCGTAACCAGACCTGCAAGA
The DNA here is from genome assembly GCA_910585545.1 of uncultured Lachnospiraceae bacterium. Classification (GTDB taxonomy): domain Bacteria; phylum Bacillota; class Clostridia; order Lachnospirales; family Lachnospiraceae; genus An181. The sequence continues at coordinate 128,509 of CAJUFN010000001.1, forward strand.
GCAGCGCCAATGTTCAAAGAACTTGGGGCAGTCATCAGTGTACCAATGGTATAAATGAAATAGGCCACTGTAAAGCCTACGCCAAGTTGGAGACCAATACCTCCCCAAACCCATTTTGCGCTTTTCATCTCAGCATTCATTGCACCGATAGCTGCAAAGCAAGGCGGCGTGTAAAGATTAAACATCAAGTAAGCCAGAGCCGCTACCTTTGTAATTGCCATAATCCCGGCTACCTCTGCACCTGCACCTTCCATCAGCGCAAGTTCTTCCGTATCAATCAGGTTTTCCAAACCAACAAAGCAAACCGCAAGTGTGCCAACCACATTTTCCTTTGCTATAAAGCCTGTTACGGCTGCCGCTGCAAGCTGCCAACTAAAAACACCCACAATAGGTACAAGCAGATAGGCAAAAGGAGAAGCGATAGAAGCCAGAATAGAAGCATCTGCTGTTTCGGCCACCCCAAAACTCCATGTAAAGGTTTGCATAATCTGGACAGCTGTATTGCACAGTAGAATAATGGTCGCAGCTTTTACGATATATGCCCACCCCCGGCTGCACATGGACTTAAACGCACCCCAAAGGGATGGTACTTTATACTCCGGCAGTTCGATAATAAAAAAAGATTTCCTCGCCTTATAACCAGCAATCTTATTTACCAACAAAGCACCAAAAAAAATCAAAACAATACCAGAAAGATACATAAGCACGCTTACCCAGCCCGCATCTTCAAAGAAAGCACCGGCAAACAAAGAAATAACAGGGATTTTTGCACCACAAGGCATGAATGGGGACAGCATAGCTGTAGCTCTACGCTCACGCTCGTTACGAATGGTACGGCTTGCCATAATGCCGGGAACGGCACAGCCAATAGTAATGACAAACGGAATGACCGATTTGCCAGAAAGACCGACCTTCTTGAAAATCGGGTCGAGCAAGGCGGCTACACGAGACATATAGCCACAGTCCTCAAGCAAGGCAATTAGGAAGTACATTACCATAACCAACGGCAAAAAACCGATCACCGCTACAACACCTCCAATCACACCATCAACCAGAAGTGCAGACAACAGCGGATTTGCATTTTCCAAAAGTCCACCTACCCAGCCTTGGAAACTTTCCAGATAACCTACCATCCAATCCGCAATAGGTGTTCCCACCCAAACCTGCGAAATCTGGAACACAAAGAACATGACTACAGCAAAAATTGGAATACCTAGCCATTTGTTGGTAAGCAGCAAATCAATTTTATTACCCAAATTCTTATCCTTTGTGAAAACCTTACGGCTTTCCACCGCTTTGACAAGCTGGTTGACAAACACAAATCTCTTGCGGTCGGCAGCTTCTACAGCCTGTTTATTGGTAATCTCGATATGATCCTGTATGTATGGCGCAGTTTGCACTGTTCCTGCGCAGGCAACAGCAGCTTCAACAACTGCTTTTAATCCATCACCAGAAGTAGATATGGTATTGATAACTGGGCAACCCAGTTTTTCAGACAATGCCGCTGCATCAATTTTTGTCCCCCTTTTTTCGTTCAAATCCTTCTTGTTCAGAGCTACCACCACAGGAACCCCCAATTCCAAAAGCTGTGTAGTGAAAAACAGGCTACGGCTCAAATTTGTTGCGTCCACAATATTTATGATGACATCCGGATTTTCATTTCTAACATAGGAGCTGGTAATGCTTTCCTCACTGGTGAAAGGTGACATGGAATAAGCACCTGGCAAGTCAACTGCGGTTAACTGCTGTTCGGCCGCATAGATTCTTTTAATCGGGTGTTCTTTTTTGTCTACAGTAACCCCCGCCCAGTTACCGACTTTTTCGTTTCTTCCGGTAAGTGCGTTATACATTGTCGTCTTGCCGGAATTAGGGTTTCCTGTCAAAGCAATTTTCATAATGTTTTCCTCCTTTTATACTATCTCGCATCTAAAACTGCACAATTTATAATTAGTTTTGACTAACCTCTAATCAAAAAAATAAGCCTAAGTCTGTTCTGTTTTTTTAGACAACAATCGCTTCGGCTAATTGATGGTCAATGTTATATCTTCCGTCCTTGATGGATACTACGCATCCACCTTTCAAACGAGAAACAACTGTAATAACCTCGCCGCTATAACAACCAAGCGAAAACAAAAAGGCATCCAGTTCCTCATCCTCGGTTTTAATCTGTTGAATTATATACTCTTTTCCTTCAACAACATTTTTCAATGTCATACAAATCTCACCCCTCTTCCACTTTACCCTTTACAAAATATTGCACCATTGATTAGGTATGTTAACTATCAACCTGACCAAGTTAGTTTTATCTAACTAGTAAGAGTATATACCTATTTCCAAAGTTTGTCAATAGCTCTCTCAAAAAAACAACCAAAAATTCGACTTCCGCTTAGCTTGCAATAAAATACCCAAAACCACAGCGTTTACTTGTATTTTTACTCTGATTTTGGGTAATTCACTTTTTCAATTCATCCTTTTAATGTTATGCTTTGCCATTTATCTGGCGCAAGCCATAAGTTTTATAATGTTTCCCTATTTTTATACAATTTTACAAATCCTTAACCTCGATACGCTTTCCATCTTTCCAAATTCTTTCCAAATCATAGAAAAGACGATTTTCTTTATCAAAGACATGAACAATGATATCACTGTAATCCAGAAGTACCCAACTGCCCATGCCATAGCCTTCTCTTTGTTTTGCTTCATATCCGGCTTTCGAAAGCTCCTCTTCTACCGAATCCACAAGTGCATTTACCTGATTACTGTTGCTTCCGTTGGCAATGATAAAATAATCTGCAAGTACAGATACATCTGCAATATCAATAACACAGATGTCCTCGCCTTTTTTTTCTTCCAAAGCTTTACATGCGATACGTGCCATTTCTTTTGACTGTTCCATTTTTTGCTCCTTTCCTGTTCGGCTGTTACCATTTTTCAAAATAAGTTTCTGCTATTTGTAATATAAATATGTTTTTTCCGTCATAGGGTCCACTGGCGCTTTCTTAGAATATAGATATTCCAAAGAGTCATGAAGCATTTTTCTTAAACACAAATCGATATCTGTAAATGCCAGTTTTCGAAGCTGCGGTAAATTAGGCGCTTCAAAACGATAGGGCTCGATGAAATCAGCGATATATATGATTTTATCAAGCAGCGACATTGCCGGACACCCTGTCGTATGCACTTCAATAGCGTGACAGATTTCTTTATCCGTGATATGATACTTTTCTTTTGCAAGTACTGCGCCGATTTTCGCATGCAGAAGACTTGGATTTTCTTCTTCTACCTTTGATACAGGAATTTTGTATTTCCTGCAAAGTGCAAATTTTTCTTCTGCCGGAATACATTTAGCACAATCATGCAAAAGCCCGGCTAGCATTGCTTTTTTCATATCAGCATCATAACGCATGGCTAGGGCCGCTGCACAATGCATAACACTGATTGTATGACGGTAACGATTTTTATCCAAATGTTTCTTTACTTTCTTTCGAATCTCATCTAATTGTATATCATTCATTTTCAGATGCCTCTTTGATATAATTGTTCTGCTTTAATATATTGTAACACAGATTCTGGAATAAGTCCTGTAACCTTTTGATTTTCTCTTAAAAGCTTTCGAATACCGCTAGACGAAACATTTATCGAAGGCGCCCTTAAAAGGCGTATATCGGCAAAATAAAGGGCATTCAAACGTTTTGCCTCCTCTTGTATTTGCAAATTATCTACTTCGTCTCTGCAGGCAGCAAGCATGGTACATGTTTTCAGTAAACGCGATGGATTACGCCATGTTTCAAGAGCAGTAAGTGAATCTCCTCCTATGATAAAGAAAAACTGATCTTGCGGATACATGCTGCAAAATGTCTCCATCGTCTCATAAGAATACGAAACTTTTTCACGCTTTGCCTCATATAAGCATAACTCGAAACGTACTTCTCCTGCAATCGCAAGCTTTATCATTTCAATTCTTTGCTCAGTAGTCACATCCTGACTGGGATTTTCCTTATGCGGAGGATTTCCATTTGGTAAAAACCAGATTTTATCTAGTTTATAATCCTTTAATGCCTGGTATGCCAATGCAAGATGTGCGTTATGAATCGGATTAAATGTTCCACCCATAATACCTATCTTCACGTTTTTGTCTCCTATGGCAATACAATTTTCTTTTTATCGTCTTTTCCTTCTTTATACAATACGATTTTCTTACCAATGACCTGGACAACAACAGACCTTGTACGCTCCGCGAGCAGCTGCGCCATTTCTCTTGGATCATCCAGACAGTTTTGAAGCACATTGATTTTAATCAATTCACGTGCGTTTAAAGCCTCACCAATGGCAGCTACTAACTCCGGGGTAACACTTGACTTTCCAATCTGAAAGATCGGATCCATAGTCATCGCTAATCCTTTTAAATACGCTCTTTGTTTTGATGTGATTGTCATTTTACATTCCTCTTTATTATTTATAATAATCAAATTGAAGCCCATACATGCGGACGGTGTCGCCTTCTTCAATTCCTTTTTCTTCCAGTTCTTCCAAGATACCGCTGTCTTTTAAGAAACGCTGGAAGAACTGGAACCCTTTCTCGGAATCAAGATTGGTATAGCCAAGCATCTTTTCAATCTTAGGGCCCTCTACCACATACATGCCTTCTTCTATTTCTATAGTATACGGAAGATTCTCGTGGATCAATTCTTCTTCCGGGAAATACTCCTGCTCAAAAATAATCGTTTTAACCTCTAATGTCTTTAACTGTTCATTAACATAATATAAAAGCTCTTTGACTCCAGCTCCTGTCACGCCGGAAATTGCAAATACTTTATAACCTTGCGGTTCAAATTCCTCGCGTATTTTTTCCACAGGATCTTCATCATTTGCATAGATCAGATCCGTTTTATTTGCCGCGATTACTTGCGGACGTTTTGCCAAATCTTCATTGTAAGCAGCAAGCTCGGCATTGATTTTATAAATATCTTCTATCGGATCTCGTCCTTCGGATCCGGCGGCGTCCACCACATGAATCATCATTCTTGTACGTTCTATATGACGTAAAAATTCATGTCCAAGTCCGACACCTTCGGATGCTCCTTCAATCAGTCCCGGAATATCTGCGATAACAAAACCTTCGCCATCCGGAAGATCTACTACTCCAAGATTTGGATTGATTGTTGTGAAATGGTAATTCGCAATTTTCGGATTTGCATTAGTTACTCTGGATAAAAATGTAGATTTTCCTACATTTGGAAAACCAAGAAGACCAACATCTGCGATTACTTTTAATTCCAGGTTTACCCACAATTCCTGAGCTGGTTGCCCCGGCTGCGCATATTTTGGCACCTGCATCGTCGCAGTTGCAAAATGCATATTGCCAAGACCGCCTTTTCCACCTTTTAAGATAATCTGGCGCTTATTATCCCCAGACATATCTGCGATAACTTTCCCGGATTCGGCTTCTTTTATGACCGTTCCTTCCGGCACCTTCAAAATCAAATCCTCAGCGCTCTTACCATGGCAGCGTTTTTTACCACCCTGTTCGCCATCTTTTGCAACAAATTTCCGTTTATGCCGATAATCATAAAGTGTATTTAACCCTTCGTCTACTTCAAAAATGATATCTCCGCCACGGCCTCCGTCTCCGCCGTCAGGACCTCCGTTTGCCACATACAATTCTCTTCGAAAACTTACATGACCATCTCCGCCTTTTCCGGAACAGATATAAATCTTTGCTCTGTCTGCAAACATGATTTCACCTCGTCTCTATATTATTTAGGAAGTACTTTCCTATGAATTCAAAAACAGGCTTCAAACCTAAATGATTTGAAGCCCGTCATTTTTCATATTACTGTTCTACTGGATAGATAGAAACCTGCTTTTTGTCTCTGCCTTTTCTTTCAAATCTAACAATACCATCTGCCATTGCAAATAATGTATCATCACCACCACGTCCTACATTCACACCTGGATGGATCTTTGTTCCACGCTGTCTGTAGAGGATGTTTCCAGCTTTCACAAACTGTCCGTCAGCTCTTTTCGCACCAAGTCTTTTAGATTCAGAGTCACGACCGTTCTTTGTAGAACCAACTCCTTTTTTATGAGCGAAAAATTGAAGGTTTAATTTCATCATGGTTTTACACCTCCTCAAATATTAAATCCAGATACGTTGTATATTCTGCATCATCTTCTAAACTCTGTAAACCAAGAATCAATGAATTTAATAAAAGCTCCGTCTCTTTGGAAGGACGGCTCAACAGCTTGTACTCAATAACCCCTTCCGTATCATCTGATACTTGCGAAGTCTTTGCATCCGTAAACTGTTCGATAGAATTCATTGTATTGATTATCAGCATCGAAACTGCTGCACATATGACATCCTGACCGATATCTGCTGCTCCGGCATGATCATATGCTTTGAAACCAACGCATTCATTCTTGTTATTCTTGTATATGGATACTTTAATCATGTCACCTTACCATATTAAGCATTGATTTTTTCAATCTTAACTGCTGTATACTGCTGTCTGTGACCATTTTTCTTATGGTATCCAGTTTTTCTCTTATACTTGTAAACGATAACTTTTTTTGCTTTTCCGTCACCGAGTACAGAAGCTGTTACAGTTGCTCCTGCAACAGTAGGTGTTCCGATTTTTAATTCGTTATCACTTACTGCAAGAACCTGGTCAAATGTAAAAGTCTCTCCAGCTTCTACACCAAGTTTTTCTACTTTAATGATATCGCCTTCAGCTACTTTGTACTGTTTACCACCTGTTGCTATAATTGCGTACATATGGCACCTCCTATTATCATTACTCGCCAATTACGGTGTCTTTAGAAAGAACTTATAACCTCATTGTGCGGCATCTTGAGTATTGTATCATGCTGCTGCTAGAAAAGTCAACTAGATATAGAAAATTTTTCAAATCAATTGGAACAATTCATACTAAAATCCTCTTTGAGCAAGGCATAAATACAAGAATTCTGTAATACTCCATTTTTATAAATGCTGTTTTGCAATGTACCTTCTAATCTAAATCCGTTATGCTCTAATACCCTTCTGGAAGGAATGTTAAATGCAAATACTTCTGCATAGATTCGAACGATATCCCATGATTCGAATGCTTCTTTACAAATAAGAGGAATTGCCTTTGTCGTGATGCCAAGATCCCAGTAATCCTCTGATAAAAAATATCCAAGTTCCGCTTCCATACAGTGAATGTCATTCCCTCTGATAAGAGAAATGCTGCCCACAGCCAAATCATCTACGGAAATTGTCCGGTACATCTCTTTTTTGGAATCGGCATCAAGGCACATCCGAATATAAAATTCCGCATCCGCTTTCGTATACGGATGTGGGAATATATCACGTAAATTCCCTGCAATATTCATATTGTTTGCGTGATACGCGATGGAGTCTGCATCTTCAATTTGCCAAGGTCTTATCTCCATTTTTGCGTAATACTTTTCTTTCTCCCGAAACATTATTGTGTCACCTTCGATCTTTCATAACAATAACTGATAATATCACGTCTTGTTATAATTCCAATGAATTTACCCGAATCATCCGTTACAGGAACAAAATTTTGCTCCATTGCACGCAATATGAGATCTTCCATATCTGCGTCGGCAGAAACCGGTTTGTAATCTGTTTTTCTTTCAAATTCTTTTACCGGAACTACTTCTGCACCTTTCAGATTCAGATTACATTTATTCTTGATTCCCCACAGAAGATCTCCTTCTGTGATGCTTCCAACATATTCTCCTTTGCGGTTGATGACAGGAATTGACGTATAACGATGATATTCCATCCGTTCCAATGCCTGACGTACCGAAAAATCATCATAGAGATAAGCAACTTCTGATTTCGGTTTTAAAAAAAACAAAATGTTCATAACAATCCTTCCTATAGTTCCGTTATAACAAAAATGTCATAAATGGCCTTGATTGCAGATTCAAAATCATTGCTTCTTACTCCAATGATAATATTTAACTCACTAGACCCCTGATCGATCATGCGGATATTGATATTGGCATGTGCAAGCGCTGAGAAAATTCTTCCTGCCGTTCCTCTTGTGGCGCGCATACCGCGTCCTACAACAGCGATCAGCGCAAGATCTGTTTCCAATTCAATCATATCCGGGTCTACTGCACGATGCAGTTCTGCCAATACTTTCTGTTCTTTCTCCTCAAAATCTTTCTGTTGAACAAAAATAGTCATTGTATCAATACCGGATGGGATGTGCTCGAAGGAAATACTGTTATTTTCAAAAACTTCCAGCACTTTTCGTCCAAATCCGATTTCGTTGTTCATCATAGCCTTTTCAATATTGATCGAAGCAAATCCGCAATGTCCTGCAATACCGGTAATTGTATATTTTGATTTGCGGCATGTGCTCTCTACGATAAGCGTTCCTTTATCTTCCGGGGCATTTGTATTACGAATGTTGATCGGAATACCAGCCTTTCTTACCGGAAAGATTGCATCTTCGTGAAGCACAGTAGCTCCCATATAGGAAAGCTCACGGAGTTCTTTATAAGTAATCGCATCGATTGGTTTCGGGTTATCCACGATTCTTGGATCCGCTATGAGAAAACCGGATACATCCGTCCAGTTTTCATACATATCAGCCATCACGGCTCTTGCAACCAAAGAACCGGTAATATCAGAGCCGCCTCTGGAAAATGTCTGTATCTTTCCATCTGCATTCCTTCCATAGAATCCAGGAACAACTGCACAATCCATGGTACTTAAACGTTCTTTTAACGCCTCATTGGTACGTTCCATATCAAGAACACCATTTTCTCCAAAGAAGATCACATCTGCCGCATCTACGAATTCAAATCCAAGGTAGGCAGAAATCACGATACCATTTAAGTATTCTCCGCGAGAGGCTGCATAATCTCTTCCCGCTTTTTTTGCAAAATTATCACGAATCACAGCAAATTCTTCTTCCAGTGACAATTCCAATCCGAGTCCTTCGATAATTTCATCATATCTTTTTTTGATCTTTTCTAACTGGCTTGTAAAATCCTTCTCACAAATAGCCATTTTATAGCATTGGTACAGCATATCCGTAATCTTTGTGTCACTTGGAAATCTCTTTCCAGGTGCAGAAGGAACGACATATCTTCTGCTTTCATCAGCTGTAATAATTTTTTTGACTTTCTTAAACTGCTCTGCACTTGCAAGCGAGCTGCCGCCGAACTTTACGACTTTTAACATTGGTTCTCCTCCTTATATGATTATCATATAGCTGTAATCAGTATTTTTCTTTTTTCGAATGTTTTCCGGTTATTTATTATAAACTTTCCTTATGCTTTTGTAAATATTTCATGGAATGGTTTTCTTACTTTTTTTCTCGTGATTTCCACAAGCTGAAGCTTCGTCACATCGATAAACGATGTCGTAACCGGATCTTTTTTTAGCTCCCCTCTTAACACTTCAATCAGAGAAACGAGTGATTTTTCGTCTTTCATATTAATAAAATCAATGAGAATGATTCCGGATAAATTTCTTAACCGGATCTGTCTGGCGGCTTCCTTAGCCGCTTCGATATTAATCTTTAAAAATGCATCTTCTGTATGCTTTTTCAAGATACATTTTCCGGAATTAACATCAATTACCGTAAGCGCTTCCGTAGGCTGGATAACAAGATAGGCTCCTGATTTCATCCATACTCTCTCGTGACGGCATTCTGTTAAAAGATTTTCAATCGCATACAATTTATGAAGAGGAAGCATATGATCCTGATAATGAATCAGCTTTTTCACATCTTCGGGCTGATACTCATTCAAATATGTTTTCACATCTTCAAAAAGTGCCTGATCTTCTACCAGAATCGCTTCCAATCCATCCTGATAAATATTTTGCAGATCCAATAAAAATTCAGAAGGACTTCTTTTCAGAAGACTGAACACTTTTCTGGTATCCGCAATCTTTTGCAAATGCAGCCATTGTGATTCTAAACGTTGCTTTTCCTGCATAATAGTCTCTTTTTCTGCATTTCCGGCATTGGTTCTTACAATAAAACCACCATTTTCAAAACTTTCATCCACAAACAAAGCCTTGAGCTGTTCCTGCTTTTTTTTGCCTAACTTAGAAGAAATGCCAAGACGTTTATTTTCTGTTGTGAGTACCATATATTTCCCGGTAAAATTAAGATTTGAAGTTACGGTTGGTACTTTTGTCTTCACAGCTTCTCTTTCTATCTGGACCAAAAGCTCATCTCCGATGCAAAGCGGCTTTTTTCCGTATTTGTTCGTAAAATGAGGATTACGATTCTCTTCTAAAGAATAATAGCATTCCACTCTTGGAGCGATTTCAATAAATGCGGCATTGATATTAGCAGCAATCTTCTTGACCTTCCCTATGTAGATATCTCCCACTCTGATCTGACTTAAATCATCCGCCTTGTAACAGTGGATTTCTACTGCCCTTCCATCTTCGATTACCGTATTTATAATAAAATTATCAAAAGCGGTAATTATCAGTTTTCGAATCATGCCGTCTCCTTAATCTCCCAGCCAAGCGCATCCAATGGAACAAGATTTCCATCTGCATCCTTGGCAAAATTATCTAATCTATGGTAAGCAAAGAAAGACGTATCCACATCTATACCCAAAAATGTATTGAATGCTTCCATCACCAGTTCCGGTTTTAGATTCTGTACACTTCCGGCAGAAACTTTCATATAAATTGCATCTCCTTGCATCTCCAATTCATATATCAAAGGTCTGATATCTACCGTTTGCTCACTGCGTTTTGTTTTCTTCTGAATACAGATTTCTTTTTGTGCATAAAATCTTTTCAATTCATCCTGATAATGTTTGGGCAAAATCCCTTTGACATCTCTCACGGTATATGCCGCTGCTGCTACAATCGCCATCCCGGTATCTTTCTTCGCATCGGAAATCTCTACTACATTTAACACTTCCATGCCTTCTACCATCGTATCATTTAGTCGTTTCACAGCTTCCTTAGAAGCAACTGCTGTCGTAAGCTCCATATCAAAATATTCACCGTCACTGGTAAGTCCTACGCCAAGCGGATTTGCAAAAGACATAATCATATGAGGACTAAATCCCTGGCTGTAGGCAGCCGGAAGTTCTGCGCGCCGCACTGCTTTTTGAAAATACCGCATCAAATCCAGATGTCCGATAAAACGCATTACTCCATATCTTTTAAATTTTACTCTTACTTTCAACACAGACACCTCCTTTGTATTTGGCAACACCACATCCGGCACATTGCATCCGACAATTTGGCGTTACGATTCCTTCTTTTGAACGTTCCCATTCTTTCTTCAAAAATTCTTTGGTTACTCCGATATCAATAAAATCCCAAGGGAATATTTCATCCATGGAGCGTTCCCGCAAATTATAAAATCCTATGTCAACTTTTGTATTTTCAAACGCCTGCATCCATTTTTCATTGCAGAAAGTTTCCGTCCAGGAGTCATACAGACATCCGAGTCTGTATGCTTCCAAAAGTACTTTTGATACTTTACGGTCGCCTCTTGCGAAGACTCCTTCCAATATCGTCACATCTGCTTCGTGCCAATGATAGCGAAGACTCTTACGATTCAACTGCTCTTTCATTTCGTTATTTACGATGTATGCCTTCGCAATGTAGTCTTCCTGATTGCACATGGTTGCCCACTGGAATGGGGTGAACGGTTTTGGAATGAAGAAGGAGGTGCTTGAAGTAATCTGACATTTCCCATTACGCTGCTCCTTTGGAATCTCGTAATATCTTCTTGCCACCTTGTCCGCAAGCCTTGCAATGTCACGCATGTCTTCCTCTGTCTCGCCTGGAAGTCCAAGCATAAAATAAAGCTTCACCTTATTCCAGCCACCTTTAAATGCTTCACCGGCCCCGTCCAGAATCATTTCTTCCGTCAATCCTTTATTGATGACATCACGCATTCTCTGAGAACCGGCTTCCGGCGCAAAGGTAAGGCTGCTGCGCTTGATATCCTGTACCTTACTCATCACATCCAGTGAAAAGGAATCAATACGAAGCGATGGCAGAGAAATATTAATTCCTTGTTCTTTAAATTCCTCAATCAAGAATGTCACCAGTTCTTTCAGATAAGTATGATCACTGGAGCTTAAAGAACTTAAAGAAATTTCTTCATGCCCGGTATTTTTCAGCATCTCCTTTGCATAGGTCTTTAACATCTCAAGGTCACGTTCCCTCGTTGGACGATACAGCATACCAGCCTGACAAAAACGACACCCACGGATGCAGCCACGCATAATTTCCAACACAACCCTATCTTGTGTAACTTTAATGAACGGAACTACCGGTTTTTTAGGATAAATCGCCGTACTTAAATCAGTTACCATCTGTTTTTGAATTACCGGCTTTGCATGTTCGTTGTTCGGCAAAAAAGAAGCGATTGTTCCGTCTTCATGGTAAGTGACATCGTAAAAAGCAGGCACATAAAGCCCTTCGATCTGGGCGGCTTTTTCTAAAAATTCTGTTCTGGAACCTCCAAAGATTTTATTCTCCTTGTAAGCATCGAGCAACTGATCATAAACAGTCTCACCTTCACCAATGTAAAAAATATCAAAGAAATCCGCAAGTGGTTCCGGATTATAGGTACAAGGACCTCCGCCGATCACAATAGGGTCCTCACTTGTCCTGTCCGCTGCAAAAAGCGGAATTCCACTCAAATCAAGTATCTGCAAAATGTTCGTATAACACATCTCATACTGAATGGTGATTCCTAAGAAATCAAAGTCTTTAATCGGATCCTGCGACTCTAATGCAAAAAGCGGAATCTTTTCTTCACGCATAATCTTATCCAGATCGATCCAAGGTGAATAGACACGTTCACACCAGACATCTTCCCGACGATTAAACATATCATAAAGAATCTGGATACCCAGGTGCGACATACCAATCTCATAGACGTCGGGAAAGCACATGGCAAACCGAATATCCACCTTTTCAAGATCTTTCATCACACTATTGACCTCATTGCCTATGTACCTTGCAGGCTTCTCTATTTTTAGTAATATTTCATCATTTAACGCAAGTTTTCTCATATAGTTCCTTCCTTTTATTTACTTATAATAATACCGTATTCCCTGCTCCGTTTCTACACATCCTAAGGATACTCCCATCACCTGTTCCAAAATATGACTGTGATACAACTCTTGTGGTGTTCCAATCTGACAAAGCTCTCCTTTAGAAATCAATGCGATTCGATGAGCATATCGCAAAGCGAGGCATAACTCATGGAGAACCATCACTACGGACTTTCCTTCATCTGCAAGACGCCGCCCCAGCTCCATGACTTCCAGCTGGCAGCCTACATCAAGGTAGGTCGTAGGTTCGTCCATAAAAATCGTAGCGGTATCCTGGGCTAACGCCATCGCGAGATATATTTTCTGCTGTTGTCCACCGGAAAGCTCATTTAAAGGACAATCGGATAGTTCTTCTGCTCCTACCATGCAAAGCGCTTGATCAACGATTTCATAGTCCTCACTGCGATAACGCCTTGGATAAGCAAGATGCGGGAAACGCCCGTGAAGGACTAGTTTTCTAGCTGTGATATTGGGCACAGCTCTCACTTGTGGCAAATACGTCATCTTTCGGGCAATCTCTTTGATTCGTAAATCCTCGATGGGAATATCATCTATTCGTATTTCTCCGCTGGTTTTTGGAAGAAGGCCGTTGACCGTACGCAAAAGAGTACTTTTGCCGCACCCGTTAGGTCCTAAGACTGCCAGCAATTCACCTGGGCGAAATTCCAAATGGATTCCTTTTAATACTGTTTTGCCAACATATCCCGCATAGAGATTCTCAATCTGAATCATACGTTGCCACCTCCTCTGCGTTGTTTTAAAAGCAGCCAGATGAAGAATGGTCCTCCCGCCAAAGACAAGACTATGCCAAGCGGAAGCTCAAACGGCGCGAATAAAATCCGTGAAAGCAGATCACAGAAAGTAAGTAATGCAGCTCCTCCTAACGCAGATGATAAAAGAAGCATGAAACTGTCTTCTCCGAACAGACGGCGCATGATATGTGGCGTCAACAATCCTACAAAGCCTAACAATCCGGAAAAGCTTACGGCTGCTCCTGCCAGAGCGGCAGCAGCCAGCAATAATATAAACCTAAGTAATTTGGCAGGCAGACCCAGACTCTGTGCGGTTTCTTGTCCTAAAAGAAGCAGGTCAAGTTCTTTTGACAAAGAAAATGCAAGGAGAAGGGCAATCAGAATCAGCCAAAATGCAGGCATCAGCCGGACCAGTGATAAATTCTTTACCCCTCCGATACGAAAATCCGTATATCCGTTCAGCGCATCGGGGAAAAAAGTAATTACAGCATCTATACCAGCTCCGAATATGCTGGACATCGCTGCACCTGACAGTACAATCGTAATCCGTGATGCCCCCGCCCGTTCAGCAATAAATAAGACCAGCATAACACCTGCTAAAGCTCCCAAAAAGGCTGCCAGCGGAGTTAGATAGAACGCTTCCGGTGCAAGCGCACAACATAGAACCGTTGCCAATCCGGCGCCGGAATTGACTCCTATAATATTAGGAGCCGCCAGAGGATTATTCAACACACGCTGGATAATCACTCCCGAGACAGCTAACGAAGAACCTGCCATTAAGCATCCGCATAGCCGTGGAAGCCTGGCATAAAGTACGATTTGCTTCTGAATATTTCCGCCTTTTCCAAAAAGTACAGACACCACATCCGTTGCCGATAAAGATGCAGCTCCCAAAAAGAGACTGACTATGGAAACAATCAGTGTCAATATAGCCAGTCCTCCAATCATTGCCAGACGGTGTTTATTCTTCCCCATATAGAATATCTGACAATTCTTCATATGCATCCCCCCATAAAGCATTGGGTTTTAAATTATATAATCGGCGATCCAATATATAAAAATGATCTTCCTTTACTGCTCTAAGTTCACTCCAGGCAGGATTGGACAATAAGTTCTTTTCCAGATTCTTCTGTGCCCCTTCTGTGTCGGTACCGTGATAAACAGCAAATATATAATCCGGATCGGCTTTTATGATTGCTTCCAGACTCAAGTCCTCCAACAAAGCGCCGTTTTGGTCCGCGATATTGTTACATCCCAATTCTGCTAACATCTCACCTAATACATTATCTTCACTGTTTTTTACCGTACAGCTTTTACCGGAAACCTGAAGATTCAACACTTTTGGCGTGTCTTTGTTTTGTTTGGCGATAGCGTCTTCTATCTGGTTTTTCACCTTTGTTCCGTATGTTTCATAGTTCTTATCCTGTCCGGTAAGCTTTGTACACAATTCCAATAGCTCAAGATAGTCTTCAAAGGATGCGACATTAAAATAAGCCGCAGGAATCTTCGCCTTATCAAAGGTTTCTTTTAAATCCAGATTCGATGATGAAATCGTACTTGCCAAGATCAAGTCTGGCTGCGCTTCCAGTACCAGTTCCGCGCTCGGTTTCATTCCGGAGCCAATATTAGCAACTTCTTCTCCAAGGTTTAATTCATAGGATTCCCATGCATCATTCGCAGTAGCGACCAGACTATCCTCTCCACCGGCTAAAAGCCAGATATCAGCAAAGCTGCCAATCATGGCAACCACCCGTTTTGGCTTGTCAACTGTAAATTCCTGATCCAAATCATCTGTAAAAGTAATCTGCTCATTTGCAGTGTCCGTCGACTGAGATTCTTCCTTTGATGTGGATTTATCAGACGAAGATACACCACAGGAAGTGGTTAATGTTAATATAACTGCCAGTAAAATAAGTGCTATATTTTTTCTTTTCATTCTATTTATACATCCTTTACAAAAAAGCGGGCAGCTTTTTTCGGCTGCCCTATCATGTTTTATTATGAATATTTTGCGATAATGGCATCCCGTTCCTTAGAATGGCTCTTAGACCACTCTTCCCAACGTAGTCCACAATCTTGTGCTGCCTTACCCAATTCTACGAAAAGAGCCGGTATGTCTTGTTCCAATATAGTAACGGAACCTTCACCGAACTGTGCCTTACCGAGATGGTCGCTGCCTCCCAACGTCATTCTAAATGCAGGGCAAGGGGTATTATCTACGCGTTTTACACCGCCTTGAAAACCGATAGCGCCTGCCTGATGAGCAGAACAACTGGATGGACAACCTGAAATACAAATTTTAGGCAAAAATCCATCTTTAATTCCTGCCTCACGCACGGCTTTTACTACCACCTGAAGAACTCCCTGGCTATCACGAACCCCCTGCTGACAAGTAGTGGAACCAATACATGCAACACTGTGTTCGAATTCTGTCCTGGCACTGTCATTGGTAGCTTCCAGAACTTTCTTTGCCTGGGCAGAATTAAGATTGATAATATATAAGGACTCATCTGGAGCAATGCGAATCTCCGCTTCATCCATATCTTTTAATAACTCATAAAGCTTACGTGGTTTATCTATCGGCAGCAATCCGCCGATCGGATGATACTTCACCGCATACAATCCAGGCTGTTTTTGAGGGATTACACGACAGTCTTCTATTGTCCCGCCATCTGACTGCTTTTGAACTTCCGTCTTTTCAAGCGCGGAAAGCTCCAAGCCTCCTATTTTCTTAAGTGCATCTACCTCTTTCAGGAACGTTTCCCGGAGACCATCACATCCCAATGTATCCTGTAAAAAACGAGTACGTGCTTTGGCACGATTTTCATAGTTGCCATGTGCGCAGAACACTTCAATCATAGCACGGACATAATAGAGTACGTCTTGCGGCTTTGCATGCTCTTCCACCAGTAATCCCATAGAAGGTTTCGCCGCTCCCAGTCCTCCGGCAATGCGTACTGAAAATGTACCATCCGGATTTGCCAGAAATCCCATATCACGAAAAGCGCTGTGAACACAGTCATCTACTCCATTACAAAAAGCAATTTTGAGTTTGCGCGGCATATGAATATCCCGACAGATTGACAAAAGATAGCCGGTTACTGCCTCTACCCAAGGCATTACATCAAAACATTCTCCTTGCTGAACACCTGAGAGCGGACTTGCCATTACATTTCTCGGATTATCACCGCCGCCTCCCTTGGTATAGATGCCGCAATCAATCGCCTTCTCCATGATATCCGGTACCTGTTCGACTAACAGATCATGAAGCTGAATCGTTTCGCAGGTGGTCAGTTTTATCCTGTTCACCTTTTCTTTTTCTATGATCTTTGCAAGGAATTCCAAACGGTTTATCGTCAGCCGCCCGCCAGGCAGACGAAGACGCAGCATATGCTTCGCAGGATCTCTTTGTGCGTAGCTTCCTAACCCCCCGGAGACACCTTTATATGCCTTGCGATCAAGTTCTCCTTTGTCAAACATATCCATTGTATTTTTAAAGCCTTCAATTTCTTCAAGAAAAATACTTGTCCATTGTTTATCCATATTCTTACCCTTTCCTTATGAGCGTCATACGATTTCAAAAGCCTTTTTGCTTTTTGGTTAGTATATCACAAAAATAAGATTCTTAAAAGGGAAAGTTCATTAAACAAATTAATAAACCTTCCCTTGTCTTACTTATCTTTTGGATACTTTATTCAGCAGACCTCTGCCTGTTTTCATGCTTTCCAACACTGCAAGGAATATTAATGTCAACCATAATACTCTGGTAGTATCATCACCTGTTTTTACTGCTCTAGTTGCTTTTTCAGATTCTTTTACTGTCTTTTCAGGTTTTTTTGCTGCTTTTTCAAGTTCCTTTGCTGCATTCTGAAGTTTCGCGATCGCCTGCGATACTTCGAGCTGCGTTGCATTTTCGTCTTCAAATACTGTGATTGCCTCTTGATATGCTGCTTTCACAGCCTGGGAAGTAGCCTCAGTATATAAACCAAGATTCATTTTTGCTATTTTACCTAACAATTCTTCCAATTTATCTTTATTTGGCTTCTCACGAAGTTCACGTCTTCCTGTTTCCAGATTAGCTCTTGATGCATCCACCTCTTCCTGTGTTGCATTTTCATCATGGTATACACGAATCGCTTCATCATATGCTGTTTTAAATTTTGCAAAACTTTCTTCTGTGTATAAATCTTTGGCAGAATCAAATTGTACAGACTTATCAATCAATTTCTTCAAATCATCTTTATCAACATTTTTCGTCTCTTTTAATACCAGCGTCTCAAATGCTGCCATCAATGTATCTTTCACACGATCAACGATTGCCTGATCATCTTCGCCAAGTTCTTCATCTTCGATAACTGCATAAGCAGCATCCAAAGCTTTCCGCAAGATTTCTACACTCTTGTCCGTATAGATACTAAGATCTTTTGCTTCTACAAATGCAATTGCTTCTTGAAGAGCAGTTTTATTCGCCGGCTTCATTTCAGACGGTTTTTTCGTAAGCCCATTTAATGCAGCTCGAATCATGTTCAGAGTAAGCTCTATCATTCCCTGACTGCATTCTTCCATTGCCAGCACTTCGCGGCCAACTTTAACTGTTTTCAAAAGAGTATTGACGCTTTCTTCAGTATATTCATCCAAGTCTTTTCTTTCGATCTCCAAAATAAGTGTTTCTAACTCTTTTTTACCTATTTCTGTCTCTTCAGGATCTTTCTCAAAAACTGCTGTTAAAGTTATGTCGTCTGCAGCTGTAAATGTGTATGTCAGTTCAGTATGCACTACATCGCCGCTTTCGTTAATCCAGCCCGCCAAACGATAGCCTTCATCCGGTATTGCCAAAACGGTAATATTAGTTCCGGCAATAACGGTATTGCTCTTAGATACGCTGCCATTACCAGATACTGCGGTAGTTACCCGGACTGCTTTTGCTCCCATCAAGTCAGAGAGTGTAAGTTCTTCGTATTTGATGATATCTTGTGAATGCAATTCTGCCGGATTATAGGAGTCATATTTTTCGTACAACAGACCAATATTATGGTTTGGCAGCTCTGTCAAACAAGAATATGCAAATCCTACATTTTGACCGTCTACAGAATAATCATACTTCCATTCTACCTGATACTTTGCAATACCTCCTTCGTTTGTATCCGTAATCAGCCCAATCTTAACTCTTCCGTCTCTTCTGTAATTTCCTACGCCTGCCGGTGAAGACATAATTACTGCCGGCTTTCCGTCTATGAGACCATCGTAACGGATAACAGATAACTGTGAGCCCCAACCTGGCTGGGTAAGGCCTTCCACATACTGTGCCGCGCTCCATGTTTCTCCGCCATCAATACTTGCTGCAGATGCAATCTTAGAATTATTCGACCGCGCATATACTTTTAAAGAGCCATCCGGCATCTCCACAATCTGCGTCTCAGACATTGCTGCTGCTGATGTATTCGGTCCTTCTGCATATGTCCATGTGATGCCGTGATCATCACTGTAGATAATTCCCGACTTGGATGTATCATATACCGGAATAATCAAACGTCCCTTATAACTTCCGTCTTTAATCTGAATGCCACGTCCCGGACCCACTACAAGAACCCTCGAATTTTCCGGTTTTACCATGCCGTTTAGGAAAACAGGATCTGACCATGTCTTTCCGTCATCATCACTGTATTTCATATATAGCCATGTAGTCGGAAGTACCTTGAATGTAGCATTCTCATACATAATATTCATAGCAACGTCTTTGTTCGTGGTATCAACTACCAACGCACCACTTGTTCCCGTCGGATCATATCTGGATGCTTTTTGTTTTACAGTTTGTAATTCGTTGTTTTTCAGAATCTCAAAATTTGCATTCAATGAATATTCGGTTGCTTCATTCGTTCTGTCATCATAGATAATATTATTCTCACGAACAGTATAATTATAATCTGTCTCTCCTGCTTTTTGGAGTTTGAGATATTTCTGACCGTTAATTTCTTTATAACCGCTTCCGCTTACAGCCTGTGGAGAGCCATAACCAGCCGGCATCGCATCCGCAATCAAAAAGACACGTTCTGTCTCTTCATCCTGTAAAAGAACCGGATCAATAAAGGAAGCGCTCTGATTTACACGAACCTGCGTTCCAAGCGGAATCTCAAGCGTATTATCTTCAAAATCATCATAATGGAATGCAAGGAATGGTTCAGACCATTCTTTTCCGCCATCTTCACTTCTAGAAACCGCAATATCAATATTATTTGGTGAATCATGTGTTCCACCAAATCTTGCGTCAATCGCGCTGATCATGTTACCACTTTTCAATGTTAAAAGGGAAGGGATTCTGTAATAATTAGCGCCCGTTCCATCGTTCTTATGGAAAATCTGCTGCAATTCTGGAAATTCTGTCACTGCTGTAGCTTCAATCAATTCCTCGTCACTTAACGCCGTTTCATAGACGCTTATACGATGAACCATTCCGCCAAATGGATATGCGGCTGTTCCGCCTCGTTTTGTCGCTCCAATCTGCACTGTATCAAGACCTGTGATATCCTGAGCAAATTTAAATCCGCCAATCGTCGCTGCATCTACCGTTGCCACAAGACTTCCATTTGCAAATAATTTATACTGACCATTCTCCTTATCTGCCTTCAATGCAATTGTATTTTTCGCAGGAGATCCCTTATACTCCGCCTTTACCGCATTTGCAGCCAAAACGTGATAATTTAATGCACTGTCATTCCTGATTTCGCATCCTAAGGTTCCTTCCGGTCGGATATATACATGCATGTGGCGATTATTGTTATTAATGCTGCCGTTTGCAATACTGAATAAACTTTGAATAATGTAATTGCTTGTAGAGGTATATTGTATAATAAAGGTTCCCTCCTCAAGATTCATCAGCTTTTCTGCGTATGCTTCCGTTGTAATATCTACCGGACTGCCAGAACTGATTTCCTGATTTTCTTTTTCAAATATCAAACCTTTTCCAATCGCATAAATTTCAAATTTTTCTTCTTTTGAAACTTTGCCGCATACTGCTTTTATGCGAATCAGATAAATATTTCCTTCTTCAAGCTGTCCTTTTATTTTCAGCTTACCTTCCTCGATGTCAAATAATGTATTATGGTTGCTTCCTTCCCCTTCACACAATTCAAATACATAACTTCCTTCCGGTGCCATAGAACTAACAGAGAAGTTTCCTATCACAGCATTGACAGACAAATCTTTTGCCTTTTTATTGCTAAGCAAAATATCAAACATCTCTTCGGAATCTTCCTTTAAGGCAATTTCCTGTTTTGCAAAAACGACCTTCTTTGCTTCATTTTTCAAATATGCGCTTACTTCCACCTCATATGTACGCTCACTCGGAATATCTTTTAAAATTGCATATTCCTCACCATCTTTTATCGAGATTTCATAGCTTTGCGCATCGTCTTTTGTTGTTGCCTTTAAAGTAACTTGTCCAATCTGCAAACCGCTTTCTTCTTTCAATTGTGCAACAGACACACCAATTCGATTCGCACCACTTTGCAGTGACGGTACTACCGCAGTTGCTTCTTGTACAATTGGCATTTTATAAAATAAATTTGTAATCTTGCTGTCATCTGTCCAAAGACCACATCCTTTAATGAATTGTCTTGTCATAATCAGATGTCCGTTCACACCAGGATGGATGTTATTACCAAATAAATACTGTGCTCCTTTCAGCCATGGATAACTGGTGAACGCTTCCTGTATTTTTGTATACTGATCAATGTAGATAAGATCATTCTCCTTGGCAATCTCCTTCATTTCTTCGATACAAGCGACAATGTTCGTTTCTCTTACTCCGGCATTCCAAACTGATGTCGGACTTCTTAAAATAATCACCGCATCCGGATTGAGTTCTTTCACCTTGTCAATAATAGTCTGTAATTTTTCTTTGTATGTGCTTGCATCTGCATTATTTGCTGCATCATTGGTTCCAAGCATAATGGACACAACATCCGGCATATATTTTTTTAGTCTTTGCTCAATCGTATTTAAGGTACTTATCGTGGTAGCGCCTGATACGGCTGTATTCACCACAACATCCTCCGTACGTCCTAACTGATCTCTTAGATATTTCTCAAAAGTCTGTGCGATACCGTCATATCCATATGTCCAAAGAGCGCCATGCGTAATGGAATCTCCCATAAACAGCCATGTCATAGACTCCTTCTCATCCATCATATCCGTAATTGCCTGCTGTTTACGATCAAGAACTGGCACATTTTGATCAGCATGACGGCCATTTTCAATGATTCCTTTCATCGTAACCAATTGTTTTTTTCCATCAGAAGACTGAATTTTCAGGACATATTCCTTACCTTCCACAAGTCCCGGAATCTCAAAAGTATTGCCTGTAATATTTCCGGAAACAATCGTTTCTTCCATATTTAATTCATATTTCCATTCCGTATTATCTTCATCAGAAATGGTAACTTGCAAGGAAGAGTCTGTTGATGTTATCTTTGGCTGTACATTAAGATAACTGTCTGCCTGCTCTTCCTGTTCCAGATTCAAGGTTACTCCACTTCCCGGATATCCGTTACTTGATCCGAATGTAGCTTCCGAAAACTGCTTACCAACTTCAAAATGTCCTCTTGCATTTAATGATCCGTCTTCCTGCAGTTTATTGGTTTTGAAATCTTCCGTATTTGTCTTCGTAAAATGATCAACTACAACAATACGATCATATTTTTCATGCTCGTTCTGGTATTCTCCTACCACCTCATCAACTGCACCACAGTATTTTCGGATCATAGCATTACTGCTGTCATTTTTTACTGCAAATGGTTTCTGAATTACTGCAAAGCCGCCATTATTCTCTTTTAAGGCCAGCGATTTGTCAATAAAGACCTTTAAGTCTTTTTTAAACTGTGTAATATTTTCATCACCCTGGCTGTAATCTTCTTCTCCAATCATATAAACGGCTGCCTTTGGACCAAATGCCGTTACCAACTTATCATAAGCTGATACCACATCGGAAATTGTCCGTCCTGACTTTCCAGTATTGATGGTATATCTTTGACGTCCGTTTTCATTAACACTGTTTGTCCATCTTACATATTCTTCGAATTGTCCGATATAATTACGGATACCTTGTGTCTGCGCATATCCTCCTTGGACGGCACTGCCGCCAGTAAAAACCCATGAATTATCGCCATACGCAGTATTGAACATTTCAGAAATATTCATTCCCGGTTTATCTTTTCCTGAATAACCATTTCTGGATATCTCAATTGCCGCTTCGTCCGAAAGAATCTCATCTGTTACAATAACCTGTGAAATTGCACCTTTGAATCCATAGGCAATCGTACCATCCGGATTCTTCTGTGCACCAATCGTTACCTGATCCAGAATATTTTGTTTTGCAAACATTCCTTTGTTCGTTTCAACTGTATTACTCCACTTTTCTACGCCGTCTATAGTAACACGCATGTATTTACCGTCCGGATTACAGCTTAAAACGATCGTATGCCAATCCCCATCCTTAAAAGAGTATGGTCCTCCTATCTCAGCTTGTGTGTGTTTATATACAAATCGAAACATTTCATTGTTATTTTTTAAGAACATCGAAGTACAGTCTGAACCATAACCCAGATTTGCAGGCAGATTAATACTTGCGTCCTTTGTTCCAAGCAACACGCCTAACGTATTGGAGGAATCTGCTTTAAATCTTAAAATAATAGATCCTGTATTTACTTTATGCAACAAATCAGCGCTCTCACTGACATCTACTCCACGCTCTCCATTAAAAATCTGATCCTCACCTTCAAATTCTTTTGCAAGAGCCGCATATGTTTTCAAAGCATCCATACCTACTTTGACATGATCGGTTACTGGTTTGCTTTGTGCAATTTCTTCTGTTCCTGTATATGCTTTTACCACATAAGAATAAACAACAGCATCTTTTACTGTTCTATCCTGGAAGCTGACCGTTGTTCCATCCAGTTTTTCTTCCGTCACCTCTGTGGTCTCGCCATTCGCACTTCGAAATACTCTGTAACCATCGGCATTCTTTACTGGTTTCCATGTAATTGCCGCACTATCGTAACCCGTTTTTACCTGTATTTCTAATGCCTCCTCGCTTCTTAGAACACGGTATCCAGTTGCTTCAACCATCGGCTTCCAACGAATATGATTTGAACTATAGCGCGCCTCTACACTCGCCTGCAGTTCAATTCCGTCTCCGGCATGTACCATGTGCATATTCCCTGAAACAGCTCCTGCGATAGTTGCAAGAGCAATGCATATCGTCATACAAAGGGCTATTCGTTTTTTCATCTTTTTCATCAACCTTCTCCTTTCCTTTTATATTAAACGATATAGGATACATATTATACCATTTTAGGGAATATTTAACAATAAAACCCAATAATTTTTTTGCTTATTGGGGAAATTTTATGAAATTCTCCAATTTTTTCTGCATTCCGAAGGGCTGACTGATTTCCTTAATAATTGCGGATGGTTTCCAGTTTAAGATTTCTGTTTCTTTATAGTCTGCCAACACAAAAACTGCAAAACAAAGAATACAGATAAAGGAACGGATTCCAAATGTCCCGCCTTTTCCAACTTCTGTATCCTCTTCATACAATTCCTTGTAAAAAGCCCGGTACCTTGGATGAACCGCCGGAGGCATCCCCTTATCATAATATCTCATCCTTGTCTGTTCCAGAAGTTCTTTCCTGCGCCGCTCTGTATCATTCATATCCTCACACTCCTGTGCTTCGTTTATGTACCAAAAAGGAACATATATTTACTAGAATATATGTCCCTCTCATTTATTTTATGCGCGTTTGAATTTAGCGGTCGGCAAGCTCATTGATGATATCTTCCCAACTCACGCCTCGTTCTACCATTAAGACCATCGCATGATATAAGAAATCTGCCATTTCGTATTTAATTTCTTCCGGATTCGGATTCTTGGCTGCAATAACAATTTCAGTCGCTTCCTCTCCCAATTTTTTCAGGATCTTATCAATCCCTTTCTCAAAAAGATAATTTGTATAAGAACCTTCTTTCGGATTCTTTTTTCGGTCTAGGATTGTTTCATATACGGTATCAAAAATCCGCAGAGGATTTTTTCCATTGTAATCGGCTCCTGCCACGGTCTGAAAGAAGCAAGTCGGATTCCCCGTATGACAAGCAGCTCCGATCTGGTCTACTTTCGCAAGCAAAGTGTCTTTATCACAATCAATCATCAATGATTTTACATACTGATAATGCCCGGAAGTGTCTCCCTTGATCCAAAGTTCCTGCCTGCTCCTGCTAAAATAAGTCATACGCCCGGTTTTCAATGTATGTTCAAATGCTTGTCTGTTCATATAAGCAAGCATCAGTACTTCTGCAGTCTTATAGTCTTGCACGACAACCGGAAGCAATCCGTCACTGTTTAATTTGAACTGTGAAAAATCCATCGCCGATTCAAACTGCATCATTTTAATCTCTTCTTTTGCACATTTTTCTTTAAAATCTGTAAAACTCATATCCGGTTGACTGATATAACGCCCGGATACTCCAAGAATTCCCTCTGCTTTTAAGATTTTAAAAATCTCCTCGTCTTCCATCGTATCTGTCAATACAATCGCCGGAAGATTTGTAATATTGGAAATGGAATTTAAATCCAGTCGATGCATAAACAATATGCCGTCACAAGTCTTTTCAATAAGACGTCTATGTTTAAAAAGCGCATCAAGATCATTTAAAGATACAACAATCTTATCATTTCCGAAACGCCCGGAAGCCTCATTCATCATATTCGGTGCGTTATTCTTAGACAAATTAAGAATCGCTCTTTTTGCTCCGGCATACAGAATCTTTTTCACGTCTTCGAGACGTTCAATATGCCCTCCGGCAGAAACCGGAATATGTATTGCACGACACACATGACGAAGCAGATCAATTGCTTCCTCATGTTCTTCTTCCGACTCTGACAGATCAAACCAGATAATCTCATCCGCACCATTTTCGCTGTACCGTTTCGCAAGTGCAAGTACATCATCTTCTATCACTTCCGAATTATCAAACCATGCAACTGCTTTTTGTTCTTTCACAAAAATACATGGAATCAATCGTCTGTAACCCATAACAATATCTCCTTTATTTATTCTTATAAACTTCCTTTTGTAGACCAGACATCTTTCATTCGCGGTTCTTCTGACACCGCCATGGCAAGCGCTTTTCCAAATGCCTTAAACAGCGCTTCACACATATGATGCTGATTTCCTTTTTCCATAATCTTCAAGTGCAGATTCATCATGGCGCTGTAAGAAACCGCATAAAAGAATTCTTTCACCATCTCCGTGTCCATATCTCCGATAGAAGGCACCAAGAAATCTGCCTGATATGCAAGATATGGCCTTCCGGACAAATCGATTGCACACATGGCAAGCGTTTCATCCATCGGCAGAAGAAAATAGCCATAACGTTTGATGCCGGCTTTCTCACCCAGCGCTTTTTTTATTGCCTCACCAATAACGATACCGGTATCTTCAATCGTATGATGACAGTCTACTTCAAGATCTCCTTTTACCGAAACCTCAAGATCAAATAATCCATGTTTTGCAAACCCTGCAAGCATATGATCAAAAAAACCGATTCCCGTATGAATATCACTCTTTCCGGTTCCGTCAAGATTTAATTTTATCTGAATCGTTGTTTCTTTTGTCTGGCGGCTGCAAACCGCAATTCTTTCTCCCATAACCTGCCTCCTATTCATTCTCGAATCTGACATGGATAGAATTCGCATGCGCAGTAAGCTGTTCCGCTTTTGCGAATGCCTCAATATCTAAATGCGCTGCTTTAAGCGCTTCTCTTGAATATGAGATGATACTGGACTTTTTGATAAAATCATCCACCGAAAGCGGCGAAAAGAATTTTGCCGTTCCATTTGTCGGAAGAATATGGTTTGGTCCCGCAAAATAATCCCCCAGAGGCTCACTGCTGTATTCACCAATGAAAATAGCTCCTGCGTTCCTGATCTTTGTCATCACCTCAAATGGATTCGCTGTCTGAATCTCCAAATGCTCGGATGCAATCTCATTTGCCGTTTCGATCGCCTCATCTAACGTATCTGCTATCAGAATATATCCATAGTTATCCAATGACTTTTGAATGATTTCTCCTCTGGACAATTCTTTTACAAATTGATCCACCTCTTCGGATACTTTATAAGCCAACTCCTCACTGGTCGTTACCAAAATAGCAGAGGCCAATTCATCATGTTCTGCCTGCGACAGCAAATCTGCCGCCACATAACGCGGGTTTGCCGTTTCGTCTGCGATTACTAAGATTTCACTTGGTCCTGCCACAGAATCAATACTCACATGTCCATAAACCGCCTTTTTGGCAAGCGCTACATAGATATTTCCAGGACCTACGATCTTATCTACTTTTGGAATGCTCTGTGTTCCATAGGCTAAGGCTGCGATTGCCTGTGCACCGCCAACCTTATAAACGACATCTACTCCTGCTTCTTTGGCTGCTACCAATGTGTTCGGATTTACTTTCCCGTCTTTTCCAGGTGGGGTTACCATGATAATCTCATCTACGCCGGCGCACTTTGCCGGAATCACATTCATAAGGACGGACGACGGATACACTGCCTTTCCTCCTGGCACATATACGCCGACACGCTGTAACGGCGTAATCTTCTGTCCTAATATAGATCCATCCGGCTTTGAATCAAACCAACTGTACTGCTTTTGTTTATCGTGATATTCCCTGATATTTTTAAGCGCCTTTCGGATAATCTCCAACAAAGAAGCATCTACGCTTTGATATGCTTCCTCCATTTCTGCATCGGTTACACGGATGGTATCTTTATCAATATCCGCTTTATCAAACTGTTTCGTATAAGCAAATATCGCCGCATCTTTCTTTTCTTTCACTTCCTGCAAAATAGCAGTCACACGGGCCTCATATTCCGTGTAGTTGTTCGGACTTCTCCTTAACAGATCTTCCAAAAGGTTTGCTTTGCTGTCTTTATCTAATTTCTGAATTCTCATCTTGCGTCCTCCTTCAAAATTTCTCGAAGACCAGTCACTAATTCTTTGATTCGGTCGTTTTCCATACGCATGCTGACCGGATTTACTACCATCCTTGCAGACAGCGGACACACTTCCTCCAACACAGCCAGCCCATTCTCTCTTAAGGTTGAGCCCGTTTCCACGATATCTACGATCACTTCGGAAAGACCTACGATTGGAGCAAGTTCAATCGAACCGTTTAATTTGATAATCTCTACCGTTTGATGCTTTTTATTATAAAAGTAATCTTTTGCGATTGCCGGATATTTTGTTGCTACCCGGATCAATTCATGATGCAAAAGCAGTTCTTTCGCTTCTTTTGGCCCGCATACACACATCTTGCAGGCGCCAAATCCAAGATCCAGAACTTCATGTACTTTTTTTCCCTCTTCCACCAATATATCTTTCCCGACAACCCCGATGTCTGCCGCTCCATATTCTACATAGGTTGGTACATCCGGTCCTTTTGCAAGGAAAAATTTTAATTTTAATTCTTCGTTTACAAAAATCAGTTTTCTGGAATTTGGATCCTTCATTTCCTCACAGGTAATTCCAAGTCTTTCCAGAAGTGCCAGCGTTTTTTTTGCCAGCCGCCCTTTACAGAGCGCAAACGTCAGATACCTCATTGATCTATCTCCTTTTAATCTTCACTGCGCATCAGTTCTTCCCCTGTAATCAAGTCCATCATCAGAAATTTATCATCATTTCCAAGATAGATCATGCTCCCGGCAAGATTCTGTCTGCCATGCTCATAGTATTCTTCCAGCTCCTTTTGCGGATTTTTTTTAATCAGCTCCGTATTTTTCTGGTTTCTTCTGAATTTTCTCGCAAGCTTGATTGCCTCAAACCGCCGTTCTTCATCATAAAGAATCATAAAGTTAGAGAATTCGCATGGAATCTCAATTTTCTGTCTGTTCAGGGCATTCATAAGCTCATCCGCCACGATCGCAAATCCAATCGAAGGAGAAACCTTTCCGAATTTTTCCAACAGATGATCGTAACGTCCGCCCTTTACAATCGCATCTCCGGTTCCAAATGTATATGCTCTGAAAATAATCCCGGTATAATATCCATAAGTGCCGCACATACTAAGATCAAACGTAATATATTTTTCCACACCGTATGCTCTTAATACTTTATAAATGCGTTCCAGCCGTCGGATTCCTCTTGCAGCCTTTGCATCCGGCGCAATTTTTTTCGCTTCTTCTAAAATTTCCACCGTACCGATCAAAGATGGCAGCATGGCAAATGCGTCTTTTGCATTCTGCGACACCTCAATATGATCAAACACTTCATCTATGCCAAAAAAATTACGGTTTTTAATCAAATCACGTACCTGTTCTTCGATCTTCTCTTCAAATCCTCCCGCTTGAATCAGGCTTTCAAAAAATTCTACATTCCCAATCGTAAGCTGAAAATCTTCCAGGCCGGCTTTCTTTAAACAATCAATCACCATCGCAAGCATTTCTGCATCGGCATCTACGCTGTCCACGCCGATCAACTCGGCTCCAAGCTGTGTAGTTTCCTTTAAACGTCCCTGATAACTGGAATGATTGATAAAGGTATTCCCAATATAACAAAGCCGTATAGGAAGTTCCTCTCCTTCATACAAAGTTGCTGCTGCACGGGCAATAGAAGGTGTAATATCCGGGCGAAGCGCCATTGTATTGCCCTCACGGTCAAAGAATTTGTAGAGTTCCTTCGACGCAATGGTTCCGATTTCCTTTCGAAATACCTCAAAAAATTCAAAGCTTGGCGTCTGTATATCCTGATAGCCATATAAATGCAGAACATCATGCAGCCGTTCCTGCAAGATCAGTTTCTTTCTGCATTCTACATTATAAATATCTCTGACTCCTTCCGGAGTATGTATAATCTGATTTTTCATTTGCTCCTCCAACCTATCGCTCGCGCTTTATCGTGCTAATGTATTAAACCATCATTGAATTATATAACAGGCAGATATCCTTGTCAATACAATAATGAGATTATTCTCTCCTGCTCAATCTCTTTCTTCCAAATCCCGTTGAATCGCCTCCAGATAGGGAACAAAATATCCATTTTGCAGTGTCATAAAATACCCGGGATGCAACTCTTCATAGCGGATGCTTTTTCGTCCGCCTGACTCTTTCCGCTCCCAGAACTGCTTCATTTCAGCAAAACGCATATAATACAATTCATTACGCATGCTAAAGTAAATCACTAAAAATGCAATTCCTTCCTGTTTCTCGAATGCTTCCATAAATGCTACCTGATGTTCGTGAATGTTCTGCAGCGGAAATGTATCGCTGCTGCATTCCTTCGCATCAAAACAAATCGGAATCCCTTGTACCGCCCCAATATAATCCACCGTGCTTTTCTGCTCAAAATAAGCAAGGGTGATATGTCTGTGCTCTTTATCGATCCGAACAGGAGTAATCGGCGTTGGAATCTTTTGAATCAATGCAAGACCTTTTTCTAAATACCGCTCATTTGTGTGATTAATAAAATCTTCTAATGCAGAGCCTCGAAGCCCTCTTGAATTCCAGGTTCCCATACGCGCTATCCCTTCCCTGCTTTACACACATTATCACAAATTGTCTGGAATTGCTTCGGTAACCTGGCACAGAACTCTTTTTGGGAAAGATTTTCCAATCCTTTCTCCAACCTTGGCATCTGAATACGATACGCATGTAAAAGCTGTGATTTTAATCCAAATCGTTCTTTGTACGCCGTATTCATCTTAACTTCTCCATATTTGTGATCTCCGATAATAGGATGCCCTATGCTTGCAAGATGTGCCCGAATCTGATGTGTTCTTCCGGTAATCAGATGCACTTCCAAAAAAGAGACTTCATCGGTATTCCAGATCACATGGTATGAAGTTTCTATCCGCTTTTCTTCCTCTGACATCCTCTCTTTTGCATTATGCACGATTACTTTATTCGTCTTTTCATCTTTTACGAGCCATCCTGCCACATACATGTCTTTATTTACATTCCCTTTTACCAGACAACGATAATATTTTTTCATCGTCCGATCCTTCAACATCATACTCAGTCCTTGCAGTCCTTCCATCGTCTTTCCGGCAAGAATCAGCCCGCTGGTATTTCTGTCCAGACGATTGCAGACAGCAGGACGGAAACTGCGAAGCTCTTCTCCTGTAATTGCATTGGAAGCTAATAAATACTGAATCAGGTATTCATTCACTGATTCATCCGAAGGATTGGCTTTTTGTGACAGCATTCCTACCGGCTTATTAATAAAAACTACGTTTTCATCTTCATATACAATATCCAACGTTACCTGCTTTGTTTTTTGAATCTTAACATTGGAAAATTTCGCTATCGTCTCATCTGCAAGAAAGAACTGAATCACATCATCTAAGATCAGCTTCTCTTTTCCGGACGCCTTCTTTCCATTCAATACGATATTCTTTTTCCGGAGCATTTTATAGATAAAGCTTGCAGGCGCCTGATTTAAATATTTGGATACCACTTTATCCATACGCTGTCCTGACTCGTTTTTTGTAATTTTTAGTTCCTGCATATCTTCTCCTGCCAGACTACATTGATATATTTAATAACAGATTGCAAATTTGTTCTTCTTCTGGTGATGCCTCTTTCTTTTCTACTCTTCGGATATTATTCAATCCTTCTACTCTTGTAATGAATTTCACGTAATCCGAAAAAAGTTTTACCGTCATCTGTGTATAGCCATTTTGCGAAAGCATCTGCTTGATATGCTTTGCGGCATATTCCGGATCCGTTTTTGGATCATGCGCGTAACCGCATATCATATTGCCGCATACAACCATACAATCGATCGGAAGGATTTTTTCATGACTGGTGACAACCGTATCATACACGACTGACAGGCATTCTGATTTCTCACTGATTTCCGTATGTTTTTCCTTCTCTATCGATTTATATGGGAAGATACTGATAAACTGTACCAATACTTTCGATGCAGGAAGACACCCTAAAATTGCCACGACCGTCAAAAGGTTTGCACGTGTCTTTGTCTGTGTGATCCCTAAGATCAAGAGCGCGGCAACAATACCGAATTCAAGCACCGCCTTTAGTATCAATTGTCTTTTCCTGGATAAAAGATATCCAGCCTCTCCTTTTTTTCTATTCATCATGATTCCTCGTTATTTTTTATTTCCCTATCTTTTTTTCTTATGTACGTTACGGATCGTCTTCTTTTTCTTTGGCTTTATTTTCTCCGTCTCTTTTTTTGAATATCGATTCGGATAACCGCCATTTTCCTTATACTTTGGCCGGATAAGACAATGCTTGTCATAACCAACCAAATCCATACGATCCGCAAGTTTTAATGCTTCCAACACTAGATCATAATTTTTCGGATTCCGGTACTGGATCAACGCACGCTGCATTGCTTTCTCATGTGGGTTTACCGGCACATATACCGGCTTCATATCGCGTGGATCCACTCCGGTATAATACATACACGTAGAAATCGTGGATGGCGTCGGATAAAAATCTTGCACCTGTTCCGGCATATAGCCAAGATCTCTTAAATACTCTGCCAGCTCTACCGCCTCTTTCAGCGTAGAACCCGGATGTGAAGACATCAGATATGGTACCAAATACTGCTTTTTCCCTAAGCCTTCATTAATTTTTTTATATTTTTTGCAAAATCTTTGATAGACGCTGTTCTCTGGTTTGCCCATACGTGTAAGCACCGCATCAGAGATATGTTCGGGCGCAACTTTTAGCTGCCCGCTTATATGATGTTCACACAACTCCTTAAAAAAGCTGTCATCTTTATCTGCCAACAGATAGTCAAATCGGATACCTGAGCGGATAAATACCTTTTTTACATTTGGCAGCTCCCGAAGTTTTCGTAATAATTTCAAATAGTCTCTATGACTCGCGTTCATATTTTTACAAGGAGATGGGAACAGACATTGCCTGTGTTTACATGCTCCTTGCGTCAGCTGTTTTTCACAGGCCGGAGCGCGGAAATTAGCTGTAGGACCTCCCACATCATGGATATAACCTTTAAAATCCGGTTCCCAGATAAACTTTTTAGCTTCCTCCAACAGTGATTCATGGCTTCTTGTCTGAATGATCCTACCCTGATGAAACGTCAATGCACAAAAACTACAAGCCCCAAAACAGCCGCGATTACTGATCAGGCTGAATTTCACTTCGGAAATTGCCGGGACTCCGCCTGCTTCCTCATAAGACGGATGATAAGTCCGCATATACGGATAACTATAGACACGATCCATTTCGGATTGCGAAAGAGGTTTCGCCGGCGGATTCTGCACTACATACAGATGCTCCTGGTAAGGCTCGACAAGACGCTTTGCCTGAAACGGATCTGTATTGCAGTACTGTGTGTAAAAGCTCTTTGCATAGTTCCTTTTATCCTGTTTTAATTCCTCAAATGATTCCAGTATTATGGCATCATACACACTGTCTAAATTTTTCACTTTGCAAACCGTTCCGTCAATATAAGTAATATCCTTGACCTCGATGCCGGAATCCAGTGCTTCTGCAATCTCTACGATGGAACGCTCTCCCATGCCATAAGATAAAATATCCGCGCCCGAATCTAAAAGTATCGAGCGTTTTAATTGATCAGACCAGTAGTCGTAATGAGCTAGTCTGCGAAGACTGGCTTCGATTCCTCCTATGATAATCGGAGTCTTTTTATATACTTGGCGAATAAGGTTGCAATATACAACCGTCGCATAGTCCGGCCGCTTTCCCATCACCCCGCCTGGGGTAAAAGCATCGGTTTTTCTTCGTTTTTTAGAGACATAATAGTGATTCACCATGGAATCCATATTTCCGGCAGAAACCAAAAAACCAAGTCTTGGTTCGCCAAATTCCATAATACTTTTTTTGTCTTTCCAATCCGGCTGCGCGATAATTCCAACCTTATAGCCATTCGCTTCTAATATTCTTGTGATGATAGCATGTCCGAAAGATGGATGATCTACATATGCATCTCCGCATACATAGACAAAGTCTAGCTGCTCCCATCCTCTTTCTTTCATCTCTTGTTTTGTAATCGGTAAAAATCCCTGATTCATCTATAATACCTCATAGGTTTTATTTTTTATATCAAAAAAGTCACGGATAGAATAGTCCGCAAGTTCACGCTTTTTCTCTTCCTGATATTCAGCCGCCGCATCATAGACTGCACAGACAGTCATGCCGGCATTCTTTCCTGCTAGAATACCCTTTGGCACATCTTCAAAGACAAGACATTGTGCCGGCAGTACATTTAGCTTCTCTGCAACCTTTAAGTAAACATCCGGCGCCGGTTTCCCTGCCTTTGCTTCATCGGATGTCAAAATGCAGTCGAAAAGAGTTCGGATACCATGCGCATCCAGCACTGCTTCCGCCAGTTCCCTGGAATTGCTTGTTGCAATGCCTAGGCAAATTCCTTGCTCTTTTAAGCTTAATAGGAATTCTAAAGCCCCTTCTTTTAACTGTACTTCATTTCGGTATTTATCCATGGCAAGCTGATGCCATTCTTCCATAATTTCTGCCGTCGTAAGCATCAGATTGGGAAATGCCCGCAAAAAATAATCTGCCACTTCCGCAAAACTCATCCCTTCCATCTCTTCATGAAAGTCATCCGGCTCTATTAAATGGTACTTTTGCATATAAATTTCATCTACCGAATGCCATACCCACATCGAATCTATGAGCGTGCCATCCATGTCAAAAATTACTGCCTTCTTCTCTGTCAGCATAATTGCTCCAACTCCTCTTTGCTAAGCAGGCGATAAGAACCTTTTTCCAACGTTTCATCTAATTTCAATGCTCCCATCGAAAGTCGTTTTAGATAAATTACGTTCTTTCCGACTGCTTCAAACATCCTCTTTACCTGATGAAACTTTCCTTCCTGAATCGTAAGCTCAATCTCCGAAACTGCTCCGGATTTTAAGATTACAAGCTTAGATGGACTCGCCTCTTCTCCTTGACCAATGGAAAGTCCTTCGGCAAAACGCCTTACATCCTCCTCGGTAACGACTCCTTCTACTTTGGCATAATAGACTTTATCTACATGCTTTTTCGGAGAAAGCAAACGGTGCGCCAACGCTCCATCATTCGTAATCAGTAAAAGCCCTTCGGTATCCTTATCCAATCTTCCCACCGGAAATAAATCTTTACGCTTTTTATCCGTGATCAGATCCAAGACCGTCGTTTCTTTTTTGTCTTCTGTTGCCGACACTACTCCTGCCGGTTTATACAGCATATAATAGACAAAGGCTTCATACCCTAATTCTTTCCCGTCGAAAGATACTTTTTGTATCTGCTCATCAACTTTTGTATCTGCTTTCTTTACAATATTTCCATCAATGCAGACACGTCCCTGACGGATATATTTTTTCACTTCCTGTCTGGTTCCGATGCTTAAATCAGCCAGATATTTATCAAGACGGATCATGACTGCCATCTCCAGCCCGGAAGATATTTATTCTTTAACGTACCCTGTAAAAGCTTTCCAAAACCAAGCGGATATCCGTCGACAAGAAGCAGATACCATCCCTTTTCTTTGGCACTTACAAAGTCGTCCACCTCAATCGTCTCTCCCTTTAAATAACGGATCACACGTTCATCCGTTACCGGAAGATCTATCGTAAATTTATATTCCTCTTTTTTTAAGTACATGGCAAGTGCCTGACTCGGCTCGAATCGGTTCTTCTTTAAATCCCCAAGATAGAGTCCTGTGCGCAGGAAACGCAATCCTTTAATATCCGGGATTGCCTTTGGCATGTAATATACCGTCTCACCGTGGATTTCAAGCCGCTCTTTTTTTATGTCCAACGTTGTATATTTTAAAAATGCTTCCAAATCTTCCGGAATCTTTTTCACACCCTGCTTTGGGTTGGAATACGTCTTGCTTTCAATCGTCTCCTCCAATGGATCTCCCTTTTGCAAGAGCGCAAGATAATGTCCTTCCCCATGCATCTTATGTGGAAAGATACGAATTGTTTTTTTCAAGTCCTCGTTCTTACTTTTGCTCAAGTCCCATCTTCCCTTGCAAAATCCTTCGTAGCCTTCCATCGGCAGTATCTGGAATTCCGGATAGGTATCCAGTAAATATTCAATCGTTTCTTCGTTTTCTCTCACATCAAATGTACAGGTAGAATATAGCATAAGTCCGCCAGGCTTTAACATCCTTGCCGCCTGTGTAATAATACTTTTTTGCAGCTTTGCAAAAAATTCCGGTCCATGTTCTTCCCATGCTTTTACAACTTTTTTATCCTTGCGAAACATTCCTTCTCCGGAGCATGGCGCGTCGATCAATATCTTATCAAAATATCCTGTAAAATAATCCTCCAGTTTCCCCGGTTCCTCGCTCAAAACAAGTACGTTGCCAATCCCAAATACTTCGATATTCTTAAGCAGTCCTTTCGCCCTGGAATTACTGATATCATTGGCAGCCAGCACTCCTTCTCTTGCAAGCTTTGCTCCAAGTTCCGTTGCCTTTCCGCCGGGAGCAGCACATACATCCAATACTTTATCCCCCGCTGATACCGGAAGACGGCTGGCAGGTGTCATAGCGCTTGGTTCCTGCAGATAGTAAAGTCCGGCAAAATAATATGGATGTTTTGCAGCCTGAACCTTATCTCCCTCATAATAGAATCCATTTTCGATCCAAGGGACTTTCTTTATCTCAAACGGGCATATTTTTTCGAATTCTTCTACACTGATCTTCGCTGTATTTACACGAAGACCATACCATCTTGGTTCCTGATAACAAGAGATGTAATCATCGAATTCATCGCCCAGTAAATCCTTCATTTTTTCTATAAACTCTGCTGGTAAATTCATTATTCTTCCTCCACAACTTAACAGTATATCATACTCCATCAAGAATATGCAGCTTCTAATTTAAATTTTTCAAGATAACGCATGATCCAGTATGGATTGATACTAATCTCCTTTCCATCCGGATAAATATAGATGCCCACGTGTAAATGTACCGGGAACATTCCGGTCGTTCCTTCTTCACCGTAACCGCTGTCTCCCATATAGCCAAGCAGTTCGCCTGCTTTAATTTCATCGCCCTCTTCAATATCTGCATAATCACTAAGATGAGCATAATAATAATACCCTCCGCTTGGAGAAAGAATCCCAATTCTCCATCCGCCTTTTGGAAGCCATCCTTTGTTTACGACTACCCCATCGGTCATACTGATAATCGGATATAACCCTGGTATGTTTTCATTTGCCATAAGGTCGGTTCCTTCATGACCTCGTTTTCCACCAAAAGTACGCTCGCCCATCCAACTATCCCCATAAGATACGGTAAGCGAATCATCTGTCGCTGACTTTGGAACCGGAAAATATTTCAGATCGCGCCAAATGCTGTCACAGACGTCCATGTATTCGTCAAACATCGGATTCTGTCTCCATTTGTGTTCTGCCTTTTGGATTTTCTTCGTTGTATACGGTTTGCGCAAACCGCAGAAAGCGCTGATCTTCTCTGCTAAAAAAATGCCCGCCGCTTTCTCCGGTGCATCGGATTTTTGCATATACATGATCATCTCTTCATTTAATACATGATTACGAAAAGTTTCCTCCTTTACAACTGCCATATCTAACTCGTTAAGGGCGCTTCGTTCCCTGATCTGCCCAATCAAAATACTGTTGCATATTGCTGCTATTCCAATCAAAAGCAGATACCTTCGATATTTGTTTTGTCTCATACGCAATCCCTGTCTTTTTATTCTCCCAACACTATATGCATTGACTACGCATAAAAAAACAAAATCTCCCATAAATTAGATTATCCTAAAAGGGAGGTGACTTTTTGAAAAACTTTACGTTTCGTCTTACAATCGCAGGTATTTTTTTGATCATGCTTTTTCAGCCATCCAAAGTGTTTGAAGGTGCAAGCAGCGGACTTCTTTTATGGTTCCAGATTGTACTTCCTACCTTGCTGCCATTCATATTTATATCCGGAATTTTAGTAAAATCAAACGCCGTCTCTCTTCTTACGAACTTAACTGGACCATTGTTATCTCGTTTTTTTAAAGTAAGTAAAACCGGTACATATCCTGTAGCAACAGGATTTTTATGCGGCTATCCTATGGGTGCAAAAGCAGTCTCTGATCTTGCATTCAATGGCTTGATCGCCAATAAAGAAGCCCGTTACCTGCTTTCTTTCTGTAACAATACAAGTCCGGCATTTATTATGAACTTTCTTGTACTGCAGAACTTAAAAAAAGAAGCCTTAATGCTTCCTTCTCTTTTCATCTTACTTATAGCGCCAGTTTGTGCAAGCTTTATTTTTCGTTTTTTTTATAAAGAATCGAACGCAAGCACTTTTGTTCCTTCTGAAAAATCATCTGCACTAAAAGGTCTTTCCCTGATCGATGAAACTATCATTGACAGCTTCGAAGCTGTCACCAAGGTTGGCGGTTACATTATGGTTTTTTCTATTCTTCTGGTTTTTGCAAAAGAATTATTCCCAGGCGCTTTCCTCTGGCAATACCTATTTCTTCCGGCTTTGGAAGTAACCAACGGAATCGTTCTTCTTTGCAATTCCAATCTTGCATTCCCTCTGAAATATACGCTTTTAATGGCTTGTACTTCTTTTGGAGGATTATGTGCAGCGGCGCAGACAGATTGTATGCTGCAAGGAACTGACATTCCGCTGCTCCCCTATATCGCAGAAAAACTGGTTACTACAGGAATAACCAGTTTCATCGCTTATTGTTATATAAATTTTATCTTTTGATCCTATATAATTTTGATATTTTTACAAATCATCTTCCAGATCAAATGATGCCAGATCAGAATCGTAATCCTCAGATGGAGCATTCGAAGCTTCCAAATCTGCACGGTTATTGCGTACAGTTTCATAACAATCCTGAAGAGTACTTACCAGATTGTCATATTTTGTTGTATAGCTATCAAGTGTGTGACCAATAATCGTCTCTGCATTCTGAAGAAGATCGCCAGCATACTGCAGCGCTCCCATACGGATATCATTCGCATCACTTGTTGCATTGTCAAGGATCTGCTGTGCCTGTTCTGTAGCTGCAGTAACAATTTCGTTTGCCTGTGCATATGCCTGCTGCATAATTTCATGCTCACTTACAAGTTCATTTGTATGTATCTGTGCTTCTTCAATC
Organism: uncultured Lachnospiraceae bacterium; assembly: GCA_910585545.1. Lineage (GTDB taxonomy): Bacteria > Bacillota > Clostridia > Lachnospirales > Lachnospiraceae > An181. The sequence goes on from CAJUFN010000001.1 coordinate 167,487, forward strand.
ATGCTTTCTGCTTTCGCCTGGGCATCAGCAAGAATTGCATCCTTATTTGCAATGATTTTCTGATAACGTTTAATCTCATCTGGGGTCTTCATACGTAATTCACGTAAAAGCTCATCTAACTGTTCTTTATTTACAATAATCTTGGTTGTAGATAACGGTTGGAATTTACAACTGTCAATGTACTCCTCAATCTCTTCAATAATCTGTTCAATACGGCTGCTCATGATTTACACTCTCCTTTAATCTTCATTTTCCCTTGTATTTTGCAAGCAACTGCTTCAGGCACAAATCTTGTAATATCTCCTCCAAAAGCGGCAACCTCTTTTACCATCGTTGAACTTAAATACGAATATTCAAGACCTGTTGTCAAAAAAACGGTTTCTATATCCGGCGACAACTTATGGTTCGTCTGCGCCATCTGTAATTCATATTCAAAGTCCGTAATCGCGCGCAAACCTCTGATTACCATCTGTGCTTCCACTGATTTTACAAAATCAACCAATAACCCTTCAAAGGGAATTACTTTCACATTTGCCAGATTTTCAAATACTTCATTTAACATTTTAACACGTTCTTCCACAGAAAACAACGGAATTTTTGCTTTATTATGCAACACTCCGACAACCAGCTCATCTACCAATCTGCTGGCTCGTTTGATCACATCTATATGTCCAAAAGTCACCGGATCAAAACTTCCCGGATATACTGCCCTTATCATTTTACCCCACTCCTTTATATGAGACAAATATATGCACATTCGTCTTATACGTCTTCTGTTTTATAATCTCATAACCAATCTCATCCAGATAAGAAAAGTCCGTCTCAAGAGAAGCTTCTATAATGATTATCGTATCCGAATGAATGCAAGAGGAATCTGCAAGCGCCCTCAATACTTTTTTTTCATACTCCATATTATAGGGCGGGTCCATGAAAATACAGTCAAATACATATTTTCCTTCTAACATCCTCAATGCATGAAATACGTCTCCTTTTATAACCTTCGCCCATGTTTCTAATCTGGTATTTTTCAAATTCTCATAGATACACGAGATCGCATTTGCATTCTGTTCTACGAAAACAGCACTTCTTGCCCCGCGGCTCAACGCTTCTATCCCGATTGCCCCGCTGCCGCTAAACAAATCCAGGAAGCAGCAATCACACAAATACGGAGAAATCATATTAAAAAGAGTTTCTTTGATCCGGTCTGTCGTTGGTCTTGTACTCAAACCTACAGGTGTTTTCAGCCGGATGCTTTTTGCACTTCCTGCAATTACTCTCATAAAGCACCTCTCACTTTTTTATTCCCGTTTATTATATAAAGTTGCTTTCTCATTGTCAATCACTTTACCGCTGCTGTATGTAAAATTGAACAATTTTCTTGATATTTTTATTGATAAATCCACGCTCCTCATTTTGAATATCCTGTACCATACTAATGATTTCCAACGGTCTTTCCACACCTTCTTCAATCGCACAGGCAAGCCATCCATATTCAGTCGCGCCGGCATCCCCCTGACTTGCTTTTGTCTCGGCGGTTCCTGTCTTTCCGTAAAGGCGTACTCCATTGCTCCATGCCGCATGACCGGTTCCGTCAGGTGTTTCAATCACCGCATAAAGCGCATCTTTCACCGTCTTTACTGCCTGCGAAGAAAACGCCTGTTGTTTATATACAGCTCCCTTTTCTTCGTCCAGCAAGAGCACCGGACGAACCATATTGCCATCATTGGTAAATGCAGAATATATGGATGCAAAGAAAATCGGATTCACAAGAAGCTGTCCCTGACCATATCCGGTATCCGCAAGCTGAATCTCGCTTGTAATTTTGCCTTCCGCGGCAAAGGTTGAATTCTGAATCGGGAGTGTAAAATCGCATTCTTCCCCGAATCCGATTTTTACAAGTGCCTGCTCAAATGTATCTGCGCCTATATCAAGTGCGGTTCTTGCAAAATAGATATTATCCGAATAGATCAACGCATTTTTCAAATTCACTTCACTTCCATAATCCGTCAGCGTAGTTACTTTATACGAGCCCCAGCTTCCGTCCTTTTGCCATGCCTTTCCTACATTTCCTTTGTTCTCCAGAGGATCTAATTTACCGCTGTCAATTCCGATCATCGCCGTGATCGGTTTGAACGTAGAACCCGGAACCCAAGATGCAAGATACTTATTCGTCAAAGGCATTTTCGGATCGTTATTAAGTTCATCCCATCTTGTCTGAGATAATCCCCAGATAAATTCATTTGGGTCGTAACACGGCGTACTAAGCAGCGCCAGCAATTCTCCACTGGATGGGTCCATAGCAACATTGGCGCCCGACGTATCTTTAAATGCCTGGTAAAATTCCTTTTGCAGCGCAATATCAATCGTCAATGTTACGTCTTCCCCGTCTTGCGCCTCTTTCGCAGCAATCGAATTCACCTGAACTCCGGACTCATCCACGATATAGATTTCATATCCCTCCTTCGGACGCAGCGCTTCTTCAAACATCTTTTCCGCGCCTGCTTTCCCAATCTTGCTTCCGCTATGATATCCTTCTGCCTCCAGCTCCTTTAATTGCTCCTCGCTGATAGACTGAATATACCCTGTAATATGTCCCGCCATCTCACCGTATGGATACACGCGGTCTTCCACATTCTGAATCAACACGCCTTCACAAGCGAGTAATTTTTTTTCTAATTCTTCATTCTCTCTTGATATTCTTTTCAATGGAACAAAGGTCTCATCTGTTACCCATGACGCACTCAATTCCTTATTAATTTTCTCCGCTTCCGTATCAAGCAAGGATGCAAGTTTGCTTAACATCTGTGTCGGATCCTCCGGCATCTTGCCAGGCACAAGTCCTACCTCCGATACAGCGCCATTTTGCGCAAGAATCTTTCCATTACGGTCTAAAATACTGCCTCGTCTGGCCTCTTTTGTACGGATTTTTACCTTTTCCGTCTCCCCAAGGTCCGGAAAAATCATCCTGGAAGTCCATTCGATCTTATACTCCTTTTCTTCATCGAGTGTCAGCACTGCCGAATTGCCGAACAACGCTTCTCCTGCCAAAGTCTGCATTGTTGTTTTGTAAACCAATTCTGCTTCTTTGGCACCTTCCTCTACAACAGAATCTTCCTCCGAGATTTCGATCTTAATCTCACTGCATTCGATTCCATCATAGATGTTTTGATTGCGTTCTATAAACGCTTCTTTGGAAGTATTCTCTTTGGCAGATGCACTTAAAAATCCATACATTTCTTCATATTTCTTTTCCGGAATGAGCGCAAAATATGCATTCAGCACTTCCTGTGGTGTCGCATGTTCTTCCTCCATACGTTTTGCCATAAAAAGTCCTGCCGCCAAAAGAACCGTGCACACTGCAAGTACACTCATTCCAATGGCAATTTTCATAAGACGATTGTTTTTCTTTCTCATAAGCATCCTTCTTTCTTTCATATTTTCTATTCTTCTTTTAATTCGCCGAATCTTCCAGGAGAATATTCTTTTTTCTGTCATTTGCTAATGTGATTGATAATAATTTCTTATCTGGCTGAGGATTATTGAGTATCCCGGACAAAACGACTTCTTTCCCGTTTTCGGATAATACATAAGAGATTTCTTTTAAATTACTGTGTGCGCCATTCTTATATTCAACCTGCGCCACCTCCAGCAAAAGCATCGCCTGGCTAATGTTTCTCAATACCGTTTTACTTGTCACATGGACACTCAGTGTATCTTGTGTGACCCGGACGAAATCCACTGTAAACCCATCATATGCATTTTCCTTCAAATAATATGTATCGGCTTCTTCTAAAACCTTCATTGCCCAATTTAAATCCCATACTCCTTCATATACTGCCCCGCTGTCTGAGACGAGATTTTCAAATTCCATCCGCATCCGCACTCCATCCAAATCTTCAAACGCTGCATGTTCTGTACGAAGCATCACAAAAGATTCTTTTAGGTTTTCCGTCTCTTCCATCCCTATTCGCTTCTCATGTATCAAAACGTCATCAACATAACATCTGCATATTTCAAAATAAGCATTTTCACCCAAACTTGCTGTTCCTTCTGACCGAATATAGAATTCCATAGCCGCAATGCCGTCTTCTTTTTGGATTTTTTCCAGCATTACGCAAATATTCTTATTCGTGTCTTTTAGCTTGCTCTTCTTAGTATCGGCAATATAACTTAAATCCAGATTATCGTATTCTGCACCGCTCCTTTGATATCCGCAAGAGATCGTCATACTAAGCAAAATCATCACACCCAAGATCAAAATCAATGGCAGTTTTCCGCTTTTTTTCTTGGTTTCGTCGAATATATTATTTATCCGGTGCTTCAAGATTCTTTTACTTCCCCAGAAGCAAGTAGAAAGCAGTTGTTCTCGCTGATCCGAGATCGTGGTATCCAAAAGCGTATGACAATAAGATTTCTTTTCTTCTTTTTTCAACATACTTGTTGTTTTTTCATCACAGACGAATTCCAAGTCTTCAAAAGACTGGCGTCTCATATAATAAACGCACGGATTAAACCAATGAAGCCCGCATACGATCACCATCAATAATTTATACCACAAGTCCTTACAGCGGTAATGCCATCCTTCATGCCGAAAGATATGCTCTAACTGTTCTTCGGTATACATCTTATCCGGCAGCAGCATGATAACATTAAAATATCCTAAAATCATTGGACTTTGAATCTCCATCATGCGGTAAATACGCGGAATACGGCGAATCTTCATATCCGTAAACGTCCTTCGCAGCATTCTTTCATAGACGCCTCCGCATAAAATTCCTTTCTTCCTGCATCGTCTTCGAAGCCCAAGATAAATCCAAAGCTGCCTTCCAAAATAGACACATACTCCCATAAACCATACCAATGCCGCCACTACCAGAATCGGTATTCCATCTTTGGTTTTCCCGGAAACCTCTTCTATATCCCTTTGACTCCTGTCTGCGTTCAAATCCTTTTCATCCATGCCCGCATCTGCTTCTTCCTGCAAGATGTTTTTTTCTGACAGCTCGTGTGAATCCACATGCATTCCTATCGTCTCTTTTGTCTGAAACAGCTTAACCGGAGTCTGCTCCAATGTATAATTCCATGGAATCAAAAGCCTTACAGCAAGTACCAGCCATAGGATTTTTCGGAATCGGCGGCCATATGTTTTGCTCATCCATTTCGATGTTGCACAGGCAAGCAGAATTACGAAAGATACGGCAATGGATATTTCCGTCAAATCATAAAATATCTGCTGTAACATATCCGTCCCTCCTCTACAGCTGTTCCAAATACATCTTTAATTCTTCAATCTCATCTTTTTTAAGCTCATCTCCTTCGTAGAGAGCCGATACAAAATTCTTCAAAGAATTATGATATATCTTCTCCAATACATTTTTGCTCTCTTTCCTCGTAAACTTTTCATAAGAAACAAGCGGCGTATAATAATTTACTTTTCCTTCTTTCTTACATACCAGATATCCTTTTTCCACAAGCCTGGACAAAAAAGTAAGTACGGATGTCTTTTTCCAAGTCTTATCTTCCAACATGTCGGTAATCTCCGAAGAAGTTGCAGTTTTTCCAAGATTCCAGATTGCCATCATAATCTCTAATTCCGCTTCAGACAATCGTTTCATAATTACCTCTTCCTTTCCGTTTTCTTTTTCTACATTTGTAGTACAACTTCATTCTACATTTGTAGAGAAAAAATGTCAACAAAATTTTATATCAGATTCTTTTCTTCAAAAGGAAAAAATTACTAGTTTAAACTTTTTTATTTTTCACATACTATCAGCGTAACAAAATTGAAAAAGTTACAACAAAGGAGGAAAATGATTATGACAAACAGTTCATCAAACAGAACAGCCGTACCAGAGGCAAAAGAAGCATTAAACAAATTCAAATATGAGGTTGCAAGCGAACTTGGAGTACCTTTGAAGGAAGGATACAACGGTGACTTAACTTCTAGACAGAATGGTTCTGTCGGCGGCTATATGGTTAAGAAGATGATCGAACAGCAGGAAAAACAGATGGCTGGTAAATAAGTCAAACCATAAAAATACGTTTTAGACAAAAATAGCGAAGAAAAAGGTGTATTGCACTCCGATCACAGGAATGCTGATACACCTTTTTCTTTCTGAAGTAACTCTTTTAACAAAATATGCTCTTTTGCCTCAAGATTTTTGTCATGCTCCAGTAGATTTTGTACTGCCTCGTTCGCTTTCTGCAATATGACGGCGTCTTGAAATACATCACCAAGCCGAAAATTAAGTAATCCGCTTTGACGGATTCCAAAAAGATCTCCCGGTCCTCTAAGCTTTAAATCTTCACTGGCAATAAAAAATCCATCGTTGGATTGGTTCAAAATCTCTAATCGTTTTTTTGTCTCCTTTGCCTTAGAAGCCGTCATGAAAATGCAATACGACTGATAGATTCCACGTCCCACTCTTCCTCTAAGCTGATGCAGCTGCGCCAGTCCAAACCGTTCTGCATTTTCGACCATCATAACCGTTGCATTCGGCACATTGATTCCAACCTCAACCACCGTTGTAGATACAAGAATATCGATTTCTTTCTTCGCAAACATTTCCATGATCTCATCTTTTTGTTTTTGCTTCATTTTTCCATGCAGATAAGCTATCCTACAGGCGCCTCCAAGTATTTCCTGAAGCATCGCGGCGTAATCTATCACATTTTCAGCCTCAATCGCCTCGCTCTCTTCGACCATGGGGCAGATAATATAACATTGCCTTCCTTCACTCACCTGTTTTTTCATAAACTGATATGCAATAGTACGGTATCCGGTATCCACCACACAATTCTTGATCGGAAGACGATTTGCAGGAAGCTCATCAATGACGGAGATATCCATATCTCCATATACAATCATCGCAAGCGTTCGCGGAATCGGCGTGGCGCTCATTACAAGCATATGCGGCGTCTGTCCTTTTTTCGCCAGTGTTTCTCTTTGTTTGACCCCAAATCGGTGTTGCTCGTCTGTCACTACCAACGCCAGATTATGATACACGGCTTTTTCCTGGAGCAACGCATGTGTTCCGATAATCATCTGCACTTTTCCTTCTGCGATTCTTTCATAGGCAAGCCGTTTTTCTTTTGCTGTCATAGAACCGGTAAGCAATTCTGCCCGCAGAGGAAGTCCATGCTCTTCCAGCGTATGCACGATAGATTCGAAATGCTGCTTTGCCAGCACTTCTGTCGGCGCCATGAGCGCTCCTTGATATCCATTTAATCCCACCAGCAAAAGCGCCAAAAGTGCGATTATCGTTTTTCCGGAGCCCACATCTCCTTGCACCAGACGTGACATCGTGTATGCTCCCATAAGTTCTTTCTTGATTTCCTTCCAAACTTTTTTTTGCGCATTCGTAAGCTCATATGGCAGTTTTGCAATAAGATGTTCTATTTCTTCCCTTTCTTCCACTAAAAAAGCATTTTCCATCTTGTCGGTACTTTCTTTTAGCTGTCGAAGTGCCAGGATAAACATAAAAAACTCTTCAAATACCAGGCGTTCCCTCGCCGTATAATAGTTTTGTTTGTCGATCGGAAAATGAATCCCTCGAAGGGCATAATTATATTCCGCCAGCCGATAATGAAGACGCAGCTCTTTCGGAAGAAATTCCCTTGCCAAGACAATCTCGTCTAATGCTTGCTTCATTGCTTTCGTCACCATATTATTCGTAAGCCCTGCTGTCAACGGATAAACCGGCTGCAACGTGCCCAGTTTTTCCTCATACTTGGAAAAAGGCGAAAAAATTTCCGGATGCTCCATCACCAATCCATCCTTTTTTCGGACGACGCGTCCACGAACCGTTACGGTCATGCCGCTTCTTAGCGAATTTTTTAAAAATGGCATTCGAAACCAAATCACCTTTAAGCTTGCACTCTCATCCTTGATACAAAGCGTAGTCACCTGCATGGCGCGGCTGCCTCCTGTCTTTACCGCCCCGGATATCATTCCTGTAACCGCAAAGACATTTCCCTCTTCGATTTCACTGATTGGAACCGGCGCTTCATATACCTCATATCCTCTCGGATAAAAACGAAGCAAATCGCCCACGGTATCAATACCTGCTTTTTGGAATAGTTTTTCCGTCTTTTCTCCGATTCCTTTTAACGTAATCATTGCGTCTGTTTCTTTCATATCTGTTCCCTTTTGACATATTTTCGAAAAAAGAATGTGCTTTCGCACATTCTTCTTTTTGATTTATTCTACTGCCAATACATAATAATAAATCGGCTGTCCTCCAAAATGTGTATCTACATCAAGCTGCGGATACAATTCTTCAATCTGAGCGCTGAAATTCTCGGCGTCTTCTTCACTGACATCCTCGCCATAATACAGACTGATCAACTCGCTGTCTTCATCCACCAGCTGCAAAAGCATGTCTTTGGCTGTCTCTTCGATGGATGTACCTACCGAGATAATTCCGGCATCACCGATTCCCATAATATCACCTTCGTGAATCTCTTTGTCATCAATCTTCGTATCTCTGACTGCATAAGTAACCTGACCCGATTTAACGTTCTTAATCTCCTCTAACATCATCTCTTCATTTTCTTTCGCGCTTAATTCCGGCACAAAATTAATGACTGCCGTAATTCCCTGGGGAACTGTCTTCGTTGGAATTACAATGATCTCTTTATCTTCCACAAGCGCTTTCGCCTGATTTGCCGCGAGTACAATATTCTTATTGTTCGGAAGGATAAATACACTGTCTGCATTTACTTCATCAATCGCGGTCAGCATGTCTTCCGTACTAGGATTCATCGTCTGTCCGCCTTCGATAATATAATCTACGCCAAGTTCACGGAAAATCTCATTTAATCCTTCTCCAATGGAAACTGCAATGAATCCCATCGGTTTTCTTGGTTCTTTTTGTTTCGCTTCTTTCTCGGCTTCCTTTTGCTGTGCCGCTATCTTATTGGCATCGCGGATCAATTTCTCTTCATGCTCTTCACGCATATTATCAATCTTCATGCGGGAAAGTTGTCCGAAGGTAAGCGCCTTTTGAATCGCAAGTCCCGGATCATTTGTATGCACATGCACTTTTACCACTTCATCATCTGCCACACATACAATAGAATCACCAATGGATTCCAAAAATGCCTTGAATCCCTTTTCATCCTCTTCGGTAAATTCCTTCTCCGCAAGAATAATAAACTCTGTACAATATCCGAATTTAATCTCTGCCGTAGATTCCGCGCTGATTTTTGTAATTCCTGCACCGGCGCTTGGTTTGATCGCTGAATAGTCGATCTCTTTGCCAAGGAATGCATCATATGCACCTTTCAATACTTCCAAAAGCCCTTGTCCGCCAGAGTCTACAACACCGGCTTCTTTTAATACCGGAAGCATCTCCGGAGTCTTTTCCAGTACCGCTTCGGCATGTTCTAATACTTTTGGAATAAATACTTCCAAATCATCTGTCTCTTCTGCAAGTTCTAACCCTTTATCCGCAATTCCTTTTGCCACAGTCAGAATGGTTCCTTCCTTTGGCTTCATAACTGCTTTATATGCCGTTTCTTTTGCTTTCACAAGTGCATTTGCCAAAACGATCACATCAATCTCTTTGTGTTCCTTGATTCCTTTCGTAAATCCACGAAACAACTGTGAAAGGATGACTCCTGAGTTTCCTCTTGCTCCTCGCAATGAACCAGATGAAATGGCCTTTGCAAGTGAAACCATATCCGGATTGGAAAGCGCAGTCACTTCTTTCGCTGCAGCCATAATGGTCAATGACATATTTGTTCCTGTATCCCCATCCGGAACAGGAAATACGTTCAATTCATTAATAAATTCTTTTTTTGCCTCAATATTCGACGCACCGGCTAAAAACATTTTCCCCAGCATCTCAACATTGATTATTTTGGTAGCCACGATAAAGTTCCTCCTTGTTAATCAATTACTCTTACGCCTTCAATGTAAATATTGATCTTATCTACACTCAGTCCTGAAAATTCTTCTACTTTATATCTTACATTACTCATAAGGTTCTCTGTCACTGCTGAAATGCTGACTCCATAGGATACAATCACATGAAAATTCAGCGAAATCTTATTCTCTTCTGAAATATCAACCTGAATTCCTCTGGTAAGGCTTTCCTTCTTCAATAAATGTACCAGACCATCCTTCATGCTGATTGCGGCCATTCCGACAATTCCAAAGCATTCTACAGCTACGGATCCTGCATATTTTGCAATAACTTCCGGATCGATCGAAATGATTCCTAAATCTGTGCTTACATTACCTCTCATTAATCTATACCTCCAATCCTAAATTGATAGAATCCCGTTTTGCGCACTTATCAAACATATTATACTCTCTTTCCTAAAATTTTACAACAATTTTGAAAAACTAAAATAAACACTTGCAAAACTCAAATTTATCTGCTAAAATTATTAATGTTGTGAGCCTTATATAGGCATATAAGATCGTTAGGAGGTGCAATCATGGCTAAATGTGCTATTTGTGAAAAGGGTGCTCATTTTGGAAACAATGTAAGTCACTCTCATAGAAAGACACCAAAAATGTGGAAATCTAATGTAAAATCTGTTCGCGTAAAGACAGAAGGCGGATCAAAAAGAATGTACGTATGTACTTCTTGCTTAAAATCCGGCAAAGTGGAAAGAGCTTAATCTCTTTCATGCTGAATACAGACAAAGCGAAACCGAGGCATCCGTAAGCCCCGGTTTTTTTGTCGTATTATCTTTATTTTCCTTTCAACCCTTTCAATCAACAGCAGAACATCTGATATCCAATCAACAGACATAGCAAAATCAGTAATACCCCGACAAACGTATTCGGGAGAAATATCATGATAGTCATACCTACTGCAATAAAAAACAGCGCAAACCCTATGACGCGTTTCATACTCACCACACACCGGCAAACGATATTGATTCATTATATGCGCTCATCTTAGATTCATGCACTGTTCTCATATTATTTTTTTTCTTTTTCTGCTTCATCCAAAAGCTCGGAAACTTCCTTCTCCGTCATCTTTTTATCTTTTTTAAAACGATCTATCAGATCCGGAACCATATCCAAAAGCTTTGTGATCGTATCCTGATTCTTAATATTTACGAGCTTTGCCGTTCCATTTTGCAAAACAAGCACTGCACTCGGTGTCATCTTGCCACCCACGCCGCCCGCTCCGCGGTCTCTTTTATCTGCATGGAAGGCTCCCGCACCTATTGCAAAAGAGACATCCACAAGAGGCAAGATAATCGTATCCCCTATATGAATCGGATCGCCCACAACAGTTTCTGTTGAAATCACAGTATCAATCCCCTGCACCAGTGCATCTACCGTATTTCGGAAATTATTTTCTGCCATATTATGTTCCTCCTGCTCTTTGTTTCATTATTTTCCTGATATGTTTATATGTCACCCGGACATTTTTAGAAAGAATCAATCTTCCTGCCAGCAAAACCACATGACATATGCGGATATGCCCTTTCAGGAATATCTCTCCTTCCAGCATCCGCCGCTCAAAATCCGGAGTAATACTTACATTATCACCAATAAACGGATATATCATACTAAGACCAGCCAAAGCCTGTCCGGTATGATAAGGATCCAAAAAACCAAATGTCACATCACCTTGTATTTTCTTCGGGAAAAAATGACCAATACATATTTTAACCGTACCAAGCACTTTTCGATACGCAAGACGATGCGGTTCATATTCGATAAATGCTACTATCCGGTCTTTTAACTTTTCCAACACTTCTATCTTATCACAAATATTGGAAAAAGTATATTTCATCTTTTCGATTAGTTCATGAATTTTTTTTCGCATACGCAAGATAACGTTTGGTCTTTTTTTCTTTTGCTTCTTCTGCTCCTCTTTAGATGTTTCATCCATCTTTTGTTCTTCCGATGCTGACGGTATATCTTCTTTTGTGGTCTCTTTTTGGGTGGTCTCTTTTTTTGCGGTCTCTTCTTCCAAAGTTTCTTCTTTTAAGATTTCTTCTATCTCTTCTTTAACGACTGTCTCGACTGCTGTTTCGACTTCTTTTACTTCCTCAATCACTTTTTCTTCCGCTTCTTGGAAAAAAGATTCTTCTTTGAGGATTGTCTTCCATGCTGCCTTTACAGACCATTCATAATTTTCTCCATGTAATTGCAATTTGAACCGCAGCAAGCCAAACAACCATTTGACAGAAGCATTTATCTTTAATGAATCTTTTGTACCTTTACAGGATAAATCTGCCTGATATTTCACCGCGCAAAAAAGCACAATGCAAAGCAGTAATACCAAAATCCCCAGTATCACTGCAAGCACGATTCCTATGATTTTCAACAGCATTCCTATTATATGCAACATCCTTCTACCATCTCTCTCAATCCAACCGGATAAACTCCTCTTTTTCAAAGAAATCCTTGATATCTGCATCCTTCGTTTCCCGATATACCTCCTCAGTAATACACTTCACCACATCCAATGCTTCCATATAACCGGATGCAAGCCCGACTACTAACAAGTCTCCCTGAAAACGTTTTTGATGCAGTAATACAGCGTCAAAAAATTCCAACTGCTTCTTTGGATACCTCGGTAATATGATCAGATACACATTCAAAACCGTTTCTTTTTTCTTTAATTTTTCTAATATTTTCTCTTTTCTTGATGCTACATTCTCACCCAAATATAACTTTTTATAATACTGCATATGCGCCTCTTTTATCTACTGTAATACGCATCAAAAACTTCTTTTGCAACTGATATCGCTTTTGCCCCTGTATCATCTGCGCCTTCAATTACCACACTGATGACAAGTTCCGGATTATCTACATTGGAAAATCCCATGAACCAAGAATGGCTCTTGCTTTTATCACTGCTGTATTCCGCAGTTCCTGTCTTGCCCGCCGCCGTATAGCTGTTGCTTTGTAAGATACTTCCGGTACCCTGCGTTACGACCGCTTCCATATACTCTTTTAACTTAGCGGCTTCTCCTGACTGCATCAGCGTACCTGCTTTTTCCGGCATATATTTCTTAATAACAGAACCGCTGTAATTTGTAATCCGATCTACCAGATACGGCTTCATCAAAGTTCCTCCATTGGCAATCGCCGATGTGATAAGCGCCATATGATAAGGGCTCACTTGCGTCTTTCCCTGCCCCATTGCAGTCATCATAAGTTCCGCATCGCTCGTATCTTTTGATACCGCAAACGAGCTTTGCCGATGCGGAATATCCCCAGGCAGCTTGCTGTTAAATAATAGCTCTTTTGCAGTTTTTGCATAACGCTCCCTGTCTAGCAGCAGTCCGATATTCACAAAAGATGCGTTACAGGAATTTGCAAAGGATTCCAAAAAGTTCTCTCTCCCATGCACTGTACTGTCAAAACAATGAATCACCACTCCCTGATGTTCAATACTTCCGCCGCATTCGTATGAATAATCCGCATAATTATTGTATTCCCGCATGTACTCCAGCGCCGTTATCGCTTTGAAGGTAGATCCTGGCGCATATGCGCCATAGGTTGCCCGGTTTAGAAGAGCGCTGTCTTCATCCTGATTCAATTCTTCCCAATCTTCCGACACGGTATTCGGATCAAAACCCGGATTAGAAAACATTACCCGAACCTTACCGGTACTTGCCTCCAACACCACTACCGCACCTTTATGATTTCCAAGTGCGTCTGCTGCTACTTCCTGAAGTCCCGCGTCCAATGTTGTCACAACACTGTCTCCGGTATTTTTCTTTGCCTGGAATTCCTTCGTAACCCGTTCCAGAATAAATGCATTTGAAGTCAACAAATTATAATTCTGTGTAGACTCCAGTCCGCTTTTTCCTTTTACAGAATAACCGACAACATGCGCAAACAAATCCCCATATGGGTATTCCCTTACTTCCGTTCCATCTTCGTCAAATGTTGTCTCTGCCAATATATTCCCACTGCTATCTAATATCTTTCCCCGAACTACTCGCTCTGCATACAGATCCTGCCTTGGATTATACGGACTATTGATAATCTCTTTACTCTTAACAGCATTAAAATATACCAAATACCCCATCATAACGATAAATAACGTTACAAACACATAGGTAATTCTTGCAAATTCTTTATTGGTATTTTTCTTTTTGCGCTCTTTCTTCCCGCTCTTTTTCTCTGAGAGCTTCCCGGACGGTTGCTCCGATTTCTTCATCCACACTTCTTGGTCGCGGCTTACTCTGCGCACGTCTTTTTGGCTGCTCGAGCGGACGTTTTTCCTTATCGGCTGGCGCTTGTCTGCGTTTTGCAGGCTTCGATATTCTTTTTTCTTCTCGTAATTGTTTTGCCTTTTCTCGCTCAAGATTCTCTTCCTCATCTTCTCTTAATATATATAGACCTTGTATCACTGCAAACATGATCATCGTACTTAAAACAGAACTTCCTCCATAACTGATAAACGGAAGTGTCACACCGGTAGACGGTATAAACTTTGTCACACCGCCAATCGTTAAAAATACCTGAAAGATGTAACATGTTCCAAGCCCAAGCGCTACCAATTTATAAAATAAGTCCCGAAGCTGCATGGCGATATTTAAGAACATTACATAACAACTTAGACAGATCAAGATCAAGCACAACGCAAAAATAAGTCCCAGTTCTTCCGAAATCGCAGAAAAGATAAAATCTTCTTCTGCTACCGGTATCTCATTTGGCGCTCCCTGAAAAAGTCCCATTCCGAACCAACTGCCTGTGCCGATCGCAAACAAAGACTGCGCTACCTGAAATCCACCATTTTGATAAACCGCAAACGGATCCTTCCACACCAATACACGTGTACGCACATGCGAAAACAGATGATATGCCGCTACGGAAGCCACACTTCCTGCTCCTAACCCTGCAAGCATATACAAAGGCTGTCTGGTCGCCACATAAAGCATGATCAAATATACAACAAAAATGATAAGCGCCGCGCCTAAATCTTTGGATATTACTAAGATCAATACATGAAAAGCGGCCAATGCGGTTGTTATTACCACATTTGTAAAAGAAACTGATTTATAAAAACTTGCCGCCACAAAAAATACAAAAATAATCTTCACAAGCTCAGATGGCTGAATACTGATTCCGCCAAAGGTAAATCCAAGCTTTGCGCCGTCCGAGACTTGTGCCGCAACCAACACGGCCGCCAAGGACACGATTCCAACCACTCCGTAAAAAATCCTCCACTGCGACAGCATTTTTACTTTTCGGATGATCAGCGGTACAAAAAGACTTGCGGCAAAACATCCGGATACAAATATGCACTGCTTCACGGCTTTGTTAAAAGACAGCCTGGTCAGCATGACAAAACCGATACTGATCAGCATGCACATATTATTTACGACTAACCTTGATACCTTTGGATAAACAAACGTATACAGTAGATTGATCACAATAAGAATAACGCCTTGTACTGCATAAAAAATCAACATATTCAATTCATTTGTACTTGTATAAATCACCAGAAAGCAGATAAAATGAATCACCAGCATCAGATTTCTCTGCCTGTTTAAAATTCTCTGCTTTTTATCATAATCATGATATCCAAATACACTGAAACACTGATACGTATACAAAATAATGCACACTACCAATATATATTTGGAAAGCTCTACTATTATATTCGCCAATATTCCACCTACTTTACGCCTCTCTTAAAATGGCCCTTCGTATGTTCCATTTTAAGCGGCTCTAATTTTTTATCTTCTATGATCTGTTCTCCATACTGCTTAAGCAACACTTCCATCTCCAAATCCGTTTCTCTTGTAAAAGAAAGGCGGATGGCTGCCGGAGAAAGCTTTTTTATAGACGCGATCTCCCCTTCTAACATAAGGGGAACAGAATTATATATGATATTATAACAGTAATCGCAATAATTTTTAACTGTAAATTCTTTTTTATAACGATCCTTTAAGCAATGGATCGCTTCCTGTCCATTACATCCATAAATCGTTTTTTGTACACACTGCGCAGAAACCATCATCGGAATATATCCATAGACAACCATTTCCATATCCCTAACTCCCAAAAAACTCAAGTCTTTTTCATTCAATTCCATCGGAGCCGTCATGCCATGAACCTTTTTATGACGCCAGAATTCTTTGCTTTGTGTATTAAACATGTATACGTTCGCGTCCAGAATAATCGGTTTTTCATATCCCTTTTCTTGCAGGAACTGATAACTCTCCAAATTGCGAATGAGTACACCGTCAAACAACTCCACGATTCCTGCCCGCCACATCTTTTCAAAAATCTTATGTGCCCTTTCCCGGAAAATATATGGCATAGAAAGATAAATCTGTGTACGTTCCTTCGTTCCTGAATTCAATATCCGCTTCCATTCTTCCGGATCCTTTCTTTGCACCAGCGTACTGTCTGCATAGATACGATTTACATATGGATTCTCTTTCGCACACAAAAATTGTTCCCACTGTTCCACAGATACAAACAAACCTGGAACACTAACGCACGAATCTTTCTTTTCGTTCTTTTCGTTCTTTTCTTTCTTTTCTTCCCGCGATATCTTAGAATCAGAACACTCCTTGAAAGGCAGCCTATGTCTTCGATATTTTTCCAAAACAGCCTCTTCCAAAGATTGTATGCCTTGTCTTCTCAATTCATTTAATGCCTGCATTGGCATAAATACCGCGTCTTCTATCTCTACTTCCAGACTCTCAAACTCGTATGGGGTGCCGCCTGTTTTTCTCATCTGCTTACTTATGCGAGCAGCATCCATCGGCTGATTTTTTGCAGGTTCTGCCTGTGCCCCATTGGCTTCAACCACTATACCATTTCCAGACAGTATAAGTTTAGCAGATTTTGTCAATGAAAGCATTAATTTCCCCTTAATTTTTTCTTTGATTTCCCTTTCTGCCAATGCTTTCATCTCTTTTAAAAGCATTTCATTTCGCGTGCGAGAAAGAATCGTATCCTTTTCCAATCCTTTCATCTTCCGCACAGGGATAAAAAACACCTGCCCTTTTGGATAATCCTGTCCTAAAGTATAGTTTTCCGGCTCACTTTCACTTTTCCACGGAATCTCAATGACATCCCCTTTATGAAGTTTTGTAAGCGCTTTTACTTGCATTTGTTTCTTTTGCGGCTGTATCACCTTTAGTGCCGGAACCCCTGCATGATTCGGCCGCTCCAAAGAAACCATATCCCTGCCGTTTTGCTGACCATAATAACCACCATGAAAGCCGCCCCGGTTATAGATGTCCATCAAAAGTTCCATATCTTTTTGTTCTACACCAAAACCATCTCTGCCATTTTTCAAATACCAATCTGTGTACTTCCTGTACATGGATGTCACTGCTGCCACATATTCCGGCTTCTTCATACGCCCCTCTATTTTAAAAGAACAGACACCGGCTTCAATCAAATCCGGAATTCCCTGCAGCGTACAGATGTCTTTTAAACTCAAAACATAAGAAGCCTTCTTTCCATCTACCTGATAAGGCAGTCTGCATGGCTGCGCACATTGTCCGCGGTTTCCGCTTCTTGCGCCGATCAGGCTGCTGTACAGACACTGCCCTGAATAACAGTAGCAAAGCGCTCCGTGTACAAAGCATTCTACCTCGATTCCGGTCTCTGCAATCTTACGCACCTCATCGATATTCAGCTCTCTTGCCGGAACTACTCTTTGCATCCCTTCTTGCATGGCAAATCTGGCTCCCAGCTCATTGGTAATGGTCATCTGCGTACTTGCATGGATCGCCACATCCGGAAAATGCTTTTTCAGCATCGTTAAGACACCCATATCCTGTACGATCACTGCGTCAATCCCCTGCTCATAATACGGCTCGAAATATGGCACAAATGATTCCATCAACTCTTTTTCTTTCAAAAGGGTATTCATCGTCATATATATTTTTTTGCCATGAAGATGTACTTCATCTATGGCATGCAAAAGCAGCTCTCTTGTGAAATTCTCTGCATATGCTCTTGCTCCAAACTTATCTCCGCCTACATAGACGGCATCTGCACCAGACGCAAGCGCTGCTTTCAAACTTGCATAAGAGCCTGCCGGTGCTAATATTTCAATTTGTTTCATTTCCTTATGCCCTTTAAAAAAGGCTGTCATAAGACAGCCCTATCTTTTGTGATTTTTCATCTCTGTTTCTAATTTAACAACCTGCATCTGCAATGCATTGTTCTCGGACTTCTCTTTCTCCAACGCTTTTTCCGCATTTTCCAGCTTAATCTGTACCGAAATCAATTCATGTTTCAGTTCATAAATATCTTTTTCCTTCTGCTCCAGATCGCTTTCCAGCGTCTCCGCCTGTTTTGTTGCCTTGAAATAGTCATCTGCAATATTCAATCCCAACAATACGGTCTTTGTCTCCGGACTTTGCTTACGATAACCCTCCTGACCGAAAGATTCGTTCATTTTACGATTCAGATAAGTGGCTACTTGCTGAAGATACTCTTCACTCTCAAATCCACTTAATGTATATACTTTTCCCCCGATTAATACTTCTGCATTATTCTTTGCTGCTGACATAGGAATACCCCCTTGCATTTTCTCCTGCGTTTTATGTTTCTCATTATAAACGATTTATCATCAAAAACCAACTACATTTTATACATTTTCCATCGGAAGCCCAAGATGTTCATAAGTCAGTTCTGTTGCCACGCGCCCTCTTGGCGTCCGCTTTATAAATCCGTTTTTCAAAAGATATGGCTCATATACATCTTCCAACGTGCCCGAATCTTCTCCTACAGACGCAGCCAAAGTATCCAGACCGACCGGCCCTCCCTGGAATTTCTGTATCATCGTAAGCAGAATATTGCGGTCAATCCCATCCAGCCCGTATTTATCTACATCCAGAATATCAAGCGCCGAAGAAGCCACTTCTTTGGTAATCTTCCCATCATATTTCACCTGTGCAAAATCCCTTACTCTCTTTAACAAACGGTTTGCAAGACGCGGAGTGCCTCGGGAACGTTTCGCAAGCTCTGCCGCTCCTTTCGCATCGATCTCCACTCCAAGTACTTTTGCAGACCTTATGATAATCGTCTTTAATTCCTCTTCACTGTAATATTCCAGATGATGCACCACTCCAAAACGATCCCTTAACGGTGCCGTCAGCATTCCTGCTCTCGTTGTTGCACCTACCAATGTAAATTCAGGCAGCTCCAATCTTATAGACCTGGCAGAAGCTCCTTTTCCAATCATGATATCGATCGCATAATCTTCCATCGCCGGATACAGAACTTCCTCCACCTGACGGTTCAGACGGTGGATCTCATCTACAAACAGCACGTCGCCTTCTTGCAGACTATTGAGAATAGCTGCCATCTCACCCGGCTTCTCTATCGCCGGACCAGAGGTGACTTTCATATTTACGCCCATCTCATTTGCGATAATCCCCGCAAGCGTTGTCTTCCCCAGTCCCGGAGGACCGTAAAACAATACATGATCCAGGCTTTCTCTTCTTGCTTTTGCCGCTTCAATATAAATCTTTAACGTCTCTTTTGCTTTTTGCTGACCGATATAGTCTTCTAAAAGCTGTGGCCGAAGATTCCCTTCTATCTTGATATCTTCCTCCAATGTATCTGTCGTAATAATACGTCTTCCCATATTATCTTCCCTCTATCTTGCATGTTCTTAAAACATCATCTGTTTCAATGAAAGCTTTAATACTTCTTCTACCGTCATACCATCTGCAATGACACTCTTAACCGCGCGCAGCGCCTCTGTACTGCCATATCCAAGCGCTACCAACGCCTGCACAGCTTCTGCTTGGACTCCGACGCTTTCGCTCATTTCTTGGGAATATTCCAAAGAGTCTTTTCCGCGCTCCAGTACATCTTCCATGCTTAATTTATCTTTCAATTCAATAATCAGCTTTTCCGCCGTCTTTTTCCCAATACCCGGGGTCTTACTGATCGCTTTCGTATCATTGGAAATCACCGCAAACCGCAATTCATCCGGCGACATCCCGGAAAGAATCGAAAGACCGCCTTTTGGTCCAATCCCGCTGACTCCAATGACCAGCTTAAATACTTCCAAATCATCCTTGCTCAAAAATCCGAAAAGCTGCATGGCATCTTCCCGGACATTCAGATATGTATGGATCTTCACTTCTCGTCCTGCTGCCGGTAATCTTGTAATCGCCTGCCTTGGCATATAGATACCATATCCTACCCCGCCTACATCTACGATAATCTTATCTTCTTGAATATCAACCAATTCTCCCCGTATATACGAAATCATAACTACTCCTTTTATACTAACTTTATTGTCTTGAGATGTTCCAGCATTTTATCTGCCGTAAATCCAATCGCCATACCTGTCACCATGCCTGCCAGCAACAGATATGGAATATAATACGTCACGCTAAATGTCTCCACTACAATCGCTGCCACAACTAATTGCCCTATATTATGGCATACACCCCCTGCGATACTGACTCCGATCAGGCTGAACCAGTTTGTTCTTCGAAGGAATGCCATCACGAAAAGACTGAACACTCCTCCTGACAGGCTATATAAAATACTAAAAAGATTTCCAAACAAAAATCCTGCAAGCAGCACCCGTACTACGGAAAGCAATGCTGCTGTTTTGACATCCATCTTATAAAGTACGATCACAATCACAAGATTGGCAAGCCCAAGCTTGATTCCGGGAATCCCGACAATCACCGGCACCAACGTTTCCACATAACTAAAAATCAATGCTAAAGCGGTAAAAACTCCAAACCAGGCTGTTCTTTTTTTCACACTAAGCGCCCCCTAATTCGTCATTGCGTCGTAAGTCTTTTCCTCCGTGGCTGTCACTTCCACGACGACTTGATTGGGAAGGCAGATAATACTTTCCCGATTCCTGGATATCGCTTTTTGATGTACGCAAAGCTGATCCGGGCAGGAAGCTTGTGCCATCGTAACCGTTCCATTCTCAATACGCAATACGTTCGTATCGTTGATCGCAATCTCCTGCTCTTTTCCAAGCAGATACCTTCCATACATCTTTCCATCTACAAAAACCGTAACTTCTCCTGCTCCTTTTTGTCCGCTTATATAATGCATAACAAAAAAAAGAATCGAGATAATGACGATTCCGGTAATCAAAAACCAGTCATTTCTTTTCATAGTACACCCTCTTCTGTGTGCTATTTTAGCACACAGATTCTATTTATGCAACCACATGTTCGGTCTAAGTCCCCTCTTCTTCCTGATCTCCTCTTGCAGTCCGATCCGCTTTTCGATTATAATTATGTTTATAATTGTTTTTAGAAAATCAAAAATCATAAAAATGAGGTTTCCTATGTCAAAACTATTTCGCTTTATTTATTTGAAACTTATCTTTTGTCTGCTTCTATGTTCTGTAATATTAATATTATTAAGTAGCTGCCAGACAAAAGAACCGATCTACGCAACCGGTATTTATTTTGATACGGTTGTAACCATACAACTTTATGGTACCAAAGATCAGACTCTTTTAACTGAATGTATGCAGATGTGCAAAGACTTCGAATCCAGATTTGACCGCACTGATCCTGCGAGTGAAATCAGCAAGATCAACACTGCCAAAGGGACGCCAGTAACTGTTTCTGATGACACTGCAAATTTGATCCGGGAAGGACTTTCTTACTGCGGGCTTTCCGGCGGAGCCTTTGATATTACCATCGCTCCCCTAAATGATCTATGGAATTTTAAGAACAATACTGGTACCGTTCCTTCGCAAGAATCAATCAATGCCGCCTTATCTCATGTGGATTATCGCAATGTCATCCTCGCTGGAAACACGGTTACCTTAAAAGACCCTGAGGCTGCACTTGACCTTGGGGGCATTGCCAAAGGCTACATTGCAGATTGCCTGAAAGAATATCTGATATCAAAAGAGGTGGAACATGCCACGATCAACCTCGGCGGCAATGTCCTTGTGATTGGTGACAACCTAGACAACAAACCGTTCCACATCGGTATTGCCAAACCGTTTGATGATAAGAACGTACCGATCACTTCTGTCTATGTAACTGACCGGGCAGTCACATCCTCCGGTAATTACCAACGCTATTTTGAGGCTGATGGCAAGATTTATCATCACATTTTAAATCCCAAAACCGGATATCCTTATGAGAATTCTCTCTATGGAGTGACTATTCTTTCCGACACTTCCACTCAGGGCGATGGCTTAAGCACTGTCTGCTTTGCTTTGGGCTTCGAACAAGGAATGCAGCTTATCCAATCCTTAGACGATGTGGAAGCAATTTTTATCACAGATGATTATGAATTGCATGACAGCCGTACACAGTTAAAAGAAAACTAGAAGAATGAATAAGGAAGACAGCGACTCATTTGAATCACTGTCTTCCCTAATAACTTCTAATCCCTTAATACTTTCTAACTGTAAGCAGACAAAATTGCTGCTCCAAACACAAGAACAAGAATCACATAAATCGCAATCACTACTGCACCTACGATCAGACTTGCACGACAATAGTTTCTACGGTTAACATTTCCCGTTCTGCTAAACGCCCATACCAAATACAAAATAAAACCTACGCAAGGAATAAACCCTACGATCAAGGTCAAAATCCAGTCACCCATCGTCATAACGGACTCATCATTATAGTCGTCATAGTTATTCGGCTGATAACCGGTGTTCTGATAACCATTGTTCTGGTAATTGCTGTTCTGATAATTATTATTCTGGTAGCCGGAATTTTGATATCCATTATTCTGGTAACCCATATTCTGGTTCTGATAACCGTTACTTTGCTGGTTTTGCTGATAGGTCTGGTATGCCCGCTGATATGGATTCGCTGTCTGATTTTGTTCTGAATCCTTCTCTGCTTCCGGCACAACTTCTTTTGGAACCTCATTCACTGCCATATCCGCTGACTCATTTGCCGCTTCTGTAGAATTCTTCGGCATTTCATCTCCCGGTATATTATCAAATTGATTATCCATGATGTAACCTCCTTTATTTCCCTCTTTGTATAGTTTATCATCTTTCCCTGCTATTGACAAATATTTTGAAAATATTTCGCAAAATTTTCACATTCTTTATAACAGTTTAACTACATATACGGCAAAACTGTTACCATTCTTTCGCTAACGCCTCAAAAACGGAATCAAAGCATTATAGTAATAGCTCATCGGAGGTTCTCCCGGAAAATATCGTATCATCCGATATATATACAACACGATCATAGCCAGAAAAATTCCTAAAAGCCATTTACTCAGCACCTTTGTATTTCTCTTTAAAATGTAACGATACAAAAAGAATACCATAATAAATACTGCAATCGGATAAATCATCGGATGGATTTCAAACGCACGTGCAAAATCCAAACGCAGCAGGGCAAACCCGGCCCGCGTAAGACCGCAGCCTGGACACGGAAACCCTGTTATGCTCACAACCGGACACATGCTGTAAAGAAATCGTCTTCCAACCGTATAATAAAACGCAATGACCATAATTGGTATCCACAATACCTTTATATCCTGCCAAAGTAACGAACTGGCATCCTTTAATATTTTTCTCATGGAACGTCTCATAGAATGATTCCCTTCGGACATTTTGCAGCACAAGCTCCACAATTGGTACATTTTTTCGGATCGATATGCGCAATATTATCCTCTACGGTAATGGCATTCGCTTCACATACCTTCTGACACATTTTACAACCGATACATCCGACCTTGCATGCTGCCATAACATCCTTTCCCTTATCCTTGGAGCTGCACTGCACAAGGTGCTTCTGCTCATAAGGAACAAGCTCGATTAGCTTCTTCGGACATGCCGCAATACATTTTCCACATGCCTTACATGCATCCTTATCTACGACTGCGATACCATCTACAATATGGATTGCATCGAACGGACATGCCTTGACACAAGAACCATATCCAAGGCACCCATAATTACAGGATTTCTGCCCGTCGTTTTGCATCATACTGGCCATCATACAATCCTTAATACCATAATATGTGTAATCGCTTCCTGCCTTATCGCATGTTCCGGCACACTTCACAAATGCAACCTCATGCACGGAGTCTCCTGCTTCCATGCCCATGATCGCTGCAATTTTATCCGCAACCGGCGCTCCACCGACAGGACATGCATTTACCGCTGCTTCTCCTTTTACGATCGCGGATGCAAGCCCCAGACATCCTGCATATCCGCAGCCGCCGCAGTTATTCCCTGGAAGCACACCGCCAATAGATTCCTCTCTGGGATCCGTTTCTACTGCAAATTTTTTTCCTGCCGCACCAAGGAAGACACCGATAAATAATCCTGTTCCTCCCACTACCAGGGCGGCAAAAATAATTGCTGTTATATTCATATCCTACGCCTCCCTAAATCACGCCTGAGAATCCAAAGAATGCGATCGACATAAGACAAGCTGTCACAAGTACGATCGGCGTTCCTTTAAAAGATTCCGGCACATCACAATACTCAATTTTTTCACGAATACCCGCCATAATAACGATCGCAATCAAGAATCCGATCGCTGTCGCAAGGCCATTTACAATTCCCGTAAAAATTCCATATTCCTTCTGTACATTGGTAAGCGCTACACCAAGCACCGCACAGTTTGTTGTAATAAGCGGCAGGTATACACCAAGCGCCTGATATAAAGAAGGCATTGCTTTTCTTAAAAACATTTCCACAAACTGTACCAGACAAGCGATCACAAGAATGAATACGATTGTCTGCAGATATACCAGCTTCCCACCTAAAATGGCCGGATTGGCAAGTATAAATTTATAAATCACTCCCGTTACCGCAGATGCGATACCGATAACGAATACTACTGCACCGCCCATTCCTGCTGCTGTCTCTACCTTTTTGGAAACACCGAGAAACGGACAGATACCAAGAAACTGGCTGAGTACTACGTTATTTACAAGTGCAGAACCAATTGCGATAATCACTAATTCCTGAATTTCTGACATTTATGTACTCCTCCCCTTCTTATTTTTCTTCCCCTGCCGGGAATATTTTCGAATTGCATCCTTGGCATGCCTCACATCCACCTTCACCACAGCCTGACATTTCTGTCTTTTTCCCTTTCTTTTTGGCTATTGCCTTCATTTTATTCTGAAGTGCAACCAATCCGGAAAGAACTAAAAACGCTCCAGGTGCCAGGATAAATATCGTCACCGGCTCATATGCATCCGGCATAACCCTCATGCCAAAGACAGCGCCTGCCCCGATCAATTCACGTACGATACCAATGCAGGTAAGGCCGATCGTAAATCCAAGTCCCATGCCAATACCATCAAAGATAGACGGCAGCACCGGATTCTTAGATGCATAACTTTCTGCTCGGCCAAGGATAATACAGTTTACTACAATAAGCGGGATATATAGACCAAGTGATGCATACAGACTTGGAACGAATCCTTCCAGCAAAAACTGTACCATTGTTACAAAAGACGCCACAACTACGATAAATGCCGGCATTCTCACAGAATCCGGAATAATTTTGCGCAGCATGGAAATCAACATATTCGATAACACAAGCACAACGGTTGTAGAAAGCCCCATACCAACACCGTTAATCGCAGAGGTCGTGACCGCAAGTGTCGGACACATACCAAGCATTAACACGAAAGTTGGATTTTCCTTCACGATCCCATTGTAAAGTCGTTCCACACAACTATTCATTTGCACTACCTCCAATCGTCTCATAATAAGCTAAGGCAGCGTTGACAGCTCCTGTCACTGCTCTTGAAGTTATAGTCGCACCGGAGATTGCCTGAATCTCTTCTCCATTGCCTCCGTCTTTTGAGACATAAAAAGATCCTGTCTGCTTCCCGGCATACTGCTCATAGAATTCCGGTTTCTGGGCATTCATGCCAAGCCCTGCAGTCTCGTTAATACTCAAGATCGCGATGCCATTTACCGTTTTATCCGGTAAGATTCCGACGGAAACCTGGATATTTCCTCCATAACCGTTTTTATCGGTGACTGTAATCACATATCCTGCATCCTCACTGCCCTTTTTTGCCGTTACCACTTCATCGATAACCGTTCCTTCTATTTCTGCAACTGCTTTTACAGCCGCCTCCGCATCAAAATCTGCATATGGTTCAAACTTATCTGCTTCGCTTAATACCTGTTTATAAGCTTGCTGCTTTGCAGCCTCTTTTGCTTTGGCAATTGGTTCTTCCGTAACTCCTTGTACTACCCCAAGAAGCGCGCCCGCAACCAACGTAATCGCCGCAAGGATTGCCGCATTTTTTACAATCTTACTGCTCATTATTTTTCTCCTCCTTTCCCAAATGGTCTTGGAAGAGTTACTTTCTCTATCAGCGGTACCAAAAGATTACTAAAGATAATCGCATAAGAAACGCCTTCCGCAGAACTTCCAAAGAGACGGAAGACGCCGGTCAACACCCCGAGACAGACGCCAAATAAAATCTGTCCTCTCCTGGTAATCGGTGATGTCACATAGTCTGTTGCCATGAAAAAGGCGCCTAACATAAGACCGCCTCCGCAAAGATGTGCGGTAATGTAATTGACATCGAATCCGTGACCGCCAAATAAAACGATAAAAATCACAAATGACGCAAGATAAGTTCCCGGAATACGAATATCAATAATTCCCATCAGGATCAAAAAGATTGCGCCGATCAAAATAGCAATTACGCTCGTCTCTCCAATCGTTCCCGGAATACGCCCAAGCAGCATATCCATCGTATCTACCGCTTCCCCGGATTTTAGCTGCGCAAGCGGTGTTGCCATCGCCACGCCATCAAAAGTAAATGTTGTCATCCTTCCCGTAAAAGAGATCAACAGAAAACATCTTGCTCCAAGCGCCGGATTCATAAAGTTCTGTCCAAGCCCGCCAAATAACTGCTTTACAATAATAATCGCAAATACACTTCCAAGCACGCACATCCACCACGGTGCAGTCGCAGGCAGATTTAATCCCAATAACAATCCCGTAACTACCGCGCTAAAATCATTGATCGTTATCTTTTTATGCATTGCCCTTTGCCATATATACTCTGCCGCCACTGCGGATGCTGTAGTAATGATCAGGACAACCAACGCAGGCATTCCAAAATTATATACTCCGAATATAGCCGCCGGCATAAGAGATGCCGTCACCAAAGCCATAATGTTATTTGTAGTAACCCTGGAACGGATATGCGGTGAAGAAGAAACATTATAATTCTCACTCACATTGATTCACCTTTCCTTTCTCTCTTCTTTGTCTATTTTTTTCTCCGGTTCGCCAGAGCGATTTTTCTCATCGAACCGATTGCTTGTTTCAGCGGTCTTTTTGCCGGACATACGAAACTGCAAGAGCCGCACTCCATACATTCTAACCCTTGCCATTTTACAAATGTCTCTTCGTCATAACGCTCCGACAAATCTGCAAGCCTTGAAGGAATTAACCGGCTTGGACACACGTCGACACAACGTCCGCAGTTAATGCATGCGCTTGGCTCCATCTCTTCCACTTCATCTTTCGATAAACAAAGAATCGAAGAAGATGTTTTTGTAACCGAAACGTCCAGCGTGATCATCGCAAATCCCATCATAGGACCTCCGGAAATCACTTTCTTCGGCTCGCCTTTCCATCCGCCTGCCGCCTCGATGAGCTCTTTCTGATTCATTCCAAGCGGTACCAGAAAATTCCCCGGTTCCCTTATACTCTCGCCGCTTACAGTCACAACGCGCTCAAGCAACGGTTTCCCTTCTATTACTGCCCTATGTATGCTAATCAATGTCTCCACATTATTTACCACACATCCGGCATCCGCAGGAAGCATCGCAGAATGGATCGCCCTTCCTGTCGCCGCAAAAATCAGCTGCCGTTCTCCGCCTTGCGGATACTTTGTCTTTAATTCCTTTACCTCCATGCGCGGCTCATTTTTCGTAAGTTCTTTTAACTTTGCAATCGCATCTGGTTTGTTATCTTCCACTGCGAAGATCCCTTTTGCATGGTCGAATAGCTTCAATACTACACGCATCCCACTCACTAACTTCTCGGTATCCTCCAGCATCCTTCTGTAATCTGCTGTAATATATGGTTCGCATTCCGCGCAATTAGCGATTACATATTCGATTTTCTCGGGCTCCTTTGGTGACAGTTTTACCCTGGCAGGAAATCCTGCTCCGCCCATTCCGACTACTCCGGCATCTCCGATCAGGTTCAAAATCTCCTCTTTTGTTAATTGTTCGAACGCCTTTGTCTTAGCATATGCTACCTCCTCATATGCTTCATCGTTCTCAATTACAATACAGTTTACTTTAGCTCCCGACGGGGTAAATCTTGGTTCTATCTTCTTTACCGTACCGGATACCGAAGCATAGATTGGCGCCGACACAAATCCTCCTGCCTCGGCAATCTTTTGCCCCTTTAATACACGGTCACCCACTGCAACGATGGAACTTGCCAAAGCACCGATATGCTGAGAAAGCGGATACACAAGTTCTTTTCCTGGCTTAAGTGAAACAATTGCCTTATCCTTCGCCAGACTCTTACCGTCACTTGGATGAATCCCACCTTTAAATGTGAAAAATCCCATGTTTTTTCCTTCCTTTCCTTATACATCGTAATTTATACGATATAAGATATAAAAGATAGAGACTATACTATAGCCTCTATCTTTACATATTCAGATTATACTATATTCTATTCTTCTGTTGCCTCTTGTGCTTCTTCTGCTTTCTCAACAGTATTCTGCGGTTCCAATGCTTTTATGCTGAGGCTGATTTTTTTATCTGCTTCGTTCAGATCTACTACTTTTGCTTCGATCTCTTGTCCAACTGCTAACACATCAGATGGTTTTTCTACATGTGCTCTTGAAATCTGTGATACATGAAGAAGTGCGTCTACCCCTGGCGCCAACTCTACAAAGGCACCAAAGTCTGTCATTCTTGCAACTTTACCTGTCACAACATTGCCTACCGCATATGTCTGCGCTGCATTTGCCCAAGGATTTGTCTCCGGGAACTTTAAGGATAATGCAACCTTTGTATCACTGATATCCTTTACAAGTACCTTTAATGTCTCCCCAATCTGGAACACTTTCTTCGGATTCTCTACTCTGCCCCAGGACATCTCGGAAATATGGAGCAGACCGTCTACACCGCCCAAATCAATAAATGCACCGAAATCAGTTACATTTTTCACTGTACCTTCCACAGTATCTCCAACTTTTAATCTTTCGAATAACTCTTTCTGAAGCACTGCTTTTTTTGCTACCAAAAGCTGTCTTCTGTCACCGATCACACGGTTTCTTCTTGGATTGAATTCACTGATCACGAATTCAATCTCCTGTCCCTGGTATTTGCTTAAATCTTTCTCGTAAGTGTCTGAAACAAGACTAGCTGGAATGAATACCCTCGCTTCATCAATGATAACACTCAATCCGCCGCCAAGAATCTGGGAAACAGATGCTTTTAATACTTCTTTGTTCTCAAAAGCTTCTTTCAATCTTTCATTTCCTTTTTCTGCTGCAAGACGTTTGTAAGTTAATAACACCTGACCTTCTCCATCATTAACCTTCAATACTTTTACGGTCATGGTATCGCCCGGTTTTACGACTGTGGTTAAATCTACATTAGCTTCATTTGTATATTCACTACGAGTAATAATACCGTCAGCCTTGTAACCGATGTTTAAGATAATCTCATCTGACTTCACATCGATGACTGTACCGTCAACAACCTCCCCGTTATGTATTGTTTTCAATGATTCTTCTAACATTTGTTCAAAAGTTAATTCTGACATTATTTTGAACCTCCTCAATTATATTATTGGGCGTGGATGCCCCTGCTGTAATACCTACTGTTTCCACGGACCTTAATTGATTCATATCCAAATCGTCAAGTGTCTGTATATAGTACGTATTGTCACATGCACTTCGGCATATTTCAAATAACTTCTGCGTATTTGAGCTTCGCTTGTCTCCTATGACAATCATCGCGTCTGCCGCTTCTGCGATTGCTCTCGCCTCTGTCTGCCGTTCCTTTGTTGCACTGCAGATTGTATTTAAAACACTTATATAATAACGCTTTTTCTGAATGATTTCAACCAAATCTTTAAATTTATTGTAATTAAATGTCGTCTGCGATACGATACAGATTTCCTTCTCTTCCTCCAGGGAAAAATCTTGTGCATCTTCTGCTGATTGGATGACCGTAACTTCACTTTCAGACCACCCCTTAATCCCTTCCACCTCCGGATGTGCATCGTTTCCAATAATTACAATATGTTTTCCGGCTTTGCTTTCTTTCTCTACAATATTGTGGATTTTTTTTACAAACGGGCAAGTTGCGTCCACACGTATCAATCCTTGTTCCTCAATCTTATCTGAAATACGCTTCGATACGCCATGAGAGCGTATAATTACCACACCTTCCTTGATCGTCTCAAGTTCTGCTTCATCTTTGATCACACGCACACCCTTTGCTGCAAGGTCCTTTACCACTTCATCATTGTGAATGATTGGCCCATACGTATAGATTGGTATGTTCCCCTGTTTTTGCACCTCTTCATATACGGTCTCTACCGCACGTTTCACCCCAAAACAAAATCCCGCTGTTTTTGCTCTTATTACTTCCATTCTGGCCTCACTTACACAAATGAATAATTGTCTCGACTACTTCTTCAATCGTCATATCCGACGAGTCCACATACACTGCATCCGCCGCCTGACAAAGAGGCGCTGTCTCTCTGTTCATATCACGCCAGTCACGCTCCTCAATATCATGAGCGATCTGCTCTAAATCACATGCAATGCCTTTTTCCTTCAGTTCTGCATATCTTCTCTTTGCCCGCGTCAGCACACTTGCCGTAAGATATACTTTCACATCTGCATCCGGCAAAATATTGGTACCGATATCACGTCCATCCATCACCACATCCTTCTCTCTTGCAAGCGTTCTTTGCAGCTCCAAAAGCTGCTCACGCACCTTTGGCAAAGCAGAACTTACGGAAGCCATGTTGCCTACCGCTTCTTCTCTTAGCTGTGATGTCACATTTTCCCCATTCAAATATACTTGCTGCAACCCATCCACATATCCGATGGAGACATCTGCATCTTTGCAGGCATCCGTAATTTTCTCTGTCTCTTCCGGCAAAATGTTTTTTTTCAAAAAGTGAATCGCCAATGCACGATACATTGCTCCCGTATCCACATAGATATACCCTTTTTCTTTTGCCACACGTTTCGCAATCGTGCTTTTTCCGGCTCCTGCTGGTCCGTCAATTGCAATATTATATCCCATTTTCTTCCCTCTTTTCTTTGGTTCTATTCTATCTTACCGTCATGTTTATTACTACGATTCCTGACTGCCCGCCGCTATTCCGGCCGCATATCCCGTAGACCATGCAATCTGCAAGTTAAATCCGCCGGTAAGCGCATCCAAATCCAATACTTCTCCTGCAAAATACAATCCTTTGATAAGCTTGGACTCCATCGTTCCCGGATCGATATCTTTTACTTTAATACCACCTTTTGTGATAATTGCTTCGTTAAAATTCCGAAGTCCGGTAAGCGTCATCTCGAAATGCTTTATTTGATGTATGAATCCCAATCGTTCTTTTTTGGAAATCTCATTCACCTTTTTCTCCGGTTCAATTCCACTTACCTCAATCATCACCGGAATCAACTTTGCTGGGAACAATTTATGCACCGCATTCTTAAACTGCTTGTTTTTATATTCTTCGAATTCCCTGAGCACACGTTGATCTAACTGTTCTTCGGACAATGCTGGCTTTAAGTCAATTTCAAGCCTCAACGCTTCTTTTCTTAACTGCTTTCCTACAACACTGCTTGCACTTAACATCAATGGTCCGCTCACACCATAATGCGTAAACAGCATTTCCCCAAACTCCTCATATAAAAGTTTTTTTCCTTGATAAACCGCCGCTTTCACATTCCGCAGCGATAGTCCTTGCAGCTCTTTTACAAATCCTTCTTTTACATTCATCGGCACCAATGCCGGCAGAAGATCGCTTACCTGATGCCCATTTTCTTTCGCAAACCGATACCCATCTCCGGTTGATCCGGTTGTCTGATAGGAACATCCACCGGTTGCCACGATACAAGCGTCACCGTACACCGCTGTTCCATCTTTTAAAATTAGTTTTTCAAATATTCCCTCTTTTGATACGACCTTTTCCACTTCCTGATGCAAATATATTTTTACCCGTTCCCGGTTTAATATCCTGACAAGCGTACCGATCACATCCGAAGAATGATCTGATTTTGGAAATACCCGATTGCCACGCTCAACCTTTGTATGCAGCCCCGCTTCCTCAAAAAACTGAATCACATCTTCGTTCGTATATCCATAAAAACTACTGTATAAAAACTTAGGATTCGTCAACACCGAAGCAAACAAAACTTCCATATCGCTTGCATTGGTAATATTGCACCTTCCCTTTCCGGTAATAAAAAGCTTCTTCCCAAGTTTTTCATTTTTTTCATACAAATGCACTTCACTGCCGCTTCTTGCCGCAAAAATCGCTGCAAACATGCCGGCAGCACCACCGCCTACCACTAGAACCTTACTCATATATATCCTCTCCCAGACCAAATGCTACGGTATCGCTGGCCTGATTCAATTCATCACTCGAATACACCTGGTATTCATCCCAAATCTGTTCTAAGCTTTCCAATGTCTGAACAATCTCATCCTGTTTCTTCATACACAACGCTACAACAAGTGCATTCACCACACTCAATGGCGCAACCAGCGAATCTACGATGGATGCCATATCGCTTCTTGCAATCAAATTACAGGAAGAATATAAATTCATCGGAGAATGGATACTGTCTGTCAAGCTAATCACTTTTGCTTTCCGATTACTGGCAAATTCCAATGCCTTTAACGTTCTCATAGAGTATCGCGGAAAGCTGATTCCAATCAAAGCGTCTTCTTCTCCGATACGTATCATCTGCTCAAAGATCTCACTGGAACTATTCGTATGAATCTGAATCACATTGTCAAACAAAAGATTCAGATAAAATCCAAGAAAACTTGCAAGCGGCGCACAGCTTCGAATCCCTACGATATAAATCCTTCTCGCATGCAAAATCGTATCCACAGCCTCCTCGAACGCTTTCTGATCAATCCCCGCGATCGTAAGCTTGATCTTTTCAATATCCGACTGCAATACCGTCGCAAGAATCTCCGACTGGCTGATTCTTCCATAAGTCACTTCCATACGCTGTATCGAATTCAATTTATTACGTACCAGCTCTTCCAACGCCCGCTGAAATTCCGGATATCCTTTATAACCGATCTGAACTGCGAAACGCACTACCGTAGATTCACTGACTCCGACTGCCGCTCCCAGCTTTGCCGCAGTCAAAAAAACAGCCTTATCATAATTCCCGGCGATATATTCCGCAAGACGCTTCTGTCCCTTGCTCAAGGTATGATATTGTTCTTCTATGCGGCTTAAAAGCTCATTCCCTTTTTGTGTTTGCTTCATAACAATTGCCTCCAAACAGAATTCCTGTCCAAAATTCTATTGTAGAACAAAGTGGGCAAGCCCACTTCAGCTCCCCTACCCCCTCACTCATGAGGGGTTTGGACACTTTGCTGCGCCGAGCACAATTGCGAAGCAATATTTTACCTCTTGTGCGAGTGCGCATATTATTTTTTGTCTTATAGGAAAGACACTTTCACGCTTTAGCGTGGCAAGGTCTTTCCTATAAGATAAAAAACTGCCGCGATAGCGGCAGCATTTATTCTATCTTTTATATTCTTTCGTGTAATATCTGGAATATTTCTTTCCATAATACTTATTATAATAACCTCTGTTCTGTTTGCGATCCACTTTATTCAGAACCGTTCCCAAAATCGGACATCCACTGTTTTCCAGCTTTTCTTTCACCTGCTGTGCCATGCGGTATTTCACATTCGCCGCTTCTATCGTAAAGATAGCGCCATCACATTCTTTTGCGATAATAGACGCATCAACCACCGCCCCAAGCGGCGGGCTGTCAATAATAACATAATCGTATGTCTCTTCGAATCGCTCCAACATCACCCTGAAATTATCGGAACTTAACAACTCGGTTGGATTCGGAACTTCCGGTCCTGCAATAATAAGATCCAGATTCATAAAATCTGTCTGCAGTGTTGCATTCTCCAATACGCACTGTCCGGAAAGAAAATGCGTCAATCCATATTTTACTTCGCTAATATCAAGAACCTTTGCCAATACTGATCTTCGAACGTCTGCGTCAATTAAAATCACTTTCTTCTTTAACTCCGCCAGAGACAGCGCAAGATTCAAAGAAATCATACTCTTTCCTTCTCCCGCAAAACAACTGGTAACTACAATCTTCTTCTTGTCTTTTCCGCAGAACAAAATATTCGTTCTTAATGTCTTTAATTCTTCTCGCATCTCGTAGCTTAACGACTGCTGTTTTATCATGATCTGTTTCATAGCATGTCTCCTTATTCTCTGTTAAAAATTTCGCTTGGATTTTCTACGAAAATCCTCTGTGCATATTCATGTCCCATTTTCTTCTCTACATACTCGGCACATCTGCCAAGATTCGGCGCCCGTCCTTTCATGCAATGTGCATCCGATGCAATAAAATCTACCAAATCCTGCTTCATCAATTTCTTACAAAAAGCCTTTGTTTTCCGACCTTCTTCCCCCAAAACCGAATCCGCATTCACCTGTATCTTCGCCCCAAAGAAAATCAATTCTTCTATATTCTTAATATCATTACGCAGACACTCATAGCGTTCTGCATGCGCTATAACCGGAATATATCCTGCACCAGTCAATTCTCTTATCTGCTTTCTTTGCTTTGCAAAAGAATCCATTCCGGAAAATTCCACCAATACATAACGGCTTCCTGCCAAAGCTTCCCTTCTATGAGTTTTCAAATCCTCCAGTATACCGGAATTCGCATGATATTCGCATCCCAGATATATCTCCAAATCGTCATACAGCTGCTCTGCCGCTGCCTTTAACCAACGGTATTGCTGCTCAATCCGCTCCTGATCCGTCTCAAACATCTCGATCCGGTAATGCGGTGTCACAATGATCCTTCTTACACCTTGCGCATATTCCATCTCAAGAAGCTTCAAAGCTTCTTCTTCATTCTTTGCACCATCATCTACCTTTGGAAGCAAATGGCAGTGGATATCCGTAAGTCTCATGTATTCCCCATCCTTAAGATACAAAAAACGTCCGCCAGACATTTTTGTCTATACTTAACAACAAAAACCATCTCCAGAATTTTGCTTCCGGAGACGGCTCTTTTCTCTAAAATTATGGCTTATTTACCAAATTCTTTTTTTCTTCCAAGTCCGCAAGCTACTACTACTGCTAACATTGCAACGACACCTGCAACTGCTACGGAAGCTTCTCCTGTCTTCGGAGATGTATCATCATCAGATACGCCCTCTGCTGTAGCCGGGTCAACAATAAATGCCACTAATGACAAACTATCAAATGTTGCTGTAATTGTTCCGGCTCCGGCAACTGCGGTAATCCTCTCCCATACACCTTTCACCTTATTATAACAAAGCACTCCAACATTCGTAGTTGCTAATATCCCAGGAACTTCGAAAGTAACTGTAACCGGCCATTCTACCAGCCCCTCATCTCCTGCCACAAAAACATCTCTGATATCCAGAATCTTCATGCCTTCTACATAATCATCGCCCAATAATTCACGAACCGTATTCATATCAAGCGCTGCTGCAACCGCTTTATACTCTTCCGGGACTGCCCGAGTCCTGACATCCACACGCCTTCCGGCTGCATCTATTGCAGCCCTTACCCTTCTTACAATGCCATCTGTTTCCGGACTATCCGCCGCAATCGCTGTCAAAGTCATCCCAAGCAACATACAGCTCATTAATATTATGCTCACTAAAGTCTTAAAACGTTTCATACTAATCCTTTCCTCCTTAAATTTTCCAAACCACATTCTTTTATCATTCTATCACATTTCCACTTCTTTGTAAAACATATTAATTATAATTTTTTGCAGCTCTTTATTGTCCGTATAGAATTCATCATGGTCTTCACCGGCTTTCATTTCTCCCGGAATCACCTGCGACTCTTCCAGCAATTCATATTCTGCGAATTTCTCCATCTCTTTGGTACTTATATTGGTGATCAGCTGATCTTTCGCTGTGTCAAAAAGTGTTTTATAGATGCTCTTATCTTCCGCTCCTGAATCCTTTAGTTTTTCAAAAAAAGCTAATATAAACGCTTTCTGATTTTTCATTCGCTCCAGATTGCTTCCCGTTGCCTCTTTATCTCTTGCCTGTACAAAGTTCTGAGCTTCTTTGCCATTCAGCAGTTTCCCATCAACTTCAACGCCTCCGATACCATCTACAATCTCTTCGATACCATCCATATTTAATGCTACGTAGGCATTTATCGGAATATCATACATCAGGTAAGAAACCGCTTCCTCCATCAGACGGCAGCTTCGTTCTTCTCCGTCACCATACGCATACTGCAGTGCAATCTGAGCCGTATCTTCCGCCAGGAAATCTCCTTCTTTGTCATACACCTTTATCTTTGTCATCGTATCTCTTGGAATTTCAATCATCTGAATCGTCTTCTTAGAAGGATTCATACAAAACAACAGAATCGTATCGGACTGTCCTCCCTGTCCTGCCTCTTTTTTCTCAAATGGCTCTTCATTATCTATTCCAAGGAACAACACATTACGCAAACCATAATCATAACGATACTTTTTTCCCTCAAACATGATTTCGTCTACGTTCTCTTTATTCCCATCATCTACAATCCCTGATGTAGTTTCTGTTCCTGCATTCTGCATTTCCAGATAATATATGAGCATCCCTGCTATACCTAACGCGACTGCCATCATCAATACAACTATGATTTTTCTTTTATTCATCTCTCAAAACCGCCTCCACAAGAAATCTTTTATCAGATTCATTGCCCATACAGGTACTCAGTGTCAGGATACAATCTTCCGGTGATACTGTAATATCTTCTCGATAAGTATTCCTCAAATCTCTCGCCTCGTAAACAGAATCCAGAAAACGCTGCCGCTCTTCTTTTAAGTCATATCGAAACGTATTGAGCACATGTCTGTCATCATATACAATCGCCGCAAAAATCTCATATCTAAAAATCTTTTTAGGCGTATAGATAACCACTTCCGGATGTTCCTTTAAAAATGTCTCATCTTCATAATTGTGAAGTCCTTTAAACATGCTGCCGTCCTTCATATCATGTCCGTAAACAGCCGTATTAAAATCCCGAAAATCCTGATGGTTCATCCCTTCCGTATAAATAGAACCAGGATAGCCTTTTTTCCCATCAATCGTATGATTCAGATAATAAGAATCATCTCCCCATCTTTGCACGATCGGATAACTGATGTCTGTTCCCGGGATTTCTATCCATGCATAAATCTCAGGATTAATCTCCCAAAGCTTTTCAAAATCAATCGGAATCTCACCTTCTTTTGTTCTTTCCTTTTGGGGAATTATGTTGTCCTTTTTCAGCACCTCGTATATTGTCAGATTTTTCTCTTTTGTAACAGAATGATAAACTATATATCCGCATGCGATAACTGCAATGCTAATACACAGCCACATCAATATTTTTCTGTTTTTGTTCACTGCAATTCCCTCGCTTTATTTAAGCGCTCTTTTTGTTCTTACGCGCATCTTGTTTCTCTAACGGTAATGCTGCAAGCACAGTAAGCTTTAAATATTTGCGAACGTCTTCCTCTGTCTTGATCGTATCATCCATCATATACATTCCAAAGATTACTGCCATTGCCGCCGCTGCGCCTGCCAGTCCGCCTACCATAACATTACGCTTCGTATTCGGACTGATTGGAACTGTCGGTATCACTGCGCTTTCCAAAACATTCGGCTTATCCGTATTGATAATCTTAGCAATGCTGTCTGCAACGACATCAGACATTGTATTTGAGATTGTCGCTGCCAATTTCGGATCTGCATCTACCGCAGAAATATTTAAAATATGTGTGCCGTCTTTATTCGTAACATCAATCTTATTCAATAATTGATTCGATGTCATCTTCAAATCCAATCTACTGATTACATCTTCCAAGACCGGACGGCTCTTTGCCACTTCGATATAGTCCGGCGTCAGTGTTGTGCCAAGCTGCAAGTCTGATATTGATGTAATCGTTGTTTCACTATTGACAATGTAAATCTTAGCAGTTGCAGAATATTGCGGCACTATACGAAGCTTCGTATAGCCAAAAGCAAGAATCGCGCCCACACACAAGCATAAAATAATCAGCCACGCCTTTCCAAGCATTACCCTTAAAATCTCCAATAAATCGATTTCCACTTCCTCATTATTTCTCTCAAATCTTTCTTCCATAAGCACTGTTCTCCCATACTCGTTTTCCATACGTCATACCACCTCTGTCTTGTAGTATAATAAATGTTTTTCTAAAAGGCAACACAAAATCCGTTTTTTTGGCATATTCTTTAAAATTCTATCATCTTATGCTCTTTTTTCATCATATTTAAGCTTTTTTCTTCCATATTCTTCCAATTATCATGATAATACCATATCCTATAAAAGCGCCAAGCGTATTGTTCATGACATCATCTAACTCGCAAAGACCACACTTAAAAATGAGCTGCATCAACTCTATCCCTGCCGACATGAAAAATGCGCTAAGAATTGTCACTCGAAAGTTTCTTGCTTTTTCACTAATCAAAGGAAGCAGTATCCCCCACGGAAGAAATGCGATAATATTGCCTAAAATCTGAGTTCTTAATTCCAGATCATGTTCTAAAATAACTTTTTTATAAGACCAGAACATCTCAAGTTCTAACCTGTATTCTAAACCCATCCCACGATTTAACAACGTCAGTTCCAGCAAAAATACTATGTACACAATAAAAAGCAAACCAAAACCATACCTTATTCTTGGCGCTGCTTCACCTTGCTTTCTCTCTTTGTATCTTAAAATTCCGATATAACACAAGTAAATTCCAACAACCAGAATCAACACTTCCGCATAATCCAGATCCAAATATCTTTTTATGATATTTCCCATGTTATTCTACCTTCTTTTCTTTGCTCGCCTCCCATTCTAACATCTCATCCTCTTTTGACGCAATCCTTAAACAACAATAAAGCACAAAATTGATACCAAAAACCAAAATACCTGTTATAATTGCAAACACAGCCCTCATAAAATACTATCTCCTCGCTTTTTGTAAGTATGCGTAGAAGAGAAATCGTTTATACCATTTATTTTTCTTAAAAGAGATACGATTATGAATTCATATGGATTCTTAACCGTATCTCTTTTTTCTTTTTAAGCCTTAGCTAATTTTTGGCTAACCTATTTCTTTTTCCAGACAAACCATACTGCTAAAAGTGCCGCTGCTGCTGCAACCGCCGGTACTGCTGCTTTCGCTGCATCTCCTGTCTGTGCTGCTGTTTTTGCATTTGTCTTAGCTGTCGTTGTCTTGTTTGCAGTATCTTTGCTTCCTTCATCATTAGATGCAACTTTTTGATCTGTGACAGAACTATCGTCTTTCTTAGAACCATTATCTATATCACCAGATTCTGTATTATCCGTATTGATATCGCCTGTTCCTGCTTCCTCTTTTGCTTCTAATCCTGCTACTGCCTCTTCTAATGCTGTCACTGCCAAATCTACTTGCTTCTGGTTTGCATTCTCATCTTCCATTACCGCTGCTGCCATTGCTACTGCTGCTTTCACTGCATTTGCAGTCTCTTCGCTATATGAACTTAAGTCCATCGCTTCTACTTTTCCAAGCAGTTCTTCTAATCTATCTTTGTTTGGAACTTCTCTCAATCCAAAGATTGCATTCAGAAGTGTTGCGTATGCCGAATCTACCGCATCCTGGGTAATCTCGCTGCCTGCAAGAACTTCTCTTGCTCCGTCAAGCGCTGCCATAAAGCTTTCTGCTGTGGATGGTATGTAGTTCTCAAGGTTTTCTTCGTATACAGAAGCATCTGCCACAAGCTTTTCTAACTTGCTCGTATCGATTGGATTTTCAACCAATGCATCCATTGCTGCCTGCAATACATCTCGTGCTGTGTCAATCTCTGCCTGAAGTGCATTTTCATCTGCAAGTACTTCCCTCGCTGCTTCCAAAGCCTCGGCAAATGGCGCCCAGCTCTCTTTCGTATACATCGCTTCTACTTTACCACTTGCTGTTCCTACAAGCACTGTTAAACTTTCTGTATTTCCTGTGAAGTCCAGAAGATGTACTTTCGCAAGAAGCGCATCATATGCAGCATCTATTTCTTTCTGCGTTGCATCTTCCTTTGCATTTACTGCAATTGCATCTTCCAGTGCTTTTTCAAATAATTCTTTTACCTTCGGTACCACATATTTATAATTTTCAGCATCCTTTGCATCTTGAGCATATTCGATAAGCGCTGCTAAGTCTTCTTTGTCACTGCCCGGTTTTTCTTCCGGATATACTACGCTTTCGCCCTCAGCTGCATTATAATGTTCCGTATCATCCGGTGTAAATCTCCATGCATATCCAGCCCCTTGTTCCACTGTCTGGCTGTCATCTATCCATTCAAATACACCTTCCACTGGTTTTCCTGCTGCATTTTTCATAGAACCGCTAAGCTCAATTGCTGACAACTCTACATTACTGTCTACAGCATCAAATTCTGGTTCCCCTGTTGGGTTACCCTTGGTAATCTCAAAACGACGTGATACATAAGCATACTTTTTCGCTTCATCGTTCTGTCCATTCACTACCATAGAATAAATGCCAAGTTCCTTAGGTGCGATAGCTTGTACTGCATCCGCGCTCAATTCTGCCGGCTGCTTATTATACAGATGGGTATCGTAACTGATTCCCTCAATCACAGAGTGGAAATGCACAGTAAATTCTCCGATATCTTCTGCACTGATACCTGTCAGATCATAAGCCGGTGCAACACCTTCTCCTGTGTATTCCAATATACGTTTTTCCAATGAGTTCTGCAGCAACTCATCCCCATTCATCATAGATATCCGTTCCATGCCCTCTGCCATTACCGTCACACGAAGCAATATCTGATCCCATGGCTTCCACAATGTACCAATTGTAACAAATTGATAATTCTCGTTTTGCATATCTACAATTACATCAATGGCCTCTGAAATTCCTTCACTATCCACTGTCTCTAAGAATGGTAATACACCTGTGCTCTCCACATGATTGTCATTCTGAGTATAACTAAATGTAAAGTCCTTGCCTTGTTCCAATTCTATATGCGCTGCCTCTGTATCCGGAATATAAATCTTCTCTCCAGAGTCTGCATCTACACTCTCTTTAGCCGGATAAAACCAAATATGATCCGAAAGCTGCTCTTCATTCTCCCCAACAGGCTGGCTATAAACTACTGCTGGACGATTGTATGTATGATCCCAGCCGATTGCATCATCACCGGTGCTACCATAGGTAATCAACATCGGCGTAACTTTCACCGTAACTTTTAGCTCTGCTTCTCCACCATTTTCCGTAGTTGCCGTTGCAGTAATAACCGCCTCTCCTACATGCTCTGCTTTAAGTTTACCATCATTTACAGATACAATTGAAGCATCCGAAGAAGTTAGGTTCTTAAGTACTATTGCATTATCTGAAACTGGGATTGAAGCCTTAGAACCATATTCTATAGAAATTTCTCTTGGAACAGCATCAAGAGCACGCCACATCGCATACAATTCTATATCTTGGGAGAAAGTAACCTCTTCACAATTTTTATATGTTGTTCCTTTGCCATCTGACTGAGTATTCCAACCATCAAACACATAACCTTCACGAGTAAAAGTATTATTATCAAGTATAGATTCCTGTCCTAAAGGTATCTTTTGTGTAGAAGTTTCAGAATCATTTCCATTATTGGCATTAAAAATAATTTGAGCACTTTCCTTACAAACTACTTCATTCTTATCCTCTTCTAAATAAAACATATACTCCTCATTGGAAATATCTGAAAACGTAAATCCTTTAAGATCATTGGTTTGTATCGGATAATTTTCCGCACCTTTTACATGAACTAAATCAATACCAATTGTATTGTTATTACCCCTACGTACCAACATGCTCATGTGACCGGTAAAAGGTCTAGACATTTGCAAAAGATACTCCGAATTTAACTGTACATCAGAAGCCCCTCTATATGAAGAATTCGACAATATATACTGATTCCCCCAAATTCGAATATCTCCACCTATGTACATGCCAGGCCCATTAACAAAAACACCGCCAGGGCGTACAACGTTTGAGCTTACTACTGTATTATTTGTAATTGACCCACCATATAATTCTACTTTACTATTAACACCACCATAATAGCAAATACCACCAGCATAACGCCCTGAATTTTCCATAATAGAACCACTGTTCATGATCAAAGCTGCTTCTTTACCAGAAACCTGAACACCGCCACCATAATTATCTGAAATGCAATTTTGAATACAACCACCATCTATCGTCAATAACGCATTTTGACGTACAAATACTCCCCCTCCACTTTCATTAGTATGAGCATTTCTCAAGACACTCCCTTCACCAAGTGTCAACTGATAACTAGTTGCACTGCCGCTTCCCACTTGAAACAAACGAGTGGTTACTTTCTGATCTTTGCC
Organism: uncultured Lachnospiraceae bacterium; assembly: GCA_910585545.1. Classification (GTDB taxonomy): domain Bacteria; phylum Bacillota; class Clostridia; order Lachnospirales; family Lachnospiraceae; genus An181. The sequence goes on from CAJUFN010000001.1 coordinate 210,037, forward strand.
TCCATCAATCGTAATATTTTCTAATGTAACCACAATATCATTATCTCCAACAATTAAGAACATATTTGGTCCCTTACCGCCATGAGCATTCGACGCAAAATTTGCATCTGCGCTTGCGTAAATCACTTCGTTTCCTGTTTTCCCTTGTATAGTAACGCTTCCCATCCCGGTAATTGCAACTCCAGAAGAAAGAGCAATATCATTAGCTACAATAATTTTTCTTTCACCATTTACATCAGTCAATGCCTCTTTCAATTCATCCTCTGTTATAACTTCCTCTACCATCACCAATTCATCCCCAATATCTTCCGCCAAAACCAGCGTCGGGAATAAGTTCACTACCATGACAATTGTCAGTAACACTACTAGAAATTTACTTTGCTTTGATTGTTTCATACTTTTTGTTTCCTTTCCTATTTTTTTGCACTTTTTTTGATACCATCCGATTAAATATTTTTTGCCTGAAAAGATTCCTTCTATCTAGTAAAATAAGAATTTATATCCCACCACTCTCACAACCTAAAATATCCTCATTAGTCTTTCATCGAAAGACACACCGCTCCCCCATCATGCATTTGCTTTGGTTACTAGAACAATCATCAGGCTAAAGTCACTTGCTTTTGTTACTCATAACTCACCACCTTACATTACAAAATAGTAATATTTATAGTCCTTCTCCAAAGACTTTATACTATTACATGCCCTATAAATTTTTTATATCTTTTAACATATTTTTTGTTTGATCATCCTCACTATATTCAATATCTTCCTTTGCATCCTGTCATACCATGTCGGTTCAATCAATTTCTCTAACTTATCTATCCCCCATACATTCCTATCAAGTTCCTTAAAAAACTTTTTTCGATTTCGATGTCTTGATACGGATTTTCTAGAATCAGATGATGGCGGAAGCAGTCTATCTACATCACCTTCTCTCACAATCATTTGATTTGACAATACTTCAAAAATTTTCTTACCTTTTTCACTATGAATCAAAACAACTGAGGTTCCCTTATCATCATCCATCTCTGGCATATATTTATTAATTCCCCAACAATCTCCTAATGTAATATCCGAAGAACGATTAAGTCCTTTAAATTTGCACGCATAGCAAGATGGACGAAGACATATATTTGCTAAAAACATTTTCATAAACGAATCTTCTTTAAATATCCGTTTATATGCTGTTTTATTAGAAAATTCTAATAAGACTACATATATTTTCCAACCAAAATCTTTCTGCCTGAAAAATATTTTCTGCACGACACCTCCGTACTTGTTCTCCTTCTCCATAATATATTTTTTCCAAAGCTTTGGACTAGGCACACCATGACACAACACATCAACAGTATATAAATTTTCATATTCCTTTTGCAAATATTTTTTCAATCCCTCTATCTGGCAAGCTGTTCCCGTATATAATACTAATCTCCCATTATCCAAAAATCTTTTTGCATCTATAAAAGTATTTTCTGTACGGCTTTGTAAATATTTGCTTCCCCGAAGTCTTCCAAGTTCCTTACTATTATCAACCACAATATGCTTTACAGAAAAATCCAAATCAAATGCTGCACCAAATACCACTCCCCCACTTTGTAATACATTCTCTGCAATCAAACTAAACAGTCCACCAGAAGAACTCTTCTCTCTTATAGAATTCTTTTTTGCATATGCTGCATATGCATCCGGTATTGCAGTGTCCTCTATATCATTTTGATTTAAAACTGGGCAAACGCGTTCACATAATCCACATGCAATACAATCTTCTATTACAATGTATGGATAAAGGAATCCCTCTACATCTTCTTTCATTGAAATACACCCCTTCGGGCATGCACTTGCACAAGCTCCACATCCACAACAATCTCTTTTCTCGTTTATATGTATCATTCTTCAATCCTCTTTAACATATCATTTATTATAACTTCTCTAGAAAACTCAGCTTCTGAACTAATTTTTGCGGCAACATAGCTAATATTAAAGCTTTTACCTGTGCAAACTCAGAAAATTTACGATAAATTATATAGAATATTATGTTTGATAAAACAGAACAAATAATTCCTCTTATTATAATAGTCGGAATCAAATCAATTTTAACAAAAGAACATACTACAATACATACCAGACAAGCAATTGCAGAAACAAGCACATATTTCAACATTCTCACCAAAAAATCTTCTATTGAATGATGAAACAATATAGTAAATAGATTATGCAAAAGCCATGGCATCCCAATAATCAGCATACTCAAAACTGTTGACATGAGGATTCCGTGCAATCCCCAAAACTGAACCATAATCAAATTCATTCCTAAATTAGCCAACGCTGTTACCAGAGGACGAAATCTATCTTCATGCCAAATTCCCGCCGCATCTTTATATAGATTCAAGAGAGAATTCATTTGTTTTACAAAAAAATATACACACAAACAAATTACAAAACTGAATGATAACATATTCTCCTTCCCGACCCACAGTTCCATAAATGGTTGGTATAAACATGCAAAACAACAAATACAAAAACCTGATATCCAAGAAATTATAAGCATAAATTTTTTCAGATCATTATAATTCTTTTCTTTTGTTTCTGTAACAATGCTATTCCCAACGCCTGCTGTACAAGAAGTAAATATAATCGTTACAAATCCTGCTATCGAAGTAATAATATAAAAGTAATTTTGATAAATAGCTAACGCTGTAAGACCTAAAAAAGCTGAAATTACAATTGTATCCACCGAATCTACAATAATAGTTCCAATTTTAGAAGTAAACAAGTCTCTTACACGTTGATTAATTTTCTTAATTTCCCCTTGAGGTAACTTTCCCACTGCTCGATACTGAGGATATAGTTTATCAACTACCAGTGCCCGGACAATATTTTCAATCGCGGAAAATAGAAATAAAATCATGATATAAATATAATAATTTTTTACTAAAACTAACACAATTATTTGTATACCATACTGCACAGTAAGCACAATCATATTGATTTTGTGTGTTATATCTGATCTTTGATGAGCACTCAACAAACAGTTTTTATAAGCAAATAACCAATATGTAATCACTGTAGCCGCCAAATTCATAAGATAAAGAATGTATACATCCATCCCTTCCGGTAACGTACCAGAAATCAACTTTGGAATAAATGGCGTTAGAAGCAATCCTATTACCAGAATAATTAAACCTATTATGCGATAATAAATTTTATATAATCGCATCAACGCACATATAGTACCCTTGTCATCTTCTGCAATTGGTTTATACATGCTAAATACCATAGCACTTCCAACACCCAATTCAGCCAAATTTAATACTGAAAGAACAGAAACAAACAAACTATTTAATCCTAAATATTGCATACCTAACGTATAAATCATAACTGTGCGAATAATGAATGGCACAAACAAATTATAAATTTTCACTAACACGCCAAATGCAATATTCCTCACTGCATTCTGACTTCTATTAATCTTCATAAAGCGCTCCCTTTAAATAATTCATAGCAAACTCCTTTTCATAATTCAAATTTTTCTCAACCTTCGAAAAATCTTTGTATAGAATATGTTCCACTGATTCATTCACATCACCAATACACCAATCCCCCACCTGAAGCTTCGAAAAAAGTGTGTCCACCCTGCCGTTCATATTTCGAACACCTTTTTGCTCCCTTGAAAACCAACGAAATGGTTTCTGAAAAATGGTAGAAAACACGCAGCCGTGGAATGAGTCTGTTATAAATAATTCACAATTAGCAACCAACCACAAAAATTCATCTGGTCCCGCACAAAATGAATGTGGGTCTACTTTTTGCACTTGTTCAAATTCTGAATAAAGATTTACTACCTGAATATCAAGATAACAGCTAATTTCTCGAATATAATTCTGCAACTGTTCCGATATTTCACCTAAGAAATAAATTAACAGAAATCTTTTACCATTAATCCAGTTTGGTCTCCTTGCAATTTTTATCCATTCCTCTTGCCCCAACAAAAGTGTAGGATCCACTGTTACAGGAACAACTCGCCCTGTCAATTCTTTTATAATCTCTGCTGCTCTCTCTTCTCTCACAGAAATATTTTTAAATTCCTTAATAGACTCTTTAAAAAAATCTACATACTTTTCCGGAATCGTCTCAGTACCAATACTAGCAGAAAAAGCAATTCTCCTTTCTGGAGAAACAAATCTTGCAAAAAACAACTCCCTCTGACCCGCGCAGAAATCAAAATTCCATATTTGATCGGAACCACATACAACCCTGCTACATTCTATTTGCTGCTTTAATAATCTTTGCCTTTCTCTAATAATACTACGGTTAATATACAATTTATCAAATCTTCTAAATATAATTCTTCGTTTTAAGGGTACATATCCATTTTTCTGAAAAATCAAAGCATATACTATGTATAACTTTTCTTTCAATGAATATCTATGAAGATAATTTATATATCCCCTACTCAGAGAACAAACCTCCAAGTGCTCTTTTTTAATTACATACTCCATTGCATAATTTTGCAACCTATTCCCATAATTTGTTCCACCTGTAATAGTTGCAATTGCACACCTTTTCTTTTCCATAGTACGTTAATATCCCCAATCTATTTCCTTTTTACTCTCATTGCATTTTTTATCTCACCTCAGGCTCAAATAGCATTGACCTATTTTATAAAGGTACAAAAATAAAAATTCTACAAAATTTTCCTTTCTTCCTAATGGTCGATCCCCCTCTTTCCGCGCTGAAATTATTTCTGTTTTAAGATATTTCCTAATTTCTTTATACCTTTTCAAATTATTTGACTCTAATATCTTTACATACAAGTCCCAAAATTGTACTCGTCTATATCTTTTAGCCAAATCTAATATTCTTTCATAAGATTTAACACATTCTACAATTTGATTATTTGCATCTATAATTGAAATCATCTTATCGTTAAAAGGAAGATTCACCGCCGAATCCTCTCTATTTCTCACGTATGTATACAATGGATCTCCAATTACCAAAAGCCTGCTACCTTCATTTTTAAAAAAGTTCTTTATTACAAACAACATATCTTCTCCATAAAACACACTTTCATCGAAATAATGTGTTGTCAACCACGCTCTATTAAACAAATGTCCCCATACATTGGATAACAAACCAAATCCTTTTATTTCATTTTGTCGAATTATTTTATAGTCACCTTTACCACAATAACTTGCAACTTTACCAAGCTCACCATTTTGGTCTTTCCAACCAACAACAACCATGTTTACATTATTCTCTGTTATCCCGTAATGCATTTTTTCAAAGCATGTCTGATCTACATAATCATCACTATCTACAAAAGTGAGATAATGACCTGTTGCTCTTTTCATCCCCGCATTTCGCGCAGACGATACCCCACCATTTTTTTTATGTATCACACATACTCGTTCATCTAACTTTGCATATTCATCGCAAATCTTGGGAGAATCATCCGTAGAACCATCATCTATAAGAATAATTTCTAAATTATAATAGGTTTGATCCAATATACTATCCACACATCTTTTCATGTATTTTTCTACATTATAAATTGGAACAATAACACTAATTAATTGTTTCTCTAACATTTTATTCTCTCCTTATTATTCGTAACATAACGCTCCTTCTCTTTATAATATATTAAATCCTTTTAAAAGACTCCAATTATATAGTCATTAAACCATTGCCCATAATTTATAAAAAATAATAACAATTTGTTGGTATTTTTTCCTCGTAAAATAGTGAATTATTTTTATATGAATTGGAAATTTTTTTGCATGCTTTAACGCATTTAAGTAAAATTCGTCTTGTATAATTTCAAGCACTCTATCATTTCTATGTTGCTTAATCAGTTCCCTGCAATAAACTACAACTTTATATAGAAATTCTTTATAAAATCTAGAATAATCAATATTTATTTTTAAAATTTTATTTTCTTCCAATAATAATTTTCTCATATATACCCATTTTTCATATTGATCCTCATATATAGTATGCATTATACTTCCAGTATTTTGATAATAATAGTAAAAAGCCCCGGGAATAAAATCAACACGCCTACAATGTTTCAAACATTGAAAAATAAACCATGCATCTTCTCCTCTTCTTAACGACACATCAAATGATATATCGTTTTCAACGTAAATCGATCTTTTTATCAATTTATTGCACAAACTATATAATCCATTATGATGCTCCTCATAATACAATTTCAATAATCCTTCTTTTATACTTAACCATCCATCATATGTCTCATGATAATCCATTGTGGCCGTATGAATTTCCCCAGCATTATCTATGAAATACTTACACATAACCATGTCACTATCATTATGCTTAGCCTTCATTATCATTTTTTCAAACATATCAGGTTTTATATAATCATCCGAATCTATAAAAGATATGTATCTACCCTTAGCGACCTCTAGTCCGATATTTCTTGTTATAGCTACACCTGAGTTTTCTTTTTGAATAATACGTATCCTTTTGTCTTTCCTTACATATTTTTCACAAATATCCTCACTTGTATCTGTAGATCCATCATTAATCAAAATGATTTCATAATATGTATATGTTTGTGCTAATATTGATTGCAAACACCTATCCAAATATTTCTCGGCATTATATACTGGAACAATCACGGATATAAACACATTATCTTCTATAATTTTTTTCTCCTCCACAAATCTTACCATCCCTTCTTATTCAACTGATTTCTCAGGATAGTAGACGAAATTCCATCCGTATGATCAATATAAACAACATCGCATCCACATTGCTTGAACTGCTTTTCATAATCATTCCAAACTTCTGTTCCTTTCCAATCCGACCCTACAAACACCACATCTATATCATATCTTTTTACAACTTCTAATTTATCCATATTTTTTTGAAATATTGCATCATCTACATATCTGATTGCTTTTACAATACGAATTCTATCTTCCTGGTTAATAATAGGTTTTTTCTTCTTCCGTTCATAACACAAATCATCTGTAGTCACACCTACTGTCAAATATTCACATTGTGTTTTTGCTTGTTCCAATATATTTAAATGTCCAATATGAAACATATCGTAAACTCCACTTGTATATCCTCTTTTATATTTCCTCATATCTATTTTATCTACTTTCTTTTAATTTGTACTTCATCTTATCTTAAAACTAATCCTGATATTCATACCATGAATGTTCCAAATCAATAATCTCTGTCCCATGTTGACTAACTCTTTCTTTTACTGGTGGCGGAGTCATATAATTAGAGCCATATCGTATTTCTAATACTTTTTTCCAATTTCCTGGAGCAGGAAATTTATGTCCTTCAAACATTACATATTCTGTTTTATTAAAACATTCTTTTGGAACAACTTTAAGAATATAATTAGCATTAGAAAAATAAACTACTCTTTTAGTATTCTTTTTATTATATTTTTTTATATATTTTTCATATGCTATTTTAAACTTCATTTCATCCCACGGTGGAATTAAGCCAATACATAAATAAAATAGTTTCCACTTTAAAGATGCATTTTTATCATGTTTCATAAACCTATATTGATAACAGTAATTGATCTTATTAATAACTCTCCCTCTTTGCCTTAAAATAAAATCATTATCTGGCGCATTATCTATAGGAAAAATATCAACATTAATCCCTTCCATTGCTCCTTTTCTCCTTCCACCGTCGATAAACGCTGTATGCTTATCATGAAGTTTCATCCACCCATTAGACGTCATAGGATCTGTGTAAATAGATTGCAATTGAAAATCATCTTTATTTAAATAAACTTCACAAGCATCTGCAAACTTGTCATATTGCTCTCTCATCATTACAATATCAATATCATCATCCCAAGGTATAAAGCCTCCATGGCGCACAGCTCCTAATAATGTACCAGAATAAATAAAATACTCTATTCCTGCCATTTTGCAAACTCGATCAATCTCAATTAACACACCTAAACATTTTTCTTGAATTTCATTCATTTATATTGTCTCCACTTCTGATTATTAATCAATAATTTCCATTTATTGCTTTTTGGGGAATAAAAAAACCTTTTTACTCTAGTCTTCATGCAACAATCTTTGATGTTTCCTCTATCTCTTGGCTTTGTCTATATATTTGTATATCAGATTGCTTCCCCCCATAACTACATATGAAGACATAATTGATAAAAATAACAACAATCCCAAAACTGCAATAGGATATTTTACGCCAAACACTAGATCAGGAAAAAGAGATGACTCTGCATAAAAAAACATGTGTAGTAACCATATGTTTGTAGAATGCATTCCCAAAAATAAAAACAGTTTTTTTGTTTTTTCTCCCTTTTTCAGAATGCTAAAGATAATAACAACTATAATTCCAACAAATGGCATAACAACAGCTTTTTGAATAAGACTTACTACAACAAAAATCAAACCTGACAACATAAAAATAATCCAATTATTTGTTTCAATTACTTTTTTTCTAATTAATGATATATACCGTTCTTTTCGAAAAATCATTCCTATCATATAAGCTGCTAATACATCTGACTTAACTATATTACTAACTTGTATCATACTCCAAGATGATATCTCTAAGACTCCCATTCTTAAAACAACCCACCAAGAAACACCAATAATAATCACTGTCACAACACACAAAATAGAATTACTTTTCTTACATATCCAATACAACACAGGTGATATAATAGTTAATATTATATATGTAAAAACATACCACCAAGCTCCATTAAAATCTTTTTGGGTTAATGTAAAATTTAATAATAGCTTACCCACCCCTTCTCCAAATACATTTTGTCGTCCTATAATAAAAGCTAATATATAAAAAAGTGTAAGAATAGTCCAACAATTGATTGCAAATTTTAAAAGTCTCCATAATGATTGCTTCACATATTCTTTTATTGTTGGTGCTTTTTCCGCCAATAGATATTGCGCATATCCTGCACAAAAACTATATATAGCAACACAACATTCACAAAAAAAGCCCAAATAATACAGCAATGGAGTATCATCTGAAAACCATAGAAAATACGATATCTTAATGTCTGTCCCTCGTCTGCAAAAAAGATGAAGACAAAGCATTGCTAAAATAGCCAGCCCTTTTGTCATTTTTACATCATCTTTTGACAATTCCATACTCATCTCTCCTTCTTATTTTACAAAACCGTATACGCCTTTCATGTCATTTAGCATCCGTCTCTTCTTTGTATCATCAATATTAGCTCGAATAGTATATTCCTCACTATAACACGGTGATACATCCATTAAATTTCTATTTTTATCCACAAACGCTTCTATTGAACTTATCCTTCGTACAGGATTACCTGCATACACAAATCCCCCCTCAAGGCTATGTGTTACTGTTGAATTCGCCCCTACAATAACATTATCACCAATCTCAACATTGGGAAGAATCACACTTTCTGCACCAATAAAAACATTGTTTCCAATTCGTACTCTGCCAATCTTAGCGTAATCCAAATAAAACTTTGTACTTGCATCATGTGCCAATACATGAACACGAGGTGCTAGGGTAACATTATTTCCTATCTCAATCAACCAACAATGCGCCGGATCAAGAATTACACCATGCAATCGCGCAAAATTCGTGCCTACCTTTAACCCCATTTTTATTAATCTTTCAGTTGTATATTCTCCTCGGATACGATATAAAATTGTACGAAAAAAATTTTTTAGCATTTGTCCTTCCCCATTTTCACTAATCATTCATCAATTCATAAAACTTTTGTATTTCCCCTGCTGAAACATAGTCCTCTTTCTTCATATTTTGACATATGTAATCTCTCATTTCTTCATTTTTAATAACTTCATATATACCATTGGCACAACCAATATTATCTCTTGGCACAATCACCCCATCATATCCATCCCTTAATTGACTAGCAGCCGTTGCATAATTTGTAATAATAGTCAGCTTCCCTAACATTTGTGCTTCTCTAACCGCAATAGATTTTCCTTCGTATCTACTAGGCTGTACATAAATATCACACGCCTTGATATACGGATAAGGATTATCCTTTTTCCCAAGAATAAAAACATGTTCCTGCATTCCTGTAGACTCAATTTGTCTCCTAATAAGCATCTCATCTCCGCCAAATCCAATTATATACCATCTAATTTTTTCCTCTTTCTTCAATATCAGTTTACAAATCTCTGGTATATTATCAAAATTCTTAGGATATGAGAATCTACCAATTGACAACAAATTTATACCATCAAATTTTGGAATTTCCTTCTCAACTGAACATGCATTAACCAATTTTTCAACATAATGCATAGGCATAATATTCTCAATTACAACTACCTTCTCTTTCAACTTAGGAAATACTGCTAAAAAACTATCCGTAACTTTATCTGATAATGAGATAATTCTATCATATTGTCCCCACATTACAGCTTCAGACTGCCAATCTACCTGAAATGTAGAATAGTCCGTATGTATCCACGCCACCTTCTTTTTGGCTTTTACTTTCCCTATTACATAATAATGAGGAGCCATAAAGCTAACCGCAAGATCATAAACCTTATCACTCATATTTGGCATAGTCCACATTGTATATTTGTGGCTATACTCATTAAATATGTTGTTATCCCTCGATAACTTTAATTTTTTAACTCTTCGCTTTGCTCTCATCCACCCATGTATTCTGCCCAACACTACTCTAAACTGTCTTTTTTTTAGTGCCTCTCGTATTGGTATCCCCATTGTGGAATAAGATAAACATTCTGGTAATAAATTTACCTCTTTAGGAACACTTGTTATTAATTCTCCACTATGGCGAAGCAAAAATAAATCTACTTGATATTTCTTATAGTCTATATTTTCAAGCAATCCTAATAATGATCTTTCAGCTCCACCAATTTCCATGGAGTGCGCTGTAATAAATATTTTCCTCATTTTCTAAACTTCTCCATAAAACTTGTTCCAAAAACACGATGTAATGGTTTCCCAACGGCACTACGTAACCGTTGCTTCCAAGTTAGCCAACTGCCAGTATACCAATGAATAGATACTGTATTTTTTGTCATCTCTAATCTTCCAGTTGTACTTTCATATGGGTTAAAATACTGCTTAGGATAAATAACACCACAAGGTAATTCTTGATATTCACCATTCGTTTTCAACCCTAACTTTAAAAGTGCCTGTGTATTTAAAATCGGACATCCAATTGTGCCAGATTTTCCATCCAAAAGTGGTTCATATTCGCTCAACATATTTTCCAATATAATTCCACCCGGAACTGAGCCAAATCCGAGCCCCGTTGCTACAATTTGATTATTTTCAAATCCAAAAAAAGCTTCATTATCTAACAAAAAGTCTGGATTGCGTTTCAACTCTACATCTGTATCGAAATATAATCCACCATGCTGATACACCACCCACAACCTCACATAATCGCTTAAAAAAGCATACTTTCTATTTTCATAACACCATTTTGTATAGCCATTCATATTAATATCAAAATTATCTTCATTCCATTCGATAATTTCATAATCTAAACAATATTTTTCCCAACTGCATATACATTTTTTTGCCAATTTTGGCTTTTCGCCTCTTCCAAACCAACAATAATGAATTTTCTTAGGTATCACTTGTTTTTCCTCCAAATATATATTGTCAATAGTATTCCAAATGGAGTACATAATATAGTTAAAAATTTCTTAGGAGATTCTTTTATATAATTATGATTTTTTGATATTATACTACTAGAAACATAATGTATAGAATCAATTATATTACGCTTCTTTGATTTTATATATTTCAAATTTTCCATGCGAATAAATGCGAAACCTCTCGGATTCATCCAATACTGCTTTAACATATTTTTAGATGAGCCATCATGCTGATACTCAACTTCACATAAAACTACATTAGTGGTAATCAAAATATACTTTTGATCACACAATTGATACTTCCATCCCAATGAAACATATTTCTCTCCATCAAACACAGGATATTCTGGTAACTCTTTCATAATATCTGTTCGATAAACTAATTTTTTATCTCCTTTTCCCCCATTTTCATAAAAACCATGAAGCGTAGTTTCTTTCATCTTCTTCGGAAATTTAGTCCCTATAATTTTTCCTGATTGCATATCTGCATCCAAACCAATAATCCCCGCATATTTATCAGAGTCTTTCTTTTCTTCCCATATATCCAGAATATGTTTTACGGCACCAGATGCTAACATATCATCAGAATCTATACAAACATTCAATTCTGTCTTTATATTCTGATATGCTGTATTATGTGCGGTATGCATTCCTCCATTCTCTTTATAAATATATTGAATTTCAAACCCATTATCTTGGCTCATCCATTTCCTTACCAACTGCGCAGTATCATCTATCGAACCATCATCTACAATAAGCCAAACAAACTCTTTGCACTCCTGCCTTAGTAAAGATTCATAAGTCCTCGGTAAAGTGTGAGCTCTATTATATGCTGGAGTAAAAATTGTTAATTTAACCATATACTATTCCTTTTCTCTCATCTCAAATCTTTTTATCTGTGACAAATAAAAATTTTCTAACCATCTTGCATTCTCTGCTATATCAAATCCTGCCTTTTTCATATCTTCATATGTATCTCTATGTTTGATTTTTGATGCTTTTAGGACCTCCTCTGCCCATTCTTCCTTTGTTGAATCCAATGATACAACATGAACTAAGTCCGTCTTCTTGCATTCTATAGGAATTCTATCAGAAATAATGCTAGGCACACCCGCTGCCTGCACCTCTATACTTGCAACAGACAGTCCTTCAAATTTCGATGGGAACAAAAAAACATCCATTGCCTGCAACAAATCCGGTACATCATCACGTGTTCCTAAAAAGAATACTGATTTTTCCAATCCCATTCTTTTTACTTTTTTATGTATTTCAATTCCTTTCTTACCTGAATCATCACCAATCAATAAAAGTACAGAATCTACTTTTCTTTTATGTATTTCTTGAAACACCTTAATAAGAAAAGAATGATTTTTCTGTGGCGAAAAACGACCTATATGCCCTATCACAACCTTATTTTCTATCCCCAATCCCACACGCACTTTATTCCTCTTTTCCTGATTGTAAATATATTCTTTAGTCTCAACGGCATTATTAAGTTGAATAAATCTTGTTTGATTTTTTATTCCAAATAACCAATTTCCTGCCTCAATTCCACAAACAAACATATGTGTAATATGCTTCATCATAAATGTTTTATAATACCATCTTACAACCGACTTCATATCAATTCCATATGGACGATTATGTGCGTGACATATTCGTATTGGAACGCCTGCGCATTCAGCTGCTTTAAAAGCATAAAATCCCAACTCAGACATATGCGAATGGATAATTAGATACTCCGGATGATCTTTATAGAATACATACATTTTCTTCATATAATTTCTAGCAGTCCATGGGCGAATTGCTGGCATACGATAAATCTTGCCCCCCAATTGCTCAATCTCATCATCGTATGCGCCTCTCTCCGTACGATGAACTAAGAAATCAAATTGTACTCTAGTCCGATCAATACTTCGATAATAATTCATTACCATTGTTTCCGCACCGCCACGATTCATTATAGTAAATAAATTTAATATTCTTATTGTTTCTTTCATTATATACATTTTCCCTCTCTTACCACATTATTTAAAAACTAATATGAAAAGGTCCCCAAAACATCACTCTTGTAACCCCAACTTTCCTGGTGGTTCATTTGATAAATAAAAAACAGAAAATAAAATATATAAAATCCACACTTAATAATAGTTCTATTTCGCCCTTTAATGGAAACGTTTAATAAATACGGATACAATATTATATTGAATACATTTGTGTATGTAGCCAAACGTACTACATAAAGTCCACTAGTAAACACAGCTAATACATTAAGCAAAAAATTAAGCACCGACATGTTCACACATATATTAATCATCTTATCTTTGATGTCTTTTCTATAATAAAATGCTATTATAATAGGAACGCATGCAATAAGAATACGAATTCCTGATGCCCCACTATTTGTTGCCATAGTTGCTATAACATAATCGTACGTTGTTCCCCCCAACGTATTTTCCATCGAAGAAAGAATAGGTTCTAAAAAAATAATTCCTATTGAGAATAATCCAATCAAAATATTTTGTTTTCTATTCCATGCTTGTCCTCTCACACAAAAATATATTGGAATAAACAAATATGCAGATGAATGAAATTGTGCTGCAAAAATACATAATAAAATATATGATATGGTTCTATTTTCTTTAATAAATTTTCCTCCTACAAATAATACTACTACCGCAAACCACTGACGCGTCATAGAAAAATAATTATAATATAATGTGCTACAAAAAAAGAAAAAACAAGCCTCAGAAAAACTTACAGCTTCTCTCCTTAAAATATATATAAAGAAAATAGACTCAATACTCGCCAAAAATAGAAACCACATATGAAAATCAGTGCTTATAAACATTTTAAAAAGATTAGATACTACACTAAATCCTTTATCTTTTCCCTCACTAACAATAATATTTAAAATTTCTCCCCAAGTTCCTGTTGTTTTCTCAAACGAATTAATATACACTGAAGTATCATTCATTCCTGAACGCATTCCTGCAAGGAACGTAATATAGCCAAAAACAAAAAGCCAAGGTAATAATGGGCTTTTATACTTTCTTTCTCCGAAACAACGAATAGAATGCAAATTATTATATCTAATTACCCGTTCATAAAATAATGACATAATTAAAATCACCGCTAAAATCGAAAAATGAATTATCATATTTTATCCCCTTATCACAAAAATTACTTTTAATAACATATATATTCCTGGTGCAAATCTATATTTTGCAAATTTATAGAATAATCTCCAATAAATCGGAAAATGCTTAAATTGTAAATTTTTATAAGCATTTCTATATCGCTCCGATGAAATAATCTTACTAATCTCCTGAATTTTTCTTATGCAGTTATAATCACTTGCAATAATATTCAATCCCAACCCTAATATACTTAATGAAATTCTATTATTCAATGCCTCTTTATATTCTTTACTAAGTTCCTTCTTAGCAATATACTTCTCCATTAAATCAAATAAACAATTCCATTGTATATATAATTTTTCATTATATCTCGTTGTAATAGATTGATTATTTGTTTTGCGATAATGATAAAAATACTTATTATAATAAACGGCCTTTGTCACATATTCAAAATAGTATAAATTAAACATACCATCCTCATATGTGCCAATTTTTTCTAAATCAATAAATTGAATATTATTTTCCTTAATAATATCAGTTTTATACATCTTTCCCCACACTGGACATAATGCATCTACATTTTCTGGCTTTGCAAGTTCTTTACCCAAAGCACCAATATAACGCCTATGCAATTTACGACGGACTTCTATCTCATCATATATGATTTCATCTTCTCCATATATCTCTTTTTTTAAACTGCTATTTACATTTTCCCGAATATATGGAAATAAAATAACATCCGCATTCGTCTCAACCATTTTTTTTAAAATTGTCTCACATGCTTTATTATCAAGCCAATCATCTGAATCTACATACATTATATATTCTCCAGTTGCAGCTCTTATTGCATCATTTCTCGCTCTCGAAACTCCTTTGTTAATTTTATCTATAACTTTAATGCGTACATCTCGTTTTTGATATTCTCGAAGTATCTGCAAACTATTATCTTTAGAACCATCATTTACACAAAGGATTTCTATTTTTTTATAAGTTTGTCCAAGTAAACTATCTAAACACTCTGAAAGATATTGTTCAGCATTATACACTGGAACAATAATACTAACTGTTGCTTCACTTTTCACATTTATCCCCCTCATAAATAATGAATTGTTTCTTCAATTACCCTTTTTTTATCAAACATCTTCATTACCCATTTATGTCCATTCTCTCCCATTGTTTTTTGTTGAATATAAGATAAGTTTAAAAAATTTTTTATCGCTTCATATAAACTACTGCCACTTCCTTTTTCGCAAAGTAACCCACTCTCACCCTCTTTTACCGCTTCCATACATCCATGAATCCTACTTGTAATCAATGGTCGTCCCATTACTCCAGCTTCAAGCAACGTATTCGCCATACCTTCATGATACGACGGCAAAACAAAGCAATGACACTTTTCTATAAACGGTTTCACATCTTTTTGATAGCCATGATATTCAATAATTCTTTTTTCTACAAGCTCATCAATACGCTCCTTATAATCATCTTCCATTGGTCCTACAATATCAAAAAAGGCACCAGAATATTCACTTTTTATTTTTTCTGCTGCTTCAAATAATTCCTCTACCCCTTTTTCTTTCATAACACGTCCAATAAACAAAAATCGAGTTTCACCTTCCGAAGGATACTCACAGAATGGATATTCCACAAGGTTCACGCCTGCTCCATTCAACACACACATCTGTTTTTCTTTTAATATATTCAAGGCCAAAAAGGTCTGTTTATTCCCTACATTTTCAAAAAATACCACTTTTGCCTTTTTTAAAGCAATTTTATATAAAAATATTACTAATTTTTTTATTATATTTTCGCTCTGGAATGCCGTTCCAAGCCCAGTAATATTGACTGCATACGGCACATGAAACATACGGCACATCAGTCCACCATAAATATTCGGTTTAATTGTATAAGTAATAACCAAATCAGGCTGCAATTTTTTCAACAGTTTCTTATAAAAAAACATAAGCTTTACATCCGTCTTTGGATTCATCCCTCTGCGGTCTACCGCAGTATTAACAAACTTGCATCCCATCTCCTCCAAATTGTGTACAAGTTCTCCATCCGGAAGTGATATATACACCTCATTGCCTTGATTCAGAAGTTCCTGAATCAGTTCTTTTCGGAATTTATATAATCCGACATCAAAATTTGCTAAGATCAAGATTCTTTTCATCTATCTCATTCTCCTTACCGGCACGCCTACATACACTCCATCTTCTGTAATGTTCTTCACTACAGCTGCACCTGCCCCGATTATCACATCATCAATAACAATCGTATTATTTTTTACACAAGCTCCCACGCCTACATGTACCCGTTCTCCCAAATGAACTGTCCCAGCAAGGGTCGCATTTGGCGAAACATGTACATAATCTTGTAAAAAATTATCGTGTTCAACAATTGCTCCCGTATTGATAATACAATGCTTGCCAATATGTGAAGATGGATTGATAACAACATTTGCCATGATAACTGTTCCCTTTTCTATCTGAACATTCATTCCTATAATAGCGGTCGGATGAACCAGTATCGCCCAATTCACATCATATTGCTTTGCAATTTTTTCACGGATTGAATTATTTCCAATCGCAATTACAAACTCACACTTTTCTTTATAATGATTTATTTTCTCGATGTTTCCCAATACAGGGAAACCACATATCTCTTTTAATGAAGCATTATCATCCAAAAAACCTATAATTTTATATCCGGTTTTTAACGCAATATCCGCAATCACTTTCCCATGCCCACTTGCACCAATAATCACTAATTTTTTAGACATTTTCTGACTCCAACTCTTCTTCTGTCCCCATAAAAACTTCCATTGTAACTGATGTATCCGAATTGATTCCTTCATGCTTCAGTACATTACGTACTGTCTGCAAGATAATTTTCCAATCTCCTAGAAACGTGACATTATCTACATACTGTATATCATATCTGAATTTATCTTCCCAACTGATTGCGTTTCTTCCATTGACTTGCGCCAGGCCACTAAGTCCCGGTCTGACTTCATGACGCCGCCTTTGTTCTGCGTTATATCTTGGCAAATATTCTACTAAAAGCGGTCTCGGACCGATTACTGCAATATCCCCACATAAAATATTCCAAAGTTCCGGAAGTTCATCCAAGCTTGTGCTTCGCAGTAACTTTCCAAATTTTGTAAGTCTCACTTCATCCGGAAGAAGGTTTCCATGTTTATCTCTTGCATCAGTCATCGTCCGAAACTTATAAAGCGTAAAAATCTTTCCATTCAATCCTGGTCTCTTCTGTTTGAAAATCACCGGACTTCCCAGTTTCGCTCGTACAAGTACTGCCGTAATAAGCAAAAGCGGCGAAAGCACAATTAATGAAAAAAGCGAAAGCAATACATCCTGCGGCCTCTTTATACATTTTTCATAGATTCCTTTTTTATGTGGAATTTTTACTTCTTGTATTCCCTTAACTTTATTCACCGTTTTCTATACCCCTTACACTTTAATCAAAACAGCCTCTTACAATTTTAATAATTCTATCCTGTTGTTCTACCGTCATTTTGTTGTCACTTGGCAGACATAAACCTCTATAAAATATATCCATTCCTACGTCTAATGGATGTCCATCTTTTCCGATAGAGTCACTTGCAATATAATCCTTTGTTTTCTCACAGCCATTGCCTTCACGAGTTACAAAATCATTTCTTTGATATATCGGCTGCATATGCATCGGTTTCCATATTGGACGACCTTCTGCATTGCATTTTGCAAGCATTTCTAAAATCTCTGCCGGACAACTCTTCCCTTTTTCGCTAGTATAAAAAGCTTCACATTCTCCCAAAATCTGATTACACATTGCCGCTTCGTCAATAAGCATACAACTCAGCCAAAAGTTAGGTTTGCTATTTTCCTCATCAACAGGATTCATGCTTACAGGTAAATCTTTAAATCCTTCTTTATATCTTTTATAAATAGCTTTCTTTTGTGCGATATGCTCCTCCAGATATGGGAGTTGTCCTCTCACAACTCCCGCAACAATATTACTCATCCGATAATTGTATCCCAATTCTTCATGCTGATACCAAGGAGCCGGCTCTCTTGACTGTGTTGACCATTTACGCACTTTATGTGCCGCTTCTGTAGAATTCGTCAATAATATTCCTCCGGAAGTCCCCGTGATAATCTTATTTCCATTAAAAGATATTGCATTATATCTGCCAAAGGTTCCTGTCTGTTTTCCTTTATAAGTGGCTCCCAATGATTCTGCCGCATCTTCGATCAATATTGCATTATGCTTCTCACAGATAGATTTAATCACATCAATTTTCGCTGGAGTTCCATATAAATGCACTACAATTACTACTCGAACCTCCGGATATATTTCAAAAGCTTTTTCCAATGCTACTGGATCCATATTCCAAGTATCATATTCTGAATCAATAAATACTGGTATTCCACCTTCGTATACAACCGGATTCACGGATGCACCAAATGTCATATCTGAACAAAACACTTTTTCACCCGGTTCTATACCAGCTAACTTTACTGCCATATGGAGAGCCGATGTCCCTGTTGCAAGTGCCACCGCATGTCCGCACCCCATTTTTTCGCTGACAAGCCGTTCAATTTGATTAATATTTTCACCTATCGTAGACATCCAATTAGTTTCATACGCTTCGTTAATATATTTAATTTCTTCGCCATGCATTGTCGGAGAAGATAACCACACCTTATCTTCAAATGCTTTTGCCTGCATAATTCTCCTCCTTCGTTAAGTAAATACCTGTTCTCATTCTCTTTTGTATTCTCTTTATCCTTTTAACTTTTACTCACTATTTCAAGCCCCATAGACATATCACGCACTCCATCGGTAAACGGAACTTTCAGTCTTGCCAGTCGCTTGTGCCGATCAATCTTATATATAAATGACTCTTTTCCCCTTAACGGACCTTCCGTTACATAAGTACAGCCATTCTGTATATATCCTCTCGACATAGGAAAATGATGCTCTTCACCACACAAACTTCTCAAGAAGCCCTCTTCTTCTTGAGAAATTGAAATAAGTTCATTTTTTTCTCCTAATATCTGGAAAATATTTTCATATTGCTCCAACTCTTCTTTTAAACAAGTCGGGTATTCACTCTCCAAAAATATATAATTAGGAAACAAAGAAGATTTCTCTGTATGCCATTTTCCTTCGTATTTACGCATCCGTTCGTACGTAATCACAAAAACATTTTTCAATGCCTTTTTAGTAAAATGTTCTCTGCAAGAACGCACAATCTTTTGTTCATTCTGCCCTTGACAATAAATCACATACCAGATAATAACCCCTTCTTTCGTAGAGCAAATTACTCATATATTTAAAAACACATATTTCTACATATATCGTCTGTTATTATATCTCAAATACGGTAAGAATTCAATGCTCATCTTTTATTTTCCTTGTTTTACCTTCCAAAAAGTCAGTAATACTTTGTTAAATTTATCTATTGTCTTTATGCAGCAAATAGTTTCTTTTATTTTTTTACATATTTTTCCATGAGTAATTTGCTCTAAGAACGAAAAAAGCCCTTCGAATCATCATGATTCGAAGGGCTTTTCTATTACACACAAAGTGTAAGTTTATTCATATTTTTTCGTTTTTGTTCTAAAGAAGAATGTACATAGCGATTCAAAGTAATGTTCACATTGGAATGTCCAAGTATTTCACTTAAAGTTTTTGCATCAAATCCGCTCTCTATACATCTGGTTGCAAATGTATGTCGCAAAGCATGATAGTTTACTTCTGCAATCTTTCCTTCCCGAAGATATCTTTTAAATATGTTTTCCATATTTCGTGGTTCCACAAATTTATCACTTTTCCCGGACAAAAAATACACATTATCCGGAAGATATCTCATAGATTGAATCCGTTGCATTAAAAATGAAGGTATCGGAATATCTCGTATAGAACTAATGCTTTTCGGCTCTGTAACAATCACTTTCGTTTTTTTCGTATTTATTTGATCTAAGTCTTGTATTCGCTGCATCGTCCTTCTCACTCTTATTATTTCACGTTTATATGAAATATTTTCTCTCGTAAGTGCACAGACTTCCCCTAAGCGCAACCCCATATACAGGCTCAATAAAATTCCTGTTTTGGTATAACTTTCATCGCTTAATAAAATCTTTTCTAATTGTCTCTGTTCCTGCTCTTTTAAAACTTTCACTTCATTTACAGGACAGCGCACCTTGATCAATTCAAAACAACAAGGAATATTTATACCATGACAGGTTGCATAACGACAAATTTCTTTGACTACAGCAAGCATATCTTTTACTGTCTTTTCGGCTAAACCTCCACCATCTCGTCTTCCAGAAGTTAATTGCTTTTTTACAAAAGTTCCTACTACATCTGTATTCAATTCGCAGACTGGAATATGACCCAATTCCGGTATAATGTGATTTTGCAAAAAATTTGCATATTTCACATAAGATGATTCTTTAATTTGTAATTTTGCATTCTGTAACCACTGCACACCAACCATTTCGAATAAAGGTTGATTTTCTTGTTCTTTCATAGTATATACCTCACTTTTTCTCATTATTATACAGAAAAGAACAAACATTATTGTAAATATTGAAAATCAGAATGTTGGTCTTCTTAACCTTTAATCATATGCACCATGTCTTTCGCATATATCTCTGATTTTTCTAATTTACCTAATCAAATCTCTCCACCTTTATTAATTTTTACAGATTTTGCAATATTATATGCATAAAAAATTATACTAAATAATAAATATTACAACAAATTTTTTGAAGTAGTGAGGCAAGTTTTTGTAAAAGAACTGAGCGAGATTTTGAACCCCCGCTCAATTCTTAGAACTATCATTTCCAAATGCTTGACGCAATCCCATCTCACGGATTCTATCCAGCCATTCGTATATACACTCACGTTTATAATGTCGTTTTCCATCTTCCAATAATTCGTTCTCCAATGCGCTTGCCATAAGTGCGTATTCGTTTTCTATTCTTGTAGAAAAAATCCCTTTATCATCTGTATTTATTGATACATTCATCTGTGGACATTCCATAATTTCCTTCTCATTATATGTTAATCCTAGATTATAAAATGTTTTTATTGGATGTTCCGAATAACTTTTAAACGTTCCTATTTTTACATTAGATGTCGGATTACTTTCTATTCCGATGCCCCGCACTACTATCTCCTCACACAAAGCTTTTTGTATAAGCATAACTCCTTCAACATACTTATCCGACAAAGAAATGGTTTTCTTTTCCTGACCTCGTAATTTGACCTCTTCATTATAATGATACATATAATACAAACGAACTACTTCTGGAATATTTCTGATATCATCACTCCTTTGCCTTTCTTTGTTCACACCATATGGATTTACTGGATCCACCCCTGTATATGCAATTTCACCATCGCGATATTGATATAATTCCGGATCATCCCCTCTTAACAGCCATGAATAATAGTAAATATTAATATCATAACTCCCAATAAAATGTCCTTTTATTTTTTCACTTACAGATGCATAAATATATTGGAAATACAAAGTATATTGTTCCAAAAGCCATCCCTTTAAGGAACTTATATGCTGAATATTATATTTACTCAGCGCATGATGCATCCACACAATATTGTCTAAATAATCTTGAAGCTTTAATGTAATCTGCATATTCTTAAAAATATACCACTTTTTCACATCAATTCCCAACGCTAATGCATGTCCAAGCCGATCACCGCAATCCATACCAAGGAAGCGCACTGCTTCGTCAATTGCTCTTAATCCATCTATTACATCCAAAAAATCTTCCCCAACATGATATGTAAGCCGCAGCTGTGGAACCTTTATATCATAGAGCGAATTATAAGTAACATAACTAACATTTTTTAACTTACGAAATGCTGAGGCAAACACTTCTGGACGGCAACCAATTTCCATGGCACAAGCATCAATTCCTAACACTCTGCATCCCAATCGCGGGTATTTCTTACGAAATACCAATATCGCTTCTACTTTCTGCTTTAGTCTCTTCCGATATTGTTGATGCCTATGAGAATGAATTAATATATCTTCACTAAAATCATCTTTTTGTTTAGTAAAATGAAAAACATAATAGAAACGTTTTTTTTCCTCTTCTCTTCTTATTTTATTTAATTCATATTCCAAGAGTTCATCTTTATAGTATGGTTTTCTGACTGCCTCATCATATCTCAAAATATATTCCATATTTTCTTCTGCTGTATCTCCCGGAGAAATCCTTAATTCCAAATACTGTACCGCAGGATTATTCAACACATCCTTTACCGCAAGCCGGACGACTTCTTCTTCATTCTTCCACCAACTATCCTGATAATGTGTAAAATAATCTTTTCTATCTTGATACACGCGAAAATTTTGAAATCCCGTCAAATCGTTAACCTGTACCACTTCACTTCGAATTTCATTTTTTATTCGTAAATAAGCATAGAAAAAATTTACTTCCATATTGGAAAATCTGCTGCCTGTCCGTATTTCTTTTAACATCTGATAAATAAACCAACGTTCTCCTGTTAAAATCCTATATTTTTCTTCCTCTTCATTACACACTGACGGCGCAAACAGGAGCATATAATCCTTCGTTGCAAAATTTCCGGATATTACATTTATTCTTCTTTGGATAATTTCAGATATTATCTGTAGTTCAGAGTAATTCCCCAACAATCGTTCTAACGTACAAGCCGTCAAGCTATAATCCTGTGATAATACAAGCGCTCTGTCTTCTAAGTCTCTTAACCGGTTACATAAATACAGCCGAATGAGTGCGGCTTGCATGTTTATAATCCAATAGGGCTGTTTCATTACCCCTATCTCAGCTTTTTTCACCTTATCTCTTTGGTTCCTTTCTATTTTCTCAAAGTATTTTTTTATCTCTGGACGCGCAGGTCTATTCATTAAATTAAGCCATGAGATTTCAAAATGAGAGGAAGACCCTCTTAAATGAAAGTGATTATCAGCAAGCCCTTTATCCAGTATTCGATTCAAATTACTGTTGTTGTGTCCTATTACCGGCGGCCATGAAAAATTTCCACACTCTATTCCCTGCCTTATATCTAAAAGTACACGCATAGACAGAACTAAAAGATCTTCGCCTATAGCTTTCGCAAGTTCATTCCATTCCAATAATTTGTGATACTTACATACAATCTCATTTCTACAGCTGTCTAATACTTCCGGCACATAACTAAATAATACTGAAAATACATCAAATCCTTCTCCTGTATGCATATACCCACTTTCCATTTTACTTATCTGTGCCTGTACTTCTGATATTTGTAATTCAACCTCTGTATCCGATAATTCTGAATAATATGTAAGCATCAAATCTTGAAGATACATCACACTCAAATCATTACAATAAATCCTTTTATCCCGCTCTTCCATTAAAAGTCTTTCTACACTGACTCTTTGAAATAAAATCTGTACAATTTTTGACAATCTATATACCATATATTTTATCCTGTTCTATGACAACAAAGCGATAGTTTTTATCATTTTCTTAAAATTCTCATCAAATTTTCCCTTTTCTGTCTCATCTTCCACTAGCTTCTGCATGTATTTTATAAATGGTGACTCTATGTAGTTTTTATAAAATTTATACTTAACAATTTCCCCTTGCCCATCAGAAAAATAAAATGCATCTTCTTTTTCCAGTAATTCTCCAAACTTTATATATACCTGCAAAACATAATTTAAAAATTTTTCTTCTTTGACTGCTGTTGGAATGGGCTCTTGATTTTTATATTTGCGTTTAAAAAGATTATACATCATATCGAAGCTATATAAAGGCATCGCAAATCCTCTCGTAGACTCATACCACTCTTTTCCTTGATTCTCCAACGAATTCTCTTTTAGCCATTCATCAATACTTTGATTCTCCTTAACTTCATTTGTTATTACTCCGCTCTTTCTCAGACTTTCTATGTGCTTTTCATACGCGTTCGATAAAGCTGTGTGAAGCTGCCCAAAATATTCTTCCCAAAGAAAAAGATTTTTCACAAAATTCATAATATTAAAACATGCAGCAGAAAATTTAAATATCAGACGAGGACCTTCTTTTTCCTCATTACCGATACTACATTCTGGTTCTTTACAGCAAATCTCTCCCTCTTCATATTCTATCTTAAAACCAGTTACTGCCTGAGAGCCTCCTGTATATTTCACATCCGCGAAAAACATACACAAAATCTCAATCCGGTTAAATTCTTCTACCAGCATTTCTAAATTTGCTCTGTCATCATTTTTACTATAAATATTCGAAAGGGAATATTCCCATTCCCCAGCTACTAAGTTCGCTTTCACAGCTCCAACTTTTATCTTGGATTTTTCTTCTTCCCTCTTCTGTCCTTCCAGCACAAAATCAACTTCTCTTTTACTCGCTGGATTAAAATCACTTATTTTTAACGCTGGAATATACAAGTTTGACCAACTGCCCGCTATGGATTCTCCTATAATCTTTTTTATTTCATCTTTATACTCAAAACACTTCTTCTCTTCATTCCATTTCAAATGATAAAACCGTGTCAGCATCAATGTATAGGAGTCTAAAATGCAGCAAATAAAATTTTTCGTATAATACCCTTTACTACTGGCTATGTAAAGAAAATACAGAAGCTCTCCATAGCTGTAAGACTTATCGTTACCAGTTCCAACATATCTTATTTCGGATACTTTTTCTTCTCTTTTCAATTTTTCTATGTCATCTACGATATCTCTGCTCCTTCTGTCAATAGATACATCCAAAAACTCTTTAAAACGCTCATACTCTACATGCTCTAGTTTTTCACATGCAAATCTAAAATATAAGTCATTCAATAATTCCTCAAATACAACCTTAATACCATCTTTTTTATCTTTATCATCCTTATTTACTACTTCTTTTAATTGCTTATGAAAATAATATGTCTGTGCTAAGCTCCTAAGCGTATCTACCTCCATAAAATGTTTCTTTGCGCCTGCTGCATCATAATAAATTCCAGCAAGCGAAGCTTTCAAAAGAAATACAAATTTCTTTAACGTAAGTTTGATCTCTTTATTACTATCATCACTCAAAATCTCTTTAAAATTATCCAGGTACTTATTAATCTCCTCACTCTTAACAAGTACTTTCGTATTCTCTTGATAATCTTTTTTCTTTAATGATGGCATATGAATTCGTGTATGTATCGGACAAACTTTTTTTAAATAGTCTTTCGTTGCTTCTCGAATTCTTTTTTCTATTATATCTTTAGACTCGAAGACCTGATTGGAGCAATATCTATCTCTTTTTTGATCATATAACTCCCGAAAATGTTTCTCACACGCAAAACACAGATCCAAGTAGTTATAACTCGCTAAAACAATTACTCCCGGAACCATCAAATAGCGGTGCACTGTTTCTAATAAATCATAGGAATTGTATCCATTTTCCCTAAAGTGCATATCCAAATCATCTATTGTAATGACTAAAAAACTGGATTCATTTGATGACGTCATATATTCCAAATATTTTTTTACAAGATTCTTCATCCTTTTAAGAAGTATCTGACTATTTGATAATTGTGTAAGCGCCTGAAGAGGCGAGCGATCTTCATAATATCTCTGGCTTTTCCCCCTATGCATGTTCATAAGACTTTCAAAAATCTCTGCAAATAGCTGGTAGAGCTCCTGAACCTCATAAGGACTTCTTCCATTTCTTTCCTTCTTCTCTTTTCCCCTCAAATTCATAAACATATTTGCCAATACTAACTCTAAAATCTGTTCACCTTCTTCTAACATCGATGCATCTATAGCTTCAAGCACATGAAAATTTATTTTTTTATAAGAATTTACAGGTGAAGTAAAAAATTCTTGCTCTTCAAAATTCTTCAGAGCATTCTGTATAGAAAACATTGCCGAAGTTTTCCCGGTTCCCCTTCGTCCCTCAAAAGATATTATATTTTCCACTTCGGTTCTTGTTTTTTCTTTATTATTATTAATTGCTTCATTGACAGTTACAATATCTGTTAGCAACATTCTTGCTTTTTGGTATACCTTGTCAAACACCGAAATGTCGTCAAGAACATTTTTTACTTCTATTTCCTCTATAATTATGTCCTTTTTATCTAAATTTGATAATCTTATCACTCTGTCAATCATATTTTTTCTTACGCTTATCCCTTCATTTTTTCCAAATAATCTCTTGCCGCTTCATCGTCACCATATTGTAATGCACAGCGAACTAACTCTCTATATAAAGGCTGTTTTGGCATACACATAAAAAACACCCGCTCAAAACAGCCCGCTTTTCCTAATTTCCCATAAAAATTATTTTCTGTTTCTGATATTTTCAGTGCCCGCTTATATGCACTTTCTGCAGAAGTATATTCTTCACTCTTTAAATGTAAATCCCCTAGCAGTCTATAACATTTGTACTGGTATATCTGTTGCTTCGCTGACAAATTATCCTTGCCATATTTTTTCCCTAACACATCCAAAATCTGCTCACAAAATACTATTGCCTCCTGTATGTTATCATGCCTTCTTGACATCAACGCTTTCTTGTACAATATTCGATATGAATCCTGTTCTAATGTATTCGCTTTTTCATAACAAAATTCTGCATCCTCCAGGCTCTTTCTTTGTTTCTCATAATATCTTCCCAGTTGATAATATAAAAATGCTGCATCCTCACAATTCATATACTTTGTTAACATTACATAAATCGCATGTATATAGCACCCTTCTGCTTCCATAGAGTATTGTTGGTCTGCTACACAAATATGACCTCGCAAATAACTTCCTCGCACAAAATCAGGTTCTTCTTTCAATAATTTATCAATCCTCTTCAACATATTTTGGGTTCTGTAGACGCGCCCTTTTCCTAGCATTTTGGAAATATCATTTATTTTGTATCTCAATTTTATAAGCATATATTGGCAATACAGTGATCCTCCATTTCCACACTGGGTAATATACTGCTCAGTTTCATTATGCGCTTTCTGATATTTCTCCAGACACATTTCCATTGCTTCTTTTCGCCTATTTGTACTTTCCTTTTCCGTATGCGAAAGCGGATAATACTCTTCGACAAACTTCAGATTTCCTTTATTATACAAGTAATAAAACAACTGATTTTCTTCATAAATTTTACTTAATATCTTCATCTCTTCAAGAACTTCCTCTTCTTTAAAAAGTTCTTTCAAAACACGCTCATATAGATACTCGTTTGATTCGTGGGGAATAAAAAACGAAGTTCCATAAACATTCCTATCAATGACATAATCATATGTTTCACTTATCCTTTCCAAATCTCCATCAGAAGTTTCTTCAACTATATCTCGTATAATGAAACCGGATAATTTAAAAAATTCTCTAATATAAATTGCCAAAATGTTGTCCTGCCGGCTACGTATTAAACAAATCCTCTGTCTCATATATGCTACCTTTCTTTATTCATATTTCGTTGAAAAAGCTGAAGGTTTTCTTCCCAAGCTTTTATTATACGTCTCTCCAGAAGTTTTTCTTTATCTTCTTCTGAATAAAGATGCCCAAATGGTTCTATGTCACACAGATACTCTAACAATATTTTTTGATAATCGCCGAGTGCTTTCGTATGCCTAATCCATGTCTCTTTCGGTTGTTCCCTCATATTGGTATTTTCATAATATCTTTGAATCCATCCCAATATAGCAGTAATAATAACGTAAATCAAAATGGTAACTACAATCCAACATATTCCAAATATTATTATATTTTCTATATCTAAACTCTTTGCCCAACCTTTTAATACTTTACTTCCGAAAAAATTGGCAACCATAGAACTTGCTCCCGAAAAACATCCGGTTTTTACACTAAATATTATTTTATGATTTTTCTTCTCTTCTATTATGGCTTTACACCAACTCAATATTTTTTGATTTTTCCAATAGTCTTTCTTATTTTTTTCATGTTTAACCAGATGTTCATTATAATTATTTTCAAACCAGCTATAAAAATTTAGTTTGGTCTCTGTTATATCTTCATCAATCCAAGTTTTCTCAAACCATTTCAGTAATTCGTCATTATCTTTTTGTTGTTCTTCTGTATTTTGTTTTTTACATTTCATATCTTTATTATACTCTTTTACATTTTATTCTTTGCTAACTCTTCTTGTAGAAAATTCAATATACTACAAATCACGGGGAGATGAGTGAGCTGTCGGGCTTGCCGGATGACAGCTGCTACTGACAGTAATGAAGTGACCACCTATGAAAGCCACTGTTTTTCAATCTACACAAAAAGTCTGAAAAATTTGTTACACTGGCTACTCAATCATAACTCCAAAGATGTTTGCATGGAGTCTACCTGTAAATACTGGATTTCTGTTTATAACATTCTTGAAAAAGAATGTTCCATTGTCTTTGCTCGTCCCAAATATGTTAAGGCTATCCGTGGAAAGAAAACTGAGAAAAAAATGCGTTGTTTTAGACACTTTCGGTAAATCTGCTCAGGCGATACTAGATAAACTTTTAGAAAATCCCGCAGTGAAGTGCTATAATAAGGTTGTAGCAGGAGTAGCTACCAGATATAATTATTTTACAAAGAAAATCAATTAGAAACTTATCAATTTATTGAACAATATCATGAATTCTTCGTCTTACACTGCCTATTCAGACTGCTCTGCATCTGACCGAATATTTATTATAACTACGCACCCCCAAAAGACGTTTTACTATACCCCGAAAGCAGTGGTACACAAACACAAATCGCAGAGATTTATCACACGTCCAAAGGCGTAGATGGTTATCGGGCATGGCGATTTATCTGAAGTTACCATGAATTTCACACTTTTTCGAAGAACGTATCAGGATGTCCTGGATCAAAAATCTCATTACAGGTCATGACAGTAACCAGATCCTCAGTATCAGAGAGGTTGATGATATTATGGGTCCATCCTGGAATCATATATACAGACTCAATCTTCTCTCCACTGACCTCAAACTCAACCATCTCTCCAGTATTAATGTTACGTTCCTGAATCAAACCGTGTCCATGAACTACAATAAACTGCTCCCACTTGCTGTTGTGCCAGTGCTGCCCCTTCGTAATGCCAGGTTTACTGATATTTATACTGACCTGACCGCAATCTACCGTGTGGACCAGTTCCGTAAAACTGCCTCTGTCGTCACAGTTCATCTTCATCGCATACTTAAATTTCTCTGCAGGCAGGTAAGATAGATAGAGGGAAAACAGTTGCTTTACAAAACTTCCTTCCGGCATCTTTGGCATCATCAGACTTACCGACTGCTGTTTGAATTCTTCCAGAAGATCAACAATCTCACCAAGGGTGACCTTATGCGTCACAGGTACACAACAATAGCGACCACCAGAATCAATTACCGTCTCTACACCGTCAAACTCACAATGTTGCTGCTTGCCTTCCAGAAGATCAAACATCCCCTCTACTAAATCATCGATATACAACACTTCCAGTTCAGTGCTTCTATCATTCACAGTGAACTCTTCATCATTGGCAACTGCCCAGCAGAAAGTAGCGATAGCTGAATTGTATTTCGGTCTGGAGTGACCCATCAGATTTACAAAACGATAAACATACACAGGTGCACCTGTTTCTTCTTCGTACCGGAAGAACAACTCTTCTCCCGCTTTCTTGCTTCTACCATACTCGCTGTTACCAAATCTTCCTGCCAGTGTAGCCTGAACAGAAGAAGAAAGCATAATACCTGCTTTGTTATTATACTTTTTCAGTGTCTCTAACAGCTGGCTTGCAAAACCAAAATTGCCCTTCATGAAATCCTCCGGGTTTTCCGGTCTATTCACACCGGCAAGGTTAAACACAAAGTCTGCCTTCCTACAGTATTCGTCCAGTTCCTCTGGAGTAGAATTTAAATCATACTCATAAATCTCATCAATCACAATACCCGATCTGGTCTTATTCTTTCCATCTCTTATATTTTTCAGATTATTACAAAGAGCAGTACCAACCATTCCCTTTGCACCTGTTACTAATATATTCATACTTCATCCGCATCCTTTTCTAATTCTCATACAACAATATCCAGATTTTCACGTCTTCTTCTTTTTTCTCTCAAATGTCCATCATCCAACAAATCCTGATCCTAACTAATTTTCTGAATATTTATATTGAGGTTAATAGAATATTTCATTTTCATCTTTCCTCCACACCATCCTATTGACCACATTTACATAACCCTGAATAATACGAACCACTTTCATAGATACAGTCTCGTCCACATAGTCCGGGCAAGGTTTACCAAAAACACCTTTTTGCTTCATCTCAATTGCCATGCTTGTAGCCTGAAGCAGTTCCTTTGTCGTAATACTCGCCAAAATGAAGTTGCCGGACTCCAGCGCTTCTGGTCTCTCTGTGGAAGTACGGATGCACACTGCTGCGATTGGGTGTCCAATGGAAAGATAAAAGCTACTCTCTTCCGGCAGGGTACCAGAATCAGAAACAATCGCCAGTGCATTCATCTGCAGTTTATTATAATCATTAAAGCCCAGCGGCTCGTTAACTCTTACACGAGAATCCAGCTTAAATCCACTTTTCTCTAATCTATTCTTAGATCTCGGATGACAAGAATAAAGAATCGGCATATCATACTTCTCAGCCAGAGCATTGATTGCTGTGAACAGACTGGTAAAGTTCTTTTCAGTATCAATGTTTTCTTCACGATGTGCTGAAAGAAGAATATATTTGTTCGGTTCCAGTCCAAGGCGCTCTAGAACGTCGGATGCCTTAATCTTCTCAAAATTCATTCTAAGCACTTCTGCCATAGGAGAACCGGTCATATAGGTTCTCTCCTTTGGAAGTCCTGTGTCTGCCAGGTACTTTCTGGCAAACTCAGAATAACACAGGTTGACGTCAGAAATCACATCCACAATACGTCTATTTGTCTCTTCCGGCAAACACTCGTCTTTACAGCGGTTTCCAGCCTCCATATGGAAAAGAGGGATGTGTAATCTTTTCGCACTAATGGCACTCAGACAGCTATTAGTATCACCCAATACCAAATAGCCATCTGGCCGAAGCTCCGACAGCAACTCATAGCTTCTACCCAAAATATTTCCACAAGTTACCCCAAGGTTTTCACCGACAACGGGAACAAGAATATCCGGTCCAAACTCGCCAGCATTATTCTTCAGCTCGAAATCTTCCCAGAAGACGGTAGAAAGGTTGCGATTCCAATTCTGGTTATAATAAACTACACAAGTCTGAAAATATTCTCTACATCTCTTGATCACTGCCGCTAGGCGGATTATTTCCGGTCTGGTTCCGCAGCCTATCATAATCTTCAGACAGCCATCATTTTTCCATTTAAAATTGTGTTCAATACTCATTTCATCTATCCTCCCGTAGTCGGTTGACCACTTTTTTCTCTGCGGTTCTTTGCCACAGCTGAGTTTATTTCCTCTATTCTATCAACTCTACTCCACAACAATCAAACATAAAAATCATCAAAGCAGAGATTAACATCTTTCAACTACTGCTCTATTTTTTACTCTTCAGTCAATCTTTCCTGGATATATGTAAGCTCCAGCATCTTAGCCTTAATCTCTTCTTTGTTAAGAAGTCTTGTATTATTGCTATTGAACTCTGTCAGAGTATTTCTTTCCGCATCTCCGTCCTTAAAATACTTATCATAGTTCAAACTACGATTATCTGCAGGCACACGGTAGAAGCCGCCTAAGTCGATAGCCTTGGCGCACTCCTCGTTGGTAAGCAATGTCTCATACATTTTCTCACCATGACGGATACCAATCACCTTAATATCCTCTTTTTTGCCGCCGAACATTTCACATACAGCTTCTGCCTGAAGAGCAATGGAGCATGCAGGAGCTTTCATAATCAGGAGATCACCATTCTCGCCGTGTTCAAATGCGTAAAGAACAAGATCCACAGCTTCCTCAAGAGACATGATAAAACGAGTCATGTTTGGTTCAGTAATGGTAATAGGGTTTCCGACCTTAATCTGGTCAATCCACAGAGGGATGACAGAACCACGGCTGCACATGACATTACCATAACGAGTGCAGCAAATTTTAGTCTTGCCAGAGTAACGACTCTTAGCGATAGACACAGACTCCTCAAGAGACTTTGATTTTCCCATCGCATTGATTGGATAAGCAGCCTTGTCTGTAGAAAGGCAGATAACTGCTTCAACACCTTCTTCAATAGCGGCTGTCAACACATTATCTGTTCCGATAATATTAGTTTTTACAGCTTCCATCGGGAAGAACTCACAAGATGGAACCTGCTTGAGAGCCGCAGCATGAAAGATATAGTCAACATCATGCATTGCATTCTTGCAAGACTGAAGATTTCTTACATCTCCAATGTAAAACTTAATCTTATCCGCCACTTCTGGCATCTTAACCTGATATTCGTGACGCATATCATCTTGTTTCTTCTCATCCCTGGAAAAAATGCGGATTTCTCCAATATCTGTCTGAAGAAAACGATTTAAAACTGCGTTACCGAAAGAACCGGTACCACCGGTTATCATTAATGTTTTTCCTGTAAATAGTGACATTGTTTTGTACCTCCAAAACGTCTTATCTCTGTTTTAATACTGAACTTTCTGTTTAAACTCATGAGACGTATAAATTCCTGATTCCATAATTGCCTTTACATCTCCATTTGTTTTATGCGAACTTCCTTCAAAAAATTTCCCAAATCACCAAAAAATGTATAAATATGAAGGCATTGAAAAAGTCTGATCCTTTATTAAAAGAATCAGACTTTTTCAGTGCCTTCGTATTGACAAGATTTTGAAAATTTCAATTGTTTTACGGTACTTTTTCAGGAAGTTCACATTTTAGAAAAAAATATTATAATTTTCTTGTTTTTTCTGTTACAATACGTTTGGCTATAAAATATGTTCTTGTTATAAAATCAAAAAGTATAATACCAATTCCACCACCAATTGTATTTGCGATCAAGTCAGACACTTCTAACACACCACAAGAAGTAACAAACTGAAATATTTCAATAAAAAGAGAAACAGACATAGCAATAAAAACAGTCTTATATGTTTGACATTTTATTCGAATCAAAATTCCTAATGGCACAAAAAGTATTATATTAAATATAATGTCATATAAAATTGCCATGTGTCCCTGACTCAATTCAATAAAAGAACTGAATATTTTGCCAAAATTGTTTTCTACTGTTCGACTTCTTCCAAGCAATGTAATGGTAGCAATTACTGTAATCCACCAGCTTAATATGCAATTATAAAAGAAATTCTCCCTATATTTTTTTTTTGACAATACGCTCGTAAATGATAGTGTACAAAAATAAAATAATAAAATTTTCTCTATAGTTATATTTTGCAAATAATAATATATTTTTACCCTAAGATGTTCTAATACCAATCTCCACACCCCTTAATAACAATTAATACATATTACAACTATACATTTTTTAAGTTCACTCCGTACATAACTTTTAGTTAAAATTTTCTTTACTACTCCATCCACATCAATTTACTCAAAATCATAAATTTTATTTTGTGCTTTTTCTATTGTTTTATTTATTTTTAAAATATACCTTGATACTACTTGCAATTCAATCAAGCGGTATATAACTGTTCTTCGCACAAAGTCTATCATTGTACATATAAAGTAAACTACGATTACAGCAATCACCACTTGTATAATACCTTTAATTGAATTTAGCGTTATTTCTTGCAAACCCAATAACTGTGTCCATAAAATATCGTTAACTGAATAATGAATAATATAAACACTAAATGCGCTTTTTGCAATTATGTTCACAAAATAGCAAATTGGTTTATTCATTGGTTCAAGTTTTAACATATACATAAACAGTGCTACCGCTGCTATCATTACAAATATACTATTGTATCCATAAAACTTCTGCGCATATAGTGTTCCTACTGTTCTTTCCAAGACACAATTTCCTATAAAAACAATCAATACATTCCCCAAATAAATTTCCATGTAACAGCCACTGCTAACACTCGCAGAATAATGCAATTTAATTGCACCAGCTATTAGATACAGAACAGTAAACCATATAATTCCATATCCTCCTGATGAATCAAGACACCATGTAGATGGGAAAACTGTACTTCTAACACTAAACAAAAATATAAGAATACACAATAATGTTCTTGTTTGATGCTTTGTAAGTCGCTTCAAAAATTTATCCAGAAATGGTGATATAATGTAGAGTCCTAAATATGAATTTACAAACCAATATTTTTTAGTTAATAACGGACAAACCGCGCCAATTAATGAACTTGTACTCATGATTTGCATACCCATACATATTGCAAAAACATAAGTAGTTATAGAATAAAACCATACAATGCCCCAAATTTTAAATACATTCTTTAATTTAAAATTTGAAACAGGTCCAAAATAGCCATTAATTATAACAAATATATTTACTGCAACAATACAAAAGGACTTAATTAACCTGTATACCACCTGATAACTTCCACCACATTCAAGTGCACCACTAGATTGCAGGCAGTGCATCATAAGAACCATGAGCATAGATATAATTCTTAACAACTCAATATTAGCATTTCTCAAATTGTTTACTTTTTCATTGTTCAAATTTCTCATATACCACTCCTATTACATATTTATATATTGGTTCAGTTAGTAATGAAAGACTTAATACAATGCATGCCTTGATTAAAAACCAAAGGACAGGAAGCGTTGATAACATTCTAGCTGTAATCTGATCAATAAATTCTATAAATATAATATGAATTCCATATATAGAGAGTTTTCGTTCCGATATAAAGTGCAAATCTATTAATAGTCAAATGTGATATCATGATTATCATTCCGATTCCAGCACAAGCACCAATAACAAACAAAGGCGCAATACCGTATTCATTAGACCACATATCAACTACTATTCCGGATGTAAATGTATAATTCATCAGCGATACACATACATCTATAATAAATAAAACTATTAGAAAAATATATGTATACATTGATCTGTGATTGCATTTTTGTTTTAATCTAGCACCTAAATACATAAATCCTGATGCAATTAAAGCTGCATCTATTCCCCACGGGAGAGCAAATGTTGTGCATTCTCCATATACCAATCCAACAATAAAAATTACACTGAAGATAACACCTACTCCTCTATGTTTAAATAATAACTGAACACCAATGAAGATTAATTCCGTTACAAACAAACACGGAAGAAACCACAAACCAATAGCATAACCTGTAGAACGACATTGCACAAATATACCTAAAAATTGTTTTAACACCCCTTCTAAACTCCCAGTATGGAATATAGCAAATTGCAATATTTTCCATATAAACATAACAAATGCCAGAAGAAAATATGGAACCAGTATCCCTTTAACCCTTGATTTTATGAACTTTCTTGGTTGTTCCAAATGTTTTTCCTTAACTGTGCATCCCGAAAGGAAAAAAAATAGTGGCATATGAAAAGAACTTAACATTATTTTGGGAACAATAGGCGGACCACAATGACCAATAATAACAAGCAATATCCCATAAA
The DNA here is from genome assembly GCA_910585545.1 of uncultured Lachnospiraceae bacterium. GTDB lineage: Bacteria > Bacillota > Clostridia > Lachnospirales > Lachnospiraceae > An181. The sequence goes on from CAJUFN010000001.1 coordinate 246,361, forward strand.
ATTTTGCAATATCAATCCATTCTATTCTTTTGTCCATTATTTTTCAACCCTTCTCTTATCTTCATGATAACTTTTGTCCTTTCTTTCTTATTTAATGCAATCAAAAATTCAACAAAATACCCTAATATGCCTGCACACACACACACTGTACATAATTTTAACCAAGTATTATATATACTCACATTATGAATAGCCATAAAAAGAATAAATACAATAATGGTTGATATTCCCATCCGGATTATTTCCGGATAGAACGTAAATTTAGGTATTTTTAAAATATATGCACAATACATCGGTGTAAAAATCACAATTCGGATTGCCATATAAAAAGAACTCACTCCAGCAACAATATACAAATCATATCCATTTGTTACAGATAACAAAATAATCATCGTCAAGATACTTAACACACTAAATCCCGTAGTCACTAATACAGAAGTTTTAATTTTATTGGTAAGTACATTTATGTAATACATTCCTTCAACAAAACTGTTTAAAAGAAGTGGAATGACTGTCAGTATTGAAAGTGCTTGTATAAATGAAATTTCCTCCTTGCTTTTTCCTGGAATCCATAGGCTGTAAAATTCACTCCCAAATACAAGAAATCCCATTAATGGTACGGCCATAAAAAAGGAGAGAAATTTTATTGATCCTTTTATATTTGCAATTAATTCCCCCTTTTTTTCTTGTGCATATAATTCTGCATAATTTGGAGAATACACACCCGCTATCGTAGAATTCAGTGTCGTTAACATATTAGGAACTGTCTTTGCAATCGAGAGTATTCCCATGGGACCTGCACCAACAAATACATTTGTAATCAACAAATCCAAACCTGTCTGAAATAGTTTATTTAAGCTTTCTACTGTCATCCAAATACCGGCTTTAGCAATTTCAAAAATCTTATTTGTTTTAAAATCTAATCTACTTAGTTTAAGATTTGGTGTTAATTTATGTGTAATAACGACACCACTTAGCAATGAAAAAACTGTAGAGCCAAATGCTGCCATTGTAATAAACCACATTCTAGGTCTAAAACACAAAAAAGCAATAGCAATTATTACTGTATATATTAATTTTCCAATTATATTCTGCAATGCAGATATATAAAGTTTGTTTTTTACAAATGTTGATAATCCATATACAACTCCTAACAATGAAACAGCAAAGTTTCCAAATGCAAGTATTGTTGTAAATTGAACATCTACAACTAATGATTCAGGAACATCTAAAAAGTCGGTAATATGGGCAGAAAGGAAAATTACTATCGCCAAGCTTGACACTGCTAATAACAAATTTGCACCAAAAACAGATGAAAAATACTCATTTGCCTCCTGTTCATTATTTCTGTGCATAGCAATGGTAATATAACGACCACAAAGACCATTCAATGCAACTGTAACTATAGATAGATAACTAACAAAATTGTTTATTAAATTAACAAAACCATATGCCTCATCACCTAATGTACGAATGATATATGGGCTGATAAAAAAGCTAACTCCAATAGTTAATACAAACGCTAATATCTGCCCAATCAAATTTATAGAAAATCTTTTCTTATTCATAACGTTCTTAAGCTTTTTCTTGAGCTTATCCCTTTCTGCACATTTTATACTTTAGCTTTCGAAAAAATACTTCTTTCTTATGTTTTAAGACAGCTTTTCCCAAACATTTTTTTGCAGCATGCTCAAACCCATAATCACGGTATAAAGTTTTGAAACGAGTCGTAAATTGATTATAATCCGACGGGTGCACAAGCTGATCATTATCTATTATAGCCTCCTCAATTGAACGCTCCTCAAAAATAAAGAGTTGAGTTGCTTCCTCCCAGAATTTTTCTCCTTTATGACTATTAACAAGCACTAAAGACACTTTTTCAGTTGGATAGGAAACTGATTTCAGCTTTCCAAGTCCCCAAAAATCACCTATTGTAATATCCGCTATTCTTTCAATACAAGCATATTTACAGTAATAGCAACTTTCCCGATAAAACAACGAATTCAAAAAACCTTCATAATAAAAATCTTCATGCGCTGGGCTTCTATACACACTCGTTCCATTCTTTTTTATATCCAAATACCATCCTCTTTCATCTCTGAATGTTATTGAAATATCAGCAGAATCCATATGTGTAATTGAATCAACGTGCTCACTCAAAAATCTTTGAGATGGAACTCCATGGCAAACTAGATCTACTGTAATTAGATTTGGATAACTTTTCCCCAAAAAAGCAAACAATCCTGCAACCTGGCATGGTGTTCCAACAAAAAGAACCTTTTTCTTGTCTTTTAATACAGATTGAATTTCTCCAAATATTGGATACGCAAGGCTTTGTACATACTTAGAGCCCTTAAATGATTCTCGGTCTTTCTCATTTCTAGTAATCATATGTTGCAATGTCGTACCCTCGCAAAGTTTTGTACCACATATATAATATTCATGCTCAAGTGCATACTGATAAAAACCAGCTGCAATTCCACCAGATGAACTGCTTTTTCTCTCATCTAAATTTTTATTCCATGCTGCCAAAACTTTACGTGGCAACATGTTGTTATCTTTATTGTTCTGTGGACACTTTTTTCTACAAAGATTGCAACCGATACATTGTGATTTTTTTATCTCTGGATGATAAAATCCATATTCATCTGGTACCATAGTAACACAATGGCTTGGGCAAATCACTGAGCAAGCTCCGCAACCTGTACAATTCAAGTATTTACATATTTCTCCCATTGTCCCAACCTACCTAATTTTTCCAATCTACTTCTGCAACATTAACTTTCCCGTCTAATCAATATAGATTTTATTATGTCTGTACATGTTTTTTTATAAACTTTTGGGCAGAACTAAACGAACAAGCAGATAATAATAACATCATCTTCACTTTTGTAGAAAGATATTTATTCATCATCGCAATCGGAAGTATTTTTCGTACTGCAATCATGTATTTATTTACATACTCCCAATACTTACTCATATCTTCTTCCAGTAATACCTGACGCGTACAAAAATATAGATGATTAACTAGACCAGAAGTTATCTTTTCATACTGTTCTCGTTTATAGTTCTTTCTTCTTTTTTTAAAAAAATCCATATTTTCTATAGTATTATATATTATATCTGCACTCAATCTTTCATTACTAATACCCATAATACTATCATCTCGTATGCAGTAATGATAATAAATCTTATCTGAAACAACAACCTTATCCGCATAGTCCATTAATCTTGGTATTAAATAATAATCTTCGTATAATCTTCCTTTGGGATATAATAATTTTTCGAAAAGCTCCTTGCGATATATTTTATTACAAGAAGCAACCCAAAATTTTCTATCATAAAGCATTGCACAAAGTGCATCCTTTGACTCATAAATTGCAAATTCATACTTTTCTATATTTACAATCATGTCATTTACAACTGTATTTATTCCACTTACAGCAATATCCGCATGAGTAGAATCAAGAAGTTCACATAAATCCGACAACATCTCTCCTTGAATATAATCATCACTGTCAATACATGCAATGTACTCTCCTCGAGCAACTTTAATTCCTGCATTTCGAGCATCAGATAATCCACCATTCTCTTTATGAATAACCCTAACTTTTTCATACCTCTGTGCATAATAATCACACAGCTCTCCACATCTATCCGGTGAACCATCATCAACCAATAGAATTTCCATATTTTGAATATTCTGTTTCAATATACTTTGTACGCATCTATCAAGATACTGCTCAACTTTATATATAGGTACTATTACGCTAACTTTTATGTTATCCATCTACTTCTCCTAGAAATTTGCTAAGATACCCCAGTGCCGTATCCTTCTTTTCTTGAATTAAGTTTCTAACTGCTTTCTTATCGTATGAGTTCATAAGCACATCTGGTATTTTCGTATAATCAAAGACCTCTCTTGAACAAAGACCAAATGTTTCAAGCAAATCCACTAACTTTTCTTTATTAGAGCTACGAACAATAGTTACAAACTGCTTTTGATACTTTATTGAGAATACTGTGCCATGAAACGTATCAGTAACAATATAATCTGCATTCCGAAAATATGCCAGTAATTCAAACGGATCTGGAACTATAGTCATATCACACCAGGACTGTGCCATTCCAAGTGCTATTGTTTTTTTATTATGATCTTTTGCAAATTTCTTTATTGTAATTACTATTTCTTCTTCACAGATTCTTCCATCATATCCATAAATAAGAATATAATTCCTATGTTTTACTTTTTCAGGTATTCGTTGTTGATATGTCGAAAGGAACACAGGATCCACATTTTTTATGCTATCTTTTCCAGTTAAATCTTTTATTATCTCTGAAGAATTTTTATCCCTGACAGATATGGCACCTAAAGCATTCAGATTATTTCTAACACTATCCAACATTCCAGATACTTTTAAAGAATCAATGGTTGTATGACCAAAAGATGCCGCATATGTAATTATTTTTTTCGCATTAATTCCTTCTCCAAACAAATGCATCGACCCCTGCCAAGGTGCATCCTGACAACAGTTGAACACTTCATCACTACCAATTATACACAAATCAAATTCCTGGTTATCACCAGAATTATACCTTTCCTGCATTCCTAACTCATAGAATAATTTTGTGCAAAACATATGTTCTCTTTTAAAAGAGGCGCAATATGCCAATGTATGAAATAATCTTCTGTACATCCATTTTATATAATACATCCATCCTTCTTTTTTATATGGTCTAGAATAATCTGTATTGCCTTCTTTATTTTTTATATCTATAAATGTAACGGTATGACCATTACTCTCCAAAATCTTTTTTAAACTATATGCCTGCAAAAAAGAGCCATAATTAATTACTCTTTGCATTGATAATATTGCTATTTTCATTTGACACCTCTTCTTTAATAAACTAATTATAAGATATATCGGTAAAGTTGACCAAATCTTAACACTATTTTATGTTTAAATTTCACATATGGATTATGTATGAGTTCTGATTGATGTTTTTCGATTATATCAGTCAGATATTTATTTGCTTTAGAATCTTTTCTAAAAAAATCCTTTCTATATAAATTACAACATTCATAATATAATGTAGCTTGAGTTCGCAACATCAATTCTATATACTGCTTTTTCTTGCAATACTCATACCTATCTTCCCATACATAAACGGCATCTAATTGCTTCATGCTTAATTGAGTTGTCATAATACTATTAGCTCTTGTACGGTAACAATAAAATTCAGCATTAACATACCCATAGTTATCAATTCTATCTAATATCCGGAAAATCAGATGTTCGTCTTCATGAATAATTCCTTCCTCAAACCTCAATTCATCAAATAAATGTATCGGAAATAATTTGTTGCAGAAACTAGCTGTCATTCCTGGATTACATACTAAATTTTCCATTGCTTCCATTCTATTTAGTTTTTTTATCGTACTCGGAACCGAAGATACTCTATATATTTCTTTTTCTTTTACGAACTGCTGCACTCCACACTCTATAACATCATAATTACTTATAAAACAACTCAAAGATTCATACATCAACGGATCAATTTCGTCATCACTATCAACAAAACTAACATACTTCCCTTTTGCGATTTCTAACCCTCTATTTCTTGCTCCTGAAAGACCTCTATTTTGCTGATGTATAACCACAATTCTAGGATCAATCAGCTTATATTCATCGCAAATTCTTCCTGAACTATCTGATGACCCATCATCAACTAATATTATTTCTAAATTTTCATATGACTGGCAACGAATCGAATCCACACATGCTTTTATATACTTTTCAACATTATAGACTGGAACAATCACACTTATCACTTCATTCATTTTCTCACCTTAAGTCTAAATTTATTAATAGTGCTGAACAACTTCAAAGTTGCTTCAACATTGATACCAAGGCACAAAACAATTATCTTGTATTTTCCTTTCACATATTTGTTTTTCTTTAAATCAGGCAAATACTTATATAATGTGGTAACAACTTCATCCTGATATTTATAAAAAATCTTGTCTGAACTGGCATGATAATATAAACTCAACAGTTTTCTCAAATCACCTGACAATTCCGCTTTATAATTTTCCGTAAGGTTATACTCAAGGCAAAAACCAGCCAAGTCATTGATAATCCTAAACGAAGAGGTAAAGCGTTTATCATTCCAGTCTTGACGCATCGTACTTCCCGATGTTTGAACATAATAGTACAGTTTGTTATCAATTGTAGCAATGGTATCTGCATAATATCTAAGTCTAAACATTAGATGTTTATCCTCATAATACATCCCTAATGGAAAACTTAAATCAGCAAATAATTCTTTTCGAATCAATTTATTCCACGGAATAATGTCCTCGGTATACCAGCATAAGTATCTACTATTACGATCATTATCTATGGCGCAATGGATTTCAGATAATTTAATATCATCAAAATCAATAACATCGACTCCTTCAGCAACTTCTTGATAACTGCACTGAACAATGTCCACAGCATGATTTATTACGGCGTGTATTAACACCTCTATCATTTGAGGATGAATATAGTCATCACTATCAACGAACACTATATATTCTCCTGAGGCAACCTTAATTCCATAATTTCGAGCGGAACCTTGACCTCCATTTTCCTTTGAAAACACAAGAATTCTATCATCCTTACTTTTCCAATCCAAGCAGATAGAACGGCTATCATCAGTTGAACCATCGTCAATTAAAACAATTTCGATATTTGAATAGGTCTGTTCTGTAATGCTACTTAGACATCTGTTTAAATACTTTTCTGAATTATAGATTGGTATAATAATACTTACTAGATTTTTTTTATTACTCATATAGTACTTCCTCCTAAATCTTAGGCAAGGTCTGGCTTAGATGATTTCTCAAGAAAATAGGGCGCACTCTCAATATCATTAATGCATAACAAAATATCTTTTTTTAGAAACTTTTCAGAATTTTTTATCAGTAATAACTATCAAACATCATTTATTACTTGATGTGACAATTTATATAACTACCAACAATTGATGATTGGTATTACAAAATAACAATGTTTTTATTTCACATCAAACCCCATCTTTTTCTGTAACCCAGTTTTATAAAATGCAAAGCTTAACGCTTTAAAAAGCATTTCTGACCAAAAAAAGACATGCAATGCATACGCTCTGCTCTTAGGTATACACTTATAATTGATTTCTCCCTTATGACTCCGCAAATATTCTTTTATCTCATCAGAATATTGCTTTAGCTCTACTTTCGCATCTGTATGACAATGCAACAATGTACTAATGCCAAATTGAGCTGTCTTAGAAAAGCATTCATCAGATATATCTGGATAATTGATTTTTGCATATTCATAATGACTTTTGAACCCTAAGTACTGATGATACGGTTTTAATGGATTTGGACATCCCGAAATACTCTTAGGGTTAATTCTATATTTATAAAATGGCTTATTAAGATAAGCTACCGTTTCTGCCCTTTCAAACGCTCGAAAGGTTGTTGGAATATCCTCATATAGCATCCCTAATGGAAATCTAACACCATCCCAGCAATTTTTTTCATACAATCCTTTTACAGCCTGACTCCCCACTTTGTCGGTAAGAATATCTTTAGTTGCTTCACGACCACTAATTATTGTTCCAGTAGGCTTGCAATCAAAACACTCATCATAAAGTCTTTCCCCATCAGTATGAACTCCCTCGCAACATACTATTGTTGACTTAGTATCCATCATTATTTGAAACATTTCTTGAAACATAGTACTATCTATCCAGTCATCGCTGTCAATAAATGATATAAGATCACCTAAAGCAACATCCAATCCTACATTACGTGACGATGCCAATCCACCATTTTTTTTATGAATGACTTTTATTCTTTTATCTTTTTCTGCGTATTCATCACATATTGATGGACAACAATCCGGTGAACCATCATCTATTAGTATAAGTTCAAAATTAGAATATGTCTGATTTAATATCGAATCAACGCACTTATGAATATATTTTTCAACCTTGTAAACTGGAACAATTACACTTATTTTTTTGCCGTTAACACCCTGCGTATTCTTCATAATATTCACTTTCTCAATTCGACTCTCTTTTTCCAATTAGCATTCCAAAAACAAGCCATAAAAAGTAACATTTGACACCAGGTCCAAACGGAGCTTGTTCTTCAAATAAACTATTTACTAGCATAATGATTGAAATCGAAAACACTAGAATCGTATATATATTTTTTTGTTGATCTTTTCTACATTTAAATGAATAAATTAACGGCTTCATTGAAAAAAACACAATAGGAACTCCGCCTAAAATACCATAACTCATCAAAGCCGCAAGTGGCATAGACTCCAAATATGTACCACCTGTACCTAAAAGCAAAAAATTATTGAATTCTTGATTGAATATCCTCCAATGATTATCCCTGCCTGATGATAACGTAGATATATCTATAGTTCTATTATTCAAAAATATCTCAGTAATAATGAAATGTTGAATATCTGGATGAAATATAACTAGTAAAACAAATATTAAAATAATTATCAAATATATATTTCTTTCCAGTTTGGACTCAACAACAAAAAATACAAAATATAATAAAAATACAACCATCGCTACAATAGTTGTACGACTTTTCATCATTAGTATTAGTGACACATAAAACCCAATTAGCAACACAGATAATATCTTATTATTTTTATAAAATAAAATAATTACGAGAATCATTCCAACAAGCAGGAATTGTGCAGCCGAGTTTTTAGAAGTATACAGATACACATTACTACCTGACCAATTCGCTCCTCTAAACACAGTAAAATATATGACACCACCAACGATGATTGAAGAAATAGTATATGCAATTGATATCTTTCTAAGAGTTCTCTCCTCTGAGAATGTGCCTACTAAAATCCCAACAGTCATTATAAAAGCTGACATATTAACTGGCCTAAAAAGTGCTGAAGACATATAATTCTTACCGAATGCAAGTCCTATCAAACACACAAAGTCAAATAGAATCGGAATATATAAATGCCTAATATTAACCTTAAATTCATTCTCCACTATCAGTAGACCAAACAGTAAAATCCAAATTGTTGTATATCCCATTCTTATTATGGAATTACCGAACATAGCAGGAATCTGTGATAAATTACATATTACTATAGCAAGTATCATCAGATTATCAATAAATTTACTTTTATAGATCATACTAAATCACCCTTATATACATATATCATTCCAAACGAGTTGCGCATATAAATACAACTGTACTGAATCTTTCTAACAACATTAAACGAAATCATTTTTTTCAACCACATTATTTCTTTGAAAAAAATTTACATGTGTAAGGACCATACTCTCAATCGTGTAATCTTTGATTTCATGCAATGCCAATGTCCCCAATATCGTGCACTCAGACAATGCCCGAGTCACAGCCTCCATGAGTTCTTTTTCAGAGTCTTTTTTTATAACAAATCCATTAATACCATTTTGTATCAATTCTAATCCTGCATTACATTTATCTGTCGTTATAACAGGCAAACCATATGCCATTGCCTCATTAATTACTAATCCCCAAATATCTTCCCTTGTAGGTAAAACAAAAACATCTGCTGCCATATAATACAGACTTGTAACTTCATTACTTTGAAAACCCATTAAATGAACATTTGTAATTTGTTTGTCCCAAATAATCTGTTCATACTGTTTTCTAAGTTCACCATCTCCAAGAATATATACATCGGCATCAATATCTTTTGCTATATTTAAAAGCACATCCCAACCTTTTCTATGTATCAATTGCCCCACTCCAAGTATGACATTATCTCCGACTATACCAAGTTTTCTTCTTATTGTAGTTTTCTCTTTTTTAGAAGGAAGCTTTTCTAAAATCTGACTTTTATGTAAAGATGTAAATGGATGGCGATTTATTTTGTTCTTATTAGCCCCATAATGAAGCAAAAATTTATCAGTTTCCGCACTTGGAGAAAAATATGCTGATGCCTTCGAAATCAAAAAGCGCTTTAACATACTCTTTATCACATTCTCATTTCTGATTACACCTCCATCAATCTCCATCACATATGGAATATGATGGACTTTTAGAAACACAATTACAGCCATTTCTGTTCGGTATGCATAATTTGTGACAAATATATAATTATAATCTCTTGATATATATCGGAATATTTGTTTGTCCAATTTTTTTTCATCAATATCCCCCTCATTAAGAAATATTGCTCTATAATTATACACTTGCTCATTATCCCAATTAAAACGAATTCCTTGATTTGATGCTCCCATTGCTTCATAAACAACGGTTAACTCAACATATTTACCTAATTCATTATAAAAATCATTTCTATATGGGTTTGGTATATTCGTTATAAATAACACCTTCATTCAGTTCACCATCTCGATATATCTTTCTTGGAGAATTTGAGCCGCCTTATTAATTTCATAGCCACTCATTACAATCTTGTTTATGCAGCATTGATCTCGATTTTTAATATTACGGATACTTTGTGACCATACCGATATTTCTAAAGGCAAAAACTCCACATTTCCAGTAATGTTTGTTTCTTTCGGTACAGCAGAAGAACATACACACCTCAACCCATTCGCTTGCGCTTCTATAACAACTACACCTAATCCTTCAAATCTCGATGGAAAAGCAAAAATATCAAACATATTTATTATTTCGTAAACGTCAGATCTTTCTCCAAGAAGATAAACTTTGTTCTGCAACGCTAATGCTTGAATTCTATTTTCTAATTTCTGACGATCAATACCATCGCCAACCAATATCAACATAAGAGAGGCATCCTTCTTTAATGCATCTGCAAAAGCCTCTAATAGAAATAATTGATTTTTCTGATAATCAAAACGTCCGATATGACCAATAACAGTTTTATCGGATACTCCATATTCTGCTCTGATCTTTTCTCTTCGAGTAGGATCAAATTCAAATCTACTTATATCTATTGCATTAGGAATTACTTCAAATCTGGTGTCTTTGCCATATAACCATCTGCCTGCAGCCTCTGAGCATGCCCATTTGTCAGTAGCATATTTTACAATGTTCTTTTTTTGTATATTATTGATTACAATTCTCAATTTGTTACTAATAGTAAACCCTGTATTATGGCAATGAGAAATTCTTCCAAGAACTCCGCATTCTTTTGCTATTTTAAGAATGTAAGAATTACCGGTATCAGCATGAGCATGAACAATATCGTATTCTCCCTCTTTAATTATTTTTTTTATACAAGTATAATTATCTATTAGTTTTCTACTTTTTGGCGGAACCCTATATATCTTTCCTCCATGATCGATTATTTCTTGATCTCTTTCTCCAACAGTCTCCCCATGTACAAGGAAATCAATTTGTAGAATCTGTGGATCAAATCTAAGATAATAATTCATCATTACAGATGAAACACCACCTCGATCCATCAAACCACCATTTACATATAATATTTTGACTTTTTTATCCACAGCTTCTCCTTTTCATTTCGTTTCTTCAAGTATTTGTTGTAAGTAGTCCTTTATTACTTTATGTATATCATTTTCCAAAGGAACAAATTGAAAATCTATTGTTTTAGTATCTTTTTTTGATACAAATTCTGAAACAGCAACAATATTTCCTCGTTCAACAACCCAACCTCCATATTTTTCAATAATCTCAGGACTTCCACCAGTCTTATAAGTCAAAACTGGAGTCCCACAGGCCATTGATTCGATATTAACGGTCGGATAATTTTCACAGTAAGAAAGATTTAAAAAAAGATCAGCCGCCGTATAGATTTCAGCCAATTCTTGAGCATTTGTTGTTCTTTCTATACCAAGAACATTATTGGGCAACTTCACTATTTGTTCTTCAGTTAAACCGACAAGAACCACTCTATATTTATCTCCAAGGATTTCTACCAACTTGAGATAATCTGAATATCCCTTCATCTCATTCCAAGATGTAGCCACACCCAATAGCACAATTTTATCTTCTAGTCCGTTATTTTTTCTGAAATCACTTTCGATTGGATAGAACTGGCTTGTGTCTATTCCATTATTTATAACCTTAATCGGATACTCTTGAAGAAAAGAATGCTTCACCCATGTGCTAAGCCATTTTGATGGTGTAATAATCGTCATATTAGACACACCGCTGAAAACATCACGTTTCTTTTTCCAGTTTTGTTTTGAACGATCTACTAAAGATGCCGGATATTCTTTCAGTAAAGGGCAGTTATGACATCCTTTTACCCAACGTTTACAATTAGCTGCATCGCAGTATGCAGTATGACCAGTAAAAGCCCAGCAATCATGAAGAGTCCAGATGATCCTTTTCCCACAAGTCTTCAAATAGTCAAACAGCACTTCCACATTGATGTAATAGCCGTGGATATTGTGGAGATGGATTACGTCTGGATTATATTCCTTAACCCACTTGATAAACTTCACAGTAGCAGATCTGCTACCAAAGCCTGCTCCATCTAATAGTCTTGCTTTCACACCATGAAATTTGACATCTAGATCTGAGCCAATCCTCACAACATACTTTTGGAACTGTTCAGGAACATTTTCTCGACCATATGCAATTTTCACTTCATGCCCCTGTAATTCCAATGCTATGGCAAGATCAGTACAGATTCTTCCTGTGCTGCGAATACCACAAACCACATTAATCATCAATACTTTCATATGTAAACTTTCCTTTATCTAAAATACTCTTCCATCTGATTCATCAACATCTGCTTATTGAAATGACTTTCAAAATATGCTCTACTTCTATTCCTCATCTCTGTCATATCTACTTTCATCATTTCTCTAATTTTTTCACTCAGTTTCTCTGCATCACCAATTGCACTGCATACACCGCAACCAGCCTCATTAATGATTCTTTCTGTCTCACCTTGAGCCGCTGCAATAACTGGCATACCACAAGCCATGTAACTCTGAAGCTTTGCAGGAATAGTCATCGTCCAAAGCTCTGCATTCTGGAAGGAAAGGAAAGCCGCATCACAAGAAGCTAATAACTCAGGTATTCTTTCCGCTGGTTGTCGTGAAACCATAATAAACTTATCCTCAACCCCTCTAGCTGTTACCTCCCTATTAAACTCTGCAAGGTAGCGCCCATCGCCTACCATAACAAATTTTACATTTTCTTCTTTTAAAAGTTCAGCTGTTACCGGAAGAATCTGAAGTCCTTGGGCTGTACCGATATTTCCAGTAAAAATAATTTTAAAACTGCCGTCATCTGGAATTTCTCCTATTGCTTTTTTCTCACACGGATGATAGAATTCTTCTGCATATTGTGGCCAGTAATGAACTTTGTTTCTATCTACCTTTATTTTTCTATTACAGATTGCATCCACAAAACTCGGACTTGTCACAAAAATTTCATTTGTATTCTTGTAGATATAATCACTCATCTTATCAATCGGCTTGATTACTGCCGGATTCGAAATACCTGTAACCGTCATGACATTCTCAGGCCAAAGATCCTGGACATACAAGTAATGAGGTACTCTCAGTTTTTTTGCAAAACTGATACCAGTCATTACCTGGGTCATTGGAGAAACCTCAAACGAAAATACAAAATCTGCTTTGATATTCATAAGCTTTCCTGCAAGAATGCCAGAGACCATAAATGATACATAGTTCATTATCATTCCAATTGCAGAAGATCCACGTGGAATAAGAGGAATACGAATAATCTCAATTCCATTCCAAATCTCATGACGCTTCTTAATAAGACCATATCCTTCAAAGGTTTTACCCATTGGATAATTCGGAATACCAGTTACAACCGTAACCTGGTATCCTCTTTTGACCCATTCCTGGCATATATCATTAATGCGGAATGTTTCTGGATAAAAATACTGTGATACAACTAAAATATGTTTCTTAGAGGCTAACGTGTGTTCCTCCTTATCAGAGGGTTCTCTGCCTTCTGTTTTCTTGATAGATCCTTTTAAGCTTGTGGTCTGATAGTTAATACCTGGATAAACTGAAATCTGATAATCATAAACAAAATTACCAAATGCCTTATTCACTAACCCACCAATCTTACCAGGCACCTTGCTGCCAAGTGAGACTGCTGACTTCATTATTCCACCAATGAGTCTTACCTTCTTACCAGTTACTTCACCGATTTCCTTAACCATCCGGCTTGTTTTTGTCCACTCACCATTCTGTGGTATTAATACCACTGCATTCTGCTTCACTTCCTTCACCAACATAATCTGGCAAAGGAACTCACAAAGATTGTCGATATGAAGCATACTGCGTTCATTATCTACATTTGGAAATACTGGAAGTTTTTTTGCAAGTTTTGCAAGTGTAGAATAATTTCCTTTGCTACCTTTTCCGTAAATCATCGGAGGACGTAAAACAATGACTTTGAAACTATCATCTGCCAAATTTCTAACTGCTATATCTGCTTGGAGTTTTGAATCACCATAGAAATTTGTAGCCATAGGTACTGTGTGCTCATCAACAACTTTAGACTTTCCATAAGGTGCTGAATCGCCATAAACAATCATGGATGACATGAGCACAAATTCTTTTACACCTTCAGCTTTTGCCTTTTCGCAAACTTCAACTGCAAGATCTGTATTTACTGCATAGTATTTAGCCTTTGTAGCTTCATCTATCTTTCCAACATCTGCATGAGCAATCCCCGCCACATGATAAACAATGTTGTACGCAGAGAAATCTCTTTCTCTCCACGCAGGATCAATCATATCAATAACATCAATCTCTAATGCCTGATAATGTTCGCTAGCATATTCTCTAAATGTCTCACCAATGTAAGAACCTGCTCCAGTGATAAGGACCTTCTTCTCAGTTTCAATGTCCACTTCAATCAATCCACCAAAACCGATATGACCAATGAGTTCTTCGTCGGATTTACCAACAGTGTAGTTTCTTCCGACTTGTTTCTTCATCTCCCCCGTACCTCCTTCAACAATAGAATCATCCTTGCCAAAAACATGGATAGATCCAAAAAAACACTTTGCATCCATAACAATTCCAATCTTTTGAACATATTCTCCATCAAGTTTTGCTTTCTCTGCAATCTCCAATCCATCACGACCATTTATCTGTGCCCAACCAGTCAAACCAGGCTTTACATTATTTGCGCCATATTTATCTCTTTCAGCAGTCAAAAGATCTTGATTCCACAACCCCGGACGAGGACCAACAACGCTCATGTTACCTACAAAAATGTCCCAAATCTGTGGCAACTCATCCAAACTGTGTGCACGAATGAACTTGCCAACTTTAGTAATATACTGGTCTGGATTTTCTAACATATGTGTAGGAACGTCATGTGGAGTGTCCATTCTCATGCTCCTGAATTTGTGAAGTTTGAAATATTTTTTGTTCTGACCCATACGTTTCTGTGTAAAGAGTACAGGTCCTGGATCTTCAATTTTGATTGCCAAAGCAATCAATGCATATACTGGTGAAAACACTACAAGTCCACCAAAAGATAAAATAATATCAATGCCACGCTTTACGTATTTTTCATAGAAAGAAGGCTTATAATCACTGTCACCCACAGCTTCCAGATGCCCTTTTACACCATCTGCATTTTCTTTCTCATTCTCATTCTCAATAAAGACAACCTTTTTACCTTCCAGAATATTCTTATTTTGGGGTTCATTATCATAAACTGAACTTCCCGTTTTCTTTTTGGAAATAATTGAAGCAGCTGCAAATACAATACCCAACACAACAACAGATACACCTAATACTTTTCTAATTGTTTTCTTATCGTTTGCCATTTTATAATTCCTCCTAAGGTACTACTTCTTCACCAGCTTCCAACTTTCTAAAACGCTCAATCTTCGCACCCGCTTTTACAATTGCTCCTGCATTAATATGACTATACTTACCAACTTCTGCATTATGATCAACAATAGCTCCAATTGAAATAATAACACCTTCAGCAATATAGCTATTTGAATTTATAATTGCTTTTGGCTCAATAATTGTTCCAGCACCGATAATTGATGAACGACTGACAAAAGCACTTGGATGAATAAGAACAGGAACTGTATACCCACATTTCTGCAATCTTTGAATTAATTTACTTCGCAGTTTATTATTTCCTATTCCTACAAATGCTTCACTATATTTATCTTTGAACTTTTCGAACTCAAATATCTTTCCAATTGCCTTTGAACTCTTATCATCTAAAAAGGCAATTTCTTCATATCCCACATCCTCAGCAACTTCAGCCACAACTTTACCATGACCACCAGCACCTATTATCAATAACCTTTTCATCTTTTTTATCCTGCAATTTTCTACACGAAAAAAGCCCCAAAGGGCTTCCTCTCTATTCCTCATCTTTATATTGTTTTACTGATAATCTCCAATCCGACCTGCACTCTCTGCATTCTGCCGAACATTTCCACTTCCAGATATGCCTTCCTTTTATGCCTGTCTATCTTACGAATACATCCTTCCATTCCTTGCAGCGGTCCGGAAATGACTCTCACCTTTGATTGCTCAATAACTCCTTCGGACATTTCCACAACCTGCTTTTCACCGCCAAAAGTTAACAAGAACTGTGTCTCTTCTTCTCGCAGCGGTACAATGTCATCACCGATACCAAGAAGCTTAGTAAGACCAATGACATTTTTCAATTCTCTGAATAATCCTTCTATTTTTTCAGTAACTACAAAAACATATCCGGGAAACAGAATTTTTTTATGTACTGTCCATACTCCTCGGATATGTCTCTTTTCTTCATAATAAGGGATAAAGCAACGTTCCAGTACACCGTCAGATACGTTTTTTTCACATTGCTGTACAATGCTCTCTTCCGTACCTGTGCGTACCTGCACAACATACCACATATTTTTGGCTCCTTTTGTCTGATATCCCTTGCCTGTTTTGTTTTTACATATAGAAAATCTGCATGAATGCAAAATGGGTATGCTTCGCCATTCTGTCTTCATCCAGGCAGACTTCTCATTACATCTATCACATCTAACACTTTCAAACGCGGCAAGGCGACGATTTGAAAGTGTTAGAATTTTTCTTATTCGCATGCTCATATTCCTCATATGAGCCGTAAATATTCTATCATATCTCCTCAGAAAATTCCATATCTTTTTTTATAATTTTCTAAATTCCGACATTTCCTACACTTTCAGTATATTTTATCACGCTTATATTTTCAATAGTAAATATTGGAATTTATTCCTGTTTCCATGCCTAATACGCAAAATAAGCCAAAGGACACTCTTCTGGCATCCTTTGGCTCATAATTATTTTCATATCCTACACCGGATAACTTCCGTTTTCCGTATCTGCAATTGCTTGGTCTACGCCAGTCTGCTGTGCTTCTCTGTATTTGAAGAATTCTGTAGCAACCTGTGGGAACAGTGCGTAAGACAATACGTCTTCTTCCTGCTGTGACCACTGTGCCATCTCGCCGCGAAGTGTATCAAGCTCAGCGTCAAGAAGATCTGCCGGACGGCATGTAATCTGCTTTTCATCGCCGATACATTTTTTAACAACTTCCGGATTAAATGGTTTTACAGTTGCACCGTATTTTCCGCGAAGTACGTCTTTGGTTTCTTTGGTAGCCATTTTGTAACGTTCTCCCATAAGCACGTTGAATACAGCCTGTGTACCTACGATCTGGGATGAAGGTGTTACAAGCGGCGGCTCACCTAAGTCTTTACGTACCTTCGGTACTTCCTCAAGCACATCATAGTACTTATCTTCTGCGCCCTGCTCTTTTAACTGGGATGTCAAGTTGGAAAGCATTCCGCCTGGTACCTGGTATAACAATGTTTTGATATTTACACCTAAGTTCTTCGGATTTAAAAGACCGCTTTCCAATGCTTCGTCACGGATTGGACGGAAGTAGTCAGCAATTTCAGCCAGAAGGTTCTGGTCAAATCCTGTATCGTAAGGTGTTCCTTTGAAAGTCTCTACCATAACCTCGGTTGCCGGCTGGCTTGTACCAAGGGCGAATGGAGACATTGCGGTATCGATTACGTCTACACCTGCTTCTACTGCTTTCAAGTATGTCATAGAAGCCACACCGGATGTGTAATGTGTGTGAAGCTGGATTGGAAGCTTTGTTGCAGCCTTCATGTTCTCTACCAGCTCGGTTGCCTTATATGGAACCAAAAGTCCTGCCATATCTTTGATACAGATGGATGTTGCACCCATATCTTCGATTCTCTTTGCGATATCCATCCAGTAATCCATCGTATAAGCATCACCCAATGTGTAGGACAATGCAACCTGTGCGTCTGCTTTTTCTTTTACAGCGGCGGTTACAGCTGTCTGTAAGTTACGAAGGTCATTCAGACAGTCAAAGATACGGATGATATCAATTCCGTTTGCTACGGATTTCTGTACGAAATATTCTACTACGTCATCTGCATATGGACGGTATCCTAAGATATTCTGTCCACGGAATAACATCTGAAGCTTTGTGTTTTTAAATCCATCACGGAATTTACGAAGTCTTTCCCATGGATCTTCTTTCAGGAAACGAAGGGATGCGTCAAAAGTTGCGCCGCCCCAGCATTCTACAGAATGATATCCGACTTTATCCATTTTTTCCACGATTGGAAGCATCTGCTCTGTTGTCATTCTTGTGGCAATCAAAGACTGATGCGCATCACGCAGAATGGTTTCTGTAATTTTAATTGGTTTTTTTTCTATCTTATTAGTCTTATTCTTAGCCATTCTAATCTCCTTCTATTTTTATATATTTTAGATACAGGATTTCAGCTCATTGCCAGACGCATGTTACACATGCAATTCCTTCGGAATTTGCGTTCCACGCAGTCTGCCATTCGCTGACAACCGCGATTTGCCTTTGCAAGCAAGCAAATCGCTTTTTGTTGTCACATTACTCCGAAAATCGCCATGAAGGTTCCGGCTGCTACTGCTGTACCGATAACACCTGCAACGTTCGGTCCCATTGCATGCATCAAAAGGAAGTTGGTCGGATCAGCCTCCGCACCTACTTTCTGGGATACACGAGCTGCCATAGGCACTGCGGATACACCGGCGGAACCGATAAGTGGATTCACCTTACCTCCGGTTACCTTACACATAATCTTACCGAACAATACACCTGCCGCCGTACCAAATGCAAACGCTACCAAACCTAACGCTACGATTTTCAACGTATCCCAATTCAAGAATGCTTCTGCACTTGTTGTCGCGCCTACGGATGTACCAAGCAAAATAACTACAATATACATCAGTGCATTGGATGCGGTTTCTGTAAGCTGTCTTACAACACCGCTTTCTTTAAACAGGTTACCAAGCATCAGCATACCTACGAGCGGAGCTGTTGTAGGAAGAATCAAACATACTACGATCGTTACGATGATCGGGAATAAAATTCTTTCCAGCTTGGATACCGGTCTTAACTGTTCCATCTTAATCTTACGTTCTTCTTCTGTTGTAAGCAGTTTCATAATCGGCGGCTGGATGATCGGCACCAGTGACATATAAGAATATGCTGCTACTGCGATTGGTCCTAGAATCGCCGTCTGCTGTAATTTTCCTGCGAGGAAAATAGAAGTCGGTCCGTCTGCACCACCGATAATAGAGATGGCTGCGGCCGCTTTATCAGAGAATCCCATCGCCATAGCGCCAAGGTATGCTGCAAAGATACCAAACTGCGCAGCAGCTCCTAAAAGGAAACTCTTTGGATTGGCAATCAAAGGTCCGAAGTCTGTCATCGCACCTACCCCCATAAAAATAAGGGATGGAAGGATCGCCCATTCATCTAACAAAAAGAAATAATGCAGTAAACCGCCGACGCCGTTGTTGGATTCTTCCACGGTCATCATAATATCCGGATAGATATTAACGAGCAGCATACCAAATGCAATCGGCACAAGCAATAGCGGTTCGAAGCCATGCTTGATTGCCAGGTATAGGAACGCACATGCAATCGCAATCATCAGATAATTGCCCCATGTGAGGTTGAAGAATGCGGTTTGATGCAAGAGGTTTCCTAACGTGTTTGTAATATAATCCATTTGTTTATAACCTCCTTATATCAATCAAATTGATACGCTCTCTATTAGTTTAATGTAGCCAGTACTGCACCTGATTCAACTGCATCACCTACTGCAACATCGATGCTTGCAATTGTTCCGTCTTCCGGAGCTACTACAGGAATCTCCATCTTCATTGCCTCTAAGATCAATACGGTATCACCTTTTGCAACTTTCTGTCCAACGCTTGCTTCGACTTTGAATACTTTTCCTGCTGCACCTGCTTTTACTTCGATGCTGCCCGCTCCGCCTGCTGATTTTGCTGCTTTTGGAGCTGCCTTTGGCATAGCTTTTGGAGCCGCTGCTCTTGCAGCCGGTGCCGCACCTGCGCCGTTTTCTTCTACTGTTACATCATATACATTGCCATTTACTGTAATTGTATAGTTTTTCATCTTTATATTCCTCCTGATATTTCAAATAATTAATTCCATTTGTTTGTCGTCTTACGTTTGATGGAACGCACAACAAATCCATCACTGCTTGTTCCTTCATATGCCGCAATTGCCGCACTGATCACAGCAACAAGCTCCAAATCATCGCTAAGCTCTTCTTCCGGCTCATTTGCCATTACAGGCGCTACTGCCGGAGACGCTGCTTCTTTCTTGCCAAATTTCGCCTGAATTGCAGGAATATAGTTAAATAATGAAATAATGAAGGAAATGAAAATCAATACCGCAAATACGGTTCCCATTCCAAGCAATGTATTCAATCCTGCTTTTTTCAGAATTTCTCCTGTTCCGTAATGTGCATCTATCGTCATAGATTCCACATAAGATTTTTCATTAAATAAGACGGTCATATCTGCTTTTTTATCTGCATATGTTACTTCTGTCGTAACCTCAACGCCGTCACCCGTTACCTTCGTCTGATATTCACCATGACTTTCATAAGCGCCGCACTCATTGATCGCTGCCTGCCAGGAATCGATCACGGAGATAAACTCCTCGCTTTGAATCGGCAGTCCGCTTTGCAGCAGCGTATAATTCAGAGAAAACTCGGACGTTTCCTTAAACTGATTCAGCTGGTCCTCACCCATATTTACAAAACTTTGAACCAACACCTCAGTTATCTCTGTCATCATTTCTGTGTCATACGTCGCCTTGGTGTTCTCACTTTTTGCACAGCCGGTAATCCCAAGCATCAGTACGAAGACGAGCAAACTTACTGTTAAACGAATTCTTTTCTTCAATTTGCCTCACCTCACTAAACTGTTCCGTGTTTCTTAGAAGGACGTTCCTCCCTCTTTGTAAAGAGCATCTCAAATGCGCCGATCAGATATTTTCTTGTATCTTCCGGAGCAATCAAAGTATCCACATATCCTCTTCTTGCTGCGGATAATGGATTGGACTGTAGTTCTTTATAGTTAGCAGCCTGCTCTTTGATCGTATCTGCGTCTGCACCTGCATACATGATCTTTGCAGCAAGATTTGCATCCATCATGCCAATCTCTGCGTTTGGCCAAGCATATACCATATCAGCTCCGACAGACTTGCTGTTCATTGCAACATATGCGCTGCCGTATGCTTTTCCAATTACTACGTTTACTTTTGCAACGGTTGCATTCGCAAATGCATAAGTCATCTTTGCCATAGCCTTTGGAAGATGTCTCTCAGAACATTTGCTGGCTTTTAATCCGCTTACATTGGTAAAGGATACGATCGGAATATTGAATGCATCACAGAACTCTACAAATTCCGCTGCTTTTTTACATCCCTTTGCAGATAATGTGCCGTCAAATTCTTCTGCCACATTACCTTCTTCGTCAAATACTTTTGTACGATTTGCAACCGCTCCTACCGTCATACCGTTAAGACGGATAAATCCTGTCACCATGTCCTTTGCATAATTTCTCTTTGTTTCAAAAAATACGTTTTCATCAGAAACCATGCTAAGCACCAGTGCAGTATCTTCTGCTGCATTCTCAATATCTGTACATATACGGTTCAAATCATCCATGCATTCTTCATAAGACGCATCGTCTTCATTATTACATGGAAGCATACATACTAAAGAACGAATCTCTTCCAAAATCTCTTCTTCACTCGCTACTACGTCCACAAGCCCTGTCTCTTCACTTTGGAATTTTGCAGAGGAAGTATCGCATTTCTCAACACGGTTTCCTTCGATTGCATTTGGAGAATTCAAGAATAATTTTCCTTTTTTCCCTTCCATAAATGTAAAATCTGTGAGTGCCGGCACAACGGAAAGTCCGCCGCCGCATGTCCCAAATATCGCTGTGATCTGAGGAATCACACCTGATGCCATAGACTGTTTATAATATAAGTTACCAAATGCTTCCAAAGCATCCGTAGCTTCCTGAAGTCTCAATCCTGCACAATCTACAAGACCAATCACCGGCGCGCCCATTTTCATGGCCATGTCATAAATTGCTGCAATCTTCTTCGCATGCATCTCACCGATTGCTCCTTTTAATACAGAAGCATCCTGGCTGTACACATATACAAGATTACCATCGATTACTCCATATCCGGTAATTACACCATCTGCCGGAGTATCTTTTTGCTGCATGTTAAAATCTGTCGTTCTTGCTGTTACAGCCTGACCGATTTCAACAAAACTCCCCTCGTCAAGCAACGCCATCACACGTGTACTCGCAGGGGTTTCAGAAGTCCTGTTCTTACTCATTTTTTGTAATCCTCCATTTATAAATATTTCAATTTTCTGCCGAGTATATTATAGCCTTTTTTACTACGATACGCAACAGCTTTTTCCAAAGTCAGGACGTAGTTTTTTTTACAAAAAGCTACGTCCCTATTTTAGAACCGATCTCTCTCTTCTATTTTTGATTTCGATACTGTACCGGTGTCATGTCATATGCTTTTTTAAATAATCTGTTAAAGTGTTCCACATTTTGATATCCCACGGACATTGCAATGTTTTCCACAGTCATACTGCTGCTTTTCAAAAGTGATCTGGCTTTTTTCATTCTTACTTTTTTGATAATATCACCAAATGTCATACCAGACTTTTCTTTGATATACTTGGATAAATATGGTTTTGACAGATAAAATTTTTCTGCCAGTTCATCCAGTGTTACATTTAAATAATTCGCCTGAATGTAATTCATGATTTCTACCATGCGCCCATCTTTTAATCCATCCGCATTCTTCAATTCTTCACATTTATTCACTGCTACGCAGAGTGCTTCGATGGATGCCTTGATAATGTCGGCATCAATACCTACGCCCCACTGGCGGTTGCCATTGCAGATAATCCCCACATATGCAACTGCCTTAGATGAAGAACCTTTCGTCAATGAATGCTCTTCATAGAAAGACAATTCATAACTAATGCCAAAGTAATGCTTGATTGCATTGCTAACTGCATCTAATCGTCCGTTTCCGTTGCCGGTTGCTACAGTTCGTCTGCCGCCATGTACAATCGTGGCATCTGCAAGGATACCGTCTTTTTGTTGGAAATGACATTCATCAATCGTAAAAATACCCTTATTGTTAATATAATGCTCTTCAAAAATATGATAGATCCATTCCGGCGTCAGCTCTTTATGCGCTTTATCGGAAACATCTTTGATCAAATATCCGACTTCCTCTCTCATCTGCTGAGGCAGGCTCATGCCGTAACTTTGTTTCAAAATATAACTTACGCCGCCCTTTCCGGACTGACTATTGATGCGGATCACATCAGAATCGTACTGTCTTCCTACATCCTTCGGATCAATCGGCAGATACGGTACATTCCATTTTTCTGATTTTTTCTCTTCTCTCCATGTCATTCCTTTTGCGATTGCATCCTGATGTGAGCCGGAGAATGCGGTAAATACCAGGTCTCCCGCATATGGCTGACGCTCATACACATGCATTCTGGTCAGACGTTCATAGCTTTCGGTAAGTTTCTTCATATTCGCAAAATCCAGCTTCGGATCAACACCATGCGAATACATATTCATCGCCACTGTAATAATGTCTACATTTCCGGTACGTTCACCGTTGCCGAACAAAGTACCTTCAATACGGTCTGCTCCTGCAAGGATTCCAAGCTCCGCGTCACACACTCCACAGCCACGGTCATTATGCGGATGCAGACAAAGAATCACATTCTCTCTGTAAGCCAGATTTTTATGGAAATATTCTACCTGGCTCGCAAACACATGCGGCATAGAGGTCTCTACCGTTGCCGGCAGATTAATGATAACCTTTTTCTCAGCGTTTGGCTGCCACACATCCAGCACTGCGTTACATACTTCCAAAGCATAATCCATCTCTGTTCCAGTAAAACTCTCCGGACTATATTGGAACGTAAAGTTTCCTTCGGTTTCATCTGCAAGCTGTTTTAAAAGAACAGCGCCGTCAATGGCAATTTTTTTAATCTCTTCCTTGGATTTTCTAAATACCTGTTCTCTTTGTGCCACAGATGTGGAATTGTAAAGGTGAATGACTGCATGCGGCGCACCTTTTACCGCCTCAAATGTTTTCTTGATAATATGCTCTCTTGCCTGTGTAAGCACCTGAATCGTTACATCATCCGGAATCATATTTCTTTCGATTAAAGTACGCAAAAACTGATATTCTGTTTCGGATGCTGCCGGGAATCCGACTTCAATCTCCTTAAACCCGACTTCCAGCAAAATTTCAAAAAATTCCAGTTTTTCCTCCAGGCTCATCGGTTCTACCAAAGCCTGATTTCCATCTCTTAAATCCACACTGCACCAAATCGGTGGTTTGTCGATATAGTCCTTTTTCACCCAGTCATATGTCACAACCGGAGGCATAAAATAACTGCGTTCGTATTTTGATGCGTTTCTCATATTGTTCCTCTCCTTTTAACGCTTTTATATTTTATTTTTGATTACAAATAAATTTCATCAACCAAATTGTCTTTTATTATCCTACTATATTCTGCGCGGAAACACCAGTGGTGAAATTAATCATTTTTCTTGATATATTTTAATCTTCCTACTTTTCTTACACGATTGGGCTTTTCATAAGCAGGATTTCAGCCGCTTTTTCAAAACACCATCTCAAATCTCTTTGTTCTACCGCTTCTTCTGCAACAATATCATTTTGCAGAATCACCTTTCCATCCAGCGAATACACTTCTTTTCCCATAATCTGCCCTTTTTCCACTGGCGCCTGTACGTTTTCTTTTATAAAAATATCCCTCCGAACCGCTTCTCCTTCTTTCAGCAAAACTGCCTTTGGTTCTTCTTTTTTCTGAATCCAAAGAGGCACATAAACACGTTCCCCGATTCTCCCAGCCTCTTTCACGCCTTCTTTTACGAATACCGGCTCCACTGTATGATTTTCCTGAAATTCCCGATACTCGTAATTGGCAAGTCCATATTCCATAAGTTTCCTTGTATCTGCCCATTTATATCCTTTGTTATTCGGCCATCCGCAAGCAAGCAAAGCTACAATAAACGTCTTCTCTCCTTGCCTCAATGCTCCTACATAACAATATCCCGCATCTGCAGTAAATCCGGTCTTCCCGCTAAGAGCCCCTTCCATCATGCCAAGAAAGGCATTGTGATTCGTACAGTGAAACTGCCGTTTTCTTTCCACATCTGCAAACGCATAATCAGCAGTCTGGGTTACCGCTAGGAACTCCTCTGTCTTCGGCGATTCCCCAATACAATATTTCATGATACGTGCAAGGTCAGCAGCCGTCGTAGAATGGATTCCCCCTTCATCTTCACCGTCAATCCCATTCGGTGTCACGAAATGTGTATTATCACACCCAAGGCTTTTCGCCTTTTCATTCATCATGGCAGCAAAAGATGCCACATCACCCGCTACAGCTTCTGCAATCGCCACCGCGCTGTCATTGTGGGATTCCAGCATCAACGAATACAGTAGATCTTTCAGATAGAACTGTTCTCCCTCCTGCATTCCCAGATGAACTTTAGGCTGTCTTGCCGCTTCTTTTGAAGCGGTCACGATTGTGTCAGGACTCGATTTCTCCAACGCCAAAATGCATGTCATAATCTTTGTCGTGCTCGCCATGGCACGCACTTGATCTGCATTTTTTGCATATAAAACACGCCCACTGTCCGCATCCATGAGAACTGCCGACTGGGCGTGTAACGTCTCTGGTTCTTGTGCATATGTAACAAATACCGTGTTCACAACCAAAAGAAGAACCCCAAGAAAAAGGCTGATTCCTTTTTTCATTTTATTTTCACTTCCCCATAAAAACTCTTTTTCTATTCTATGAGATAAGCGCTTTGTTTATGTTCGTTTCGAAAGTTCAAAAAGACTTGGCGCTGCTGCCCAGTATTCCTCCCTTTCTTTTTCCTCTTTGCTAATCCAATCAGCCGCTTCTTCGAGTCCTTCCTCTGCATATACAAACATCTTCACAGTCTTTTCTTCTTCCGGCACCGCGTCGTATCCAAGCGGTCCTCTCCAGACAGTCGCCCGCAATCCTTCTTCGCATTTTTCAATCCGATAACGCATCCGGAATGTTCCTCCTGTGAAAATCGCCTTTTTATAATAGTTAAGAGCAAGCAGCGTTTCTCGCTTCACCATGTCATGTCCTCCTGATGATTTTAAAGATTCAGACGCAGCTGTATCTCATCTTCTGCTTCTGATTTCATATCCTCAATCAGTTCCTCATTCAGACTCGGCAGTTCTTCCACCGACTGTACGCCGAATCTGCGAAGGAATTCTTCTGTCGTCCCAAAAAGATGCGGACGCCCCGGCGCATCCAGCCTTCCAAGCTCGCAGATTAAATTATACTCCACCAGCTTATTGATCGCATGGTCTGATTTTACACCTCGGAT
This sequence comes from uncultured Lachnospiraceae bacterium, assembly GCA_910585545.1. Classification (GTDB taxonomy): domain Bacteria; phylum Bacillota; class Clostridia; order Lachnospirales; family Lachnospiraceae; genus An181. The sequence goes on from CAJUFN010000001.1 coordinate 273,187, forward strand.
TTTCTCCACTTCCAGTTTCGTAACCGGCTGTTTATATGCCACGATGGAAAGGGTCTCAAGCTGAACATCCGTTAATACATATTTCTTTGGCTGCTTCGCTACGCGTATAAGATATTCATACATTTCCGACTTCGTACACATCTGAAAAGAATCCTCTAACTCCAGAATCCGTATGCCTCTATCCTGCGCTGTATATTTTTCCATCATATGATAAATCAAAGATTTTGTTGTTTCTTCATCTTGCTCGATTGCCTTTGCAATTTTCGAAACCTCTACGGAATCTCCCATTGTAAACAAAATGGATTCAATAATCCCTTCTAATCTCTCGTTTTCCATCTTTATACCTGTTCATCCTATATTTGTTCTTTTATTTATTCGTTTTCCTTCTCTTCAAATCCATTATCCAACCATGGACGTAATCTCGATATCATCAAAAGTGTGCTCCTGCGCGATCCTGATTGTTCCTACTTTCATCAATTCCAAAATCGCAAGAAAGGTAACGATCACCTGCATTTTCGATGCCTGCTTAGTCAAAAGCTGCCGGAAAGAAAATTTTTGATGTCCTCTTGCATATTCTTCCACATAAGATAACTTCTCTGGCAGGGTAACTTCTTCCTTCTCTATTTTCCCGAAATTACTTCGTACCGGATCCATCTTCTCTGCCTTTCGTTTCATGACATCCTGAAAAATCTCATTCAATTTAGAAATCGTGACATCTTTTAAGAGTTTGTCCAAATCAACCGGCTCCACATAGCTTTGCACCTCATCGGGAATTGTCGGTGGTTTGAACATCAGACGCTCTCCGTCAAGCTGGCGGTCTTTTAATTCGTAAGACATATACTTATACATTTTATACTGCAGCAACTGCTCTACCAACTCTTGGCGCGGATCTTCTTCCTCACCGTCTTCATCCACTTCTTTCGGAAGCAGCATTCTGCACTTGATATCAAGAAGCGTTGCCGCCATCAAAAGAAATTCACTCATAATGTTCAAATCCTTTTCCTGCATGGCGCGAATATATTCCATATATTGATTCGTAATTTCCACGATCGGAATATCGTAAATATCTATTTTATTCTTATCGATCAAATGCAAAAGAAGGTCCAATGGTCCTTCAAACACTTCTAACTTTACCGGTATACCCATGATTCCTGATTTCTTCCTTACTGAATTTTTCGTTCTGAATTTTTTCAAACACCTAATCTAATATTATATAGAACTCCCAGTGATTTCTCAAGAAAAATCTTCTATACACTTATTCTGCACACAGATGCAATACGATCAGTTCTGCCGGATTAAATATCCGAAGATTGACCGTATGGGTTCCAAGTCCTTTGCTAAGAGACATATAGCTTCCATCTTCTTTCGTAAGTTCTCCGGAATATTTCGGAATCAGCACTGCCTGTGGGCTAATAAGCCCGCCAATCCCCGGAATTCTTATAACGCCGCCATGCAGATGTCCTGCCAATACCAGATCCGCTCCCCACTCTTTATAATCTTCAAAATACATCGGATTATGGGCAAGCAAAATATTATAAGATTCAGAATCCAGCGCTCCAATACACTCTTTTATGCATTGTACACCAAGTGGATTCTCCTCAAAGCGCTCATAACATTTCAGCGGAATCTCAAGCCCATATAAAGTCACTTTACAATCATCCAACATAAGTTCTGCCCGTTCATTTTCTAAGAATGTCACATCGGCGCTTTCTAAAGATTTTTTATACACCGCATACACATCACCATACTTGGCTGTTCTCTCTTTTAAACGTTGTTCGTGATTACCATTCGTATAATACACCGGTGCGATCTTCGTAAGCTTCTCCATCAGTTTCACTGCATTTTGATAGGTTCCTCCAACCATTCCAACCAGCATATCTCCGGATATGAGGATCAAATCCGGCTGTTCTTTCCTAATGGCACGAAGCAATGGCTCATTGTCTGTACCATAGCATTTATCATGCAAATCACTTAAGTGAATCAGCTTCTTTTCCCCATGCAGGCCAGATAGCTTTGGCGATACAATCTGGTAGTGTACCGTCTTAAACCGAGATAGTTCTCTTGCATTTTCCAGCAAAACAAAAACGATACCAACTACAATCACTGCAATTATCACCTTTATCATCTTGTTATCCTTCTTCCAACTCTTTTATCGAAACCTCTTATACAAGCGTTTTCACAATCTCGATTCCAGAGCTTGTTCCAAGCCTCGTTGCTCCTGCCGCGATCATCTCTTCGGCGCTTTCTTTTGTTCTCACACCACCGGATGCCTTCACCCCCATCGCTTCTCCTACCGTCTTTCTCATCAGCGCCACATCTTCTTTTGTCGCACCGCCAAAAGAAAATCCAGTGGATGTTTTTACAAAATCCGCTCCAGTATCCTTACAAATCTGACATACCTTCACCTTTTCTTCTTCCGTCAAAAGACAGGTCTCAATAATCACCTTTACTGCTGCTTTATGCCTTGTGGCGTCTACAACTTCCTGGATATCATGTTCTACATAATCCCAATCCTTGCTCTTGATCATTCCCACATGAACCACCATGTCCACTTCATCCGCGCCATTTGCGATGGCATCTTTCGTTTCCGCCACCTTTGCCGCAGTCGAAGCAGCACCAAGCGGGAAACCGATTACCGTACACACCTTCACCTGCGAGTCTGACAACAACTCTGCACAATACGGCACGAAACTTGAATTTACACATACGGATGCAAAGCCATACTCCATTGCTTCTTCACACAATACCTTTACCTGTTCTTTTGTCGCTTCCGGCTTTAAGATCGTATGATCGATCATTTTTGCTATATCCATGACTTCTACCTTCTTTCCTTCTTTTTTAAAACTGCTTGATATAAATCTTTAATTGTATCAAACTGCCATTCTGCCTGATATGGCGTCTCTTCCATATCCTCTTTCCTGGCCTCTCCGGTAAATACAACCGCCGTATCCACTTGCGCATTGATTCCGCACGCGATATCCGTATACAGCCTGTCCCCTACCACGAGTACTTCTTCTTTTTTTGCATCCTTCACCTGTGAAAGACACGTTTCCACGATCATCGGGTTCGGCTTTCCAACATAGAAAGGCTCCCGTTCCACCGCCGCGCCTATCATCCCGCAGATTGCCGCGCAGTCCGGCATAAAACCAAACTCGGTCGGACAACGAAGGTCCGCATTTGTCGCGATATATGCAACTTCCGGATTCACAAGATGCCTGCAGGCTTCCTTTACTTTTTCATACGTCAGCTCCTGATCAAACGCTACCAGAACCGCATCTACGTTTTCTTCACCCATCCCGGCTATCCGCATACCATATTTTTCAATTTCTTCCACGAAAGACTTTGTTCCCAATACATACACTTTTTTATCTCTGAAATGTTGCTGCATATAAAGACAGGCGGCATATCCGGCAGTGATAAACTGATTTTCGCTGCTTTTTATGCCCATTCGCTTGAACTTTTCCACGTAATCCTTCTGACTTTTGGACGAATTATTCGTAATATAGAACGCAAATCCACCGATGGATTCAATATAGGAAAGCAGCTCGCGAGTGCCTTCATATACGCGTTCATCGATGGATAGGGTTCCGTCAATGTCAAATAAAAATATCTTCTTATTTCTTAACATCCGTATTCCCCTTTATTTTTCTTCTGCCATTATATAATTTTTACTGTCTGTTTACAATACAAATTGCCCGAGCATCTCTTCTAAAGCATCTGGATACTTCATTTTTCCAACATTGGAAACAGCTTTGATTTCTACCTGACCAATCGTCTGCCCATTCAACGTATAAGTCACCATTCCAATGACATCTCCCTTTTTCACCGGTGCTTTTAATGATTCCTTTAATGAAATTTTCTTTTCCACACCGGTAAGGTCTGCGCCAGACATATCCACGTAACGGAATCCGCTGCTCGTCACGCCCGTTACTTCTTTTTCTTTTCCTGCTGTCACAGGAACCTTCACTTCCTTTGGAAGCACTTCCGTATCCTCATATCTTTGACATTTTCCAAATCCATAATTCATAAGAGCGATGGCATCCTTCACTCGCTGCTTGGAATCCGGAGCCGCCATAATCCCCGCAATCAACTCAATATCATTTTTCTTCGCTGTTGCCGACAAACAAAATTTTGCCAGGCTAGTCGAACCCGTTTTCAGTCCCGTCGCATATTCGTATTGCCTTAAAAATTTATTCGTATTGCTAAGGCCGAATTCCGAAGTTCCTTTTCTCGTTGTATGCGTAATGTTTTCCATCCAGATGGTCGAATAATCGTGTACCTTAGGATATTTCGTAATCAATTCTCTTGACATGAGCGCAATATCATACGCGGTCGTCACATGACCATCTGTATCCAGTCCGTTACAGTTTTTGAAAGTTGTCTCCTTCATTCCAAGTCCCTTGGCTCTGGCATTCATCTGCTCCACAAACGCCTCTTCGGAGCCCGAAACATATTCAGCCATAGCCACACAGGCATCATTCGCACTGGCTACCGCAATACATTTTAACATCGTATCTACCGTCTGTACCTCACCTGGCTCCAAAAACACCTGCGATCCGCCCATAGACGCCGCATACTCCGAAGTGGTCACCTCATCTTCCAGTTTGATCTTTCCTTCCTCTAACGCATCAAAGATCAAAAGCATCGTCATGACCTTGGTTACACTCGCCGGCGGAAGCTGTTTGTGTGCTTCTTTCTCATATAGAATCTGTCCGGTAGAGGCTTCCATCAACACCGCCGACTCTGCCGAGAGCGCCAGTGCATCTTTTGTTCCCTCTTCCGCATTTTCAGTTCCTTCTTCTGTTGTCTCCACCTCTTCTTCCGCTAATATGTATGAACCAATCGGCGCTGCATATATGGTCTGTGTTCCCAATAACAATACACATAAAATAGCAGCAAGCATCTTCCTTGTAAACTTCATGGATTCCTCCATATAAAATTCGATTATTACATTATAATGAAAAAAGAAAAAAAGTATGCCTGTCTCAAATAATTTTATCCCATTATAATCGACTCAGCTTTTCTCCTCGTTCTAAGACCTCCGCCCATTGTCTTTCCCTTAGCAACTCTGGTTTTTTCATTTTTTCCAATCTGTTAAAATTCATTTTCAACTCTTTCTGTGCGATTACCGCTGCCTCATACAAAGAAAGTATCTCCTCCGTTGTCTGCGACATCACATTCTGATAATTGCCAAATGTATGATCGTGATCAAACAAAGGGCAGTACCCTATTATTTTCCCACTGATATTTTCCATCAAAAATCCCCAATTTTGTTCATGTCTATCATGATTGTTCAAAATATAATCCGCAATCTGCATCTCTAAATAGGCTTTTGGATTCAATTTTTCAGCTTCTTTATATGCGTTCATTCCATACGATTCACAAAACATTTTAAATTCTTCAAATGTAACCATTGAGATGTTTTCCGACGTAAAAAGCTTTGAATTTACAATCCTTTCTCCCACGCCTTCTATCCATCCACGTCTTTCTTCCGATAAATAAGCTGCAATTTCATCTTCCCTCGAAATTTCATAATGAATATGATCAATCTGAAGCGCAGTCAAAATCTCATCTGCAGGTATCTCATATTTTCCCACTTTATGAAGGAACAAATTTTCTCCTTGCCGAATCCATCCCTTAGCGCTGGCTCCCAACGTAGTCAGTTCCGGTGTGTGAATATTTTTTTGTTCTTTTACTTCCTCCTGATGATAAGTTGTTCTTCCCGACAAAGAAATTTCCGTAACAAATAAAGAAAGAGGGTTTTGAAACAAATTGACTTCTTCCCATGTTTTTTCATCCCCCTCCTGACGGATCCAGTACGAATCTTCCAGACTAAGACCTCGACAGGCTTTACATACTGCATAGCGATTGTTCTGCGACAGACGCATTGCATTCAAAATTTCTTTTGCATAACTTCGCCCTATTGACAACGTGCGGTTTGATGCCCATTCTACAAATTCAACAAAGGTAATATCTTTTTTGCGTAGTGCAAACGGTAATCTGTCAAAATCCAGAATTTTACAGACTCCATTATCTTGTATGCTTAATAAAGGTTTGTTTTTTAATAGCAGCAACATTTTTTCCAAGTCCTTTCTGATCTCCATTACGAAGCTACCGTTATCTTCTCTACAATCAGGTTATCTTGTGAGGCCTTATATTTCGTGCGGATCAACCATTCAAATGCATCATAAATCTATTGTATAGTATACTATACTGCATTACAAAAACAACTAAGATATTATAAAAGCCATATCTTTCAAATCCTCTCAAGTAAGATTTCTACCCGTCCGCCGCATACAGAACCTTCTTTCGCGGCATCTTCCGTCGATAAATCTACCCAAAACCTTCTTTTTATACATTTTTTACAGAGTGCACTCTGCATTTTACAGAGTGCACTCTGTTCTAAGAGTCCTCCTCCTATCGTTCCATACACTTTTCCACCCGAAAATACAAGCATTTTTGTTCCTATTTCTCTTGGCGCCGACCCATCGCGCCTGATAATCGTTGCCAGAACTCCTTCCTGCTTCTTATCTTCTATTTCATAAAATGCATCCGGGATCTCTGTCAGCACGAGTCCTTTATTCTTCTTAGCAATGATTTCCGCCAGAATCGACACCGCAATCTCTTCCGGGGTATGCGCTGCGATATCCAAACCAATCGGGGTATGAATGTCTTTTAGCTTCCAGGTTTCGTAACCTTCCCCTTCTAATTCTTCCAAAAGCTTTGTTACACGCCTTTTACTTCCCATCATCCCTGCATAGACATACATCTTATCCATAATTCGAGCAAGACATTTTTTATCATAGGCATGTCCTCTTGTCACAACCACATAATATGTGCCTGCACGTTCCGGCAGCTTCACGAGTGCCTCTTCCATATCTGCACAAATCACTTCATTCGCCCCCGCTATTCTTGCCTGCATGGCGAATTCTTCTCTATCTTCCATTACCACGATGTAAAACCCTAATAGTTTCGCCATTTTCACAAGCGCAAGTCCGACATGCCCCGCCCCGCAGATAACGAGCCTTTTCACGCTTCCAATCCACTCATAATAAATCTCTTCTCCGTGAAATTCCATGCATCCTTTGCCCCGAAGCCTTCTTAATTCCTCATAATTTCCAGCCAAAACACCATTCTCATGGCTCATATAACAAATATTCTCTATATCTGCCAACAACGTTTCTCCGGCATGCTCACCTCCTATGACTGTGACATGCAGCAGTTCTTTTTCTTGTGATTGTTCTAATAATGTGTCCAAAAATCGTTTATCCTGCATCAAATCATTCCTCTTCATATAAAAATAAAGCCTTCTCGTGTCCAAAAGCTTCTAACAACTCCAAAATCGCCCCTTTCGGGCATTGACTCAACATATAATAGCCTTTTCCATGCCTTCCTTTTCCGATTCCGCCTTCCTGGAACCAGATTTTTTGCAAATCTTCAAATGCAATATCATCCGTCACTCTTTTTCTCAAGAATTCCGCCAGCTCTTTTGCACGATATGCCACCTGTTCTATACGCTTTCCAACTGCACGATATCCGAGCAGCATCACGGTTGCATCGGTTTCTTGCGGGACAACCGGTTCATGCGCCGCCGGAATCTTTACCGGATATTTTTTTGCACCATCCGCTTCCACAAGTACGACGTCTGATATTTGCTTCAAAAATACATAGGTTTCCCCAGGCATTCCCTCTATCTTTCCCTGATGTTTTGCATCCGTACAAGTTTTTCCAATCGTCAGGATCCTCTCTTGCCACAATCGTTTTTCAAGCGCATTTTGTTCTCCTATGTTACTGATAAATCCTTCTTTCCACTCAACGAATCCTTCTTTTGGCTTTTGCATATGCGTCGTAGTGGTGACAATTACTTTTTTTCCTCGTTTTTCCCATTCCCTCGCCATCTGATAGATAAGTGTGGTCTTTCCGCCTGCCCCGACAAAAGCAAGCATTCCGCTAAACTCTTCTCCCAGTTCAAACGCTTGCACGGCTTCTTCATATTTTTTGCCTTTTTCTACATCCCAGATGTACATATCTGTTCTTCCCATTCCTTGATTACTTTCATAACACTTTCTGCAATACAATGTGCCTTATCCGATATCTGCCAGCAATACTTTACTTCTTCTCTTCTAGGGTCTATATCAATAATCTTTAGCCCTTTGTTTACCACATAGCCTGGCCGAATCGCGCCTCGCAAGAATCCATCCATCGTCGCCCTTACCGGAACTTCATCGATATAAGCAATAATTTCTTCCTTTCTCACAGGCTCACCAACTACTTTTTCATAACAGATAACTCCATCTGCCGGCGCATGGATTACACGTTCTTTGCTGTAACCGCATATCACACCCGGCACGCCTGTATTGGGTAATGCTCTTCCTTCATAATAAATCTTCCCCAAAGAATCGCCTCGCATAGTCTCTATCACTGCTGTCACATCCACGCCTGCTTCGAACCCCGGTCCAAGTCCAATGGTAAGAGGCGCCATATCAAGCGTTGTACCCAAGTTCCTCTTCGCAAGTATGCCATCTACTACAATCTGCGGAAAAAGCGTTTCTATCCATTTCCCTTGCGCATCCACACACACCGGAATCTTTTCCATTTTCCAGGCCTCTTGCATCTCTTCTTCCGACTGTACCCTCACAGCTTCCATCCCTTCCACGATTGTCTTCCCTTCATAAATACACTCGCAAAAAGCCACATGTCTTCGAATACATGCCGGCGCTTCTGTTTCCAATACAAGCACCCGGTATCCTTCTTTTTTTAAATGATAAATCGTTCCGCTTGCCAGATCTCCGCCGCCGCGCACGATTACCAAAGGCGCCATATCCAAATCTTCTAATTCCTTTTCTGATACTTCACACATCCACACATCCTCCAAATGCTTTCTCACCACACATTTTCCCCCGCAGTCCCCTTCCAAAGCATATAATTCTTCCAGATATTTTTTCCGGAACAAAACCGGATTGCCTAGCATCCGTCCGTTTCCCGGACATCCAATCCCGTTATGAGATGTTATAAAGCCCTCTATCAACCTGAAAAGGCTATCTGTTCTCATATATGGCTGGTCACACACCGAAAACATGACTATATCTTCCTCTTTCATCTTTTCTTTAATCTCGTCTATTGCAAGTTTAATCGAATAGGAAATGCCATATTGGGGATAAGGATTATATATTCCTTCTGCATCGTTTTTTATTCTCTCTAAAAGCTCTTTATATTGGCTTACCATATAAATCTTCGTCTCACAACCAGAGAAGCTAATTGCGCGCATTCTTTCGATTGTGCGCTCATACATCGCTTTTTGCCCTATCCGAAAAAAAAGTTTGTTATAACCAAAACGGCTGCTGTTACCAGCAGCCAGTATTATCATAAATAATTTCATTTTTCTTTTATTCCATCGTATTCATTTCATTGTATACTTTTTCTGCGGTAATCGGCAGTTCGCGTATCTTTACCCCTACCGCATTCTGCACCGCATTTGCAATCGCAGGGCTTGGCGTATTGATCACGATTTCTCCGATGGATTTTGCCCCAAACGGTCCTGTCGGCTCGTAACTGCTTTCAAATTCCACACGAATCGTTCCTACATCCATACGGGACGGAATTTTATACTGCATAAAAGAATTGCTGTAATTCTTTCCGGCTTCGCTGTATACAATGTCCTCATAAAGCGCCATACCGATTCCCTGAGCGATACCTCCTTCTGTCTGGATTCTCGCAAGGTTCGGATTGATCGGTGTTCCGCAATCTACAACTGCCACATAATCGATCAGCTCTACTTTACCTGTTTCTTTGTCCAATTCGATTTCTGCCATGCCGACCATGAACGGCGGAGGGGAGACCGGAGAAGAATGCGCTTCTGTCGCAAACAGCGCATCTTCATTATTGCACATCACAAGGTTGCCGATATCTTTCAATGTAATCTCTTTATCGCTTTCCAAGCTTACTATTTTTTTGCCGTCAAACTCCAGTTCTTCTTCGCTGCATTCTAAAAATTTTGCTGCCTGTGCGATGATTTTCTTCTTTAAAGTCTCACAGGTCTTTACCACGGCCATTCCGGTTACATAGGTCGTACTGGATGCGTAGGAACCACAGTCATACGGTGACGTATCTGTATCTACGCCGTATACGATAATATCTTCCATCTCGCAGTTTAAACAATCTGCTGCCATCTGCGCAAGAATCGTGTCGCATCCGGTTCCCATATCCGAAGCTCCTATCATCAGGCTGTAAAAACCGTCGTCATTTACTTTCATTGCCACGCTTGCCGTATCAACCGCCGATATACCGGAGCCCTGCATTGCCATCGCAACGCCGACGCTTCGTACTTTGCCATTCCCCATATCACGGCATGGATATTTATGCTCCCAGTCAATCATTTCCTTTGCACGCGCCATACAGCGGTCAAGCGCACAGCTATTTGCCATCTCTCCGTAGTATGCGTCCATGACCTGACCTTCTTTGACCATGTTCTTTTCACGGAGCGCAACCGGATCCACGCCCATCTTTTCTGCCAGTTCATTTACCGCAGACTCCACGGCGAAAATCCCCTGCGTAGCCCCGTATCCGCGGTACGCGCCTGCCGACATCACATTCGTATAGACAACATCATATACAAAACGAAATGCGTCTAATTTTCCATATAGCGGAATTGACTTATGTCCGGACAAACCTACTGTAGTCGGACCATGTTCGCCAAAAGCTCCTGTGTTTGATAAGGTATATACATCAATCGCCTTGATGATTCCTTCTTTATCGGCACCCAGACGTACTTTAATCTCCATCTCATGCCTTGGAGAAGATGCAATCTGAGATTCTTCCCTCGTATAAATAATCTTTGCCGGTTTCCCTGTTTTTAATGTAACAAGCGCCGGATAAACTTCTGTAACAACCGTTTGTTTCGCTCCAAAGCCTCCGCCAATACGAGGCTTAATGACACGGATCTTGGATTTTGGCATGTCAAATGCAGTCGCCAGAATTCTTCTTACGTGAAAGGTTACCTGCGTGGAAGAAACCACGTTCAGACGTCCATATACGTCCATATAGGTATAAGTACGAAATGTTTCCATCATTGCCTGCTGGCACGCTTTCGTATGGTAGGTCTGCTCTACCAGATATTCGCATTGTTCCAGGACTTCATCCACGTCGCCTTTCCCATCGCTTCCACTGCTGCAAAGATTCCGTTTATTGTCTGCACCGACAGGACACAGGCTCTCCCAATTCTCTTCCGGATGCACTAAGATTTTATTATCTTTCGCTTTTCGAAAATCAAGCAGCGGCTCTAATACTTCATATTCTATCTTTACAAGCTTTAATGCTTTATCCACCGCCTCTTGCGTTTTCCCGGCGATTACTGCCGCTGCATCCCCCACAAAACGCATTCTTCGATCTAATATCAACCTGTCATAAGGACTTGGCTCCGGATAGGTCTGTCCTGCCATCGTAAAGCGTTTGTCCGGACAGTCTTCATAGGTAAACACGCCTTCGATTCCCGGCACAAGCAATGCGCGGCTTTTATCGATTTTTTTGATCAATGCATGTGCATGAGGGCTTCTTAATATTTTTACAATCAGACAATCCTTCGGCGCAATATCATCCGTATATACCGGCTTCCCGGTAACCAACGCCTTGGAATCTACTTTTGGTATCGCTTTATTGACCAAACTCACTTATTTGCCCTCCCTTTTTGCTTTCATATATTTGGAAATCGCACGCAGCTGTCCCATATATCCGGTACATCTGCAAAGGTTTCCGGATAGATATTCTTTGATTTCATCCATATCTGGATTTTCCAATTCTTTCGTCATAGCAAGTACATTCATAATGAATCCCGGAGAACAGAATCCGCACTGTTCTGCGCCTTCCGCAGCCAGAAATGAGCCAAACTCCTCTGCTTCTTCCTGTATTCCTTCCATCGTAGTCACATATTTTCCTGCTACGCGAAGTGCTGGTATCGAACAGGACAATACCGGCTTTCCTTCTAACAACACAGTGCAAAGTCCGCAGTTCGTCGTCTCACAGCCGCATTTTACGCTGTAACACCCTTCTTCTCTTAACAGCTGATACAATGTCGTGTCCGCTTTCACCTCCGTAAGCAGAGGTTTTCCGTTTAGTGTAAATTTTAATTCCATATGTACTTCTCCTCCACCTTACTTTGTCTCTTTCAAAAGCTCTGTCAGCGCACGTCTTATGCAAACACCTGCTAAATGTTTTCTATATTCTGCACTTCCGCGCATATTGCTTCCATAAGCAAACTTTTCTTTGATTTTTTGCGCGAACATATCTATCGCATCTTTTTGTGGCAGCACGTCCTCCACAAGCATAGCTTTCATCGGTCTTGCACCAACTGCACAATATACCTTTTCTTCTTTTACCGCTACTGCCGCCGCGATCATCGGAAAATCTGTCTTCGTCATACGTTCTGACAAATATTTCACCTTACGTCCGTCCTTTTTAATAAGGATCCTCACCAAAATATCATTGTCACGCGGCATGTCCACAAACTCTTTCAGTGAAACGATGCCTCCTTTATACAGTTCCACATAGGTATCCAATGCAAGAAAACAGGTCAACACATCAGAGAAGCCAAATCTTCCGAATATACTGCCTCCAACCGTGGCACTGTTACGAAACTGTACTCCGACAATATGTCTGACACACTCTTTTATCGCACCGTCAAAATACTCGTGCAGACCCTCATGCGTTTCCATTTCTCTTAGTGTACACATACAACCAATGGAAAATGCATCCTCACTTTCTTCTATCTTATCTAATCCAAGGTCTGACAAGTCAATTACCGTCATTGCCCTTCCCTTGCCCATACGCAGCCACATCATTCCGCCCAGGACGCGATTCGCTCTTTTCTGATTCAGCTCGTATGCTTCTTCCAAACTTTTTACTTTTACATATTGATTAATCGTAAGCAAAAGAATTCTCCTTCCAACTCGTTTCTTAAGACCGATATCTCTGTCTATATCCACCTTATATCTTACCATAGAATGCATGGCTTCTCAATCACAAAAGCCGACATAAATGGCGCTCTGCATAATCATCATTTTCCAACTATTTTCGGTAACAGTTCAGCCATGCACAAAGTCACAAAAATCTAAATTCAAACTTGTTTGAAAACGAAGATTTTTTGTGTACTTTGTATATGGCGCTCTGCCATAAGCGAGGATTTAGCCACGTATGTGGCGAAATAAGCTGCAAAGCAGCTAATCCGAGCTGTTATGGCTGAACTGTTACCATTTTCGACAAGATTTTTAAATTTTACATTGAAAATATATTTCTGATAGAGTATCATAGATAACAATAAAAATATAATAACCGTAAGGAAGGTATAAAAACTATGCAGCTATTAAAAGAACGTATTTTAAAAGATGGTGTGGTAAAACCGGGAAATGTCTTAAAAGTAGACAGCTTTTTGAACCATCAGATGGATATTGACTTGATCAATGAGATTGGTAAAGAATTCAGAAGACGTTTTCCAAGTGATAAGATCACAAAAATTCTGACCATCGAAGCTTCTGGTATCGGTATTGCCTGCATCGCAGCTCAATATTTCAACGTTCCTGTGATATTTGCAAAAAAGGCACAGAGTATCAACATCGACGGCGAAGTATACCACTCAAAAGTAGAATCTTTCACTCACAAACGCGTCTATGATGTAATCCTTTCCAAGAAATTTCTAAGCGCTGACGACCATGTACTTATCATTGACGATTTCCTCGCCAATGGATGTGCGCTTCTTGGTTTATTAGAACTTGTAAAAGAAGCCGGAGCCAGTGTGGAAGGCGCAGGAATCGTTATTGAAAAAGGATTCCAAAGCGGCGGTAATTCTATCCGCGAACAAGGGATCCATCTGGAATCATTAGCGATTGTAGATTCTATGACCGATACAAGCCTTACATTCCGTTAAAGTGTATATAAAAAAGAATTCTGCAAAGGGAGAGACTACATAAAGAAGTAGCTTCTCCCTTTGACTTTGCAATCAGCCAGTATTATTAAAATTCTAGGGAAATGCTATCGGCCTTTGGTTTCTTTTTCGATAATTTTCATTATCTTTGGCATACTATCGCCCTCCTTGCTCCCACATATTTTTAGATGCTGACCATTTTTCAGTACCATCGCGGTTGCTTACTGTTGCTGTAAACGGTTTTGCAAGAAATGTATTTATTGTTTTAAGCACTATACCGAAATCATCGGTTTTAGTATCAATCTTACGTGTAAAGGCTTTCCATTTTTTTTGCATTGCCAAATCGTCTTCAAAACTCATAACCCGCTCAAACTGTTCAATCGTAAATGTGTGTCCCCGGTTTTCGAAAGTCTTTTTAAGTGCTTCGGTCAAGATATTGCCGTCAAAATCAAACTTATTTGCAAGGTAATAAATATCGTAATAATCTTTCATTCGACTTGAAAATTCCATTAGGCTGAGAATTGCATCAAGTTTCTCGGCAATAGTCGTTTCGAGAGAATATGTATTTACTGTTGGGGCAGTAAAACCATCAAGTTGTGTAGGAATTTTTCGTTTTTCCTGCTTTGGCACAATAACATCGCCTACGCCGAAATCTATACTGAACGGCGTTTTAGTATTTTTGATATAGGCTACAAGTGAAGCACCAATACCTGCATACTTCTTTTGAATAGCAATCGGTGCAATGTCTTTAATTTCAAAGGTAATAAAATCATTTTTTGTCGGAGTAGCAATGATTTCCTCTAACACAACTTTTAACTGTTCAGGAGTATTGGGAACTTTCCGAAGAAGAAAATCCACATCCACCGTTACTCGGCTATCAAAATCAGTAATCGAATAAATAAACAATCCACCTTTTAATACAAGATTTTCTGCATACTTTGATTTTTCTAAGCGGCGTAAAAACTCCTCTTGGCAAAAAAGCTGCAAGCAAAGTTGATAACTTCTATCGCTTTCTTTTGCTTTGTTTTTTAGTCTCGCAAGTACGGACACAGCCATATCAGCCATTAAGAAGCACCTCCATTATATTCATCAGTTTTGTGTAAATACGCATTTCCTTTGCGTATTTTGAAAGATTACCTAAATTTTTTTTATCATCTGCGACATAGGCATTAAGAGCTTTATTAAACAGCTCATTGTCGAGCTTTGTGCGATATTTGAAACAGTCGCAGATGGTACGTTCACGGTCATAAACAGCAAGTTTCACTCCATTAAAATTGCTTTCTGCTTTTCCTATTTCAAATTGAGAATTTTGAATGTAATATATTTTCATAGGCAAAGTATCAAATTTCAGCCTTGTTCTTGAAAATGTCCTTTGAACAGCGATAGACCATTGCCTTGGTGTAAAATCGCTGTATCCATAATAAAAAAGTGCAGACTCAACACAAACAATACCTTCTGGAAGAAGCGATGCAAGTATTTGTTCCTCTTTTATATCTTTTTTTTCGGCAAGCCGATAATATCCGTGTCGTATGCGCTCAATATATCCATCATTACACAAATTGGCAACATCAAAATTCGAAAACCCTGCGGAAACAAATTCGGAAGTTTTAGCAATGCCACCTGCACTACTTATTATCTTTTCAGCAGTTTTCTTTTTGTCCATTTATACACCAACTTTCAAATTACAACTATCTAAAACTTTGTTTTAAAAATATTCTAACACGAAAGGGAATGAATATCAACAATTTTCAATACACAGTTTTTCAAAAAAGTGAGTCAAAAATATTATGCGAAGTACTACAACTAAATACAAAATAAAACTTGCTACACCGTTTAAACTCAACAATATTTAATTTGAGATACAAAGACTTGGGGTACCTTCCTTACGGAGGATACCCCAAGCAGAATTCTTTTTATTAAACTTCTTTATCTTTTGGCAACACGATATTCAATATAATCGCCACGATTGCCGCTGGTACAATACCCGATCCGCCAAAGATCAATTGAATCTGCTGCGGAAGATGTGTAAGTATCTGTGTATTTGCACCGATACCATAACCAAGACCAAGCGCTACGGAAAGAATCGTAATATTTCTTCCCGTGATCGGTGTCTTTGTCACAAGCTGGATACCGCTTACTACAATAGATGAGAACATCATAACTGCAGCTCCTCCAAGTACGCTCTGCGGCATAATCGAAATCAATGCTGCAAGTTTTGGGAATAACCCACATGCGATCAGGAAGATTCCTCCAATGCTGATTGCAAATAAATTCACTACTTTTGTCATTGCGACCAAACCTACATTCTGGCTGAATGATGTATTCGGCAGCACGCCAAAAAGTGCCGCTAACGAAGAACCAAGTCCATCACACATAACACCGCCTGCAAGTTCTTTGTCCGTTGCTTCTCTTCCCAAACCGCCTTCTGTAATACCGGAAATATCACCAACCGTCTCAACTGCTGTAACAACAAACATAATACAAATCGGAACAATTGCTCTTGCATCAAATACAAGTTTTACCGGCATGATTTTCGGAATCGCGAACCAGCTTGCATCCGCCACTTTATCCCAGTTCAGAATCCATGCTTTTGCAGCTTCTACTGTCTCGCCGGCTTCGTTTACATATGTAAATGTAGTTGGAAGAATCTGTGCCATAACTGCCACTAAAACATAACCTACGATAATACCTATCAATATAGATGAGTAGCTCGTGATTCCCTTCGTACAATGTTTCAATATGACAATTATAACAAGCACGACAAAACCAACAAACAAGTTTTCCATAGAACCATAATCTTTTGCACTTGTACCGCCGCCGAAAGAACCAACTCCGACAGAAATCAGTGATAAACCAATGGACAACACAACCGTACCCGTTACGATCGCCGGGAAGAATCTGCGAAGCGGTTTTAAGAAAGATCCTAATACCGTTTCAAAAATACCTCCGATCAAGGATGCCGCCATAATCGCGCCGTAAGCAAGGACACCGCCGCCCATTACTTTAGAAACACTCTGACATACACCGATGAATCCGGAACTGGTACCCATAACAATCGGCAATTTTGCCCCCACCGGTCCAACCGTAAACAACTGTACTAACGTTACAACTCCTGCAATCAACATTGCATTCTGTAAAAGTGTGACTAACAATGCACTGTCTGTAATACCTGCGCCGCCTGTGATCAAAATGATTGGCGTCAGATTACCGACAAACATTGCCAGGACATGCTGAAGACCAAGCGGAATTGCCTGGGCTATCGGAAGACGTCCCTCCAAATCATAAGGCGTTACTGCCTTCTTCTCATTTCCCATGATTTTTTCTCCTTTGAATCTCTTTTTTTCAGACTTGCCTATTCTACCATGCTTCGACATTTTTCTGCAATATTTATAAAGATAATATTTTTTAATACCTCTTTATTGCTTTACCTTATAAATTATAAACACACGACAGAAACTCATCAGATACTTTCACTATATATTCAGGCTCAAAAAGTGGAGTGTCCGAAGACACTCCACTTTAATCTGCACATTATAATTAATTATATTTACGTTTTCTTGCAGCTTCTGATTTCTTTTTACGTCTTACGCTTGGCTTTTCGTAATGTTCTCTTTTACGAATCTCCTGCTGAATACCAGCTTTAGCGCAGCTTCTTTTAAATCTTCTTAAAGCGCTATCCAACGTCTCATTATCTTTTACGATTACATTTGACATAGTCTCACACCTAACCTCCCTCCAGTCCTATATTGTGCACCATACGACTGTTCGGGTATTTTTTATTGCACTATAAATTATTATATCAGATTTTCCCGCTACGTCAATAGTTTTTGAAAAATTTGTTAAGTTCGCATCATTTTGTTCGTTTCCTCAAAATCGGTTGTCTTTTCATCTAAATAATCCCGTGCAAGTTCTGCAAGCTTTGTATATACATGTTCTGTTTCTGAATGTACCAGCATGCGGTCCTCCTGCGTAGCTGCCACTGCGCTTCCATGATATGTTCCTCTTGCAGGACGTTTCATATCAGCCATCAAAACACTTATTGTCTCACTCAATTGATCATCTTGCGCCATTAGATATTTTGCTTTTGCCACATCGCGGATTCCCTGTTTAAACAACTCATAACGCGGTGTGCTGTAAAACGGCACATCTTTGCTCATATCGAGAGTATCTCTCTCTGCCGGATATATGAACCATCCGTCACCCGGCTCCCAATATCTGTAGGTAACATCTTCGTGCATATTATAAACATAGTTATCCCCTGCCCAACGCATAAAACCATCTGTACCTAATGTCATAGAATACAAAATAGTCCAGTAGTTATCGCCCGGATCACTGATTGTATAATTCGTCGGATAGTCTTCGGTACAGGAATAGTACGTCGTAGTCAATCCTAATTCACGGCGATGTAAAGATAATTCATTCATCTGCGCCTTATCACTAATATTTCTCAAATTAACAGAAATGTCATCGATATGGTCTGTAAAATCATAATATTCCGGCGCCGCATAGTTCAATGCAGAAGAGATTTTAAAACTTTTGCCCGACTCATCCTGTACAGACTCGATGATATCTACTGCCGGTTCTAACTGGTCTAATCCACGCTCATCCATGGAGATATACGTAACTTCAAACCAGCCGTTTTCTTTGGAGTGTTCCATGAAATCACCAAGGAATGTCTCCCACACCGTATTCCATTCCTCACTTCCCGGAGCAAGTGATTTTCTCACTGTCTGTGCCAAAGTTTCGTCATAATATGCGATCTGATTGTTCCAAGGAACAATACTGTAACATTTGATCTGACCGATTCCTTCTTGTGGGTTGATCACTCCACAATCAATCATGAATTCAATCCATGCATCATACCATGTATAATCGAATTCCCATGTTCCATCTGCCTTCTTTGTCCATTTCACCATGGACGGATCATTATAGAAGGATTGATGATTCCATGCCTCTTCCACAATATTTGCCACAACATCGTGACCTCCGATAGCTACATATTCTTCCATAGAAGAACGCATCAGATTAAAATGTTCCTCTGTAAAATAAAAATCACTTCTTAATTCATTAGAAATGCCTCCCACGGATACATTTTCACCTAGTCCCAAATAATAATTCGCCACAGAAAACGGATGCTGCCATACCTGAATCTGTGTTGCTTCCGGTGCCGGCTGCAAAAGATTCAACACTTCTATCGTATACACCAGATCAATCGGTGTCTCCAACCCTTCGGCATTCACGGTAAATCCCCCAGTGTATACACCCGGTTTCGCATCCTTTGGAATGTCAATATTTACCCATGCAAATTTTACACTCTCTGCATCAATATCTGCTGCTCCGCCTTTATGAATGATATCCGGATAAGACTTGACCACACCGGCCTGATTACGTCCGTCGTTCGCCTTAATCTCTTTTAACCATTTGATTCCTACGTTTTCTGAGGAAATCACATTTCCCTTTTCATCGGTAAAATCAGTAACTGTGATTTCTGCCTGGTGCACATCTCTATTTCTGGATAAAACAACGATTTTAGAATTCAGAACATCGCCTTTCCATGCAGTTTTACAAACGCCTGTTTCCGGTTCTGCCTCTAATAACTCATCATAATCTTCCTGTGTCTCGAGAAGTTTTTCATTGCCTATATAAGCTTTTAATGTCTGAATAGACGGGTCTACGGTTACTTTTACAGAAGCACTAACTTCACTTCCTTTTACAACCACAGTCACTTTATACTTGTCCTTTCAGGAGTTCTTCTGCCTTTGCAAGAGCCTCTTCGATTCCTGCCGGATTTTTACCTCCGGCTTGCGCCATATTCGGACGTCCGCCGCCGCCGCCGCCAACGCATCCTGCGATACCTTTGATAAGATTTCCTGCATGAGCGCCCTTTTTCACAGCATCTTCTGTCGCTGCTGCCATCAGGTTTACTTTTCCGTCGTTTACAGATGCGATCACAACAATTCCCTCGCCAATCTTTTCTTTTAACTGGTCACCGAGGTCACGAAGTCCGTTCATATCCACGCCTTCCACCTTGATTGCAAGAAGTTTCATGCCGTTTACTTCTTTCACCTGATTCATAACATCGCCCATTGCGTCTTTCGCAAGTTTACTCTTAAGACTTTCCACTTCGCTGTGAAGCGCTTTGTTGTCTGCCTGCAAATGTGTGATCTTATCTGTCAGATTATCTGGTGTTGCTTTTAAAAGTTTTGCGGCCTCGTGAAGTTTCTTCTCGAGCTCGTCATAATATTTCATAAGTCCCTTGGAAGTAAGCGCTTCGATACGTCTTACCCCGGCCGCTACGCCTGTCTCGGATAAAATCTTAAATGCCGCGATCTCACTTGTATTTTTCACATGCGTACCGCCGCAAAGCTCAACGGAATAATCCCCCATATTTACCACGCGTACCACATCACCGTATTTTTCACCGAACAGCGCCTGCGCTCCGGTCTTTCTTGCCTCTTCGATCGGCATCTCTTTGATCACGACTGGGAATGCTTCGGCAATCGCTTTATTTACAAGGTTCTCAGTCTGTTCGATCTCATCAGCACTCATGGCGGAGAAATGTGTAAAATCAAAGCGAAGTCTGTCTGCATTATTCAGAGATCCTGCCTGCTCTACATGCGTGCCCAGTACAGTACGCAGCGCTTTCTGCAGAAGATGAGTCGCACTGTGGTTGCGCGCGCCAAGAGAACGTCTCTCGCTATCTACTTCTAATATCACGGTGTCTCCTGTCTTAATCATGCCGGAGCGCATCTTTCCAACATGCCCGATTTTACCGCCACGAAGTTTGATAGTATCTTCCACTTCAAATACGCCCTCTGCTGTCTTGATCAAACCTTTATCTGCTTCCTGACCGCCGCTTGTGGCATAGAACGGAGTCTCTTCCACGAATATCGTGCCTGCCTGTCCGTCAGACAAGGCTTCTGCGATTTCCGTCTCGGTCGTAACCACCGTAACCTTGGATTCATGTACCAGTTTGTCATATCCGACAAATACAGAAGTTACTTCTGCCGCGATCTCATCATATACGGTAGCGTCTGCTCCCATATAGTTTGTCACTTCACGTGCCGTTCTTGCTTTCACTCGCTGTTCTTCCATAGCAGCTTTGAAGCCATCTTCATCTACTGCGAGCCCTTTTTCTTCAAGAATTTCTTTTGTCAGATCAAGCGGGAAGCCATACGTATCATACAATTTGAATGCATCTGCGCCGGAGAGAGTCTTTTCTCCTTTCTCCTGCATTTCTTTTTCCATCTCTTTTAAGATACCAAGTCCCTGATCAATCGTCTTATTAAACTGTTCTTCCTCTTTTGCGATCACTTTTAAGATAAACTCTTTTTTCTCTTCCAACTCCGGATATCCATCTTTGGAACCTGTAATAACCGTCTCGGAAAGCTGAGGCAGGAATTCTCCCTGAATACCAAGCAATCTTCCATGACGACACGCACGTCTTAAAAGTCTTCGCAGTACATATCCGCGCCCTTCATTGGATGGCATGATTCCGTCTGAAATCATAAATGTTACGGAACGTACATGATCGGTAATTACACGGATAGATACGTCTGAATCATAGTTTTTACCATACTCTGCTGCGGCAAGGCTGCATACATGGTCGCGAAGTGCTTTGATCGTATCCACATCAAAGATAGAATCTACGTCCTGCACAACAGAAGCCAGACGCTCTAATCCCATACCGGTATCGATATTTTTCTGCTCCAGTTCGGTATAATGACCTTCTCCATCATTGTCAAACTGAGTAAATACGTTATTCCAGATTTCCATATAACGGTCACAATCACAGCCTACCGTACAATCCTCACTTCCACAGCCGTATTTCTCACCGCGGTCATAATAGATTTCCGAACAAGGTCCGCAAGGTCCTGCACCGTGCTCCCAGAAATTGTCCGCCTTTCCAAAACGGAAAATACGCTCTGCCGGGATTCCCATCACTTTATTCCAGATCTCAAATGCCTCGTCATCTTCCTCATAAATAGATGGATACAAACGGTCTGCGTCTAATCCAACTACCTCTGTCAAAAATTCCCATGACCATTTGATTGCGTCTAATTTAAAATAATCTCCAAATGAGAAGTTCCCAAGCATCTCGAAAAATGTGCCGTGACGTGCAGTCTTTCCTACATTGTCGATATCTCCTGTACGGATACATTTCTGACAGGTTGTCACGCGCTTCCTTGGCGGAATCTCCTGTCCTGTAAAATATGGTTTTAAAGGTGCCATTCCTGAGTTGATCAGAAGAAGGCTTTTGTCATTATGCGGTACAAGCGAAAAGCTTTTCATCGCAAGATGCTCTTTGCTTTCAAAAAATTCCAAAAACATTTTTCTAAGCTCATTTACTCCGTATGCTTTCATCTTTTTCCTCCTAAAATTGTCCTATTACTCACAACAGAAGAACAGGCAAGAAAGCCTGTTCTTCTGAAATTAAGTTTTCTAAATCTTGTATTACTGCTGTTTTTTACTTTTTCTCTTTTTTAGACGCGCTAAAAAGTTTTCCAATCTTTTAGACGCGCGAAGATGTTTTCCAAACTGGATGCCGCCAAATGATACCGCTGCTATAAAAAACATCTTGATCACTGTCTGGATCAATTCTGCTAAAAACCCCATACCATTACCTCCATGTTATGCTGTTATCCAACTCATTTCATCATACCATAGAAGCTTTTCCGTGTAAAGCAGACGATATCCGCTTTCTTTCAACTTTTTGTCTATTTTAATTCGATTTCTTCCAACTCTTTTGCCGGAATATTCTTTGATGAATTTGCCACAAAAGTATTCAGCGCTTTCTTGGCTTTGGCAACTTCGATATTCGTTCCTGCGCCTGCAATACAACCGCCCGGGCAAGCCATGCCTTCAATCAGACAGCCATTCATTTTTCCTGCTTTTGCAAGCATCAATGTCTTCTTGCATTCTGCAAGACCTTCCGCATGTCGGATATTTACCGGAACACCTGGATAATATTCTTTCACGCACTCTTCGATTGCCGCTGCCACGCCGCCTGCTGCCGCGTATCCTCTGCCTGCGCCTGTTGCGTTATGGAAAGAAGATTCTGCTTCGTATTCTGTAAGATCAATATCCTTTGCATCAAACATTGCCTGAAGTTCTTCATAAGTAATAACAAAGTCTACGTCACTTCGTACTGTTCTTCTGGCTGCTTCCAGTTTCTTAGCTGCACATGGTCCGATAAATACCACTCTCGCCTCCGGGTGTTCTTTCTTAATCGTTCTCGCCGTGGCAACCATAGGTGTCAATTCCTGTGATACCTGATCAATGAGAGTCGGAAATTGCGTCTTGGCAAGCATCGCCCATGCCGGACAACAAGAAGTAAGGAGGAACGGTAATTCACCGGTCACTACTTTATTCACGTAATGATGGGTCTCCGCAATCGCTCCGATATCCGCACCAAGCGCCACTTCATATACCTCTGCAAAACCAAGCTCTTTAAGGGCTGCTTTTAGGTTTCTCGGTGTGATGTTATCTCCAAACTGACCTACGAATGCCGGTGCGATCTCCGCGATAATCTCGCCGCCCTCTTTCAATGCACGAATCAGCTGGAAAATCTGTGATTTATCAGAAATCGCTCCAAACGGACAGCTTACCATACACTGACCACAGGATACACATTTGTCATTGTCGATTTTCGCACGTCCAAATTTGTCGGATGTAATTGCATTCACGCCGCATGCCTTCTGACACGGTCTTTCTTTTTTTGCAATCGCATCATACGGACAATGTGCTTTACATTTTCCGCATTTGATACATTTTGTCTGATCGATATAGGAATGTCCGTTTACCATGGAAATTGCTCCAACCGGGCAAACTTCCTTACAAGGATGCGCTGCACATCCCTTACACTGGTTGCTTACTTCATATCCTTTCTCTTCACATGCCGCACACGCAGAAGGTACGACCTGCATAAGCGGCGGTTCATAATACTTTTCTGAAATATTACTTTCCTCGATTCCCGCTGTCATATGTACTGGTTTATCTTCCGGACGAAGGGACATACCCATCGCCAATCGTACACGTTCGCTTACCATAGAACGGATACGATATACGCCTTCTCTGTAATTCTCTGTATCTTCATTTACAATCCGATACGGAATCGCCTCTATATCATGAATCAATGTCTCTGATGTGGAATTAAATGCAACTCTTGCAACTTCTTCAAATACTTTCCGGCGAATTTTTCTTACCGGTGTGTCTAAACCTCTCATGTATCTGCCTCCTCATTCCCCGTTGTCTTCAGGGAGTGTTTTCGTTAAAATACTATCTCTTTTCACTATATCGAATTGCGAAAGTACTGTCAATTCTTAAAATGTACAATTTTTCGGTTTTCTTACATTTTTTTCAATATTCTCTGTGCATAATATACAGACTGCATCGCGTCTTTCCCATAAAAATCCGCTCCAATCATATCCGCATAGTCCTGATTTAAGACCGCACCTCCTACCATAACTTTACATTCCGGCGCTTCTTTGCGAAGAAGACGTATCGTCTCTTCCATGCTTGTCACCGTCGTTGTCATAAGCGCGCTTAAACCTACCAGACGGATATGATGTTCTTTAACTGCCGCCACAACAACTTCCGGCTCTACATCTTTCCCCAGATCGATCACATCAAAACTGTAATTCTCCAGCAATACTTTTACAATATTTTTCCCGATATCATGAATATCACCTTTTACCGTTGCAAGCACGATTTTTTCTTTTCTTTCTTCACTTAACCCTGTCTTTTCCATCGCTTCTTTTAAGACTGCAAACGCTTCTTTTGCCGCCTCTGCACTCATCAAAAGCTGCGGAAGAAATACGCTGCCCTCTTCAAATCCTTTTCCGACTGTATCCAGTGCAGGCACAAGATATCCATTGATAATCTCAAGCGGTGGCATCTTCTGTACCATTTCTTTACTGATGCCGTGCGCCTCTTCTTTTAATCCTTTTTCAATCGCGTATCTTAAATCCATCTTTACCGGTGCTGTTACCGCCGTCTCACTTTTCGTATTCCCGCAATGTGCAATATACATTTCACAGTTGTTATCATAATTCATAAGCGCCAGATACGAATAATAAGAGCGCATCATTGCCTCGGAAGACGGATTGATAATGCCCGCACTTAAGCCCTGCTGCATCGCCATGGTATAGAAATTAGCATTAATTACCGGACGGTCCGGCAGTCCAAATGAAATGTTGGATACGCCAAGCACCGTACCAACTTTATACGTTTCCCGAACAAGTTTTAATGCTTCCAACGTTGTCTTTGCTCCTGCTGCGTCAGAACTTATGGTCATTGCCAGCACATCTACGATAATATCTTTTTTATCAATGCCGTACTTTTTGGCCTCTTCTATGATCTTGCCGGCAATTTCGAGTCTTCCTTTCGCAGTTTGCGGAATACCGGATTCATCCAGCGTCAGCGCTACTACAACTCCGCCGTATTTCTGTACAAGCGGAAACACAGCGTCCATGGATTCCTGCTTGCCATTTACGGAATTTATCATAGGTTTTCCGTTATAAATGCGCATAGCTGCTTCCATAGCCCTTACATCCACAGTATCAATCTGAAGCGGAAGGCTTGTAACGCTTTGCAGTTTCGTTACGACCTCTTCCATCATCTGTATCTCATCAATATCCGGCAATCCCACATTCACATCCAGAATATGTGCTCCTTTTTCCTGCTGCGTAATCCCTTCTTTTAAAATATAATCAATATCATGCTCCTGTAACGCCTGCTTAAATCGTTTCTTTCCGGTCGGATTGATACGTTCTCCGATAATAACCGGAATCTCTCCGAGTGTTACCGCACCTCCGTAGGAAGATACCAGCGTATGCTCTTTATATACCGGCGGCTTTATCTTTATGTTCTTGCACGCTTTGACCATTGCCTCAATATGTGCCGGTGTTGTTCCGCAGCATCCTCCGATGACGCAGGCTCCTTTTTCTGCCATTTTCGCCATCCATCCGGCAAAAATATCCGGCTCTACATCATAACAGGTTTCTTCCCCTCTTTGTACCGGAAGTCCTGCATTGGGTTTCATGATCACCGGAAGCGATGTGAGAGATAATAACTCTTCCATCACCGGCATCATCTGCTTTGGTCCCATGCCACAGTTAAGACCGATTGCATCTACGCGAAGTCCTTCTAGCAATGCAACAACTGAGGCTACATCGCCCCCAGTCAATAGTTTCCCCTTTTCATCAAAAATCATCGTCACGGTTACCGGAAGATTCGTATTCTCCTTGACCGCAAGTACGGCAGCCTTTACTTCATAGGTATCACTCATTGTTTCGATATGAACAAAATCCACACCCGCTTTTTCTCCGCAGACTGCCATTTCTTTAAACGCCTCATAAGCATCCGAAAAGGAAAGATCTCCCATTGGCTCTAAAAGCTTTCCGGTCGGTCCCATGTCAAGCGCCACATATGCCTCTCTTCCATCCGTCACACCAAGACGTCTGGCTTCGTTCGCATTTTCTGCCGCCGCTTTTATAATTTCTTCTACGGAATAGGATTCATCGTGAAATTTAAGTGCATTTGCACCAAACGTATTCGTCAGCACAACGTCGCTTCCCGCCTCATAATATTTTCTGTGGATTTCGATCACAGTTTCTCTTCTTTTAATATTCCAACTCTCCGGCAATTCTCCCGGCAGCAGGCCCTTCTCCTGCAAAAGTGTTCCCATGCCTCCGTCAAAAAAAAGCAATTCTCTTCCCAATCGTTCTTTTATCACCTTAATTCCTCCTATACTGGCAATCTATCTTCGTACATACTTCACAACCATGTCTGTGACATGATATTTTTTCTTTACTTAGTCCAATTACTGCTGTTACAGATTTCGTCGGCACCATCATACATGCATCGGTGAGCGTAAGTCCAATCCTTTTAGGGAGTTCCAACATATTGATCAATGCTTTCTGATGGCGAATGTCAAAATCACCATATCCCGGACTAAACCGTGGCCTAATAAAATACCCATCTTTTGCTGCTGCATCAGCAATCTCATCCTGGCATTCATCACAGTATTCTTCCAGCATGGCAGCTGCACACGCCTGCAGTATAACCGTTTTCCCCATATCAGTAAGACTGTAATACTGCATCAGCCTGTCTGCTCCCGCCCCTAACGTAGCGCCAAACAGCACGGCTTTTTCACATCCTTTCAGATTCTTAGAAAGATTCCTGCTTTCGATGTGCATAATCCCTATCGTTACTTTTTCATCCGCTTCCCGCTCTATATCAAAAATACGGTAGAAGGACTTTGCACTTGTCTTTTCTTCAAGTTCCAATAAGGAACTTTCTATCATTTCAAGTGTCTGTGCTTCTACCGCATGATTTCCATATCCAAGATAGCGGATGACTTCTTTCATCCGTCTTTCCATGTATGTACTCCTATTTTATAATTTCTGACAAATTTTCCATAATTTTCGCGGCAATCTCCGGTTTATTCATAGAATAAATATGTATGTTATTGATTCCATTTGCAATCAAATCAATAATCTGATCTGTTGCATACGCGATTCCTGCCTGCTTCATCGCCGCTTTATCGTCTCCGAATTTATCCACGATTGCTTTAAATCTTGCCGGAAGATAAGTTCCTGACATCTCCAGAATACGCTTCATCTGTTTACTGTTTGTCACCGGCATGATTCCCGGAATTACAGGCACTGTAATCCCCTGTTCTCTGATGCGATACAAGAAATTGTAATGAATGGTATTATCAAAGAACATCTGCGTTGTGAGGAAATCAACTCCACAGTCTACTTTTTGTTTTAAGTAGCGGATATCGTCTGCTTTATGCTCATTCTCCACATGTCCTTCCGGATAACAAGCAGCACCGATACAAAAATCTCCTTGCTTTTTGATGTCCTCCACCAATTCATACGCATAACGGTAACCACCCGGCACCGGAAACTCCCGATCTGTCGGAATGTCACCTCGAAGCGCTAAGATATTCTCTATCCCACACATCTTTAATTGCCCGATTACCTCTGCTACTTCTGCTTTTGTAGATGAAGCACAGGTAAGATGTGCAAGACTCTCCACCTGAAATTCCTTTTTAATATGCGCTGCAATCCTTACTGTATTCTTGCTTGTTCCGCCGCCGGCTCCGTAAGTCACGCTGATATAAGACGGTTTCAATGCACCTATCTTGTCAATTGCTTGTACTACCCCTTCATATTGGGTATCTGTTTTCGGAGGGAAAACCTCTACTGAAATATGGATTTTCCCATCACTTAATCTGTCAGTTATCTTCATCTTGTACTCCCCTTAGCTGTTACATTCACTCCAAGTATGTGAGACATTCTTTTAAAGGTTATCATATAATTCTTCGTATTGCTTTGCGGAATTGTTCCATGAAAAGTCTTTTAACATGGCACGTTCCACAATCTTGTTCCAGTCACGTCTCTTATCATAATAAATACGCTCTGCATAGCGTACCGTATTCATCATCTCATGTGCATTGTAATTACTGAAACTGAATCCGGTACCAGTCTTTTCAAATTCATTGTAGGCTTCTACCGTATCTTTGAGTCCGCCTGTCTCTCGCACGATCGGCACTGTTCCATAGCGAAGGCTCATAAGCTGGCTAAGTCCGCATGGTTCAAATAAAGACGGCATCAGGAATGCGTCACATGCTGCATAAATTTTATGAGACAATGCTTCTGAATAATAAATATTTGCAGATACCTTGCCATTATATTTCCATGCAAAATGACGGAACATATTCTCATACTGTTCTTCACCGGTTCCAAGCACAACGAACTGTACTGCATCCTGGCAAAGCTCATCCATCACATATGCAATAAGATCAAATCCCTTCTGATCTGTCAGTCGTGAAACAATACCTATCATCATAGTCTTGGAATCCACTTCAAGGCCAAGTTCTTTTTGCAGTTCCATTTTATTTTTCACTTTTTCCTTCCGGAAGTTCTCTGCATTATAGTGGTATGGAACATGTATATCCGTCTCGGGATTATAATCATCATAGTCGATACCATTGACGATACCAGACAGACAGTTTGCCCGAGCATTCATAAGTCCGTCAAGCTTCTCACCATAGAATGGCATCTTAATCTCTTCTGCATAAGAATTACTTACGGTTGTTACGCGGTCAGCATATACAACGCCGCCCTTTAAGTAATTCGCATCTTTATATGCTTCCAATTTGTCCGGTACAAAATAATATTCCGGAAGTCCTGTAATATCTTTTACAGATTTCTTATCCCAGATTCCCTGGAACTTCAGATTGTGAATTGTAAATACGCTGCGAATTCCTCTGAAAAATTCATTTCCATAACGGAAATTATCAAGATAAACCGGTATAAGGCCTGTCTGCCAGTCATGGCAATGAATGATATCCGGACGGAAATCAATAAGAGGAAGCGCACTTAGCGCTGCTTTTGAGAAAAACGCAAATTTTTCAATATCCTCATGAATATATCCGTATGGTTTTGCTCCTGAGAAATAATACTCATTATCTACAAAATAAAATATAATTCCGTCATGTTCCAGTTCCAAAATTCCTACATACTGGCTTCTCCAATTCAAGTCCATGTAAAAATGTGTCTTATACTGCAGTTTTTCTTTCCACTCCTGCTTCATACACATATATTTTGGCAGCATTACGCGTACGTCATACTTCTCTTTATTAAAATATTTTGGTAATGAACCTACTACGTCTGCCAAACCACCTGTTTTAATAAATGGTACCGATTCCGATGCAACAAATAATATCTTTTTCATTCATCTGCCCTCCATGCATAAATCTATCTTGTTTTCATTATAGCGCATTTTGTAACATATGAAAAGAATTAAATTACGGTTGTTTATACTCTAAACGAATTGTATCTGCAATTAGAGCAATAAATTCTGAGTTGGTTGGCTTTCCTTTGCGATTATTGACCGTATATCCGAACAAATCATCCAATGTATCTAACTTTCCCCTGCTCCACGCTACTTCGATCGCATGACGAATTGCACGTTCTACTCTGCTCGAAGTTGTCTGATGTTTTTTTGCGACTGTCGGATATAAAACTTTTGTAATGGCATTCAAGACGTCCATGTCATCGACCGCCATCATAATCGCGTCTCTTAAATAATGGTATCCTTTGATATGCGCCGGTATCCCTATCTCGTGTATCATACTGGTGACATGATTCTCCAATGTTTTTTTCGAAAGCGGTGCGAACTCTTCTTTTCCCGTGAACGTCGATTCATGACGGATAACCGGTTGATTTAAGTTCTTGATCCGATTTAGGATCACTTCTCTTTTAAATGGTTTTAATATATAATAACTCGCACCCTTGCTAAAAGCGTCTTCTGTAATTTTTTCCTGACCAATTGCTGTTATGACAATGAACTGCGGATGTTTTTTAATACTTTTATCGTCATGAACCATCTCCATTACACTTAATCCATCCATTTTCGGCATAATCAAGTCCAACAATACCACATCCGGATCTTTCGCTTTAATGATCTCGTACATTTCCTCACCATTTCTGGCTTTCCCTACAAGTGTCAATTCGTCGTCACTATTTACTATTTCGCCTAATAAATCCAAAATTCTTTCATTGTCATCAGCAATAGCCACATTTAACTGTCTCATGCAACAAATCCCTCCTTTTTTCTCCTCTTCGTTACTCTTCCATTCGAGACAATTATAAGTTCCAAGTTGTTGAGAATCAAGGAAATATTGCCACAATTTTTCGACATTTTCTCTATTATTATACATTTTTCAACATATTCTCTATAAATATGCCATAGCCTTTTGTAGAGTCTCTTACAAAAACATGCGTTACTGCTCCTACGATTTTTCCATTCTGAATGATCGGACTTCCGCTCATTCCCTGTACGATACCGCCGGTTAATTCCAAAAGTTTTTCATCCGTCACTTCCAGAACAATCCCTTTATTTATCTCCCTTGATGAAAGGTCGATTTTTGTAATGCGGATTTTGTAATCCTTCACGGTTCCGTCTACCGCAGAACGGATATAGGCATCTCCTGTCTGAATTTCATCTCTTGGCGCTGCCGGCATCGGCTCTAAATTTTCAAATAACTCATCTACTTTGTCAATTCTTCCATAAATACCTGATTCGGTATTTTTTTCAATGCTGCCAAGTACATGACGGCTGTTGTAGACAATCACGCCTTCCATTCCTCCCGGACTGCCGCTGGTCCCTTTCTGAATATCCTGTATACTCGTTTCATATAATCTTCCTTTGGATATTTCTACAAGCTCATTGGTATCCGAATCATGGATTCCATGCCCCAATGCTCCAAATTCACTGTTTCCAGTCAGAAACGTTACGGTGCCAAGTCCTTGTGTATTATCCCGGATCCATATCCCAAGCTTAAATTCATCTTTGCCGCACTGTACTGGTTTTAATCGCACATCAAGGTCCTCGTCTGCCCTTCTTAAATGCAATATGATTTCTTCATCCGCTAAACGTTCTACTTCCTGCAAAAGTTCCTTTTTACTTGTGATCGCTTTTTCGTCTATTCCCACAATATAATCTCCGGCTTTTACAATATGTGCTGCCGGCTCGCATTTCTGTCCGTTCATGTCTGTGACTTTCTCTGTTCCAATGACCATAACGCCTTCTGTTTCCATATAGATGCCAATCGGCATTCCTCCCGGAATCAAGAGTTCATTTGCAATCGCCCTAGAGCTCACTTCCCGCTGCCTTTCTTCTTCCTCCTTATACATTCCAGCGTACTCTACGAGCATCACAACCGATAACATGAGCATAATACTCAAAAAAATACGGTATACCCGTCTTCTCACAACAAACACATCCTTTTCTCTATATTAAAAAATGTTAAAAAAACAGATACCTTTCGATATCTGTTTTAGTATGTGGAAAATGTGTTTTTTCACTCTGTATCTTTTTGTACACTCTGGGATTTTTTGTATGTCTTAGCCAATGCCTTCATCTCTTTTGCATTTTGCATAACCAACTGTGTGATCTTTGCTCCTCCCAGAATACGAGCAAGTTCTTCTGCCGTCTCCTCTTCCTTGAGTTTGCGTATATTTGTCCGGGTAATCCCATTTTTTGTATTTTTTTCTATCACATAATGACTGTCTGCCATCGCCGCAATCTGAGCCAAATGTGTAATACAGATAACCTGATGTTTTCCCCCGATCACGCTCATCTTCTCCGATACTTTCTGCGCAGTACGCCCGCTGATCCCGACATCTATCTCATCAAAAATCAATGTCTCGATCTCATCTTTGTCCGCCAGTACGGATTTAATCGCCAGCATAATACGAGAAAGCTCTCCTCCGGATGCAATATCTTTTAACGCTCTTAATGGCTCTCCCGGATTCATGGAAATCAAAAATTCTGCCGCATCGCTTCCATTTGCCGTCGCCTCTTTTAGCTGTTCAAATGCGATTTCAAACTGTACATCCAGAAAATTCAGATCGTTTAGCCCTTTTATGATCTCTCTCGAAAGTTTTTTTGCATATTCCCTGCGAATCTTGCTAAGTCTGTCGCAAAGCTTTGTAAGCTCTTGTTTTTTTGCCTCTGTGCTTTGCTGCAGTTCACTTAAATAGACTTCGTAGTGCTCCAGTACTTCCAGTCTTTGCTTCTTTTCATCACAATATGCCAGGATTTCTTCTACTGTATTTCCATATTTTGTTTTTAATCTGTTAATTTCATTTAATCTGGTTTCTGTTTTATAAAACTCTTCTTCTGAAAATTCGCTTTCTTTCTGATAGTCTGCCAGTTCCCGGTTAAAATCATTCAGAAGCGTATCTACTTCCATTAATTGCTCATACAACGCTTCTGCCTTAGTATCATAGGAAACAAGTTCCGCCATGCAACGGATACTGCGGCCAAAAAGCTCACTGGCACTGTCTGGCATACCGGAAAGATATTGATGAGTTTCCTCCAGATTCCCGGTGATTTTTTTGCTGTTTGCCATCCGTTTATAGGCCTCTTCCAGCACTTCATCCTCACCTTTTTCCAGCTGTGCCTCCATAATCTGCGAAATCTCAAATCCAAGAAAATCGATTTCCTTTTTACGCTGCGCTTCATCTAATGCAGCTTCTTTGAGCTTTTGTTTCAATTCCTTATATTCCTTATAAGTTTCTTTTACCTGCTCTTTGATATTTGCGGAGGCGTCTTTGGAAAATGCATCCAGAATTGCCAAATGATTTTTTTCATACAATAAAGATTGATGCTCATGCTGACCATGAATATCAATCAATATTTCAGAAACCTTTTTCAATAATCCTGCCGTCACCGTTTCGCCATTGATACGGCTTATGCTTCTGCCTTCCATAAGCCGCCTGCTTAAGATGATCTCCTGCCCTTCCGGATAAATATCAAGTTCTTCTAATTTTTTCAGCTGCTTTTCATCTCGTATACGAAAAACAAGCTCTACCAAACCATAATCCGCACCTTCACGAATAATCTCCTTCGAGTACCGGCTTCCAAGCGCAAGGTTCACAGAGCCTAAGACAATGGATTTCCCGGCTCCGGTCTCACCGCTTAAAATATTAAGCCCCTCTTCAAATTCCACTTCTGCTTCGTCAATCAATGCAAGATTTTTTACATGTAGACTTTGTAACATTTTTCTTTCCGTCCCTTTTGACACACCACTTATTACATTTTTTATTTCTTTTTTTATTTCTTTGTTATGATACAATTTTTTTGATCTTCATCATCACTTCCAAAGTATCATCCACGCTTCGGTTTGCACACATAATCGTATCGTCCCCGGCAATACATCCAACCATCTCATGCCATTTCAGTGCATCTAAAGCTGCTGCAACCGCCATCGCCATTCCGGATATCGTCTTAATCACAAGAATATTCTGCGCCATATCCATCGAAACATATCCGTCTTTTAAAATACGCATATATTTTTCATTCATAGACTGATCTGTTGTATGTAATACGGTATAATGTTGTTTTCCACTCTCGGAAAGTACCTTCGTAAGTTTCATATCACGAATATCTCTGGAAACAGTTGCCTGCGTCACATGAAATCCTTCCTGATTCAAACGATCTGCCAATTCTTCCTGAGTCTCAATCTCATATTTTCCAATCAACTCTACAATCTTCGAATGTCGACTTAACTTCATAGCTCATTTCCTCCCATTTTTCTCGCAAGAATTTCGAGAAAACTACTTTTTCCAAGCTTTATCATCCTCGTTACATCCTTTGCTTTCTGAATCATAATCTTTTCTCCGGAATGGAGATAACGCATATCTGCGCCGTCAAAAGTCACTTCTGTGACCTCTTCTTTCTTCCCTCTGCTCTTTCCGATCACAACCGTGATCTCATCCTGATGTGATAAAACAATACTTCTGGCATTTAACGCATGTGAACAAATCGGTGTCATTACAATCAGCTCTGCTGTCGGTTCCACGATAGGTCCTCCTGCCGAAAGATTATATGCCGTAGAGCCTGTGGGAGTAGATATGATCAAGCCATCCGCCTGGCATGTATTTAAGAATTTTCCATTTACATAAATATGAAAATCAACAATATGGATCGATCCGCTTCTGCTGACTACAATGTCATTTAACGCATGGGCGCTGCTGCCGTCTTCAAAATGACCGCTTAGCATCATTCGATCCTCCAACTCGTACTCTTTTTTCAGAATACACTCTAATGCCATCTCGATATCTTTAAGCTCTACTTCCGTCAGATACCCCAACGTCCCCATATTCACACCAAGAATCGGAATCTGCAATTCCACCAGCTCTCTTGCTGCCCGAATCATAGTCCCATCTCCGCCGATCACAATGGCACAATCAATCTCTTTTGGAACTCTGTCTGCAATCATCATCCCCATGTCATCCCGTTCGCATCGAATACTTTGCCTTCCTTTGTTTTTTAAGTATTCGTCGATTTGATAGGTAACCTTAAGGTTTGTATCCTTTTCTAAATTCGTAATAATCAAAAAACGTTCCATATCTTTCTGCCTTTTATTCTGATTTTTTTGCCAATGCTTCAAATGCTTCTTCTACAATATCATCAAACTTCTTTTCCAAACCTTGTTCGATGCCGCCCTCAGGCTGCTTCTTAAGATAAACCAGATACTCAATATTTCCTTCTGGTCCTTTGATCGGAGAATAGGTAATATCCAATACTAAAAAACCGATTGAGACTGCATAGTCCACGACTTTATGAATCACTTCTCTGTGAGTACCCTTTTCTCTTACCACGCCTTTTTTTCCTACTTTTTCTCGCCCCGCCTCAAACTGGGGTTTGATCAAAGCGACAATTCTTCCCTCTTCTGTCAGATAATTACGGATTGGTTCCAATACTTTCGTAAGAGAAATGAACGACACGTCAATGGAAGAAAAATCAATCTCTTCCCCGATATCTTCCGGCGTCACATAACGTATATTTGTCTTTTCCATACATACGACGCGCTCATCTTGACGTAATTTCCAATCCAGCTGTCCTCTTCCCACATCAATGGCAAATACTTTTGCAGCTCCATTTTGCAGCATACAGTCTGTAAATCCACCCGTAGAAGATCCAACATCAGTGCATACTGCTCCTTCAAGCTTCAACGCAAACTCCTTCACTGCTTTTGCCAGCTTCAGACCGCCTCTGCTCACGAAGGGAAGCGTATTTCCTTTGATTTCAATTGACACCTCTTCGGAAAACATTGTTCCAGCCTTATCTTCTCTTTCACCATCCACAAACACATTGCCTGACATGATAATTGCCTTTGCTTTCTCCCTGGAAGCCGCAAGTGCTCTCTTTACCAACAATACATCCAACCGTTCTTTCATTGTCCTTCTTGTGCTCCTATATAAGTCATCATAATCGTTCTTGCAGCTATTTCCGGCGCAAGTTTTGTCTCTGTTCTTAACACTTCTACATTGCCATGCTCCACATATTCATCCGCTATAGCAACAGATAAAAAAGAAGCCTTTAGATTCTCCTGTTTCATAAATGCCGCGATATGTTCGCCCAAACCGCCGCTTCTTACATTTTCTTCGATCACCACGACCAGTTCATGCTCCATGCCGATTTCTCTTATCATTTCTTCATCAAATGGTTTGATGAATCTTGCATTGATAAGGCTGCAATTATAACCTGTCTCTTTTAAAATATCCCTGATCTTTACTGCTGTTTCAAACATATGCCCCGCCGCCACGACAGCGATTCCATCTTCCTCGAAAATCTTCTCACTCTTTCCATATACGATTGGCGCCTGGAATTCCCTATAGCCATCATAAGCACAGCCTCTTGGATATCTTATTGCGATCGGTTTTCCAAAATCTGTGGCATATCTTAACATATCCGCCAGCTCATAGCGATTCTTGGGCGAAAGTACTGTCATATTCGGTATACTGCAAAGATAAGACAGATCAAATATTCCCTGATGCGTCTCTCCATCGTTCCCTACCAAACCTGCCCGGTCTATCGCAAAAACAACCGGAAGATTCTGCAGGCAGACATCATGGATCATCTGATCATATGCTCTTTGCAGGAAAGAAGAATACACCGCAAAGACCGGTTTCATCCCACCTGCAGCCAGTCCTGCCGCAAAAGTAACAGCATGTTCTTCTGCTATTCCCACATCAAAAAAACGATCGGGATATCTGCGCCGAAACGGAGTAAGTCCGGTTCCGTCTGACATCGCCGCTGTGATCGCAACCAGTTTTTTATCTTTTGCCGCCAGATCATACATCACTTTTCCAAAAATATCGGTATAATCCGGTTTTACTTTTTCCTTCAAAGGCATTCCCGTTTCAATCTCAAATGGCCCCGTGCCATGGAATTTCGAAGGATTTTTCTCTGCAGGCTCATATCCCCTGCCCTTTTCGGTGATCGCATGCACCAATACCGCATGGTTCATTTTCTTTGCTTCTCTTAATACTCGACAAAGTTCTTTAATATTATGCCCATCCACTGGTCCTAAATAGGTAATTCCCATATTTTCAAACAGCATCCCCGGTACAACAAGCTGCTTAATACTGCTTTTCGTCTTTTTCAGCTGCTTTATTAACTTTTCTCCTGCAAAGGGAATGTATCCTAATGTCTTTTCCACTCCGCTCTTGATTCCGTTATACGCTTTCGCAGTACGCAATCCGCCAAGATACCTGGACATTCCGCCTACGTTTTCTGAGATAGACATATTATTATCATTTAAAATAATAATAAAATTACTGCCTACATGCGCGGCGTTATTCAAAGCTTCATATGCCATACCACCTGTCAGCGAACCATCTCCGATCACAGAAATCACGGAAAATTTCTCCTGCTGCAAATCCCTTGCTTTCGCATATCCAAGGCCTGCCGAAACAGAAGTAGAACTATGTCCGGTATTAAATGCATCGCAGCAGCTCTCCTTTCGCTTCGGAAATCCACTCATGCCTCCGTATTTTCGCAAATCGTCAAATCCATCTTTTCTTCCGGTCAGAATCTTATGCGTGTATGACTGATGCCCTACATCCCATATGATCTTATCCTCCGGAAGTGAGAAAACACGGTGAAGCGCAATAGTAAGTTCTACTACCCCTAAATTTGACGCAAGATGCCCGCCTGTCTTACTGATTTTCTCAATCAGAAACTGGCGCACTTCCTTAGCAAGCAAAGTCAATTCCTCGCTATTTAATTCTTTGATATCATTTTCTTTTTGTATCTTTTCTAGTACCATAAGCAGTACCTCACTACTTTTCTCTATGTATCAGTGAACTAAGCAAACATTCCAGATAATCACAATCTGTATTCAAATCATACAGAAGAGCAATTGCTTCTTCGGAAATCCTTTCCACTTCCGCCTTCGCCCGTTCCAATCCAATCAATGTGACATAGGTTGTTTTCTCATTCTTTTCGTCACTGTGTATTGGTTTGCCAAGCACTTCTGCGTCGCCTGTAACATCCAGTATGTCATCCTGAATCTGAAAAGCAATTCCGACATTCTTTGCAATTCGCTCTATCATCTTTATTTCTGTGTCAGAAGCTCCAGCCAGCACAGCTCCGATCATCATGGAAGATTCAATCAATGCACTTGTCTTTAATTCATATATAAAATCTACTACATTTTTGGAAATAGCCTGTCCTTCTGCGCGCACATCGACCACTTGACCGCCAATCATCCCGAATATCCCTGCTTTCGCGCTAAGAATCTGAAGTGCTTTTCCAATCCTTAAACTTGCCTCCGGTTCTATATTAAATGCTTTTGCAGCGGTCTCAAACGCAAAATTAAGCAATGCATCTCCGGCTAAAATAGCAACCGCTTCTCCATACACGACATGAGTTGTTTTCCGCCCTCTGCGGTATTCATCATTATCCATCGCCGGAAGATCATCATGCACAAGCGAATATGTGTGGATCATCTCCTGAGCCGCCATAAAAGGCTCAATGATCTTGCTCGTACCGCCAAACATGTCAAAAGTCTCTTTCATAAGCATCGGGCGTATTCTTTTTCCGCCTGCCATCAGACTATATTTCATCGCTTCCATGATAATTTTCTGATAACCCTCTTCTTCAGGCAGATAGGCATTTAGTATTTCTTCTATTTCTTTTACTTTTAACTCATTTTCTTCTTTAAAATTCATGTCTTTCCCCGCTCTCATCTAACACCAACATTTGTTTTTCGACTGCATCAATTTTTTCACTGCATAGTCTAAGCATTTCCATTCCTTGATGATATAATGCAAATGATTTTTCCAAAGATACGTCCTCTTGCTCCAGTTTCGCCAGAACATCTTCAAGTCCTGCAAAAATCACTTCTACCGGCTGTTCTTCCCATTTTTTTTCGTCTCGTTCCACAATGTATCTCCTTCCTTAATCACCTCTGCTCGACTGACAATCATTCCGTCCGAAAGATAAATGCGAATTTGCTCGTTTTCTCTCACCTGCGTAACACTGTTAAGCGCTTCTTTGTTCCCGGTCTGCACATAGGCATATCCCCGCCCAAGCTTCTCTAACGGGGAAAGTCTTTTCATACGTTCCGCAAACAACAAAAGCTGCTGCTTTTTCTTATCAGCCTTATATCTCATATTTCCTCGAAGCTTCTCTTCCATATCCGCTAAATACTGACGCTTTGACTTAAGCTGCTCCATCGGATTATCAAATCTTAATCTTATCCGATATTGTTCCAACCTCGCACGGCTAACGTGCATATTCTGCAATACTGCCCGCTTCATTCGAAGACGCAGCTGTTCAAGGTGCAGTTTGAAAGCCTGATAATCATATACGGCCAATTCCGCAGCTGCCGATGGCGTCGGCGCGCGCAGGTCAGATACATAATCAATAATCGTCGTATCTGTCTCATGCCCAACTGCCGAAATGACCGGTATGGTACATTCAAATACCGCCCTTGCAACTGCTTCTTCATTAAATGCCCATAAGTCCTCCAAAGAGCCGCCGCCACGCCCAACGATCATGATATCCACACCTTCTTTTTCCAAAGCATGAATTCCTCTTACGATGCTTTCTGCCGCACCGTCTCCTTGTACAAGCGCCGGATATAAAATTAACTGCACATAAGGATTTCTGCGGTAAGAAATATTCATGATATCCCGGATTGCTGCTCCGGTAGGGGCTGTTACGATTCCAATTGTCTTTGCAAATGGAGGAATCGGTTTTTTATATTCCGGCGCAAACATTCCCATCTCTTCTAACTCCTGCTTTAACGCCTGGAATCTCTCATATAAAACGCCTGCTCCATCCTGACGGATCTCTCTTGCATACAACTGATATTTGCCATCTCTTTCATATGCACTGATTCCTCCAAACACGATCACCTGCATCCCATCCTGCATACGAAATGCAAGAGAGCCTCTTTGCCCGGCAAACATAATGCAGGAAATCATTCCTGATTCGTCTTTCAACGAAAAATAAATGTGTCCGGATGTGTGATATTTACAATTCGACACTTCCCCTTTGACATAAATACGATTCATCATAAAATCCTGTGCAAACATGTTTTTGATATAGGCATTCACTTGTTTTACCGTATATACGTTCTGCATATCTACTCCTGATTGGCAAATTTTGCAAGTACACCATTAACAAAAGCCGGACTTTCCTTGCCGCCAAATTTCTTCGCAAGTTGCACCGCCTCATTGATCGCAACGCCTAGCGGTACGTCCTCATCCCATTTGATTTCATATACTGCAAGACGCAAAACGGTAAGATCTACCTTATTCATCCTGCTTGTCTTCCATCCGGTTACCTGTTCATTGATCAACTGATCAAGTTCTTCTATCTTTTCCGCTACTGCGTTATATTTTTCTTCTATATATAATCTGTCGGAATCTTTAATCTGCTCCAACTGTTCAAAATACAGCAAAAGCTGTTCCGGCATCTCCTTGGATGCATTGAATTCTCTACAAAACAGCATTTTAAAAATGTGTTCCCTCAATTCTGTTCTTCCCATATTCGGATTCCTTTCATTGGTATGATTAATTGCGCATCCCTCATAGGGCCTTATTTCATAGGAAATACATCGCAATTTCCTATGAAACACTAAAAAGAGGCATCGCATAGATACCTCTCATTATACAACATCTTCTTATCTGTTGGCAACTATTCTTCTATCGGCATGTCAACTCCCGCAATGCGAAGATTCACATCTGCAACGGTAAGCCCGGTCATATTCTCAATAGCCGCTTTTACTTTTTCCTGCACTTTCTTGGATACATCCATGATACTATAACCATATTTTAAGTTCAGCGCCAACGCTACTGTTACAATCTTGTCAAGCACATCTACTTTTACACCTTTTGAAAGCGTCTTCATCCCCAATCTGCTGATCAGTTCACGAGTCGCATTCCCTGCCATGGATGCAACGCCTTCTACTTCCATAGCTGCAAGCCCTGCAATGATCGCAACAACTTCGTCCGCAATCTGAACCTCTCCAAGCTTTTCATCACTTTGTATTGTATAAGTATTTCTCTCTTCTTTTCCCATTTTCAAAAACCTCCTGTCTGGCTCTGTCTCTTCTATCTATTATAGCAAACTACAAGGTAAATGCAAAGGAAAAGTTTCTCCTTAAGGTTTCCTCTTCAAAAATGCATTTTAAGAACGTCCGAATTCAGATAAAATAAGTCCTTCGTTCCTTTCCTGTGTCATGCGGATACTCCAGCTGTTCACAAATAATAACAGCGGTCTGTCTTTCAAATCTTTGATCTTCTTCATGTCCGAAGTACCGCTCAAACGGTCCAGATCAATATCTTTGTTCTCAATCCAGCGAATATATTCATACGGCAGCGTCTCCAGTATGATCTCTACGTTGTACTCGCTTTGTAGACGATATTTTAACACATCAAACTGGAGTACACCTACTACACCTACTATGATTTCCTCCATACCCGTATTGTATTCCTGGAAAATCTGAATTGCCCCTTCCTGAGCAATCTGGTTGATTCCTTTGACGAACTGTTTTCGCTTCATCGTGTCTACCTGCCGTACTCTTGCGAAATGCTCCGGCGCAAAGGTCGGAATCCCCTCATATGCAAATTTATCCGCAGAAGAAGTTAATGTATCCCCAATAGAAAAGATACCCGGATCAAAAATACCAATAATATCTCCGCCATATGCTTTTTCTATCATTTTACGTTCACTTGCCATCATCTGCTGCGGCTGAGAAAGCCGCACTTTCTTTCCTCCCTGCACATGAAATACTTCCATGCCTGCCTCGAACTCGCCGGAGCAGATACGCATAAAGGCAATCCTGTCGCGGTGCGCCTTATTCATGTTGGCCTGAATCTTGAATACAAAAGCAGAAAATTCCTTTTCCTGCATCGGATCAATCTCTCCTCTGTCCGACTTTCTCGGCAGAGGAGAAGTTGTCATATTAAGAAAGTGCTGCAAAAATGTCTCTACACCGAAATTCGTAAGCGCTGATCCAAAGAATACCGGAGAAAGCTCTCCTTTTCCAACCAGTTCCTGATCGAACTCGGCGCTGGCACCATCTAAAAGCTCTATCTCTTCTTCCAAAAGTTCTCTCTGTCCTTCTTCCAACAGGCTGTCTACAGAACCGTCATGAATAGAAATTTTTTTCACTTCTCCGATCGCAGTACCTTTTCTTGTATCAGAGAATAATTCGATTTCTTCATTTGCACGGTCATAGACTCCTTTGAATCGTTTTCCTGAACCAATCGGCCAGTTGACAGGACAAGTAGCAATCCCAAGCTCTTTTTCGATATCGTCTAAAAGTTCAAACGTATCCTTCGCTTCTCTATCCATTTTGTTGATAAACGTAAAAATCGGAATATGTCTCATAACACAGACTTTAAAAAGCTTTCTTGTCTGCGCTTCCACACCTTTACTTGCATCAATAACCATCACAGCAGAATCTGCTGCCATCAAAGTACGGTACGTATCTTCCGAGAAATCCTGGTGTCCCGGTGTATCTAAGATATTGATACAATAATCATTGTAATGAAACTGCAATACCGAAGATGTCACCGAAATCCCTCTTTCTTTTTCGATTTCCATCCAGTCAGAAACTGCATGCTTCGCCGTTGCTTTTCCCTTTACAGAACCCGCCTGGTTGATCGCTCCTCCATATAAAAGAAATTTTTCTGTCAAAGTTGTCTTTCCGGCATCCGGGTGGGAAATAATTGCAAATGTCCTTCTTTTTTTTATTTCATTTGTAAAATCCAGCATCTTGTTTCTCCTATCTTATCGGCATGTGATATGCCTGTTTTTCCCATGCGTTAGATAGTCTACCATAATTTAGGCATCATCTGCAACGATATTTCTGTTTTCTTATTTATTTTATGTATTATTTTTGTTCCTTATCCGTATCTTGATCTGTTTCTTTCTTTTCTGTTTTCTCATTTTCTGCTTCCGTTTCTGATGTTTTATCAGCCCGGATCGGTGTGATAACAATATTTTCCGGCGCAATTCCTGCCTTCCTGCTTACGATATCTTCAATCTGTGCCCTGTTTATTTCTGAAAGTTCCGAGCTGTTGATCACAATATCTGCAGAATCCTTCGTCAGGCTTACCACTGCTTCGCTAAATCCTTTTGACTTCAGCAATGTTTCTACTGTAGTTTCTTTTTCTGCTAAGTCTGTGAGCATGATCATCTGTGCAATGGCGTCTTGTTTCTGCTCATCTCCAAGATTCGCGTCATCAATAATTCCCATCAGCATTTCCTTATTCTGGGAGCGGGTCTGTTCCCTTGCTACTTTCGCCTCTGCAACAATTCCGCTTGCTTTCGCATTCGTAAGTATCGCTTCTCCCGGCGTACCTTCGACTTCCGAATCCTGACTTGCAATTTCGCCATCCGTCTCGCTTATGTCTTCTTCTGAAATATCAAGCAATTCCTGGTTGGCAAGTTCCTGGCTTGCTTCCTGGGTCTTTTCTTTTCCCGGAAACATTTTTCCGGAATAGTTCAAATACCCCGCTACGGCAATCATAAGCGCCAATGTTGCTACAATAATCTGGTTCTTCTTTAATAATCGTTTCATCACTCATCCTCCTGATTTGTTTAAGTTCATTTTGACTATCTTAATTCTATGCGTGTCTACTTCAAATAATGCCTGCACTGCCTCCATAATCTTTTTTATCACGACTGCATCGTCTCCATGTTCGGCTGCTACAAGCACCCCAAGTACTTCTCCACCCTTCTTCTGCTCAGAAAAATAAGCGTGCTCCTCTTCCTTTTGTGTAATCATTACCTCTACAGCACCTACCCCTTGCGTCTTCTCCAAAATTGCTTTTAATCTTCCTTCCAATTCCGTTGTGTTTTCTCCCTCTTTGTTTGCAGATATCGCAGAAT
The DNA here is from genome assembly GCA_910585545.1 of uncultured Lachnospiraceae bacterium. Classification (GTDB taxonomy): domain Bacteria; phylum Bacillota; class Clostridia; order Lachnospirales; family Lachnospiraceae; genus An181. The sequence goes on from CAJUFN010000001.1 coordinate 316,820, forward strand.
TTCCTTCTTTTTTTGCATTCGTCGGAATCGCTGCAATAAGGAGTATAATTCCGATAAGCACTATAATGATCAGATTATTTTTATTCTTCATCCACTGCCATACCGGCAGCTGCCCCCTGTCCGCCTTTTGCTCCATTATATTCCTCCTGTAACTGCGGTATTATCTCTTCCTCAAACTTTCTGACAGTCCCTTCAATTTCTTTTTTACTCCTTTCATCCTGTGTTCTTTCCATAGTAAGGCTGATTCCCTCATAAAGTCCCGTGATTTTAAATATCGGCATGACAAGAAGCATGATCAGTATCAGTCCTGAAAAAAAACGAATATATTTCCTGTATGCTTCATCCGGAACGATCTGCAAAAATGCAGTTACAAGTAACATATAAAATGCAATATTTTTTATCCAGTTATAGACTGCTTCCAGCATAATTTCTCCTTTTATGACGTTGTCGCCGCAATGACTGCAATGGTGATCAAAAATAAAAGACCGGTCGTAAAAATCACCTGCATTACCATCTCGCATCCCTTTCCGATACTTCCTATGCATCCGGTAACTCTCCTGTCTGAAATCGGCTGTACGATTGCCGCCGCAAGTTTGTATGTAAAAGCATATATCGCCGCTTCCAGAAGTGGGAGCAGAAAAATGATCAGACAGACAATGGCGCCTCCCATACCAATACCATTCTTGATAAGCGCCGCCGTACCTGCAAGTACGGCTCCTGCGCCTCCCGCAATATTTCCAAGACCCGGAATCGCTTCCACAGTTCTTGTGATCGCTGTTCGTTTTACATTATCAAGCGCCGGAGCTAAAAGCCCCTGTATGACATTTAATCCGATCACACCTGCAAGCATTGTCTTTAGCGCCCATCTTATCAAGGTCTCCAAAAGCTCTGCAAATCTCGAAAGATAGTCTTCCGGTGAAAGGAAGTTCAAAATCTTTATCATCATCCATACATGAATACATGGGATCAATATATGCAGTACCAAAAGCTCCACCAGATATATAAGAAACAGTACTAGGCTATAAAATGCAAGTGCACTGTTTAAGCCTTTGGCGATTCCGACCGCCGTAAGATATACCGGTCCTAATACTTTCATAAAAAGCAAAAGAAAAGACAGCCTTTCTTTTGTAGTTTCCAAGACTCCTCCAAAGGCTTTCAGACATATGATGATAAGCAGCAAATACAACATATAAAAACTGATGTCTGCAATTTGCCTGTTCTTAAATACACCGGCAAAATTGGCAAAGACTGACGCCGTCAGGGTAATGATCAAAATCTGTATCAGGCTTATTCTCTGCCTTTCGAACTGATAGAAAAAAAGCTCTTTGATCCCTTTGAAAAATCCTTCTGCCGCCTCTTTTATCTTGCCTTCCATCAACAGTTTTATCAAACTTTCAAATGATACCTTCCTATCTGGATATAATTCCTCCAAAAATTCATCCAGTTTTTCAAATTCAAACTGCTCTCGCAGTACTTCTTCTGCTTTCCTGTTGATTTCACCGGTGGTTTCCTGTGCAGTTACCGTCATAGGATGAAACAAAAAAAGTATGATACCGATCAAAAATACTACTCTTTTCATAACTCCTCCTATATAAGAAAACCTTCGATCGTATCAAGTAAGGCGATAAGTACAGGCATCCCCAACACGAGTACCGTTAGTTTGGCAAGCACGCTAATCTGTGACGCAATCGTCTGGTATCCCGCATCTTTGCATAGATCACAGGCGAATTCTGCGATATAGGTAATCCCCAGCATTTTAAACAAAATCCCGATATAAATTTCATTCAGCTGTACATAGCTTTGAATCCTTCTTGCCGCATCTGCCACAACGGATAACTTGTCTGCAATCGCAGCAAATATAAAAATACTGATTGCCACGCCCATGTAAATTCCGTATTCTGTTTTCGTATGTTTGAACTGCAATGCAAGCAAAACTCCAAAGACACTTATGATACACGCCTGTACAACTCCCATAATGCCCTCCTACAATTCAAACAAAGCTCGTACTGTCTCAAACAATTCATAAATATACGGAATAATCCAAAGCAACACCAGGATAAGCCCTGCAAAACTTGTAAGAAATGCATGTTCCTCTCTCCCGCTGTGTTTCAGTACTTGGCTTAGTACAGATACGAGAATTCCCACTGCCGCAATTTTAAAGATCAGATTAATACTCATTGCTTCCTCCTGTCCTAAATCAACACTGCCACAATAAAGATTCCTCCAATCACACCAAGGCAGTGGCAAAGTTTTCTCTTCTCTTTATTTTCACTTCGCATCCTTCGTATCGTTTCTTCCAATTCCTCCTGATATAATGTAATTCCTGCAAGTACAGAATCGCAATCTAAGGCATCTATGCTTCTTCCTACCTCTGCCAGCGCTTCCACATCCTGTTTTCTTAAAAGAGTGTCCGCCAGTTCTTTGTATACCGACTCCTTCCAGATTCGATAGAGATTCTCATCCTCCCCTGCTTCTATTCTTTTTGCCGTTTTCAAAAGCCAGTTCTTATAAACTCCCGTCGTTTTTCTCGATATCTCCATAAGACACTCTTCCAACGGCGCTTTTGTATATTGTATCTGGCGCTTCAAAAGTTCCATAATCTGTCTTACTGTAATCAGTTCTTCCAGCCTCTGTTTCAATTCCCATCCGTAATATATTCCAAGGGCAATGCTTCCTGGTATCACCAGCAGCGTTCCTATCATTTTTTCTATCATATCTTCATTTACTCCTGCACATTCAGACAACACTCCTTTGTATCATATATCCTCACTTCCTGATCCTGTCCTGGAATTCCGCTTAATACTATAAATCTCTCAAAATATTTTCCCTGGATCATTTCTTTGAAGAATGGTTTTTCTTTCAGTTGTCTTACGTCATCTCCGTGTGCGGTTGCAAGGAATCTGCATCCGCTGCACATCGCATATAAAATAGCCGGAATTTCTTCTTCTCTTCCGATTTCATCCACCGCGATCACCTCAGGCGCCATAGAACGCACAAGCATCATCATCCCTTCCTCCTTGGTACATCCACTAAGCACATCGGAGCGAATTCCCAGATCATTTTGAATTTCTCCTTGATAGACGCTGCCTAATTCCATCCGTTCATCGACAACTCCCACGCTGCATCCTTCATTCCACCTTGTTCCATTGGAAACCTGCCGTATCAAATCCCGAAGAAGCGTTGTTTTTCCCAATCCAGGCGGCGATATGATCAATGTATGCAGTATCCGCCCATTCTCAACCAGATACTGGATAAGCTCATCCGCACATCCCTTTTTCTCATGTGCGACACGAATATTCAAGGAAGTAATCTCCTTCATGTGGCGAATCTTCGTACCATCTCGGATTATTTTTCCGGCAAAACCGACTCTGTGCCCGCCTTCCACCGTCAAAAATCCCTGACTCATCTCATGTTCATATGCATATCTGGAATATTTGCTTATGTACTCTACACATTCTTTCATGTCTGCTGCCGAAGCCTCATAAATCTTCTGGTCTGCAACTACTTTCTTTTCTTTCCCGTTTTCTTTCAAAAGAACCGGCCTGTTTATCCGAATGCGGATTTCCTGAAGTTTTTCAAAATCTACATTCCTTTCAAAATACATACGCATTTTGCACGGAAGGATTTTCAGAATCTGCTGTTTTGTTTTTTCGTACCTTTGTTTCATCTTTGTTGTCCACCTCTTTACACAATATATGAAAGCATGGACTAAATATGAATAAAATAAGCAAAAGATAATCTAGTAAGACTTCCTTACAGAAATCTCTCCGGCGCTTAATATAACCTTTCCTTCCTTTGTCTCCACAATAAGATTACCGCTTTCATTAATCCCAATCGCTCTTCCTTCTTTTCTTATTTCTTTTTCCATCCAGTAAATCTCTTCTCCGATGACCATGGATTTCCTACGATATTCTTCCATCAATTCCGGTGTATTCAAATTTTTTGAAAACCCAAGCAGCTCTTTTGTAATCTCTGCTGCAAGCTCATTCCTCGTCAAAGCTTCCGGCAAAAGTGAGCCTGCTTTATCCTTAATATCTTCCGGATAATTTTCTGTAAATACATTGACGCCGATTCCTACTACGACCGCGGTCAGCATACCGCTTTTAGCGTCACTGACTGCCTCGGCAAGGATCCCGCATATCTTTTTGTTATCCAGATAAATATCGTTGACCCATTTGATCTTCGCTTCTTTCCCGGAAAGTTTGGTGACTGCTCTTGTAACCGCAACTGCGGCAGCCACGGTAATTGGAACGAATTGTGCAAGACTTCGCTCCACTTTCATAAGAAGGCTCATATAAAGTCCGGTCCCATATGGAGAATAGAAACTTCTTCCCCGTCTTCCCCTGCCTTCTGTCTGTTCTTCTGCCAATACCAGCATTCTTTCTGCCCTTTCTTCTGCACACTTCTTTGCATATATATTCGTAGAAGATACGCTTTTCAATACTTCGATCGGCAGTTCTTTTAAATCTTCGGGCAGATAAAACCGGATTCCTTCTTCCGACAATACATCTCTTTCTATAATTGATTCTATGCTTAATTCTACGCTTGATTCTTTCACTGACATCTCTAACGCCTCCAACCCATATAAAAAGGCGGTATTACTCTTTTGAAGTGATACCGCCTCGTAATATTTTTCTATTCTGCTACATCTTTCATGCTGAAGCTGATTCTTCCCATCTTGTCTTTTCCAAGACATACGACTTTTACTTTGTCGCCTAATGTGAGAACATCTTCTACATGGTTGATTCTTTCCTTACAAATCTTAGAAATGTGAACCATTCCTTCTTTTCCCGGAGCAAATTCCACAAATGCACCGAAGTCTTTGATGCTGATAACAGTTCCTTCGAATACCTGTCCTGCCTCAAAATCAGTTACGATAATCTGTATCATACGCATTGCTTCATCCATTGCATCCGCGTCTACACCACATACCGATACCGCTCCATCATCTGTAATATCGATCTTCACGCCTGTCTTTTCGATGATCGCGTTAATCGTCTTACCTCTCTGTCCTACTACATCGCCAATCTTTGTCGGATCGATTCTCATCTGACGAATCTTCGGTGCAAACTCGCCTACTTCCAATCTAGGCTCGGCAATTGTTTTCGCCATGACCTCATCAAGAATATGGAATCTTGCTTCTCTTGTGCGGGCGATCGCTTCCTCAATGATCTGTCTTGTAAGACCATGTATCTTAATATCCATCTGGATTGCTGTGATACCTTCATGTGTACCTGCCACCTTAAAGTCCATGTCGCCAAAGAAATCTTCCAGCCCCTGGATATCTGTAAGCACAATATAGTCATCGTCTGTATCTCCCGTAACAAGACCACAGGAAATACCGGCTACTGCCGATTTGATCGGTACGCCGGCTGCCATAAGCGCCATACTGGATGCACAGATACTTGCCTGAGAAGTAGAACCGTTAGACTCAAATGTCTCAGATACAGTACGGATTGCGTATGGGAACTGATCTTCCGATGGAAGTACCGGTACCAATGCACGTTCTGCCAAAGCGCCATGTCCGATTTCACGACGTCCCGGTCCTCTCGATGGTTTTGTCTCACCTACAGAGTATGACGGGAAGTTATAGTGGTGCATATATCGCTTGGATGTTTCTGTTTCATCCAAACCGTCTAATTTCTGTGCTTCGGAAAGCGGAGCTAACGTACATACATTACAGATCTGTGTCTGTCCACGTGTGAACATTGCAGAACCGTGTACTCTTGGAATGATATCCACTTCTGCTGCAAGATGACGGATCTGTGAGATATCACGACCGTCCGGACGTTTATGATCTTTTAAGATCATCTTACGGACTGTCTTTTTCTGGTACTGATATAATGCTTCCCCGATCAATGGAAGCCATTCTTCATTCTCTGCGAATGCTTCTTCTAATTTTGCGGTAATCGCGCGGATATTTTCCTCGCGTACCTGCTTCTCATCTGTAAATACAGCCTCTTCCATCTGTGCTGGAGGCACGATTTCTTTGATTGCCGCAAACAATTCTTCCGGAATTGCACAGCTTTCATAAGTATGTTTCTCTTTTCCAACCTCTGCCACAATAGAATCGATAAACTTAATGATCTCCTGATTCACTTCATGTGCCTTAAAGATTGCTTCGATCATCTTTGCTTCCGGAATCTCATTTGCTCCAGCTTCGATCATGATAACTTTGTCTCTTGTAGAAGCAACCGTAAGCTGTAAGTCAGACTTATCTTTCTGAGCAAGCGTCGGATTCACGATTAATTCTCCGTCGATCATACCCATCTGTGTCGCTGCACATGGACCGTCAAACGGAATGTCTGAGATACATGTTGCGATTGCAGAACCTAACATTGCAACCACCTCCGGATTACAATCAGGGTCTACAGACATTACCATGTTGTTAAGTGTTACGTCATTTCTATAATCCTTCGGAAACAGAGGACGCATCGGTCTGTCAATCACACGTGAGGTAAGGATCGCATGCTCGCTTGCCTTTCCTTCTCTTTTATTGAATCCTCCCGGGATTTTACCAACCGCATATAATTTTTCTTCATATTCCACGCTTAACGGGAAGAAATCGATCCCTTCACGTGGTTTGTCAGATGCAGTCGCAGTAGATAATACAACGGTATCACCATAATGCATAAATGCTGCACCGTTTGCCTGTGCAGCAACTCGTCCGATATCTACACGGAGTGTCCTGCCGGCTAATTCCATTTCAAACTTTTTAAACATAATATTCTCCTTATTGCTCTCTTGTATAAATTCGTCTGGCATATGCTTTCCGAAACTACTGAAAAATACACTTTTTTGTCGTTTTAAAAAGAAAAGTGTCCTTTTCAGTGGTCTCGGTATCTGCCTATGCTCGCAGTCTTAATTATTATATCCCATTTCTTTTTAAGTTGCAAGAAAAAAGAACCCCGCAAGCGAGATTCTTTCTAAAATCCTGTCACTGTTCACAGCAACAGGATCTTTCACTTTCAACATAAAACCGGATTATTTTCTTAATCCAAGTCTTTCGATCAAAGTACGGTATCTTTCGATATCTGTTTTCTTTAAGTATGCGAGTAATCCTCTTCTCTGACCTACCATTTTAAGAAGACCTCTTCTTGAATGGTGATCCTTTGGATTCGCCTTAAAGTGATCTGTTAATTCGTTGATTCTTGCTGTCAGGATAGCTACCTGTACTTCCGGTGAACCTGTGTCTCCTTCGCCTCTTCCGTATTCAGCAATAATTGCCTGTTTCTTTTCTTTTGCGATCATCGTTTTCTTCCTCCTTGAATTCTTTTATAAACGCCGGATATTAAGTAATGGCTGGAGTATCCAATTACCGAACATCGGCTTTGCTCACGCTTAATAAGCGTATCATGTGTGTCTTTTCCTGTCAAGCAAAAGATGCCCCGGTGATAGATTTTCTCCTAACAAATTTCACTATTTGTCTTCGTCCATATCATCCAGGTCCACTTCACCTCCGGAAGGTTCCATGATTGCAAATGCGATGTTTGTCGCATGGTCTCCGATACGTTCCAAGCCCGAAATGGTATCCGTAAATATCATACCTGCTTCCGGCGTACACTTATTCTTGGTCAGACGCTTGATATGTGCATTCTGGTATTTACGCTCCAGCTTATCTATCGTATCTTCCAGCTCCAGGATTTCTCTCATATGCTTCTGATCTTTATGAGCAAACATTTCCAGAGAATACTTCAAAAGAAGAATATCCCGCTCTAAAAGTTCACGCATATTGTTTCGCGCCTTCTCGGTAAAAACTACGTTATTCTTAATTCTTCTTTCTGCAAACTCCGCCATATTCTGTGCATGGTCTCCAATACGTTCAACGTCATTCACCACATGGAACAGCGCGCCAATCATATCCGCATCGGCAATCGGCAGCTCCAGATGATTTACACGTATCAGGTAATTGGTGATCTCATGATTCAGATAATTGATATATTTTTCCTGTTCTTCTACGATCCTAATCTTTTCTTCATCCCCATCCAGCAATGCGTCCATGGCATTTTGAAGATTTGTGATCGCAATTTTACCCATGTTTTCAATCTCATGAATCGTATCGATTACTGCTGCCGAAGGAGAAATGATCTTCTCGCCTCCGATAAAGTGCAGCTCATATTCCTCTCCTGATTTTTTATCCTCACCAGGTACGATCTTATAGGTCAATGCTACAATCTTATCTATGAATGGGAACAACATAATCACTTCCAATACTTTGATGGATGTGTGCGCATTGGCAACTGCTCGTCCCATGTCACCGCCGGATATCTCAAATAATGCATTCGTAACCGGCTCTAATGTAAATGAAAGAATCGCAAAAATAATTGCGGAACCAACTACGTTGAACATGAAATGAATCCATGCGGCACGTTTTGCTTCTTTCTTGCCTCCCAGACTTGCAAGAAGCGCTGATACGCAAGAACCGACATTACATCCCAAAATCAGGAAGAAACAAATATCAAGGTGTAACAATCCCTGTGTTGCCATCAAAAGTACAATACCTACCGTCGCAGACGAACTCTGCAAGATTGCCGTAATGGCAAAACCAATTACAATTGCCAGCAGATGATTGTCAAGTGAAGAGAGCATGTCTACGATAACCGGTGAATTTCTAAATCCACTCATCGCGCCGGACATCGTGCTAAGTCCTACAAAGAGGATACCAAATCCTAATACTACTTCTCCAAATCGTTTTACTTTGACTTTCTTTGAAATCATCATCATGACCACGCCTATCATAACAAACAGCGGCGCAATCTTTGACAGATCAAATGCGATCAGCTGTGATGTCACCGTGGTTCCTATATTGGCGCCCATGATTACCCCTGCCGCCTGTGCGAGCGTCATCAGTCCGGAATTTACAAAACTGACTACCATAACGGTCGTTGCACTTGATGACTGCACAATCGCAGTGAATACGATACCTACAAATGTTCCCATTAATTTATTTTTCGTGAAAAACTCCAGGATGCTTCGCATTTTTGCCCCCGCGGCTTTTTCTAACGCTTCACTCATCAACTTCATTCCATACAGGAATAAGCCCAATCCTCCAATGAGTGAAATAACTGTTGCCATACTCATTTGTATCTCCTTTTTCTAACCTTTGAAATATTGTTTCACAGTTTCTATATCCTGTTCCATCCTATCTTTCAATTCCTCGATTGAACCAAAACGTTGTTCTGGCCTTTCAAAATCATATAACTCCACTTTGATCTCTTTTCCATACATATCTCCCTCATATTCAAAAAGATATGTTTCAAGAAGAATCTTACTTGTCTCATCCACCGTCGGCTTTATGCCTATATTGGTAATTCCCTCATATAACTTTTCTCCAATCGCAGTCCTGCTTGCATATACCCCGTTTGGCGGCAGCAGCTTTTCTTTTGCCGGATAGATGTTCATGGTAGGAATGCCTAGTGTCCTCCCAAGCTGCCTTCCATGTACCACCGTCCCCCTTACTGCATATGGATAACCAAGAAGATTGCGGACGAGCTCCATATCTCCTTTTGCAAGTCCTTCTTTAATAAATGTACTGCTGATCGCTCTATCATATGCTCTTTCCTTTTCCACCACTTCTACCTCATATCCATAGATCTCTGCATAAGCTTTGAGCATATGAAAATCACCTTTTTTCTGATATCCAAATCGAAAATCCGTTCCGACAGCAATGTAGCCGGCATGAAGCTTCTTCACAAGTACCGTCTCGATAAATTCTTCGGCATCCATTCCGGATATTTCTTTCGTAAACGGACATTCCAGGAGGCAATCCACTTTCCCCTCTAAAAGGCTTCTTCGCTCCTCATTGGTGACAAGTCCCTTCCGAAGTCCTGTCTGATTCTGATAGAACGGCGACATATCAAACGCAAATACAATACTTTTTAATCCTTCTTTTTCTGCATATGCACAAACCTTTTGAATCAGCTTTTGATGCCCCTTATGAAGTCCGTCAAATTTACCAAGCGTCACTGCGCTTCTGCATACATCTTCATATTTATGGATTCCTGTGACATATTCCATATTAGTTTCCTCTTTCCATAAACATCTTCACAAGCGTAAACTCTTTCCTAGCTTTTCTGAATGCATAGATTCCGATAAACATATTCTGCATATCATATACCCGGAGCCATTCTCCATCCTGGAATCCACATTCGCCCTTCACTGCCTGGACTGGAAATGGATTGCCATTATAAATCAGCTTCTCGTACGCCGCCAAGATAGTTACTTTCTGATATTGGTCAAACATCTCATCTACCGGGACGAGAAGTTCTGACATCCTTCCCTCTGTCACTGCTGCTTCAATCTCGGAAAGCGTTTTACTTCCTGCAGCTTCAAATCGCTCTACCTTGGTGCGTAAAAGCTCTTCCATGCAGCCGCCTACCCCAAGGCATTCACCAATATCATGACAAAGGGTACGGATGTAAGTTCCTTTTGAACAGCGGACGCGCATCTTCACCCTTGGAAGTGACATTTCTAAAATTTGAATCTCATAGATCTTCACTTCCCGGGCCTTACGTTCCACAGTCTTTCCTTCTCTGGCAAGTTCATACAATTTCTTTCCATTGACCTTAAGCGCCGAATACATCGGCGGTATCTGACTGTAATCTCCCATGAATCCCATGATCACATCTTTCACCGTTTCTTCGCTTAACTTTGATGTATCCGCTTCTTTTAGTACTTCTCCCGAAATATCCTGTGTATCCGTTTGCTTTCCGAGCAATAATACCGTCTCATATACCTTATCCTTATCCGTCAGCATATCACATAGCTTTGTTGCTTTTCCAAGACACACCGGAAGAACTCCGCATGCATCCGGATCAAGCGTCCCAGTGTGTCCGATTTTCTTCTGTTTTGTAATTACTCGAAGTTTCGCCACCACATCATGGGAGGTAAATCCTTTTTCTTTATATACGTTCAAGACTCCATGTATCATATCGAATCTCCTAATCTAACTGCAATGCAATCTGCGCCGACAGATTATTGATAATATCATGTTTTCTGCCTGTCATTGTAACGCCTGCTGCCTTTTTATGACCGCCGCCTCCAAAGTATTTGGCCACCTTACTCACATCAACAAGATTTGAGGAACGAAGGCTTACTTTAAATTTGTAGTGATCTATTTCATACATAAAAATTGCAACCTCCACGCCCTTCGTATTGCGCATCTGACTTACAATTCCCTCCATATCATTCGGCGTGATCCCAAAAAACTTCATCTGCTTTCTTGTAACAGCCGCAACCATTGCTCTTTCGTCCATAAACCGTACGCTTTCTAACAGCTTACATCCTAAAATCTGCTGTTGCGCATATGTTTTCTCATAATACGTTTTTTGGATAATTTCAGGTGCGTTGATGCCGCAGCGCATCAAATCCGCCGCTGCCTCCATCGTCTCCGGTGCCGTACAGGAATACTGGAATACCCCTGTATCATGCACGATTCCGGTATACAGACTTTCTGCAACCGCCTTGGATATCTTCTCTTTTTCAATTAATTCATAAACCAGTTCTGATGTAGAACTTGCCTCCGGCTTTATGTAATTCTCCATTGCAAAACTTTCGTTGCTGATGTGATGATCCACACAGAATGTCTTCCTTGCCTTTTCAAATAACACTTTGGAAAAACCAAGTCTGTCTGCGTCCCCACAGTCCAGTGCAATGAATAAATCATATGTTTTTTCTTTCGCCTCGTGCAAAATCTCTTTGGTAGCTTCAATAAACTTAAACACTTCTGGAAAACTCTCCAGATACAAATCCACACTGATATCTTCGTACATCTCCTTGATATACTGATATAATCCCGTACAGGATCCAATGCAGTCGCCATCTGGTCTTATATGACCTCCGATGGCAACTGTTTTTGCCTGTGAAAGCAGTTTTTGCAACATACTAATCATCTTCCCTTTTTAAATCTCTCGTTACATCATCAATCTTCTTCGACATGGCAACACCATATTCGATAGACTGATCAAGCACAAATTTTATTTCCGGCGTATTACGCATATTCAATCTATGTGCCAGTTCTCTTCGGATAAATCCTTCTGCACTCACAAGACCTTTTATGGTATCCTGCTGCATCTTTTCATTCCCAAACACACTGACATATGCCTTACAGGTCTTAAGATCCGGTGCAACCTCTACTGCTACGATTGATGTCATCGGTGCAATCCTGGGATCTTTGATACCATCCCGAAGGATATTGCACAGCTCTCTTTGCACCTCACCATTGACTCTTGTATTTTTGATACTGTTTTTTCTCAAATTCCAATCTCTCCTTATCGCGGTATTTCAACCATCTTATATGACTCTACCTGATCTCCTTCTTTTACATCATTAAAGCGCTCAAATACAAATCCGCATTCATATCCTGCTCTTACTTCCTTCACGTCATCCTTAAAACGTTTTAAAGAAGCAAGCTTGCCGTCAAAGATCACAACACCATCACGTACGATTCGGCAAGAACAGTCACGTTCCACAATACCGTCAAGCACATAGGAACCTGCAATTGTTCCAACTCCAGACGCTTTGAATGTCTGACGTACTTCTGCATGGCCAAGCACTTTTTCTTCAAATACCGGATCAAGCATACCCTTCATTGCTGCCTGCACATCTTCAATCGCATTGTAGATGACACGGTATAATCTCATATCTACCCCTTCGCGCTCTGCCGTCTCTTTTGCCGTTGCGTCAGGACGTACATTAAATCCAATGATAATTGCATTGGATGCAGATGCCAATGTAACATCTGATTCGTTAATCGCACCTACTCCGCCGTGAATGATCTTGATCACGACTTCCTCATTAGAAAGTTTTATCAGACTTTGTTTTACAGCCTCTACAGAACCTTGCACGTCTGCTTTTACAACGATTCCAAGTTCCTTAACATTACCAGCCTGAATCTGATTGAACAGATCATCAAGCGACATCTTGGATTTTGTCTCTTCCAACATCTTCACACGACCCTGAGAAATAAATGTTTCCGCAAAACTTCTTGCTTCTTTATCATTTCCGCAGCCGACAAATACTTCTCCTGCATTCGGAACGTCATTGAGACCCAGGATTTCAACCGGTACAGATGGTCCTGCTTCTTTGACACGTCTTCCCTTATCATCCATCATCGCTCTTACCTTACCGTAACTTGAACCTGCTGCGATTGCATCGCCAATGCGAAGCGTACCCTTTTGTACAAGCACCGTTGCAACCGGTCCTTTTCCCTTATCAAGCTCAGCTTCGATTACAAGCCCTCGTGCGCGTCTGTTTGGATTCGCCTTTAATTCCAGCATCTCTGCAGTAAGAAGAAGCATTTCCATAAGCTCCGGAATTCCTTCTCCTGTATGTGCGGATACCGGTACAAAGATAGTGCTTCCGCCCCAGTCTTCCGAGATAAGTTCATATTCTGTCAGTTCCTGTTTTACACGCTCTACATTCGCACTCGGTTTATCAATCTTATTCACTGCAACAACGATTTCAATTCCTGCCGCTTTCGCATGATTGATCGCCTCCACTGTCTGAGGCATAACACCGTCGTCCGCTGCAACAACTAAAATGGCGATGTCTGTAGAATTTGCACCACGCATACGCATCGCTGTAAACGCCTCATGTCCTGGTGTATCGAGAAATGTAATCTTTTCTCCATTTACACTTACGACAGACGCACCAATATGCTGCGTGATACCTCCTGCCTCTTTATCTGTAATATTCGTATGACGAATCGCATCCAAAAGAGAAGTTTTACCATGGTCTACGTGTCCCATAACACAGACTACCGGCGGACGTTTCTTCATTTTCTTCTCGTCCTCTTCATCCTCTTTTAACAGTTCTTCGATAACGTCTACCACTTCTTCCTTCTCGCAAAGTACTTCGAATTCCATCGCGATTTCTTCTGCAGTCTCAAAATCCACTTCCTGATTTATCGTTACGATTTTACCCTGCATAAATAATTTCTTCACAATGGCAGACGGTTGAAGTTTCATTTTCTCAGCAAGCTCCTGAATGGTGATGGATTCACCGATCGTGATCATTTTCACCTGTTCTTCCTGCTTTTCTACCTTCGGCTGCGGCTTCTGCGGAGCTGGTGCGGCTTTCGGCTTTTTACCTGCCTTTGGCATCTTTTCTTCACGATCATCATCACGATAATCTTTTTTCTTATTATTGTAAGTATCTTTCCCTTTTTGTCTGGTTGCCTTTTGTTCTACTACAGCTGGTGCAGGAATAGACGGCATATCTGCGCGTCCTTCTTTTCTTGCGTCTCTGCGGTTATTTCCGCCTTGGAAACGATTTCCATTCCTTGCGCCCTCTCTGTCCTTCTGGAAGTTCTTTTCTCTTGCACCGTCACGGTTCTGAAAGCCTCCCTGACGTGTACCTCTGTCTCCATCTCTTCTCGGACCGCGTGATTCTGTACGGGAACCATTTCTGTTATCATTCCTGTTATCGTTCCTGTTTTCAGTTCTGTTCTCGTTTCTATTATCGTTTCTGTTTTCTACTCGGTTTTCGTTTCTGCCATTTGCTCTGCTGTCTGTTCGGTTTTCATTCCTGCCGTTTGCTCTGTTGTCCGTACGATTTTCTGTTCTTCTTTCTGTTCTCTGCTCAGGTCTTTGACCTTCTCTTTTTGTATCTTTTGCTCCGTCACGGTTCTGATATCCACCTGTACGCTGTACATCCTTGCCTTCCGGACGCATCTGACCTGCGCCTGTGCGCGTAGTTCCCATACCTCTTTGTCTTCCCTCATTATTATTGCCGCCGGATGCATTATTATTCGGACGATTCATACCTTTGCGCCCCATGCTCCTGCCGCCGTCTCTTGTATTTTGAGGACGGAAAACCATCGCAATGTTCTTTTTCTTTGGAGCCTCTTCCTTTTTTTCCTCTTCCGGATTCGATGAAAATGCTTTCTTCACCATCATGACCTGCTCCTCTTCCAAAGAACTCATATGGCTCTTTACATCTACATTCTCTTTCTTTAGGAAATCAAGAACTTCTTTATTTGTTTTATCTAATTCTTTTGCTAATTCATGTACTCGTAATTTTGTCATCTACTCTCTGCCTCCTCTATGCATTCGTATCTGCTTTCGTTTCTAAATGCTTTCTTATACTTTTTGCAAATCCCTCGTCAAGCACTGCCAAAGACGCGCGAAACTCTTTTCCCATTGCATGCCCTAACAAGTCTTTATCTCCATAAAAATATATCGGCACTTCATAAAATTCACACATATTGCGAAATTTCTTTTTTGTATTTTCCGATGCGTCCAAAGCCAGCATTACAAGAAAAGCTTTGCCGCATTTCACTTCCTTTTCCGTTGCAAATTCTCCGCTTACAACTCTTCCGGCTTTTGTCGCAAGACCAATAAGAGACAGTACTTTATCATTTTTCAATCTGCTCCATCTCCTTTTCCAGTGTCTCATACACTTCTTTCGGTATTGTCTGCTTGAATGAACGTTCCAGTCCTTTACTCTTTACAGCCTTCTTAAGACATTCCTGTGAACCACATATATATGCACCACGCCCGTTTTTCTTTCCGGTTCCGTCTAATACAAATTCTTCCTCTTCCGTCCGCACAATACGAATCAACTCTTTTTTATTCTTCATCTCACCGCATCCAACACAGCGGCGCATCGGGACTTTTTTACTCTTCTGCGTCATCATATTCATCCATTTCTAACATATCCATATAATTCTCCGGAAGCTCGCCTGATTCAATTGCCTGTGTCTCACTCTTAATATCGATCTTATATCCGGTCAATCTCGCCGCAAGTCTTGCATTCTGACCTTCTTTACCGATCGCAAGCGATAACTGATAATCCGGAACGATTACACTTGCCGTCTTCTCATCTGGATCTGCCATAACAGAAATTACTTTTGCCGGAGATAATGAATTTTCAATTAAAATCGCCGGGTTATCGCTCCAGTTGATAATATCGATCTTTTCCCCACGCAATTCATTCACGATTGCATTTACTCTAACGCCGTTCATACCTACGCAGGCGCCAACCGGATCTACATCCGGGTCGTTAGACCAAACTGCAATCTTCGTACGGGAACCTGCTTCTCTGGAAATGCTCTTGATTTCTACGATTCCATCTCTTACCTCTGTCACCTCAGATTCAAACAGACGTTTTACAAGTTCCGGGTGGGTACGGGAAACTAATATCTTCGGTCCTTTTGTCGTATTCTTAACCTCTACCACATAGAGCTTGATACGTTCTGTAGGTTTGAACACCTCTCCCCTTGCCTGCTCATTTTCTGTCAGCATAGCATCTGCTTTTCCAAGATTGATACTTACGTTTTTCCCAACATAACGCTGCACGATACCGGTTACAATATCTTTTTCTTTCTCAAAATACTGATCGTATACTACTTTTCTTTCTTCCTCACGGATTTTTTGCAAAATTAAGTTCTTTGCATTCTGCGTCGCGATTCTTCCGAAAGATTTTGACTCTACCGGAATCTGTACAATATCTCCAAGCTCATACTTGGAATCCATCATCTTTGCATTTCCAACGCTGATTTCCGTAAGCTCATCTTCTACTTCTTCCACGACTGTTTTTTCCTGGATCAAAGAATAGTCACAAGTTTCTCTGTCCATAATCACTTTTATATTATCCGCTCTTCCAAAATGGTTTTTACACGCGTTGATCAGTGAGTTCTCGATCGCATCTAAAAGCGTCTCCTTACTGATGTCTTTTTCTTCCTCAAGAATCGTCAGCGCCTGTAATAATTCTGTGTTCATTTTTCTTCTTCCTCCTAAAATAATTGTTTTTAAAAATCAAATGCGAGACGGCAAAGTGCAATATCACTCTTTTCAAACGTCATCTTCTCACCGTCTTCATATTCAATGGTTACACTTGTTTTATCATAATCTGTCAATATTCCGACAAATTCTTTTTGTCTGTCGATCGCCCGGTAAGTACGGATTTCGATTTCTTCGCCAAGACTTCTTTGAAAATCCTTTTCTTTCTTAAGCGGTCTCCCAAGCCCCGGTGAACTTACCTCCAGGATATAACTGTCTTCGATGTAGTCCTTCTCATCCAAAAGATCAGACAGTTCTCTGCTGACTACTTCACAATCATCTACTGCAATTCCTCCCGGCTTATCAATATAAGCTCTTAAATACCAGTTTGCTCCTTCTTTTACATACTCCACATCCACCAGCTCAAACCCATGCTTTTCTACAACAGGCATAAGCAATGCTTCTGTTTTCTGCTCATATATCTCTTTCTTTGCCAAACCAAAAACCTCCTTATCGTGCAAAGAAGAGTGAACTTTCGTCCACTCTTCTGTCAGGTCATTATGCATCTTAGGGAATTGTAGCACTTATTTCTAACAAATGCAAGGGTCAATTTCCACTTTCTTCTATAATATCTCCTATATCTTCTATAATAATACCTTTATCCTCTTGTCTTTGTCCCTGTTCCGTCTCTCCTTGCCTGCTTCAACCGATTCAAAGACACTTCCTTTTCTTTATAAGTAACTTTCGTTTCTGTTCCTTCTTCAAACAGATATATATGCTCCAATTCATCCTGTTTTTGAAGCTTCATGCCGCGCACGCCGACTGCTCCCTTTTTCTTCTCGGGCACTTCTTCTGCCGGGAATCGCAAGAAATATCCCCCCATCGTCTGCAATACTACCTGATGTCTTTCATGTATCGGTAATACTGATATGATCGCATCATCTTCCTGCAGCTTTGTCGATACGATCGTTCGCTTTGCAGCTAAAAATTCACTGCCATCCACCTTCTTGATCATGCCAAACTTCGTGGCAAAAATAAATTTGCCAACCTTAAGTTGTTCCTCATCGCACATATAGACGACTTCTTCCGTACTGCTGTCGTAATTGCTTACGTTATCGATTGGCTGTCCTTTTTCCCTGAACTTTCCGTATGGCAGATCAAGTACTTTCATCCGGTGCATCTTACCGTCTTTGGTAAAGATACATATCTTTCCGGTATTCAGACATGGAATAATATATTTACTCTCTTTATCTGCTGCCTCTTTATTCCTTTCATAGACCACGGTGTCAACCGTTTTCGCATACCCAAAACGATCCATCAAAAATACGACTTGCTGTTCTTCGATTTTCTTTTCTTCATAAACAGCTTCCTCTGCATTCTCTATCACCGTCCGGCGCTTTCTTGCATATTCCTTCTTGTAACCATCTAATTCTGCAATGATCACACCTGCCATAGAATCATAATTGTTCAAAATATCCTCGTATTTCGCAATATTTGCAAGCGTTGTTTCATATTCTTTTTGTAAGGCTTCTATTTCGAGTCCGATAAGTTTGTACAAGCGCATCTCCAGAATAGCTGTTGCCTGCCGTTCCGTAAAACGAAGCATCGATGCCATCTTCTGGGAAATCTTTGTCTTGAATTTGATTCCTTCTGTGATCCCATCCGTCAGACATGCTTTCGCTTCCTTGATGGATTTGCTTCCTCTTAAAATCTCTATGATCAAATCGATCACATCACAGGCTTTGATAAGCCCTTCTTGAATCTCTTTCTTGTCCAACTCTTTCGCCAGCAGATTTTTATATTTCCTCGTCGCCAGTTCAAACTGAAAATCCACATGATGCTCAATAATCTTTTTTAATCCCAATGTTTCAGGACGTCCCTTTGCAACCGCAAGCATATTAACGCCAAAGGTATCTTCCAGTTTCGTCTTCTTGTAGAGCATATTCTTCAAGTTCTCGATATCTGCATCTTTTTTCAGCTCGAGTACAATACGGATTCCTTCTTTGGAAGACTGGTTGGAAATATCCACGATGTCATTTGTCTTCTTTGTTTCGATCAGGTTTGCAACATCATTTAAGAATTTGCCAATACCGGAACCGATCATCGTATATGGAATCTCCGATATAACGAGTCGTTTCTTACCGCCTTTTACTTCCTCAACGTCTACTTTCCCGCGAACTTTGATCTTCCCGGAACCACTCTCATAGATTGCAAGCAGATCATCTTTATTGACTACGATTCCGCCAGTCGGAAAATCCGGTCCTTTGATGTATTTCATCAGTTGCTTTGTCGTAATCTCGCTATTTTTCATATATGCCTTAACCGCATCAATGACTTCGCCAAGATTATGCGTCGGAATGCTCGTTGCCATACCGACTGCAATTCCTTCCGCACCGTTAACGAGCAGATTCGGAATACGCACCGGAAGTATCGCCGGTTCTTTTTCCGTTTCATCAAAATTTGGCACAAAATCAATTACATCCTTGTCCAAGTCCGCAAGATATGCTTCCTGCGTAACCTTTGCAAGACGCGCTTCAGTATAACGCATAGCCGCCGCCCCGTCTCCTTCGATGGAACCAAAATTCCCATGTCCGTCAACGAGCGTCATCCCTTTCTTGAATTCCTGTGCCATCACAACTAAGGCTTCATAGATAGAGCTGTCTCCATGCGGATGGTATTTACCCATCGTATCGCCGACGATACGGGCACACTTACGATATGGTTTGTCATAGCGGATTCCCAACTGATGCATATCGTACAAGGTTCTTCTTTGCACTGGCTTTAATCCATCTCTGACATCCGGAAGCGCACGTGCAATGATTACGCTCATGGCATAATCAATATATGATTTTTTCATGACATCCGAATATTCTGTCCGGATAATCTGTGGTTCCTGCACTTTCTTTTCCTCCTAAGATTACTTTACGATCATTATTTATATCTGCTTCTATACATCCAGTTTCGCTTCTGCCGCATTTTTATAGATAAATGCTCTTCTTGGCGGCACCTCCGAGCCCATAAGCATCTCAGTCACGCCGGACGCCATTCTCGCATCCTCTATCTCTACCAGTTTGAGCACACGCGTTTCCGGATTCAGCGTTGTCTCCCAAAGCTGGTCCGCATCCATCTCGCCAAGTCCTTTATATCGCTGAAGCGTAAACGGTCCCGGATTCTTCTTACGATATGCCTGCAGGGCATAATCATCATACAGATATTCTTCCTCTCCCTTTTTCGGGATTGCTTTGTATAGCGGAGGCATGGCAATATACACATGTCCCTCGAAAATAAGTTCTGGCATGAAACGGTAAAACAAGGTCAGAAGCAATGTTGAAATATGTGCCCCGTCCACGTCCGCATCTGCCATAATGATAATCTTATCGTAACGCAGCTTGCTGATATCGAAATCATTCCCGTACCCTTCGGAAAATCCGCATCCAAACGCATTGATCATTGTCTTGATTTCTGCATTCGCCAGTACTTTGTCGATACTTGCTTTTTCTACATTTAGAATTTTACCTCGGATCGGTAAGATTGCCTGATACATTCTGTTTCTCGCTGTCTTTGCAGAACCGCCCGCAGAATCTCCCTCTACGATAAAAATCTCACATTTTTTCGCGTCTCTGCTCTCACAGTTTGCAAGCTTTCCGTTGCTGTCAAAAGAATACTTCTGTCTTGTCAAAAGATTCGTCTTCGCCTTCTCCTCGGTTTTTCGAATCTTTGCCGCCTTTTCTGCGCAATTTAATATCTTCTTTAAGTTGTCCAGATTACGATCAAAATATCGGACGATTTCATCTCCGGTCACTTTCCCTGCCGCTTTTGCCGCATCCGGATTGTCAAGTTTTGTCTTCGTCTGTCCTTCAAAACGTGGGTCCGGATGTTTGATGGACACAATTGCCGTCATTCCATTACGGATATCCGCGCCTGTAAAGTTGGCATCCTTTTCCTTTAAGACGCCAATCTCTCTTGCATACTGATTCATCACCGTAGTAAAGGTTGTCTTAAATCCCGTAAGATGTGTGCCTCCTTCTGCATTATAAATATTGTTACAGAACCCAAGCACATTTTCATGAAATTCATTGATATATTGCAGCGCAACCTCCACTTCGATTCCTTCTGCCTCTCCTTTGAAGTATATCGGGTCATGCACAGCTTCTTTTTTACGGTTCAAGTCTTTGATAAATCCCATGATACCATCCGGTTCATGAAAGGTTACTTCTTCGATCGGCTCTACCCTCTTATCTGCAAATACGATCGTAAGGTTTGGATTTAGATAAGCGGTTTCATGCAAACGGCTTTTCACTTCTTCTTCACGGAATCTTGTTTTCTCAAAAATGGTATCGTCCGGCAAAAAATTCACTTTCGTTCCGGTCTTCTTTGTCTTCCCGATGACAGGCAAAAGACCTTCGTTTAACTCTATAACCGGGATTCCCCTTTCATATCGGTCGTGATGAATGAATCCTTCCCTACTGATTTCAACGTCCATATAAATGGAAAGCGCATTTACAACAGAAGAGCCAACGCCATGAAGCCCTCCGCTCGTCTTGTACGCAGAATCATCAAATTTACCTCCTGCATGCAATGTGGTATATACAAGACGAGCCGCCGATACTCCTTTCTGGTGCATCCCTACCGGCACACCACGGCCATTATCTGCAATGGTAGCCGATCCATCTTTTTCCAGCGTCACTTCAATATGATCACAAAATCCTGCCAAATGCTCATCTACCGCATTATCTACCATCTCATAGATCAAATGGTTCAGTCCTTTCGTGGATACGCTTCCAATGTACATTCCCGGACGTTTCCTGACTGCCTCAAGACCTTCCAGCACCGAAATACTGTCTGCATCATATGTATTTTTCTTTGCCATGCTCATTTTCCTTTCCATTTTTTCTCACACTTCACCTATATTATCACGAACTATACGCCATTTCAATCGGTTTTTATTCCGTCACTACGGTATATAATATGTCTGCAAGAACCTCCATGGCATTTTTCATCTCTTCTACTGTATTGGTCTGGGCTCCTGCTTCGATGAGCAGTGATTTTGGTTTCATATGAAGACTGTAACGATAGCCCTTCAGATAAATATGCCTTGTAAATCCTGGGTACATTTTCTCAGAAGCAAGCTGCATCTGCAAAGAAAATGCCAGATTATCTTGTATGTAGGGATTTGCAAGATATGCAATATCCCCATTTGCCTTTGTGCGGCTAAGTCCGTTAAAATACATGATCTTTGCCGTTTGTTTCCCGTTTACCTCTGTTACCAGATGGGTATTTTCATTGACCCCATCTCTGTGAAGGTCTATCACCACCTCAATAGATGGGTTCTCCTCCAAAATCTTTCGCACGCCTGCTTCCGAAAATTCATACGCACTGCTTCTGTCCAGCTTACCGTTAATCAAATCATACACTCCATCATGATGTATGGTCCCAATCCCCTTTTTCTCCAGTTGTTCCTTTAAATATGCTCCGATTCCTACGATGCTTGTCGCCGCAGTTCCATCCGAATCCTTAAATGTTTCCTGCGAATGCGTATGGAAAATCAAAACCTTTGGTCCTTGGGAATTTGCATCGATCTTCATGCTGCGTCCAAGCAAATCATCTGCATTAAGCTGCTCCGGTCCGATGGTTGTCGTGCTGTCTACGGTATAAAAATTCCCAAGCAGATAATTAAAATCTCTCAACTTCTCGATAGACATATCAATATTGCTGCGATTTTTTTCTTCCACCTTTGCTGTCTCTTCTTTCTCTACCAGCTTACCGTTTTCATCTACCTCATTTTCATCTTTTGCCTGCATCTCTAAGATTTTTTTATAGGTGTCTTCATCCTCTACTGCTGTCTGATAATATGATTTTCCTTCGACATAACCACTGATAGGAAGCATCTGCATCGCCTGATCTGCCACCCATTCTTTTACATTATATTTCTTTTCTTCTCCCGAATACGAAAGATTCGGATAATAAGAATGTTCCGCCTGTTTTCTGATATTTTGATACATCTCGTCCGTCCACGAGAATTCAAAGTTCATTTCTTTTTCCTTCAACAAATATCCGCCTAATATAAGGCTGATTAAAATGATCAAAATTTTACTGATGCTGTATTCTTGTCTCACAGATACCCACTCCATATTCCAATATGATAAATTTCTTATCAAAACATGGTATGATATTATCCTGCTTCTTATGACATAAACAAAAGATTCAAACCATCCGAAATTGTATGACTGATTACCCTTACCGTCTCATCAATATCCTTTGGCGTCATGAACATTCCATTCAAATGCGGCGAAATAAGCTCTTTAATTAACTCATACTTTTCCGCTGCATGGTATCCTTGCAGCACCACGCCGACACCTTTTAGAAGTTCTGAAGTCTCCATCGCCTTTACAAGATTCTCCATCGTATCATTTACAATCGTCGCCGCATCCACTACTGTGGGAACACCGATTGCGATGACCGGCACGCCAACAGTCTCTTTGGTAATCGCATTGCGATGATTTCCTACTCCGGAACCCGGATTAATGCCGGTATCCGCAATCTGTATCGTCCGATTCAATCGCTTGGAATTACGCGCTGCTAAAGCATCCACCGCAATTACAAAATCCGGTTTTGTTTCTGCTACAATTCCTTTTATGATTTCTACCGTTTCCATCCCCGTCTGAGCCATCACTCCCGGAACTATCGCACTTGTAAGATGAACTTTCTCCTCACCCATCGCATACTTTCCATATTCTTTCACAATATGTCTGGTAATGGACAAATGGTCTGCTACATATGGTCCGACAGCATCCGGCGTCACCTCACGATTCCCAAGCCCCGCAACAAGCACCGAGTATTCCTCTTTTTCTTCTTTAATCAGACCTTCGATATGTCTTGCGATTCGCTTTGACAATTCTTTATGATATGCTTCGTCTGGTACCGGCATGTCTGTGGCTTCGATCGTGATATATGTTCCAACCGGTTTTCCCATCACTTTGGCACCTTTTTCTGTTTGAATCATCACTTTCGTTGTACGAATCTCCAACTGCTCATCATAATCTTCTTCTAGTACGACCCCTTGTACTTCCACGTTATCGTCTTCAAAACGTTCCTTCTGCTCCAAAGCAAGGTCTGTTCGTATATTGTATCGTTCCAACATGATATTTCCCTCTCTTCGCTCAAAATTTCTCTTGTTAGTTTTCTCAAAAAAAAGAGAAATATGTATTGACAATAGGAATTCCTTGGCATACAATAAATGAGTATGTTCCATCAGAGCGTCCGTGTCCGATCCTGATGGATATTTCACGCAAAGTATAATTTTGGTATCGGAGGTGGACAGGTTGGCTAACATTAAATCTGCAAAGAAAAGAATCTTAGTTACAGAAACAAGAACAGCTAGAAATAAAGCAATTAAATCTAAAGTGAAAACTTATGTTAAAAAAGTAGAGGCTGCTGTTGCTGCAAAAGACAAGGCTGCTGCAGAAGTTGCTTTAAAAGCAGCTATCTCAGAAATCAGCAAAGCCGGCACAAAAGGTGTTTACCATAAAAACACATGTGCAAGAAAAGTTTCTCGTTTGACAAAAGCTGTTAACAGCATTGCTTAATTAGAGAATAGATGATTTACAAAGACAACCATACCGTCATGTGGTTGTCTTTTTTTCATCTTATAGGAAACACCTTGTCACGCTAAAGCGTGCAACCCCCTCATGAGTGAGGGAATGGCGGAGTTGAAGTGGGCTTGCCCACTTTATTCTATAATAAGGAGTTTATTACCATGGAACATGTAAAACATGAAATCACACCTATTTATGACAAAGATTCGAAGATTTTGATTCTTGGAAGCTTCCCTTCCGTCAAGTCAAGAGAAGCGAATTTTTTCTATCATCATCCGCAGAATCGGTTTTGGAAACTGCTTTCCTCACTCTGCGGTGAAGAATGTCCGCAGACAGTAACTGATAAGAAATCATTTCTTTTAAGAAATCACATTGCCGTATGGGATGTAATTGCTTCCTGTGAAATCGAAGGTTCCAGTGACAGCAGTATCAAAAATGTAATTCCAAATAATTTTCAGGAACTTCTCTCCACTGCCAATATCCTGCAAATATTTTGCAACGGCACTACTTCTTATAATTTATACAAAAAGCATGTTGAAAAACTGACTGCACAAGAAGCCATAAAGCTTCCTTCCACCAGCCCGGCAAATGCAGCATTTTCCCTGCAAAAACTGGAGCAGCACTGGGCAATTATCAAAAACTATTTATAGATTTCACGCTACGAAAAAACAGAAGGTTTTCGCCTTCTGTTTTTTCATCATATCAATTCATTATTTCCAGTTTACGATTTTTCCAAAATCTGCTTTTAAGGAAGCACCGCCAACTAATCCACCATCGATGTCAGCCTGTACAAATAAATCAGGTGCTGTAGCCGGATTTACAGATCCGCCGTACTGGATACGGATAGCTGCTGCTGTTGCTTCATCATAGATTTCAGCGATACATGCACGAATGTCTGCACATACTTCCTGAGCCTGCTCTGTAGTAGCTGTTTTACCTGTTCCGATAGCCCAGATTGGCTCGTAAGCAATAACAGCTTCTTTTGCCTGATCAGCTGTAATTCCGCTGAATCCGATTTTTACCTGCTGACGGATGAAATCCATCGTTACGCCAAGTTCTCTCTGCTCCAAAGATTCTCCGCAGCACATAATTGGTGTTAAACCATGTTCAAATGCTTTGTGCATTTTTTTGTTGATGTCTTTGTCCGTCTCACCGAAATATTCTCTTCTTTCAGAATGTCCAAGAATAACATATTTTACGCCTGCATCTACTAACATATCCGGAGCAATTTCTCCTGTGTAAGCGCCTTTTTCCTCAAAGTACATGTTTTCTGCACCAACTTCGATGTTGCTTCCTTTACAAGCTTCTACAACTGGTACAATATCAATTGCAGGTACGCAGAATACTACATCTGCATCCTCTGTTGCTACCAATGGTTTTAATTCTTCTACTAATGCTACTGCCTGGCTTGGAGTCATGTTCATTTTCCAGTTACCAGCAATAATTTTTCTTCTTGCCATCTCATTATCTCCTATAAATTTTCTAATCTTTGTGTCTTCACACTTGCTTTCGCTAGTTCTCGCTTTCGCTAAGCTTTCATGTATGTTCTCCTCTCTAGGCTCGAAAAGACCTCGCCAAGGTCGGTGAACTAAGTAAACGCTAACCTCAAGCTTCGCTAGCGCTCGCTTTCGCTAAGCTTTCGTGTATGTTCTCCTCTCTAGGCTCGAAAAAACCTCGCCAAGGTCGGTGAACTAAGTAAACGCTAACCTCAAGCTTCGCTAGCGCTCGCTTTCGCTAAGCTTTTTACTTATCGTTTGCTGCTGCTACACCTGGAAGTTCTTTTCCTTCAAGGAATTCCAAGGAAGCGCCGCCGCCTGTAGAAATGTGTGTCATTTTATCGCCAAAACCTAACTGGTTAACAGCTGCTGCGGAGTCACCACCGCCGATGATTGTAACTGCGTCTGTCTCTGCAAGCGCTTTCGCAACAATCTCTGTACCTTTTGCAAAGTTTGGCATTTCGAAACATCCCATAGGTCCGTTCCATACAACTGTCTTAGCATCTTTTACAGCGTCAGCATAGATTTTTGCTGTCTCTGGTCCGATATCAAGACCTTCCCATCCATCCGGAATCTCGCCTGTTGCAACAATCTGTGTATTTGCATCATTAGAGAAATCATCTGCGATGAGATTATCAACTGGAAGTAATAATTTTACACCTTTTTCTTCTGCTTTTTTGATCATGTTAAGCGCATACTCGCAGTAATCTGCCTCAAGTAAGGAATTACCAACATTTCCTCCCTGTGCTTTTGCGAATGTGTAAGCCATACCTCCGCCGATGATCAATGTATCTACTTTATCAAGTAAGTTTTCGATAACAGAAATCTTGCTTGAAACTTTTGCTCCTCCGAGAATTGCCACGAATGGTCTCTCCGGATTATTTACTGCATTTCCTAAGAAATCGATTTCCTTTTGCATCAGATATCCAACTGCTGCAGTGTCAACATACTGTGTAACACCTACGTTTGAGCAGTGTGCTCTATGAGCTGTACCAAATGCATCGTTTACAAATACATCACACAAAGAAGCAAGCTCTTTGCTGAATGCTTCGCCATTCTTTGTTTCTTCTGCTCTGTAACGTGTATTTTCAAGAAGAATAACGTCTCCGTCATTCATTGCTTCTACAGCTGCTTTTGCATTTTCACCAACTACATTGGCGTCTGCCGCAAATTTCACTTCCTGTCCAAGAAGTTCAGATAATCTTGCTGCAACCGGAGCTAAAGATAATTCTGGTTTTGGTTCTCCCTTTGGTTTTCCAAGGTGAGAGCAAAGGATAATCTTTCCGCCGTCAGCGATTAATTTTTTGATTGTAGGAAGCGCTGCTACAAGACGATTCTCATCTGTAATCTTTCCATCGATAAGCGGAACGTTAAAGTCACATCTAACGAGGACTTTCTGACCTTTTACGTTAATGTCATCTACTGATTTTTTGTTAAGCATGTTATATGTCTCCTTTCATTATAAAAGGGACCGGTCCCTAAAGACCGGACCCCTTTGGATCTTGAATAATTCCGAATCTAAATGATGATTAAGCTAATTCAGAGAAATATTTAATTGTTCTTACCATCTGGCTTGTGTAAGAGTTTTCGTTGTCATACCAAGAGATAACCTGAACTTCTGTTGTTCCGTTGTCTAATGGAAGAACCATTGTCTGAGTAGCATCGAATAAAGAACCATATCTCATACCTACGATATCGCTGGATACGATCTCATCTTCGTTGTAACCGAAAGATTCGTTAGCTGCTGCTTTCATAGCTGCGTTGATTTCATCAACTGTTACGTTGCCTTCAACAACTGCTGTAAGGATTGTTGTAGAACCTGTTGGTGTTGGAACACGCTGAGCAGATCCGATTAATTTTCCATTTAATTCTGGAATAACAAGTCCGATAGCTTTAGCAGCACCTGTGCTGTTTGGTACGATATTAACTGCTGCTGCACGAGATCTTCTTAAATCACCTTTTCTCTGTGGTCCGTCAAGTGTCATCTGATCGCCTGTGTAAGCGTGGATTGTACACATGATACCGGATTTGATCGGTGCTAATTTGTTAAGAGCATCTGCCATAGGTGCTAAACAGTTTGTTGTACAAGAAGCTGCAGAAATAACTGTATCTTCTGGTTTTAATGTGTCGTGGTTTACATTGTAAACAATTGTAGGAAGGTCATTTCCTGCTGGTGCAGAGATAACAACTTTTCTTGCGCCTGCTTTGATATGAGCTTCTGCTTTTGCTTTAGATGTATAGAAGCCTGTACATTCTAATACAACGTCTACGCCGATTTCTCCCCATGGAAGTTCTTCAGCGTTAGCTTTTGCGTAAATTTTGATTTCCTGTCCGTCAACTGTGATGGAATCCTCGCCAGCTACTACTTTGTCAGCTAAAGCGTATTTTCCCTGAGATGAATCGTATTTTAATAAGTGAGCAAGCATTTTTGGAGATGTTAAGTCGTTGATTGCAACAACTTCATATCCTTCTGCTCCAAACATTTGTCTGAATGCGAGACGTCCAATACGTCCAAATCCATTAATCGCTACTTTTACTGCCATGATTAACTCCTCCTAAAGTTTAATTAATTTACTACATCTTGGTAGTTCTCTTTGATTCTTCAACTTTCGTTAAAGAACAATCAACTTTCTAATTTATTGTACTAAATTGAATTCAAGAATTCAAGCCATATTTCACATTTTTTCCAAGTCTTTTCTAATTTAGGCGATTTGGATACTTTGAGGCTTTCTCTTTATAAATTCTGTATAGTAGCCAAATCCACATTCTTTTAAGATTTCTCCGGCTTTCTCATATGCATAGGCAATATGCTCCGGCCTGTGAGCATCCGAACCTACGGTTACCATCTCACCGCCAAGTTCTTTGTATCGTTTTAGTATATCCGGATGCGGATGTGCAAAGCCCAACCCATACTTCATTCCCGCCATATTCAATTCCAAAGCTTTTCCATTTGCAATCAGATATTTTAAAATTTCATCGATTTCGTCTGCAAATTGGCGATAGGAATAAAATTTTTGCTGCTCTTTTCCATAACGGACGATATAGTCCAAATGCCCCAGGGCGTCAAAATCTTCGACTGCCTTTATATAATCAAGCATTTCGACAAACGCCTCCTTGTATCTCATTTGATCAGGGCGCCCATCTGTGTCCTTCGTATAATAAGGATCGATTCCGCCAAACACATGGCCGGAACCAATAATATAATCAAATGGATATTCCTTTGCAATCTTACGATAACTTGTTCCCAGATGACTTTGCAGACCGAATTCAACTCCGATCCGAATATCGATCCGGTCTTTATATTTTTCCTTGAGTTCTTCTAACACCGCAAAATATTCATTTAAATCAAACAGGAATTCATTCTTTGTCATATCCCCATTGGTTGTCTCGAATGGAAAATCCAAATCATAATGGTCGGTAAAACAGATTCTTTTCAATCCTTTTTCAAGCGCACCTTTGATCATCGCTTCCGGTGTGGCGCCTCTGTCTGCATCCGGCGAAAAATTCGTGTGCATATGACAATCTGATATCATCTTACTCATCTCCTGTAATCGTCCCTCCGCCAAGGACATATTCGCCATCATAAAGCACAACAGCCTGTCCCGGCGTGACTGCTCTTTGTTTTTCTTCAAATGTACAAAGGATTTCATCTTCTCCTGTTTTCTTAACAGTACACCATGCTCCCTTGTGATTATAGCGGATTTTTGCAAAAACTCGTTTCTCTTCTGTCAAATCTTCGATCGACATAAAGTTTATCCGGTTTGCCCGCACATAATATGTCATGGAATCTTCATTCGTTCCAATCACAACCTCATTCGTTTCCGGCCGGATTTCTATGACAAATGCCGGATATCCAAGCGCCAACCCAAGACCTTTTCTCTGACCTACGGTATAATGAGTAATCCCTTTGTGTGTCCCAAGTATCTTTCCTTCTGCTGTCACAAAATTTCCTTCCGGAATCTCTTTATCACTGTTTTCTCTGATAAACGCAGCATAATCTCCATCCGGTACAAAGCAGATATCCTGGCTGTCCGGCTTCGATGCTACTTTCAAATCGATGTTCTCTGCGATTTTTCGTATTTCATCTTTGG
Organism: uncultured Lachnospiraceae bacterium; assembly: GCA_910585545.1. Taxonomy (GTDB): domain Bacteria; phylum Bacillota; class Clostridia; order Lachnospirales; family Lachnospiraceae; genus An181. Next base: position 346,723 of record CAJUFN010000001.1, read on the forward strand.
AATAAGCTCCTACCGGCATCAGTGTGCGCTTAAGCTGCTCCTGTGTCAGATTGTAAAGTGCATAAGTCTGGTCTTTTGCCAGGGTCGCAGAACGCCTCAAGCTATATCTTCCATTTTCAAGCTGCTCAATCCTTGCATAATGTCCGGTAGCAATATAATCTGCCCCAATATCCATACTGCGTTTTAACAAGGATTCCCATTTCACATAACGGTTACAGGCAATACATGGATTCGGTGTTTTTCCATGCAGATATTCTTCCACAAAATAGTCAATGACATGCTCCTTAAATTCATTTTTGAAATTCATCACATAATACGGAATATTAAGATCTGCTGCCACCCTTCTTGCATCATCTACCGCACTAAGTCCGCAGCATCCGCCGTTCTCTTCCTGCACAAGGCGCTCCGTATCCTGCCATATCTGCATCGTGACGCCAATCACCTCGTATCCTTGCTCTTTTAAAAGATAGGCGGCTACTGAAGAATCCACGCCTCCGGACATTCCGACTACTACTTTTTTCTTTTCTACAGACATTTTCTCTGCCTCTTTTTCTTAGTATTCTTCTTCCTCTTCTTCGTCCTCATGGATATCCGTCTTCGGTTTCTCCAATCCTTCGATTTCTATGCCATTCTTCTTAGCATAATCCCAAAGTGCCGCATGAATCGCTTCCTCGGCAAGAAGAGAGCAATGCACTTTCACCGGCGGCAGCCCGTCCAGAGCTTCCATGACCGCTTTGTTTGTCACTTTCAATGCTTCATAAATCGTTTTGCCTTTCACAAGCTCCGTTGCCATACTGCTTGTGGCAATCGCTGCTCCGCATCCAAATGTTTTGAATTTTACATCACGGATAATCTGATTCTCATCAATATCTAAAAAGATACGCATAATATCGCCGCACTTTGCATTTCCTACTGTGCCTACTCCACTTGCATTTTCAATCTCTCCTACATTTCTCGGATTCTGAAAATGATCCATTACTTTTTCTGTATACATAATAAATTCCTCCTGCTTGTTTTATTTCTGTTTCTTTACGAAATCTTCGTATAACGGAGACATATTTCTTAAATTAGCCACAATCTCCTTTAATGTATCTACAACATAATCCATGTCTTCTTTTTCAAATTCTTCATTCAGCGTAATGCGAAGCGAACCATGCGCGATTTCATGCGGAAGTCCAATTGCCAACAATACATGCGATGGGTCTAATGAACCTGATGTACAAGCCGAACCGCTAGATGCACAGATTCCTTTCATATCCAACATGATAAGCAAGGATTCCCCTTCCACAAATCGAAAACTAAAATTGGCATTATTCGGAAGTCGCTTCTTCGGATCTCCGTTTAATTTTGTATACGGAATCTCTTCTAAGACACGCCCAATCAAATAATCTCTAAGTTCGATCTCTTTTTTGGTTCGTTCTTCCATCGTGCGTACTGCGCGTTCTACCGCTGTCCCAAGTCCAATAATTCCCGGTACGTTCTCTGTTCCGGCACGTCTTCTTCTTTCCTGTGCACCGCCATGTACGAAAGAACGGATTTTTACGCCCTTTCGGATATACAAAAATCCGATTCCTTTTGGACCGTTTAATTTATGACCGCTGGCACTTAACATATCAATATTACACTCATCCACATTGATCGGAACCTGTCCAAATGCCTGTACAGCATCGGTATGGAACAAAATTCCATGTTCTTTTGCAATGCTTCCGATCTCCTTGATCGGTTCTATCGTTCCGATTTCATTGTTGGCATACATAACGGAAATCAAAATCGTATCTGGCCGAATCGCTGCCTTTAAATCCTCAAGACGTACCATTCCATTTTCGTCCACTTCCAGATAAGTAATCTCAAATCCTTTTTTCTCCAGATATTCTCCGGTATGCAAAATGGCATGGTGCTCGATTTTTGTTGTGATGATATGCTTTCCTTTGTCTTGATAAGCTTCTGCCGTTGCCTTTAATGCCCAGTTATCGGCTTCGGAGCCGCCTGCCGTAAAATAAATCTCATTTGCATTTGCTCCTAACACCTTGGCAATTGTTTCTCTTTGACGAGTAATCGCATCTTTATTCTTTGCCGCAAAACCATATACGCTTGATGGATTTCCATAACATTCCGTAAAATACGGAATCATTGCTTCTAACACTTCCGGCGCAGTCTTTGTTGTCGCCGCATTATCTAAATATAATAACTTTTCCATGTTATCTCCTCCTACTTTGCATTGTTACTGCAAGCCTTTATTGTCTTTTCTTCCTCACAGTTTACTTTCTTGCTTTCTTCCACAAGTGTAGACAGTTTGATCCCATCTACCGTTTCATTTATCTTTTCATTAATCTGCTTCCAGACATATTTTGTCACACATGTTCCTGACGCTTCACATCCGCCCTCATGATATGCAAGACATTCTGCCGGTTCTAAATCACCTTCCAAAGCTCTTAGCACATCTCCTGCGGAAATATCTTCTGCTGCTTTTGCAAGTACATATCCGCCGCCTGCACCTCGTATGCTTTTTACCAAATCTGCTTTCTTTAACTTCGCCATCAGCTGTTCTAGGTATCGTTCGGAAATATCCTGACGTTCCGCAATGCTGCCAATAGATACTGGTTCATTCTCACTATATTTTGCAAGATCTACGATGGCTCGAAGTCCATATCTTCCTTTTGTCGAAAGTTTCACATTTTCACCTTCTATCAATTCTGTAAATATAATCCCTAGCATTTTAGTAGGATTTCGTCTTTTTGTAGAATAACACTCTATCTTTGTTCTGTCAAGGTTTGTAAAAGAATATGTTATACAGACAACAATTCAAGGAGTTATTATGCCAAAAATTTCATCGGATAAACATCTTTTACTAAAGGGCACCTTTATACTGACGGCAACCGGATTCATCACAAGAATCATCGGATTTTTCTACCGCATCTTTTTAAGCCACACATTTGGAGAGGAAGGCGTTGGACTCTACCAACTCATTTTTCCTGTCTACGCCCTATGCTTTTCATTTACCTGCGCCGGACTGCAGCTTGCTATCTCAAGATGTGTCGCACGTTACAAAGCTTCCGGCAATACGAGACGGGCGATGGAATGCCTCTATGGCGGGTTGTCTCTATCAGTCATCTTGTCCGTATGCGTCATGTTCCTCTTGCAAAATAACAGCGAGGTAATCGCCCTTCGCTTCTTAGGTGATGCGAGATGCGCCCCTCTCTTATCTGCGATGGCTTACGCCTTCCCTTTTGCTTCCATACATAGCTGCATTGTCGGTTATTACATCGGATTAAAAGCAACCAAGATTCCTGCTATTTCTCAGTTAATTGAACAGGTTATTCGGATTGCTTCTGTTTACGCACTCTATATTGCTCTTAGCAAGAATCATGCAAATGTAAGTGTTACGGTCGCCGTATGCGGTTTGGTCTTTGGCGAAATCTCTTCCGCCGCCTTTATTTTATGGAATTTCGGACGCAGCATACCCCATCTTCCTCAAAAAGAAAGCCATATGCTCTCCTCCTTTTTCGAGACCACATGGCTTTCCATACCACTTACTGCAAACCGTATTATGCTGAATATCCTGCAAAGCATCGAAGCCGTATCCATCCCTGCCAAACTCTTGTTATATGGATATACCACCAAGGAAGCTTTAAGCATCTACGGAGTACTAACCGGAATGGCCCTGCCTTGCATTTTGTTTCCCTCGGCAATCTCGAATTCCATTGCCACTATGCTACTTCCGGCAGTAGCAGAAATGCAGTCCAACGATAGCTCTAAAGCACTGAAAACCTTGACCCGCAAAGTCAGCATTGTCTGTATTATGCTAGGAAGCGGATGTACTGTTTTATTCCTTGTATCAGCCCGTTTCATTGGAGAAACCGTATTCCACAGTCCTCTCGCCGGAAAATTCATCTTCATCCTCGCTTGGATCTGTCCATTTTTATATGTCAGCACAACCTTAATAAGCACCTTAAACGGCCTGGGAAAAACATTTTTAACACTTTGCATCAATGTACTCGGTCTTTGCATTCGTATCGGAGGCGTCTTTTTCCTAACACCGTTTTACGGAATCAAAGGCTATCTCTACGGATTACTCATAAGCCAGATTGTAGTCACGCTGCTATGCTATGTTTCCCTTTGGTTCTATCTCTTACCAAAAGTTAAAAAACATCAAGTGAGACCGTCAGAGGGTTTTTAAAAACCCTCTGACGGTCTCACTTGATGTTTTTTCTCCTTTTTTTCACAACATTTTAATGATAATTTTCATAAATACCGGATTAACATAGCCTTCCATAATCATACCAACAGCAAATGCCAACAGTACAAATATAGTTTTTGTCATATTCCAACGTATTGACGGGTATGTATAGAGATACCATAATATCACTACATAGACTGGTATGTAAAAAAGAAAATGTGGCATCATCCCTGCCACGCAAAGAACGACTCCTTTCACTCCCATTCGTAAAAGTCCTGTCACAGACACGATTCCGCCAAGAAAGCCTGTCCATGCAAGAAATACAATCACGGCAAGTTTTTTCAATCTTGTGAGCGCACATAACCCAAGCGCCAAAAACGGGATTGCACGTATCCGGAACAAATACCAGATATAATCTGCCGGTATGATTTTCATCTGCATATATTCGTTCAGAAAATATTCGTTAAATATTCCTGTAACTGCCACATAATCTTTTACCGTAAAATTTGCATACAAGATTCCCGCAAAAAATCCCGCCATATAAAATAGCAGCAATTGCTTCTTACTCTGCTGTATCTTCAAGATAAATATCTGCCTCCTATCTTTTTGATACTTCATTTATATGCCGGGATTCCCGATTTATTCATAGGGCTTCCTATGCTTTATTATATTTTGCATCATAGGCAAGAATGGATGCGATTGTCTTGGAATCTTCAATCTCGCCTTTAAAAATTTTTTCCTTGAGTTCTTCAACGGTACATTCTTTCACATCAATGAATTCATCTTCATCGAGATTTTGTCTGGACGCAACCAGATTACGCGCTACATAAACCGGAACTTTTTCATCGCAAAACGCTACTGCCGTATGTACTGTAATAAGCCATTCCAAATCATCGCTTCGATAACCCGTCTCTTCTTCCAGTTCTCTTGCCGCACAGATTTCGCCTGGTTCTCCTGGTGCGTCCAATGCTCCTGCCGGAATCTCCAACGTAAACCGTTCCAATGCCGGGCGATATTGTTCCACCATTAAAATGGTACCCTTGTCCGTCACTGGCACAACTGCCGCCGCTCCTTTATGATGAAGGAAATCCCATTTTGCAGTCTTGCCATCCGGCGTCTGCATCGTATCCTCATAAAATCCCAAAATATTTCCCTGATATACCAGTTTACGCTCAATCCGTTTTATATGTTCTGCCATTTCATTTCCTCTCTTTTCTTTGATACAAGTTTTTTATACCAGCCCTAAAAACTCCTCATAAATATCACATAATGCTTTTGCCTGTTTTATGTTTTCCATTTCACAGAAAATACGAAGCAGCGGTTCCGTACCTGAGAATCTTGCAATAATCCATCCGCCATTTTTAAAGTATACCTTGCAGCCATCCAAATATGATACCTTTTCCACCTCATATGGCATATTCGGAAGTTTTCTGTCTTCCATCAACATTTTATAGATTGCCTCTTTCCTTTCCTGAGTAAACTTATAATCCCTTTCTTCCATCTCCAGCTTTCCAAATTCTGCATAGATGTCTTCCATAATCTCAGAGAGTTTCTTGCCGCTTACTGCAATCATTTCTACAAGAAGCATCGCGGCATAAATGCCGTCCTTTCCATTAATATGCCCTTTTACCGTAAGTCCGCCTGAAGATTCACCACCGATAATCGCGCCCGTTTCCTGCATCTTAGATGAGATGTGCTTGAATCCAACCGGAACCTCATGGCAGCTTTCTCCAAATGCATTTGCTACTTTATCCAGCATATGCGTAGTTGCGATATTTCTTACCACCGGCCCTTTCCATCCTTTATAACGAATCAGATAATAATATAAAAGAACCAAAATATCATTTGGATGCAGATATTTTCCTTCATCATCGATAACGCCAAGACGGTCTGCGTCACCATCGGTTGCAATTCCAAGATCACAGCCATGCTCCGCCACATAGCCCTGCAATTCTTTCAATGTGTGTTCCGTTGGTGCCGGAAGCTTCCTTCCAAACAATGTGTCATGCTCTGTATGGATAAAATCCATATCGCATCTTGCAATCGCAAGAATCGTCTTAAGCGAAGTAAGGCTAACACCAAACATCGGATCTACCGCTACAAACAAGCCGGAATGTTTGATCGCTTCCATATCAATCCGCTCGATAATATTATCCAGATACTCATTGAGCGGATTAAATTCTATTACCATGCCCTCCGCCACAGCCTGATCATAATCGGCACGTTCTATGATTCCGCCCTCTGCTACAAAATCCTCCACCTTCTTCAAATATTTCTCAATATCTTTCGTCTGCTCTTCATTAGCATCTCTTCCGCCCCTTGTAAACACTTTAATTCCATTATAAAGAGACGGATTATGACTTGCTGTTACCATCATTCCATATGGATAGTCATGCTTCATTACATAATACATAATAAGCGGCGTCGGTGACGAACGGTTCACGAACCATACTTTAATTCCCTCTGCCGCCATAACCTCACAAGTCCAATATACAGTCTCTTTCGAAAGGAATCTGCGGTCGTATCCGATTACCAATCCCTCTTTATCCACACCTTCCGCTTTCATCTTAAATGCCATTGCTTTCGCAAGTTTTTGAATATTCTCCCTGGTAAACTCATCTCCGATTACAGCTCTCCAGCCACCCGTTCCAAATTTTATCATCTTTGCCCTCCTTATTTTTATCCGTGATGTTGTTTGTTTAATTATAACACGTTTTCCTTTTTTAGGAAATCAAAGACTGTCCTATATCACAACAAAGTGGGCAAGCCCACTTCAACTCCCCCATCCCTTTAATGTCAAGTGATTGCTACGAACTTTTTTGACTTTTTTTCAAAAAAATTCTCGCTAACCCGCATATCTTCGTTGGGGTAATGGTAAATGTATGCTAAGTCAGACAAAATTTGACGGTAAATTATTGTCAAGTTGCTTCAACCGTTGCTTCTTAATCATATATGCTCCTCTGTCTCCTGTGAACATATCCGGTTTACCAATGTATTGCATTCCCATTAAATGTGGTATCATATTTTCTAAATTTGTCACATGGATAATCTTTTTCGGTATATGGATATAGTAATCACTCATACATATAATCCTTTTTATATTCAAAAAGACTTCCAACAACTTCTGATTTGCCATCCGTCAAGTCCTCTCTTGTTCCACATTCCATATTTTTCACCCATAAAAGAAAAATGCCTGAGCAATTAAGCCCAGGCTAATCTTTTCTTTTATGAATTGCAATTCTGGGAGCAGGTCCTATGATACTCCATAGGCAGAGAGCTTCTTTGTATTTCTATTGCCCGCAAAGTCGGGACGGGTAGCTCCTCTCTGTCGCCGCAAAAGCACTTAAGCTTTTCATTACCTATAATCTAACATGAGGATTATCCATTGTCACCCCCCTTGCTTTCTGACTTTTTTCCAGATCTGCTGCATATGATTTTTGCTGTCAATGGGATCAAAAGGTGGCATATGCTTCAGAAAAGTTTCCATCATTATACCGGCTGATTAGGTTATACCGATCTTCGAGGTACTTGATTTCACGCCTCCCGTAGACCATTGATCTACTTTAATATTGGCTTCTCTCGTCCAGCGCCTGGGCGTAACTCTTCTTTAGAACTCAAAATGTGCTTCGCACATTTTGGCGCCTGCGGCGGTCGCATACGACAACTTCATTGTACGTCGCAGTGCGTATCCTCCCGGAGGGTTTTATGATATAGGAAAGTACGAACTTTCCTATATCATAAAAAATCCCCGCATATTGTAAATTATCTATTACAACATACGGGGTTCTATCCGAAATTATTTGGCGTAGTCTATAACTCGTGATTCACGAATTACATTTACCTTAATCTGTCCAGGATATTCTAATTCAAATTCAATCTGTTTTGAAATATCCCTCGCCAGCAATACCATATCATCATCAGATACCTGTTCTGGAACTACCATAACTCGAATCTCTCTACCTGCCTGAATAGCAAAAGATTTATCCACACCCTTAAATTGGTTTGTGATATCTTCTAATTGTTTTAATCTGTTTGTATATGTTTCTAATGTCTCTCGTCTTGCTCCCGGTCGAGCAGCCGAAATCGTATCTGCTGCCTGTACGATACATGCAAGCAGTGTTTCCGGTTCTACATCACCATGATGCGCTTCCACGGCATTGATGACAACTGCAGATTCTTTGTACTTTCTGCATAAGTCAACACCAATCTGAATATGGGAGCCTTCCACATCATGATCGATAGATTTTCCGATATCATGTAAAAGTCCGGCTCTTTTTGCCACTCTTACATCCAGACCGATCTCCCCGGCCAAAAGACCTGCAAGCTGAGCCACTTCTATAGAATGCTTCAACGCATTCTGCCCATAACTGGTACGGAATTTCATTCTTCCAAGCAGACGAATCAGCTCCGGATGAATACCATGAACACCAACCTCTAATGCTGCTGCCTCTCCTTCTTCACGAATCATGGACTCTACTTCACGCTGCGCTTTTTCTACCATTTCTTCAATTCTTGCCGGATGAATACGTCCGTCAACAATTAATTTTTCAAGAGCAATTCTTGCAACTTCTCTTCGAATCGGATCGAAACCTGATAAGACTACCGCTTCCGGAGTATCGTCGATAATAAGCTCTACTCCCGTCATCGTCTCAAGTGTACGGATATTACGTCCCTCTCTACCGATAATTCTTCCCTTCATCTCATCACTTGGAAGCTGTACCACAGAGATCGTAGTCTCTGCCACATGATCTGCTGCACATCTTTGAATTGAGCTTACGACATATTCTTTCGCCTTTTTATCAGCTTCTGCTTTTGCCTGAACTTCCAATTCTTTGATCATTTTTGCAGTATCATGCTTCACATCATCTTCAACAGTTTTTAACAGATAATCTTTTGCTTGTTCGGAGGTTAATCCTGAGATTCTTTCTAGTTCCTGTACTCTTTGCTGACTAAGCTCTTCTGCTTTCTCTTCCTTACGCTTAATCTTTTCTTCTCTTGCTGCAAATGCTGTTTCACGCTGCTCAATCGCACTCGCCCTCTTATCCAGTGCTTCTTCTTTAGATAACACACGCTTTTCGTAACGCTGTATCTCAGCACGTCTTTCCTTGGTTTCTTTTTCAAGCTCATTCTTTGTCTTAATGGACTCTTCTTTTACTTCCAAGAGGGCTTCTTTTTTCTTCGTTTCCGCAGTTTTCAACGCATCATCGATGATTTCTCTGGCCTTACTTTCTGCATTTCCAATCTTGCTTTCTGCATTCTTCTTCAGATTAGAAACTGTAAGCTGATAAGTAATCCCAGCTGTTAAAATAAGTGTTACAACTACAGCAATTATTACATCGATTGGCACAGGAGCACCTCCTTATTTAATTTTCATTGTACATAAATACAACATATAAATTTTATATTATTTTAACAAATATGTCAAGCATTCCTATTAGAAACTTGTATCAGTTGCCGATTCTTGTCTTATTTCTACTGTCGCAATCCTTCTATATCTCTTCCTCTGCCTGCAACGCTTTCATTATATCACGATAGGAAAAACCTTTCCGCGCCAGATAACCATACGTCTTTTGTCTCTCCTTGTCATCAGCCGTTTTACTCTCATAATGTCTTTTCTTGAGTAACGCCCGTATTGCAAGGACACAGTCCTCTTCGTGGTAATATTCTTCCACCGCACTTGCGATAATTTCACTCGCAATGCCTTTCTCAGACAATAAATAAAGAATCTCTTTTTTACTTTTTTTCTCTTTTCTGCTACGAATAAAATTCTCGGCATACCGAAGATCATTAATATATCCAAAAGACTTCACATATTGTATTGCCTGTTCTATGATCTCTTGCGGATACTCGTTCTTTTTTAGCTTTTCTCTTAATTCTGCTTCAGTGCGGTCACATATATTCAAAAGATACATCGCTCTAAGCTTCGCTTTTTTCAGCAAATCCTCTTCTGCCATATTCTATGACTCCTCCGGCGTATCCTTTTCTGCTGCATCGCCAAGCTGATAATGCTCCCTTACCTTCTTCTCAATCTCCTCCATCACCTCCGGATGGGTATTAAGATACGTTTTCGCATTTTCTCGTCCCTGACCAATCTTATCACCATTGTAAGCATACCATGACCCACTCTTACTTATGATATTCACGCTCGCTCCAAGATCGAGGATATCCCCCTCTTTCGAAATTCCTTTTCCAAACATAATGTCAAATTCAGCCTCTTTAAACGGAGGCGCGATCTTATTCTTTACCACTTTGACTCTGGTACGGTTTCCAACCATCTCTCCGCCCTGCTTCAAAGTCTCAATCTTTCTGACATCCATACGGATGGAAGAATAAAACTTAAGTGCACGACCACCTGTAGTCGTCTCCGGATTTCCAAACATCACACCTACTTTTTCACGCAGCTGATTAATAAAAATCACAACACAATTCGACTTACTGATAACCGGTGTCAGCTTACGAAGCGCCTGAGACATAAGACGTGCCTGAAGCCCTACATGGCTGTCTCCCATATCTCCTTCAATCTCCTGTCTTGGAACAAGCGCTGCCACAGAGTCAATTACGATGATATCCATCGCTCCGGAACGTACCATCGTTTCCGCGATCTCAAGGGCCTGATCCCCGCTGTCTGGCTGAGAAATATACAATTCATTAATATCTACGCCGATATTCTTAGCATAAACCGGATCCAATGCATGCTCTGCATCAATAAATCCTGCAATGCCTCCTCTTTTTTGTACCTCTGCAATCATATGTAATGTAACTGTTGTCTTACCACTTGATTCCGGTCCATATATTTCAATAACACGACCTCTTGGAACACCGCCAAGTCCAAGTGCAATATCAAGGCTTAAAGAGCCTGTCGGCACTGTCTCTACCGCTACATGTGCATTTGCATCCCCAAGCTTCATCACTGTTCCTTTTCCGAAATCTTTCTCTAATTTAGAAATCGCCGCATCGAGCGCTTTTATTTTATCTTCGTTCGCCATTCTTTTTTATCTCCTTCTCAATTACGAACTTATGTTCGTTCTTCTGTTTAATATAGTATTATACTTATTCTGAAAAGTCAATCCCTTTTTTCTCTTATGATTCCCATATAGTTACACTATCAGTTTTCCTTTTTCTTTTCAAGAAAAAAATGTACTTCGGAACATTTTCTATCCAAAGTACATTTTTCTGTATTTCTCTATCCTTATTTTCTATCCTTCTAAGGAACGTTTTTTTGATATCAGGACTTTTTCATCGTAACACGAAAAGATTTCTTCTATCTTACTCTTTGACATCTTCGGTGTGATCAAGCTTACCACCGGAACTACAACAAGTCCTGCGATCATTGCAATCGCACCTGCATTAATTGGGGAAGCAATGTATTTAAAATACATATTGGATACCGTGATTCCCACACCGCATGCAAAACTTGCCCAAACGGCTGCCTTTGTAACTCCTCTCCAGTACAAACCGTAAAGGAATGGTGCCAGGAATGCTCCTGCCAAAGCTCCCCATGAAATTCCCATAAGCTGTGCAATAAATACCGGTGGATTAATCGCAAGCACAACTGACAATACAATAAAGAACACAACCAAAATCTGCATCGTAACAACCTGTTTTCTCTCACTCATCTTCTTTATAATATTTCCTTTTAAGAAATCCAGTGTCAGCGTTGAACTGGAAGTTAATACCAAAGAAGATAAGGTTGACATTGACGCTGACAGAACCAATACCACCACAATACCGATCAAGATATCCGGTAATGTTGAAAGCATATATGGAATGATACCATCATAAATCATGTTTCCTGCTTCATCATGCAATGACGGATGATCGAACAATCTTCCGAATCCTCCAAGGAAATAGCATCCTCCTGAAATGATCACCGCAAAAACAGTCGAAATCACAGTTCCTGTATTAATAGACTTTTCATCTTTGATTGCATAAAACTTATGTATCATCTGAGGAAGTCCCCATGTTCCAAGAGACGTCAAAATCACAACTCCTAAAAGATTTAAAGGATCCGGTCCGAAAAACGAAGTAAATGCACCTTGCTGCCCTGCTGTAATCGGCACATCGCTTGGAATCTTTGCCATCTGCTGAATCGCTTCCATGAATCCACCCTGACCGCTAAGTACTGCCGCAATTACCGCTACAATTCCAACCAGCATGATAATCCCCTGGATAAAGTCATTGATCGCTGTTGCCATGTATCCTCCGAGAATGACATAAATACCGGTAAATACTGCCATACCTACCACACATGCAGTGTATGGAATATCAAACGCCATTCCAAAAAGTCTGGATAATCCATTGTATACCGATGCGGTATATGGTACCAGGAATATAAATACAATTGCTGAAGCAACAATTTTTAAAGACTTACTCTCAAATCTCTCTCCGAAGAAATCCGGCATTGTCTTAGAATTCAAATGCTGGCTCATAACCCTGGTTCTTCTTCCAAGTACAACCCACGCGAGCAAGCTTCCGATAAAGGCATTCCCAAGTCCGATCCATGTGGAAGCAATTCCGTATTTCCATCCAAACTGTCCTGCATAACCTACGAATACAACTGCAGAAAAATAAGAAGTACCATATGCAAAAGCGGTAAGCCAAGGTCCCGCCTGACGTCCCCCTAACACAAATCCATCCACACTCGACGTATGCCTGCGTGCATAGACACCAACTGCAACCATGACTGCAAAAAATACAACTAGTAACATTAATTTGACTGCCATTTCACTCTCTCCTCGCTTCTGTTTTTTCACTTTAAACCGTTGCGCTTTAAAGCATTAAACTCTTTAGTGCTTTTTCATAATACCAGAGTATTTTTCTGTTGTCAAGAAAAAAGTGCCAGAACTTTCGTAACAGTTCAGCCATGCACAAAGTCACAAAAAAATCTTCGTTTTCAAACTTGTTTGAAAACGAAGATTTTTTTGTGACTTTGTATATGGCGCTCTGCCATAAGCGAGGATTTAGCCACGCATGTGGCGAAATAGGCTGCAAAGCAGCTAATCCGAGCTGTTATGGCTGAACTGTTACGAACTTTCATTCTGACACTTTATAATCCAATATGATCAATCCTGTTGTTCTAACACTTCGAATCTAGCAGACGCTATCATCGCAATAAGTACGGTAATGATTACGCAATAGAAAAGAATGATTGGAAATACCCAGTTTACATGAATAAAGATTCCAGCCAAAACGGCAAGAAGAACCCCGATACCAAGCGTGCTTCCCTGAATCACCATGCGCATAATATCTTTCCCTACTTTTCCCAGCGTATCTCCCAAGATACTGTCTGCGAAAATCTTCAGATACATTTTATTCGCCTGCAGCGCCACATAGATCAAAATAACCGCAATCATCTGCCATATCGGAACCTTCCACATCACTCCGATCGGAATCACCAGAACACTTCCATCTACAAGCGCTCTTATATGATCCATCATGGTGGCATACCACATTTTCTTCCATGGTTTATCCGGAATCAGATAAATATATGGATTTTTCAATTCTTTTCCCCATTTTCCAAGATATCCGGAAGTAAGAAGTACCGCATATGCTGCAATTCCAAGCAGGAAAAGCCCTGGATGCATTCCTTCCAGCTCTTGATTCACATAGAGCATAATACCTGCCACTATGGCATTGATTACTGTTACATAACCAAAAATAAAAAATCTCTCTTTTTGATACTCGCAAAGCTGCCTGTATAAAATCGCTGAAGCTTTGCTCCCTTTGATATGCCCGGACGTTTTTCTGAACTTTCGTTTTCCTATCGTAAGAGCTACTTCCCCTTTTTTCTTTTTACTTCGGAATTCCACATAGTCATCTGCAAACTTTGCCGCTTCCTCGTAATAACCACCGCTGCATTTCATTTTGTATGCCAGAATAACGGCCGTCACTACTACTATCATATACAAGGCGGCACAGATGACCGTTACCGTCTCTGCTCCAAATAAAATCAAACGGTACACCGCCAGATTCCAGCCAAGCAGTGGAATCATGAGCAACGCTTTCTGCTCCAGGATCTGCTTCATAGACGCAATCGTAAATCCATTTTTGCGGATATACCATATGATAAATACAATCAACAATGCCAGAATCACACCAAGTATGCTTGTAAGTATCTTCGATTTTTTATCATCCAAATTTTCCTTTCCGTAAATGCCAATAATAAGGCTTCCCTCCAAAAGAAAATTAGACACTGAACCAGTCAGGAAAATGAGCAGCATTTTCCCAAAAGGCACTTGGAATCCCACAACTCCAACAATGGATAACAGAAAAAACAATACAAAGGTCATCAAAAAATTCTTTATCGACATATACAGCAGCACTTTTTTCGGTTCTACCGGCGCAGGAAACACAAAATGTGTATGTGCAGGCGTGAAAATAATTCCTTTTTTCTTCATATAGGCGACAAAGTTCATCGGTATGAAATAAAAAATCATAATTGCCAGGATAACATACAATCCATAATAGGAATCAAACTTCGCGTCTTTGATCATCGAACCCAGACCGGCTCCCAGTATAACTACATAAAATATTCCTAATATAAGATACAGATAGGTAACCGGCTTCCTAAGCGCCTTGCGTATCCGATTCGCCATACCTCGTTTTGTTATATACCACAATGCTTTCATGAACGTTCACCGCCTGTCATCTCGAAGAACAGCTCGTCCAAATCTTTATCTCCGACCTGCTCTTTCGTATAAGAGCCGATAATCTTTCCTTTTTCCATCACAAACATAACATCCCAGATACCTTCTACCATCTCCAGCATATGCGTACTGATAAGTATCGTCGTTCCCTGATCACGAAGTTCGACCACTACCTCTTTTAACTCTTTGATGGCTTTCGGGTCTAATCCTACCATTGGTTCATCCAGTAAGATCACTTTCGGTTTGATAGCAAGCGCACATAAGATACTCACTTTCTGCATCATTCCTTTAGACAATTCGTTGCCTAGCTTATCCTGTTTATCCTCCATCTCAAAACGCTTCAGAAGGGCTTGCAGTTCTGCATCCGTAATCGTACTTTGATATGCTTTTCTCACAAACTCGATATGCTCTTTGACCGTGAGCGCCTCGAACATTGCCGGAATCTCCGGTACATAAGCGAATAACTTTTTAGCTTCCAGTGTTTTTGAAGACATTCCCTGGATACCGATACCGCCTTTATATCGCAAAAGCCCCGCAATGCTTTTAATGATCGTAGACTTCCCTGCCCCGTTTGGTCCAAGTAAAATCCCAACCATTCCATCCGGAACCGTAAAATTCACCTGATCCACTGCCAGATTTTTTCCATAAGACTTACTTAAGTTCTGTATCTCTAACATATGCTTTTCCCCCTCGCTATAACATCCTCGTTCTGATACGGCTGCATGGTTTTTCTCATCAAAAAACGCCTGTATACTGTACCATTGATTTAGTACAAGTATATAACAAGCGTTTTTTATTTGCAACTTCTTTTTTCAAAGGAAGTTTTAATTTTTCTCTACAATTTCTCCCTGCTTTTTATAAATGCTTCCTGCCGGAACATATCCTCTTACCATGGAAAGCGGATAGATATTGCTATGGCTTCCGACTACGCTTCCAGGATTCAATACCGTTCCGCATCCTACTTCTACCTCATCGCCAAGCATAGCTCCGAATTTTTTAAGTCCCGTCTCAATCACACCATCCGCGGTCTTCACCGTCGCAAGTGTCTTGTCGGATTTTACATTAGATGTAATGGAGCCTGCACCCATATGCGCCTTGTATCCAAGAATGGAATCTCCCACATAATTGTAATGCGGCACCTGTACTTTATTGAATAAAATGACATTTTTAAGTTCGGTAGAATTCCCGACCACTGCCCCCTCACCTACGATCGCGTTGCCTCGGATAAATGCACAATGTCTTACTTCGGCATCCTTCCCAATAATTGCAGGGCCTGTGATAGACGCACTTGGCGCTACTTTTGCACTTTTTGCGATCCAGATATTTTCTCCCGCTTTTTCATATTCCTCTTCGGAAAGTGAATTGCCAAGTTCAAGAATAAAATCTTTAATCTTCGGAAGCACCTCCCATGGGTATGTCGCCCCATCAAAAATATCTTTCGCAATTGTCTCATTCAGATCATAAAGTGCTGCTACGGTTAATTCTTTCATGTTGTCACTCCTTACTTGTTTGCTTACTGCTTTGCTTTTTTACTGGTTTCTTATAGAATCTTGCGGTCCGGTCGTAAAACTGTCTTAACTGATACTGATTGTTAAGTCCTAGTACTCCGCTCGTCCTGCTCCTGATAAAATGTTCTAATTTCATCATGTATTCCTCTGATGTAATATCACCTTCTGATACATATGTCAACCCTTTTTCCCAACTTGCGGTAAGCTCCGGGTTCAAAAGTGACTTAATCGAATTGTCCACCACGTCATAAATCATCTCGCCAAGCAACGTCGGTGTGATGATCTGCGTCTTTTTATTCAATGCCAGATATTTGATATGAATAAGTTTCTTTAGAATCTCAGCTCTTGTTGCACTCGTTCCGATTCCGCTTCCCTTTATCTGGGCACGCAGCTCTTCATCCTCGATAAGCTGCCCCGCATTTTCCATAGCCAAAATCATAGAACCGGAATTATATCTCTTTGGAGGTGACGTTTCGCCTTCTTTTACTTCCAGCGAAGTCACAGTAAGTATATCTCCTTTTTTCAGCGTTTTGATCTTTTCAAAAAATGAAGTATCTTTATTCTCATCCATTCCGCCTTCTTTGTCACAATCCGAAGCGCCTTTCTTTGTCGGTATCCCCACTACCTTCAAATACCCTTCAGATTCCAGCACTCGAAAGCTGGAAAAGAAGCTTT
Organism: uncultured Lachnospiraceae bacterium; assembly: GCA_910585545.1. Classification (GTDB taxonomy): domain Bacteria; phylum Bacillota; class Clostridia; order Lachnospirales; family Lachnospiraceae; genus An181. The sequence continues at coordinate 363,729 of CAJUFN010000001.1, forward strand.
CTTCTTTGATCTTTGTCGTAATCGATACTTTGCGGTAAATAGCCAACGGATAAAAAATACTTAAAAAACGCCTTACGATAATATCATATACCGCTTTTGCGGTTGTTGATACAGATTTCAAAGCTAAAAGTCCTTGACCAGTCGGAATGATGGCATAATGGTCTGTAATCTGCTTGTCATTAACATAACGGCTCTTCTCAAGTCCCTTATGGCTTTGCATAGCAAGAATATCCTCAAGATACGGCGCTGCCATCTCATATTTGGATAATCCATTCAAATTCTTATGTATTTCTTTTGCTACCGCTGTCGACAGCACTCTGGCATCTGTTCTTGGGTACGTTACAAGCTTCTTCTCATAAAGTTCCTGCACAATCCGAAGCGTCTCATCCGGACTTAGCTTAAATCGTTTCGAACATTCATTTTGAAGCTCTGCCAAATTATATAAAAGAGGAGGATTCTTCTTTTCCTGTTTCTTTTCCAGCGCTGTAATCTGACACTGTATGGGTGACGGTTCACTCAGGTATGCAATCAACTCTTCTGCTTTCCTGCGCTCTTTAAATCCATTCTCTTTGTATAGATCAAAAGCTTCAAAATATCTTGAACCTTTCACAGCCCTCCATTCACCCTCGAATCCGGCTTCCTCTGCTTTCATATGACTGATAACGCGATAAAATGGCGTCTTTACAAAATCGCGGATTTCCCTCTCTCTTCTTACTACCATTCCAAGTACACAGGTCATCACGCGCCCTACCGAAAGCACCGTATAACGGCTGCCTAAATAATTAGAAATGCTGCTGCCGTATTTTAGCGTCAGAAGCCTTGAAAAATTGATTCCCATTAGATAATCTTCCTTCGCCCTAAGATACGCCGACGCAGACAGATTATCGTAATCTGATAAATCCTTCGCCTCACGTATCCCACGAAGAATCTCATCCTCTGTCTGTGAATCGATCCAGACTCTTTTTCGTTTCTTTCCCTTCACCCCTGCCATCTGTTCCACGAGACGGTAAATGTATTCTCCTTCTCTTCCGGAGTCTGTACACACATAAATCGTATCTACATCACTCCTGTTTAAAAGACTTTTCACAATCCTAAATTGCTTTTCTACCGCCGGTATTACTTCATACTTGTATGTTTGCGGGATAAATGGCAGCGTCGCAAGACTCCATTTCTTATACTTCTCATCGTACACTTCAGGATAGCTCATTGTTACAAGATGCCCTACACACCAGGTAACAATGGAATCCTGGGATTCTAAGTACCCATCTTTTCTGCTCGTATTTAATTTTAATGCTTTCGCAAATTCCTGTGCAACACTTGGTTTTTCTGCTATATATAATGCTTTCCCCATATACTTCCTTTAACGTTTCCAGATTTTTTTCAACTTTTTCCAAAAAGGAGTCTTCTCTTCTTTCTTCTTTACACTTCTTCCCTTGAACATTGCCTCCCGCATAAATACTTCCTGGGAATTGATAAACGGTTCTTTTTGCTCCTTTTTCGTATAAATGCCGTTGTTCTGCAGTTTTCTTCCTTTTATATTATCCGAGAGCATCACCTTCAAAATATGATTGATTTCTTTTCGTATGGTATCATCATAGATTGGACATGCCACTTCCACACGTTTTTCCGTATTTCGCGTCATCATGTCGGCAGAACCGATATAAATCTTCTGCTCAGAACCTGTACCGAAAGAAAATATGCGTGCATGCTCCAGGTAACGCCCTACAATACTCATAATGGACAGATTCTCTGTCTCTTTTTCCACTCCCGGCAGTACACAGCAAATACCCCTGACAATCATATCGATCTTCACACCCGCTTTGGACGCCTCAGAGAGTTTTTCTATGAAGTCTGTATCGGTCACAGAATTCATCTTCATCACAATACGTCCATCCTTGCCTTTTTTGATTTCTTCATCCATAAGACGAAGTATCGTTGCTTTTAAACTGACCGGGGCTACGATCAAATGCTCATAATTCCCTTCCAGATTCCCAATGGACATGTTCTGAAAAAATACAGCAGCGTCCTCACCAATAGCACGATTTGCCGTCATAAGTGATAAATCCGTATACATAGCGGCTGTCTTTTCATTATAATTACCGGTCCCGATTTGCGTAATATATTCAATATCATTACGATTGCGATATGTAATAAGACACACTTTAGAATGTACCTTGTATCCTTCCATGCCATAGATAACACGACATCCGGCTTCTTCGAGACGTTCTGACCAGTCAATATTATTCTGCTCATCAAATCTTGCCCGAAGCTCAATAAGAACGGTAACCTCTTTGCCGTTTTCTGCTGCCGCGCATAAATATTCCACTAGTCTTGCTTTCTTTGCCAAACGATAAATCGTAATCTTAATTGTCAGCACATTCGGATCTGTGGAAGCCTCTCTTACAAGCTGTAAAAACGGATCCATCGTTTCATACGGATAGAATAAAAGTGCATCCTTTTTCTTGATCTGTTTTGTAACATTCCCCTCCATGAGCATGCCGGACGGCTGCGGCTTAAATGGAACATCAATCAAAGAACGCTTCATCGGTTCCGGAACCTTCTCCGCCATCTCAAAAATAAACCCTAGCTTCATCGGCATCTTTGTCCTGAAAATCTGTTTCGGCTCAATTTTTAAACGGGTACAAAAATACTTTTCCGTCTCTTTGTCCAGCGGTTCCGCCGTCTCAAAACGAACCACCGCCATCCTTCTTCTCTTATGCAAAACTTCCTTCATCTTATTACGGAAATCCATATCATCATCAAATGAATCATCATCCGGTGTAATATCCGCATTTCGTGTCACACAGATATAGTTCTTATTCGAAACCTCATATTTTTCAAATACGAGCTCTAAGTATTCCATGATCACCTTTTCCATACGAATATAACGGATATCATGTCCCGGCAGATATACCACGTCGGAAATATATTGCGGCACCGGAACGATTCCAAACATCTGTGTATCATCTTTTTTAAGTTTTGCAACTACATAAATTTCTTTATTCAGAAGATGCGGAAATGGATGACTGGCATCCACAATCTGCGGCGACAATACCGGCAGCACCTGTTCTTTAAAATATTTTTTTACAAATTTTTTCTCTTTTTGCTCCAGCGCCTTAAAATCAAGACTGCACACCCCATACGGCGCCAGCTGCTTTTTGATATCTGAATATGTCTTATCCCTTTCTTTGTAAAGCGGTGCAACTGCCTCGTAAATCGCCTCTAATTGTTCCTTGGCATTCATACCGGAACGCGAGTCGATTGCTTCATGCCCCATAACTGCCATATCATAAAGGCTCCCTACGCGAATCATGAAAAATTCGTCCAGGTTGCTCGTAAAAATTGCCACAAATTTCATCCGTTCCAAAAGCGGTACCGACACATCGCGTGCTTCCTGCAATACTCTTTCATTAAAACGCAGCCAGGAAATCTCTCTATTCTGCGTATAAGTGTATTCCTTTTTTCCCATTCTCCCCGACTCCTTCTTTTCACACTTTCTATTATCTTACCACTTTATCTGTAAAAATTACATAGTCAAAAAAGAGAAATCTATTATTTTACATAGACTTCTCTTTTATTTATCTACCGGATTATTTTGCCTGAATATATCCTTTTGCAGTCAATGTCTCTGCACAAAGTACTGCGCCGCCTGCTGCACCGCGTACGGTATTGTGGGATAATCCTACGAATTTGTAATCATATACGCTGTCTTCTCTTAAGCGTCCCACAGATATGCCCATACCGTTTTCAAAATTCACATCAAGATGCACCTGCGGACGATTGTCCTCTTCCAAATACTGGATAAACTGTTTCGGTGCGCTTGGAAGTTCTAATTCCTGCGGCAAACCTCTGAAGTTTATTAGTTTTTCAATAAGCTGTTCCTTCGTTGGTTTCTTTGCGAATTTTACGAATACCGCTGCAGTATGTCCGTTTAATACCGGAACACGGATACACTGTGTTGTGATAACCGGACCGGCTGCTTTTACGATCTGTCCATTTTCAATTTTTCCCCAAATACGAAGCGGCTCCTGCTCACTCTTTTCTTCTTCACCGCCAATGTAAGGAATGATATTTTCCACCATTTCCGGCCATTCTTTAAATGTCTTCCCAGCTCCTGAAATTGCCTGGTAAGTCGTAGCCACAACTTCCACCGGTTCAAACTCTTTCCATGCGGTCAGGACCGGTGCGTAGCTTTGAATCGAACAATTTGGTTTTACTGCCACAAATCCCCTCGTCGTTCCCAGACGTTTTTTCTGAGATTCAATAACATCGAAATGCTCCGGATTAATCTCTGGTACCACCATTGGTACGTCCGGCGTCCATCTATGTGCGCTGTTATTAGATACCACTGGCGTCTCTGTCTTTGCATATGCATCTTCGATCTCACGGATTTCTTCTTTTGTCATGTCTACTGCACTGAACACGAAATCCACGCTTGATGCAACCTTTTCTACTTCATTTACATTTGCAACAACAAGATTTTTCACTGCTTCCGGCATCGGTGTATCCATCTTCCATCTTCCGCCTACTGCTTCCTCGTATGTTTTGCCTGCACTTCTTGGACTTGCAGCCACTGTTACAACCTCATACCACGGATGATTTTCCAGCAAAGAAATAAATCTTTGTCCAACCATACCTGTAGCACCTAAAATACCTACTCTTAATTTCTTATCCATCTTAATATTCCTCCTCTTGTAAATATGCTCTTTCTATCGCAATCACCTGTTCCATTGCTTCTTTCCCAGGCGCTCCTATTGTCACTCGTTTGTTCACGCAAGTTTCCAGACTCACCGCATCATAAATATCTTCTTCGAATACCGATGAAATCTTCTTTAATTCTTCCAGGCTTAATTCTTCGATTGCCTTATCCTGTTCAATACAATACAAGACAAGACTTCCAATGATACCGTGAGCATCACGAAAAGCAACTCCATGATTCACGAGATAATCCGCTGCATCCGTTGCATTGGTAAATCCGTTCATCGCGCTTGCTGCCATATTTTCTTTTTTAAACTTCATAGTATTCAACATTCCGGTAAATAAAGCAAGACATCCCTTCACCGTATCGATTGCGTCAAATACAAACTCTTTATCTTCCTGCATGTCCTTATTATAAGCAAGCGGAATACCTTTCATCGTTGTCAGAAGAGACATCAAGGCTCCGTAGACACGCCCGGTCTTTCCTCTTACAAGTTCTGCAATATCCGGATTCTTTTTCTGCGGCATGATGCTGCTTCCGGTACTGTAGGCATCATCAATCTCTACAAACTGATATTCATTAGAATTCCAGATGATGATCTCTTCTGAAAATCTGCTAAGATGCATCATGATCGTAGACATTGCCGATAACAATTCGATCAGATAGTCCCTGTCCGATACAGAATCCATACTGTTTAATGTCGGTCCGTCAAACCCTAAAAGCGTTGCGGTATATTCTCTGTCAAGAGGATATGTTGTCCCCGCTAATGCTCCTGAACCAAGCGGACATAAATTCATACGCTTATGAATGTCTTTAAGGCGTAATCTATCGCGCTTGAACATCTCAAAATACGCCCCCACGTGATGAGCTAAAGTCACCGGCTGCGCTTTTTGCAGATGTGTAAATCCTGGCATATAGGTGTCAAGATTCTCTTCCATAATATGTAACAAGGCGTCCAGAAGCTCGTGTAGGAGCTCATCCATCGCCTCAATCTCGTCTCTTGTATATAGCTTCATATCAAGTGCAACCTGGTCGTTACGGCTTCTTCCGGTATGCAGCTTTTTCCCTGCCTCGCCGATACGCTCAATCAGAGTCGCCTCTACAAAACTGTGGATATCTTCATATTCACTTGTAATCTGTAATTTTCCAAACTGTACATCAGTTAAGATTCCTTCTAGTCCATCCAGAATCTGTTCTTTTTCTTCTTCCGTCAGAATCCCCTGCTTCGCAAGCATTTTCACGTGTGCCATACTACCAGTAATGTCCTGCACGTAAAACTTCTGATCAAATGAAATGGATGCATTAAAATTATATACCAGCTGGTTCGTTTCCTTCGTGAAGCGTCCGCCCCATAACTGTGCCATCTTTTTTCCTCTTTTCCATGTTAAAGTATTCAACCGATAGTTTAGCACACGATTTTTCGTTTGTCTAGGTTAATACCTCTTAAGACACCATTTTTCTATTGCCGCAATCAAATTATACAGCAGCATTGCAATAATGCAAAGAATTACGATCGACATCAAGAGCCAGTCAAGTTTGAATACCTGACTGCTGTAAATAATAAGATATCCAAGTCCTTTTCTTGCTCCGATAAATTCTCCTATGATAACCCCCACGAGACATAAACCGATATTTACTTTCATATTACTGATAATAGATGGTATCGAGCCAGGAAGAACGACTTTCGTAAGTGCATGATATCTTTTTCCTCCAAGTGTATATATGAGCTTTATCTTATCCTGGCTCGTGCCATTGAAACTTGTATGCAAATTCAAAATGCTTCCGAAAATCGCAATAGAAACACCTGATACGATAATCGTTGTCATGTTTGCTCCAAGCCAGACAATCAAAAGCGGAGCAAGCGCAGACTTAGGAAGACTGTTTAAGACAACCAAGTAAGGATCGCAAACTTCCGATACCTTAGGCCAGATCCAGAGCATGACTGCACACAAGATGCCAATGACTGTTACAAGCAGGAAACTGGCTACCGTTTCATAAAGCGTGACTCCGATGTGTCCATAAATTGTTTTATCCTTTACCATATCAACAAAACATATCACAATCTTTGACGGACTGCTAAAAACGAAAGAATCAATCACCCCTTCTTTCGCCGTCCATTCCCATAATCCTACGAATGCGATGAGGATCACAATTCTTATCAATGTCACAATCTGTCGGTTCCTTCGCACTTTCCTAAGATACTGGCTCTGATACTTTGACATCATCTCCATCCTGCGTCAACTCCTTCCATATCTGATTGAAATAATGTTTAAACTCCGGTGCATTTCTCCGGTGCATTGCCGTATCTTCTTCCAAATCAAATTTAACCGATATCGTCTGTCTAATCGTAGCCGGCCGTTTCGTAAGTACGATCACTCTGTCAGCAAGGCTGATGGCCTCTGACAAATCATGTGTTACCAAAAGAGCTGTTTTCTTTTCGTTTTTAATAATCTGCCCGATATCATCTCCGACAGTCAGGCGCGTCTGATAATCCAATGCTGAGAACGGTTCGTCTAACAGAAGAATATCCGGTTCCAAAACGAGCGTTCTGATAAGTGCTGCTCTTTGTCTCATCCCGCCTGATAATTCTGATGGTTTTGCTTTTTTAAACTTATCAAGTCCATAGATATCTAAAAGTTCATTCGCCCGTGCTTTTGTCTTGGCTGTCAACATATGCTGAATCTCCAGACCCAAAATCACATTATGATAAATCGTTCTCCATTCAAATAACTGATCTTTTTGCAGCATATACCCGATGTTTTTCTTGCTTTCTTCCAAAGGACTTCCGCTAAGCTCGATTGTGCCGCCTTCTGGTTTAATCAATCCCGCAATCATGGAAAGAAGTGTAGACTTCCCGCATCCGGATGGACCTACGATTGCAACAAACTCTCCTTCGTCTATCGAAAACGTAATATCCTGCAGCGCTTTTGTCTCCCCATCCATATTATGATAGGCATAATTCACATCATGCATCTGAAGTATCTGCTTCATGGCAACCTCCCGTATTTTTTATTTCCATATACCTCAGTTTATGAAAATATAACAATTTGTGTGCTTGCGGTTTTCTATTATAAAAGATTATAATAATAAATAGTGGCAGTAACCTTTGATCTGCCAGTACAAAGCGAGGAGAATCACTATGAACTATCAGAAAGAATTGGAAAAATTAATTCATACATTGCAAAAAGAACAGCACATTCCAAAACTTTTACTTCACAGCTGCTGTGCTCCGTGCAGCAGTTATGTACTGGAATACCTGTCCGATTATTTTGAAATTACCGTATTCTATTACAATCCTAACATCTTTCCGGAAAATGAATATACAAAACGCATCTTGGAACAACAGACCCTGATTCATGAAATGAAAACTAAATATCCCATTTCTTTCATTGCCGGAAACTATGACCGAGAACTCTTTTATGAGGCTGCAAAAGGGCTGGAACATTTAAAAGAAGGTGGAGAACGTTGTTTTAAATGTTATGAACTACGCCTTCGGGAAACCGCAAGAATTGCTAAAGAATGTGACTATGATTATTTCACAACCACACTTAGCATCAGCCCATTAAAAAATGCAGATAAACTCAATCAGATTGGCAATGCCATTGCCAATGAATACGGACTTCGTTATCTGCAGTCCGATTTCAAGAAAAAAAACGGATATAAACGTTCCATCGAACTTTCCAAAGAATATGGGCTGTACCGTCAAGACTACTGCGGATGCGAGTTTTCTTACCGCGACCGCCAGCAAAAAGACACCCCTCTTTTTAAAAAAGGTCAAGGCCTTTTTCAATTCGGGGCAAAGTAAAAAGAACTTGTTGAACTAAAAAACGTCCACTGGACGTTTTTTTCGTATGTTTGGCATACAAAAATATCCTATGGAGAATCATATGCACTTAAGCATATCAACTCCATAGGATTTTCTTTTTTACATAAAACCTTTTAACTATTTTGTGTAATTATCAAAATAACCCTGGATATAGATGATTGGTGTTCCTTTATCACCGCTTCCGCTTGTAAGGTCTGCCAGAGAACCGATTAAATCTGTTAATCTTCTTGGAGTAGTTCCCTGTGTCACCATACTGCCAACAAGGCTTGCCGCCTTCTCATCTTTATCCTTGATATATTCTGTGATTGCCTCTTTTAATGCATCACCGGAAAGATCTGCAAAATCATTATCTGCAAGATATTTCAATTTTACTTCGTTTGGAGTACCCTCAAGCCCTTTTGTGTAAGCCGGAGATACTACCGGATCAGCCAATTCCCAAATCTTTCCAACCGGATCCTTGAACGCGCCGTCGCCATATACCATAACCTCAACATCTTTTCCGGTTTTTTCTTTCAATTGTTTCTGAATGTTCTCTACTACTTCTCCACAATTGATCGGGAATAATTTTACGCTTTCCTCAGTTGCTTTGTTAGAACCAAGCAATCCGTATCTGTCATTGTATCCGCTGCCATCTACGCTTGCTGTAAGAATCTCGTCCATACCATATACCTTTTCGGCACCGTTGGCCTTCAAGATTCTCTTTGTGCGTTGACGTGTATGAATATCACATGTCAATACGTTCTTTGTATAATCTAAAATCACTTTTGGATTATTCGCAAAAATAATCTCTACTTCTGCTCCAGCTTCCTCGATTACACTCTTGTAGTAATCTACATAATCCACACCGGTAAATACGTGTTTCTCATATCCAAAGCATTCTCTGTATTGTTCCTCTGTCAGCACATCACTCCATGGGTTAATGCCTTTTTCATCCATCACATCCAAATCAATCAAATGATTCCCTACTTCGTCAGATGGATAACTCAGCATCAGCACGACTTTTTTCAGTCCTCTTGCCATTCCCTTTAAACAGATGGAAAAACGGTTACGGCTTAAAATCGGGAAAATGATACCAACGGTCTCATCACCAAATTTGTCATGCACATCTTTTGCAATCTGGTCAACGTGTGCGTAATTCCCCTGTGCTCTTGCAACAACCGCTTCTGTTACTGCAACCACATCTTTATCACGTACGTCAAATCCTTCGCTCTTTGCCGCGTTCAATACGGAATCCACTACGATATCCGCAATGTTATCGCCTTCTCTGATAATCGGTGCTCTCACACCTCTTGACACTGTACCTACCATTCTATCCATGATTTGTCTCCTCCAATGTTTATCAAACTTCTTACATAAATCACGAATTTATTATACACCAACTTTTCCAAAATGCAAATAAAATCTGTTCTTGCAAAAAAGTTTTTTAAAAACAAAAAAAATGATTGCATCTTTTCGAAAAAGCTGTATAATATCATTTGTAGCGTTCACACATGCTGGAATAGCTCAGTCGGTAGAGCACTTCACTCGTAATGAAGGGGTCGTCGGTTCAAGTCCGATTTCCAGCTTATAAAAACCGCCGCAAATTCTTTGAATACGGAATTTGCGGCGGTTTTTGGTATAATTTACTAAGCCCCGAAGGGCTTATTAATAAATTATGATTTTATTTCCTCACTATTCAGCATTTTCTCCCAGAATTCAGGTTTAAAATATTCCAACAAAAATAATGGAAAGCTATTAATAACTGCAATTTGCCCATCTATAATTTTTGTCAGTTGCTTTTGAAATAACTCCAACTGGCTCATGCAGCTAAGGAAATCATTTCTGCTTGGTATTTTATATGTATTATTGACAAGACAATTCAATTTACTAACAGCATTTCTACAAAAAATCTTCCAATCCTCTACCGTATATTTGCGGAAATCTTGATATTCTTTCAACTCATGCACGGTATGTTTATAATTATTTATTTCAGAAATAGGAATACTGCATCTGCGATAGCAGACTTCATCCTTTAAATTGTCACGAATAGATTCTACCATTGGATAATTAACATACAATTTTCCTAAATCCGTTTCATCAGAAAAAGTTTCTAACATCTGATTAAGAATTTCACTCACAGAAAGACCTTCTCTTCTATTATTATTCGTATGTCCATCATAATCAAAGAATAAATATATTTCCATAAAATCATCGCGCGTATAACCGTCTAATATAGCTTTCGCATCTTCACTGTATTCCCGGATTACTTCAATTATATCTGTTTGAAAGTCATCTTCTTTTAATTGCCTCCACAACATATAAATATTCTCACCAGCAGGAAACGTAATTGGAACCAATTCTATATTATCAGCAAAGAAACACTGATTTAAGTTTTTGATTAATATCCGTTCTGTTTTTTGTCCTTCATATATGATTGCAATGTACTTTCTATTCATTAAATGCCCCCGCATTATACATCTTTTGCAAGTTATGTGCTTTTCTCAACTCTTTTTTCGTAGACTCTGCAAATGATTTAATTTTTCCATTAATTATCTGCAGATAACAATCTGGACGCAACAAATCATTCGACATAATATCTGTATTATGTGTAGTCAATAAAGACTGTGTATCATCTAATTTCTTTAACTCTTCTATAACCGCAATCGCTAAATTCTTATGATAAAAGGCATCAAACTCATCTATAAAAACCAACGAAACTTCTTCCATCTGAATCAGCCAATAATAAAACAACGCAACAGACTGGGTTCCAGTAGATGCTACATTATAAAAATTTGTCGTTTCCGTCTTATATTTACAATGTAATTGCTTTTCACCATCAATTTCCTTCACTACTAATTCATAATCAATTCCAAGCTTATGCAAAAATTCCTGAAAATCTTTTACTTTATTATTTTCTATAATACGAGTTGAAATTTTTTCTGTACCTGCGGTAAATCCTTGGTATGTATTTCCCTGCAAACTGCTAAACCACAACATACGATTCACATATGAAAAAAATTTGCGAAAAATAATATTATTAACATCTTCCAAATCCAATACCGTATTATTATGAACATATTTTACAAAAGATATATTTTGAGATCCTAAATCAGTATTAAGTGTTTCTGCCCCCGCCAAATTCAAAATAGGGGGAGTCTGAGATGTATAGTGATATTCAAGGCATGTCTTACCATTAATCTGCACTGATTCATATAACAATGTTTGAGCGTCAGCTTTATTATATACATATTTTAGTTCACCTTCTTCAAAAGCAAACGTATATGAAAAAGCAACATTCTCTTTCATATGCTCCAAATGTGTATATAACCCATAACGATCATAACGCTTTTCTTTATCTGTCAGGTGGAGAATAATATCAAACATTGCATAACCCAAATTACTCTTTCCGCTACCGTTATCACCATACACAAGAGCATTTTTCAAAACCCCATTTTTAGTAGCTTTTTCATTAAATTCATAATTATTAATTTTACTTAAATCCAGAACTAAATGCTCATCAAAATTTTTAAAATTCTTCACTTCAAATTTTTTCAGCATATTTTTCTCCTCCTTTGTGTAATTTCATATTACACCATATAATGTTACTGTGCAAGCATTCTCCGTAAAAAAATTACGGCACTAATTTATCCAACAGCTTGCATAAAACATTCATATCACGGATATCTTTCTGAAAAAAAGTGAGAACTTGTTCAATATTACCTTTTTCGATATAGTAACAGCAATGAATATCTTTGCAATATTTCTTCAAATTTTTTACCCTTCTCGTCGTAAATATAACTTGTCCTGCTAAATCAAGAAATGCATCATAATCAAATTTTAACGGTGTATCTAAAATTTTAATCGAATCAATTTCAGTAAACAAATCTGTCAATAACTGTACTTCATATTCTTTCTTACTTTCTTTTAGAACAGTTATTACTCTGTGTATAAACATAATCGGAGAATCCATAATCTCTTTTGAATTATATTCCATGCCTAATGAATCACATCTTACAGATACCTGAAACACCCTTCCATCTTTCATACGTTTATATTCATATTCAACTATATTCTGACAGACAACAAACTTATAATAAAAATAAATCGGTTCTTCCGAAAAGAAATTAATTTTATAAATAGAACGTGTAATATCTGTGATTGCCTGACAAAGGTTAGTCTTGCCAGAAGCACATATCCCCAGAAAAAAATTATTCTTTTCCAGAATCAACTTCTTCTTTAACATTAAATTCCTATAATTTTCTGTGTAAAATTCCCTTAACATATATTTTCTCCCCTATTTATATATATTCCCTTCTATTCTTCCGTATGATTAACAATAAAATAAAATCACTGTAACCTTTATATTTTTAAGTCACAGTGATTTTACTTTTCAACTATTCTTTTATTTCCCCTGATGTACCGTAACCTGCGGAAACGGAATATCAATCCCTTCTCTGTCAAAGGTAAGCTTAATCTCCTCAAGCACTCTCCATCTTGTCGTCCAATACTCCTCCGTCCGTACCCATGCACGAAGCCCGATATCCACAGAACTTTCTCCCAGATTATCTACATAAACAACGATTTGTTCTTCTTGCAGTATCTTCTCATCTTCCCGTAAAATCGTTTCGATCAGCTGCTTTGCCTTCTTCAAATCCGAATCATAAGCAATTCCCACGATAATATCCAGCCTTCGTTCATCCTTTGCCGTCACATTCGTAAGACTCGTATTGGACAGCGAGCCGTTCGGAATAACGATCGTCTTATTGTCAATCGTTGCCAGCTTCGTGTAAAAAATCTGTATCTCCTTTACGGTTCCTTCGTTACCATGCGCATCTTCAATGATATAATCTCCTACCACAAATGGCTTCAGCAGCAGAATCAAAACTCCTCCTGCGAAGTTTGAAAGGCTCCCCTGCAAAGCAAGACCTAACGCAACACCACCGGAAGCCAGAAGCGCTGCAAGTGACGTCGTGTCCACCCCAAACTGTTTCACAAGCGAAATTATCAGAATAAAATAAAGGACACATTTTAGAAGCGAATCTGTAAACTGTTCTACTCCTTTATCCACCGTGGATTTTTCCAATGATCTCCTTACAATCTTGCGGATAAGATCTATCACCTTCTTTCCGATAATAAATACGATAATCGCAAGCACCGCGCGCATTCCAAAAGAAATAACATCCGGTATATGGTCATTGATGTATTGTTGAAACCTGCTAACCTCCTTCGTAACCTCAGCCGCCGTCTCCACTACGCTTTCCTTGGTAGCTTCCAGCGTATCCATAGTTCCTGTTTCATTTGAAAGTAATATTCCCCAATATTGCATCTAATACCTCCTTCTTTTTGTATCCCTCCAGCATTTTCATCCATCCAAACTCTATCACAAATCTATTGCAGCATCAAAAATGCCGCCAGATTGCCGCGTTTCCCGCAAGACGCCCTATGTGAGAACAAGATATCCGGGTTACAGCACGTACAAAGTGCCGTCACTTCCAGATGTTCCCTTAAGATTCCTGCCTCTCTTAACACAACTTCATTTGCCTTCCACAGATCAAGCTGATACTTTCCGTTTTCTTTCGCATAGAATAATTCGTTCCAATATTCCTCTGCAAAATTTTCACGAAATTCTTCAATGACGTCTTCACTGACTTCATAGCAGTCCTGGCAGATAGACGGGCCGATTGCCGCATAAATATCTTCCGGTTTGCTGCCATATACTTCTGCCATCTTTTCAACCGTAACCTTCCCCATCCTGTTGACCGTTCCCCGCCATCCGGAATGTGACAAGCCGATCACCCTTTTTACCGGATCTACAAAAAATAACGGCACACAGTCTGCATAAAACGTCGTAAGACATATCCCCGGCTCATTTGTAATAAGCCCATCTACATCCGCGTAATCCAGTTGCCTTACGAGTCCCTTTCCCCTGTCTGCTTTGGTTACCACACGCACATTCGTCGTATGCGTCTGCTGGGAAAAAGTAAATGCCGCCTCTTCGATTCCAAGCGCCTTTGCCATCCTGCGGTAATTCTCCTCTACCGCAGTCTCTTCATCCCCGCGGGTAAAACTTAAATTCATCGATGACAGATGCTCTTTACTCACTCCGCCAAGTCGCGTAGAAAATCCATGCTTCACTATGCCAATTCGTTCCAGTAACGGATAGACTAGCACCGGCACTCCTTCTTTTTCTTCTAACCTTGGAACCTTTACTTCCCCTTTATATTTTAAATTCACCATTTTAGTCTCCCCTGATATGCAAATGCATCCTGAATCCATATAATTTCTTCCCCTAAAAATCCAATCACATCGAATCTGCAAGGTACCTGCATCATCTGATGTACAGCCAGATAATACCTTGCACAAGAAGACAATGCCAGCTGCTTCTTGCGTGTGATTGTCTCCAGCGGATGTCCGCATCCAGCCGTCTTCCTGTATTTCACCTCACAAAAAACAATACAGCCATCCTTCCTTGCTATGATATCCACTTCACCGCTTGGACAATGATAATTATACTCTAAAATCTCATATCCTTGCTCCTGCAGATATCCACCTGCCCTTTGTTCATAGGACATCCCTGTTCTTCTTCTATTCTGCTTCATTTTCCAATCATTTTCCAGATGCGCTTACCTGGATATCTCATTTATTTTCATTCGCCGCAAACCATTTATAAAACAAAATTACCGATAAAGCTTTGTCTGTGAATCGGTGTTGGTCCAAGTTTTTTCAATGCCGCAATATGCTCCCCGGAACCATATCCCTTATTCGAAGCGAATCCATATCCAGGCAAGATTTCCTCATATTCCCTCATCAACCTGTCTCTCGTCACCTTTGCGATAATACTTGCCGCTGCAATCGACACGCTTTTGGCATCACCTTTGATAATCGGCACCTGACGAATCGCAACCCCCGGAATCGTCACCGCATCGTTCAAAAGTACATCCGGCTGTATTGAAAGCTTGCCAATCGCCTGGCGCATTGCCTCGTAGGTTGCCTGGAGAATGTTAATCTCATCAATTCTTGCCGGACTAACCATCCCGACGCCAACTGCCACCGCTTTTTCCATAATCTCATCGTACAGGGCTTCTCGTTTTGCTTCACTTAATTTCTTCGAGTCATTGATATACAAAATCTCGCAGTCTTTTGGCAGGATTACCGCTGCCGCTACGACCGGACCCGCAAGCGGACCACGCCCTACCTCATCAATACCGCATATATAGGAAAAATCACGGTATTCGCGCTCATAACTACTCATACGAAACAGGCGTTCTCGTTCCTCCCGCAGTTTTTGCTCCTGCTTCCTGTATTTTGCAAGAAGGCTGACAACGCCAGCCCTTGAGTCTTCCTTATAAATCTCTAACAACTCTTTCCTGCTTTCGATGTCAGCC
This sequence comes from uncultured Lachnospiraceae bacterium, assembly GCA_910585545.1. GTDB lineage: Bacteria > Bacillota > Clostridia > Lachnospirales > Lachnospiraceae > An181. Next base: position 379,618 of record CAJUFN010000001.1, read on the forward strand.
TGCTCCAATTCCTGTTTTATCTCGCTGATACTTTTTCTCTTACTGTTTTCTCTAATCATGCTTGACCACTCCTATGCTGTCCAACGGCCAGATACGCACCCATGCTCTTCCTACCAAATCTTCCCGCTTCAGTACTCCTACACTTGCGTCACGGCTGTCTGCGCTGTGGTTACGGTTATCTCCAAGGACAAAATACTCATCCTCACCAAGCTTAATTGGCTCTTGCGCAATCCCCGATGTTTCCATAACTTCTTTGCCGTAATCCTCATCTAGCTTCTCATCATCAATATACACATAACCGTCAATTACCTGTACTGTTTCTCCTGGAAGTCCGATGATTCGCTTGATATAGTACACATCTTCCTGATATTTGTATGGGAAAACAATGATCTCATATCTTTTTGGATCGCGGAATCTGTAAGAAAGCTTATCTACAATCAGATTATCACCGTCATGAAGCGTATTCTCCATGGAACGTCCTTCTACCTTCGTTCTCACGCCTACAAACGTAATAACCAAATACGTAAGTATGATTACGATTACAATATATACGACCCAACCTAATATCTCTTTGGTCAAACTTTTCTCTTTTATCTCATCCATAGTCTTTACCTTCTTAATCTTCTATTCTTAACAATATTGTTCCGGGAACTCCAACGTAATCCTTCCAAGCCTTCCATTACGGAAATCATCCACAAAAAGTGCGGCGGCTTTTTCCGTATCCAATTCATTTCCGCGCACCAGGCAGTGCCTGCTCCTCGCAATCTCACTCAAAGTCGCATACGAATCTTCCTCTTCCGTAATTGCATATTTTTCTGCAAGTACACCCGGATAATATTCTCGCATAAATGTGATCATTTCAGCAGAAAGCTCTTCTATATTCAGGATTTCATCCTTGATCGAACCGATAAATGCCAGCCGCTGTCCCACCATTTGATCTTCAAACTTCGGCCATAGAATCCCCGGTGTATCCAAAAGTTCTACGTTCTTATTCAGACGAATCCACTGTTTTCCCTTTGTCACGCCAGGTTTATTCCCTGTTTTCGCGCAGGCTTTCCCAGCCAGACTGTTAATAAATGTGGATTTTCCGACATTTGGTATTCCCACGACCATGGCACGCACCGGACGATTCAATATTCCACGCTTTCTGTCACGCTCGATTTTCTCTTTACAGGCTTCCTGGATCACATTCTGAATAGATTTCATCCCACCGCCTTTTTTGGAATTCACCTTCACCACGGCATAACCTTTTTGTTTAAAAAATTCCGCCCAGGCATCATTCCATCTATCCTCTGCAAGATCTGATTTATTAAGCAAAATCAATCTCGCCTTGTTCTTTCCTAACTCATCAATATCCGGATTCCTGCTGCTCATAGGAATTCTCGCATCCACAAGCTCAATCACCAGATCAATTAATTTTATATTCTCCTGCATCATACGCTTCGCCTTCGTCATATGACCAGGATACCATTGAAAATGCATACTTTTGCTCCTTATTATTTTAAAAATCCGACATGCTCCTTCGGAGAAATGACAAACCACGCCTTTCCTTCTATATCCGTCTTCTTCACATTGCCAACTTCTTGGCTGCGGCTGTCCTCACTTGCCATACGGTTATCCCCAAGGACAAAATACTCATCCTTTTTTAACTTAATTTCTTCCGCTGCTACACCGGCATCCTCAATCGCTGTCGTCTTATATTCTTCTTCTAATTCCTTACCATCTATATATAGTTTACCATCTTTAATCTGAATTGTCTCCCCCGGAAGTCCGACAATCCGCTTCATATACACATGCAAATCCTCGTTTCCATCCGGTCTAAATACAATCACATCGCCTCTCTTTGGATTGCTTGCGTCATAGACGATCTGATTCACGAGTACAATATCTCCATTATGTAAAACTGGGTTCATGGAATCACCTACTACGCTCCTCCACTGCCCCAGATACCATACAACCCCAAATGCTAACACGCACACCACCGCAATTCGAAGCACCCAACCTCCGATTGCTTTCATGGCTGCCTCATACTTTCTGCTTCTATCCCTATCTTTGCGAAACCGCAGCTCCATCTTCATTTGACTCCCTCGCCATGCAGATACGTTTTAAAAAGGGACAATATACATTATGTACTTGTCCCTTTCCTCATTCTACTATTTTACTAATTCTTTGACCTTAGCAGCTTTACCAACACGATCACGTAAGTAGTTAAGTTTTGCTCTTCTTACTTTACCTCTTCTAATCACGTCAACTTTTACAACGTGTGGGGAATGTAACGGCCATGTCTTCTCTACGCCGATTCCGTTAGAGCTCTTTCTTACTGTAAAAGTAGCTCTCGTGCTTCCACCTTGTTTTTTAAGAACCGTACCTTCAAAAACCTGGATTCTTTCACGGTTTCCTTCTTTAATCATAGCGTGAACTCTTACTGTATCACCTACGTTAAACTGAGGTACTTCTGCTTTTAACTGCTCTGCTTCAATCGCTTTAATAATATCGTTCATTGTGTGCCTCCTTATATTCTCGACGTTCTTAATACTCAATTTTGGTACCAGAGGACCATCTTTCTTCTCACAACGCTGATATTCTATCATAACTGACGCTTGAATGCAAGTCTTTTATTGTTTTATAATTCTTCAAGAGAAACTTTCCCATCTCGTTTATCCTTTTATTTTTCCTCCATCCATTCGGAAAATCTGATCCGTAACCGTCTCGAGAATCTCTGATGTATGGCAAGATACAATCACAAGCGCCCCTCGCTCTTTTTCTTCCCTCACAATCTTCCAAAGCTTCTCCTCACTTTTCTCATCCAGGGCATTCGCAGGCTCATCTAAGATAACAATATCCGGTCTTTCCAAAATCGCCGCTGCAATCCCCAACTTTTGCTTCATGCCAAGAGAGTACTTTCTGTATTTTTTATGCATCACATCTTCTAAACCAACGCGTTGTATCGCCTTAAGAATCCCCTCTTCTTCAACACGCCCTTGAATCGAGGCAAGCATCTTCAGATTCTGATACCCACTGTAAGAATCCAAAAATCCCGGCTTTTCAATCAACACCCCGATACTCCTTGGAAAAGAAATGTCTTTTCCAAGTTCCTCCCCATCGATGATAACCTTTCCTTCTGTTGGCAATACAAGACCACAGATTACGCGCATCAACATAGATTTTCCGCATCCATTTTTTCCTTGTAAGCCATAGATTCTCCCCTTATCCATACTTAAGTTAATCTCTCTCAGTACATAGTCTTCACCGATTTTTTTACTGATATCTTTTATCTCCAAAAACATCCTTCTCTCTCCTTCCCTCGCAAAAACACATATTTCCATCTATACGTTTCCATATCAAAATAAATCCTTTCGCTTCAATATATATCTTCCTGCAAAAAAGCAAACGACACTTATAATCACACAAAGCATGATTCCCGTATTCACCTGCACACCACCTGGCATCCTCGCCTCATTTCTAAGAAGCATCAGATAATTTCCCGGAAGCAGTGGATGCATCCAGAACACCGAACTCACCAAAACTGCTACCGATACAAACATTCCAAGAAGCGCATTTCCACTCATCGACACCACGTATTGCAGCGTGCCAATCGCCAGCAAAACCAGCGCCGTCATAAATATCGTCTCTTTCCAAAGTCCGAATCCACTTATCCCCCAAAAATCTAATCCATTCCACTCCATCTGGATCTGCCTGCTAATTCCCGTAAGTTTCGCTCCGGAAGCAATTCCGTAAATGATAAATGCCAATGCCGATACCAGCACATACACAACACTTTCCAGCACAAGCATCATACTTTGATACAGCCACCAGCGATTCCTCGTTATCCGGCGAATCACATATTGATACTCGCTTTGGCGATAGGTTCGGCTGTATCTATAGGCGATGATCGCAAAAAAATAAATCAGATACAGCGACCAGACCGGTGGAATATTGAATGGTTCTCCTTCTGTTCTCCCGAGAAAAGGAAATACTCCGCGATAAAAATCTGCAATATAATCCCCCACACATAGCGGTTGTATCTCTCCTGCTAACTCCATCTGTATATTCATACGCTGCCCAAACATATAACAATGCAGAAAAATCAAAACCACAGCCGGAATATATTTCTTCCACTGAAAGCTCTCTTTTCTTCCATATACACATTTCATACGCCGCCCCTCCTATCCAAAAATATCTCTCTTGCGAATACTCCATATCCCCAAAAGATGTAAGGCAATGCAGATAACGATTCCTGACACAATAACCAATCCATGTGTCCACCAGATGCCCCACAACTCATACTGAATGGAAAACAAGCTGTGAAATACCCGTACATTCTCCCCAATGCTTTCAATGCCCGCTTCCACTATCACTACCACCCACAAAATGAGCATAAACCTCTGGTTCCACAAAAGTAAATCCATGATTAGAAAATCCATCAGAAATTTCAATACGTCCATCACAAATATAACAACAGCCACCGTCGCGAAATGCTCCTCCACCAGAAATTTTGCTTCCGAAAAGAAAATACTGTCTATACTGTTCCAGTTAATCAATGGCAGTCCCAGACAACAGGATACCGCAATGCCCATTCCCATTACACTCACTGCCAAGAGCATCGCATAGAGAATACTCTCCTTCATCTGCCTTGCCAGAAACTTTCTCTTACTGCCATAACGAAGCAAAATCTGCATATCAATCTTCTTTGGCTTACATTTTAAAACAATCAACATGGCAAATGGAAAGATAAACATTCCGAGACGCCCCGGATGCTGCAGCAACACTAAAACATCTGCCACGCTGAGTTCTGCATGATAAAAGTCATATCGCTTTTTCAGTTCAACAACACACCATATGATACTCAAAAGACACCACACACTAAATAACACTAACGTCTTCTTTCTCGCACGAAGTCCGTCAAGCACCTCAAAAACTACCTGTTTTCCATCCAAAAACTTCTTTTTCACAAATTTCTCTTTAGAAAACATCCTCTTTCTCCCCTTTTTTTACAAACACGGCAAACGACAAGCCTAATCCCAGAATCATGCATAGAATTGCTACCAGCGGCGCTCGTATCCCATAACCCGCCTCCAAAAAATATACACTGGAATAATCCAATTTCATCAGCATGGAACTCCCGACATGCAGAATCAATTGTATAAAAAACGGACAGATGGCAATGATAATCTTGTAATCCGATAAGTAACTGCAGGCCAAAGCTATACAGGCAAAAATTCCTCCTGCCATAAAATCAATACACAAGAAAATAAAAATATAGAGCATCGGAGTCGCATAATATATTTTATAAAATAAATTTGCAGCACTAATTATGTTATGTGGCATTACAATTTCCGGACGCAGATTTGGCAACAATGTGAGCGCACATAACAGATTCACAATTAAAGGCACGACGCTTGCAATCCCTCCTGATACAAATGCCGCCGTATATTTTGCCAGCAAATAGTCTTTTCTGGACACTCGCATATATAAACTCTTTAAGAATCCATTCTCCTTATCAGAAAAATACGAAGTGCCAAACGGAAGGACTGCAACCAAAGGCAACACCAGAAAATATAAAAATGACTCCAATGCAAATTCATTCCCGGCAAGCCAGGTGTCCGCCACAATCGCCGGATAAAGAATCGGATATCTTTCAAAGTCGATTGCAAGGTTCACGTGATATGCCGGGAGCATCACATGCACGGCATGCACAAGTGCAATTCCAATTCCTATCATCAATGCCAGGAGCATCCCCTTATTCCTAATTGCTCTACTCAATTCCGCTTTCAAAATCTGTTTCATAAACCGCTCCCCCCTATTCCAATTCCAACATCTTCTTTTCAGGATACAGAGCAAAGGTCAGATAGAACTTTCTTTCTTCTATTTCTTTCCACTCTTTTTTATTTATTTGATTCGATAAAATATCATACCCGATTATTTTCTGTTTGCGCTCACCCGGTTCTAATTCCACCCAAATGGTCTCCTCGCCACCTAAAATCCCCGTATACTCTGGAGAAACCCCATTACCCATGCCTTTACTTTCCATGTTCAAATCCGATAAAATAACTTCTCTTTTCTCTTGCCCCCGATTCTCTAATTCCAATACCACTTTCAAAACCCGAGATTCAAAAGGAACATTATACATAGTTTCCTCATATAATTCTTCGCTTTTTTTCTTACTTAAAATCTCTTTTTCCAGAACGGAAACATAGATATCTTCCTGATATTCTATCTGTGATCCTAAGGGCACTTTCGTAATTTTATTTTCCGGAAAAAGCTTATTTATGTTTCGATAGCCCAACACCGTGATAACCATCATCAAAATGCCTGTCACGCCAAATATAAATTTCTTCATTCTCTTCCCTCCTACTACTCATATAATATCACTTTAACACAATCCAGCGGTAAGAACTATTAATTGGCGTTGTACCCGTGGGATTAATTTCTATATATAATTGTCCTTCCTCCAACAACTGATCCTTTTGAAGAAATATGAGTGTAATTCTCTTTTCCTCCTTTCCAGGTATCGTTTCCATACTATAGTTTTTCGTATGCTCTCTTGGAACTGCCTCTCCAAAATAAATTATTTCACCGCTTCCCCATATATCAATCTCTTCTTTTCCTAACTGCTTTAATCTTAAATTCCCCCAAACATACTCTGTAACTTCCTCTTTCAACAAATTTTTTGCTGTCATATCTACCATAATAAAAGAATAACCATTTGTGATAGTTCCCTTCTTATCCTGCATCACCCCATACCTTTCTTCAAGAGACGTCATTCCTTTTGGTATCTCATATCCTTGATTATCCTTTGTAATTTCCCATGCATTCACTTTATAAGAAAGAACTCCAGAATATACTTCTTTCCCTATCGACACAACTTTTTCAGAGTCTATTTTCAAGGGATTTTCTTTTTGTTTTTCCTTTACAAATTCCCCGAAATCTCCTGTTTCTGTTTGATAAACCTTTTTCATTGCTTTTTCTAACTGTCTTGCAAACTCTTTTGAAGTTTCATCGGGTTCCCCTTCCTGGTATTTATTTCCTGTCACTTCCTGTTTCTCTGAATCTTGTTTATAGTTATTCGTTGTACCTGCTCTACTGCCGCCACGAAAATATTTCGCACTAACAGCCACTAATCCCAGCACCAAGCACATACTGATTAATGAAATAATCTTTTTCTTCATTTTCTTCGCCCTCAATCACGAATGAATCAGAGAAAAATTTCTCTGATTCATTCTACTTTCTGTCTTTCATTTGGTCATTTCACATTTTAATTCTACACACTATCTGGGCTCCAAACACCCCAAAGCGTATACGCGGAAGATGCTTGTTGCCTTAAAAACAATCTACAATATCTAGAATTACTTTTTTCTTTTACATAATTCGGAAGATATCTTGCCTGCCCCGCTTGTACCGCATAGGAACCACCATTTGCTGAATAATTCTTCCCTTCACTATGGACCTCTACATTTATAGCTACCTGACCTTCATGCTTGATATATGCGGAAGTATAATCTAATTTTTCTCTCTGGTCTGTATATATTCCCTTTGTAGAATATTCAGAGTACTCTGTATCCTGTATATTCCCTGCTGCCGACACTCCTCCTGCGCACATTCCGACAATCATCAAGCTAAGTACCGCTCCTTTAATCACTCTTCCTTTTTTACCATGTCCTAATTTCAATAGTTGTTTCTTACGCATACTTCATTCCTCCTTTACATTCTGCACGTCCCAAAGTTTTCTGTCATTATAACAACTTTTATCGAAATTAAGCGAACATGACCCTTATCTCTACATTTTTGACCTCATTTTCTTTCCACGCTATAGACGATGATTTCCACCTGAAAACGCTTCTTCGTATACTGGTAATGAATCTCCCCTTCGTATTTCTTCACAAGCTCTTTCACATTCTCCGTTCCCCATCCGTGATATTCTTTTTCTTGCTTCGATGTCAGGAATCGTTCCCCCTGCTTCTTTGGAATCTCACTACTTGTATTTTCTATCTGAAGCAAAAACATCTCATTCATATTTTGTATTTTCAGATGGACATGCCGGCTGCCCGGTTCACACATCGCTGCAGCGGTCATGGCATTGTCCATAAGATTTCCAAGGATAATCATCATATCCACTTCCGCTATCGGAATCTGATGGATATCTGTCTCAATCAAAAACTCGATTCCCTGCTCTTGCATCAACTGATAATAGTAATTCAAAGAAAAATCAATCTCGGAAAATCCGGTCCAGATTTTTCTTTGGTTCTGCTCGAGTTCTTTAATATAACCTTTCAGATAATCTTTTGCTTTTCCCATTTCTTCTTTTTCAATACATTTTTGCAGATAAAGAAAAATATGCTTAATATCATGCATTTTTTTCGCATCTTTTGCATACCAATCTTTCAGTGTTTTCTGCTCACGCAACCACACCGCCTGCTGCATGGAAAAGTCTTTTCTCGTCTGCTCTGCCTTCTTAAAATGCCGATATATACGCTCCAGCAAAAGGCCAAGCATACCAAACATCACAATCTCAAGTATCAACAATCCTTCTGATATATACCATTGCTCCACATAAATAAGAATCGTAAGCATGCTCCATCCCAGCACACAAAAGGCAAAAATAATATTTCTTTCCGTTTGCAAAACCTTTCGCAGGACTTCGTATACCGTCTGCTTCCACTTCTTTTGCAAATAAACAATCAACACCAAAACCAAAATAAGCCACAATGACTCCACACTTAAATTTCTCTGCAAAGTGACTGGATCATTCCGATATATTAACTTTTTCAATGTCATTTCCGGGAATTTTACTACAGCAACCGCCACTTGATAAAACCACATCCACAAGAATGCGCTTTGGTACTGACATTTACAGAATCCCCACAAAATGGCAGCCTCTAAGATAGGGAATAGGATGATTCCCTGACTGAAAATATAAACTTTTTTTACAATTCTCATCTCTACGATGCACATAATAAGAAGAGCAAGCCAAAATGCAAGCCTGCTCCACTTTGTTTCCCATCTTTTTGTTGGAAACATTTCTATAAAAATGAGATATCCCATTCCAATGCTTAGGGCTATGGCAATCTCATAGAATATTTCTATTGACATGTCGTCCTCCAGTATGCTGCAATTCTTCGTTTTACATTAATTAACTGCGGCTGGCTAACCGAAAGGTATACATCATTTCGCATCTTGACTTTTCGGTCTTCCAGCTTCATAATATGCCGCAAATTCACGATGCATCCTTTATCAATCCGCACAAAGCTCGTCTCTTCCATCGCACGATAGACATCATCCAAAGAAGCGCGCACCCTGCTTATCCCATCTTTTTGCGTAATCACTACATATTTCTTTTCCTTATGAAAGTAATATATGTCCTTTTGAGCAATCCGCTCCATCCTGGAATTTAGTTCAATCGCATAGTATGGTCCTTCTTCTCTTTTGCTTAGCTTCTCTTCCAGTGAAGTATATGCTAAGGCAAGCTTCTCTTTCAGCATCGTTTTCGGAATATAACGGTATGCATTTACCTCAAATGCCTCTATCGCATATTCTATGTACCCCGTAACATAGATAATAAACGCTTCGTAATTTTTCTTTTTAATTTCACGGGCTACCCCGATTCCATTCGTATCCGGCATCTCGACATCCAGAAGATAGATATCAAACCAGATACCCTTTTCCAAATCCTGCAAAAACCGGTCTACATTGTGATATGCTACGAACTTACAGCCTTCATCTCCAAAATGCTTACGGGTAATCTCTTCTTCTTGTTTTAACCACTCCTGCTGGTCATCCAGCGCTGCTATCATAATCATATATTTCTCTACTCCCCAAATATATTAATTATACCCGAAAATCTCTTCCTGTCACTATTTTGACCTCGAACTAAGCATTTTTGACCTCATTTTCTATAAATTCTTTTGCCAACTGTTTTTCGTCTTCCGTAAGTTCCGCTCCCTCTAATAAATCCGGTCTTCTCTTTGCGGTACGGATCACCGACTGCTCACGCCTCCATTTTTCAATATTGGCATGATGTCCGGAAAGAAGTACCGACGGCACTTGTTTCTCATGCCAGATTTCCGGTCTGGAATACTGCGGATATTCCAGAAGATTATCCTGGAAAGACTCAAACTCCGCAGACACATCATTATGCAGCACTCCCGGAACCAGTCTCGCAATCGCATCTACCATCACCATTGCCGGCAGTTCCCCACCTGTCAGCACATAATCTCCAATCGAAACATAATCCGTCACGATCTCTTCTAAAACACGCTCATCGATCCCCTCATAATGACCGCAAAGAAGAATCAAATCCTCCTCCTGCGCCAGCTCCTCTGCCATTTTCTGATGAAATACATCCCCCTGCGGAGACAAATAGACCACTCGCGGTTTCTTCGGCATATATTCCTCACATCCGCCTCCGTCTCCTTTATGCTCATAGTTTATTCTCTCTTCGATGGCTTTGTACGCCTGATATACCGGCTCTGCCTGCATCAGCATTCCTGCTCCGCCGCCATACGGATAATCGTCTACGCTTTGGTGCTTGTTAAACGCATAATCCCGGATATTGATCGCCTCAATCGATAACAAGCCTTTATCAGCCGCTCTTCCGATAATACTCGTATTCAAGCCGTTCATTACCATCTCCGGAAATAATGTCATAATATGAAAATGCATTACAAAAGCCCCTCCATCACATGTATTGTCATGCACATCTTCTCCACATCAATGTCTAAAACGCATTGTTTGATTGCGGGAATCAGTACTTCTTTTCCATCCTTCATCTCGATCACATACACATCATTGGCGCCCGTCTCCATAACATCTTTCAAAGCTCCGAATTCTTCTCCTTCATCTGTCATAACCTTCATGCCAATCATATCTGCAATATAATACTCATCTTCTTCAAGCGGAACAGCATCTTTACGTTCTACGAAAAGGCTCTTTCCTTTATATTTTTCAATATCATTGATATTGTCGATTCCTTTGAATTTCAAAATCACAAATTGTCTAAAAAATTTCACACCTTGGATTTCCAAAGAAAGTTCTTCTCTTCCGGTATCCAAAATAACTTTTTTCAATTTTTTAAAACGCTGTGCGTCATCTGTTGTCGGAAATACCTTCACTTCCCCGCGAATACCGTGGGTGGAAGATATCACGCCTACCTGTAACCTTGTTTCCATACAGTTTCTCCTCATAATAAAAGATAAACGTAAGAATGCCTTCCGACACGCTTACGTTTGCTTGTTACTGCAGTATATCTACCACAACTTTTTTGTCTTCCTTAGCTGCTGCTGCTTTCACGACAGCACGGATTGCTTTAGCGATACGGCCTTGTTTGCCAATCACCTTACCCATGTCAGAATCTGCCACGTGCACCTCGACTACGGTTGTCTTACCTTCTGATTTTTCAGTCACAACAACGCTCTCCGGATTGTCTACCAAAGCTTTTGCAATTACTTCAACTAATTCTCTCATGTGACACCTCCAAGCCAGTCAACACTCTTTTATTTAGCGACCGCAGAATTATTTTTCAATACCAGCTGCTTTAAAGATTTTGCCAACTACCTCTGTAGGCTGTGCACCATTGTTTAACCATTTTTTAGCTGCTTCTTCATCTACCTTGAACATGCTTGGGTTCTGGTTCGGATCATATGTTCCGATTTCCTCGATGAATTTACCATCTCTTGGAGATCTTGCATCAGCTACAACGATTCTATAGAAAGGAGCTTTTTTCTGTCCCATTCTTTTTAATCTGATTTTTACTGCCATCTCATTTCACCTCCTTAAACTTCGTAGTTTCTATTTAAAAAGGAAATTTAAATAAACCCTTTTTACCCGATTTTCCCATCATCCCCGGAAGCTGCTTCATCATCTTCCTGGATTGCTCAAACTGCTTCACCATCCGATTCACTTCTGCGATATCTACTCCTGCACCCTTTGCGATACGGTGCTTTCTGGAAGGATTGAGAAGATTCGGATTCTGACGTTCCGCCGGCGTCATAGAATAAATTATCGCCTCCATGCGCGCCATCTGTTTCTCTCCCTGGTCTGTATCAATCTGATTAAGCTTATCTCCCATCCCCGGCATCATACCAATGATACTGGACAGACCTCCAAGCTTTTTCATCTGTCTGACACTTTCCAGATAATCGTCAAAGTCGAACTGCGCCTTCTTTAACTTCTGGGTCATCGCCCTTGCCTTTTCTTCGTCAATCTCCGCACCTGCTTTTTCAATCAGGGTGAGGACATCGCCCATACCAAGGATTCTAGATGCCATCCTATCCGGATAAAACTGCTCCAAATCGGAAAGCTTCTCTCCCATACCAATATAGAGAATCGGTCTTCCGGTAACTGCCTTAATGGAAAGTGCCGCACCGCCTCGGGTATCACCGTCTAACTTGGTAACGATAACACCGTCAATACCGATTTTTTCATTAAAATTGCTTGCTACATTTACTGCATCCTGACCGGTCATGGCATCTACGACAAGAATCGTCTGATGCACTTCTACCGCTTCTTTGATCTGCTGTAACTCTGCCATCATATCTTCATCAATATGAAGACGACCGGCTGTATCGAGAATCACAAGGTTATTGCCGTTCTTTGCCGCATGTTCCATCGCCGCTTTCGCGATATCAGACGGTTTATGATTTTCTCCCATAGAGAATACTTCGACACCCTGCTTCTCTCCGTTAATCTGAAGCTGCTTGATCGCCGCCGGACGATATACGTCACAGGCTACCAGCAGTGGTTTTTTTCCTTTTAACTTAAACTTCCCTGCAAGCTTTGCGGTCGTTGTCGTCTTACCTGCCCCCTGAAGACCAGCCATCATGATGACCGTCGTTGCCTTTCCAGGCTGCAGCTCAATCTCCGTTGTCTCGGAACCCATCAATTTAATCAACTCGTCATTTACAATCTTGATTACCATCTGTCCCGGATTCAGACCATTCATCACATCCTGACCGACTGATCGCTCCTGCACATCCTTTACAAAGTTCTTTACCACTTTGAAATTAACGTCCGCTTCCAAAAGCGCCATCTTAACTTCCTTAAGCGCAACTTTTACATCTTCTTCTGTCAGACGTCCTTTACTCCGCAGGTTTTTAAATACATTTTGAAGTTTTTCGGTTAAGCTGTCAAACGCCATACTATAACTCCTCAATAATTTCTTTTGAGATTTGTCTAATCTCTTTTAATGTTACTTCACTATTCTTTGCATTATGCTGTGCCAGTAACTCATCTATCTTTTCTACTTTTCCTTTGATTATAAGAAACTTCTCCACCAAATGAAGCTTCTTCTCATAACCTTCCAAAATCTTATTGCAACGCTTGATCAGATCATGAACGCCCTGTCTGCTTATGCCCGCTTCTTCGGCAATCTCACTCAAGGACAAATCTTCCAATATAAACTGTTCGTATATTTCTTTCTGATGCGCAGTCAAAAGTTCGCCATAAAAATCATATAATAAAGACTGCTCTAAGATTTCGTTCATTTTTATCACCTTTGGTATCATATAACAAAGGGCCAAAGATGTCAAGTATTTTTTCTTTACACTTTACTTATTTCTTCACATACAAACCTTAAGTGATTGATTGACATTTCCAAAAGCATCACTTAAACTAAAATGTAATTAAGCATGAATATTATTCAAACGGCAATTCTATCACAGAAAGGATGTGTTATTATGGCAATACCACAAAAACAGATTTACACAGAAGCTGACTATTACGCTCTTCCGGAAGATATCCGAGCCGAACTGATAGACGGCCAAATCTATTACCAGACTGCTCCCAGCCGGATTCATCAGGAAATATTAAGTGAATTACATGCCGCAATACATCAATACATTAAATTCAAAAGCGGCTCCTGCAAGATGTATCCTGCCCCATTTGCTGTCAAATTGTGGGAAGAGAGAAGAACCATTGTTGAGCCTGATATAAGTGTTATATGTGACCACAGTAAACTCACAGAAAGGGGCTGCTCTGGTGCGCCGGATTGGATTATTGAAATCGTCTCCCCTGGCAATTCCAGTCATGACTATATAAGAAAACTCAATCTTTATGCTGATGCAAAAGTTCGGGAATATTGGATTGTAAACCCTATAAATTGCACTGTGCTTGTGTATCATCTGGAAGAAAGCAAGTTCGAAGTAGCTCTCTATACTTTCCAAGATAAAATAAAAGTCAATATCTATGATGATTTGTGGATTGACTTTGCAGAAATCGACGCTTAATTACTTTCCTATATCTAAAAAGTGGTGCGGATGAATCAACTTATCACCTCGCACCACTTTCTATCTCATATTGATTTTTCTTCATAATCTCTATACCGTCAGCAGACGCTCTACATTTACCTGCCCCCAGCCTTGTACACAATAATCCATCCCAACGTCATCGCTGCACTCCCAAAGTCTTAACTTCACCTCGACATTCGACATATCCGGGTACTTTGAAAGCATGCACGCGATTGCACCCGAAACAATCGGAGTAGACATAGATGTTCCGCTTTTACGAACATAAGCATTTCTATGTTTTTGCACATAAAATGCATTACAAGACCATATATTTGACCCCGGAGCCACTACTTCCGGCTTACATATACATTCTCTGGTTGGTCCTCTTCCCGAATAATTCTTTCTGGTTCCCTTTGTCAGCAAAGGTATCTGGTCATCCGATGAGCCTACCGTAATCACCTTAGGGCTGTTTCCCGGCACCGTAATACTCCCTTTTGCAGGCCCATAATTCCCTGCCGCCGTCACCACAACAAGACCTTCATCCCACAATCGTTCCACGCCTTGCAGCAATTCTTTTTCTGCCTTACTCTGTCTATGCGGCAATGTACCCACGGAAATGTTCACAATACGAATACGATACCGCTCCTTATACTTTACTATCCAGTCTATTGCTTTTAACACATGAGAGACATTGCCATCTCCTCTTTCATCCAAAACTTTCATCACAACCAGATTACACTTTGGCGCTATTCCACTCATCACACCGCCAGATAAACCTCCATCCCCGGCAAGTATCCCACACACATGAGTTCCATGACCGCTGTCATCATAAATCCTGCTCCTGCCATTTACCATATCCTGAAATGCAATGATACGCCCTGCGAAATCAAAATGTGGCGCTATCCCTGTATCTAAGACTGCGGCTGTAATTCCCTGACCCAGATATTGATGGATAATCGTATCCTGACACCAATAATGAATCTTCTGTTTTACAGACTGCATAAAAACACCTTTTTGATTATAAGATATGATATTTCTAAGGATTGGTGCTTTTCCTTTTTGCATACACGATATACCTGTATGTATTCTCTGTATATGGATGACACGTCGTCAAAGTCAGAAGTTCCCGTCCTTCCTGTATCATAATCTTATCACTTTCATCAGGCATAATGACCTCCGTGTGCTCCACTTCGTACACAAGTGTTTCCCATAGATTTGTAATCAAAATCTCATCGCCTTCTTCCAGCAGCTGTATCTCCCGAAAAAAAGGGGCTCCTCTATACCCACGATGTGCCGCGATAACACAGTTCGTATTATTGCCTCCGATTGGAAGAGATGTCTGTGACAAATGCACCGCCCCATGCTTCATATTCTCCTCGCTGGCACCCAGATAGATTGGAAGCTCCACTTCCATCTTCGGAATCGTGATATAGCCGACCACATTGTCTTCCAACCCCCACTTCGTAAGGTCAAAACTCGGCGTCTGATAAGACAATTGGTCAGATAATCCACTTTGCCGATTCCTATAAATCTCCTGATTGTACTCCTTCATTGCCTCATACAACTTGGAAAATTCATCCTTTTCCTCTGCAATCATCTGAAATTTTGCAATCGCCTTATCTGCCTCGATGTCTGATATAACCTCCGTGATCCATGGATATAAGAAAACACCTAACCCTGCCAAGAACAAAATAACTGCCAAGCATGTGACTACTTTTCTCATCTTCTTCTCCTTCGTCTTCTCTTTGCATACGCTCTTCCAAGTCTTCTCCTTCTCATCCGCTCACGCTGCTTCTTCTCTTCATATCTCTTTTCTTTTTGTCGGTCAATTCTTTCCTTACTTGAAAGCTGGCGCAATTTTTTCTCATTCAAGAGTTTTTCTCTTTGGCGATTGATTCTTTCTTCCCTTCCAAGCTGCCTTTGCTTTCTCTCATTAGACAATTTTTCTTTCCGGTGATCTATTCTTTCTTTTCTTGCAAGCAATTGCTGCTGTTTTTCAACCTGTCGTTTTTCCTTTTGCCGTTCTACCTTCTCTTTTATTCTCTTTTCTTTTACTTTCTTTTCTTTCTTCGGAACCTGTTTTTTCTTCTTTGACTCTTCCAGCTTGCGAAGGCTTTCCAGTTCCTGAAGTCTCTTTAACTTACGAAGTCTCTCCAACTCCTGAAGATTTTCCCTCTCCTTGGATTCCTCTCTTTTACGAGCCTCTGCTGCCTCTTTGCGTTTCTTTCTCGCTTCAGCTGCCACCCGCTGCTTCTTCTCTTTTTGTGTCTCCCGTTCCTCCTCATTCCTTTCCTTTTTCTTACCAAATGTCAAAGGACTGATTAAAAGTACACATAAGATTGCAGAAGCAATCACTACAATGATTACCCAAATCGGCAGACTTCTATGCTTCCAAAAATCTACCAGTCTATCCCAAAATCCTCTCTCACTCTTTTGCGCCTGTTCCTTTTTAACATCCTCTTCCACATATGGAATCCTATGTCCGCGTACAAGAAGTCTGTGAGTATTTTGTCCATACGGCGTACAAGTTACCAATGTAACATAATCTTTATCTGTTTCAATATTCAAGTCACTGATATCATCCGGTTCCACAATGGAAATCAAATCCGTCTCATATGCAAGCACCTCATCCAATACGTGGATATAAAATTGATCTTCTTTTTGCATTTTATCCAAATTCGTGAATAACAATGCCGTTGGAAGTCCGGTATGACCGGACAAGACGCAATGGGTTCCCTCTCCTCCCATCGGAAAAGATGTATTCGCCAGATGCCCGATTCCTTTCTCCAATGTATCTTTGTCCGTACCATGATAAATCGGCAGGTACACATCTATCTTTGGAATATCTATATACGCCATTACCTCGTCCTGCGCCAGATATTCATTATAATCACCAAGATTCTTATCTAACTGACTCGCATCAAATGGGTCAGTCAGAACCACCTGATTTTCCAAAAGACTACGGTTAAACTCCCTTACCGCTTCCTTTTCTGCCTCTAATTCTTCCGGCGAAATCTCCTCGATCACTTCGCCATACTCCTGAATTATCTCTCCCTGGTGTTTCTCGTAATACCAGTTGCTAAAATTCGGATACAAAAAGATTCCTGCCCCAACCAAAAACATCAACACAATCAAAATAACCGGAAGATGTTTCTTTATCCCTGTTCCCTTCTCCATCTTTATTCCCCTCTTCTGAAAAAGTTCAAGATTGCGAAAAGAAAGCTGCGATGATTGCAGCTTTCTCTCCTGCTTTTAAGAAATTATCTTAAATTCATTTTCCAATTATTTTGCTCCGTTTGCTTTTCTCATACGAACAACTAACAGAAGTGCTCCACCCATCAGTGCAACACCAATGAGAGTAAAGATTGCTGTACCAGCACCACCAGTTTTAGGAAGGTTGAAACCTTTCTTATTTACAAAAGTTGCATCCGCATAAGCATTATCCTCATTACTCTCCTGAGCCTTACCAGTTAATTCATCTGTATCTGCTTTATCTGTAATAGTTATTTTCTGCGGTTTTGCCTGAACATATCCACTTGGAACTACTGTCTCTACAATGTAATATGTTCCTTCATCCAAACCGGCCAATGTCAATTCTGCTTTGTCATTACACTGCAAATCTGTATGCACTGACTCTTCTCCAGGTTCTGCCACACGGTAACTACCTTTCTCTTTCATAACAAAATCTACTTCTGGTCCTTTTTCAGAACCTTTTAAGATTTTAAATGCAGCTCCTTTAAGAGGATCCTTTCCGTCTGTCTTTAAAATTTTAAGCCCATATGTATATACTTTTACCTGATCTTCAAGCTTATTATATTCATCTGTATCTTCTGGCTCTGTATTTTCTGGGACTTTTTTATCAATGGCTTCCCAAACATTCTTTGGCCATATTAAAGTAACCTTATTTACTTCTGCTGTTCCTGGTACAATCTCAGCTGTCACTTCTGAGTTATAAGTTACCGTAATTGTCTGTCCATTAACGTCCGGACAGTTATTAATTAAAAGATCAATTTTAAATTTACTTGCATTCTCTGGCTCTGTTGTTTGACCATCTGCATTATAATAAGCCACTGTATAATCTTTATCTAATTCAAGCACTCTCTTTGTACTCTCTATGACAATCTTAATATCGTTAGCACCTACGATTCCGTCCTCCATCGTATCAATCAGTCTGAAAGTTTTATCCACTGCTTCTACAGGGAAAGCAGGAACTTGTGTTGTCAAGCTAAATTCCACTGTATCTCCGATTGCAACGGAATCATTCTCTGTCCCATGTGTTCCATCAACAATAGACTTATCCAATTTCGGATTGCTTGCCTTGGCAACAATGTTTACGTTCGGATATACGATATACTGATTCTCTTCATTAACCTCCGGTTCAATAGTAGCAGTCATCGGTGCATAAACATTCTTACCGGTGACAATTACCATATATTGTCCCAAACCAATATTTTCATCAAAAACAACGCTTTCATTTGCTTCAATACCAATCATATCTCTTGCTACTTCCGCGCTGTCTCCTGCTGTTTTCACAGCCATCCAGTTTGGCGTACCTGTTAATGCAAATATATCTGTCACTAAATCCGCATAAAGTTTCTTTGCGAGTTCTGTAAATCCGCCTTCTTGATTTTCAAATGTCTCCTCTACAGATCCCCAATTATGTTTCTCTACGAACTGCTCTACATCTTTGCTCCATTCTTTTGTAACATTATTGGTATCAGCATTATACTCAATATCAATTACTTTATATAAGTATGCAACATCCCCCTTGGCTAAACCTGTTACTGTAATTTTACCATTGATTGGCTCTGTGCCTAAAACAACTGAATCCCCTACAGAAGTTTCACCTTGTCCATTTGTGTCTGCAGCTCCAACAGATAATACACTAACTATCATTGCCAAAGCTACTATCATTACTGTTACTGTTTTCATTAATTTGTTCTTCATATGTTTCCATCCTTTCCTGTTTTTTTAATCATAAGGCTAATTAGAGCTTTTGCCTTTGGCCCCTCATATTTTATTCATAATTTCTTTTTCTGCGATATACCATCGATCCGGCAACTGCTGCACCTGTTATTAGCAACGTTCCGATTATCGTATACCATGAGATATCTGCAATTCCCGTCTTTGGAAGCGTTATGTTGAGCTTGTTTGTGATTACAACATAAAACTCATTTTTTGTTCCCGGTACCCGTTTTGCGGACTCTCCTTCTGCCTGAATCTCTCCTCCCTTTACCTCAATTTTTACATAATCCTTCATTTTATGATGTCCAGTTGGTACTTTTGTTTCCACAAGATAGTAGGTTTTTCCCGATTGAAGTTCTTCAAAAGTAACAGCCGCCACTTTTACTTTTTGACCTTCTTCTCCTGAAACTTCAGTTAATTGTGTTACACCTCTGTCATGCTCTTTAAATTTACCTTCCAAACCATCAATACTCTCTGAACCAGATTCATCCTCATAATATAAAGTAAACTCTGCTCCAGCTAGTGGATTCCCTTTTGCATCATCTTTGCGAACAGACAACTTATATTTCGTAGCTGTATTTGTTACTTTAACCTCAGCATCCTTATCTTCTTCAATACTGCCTCCGATTTTATTTGCATTTCCCTCAATCTGTCTCAAAATATTGTCGCCGGCATCACGATAACTTAATTCACTATCAACATTATATCCTTGATTATCCTTCAAACGTTCTAGCACTTCAAATTTACCTAGCGGCAGATTCTCAATGACTGCTTTTTCACCATCTTGTAAGCTAATGATTCCACCCGAAGTTATCGTGCCTTCTTTTTTAATAGTTTCAAAATCAGGACCAGTATATATACGATATGGATAATCTGTTTTTAGTTCATTACCGGCTACTCCCCAAAGCTTAACTTCAAAATCAAACTCTTCATTCTCAGGGATTTCTAGATCCTCAGGGTTCTCTACTTTTTTACTGATTGCTAAAGTTCCGAGTTTCGGCTCATTCTCAACCTCAAAAATAAGCTCTCTTGCGTTTTCATCCCTATTTTCAAAGGTTGCCGTTACCTTTGTATTCTTATACTCCTCAATTGTCATTTTTTTAATTTTTTCTTCCGCTGCCTCTTTAGTCGTGAATACTTCAGACCTTTCTTCCCCGTCAGTACACTTCGTCCATTCTACTTTTATGTCTCTTAACTCATTATTTTCAGCTTCGTTCACAACCAGTTCAATATCTTCTGCAGCACTTCCGCTTGCTATGTATGCGCCATTCTCAAGTTTTTCAAGTACCTTATCACCCGAACCGTCATTCACTGTGATTGGATTTGGGCTCTTACTAGTAACCTGAATAGAACTGCCACCCGATACAGTAAATAATTTTTTCTGCTTCTCTCTCTCCTCAGGAGTAAGTTCTTTGTATCCCTCCGGCTCTTTTGTTTCTTTCACAACATAGTCTCCCGGTTCTAACTCATCAAAAACCACTTTACCATCTTTATCTGTTAATTTTGCTTCCTTTACTTGCTCATTACCTTGAGTATCTTTTTGATATAAAGTAAATTCCGCACCTGGCAATCCGTTTTTTTCAACCTTGTCAATTTTGGATATCGTTACTTTTCCCTTTGTTTCAGATTCTGCTATGACTTTTGTATATAACTGGATTTGAAACTTTTTGTACCATTTAAAAGTTGTTGCTTGTGGTGTTTCCATGTCACTTGAAGAATTCGAGTTAACTCCCCACCAATTGATATAAGAACGTTCCTGAATTGGAATACCAACTATAACTTCTCCGGACTTCTTTATTCCTGTTATTGAAATAGGTCCAAGGCTTTCATTGGCATATTTATCTGCCAAATCTACTTCACTATCTACATTTTCCAAATAAATTCCTGCGAAGGTTATTATTACAGGCTTTCCATCACACCTAATATTAGCATCAAATCCCGCTGTACTTACACCATTAGATTCACAATCACCTAATAAAATAGTTACTTTCTCTGTTGGCAACTCTAAACTATTGTCTATAAAATAACTTATATCTTCCATTCGAAGCCGACCGCCCATTTGACTCGGATATTCTCTAATAGGATTTTCAGTTATATTTATTCTGGTATTTCTTGCATAACTTCCCCAGTACTTAGTAATAGCGGATTCATCATCAACTTCATATGCATTATTCGCTCCTTGCATAGGCATGATATTCACAATGTTATTATTTTTCAAATCAATTATTCTTGCCCTACGCAACAATCTAATCCCATCAATACTGGATATCTGTTTATTAACCGCATCTATAGCGCCAGCGAAATAGCTTAATATATATTGTATGTCCTCAATGCCTTCCTTGCTTCCTGCCTCTATTATTTCCTCTGCTGAGGCCAATCTTTCTTTCCTGTTTTCAACAATCGTAAAATTATTAGCATCTGCCCTGATAGAATCATAAATTGCCTGTGCAAAATTAGTGTCTGTTACTCCTGCCGCTTGAATATTCCAAACTGCAAATTCAACACCTGCCAACTCTTCCAGTTCTTCCAGCGTTGACTTGTCCTCTGTATTATCTGCTTCTCCTGTCTCGGTATCGCTCTCTATTGGAACTGTCTGAGAATCTTCTGCACGGACCATCGGCATAACCATGCTGATTATCATAACTATACTCAGAAAGACACTGCATGCCCTTAATATAAGAAACCGCTTTTCATTCTTCCCTTTTAATAGCAGCATATTTATTCCTCCCATCTTAATTCCAGATATATTTTAACTAAAAGTATGGACTAATTTTTTAGCCCATGCTAAACACGCTACTTCCACATCCCCACATATCATTCATTTATTTACTATGATACTTCTTTCCCTACTCAAAGTCAATACAAGGCAAGATGAATTATGTGAATTTTTGGCAAAATTTACATAATTTTCCCCCTTGTTTTTTCATCTTATCAAGGAAAAACCAGACCTTTTCCCTTCTTTTTTAGGACTATGTAGGTTTTCACTTTTCGCCATTGACAGCATTTTTATTTACTTTTATACTAAAATAGTCTGCCGTTTTACATATTTCGGCATAGATAAAATTTAATATAGGAATGAGGTTTACATTTATGGAAAGAGAAAAACTTGGTTCTCGTCTCGGTTTTATCCTTTTATCTGCCGGCTGTGCAATCGGTATCGGCAATGTCTGGAAATTTCCTTATATGACGGGGCAATACGGCGGCGGCGCATTCGTACTCTTCTACGTGTTCTTTTTGCTTGTGCTTGGACTCCCGATTATGTCTATGGAATTTGCCGTAGGAAGAGCAAGCAGAAAAAGTCCGGTGAAGGCTTACAATGCTTTGGAAAAGCCTGGTCAGAAGTGGCATCTGCATGGGTATGCAGCGCTTGCAGGTAACTACCTGTTAATGATGTTCTATACAACAGTTGCGGGCTGGATGCTTCATTATTTTTATCTGACTGCTACAGGTAAGTTTACAGGTGCTTCTCCTGATGCAGTAGCGAATACATTTGGCGAGATGCTGTCACAGCCGGGCGTTATGACATTTTGGATGATTCTGGTTGTTGTGATCGGATTTGGAATCTGTTCTTTTGGATTACAAAAAGGTCTGGAGCGTATTACGAAGGTAATGATGATTGCATTGTTATTGATCATGATTGTGCTTGCTGTCAACAGTATTACTATGAACGGCGCTTCTGAAGGTCTTTCTTTCTACCTGCTCCCTGATTTTGGAAAAATGAAAGAAGTCGGAATTCTTACAACAATTGTTGGCTCTATGAATCAGGCATTTTTTACCTTAAGCCTTGGTATTGGTGCCATGGCAATCTTTGGAAGTTATATCGGTAAAGAGCGTGCACTTTTTGGTGAAGCAGTAAATGTTGCGATTCTTGATACTTTTGTAGCAATCGTAGCGGGACTTATTATCTTCCCGGCATGTTTCTCTTTTGGTGTGGAAGCGGACAGCGGTCCGAGTCTTATTTTCATTACATTGCCAAATATTTTTAATCACATTCCGCTTGGAAGACTTTGGGGAAGCTTATTCTTCGTCTTTATGTCTTTCGCGGCATTTTCGACCGTACTGGCAGTATTTGAAAATATCATCTCCTGTGGTATGGATTTGACTGGATGTTCCCGCAGGAAATCTGCTTTTGTCAACCTGGTGCTGATGTTCTTATTATCACTGCCATGTGTACTTGGATATAATCTTTGGTCTTCTATCACACCATTTGGCGCTAATTCTACGATTATGGATTTGGAAGATTTCCTCGTAAGTAATATTTTACTTCCACTTGGTTCTTTGGTTTATCTACTCTTTTGTGTCAGCAGATACGGATGGGGCTGGGAGAATTTTACGAAAGAGGCTAATACCGGAAAAGGACTTAAGATTGCCTCTTGGATGCGTTTTTACTTAACTTATATCCTGCCATTTATCGTAATCATCATCTTCGTACTTGGCATTAAGGACAAATTCTTCTAAAACATATCTGGAATCTATTTTCATGAAAAACATATTTTTCTTGGATTTCATGAAACATGTGCAAGCTCTCCTTCATATTATGGAATTGTAATTAACAAATATGGAGGTTCTACTATGAGCGATTTAAGTGCAACAAACTGTGGATGTGGATGTGAAGAGGTAAGAAGCAACGGAGGATGCGGTAATTTCCTTTGGATCATCATTTTGCTTAGCTGCTGCGGCGGATGCAATGGCTTCGGCAATGGTTTTGGCGGTGGCTGCGGCAACGGAGGATGCGGAGACAACAACTGTCTTTGGCTGATTCTCTTATTGTGCTGCTGCGGCGGATGCAACTGCTTCTAATCTTAAAATGTACTATTAGTAAATATCCCGGGCGATTCTTTCGTCCGGGATGTTTTACCTTCTTTTTCACGCAATACAACCTTCACACGCACCGGTTGCATCATACTTCAACTGACCATTTTTTAATTCCTTTGTATACTATTTTTTTGGATTATCTATTTTTCGTTCTCCATTAACTAGTCTTCCCAAGTCCATTCACCAACCATTTCTTTTACTTCTTCCTCGTAATCACGAATTACTGGAATTGCACCATATTTACCATATAAATAATCCTTTGAAAAGCTTGC
The DNA here is from genome assembly GCA_910585545.1 of uncultured Lachnospiraceae bacterium. GTDB lineage: Bacteria > Bacillota > Clostridia > Lachnospirales > Lachnospiraceae > An181. Next base: position 403,889 of record CAJUFN010000001.1, read on the forward strand.
ATCGGATCTAGCTCTTATATCTGCTAACGTATATATAGATGATTCTCCTCTCTTATTTTTATCAATAAATGCTATTTCATCTCTTCTGAATTGCTTTCTATTCATTAATGATATATCATGTGTAGTAAATATTAATTGAGCTTTTTTATTCTTTTCACTTTGATATAAATCTACAATAAATTTTGTCAGTACTGGATGTAATCTTGCCGAAATCTCATCTACAATAAAAACGCCTCCTTTATCCATCATATTTAGAATATATTGTATAAATGAGAAATACCTTATTGTTCCTGATGATTCTTCGCGCAAATCAAACTCTTCCTGTTTAACAATGATCCCCTCATCGTTATATACATCATGTAATGTTTTTATTTTATATTTCTTTCCGTTTTTATCTTCTACTGGCTCTACTCTTAATCCTGATATACCAATATCTGCAACTCGTAAAAATCTCTCTATGATAGCTCTATACTCTTCGTCTTCCAATAGCCTTTTGGATAGAGTTATACCTGAAACCATACCCTTAATACTCGATTCAATAATAACCTCAAAATGAACATTAAAATTCTTTTTTAAATATTCCTTAAAACCATCAACAAGACTTTTTACTTCTCCATCAGCAAAATAATCTAATGTTCCAATGTATAAGCGATCTTCCCTTACTTTATCAATTTTTTGTAACTCTTTCTCATACCCCTTTCCAAATGTAAGTTCATTTTTAGCTCTATCGAAAACTTCTTTTTCATTTACAAGCAACCATTCGGTTTCAATAATATAATCATTACTCTCCAAATCATCTTTTATCGAAAAACCATACTGATAAGTTGTATCATCATGATTAAATATTATTTCAAACTCAGATTCTTCTTTAATCTTTTCATTTAGCTTAAATGATGTACGTCGAATATCTGGCATTTTTTCTACTTTATCCATATCATCATCTTTATGACCAGCTCCAAAAAATTGATTAAAAATATAACTTTCAAAAAAATAGAGTGCACTTACTAAATTTGATTTTCCACTTGCATTTTTTCCATATATAGCTAATGTTTTTAAAATTTTATTATCCTTCAAATCAATAACATGACTTTTCATATCTTTATAACTGACAGCTCTGAGATCCAGAATAACCTCATTTTTAAAAGATGCAAAATTCTTAATTCTAAACATTATCAACATAAATATCACTCCCTCTTTCGCTTTCTATGTATTTACTATACTATTATTTTATCTACCATTCAACAGAAAATTCGTTTTTTTCGTTTTTTTCTAATAGGAATTTAAATTTTTATTATTTTTCCGAAACAAATATTCGTTCTTTTCGATTTTTGTTGTTTTCACATCAAAAAAATATCCCGGGCAATTTTTTCGTCCGGGATGTTTTATTTTCACTATTCTATCCGATTGGCTTTTTTGAACTCTTCTGCATATCGATTGCTATAGCTTGTATGTGTGTTCTCTTCTTTTCTTTCATCTTTGATTTGCTTTGTCAGCATACAAGCTTCATCCAACTCAAATACTGCATTTCCATTGATAATTAATCTTCTTTCCATTCTTTTCACCTTCATTTTCTTTTCTCTATATTATATGATGTTTTCATATTTTCGTTTTTTTATACATATATATGGATAACGCATTGAAAGGAGGTACTTATGAACCAGGAAACACCCTACCCTATGACTCCTTTTGACATAAAGATAACGGATGACAATCTTCAGATGATGAAACTCCTCCTGCCATACGTCCCTCCTTCCATGCAAAAAATGCTAGGTATCTATGTGAAATTTTTAGAAATGCAGCATGCTCTTAATTATTTTCATTCAGCTACTTTAGACGCACAATCTTTTGAGCAAAAAAATCACTCTTTATTTACTATGCTTGGTGAGATTCGTCCTTATCTGCGCGGCAAACAGACAGATATGATCGACCAGCTGCTTCAGGCAAGCCAGATGATGGAAATGTTCCAGACTTTTCAGGATATGTCTTCGGATAATGCTGATCCAATGTCTATGATGATGGGAATGCTTTCTCCAGAACAGCAAACGATGTTTGAAACATATAACGATATGTTTGCGAATATGGATATAGGAAACGCGGAAAAAAATAAAGATAAAAATATGGATTATGATATTGAGAAAGGAAGTGATATGTATGAACGAATGGATGAATCATCCGGCAATGGAAAAGATGGATCCGCTCAAGCGTGAATTGATCAAACGTGCTGCCGAACAGACTTCCGGCAAAAACGGTAAAGATTTAGCTCCGGTGATGATGGCTCTGATTGGCAATGCCAATAAGCGTGGTATCCATTTTACTTCAGAAGAAACCAGCTTGATTTTGAATATTTTAAAAGAAGGCAAATCTGAAAAGGAACGCGCTCAGATCGATCAAATGATACAAATGACGAATTCATTACTTAAGCGGGGGCCAAAATAGGCTTCCCCGCTTAAGCTTTATATTTTTAAAATCCTTCTGTTTTTCTTACCATACGCATCTTTCGCCTTCTTTGGGCGGCTTCCCATTCTGCCCGTTCGCTCTCGTTTTGCAGGATTAAGCCCGGTACTTCTTTTGGCTGGTCATTTTCATCCAGCGCTACCATTGTAAAATATGCGCGATTGATTGCATGACGGTAACCTTCTGTATTCTCTATATACGTATCTACCCGGACTTCCATAGAAGTCTTCCCTACATAGGTTAGCTTCCCGATCAACACAAGAGTATCATTCTGATAAGCCCCTTTGATGAATCGAAGATTGTCTACCGATGCTGTCGTTACATTGCTTCTGCTGTGGCGTTTTGCAACCAGTCCCGCAGTCTCATCTATCCACTGCATTAAGATGCCGCCAAACAAACGTCCTGCACCATTTAGATGATTCGGCCGAATCATATGCATCGTCTCTACCCTAGATTCTTCTATACTTCGTTCTATCATATCTATTTCACCCATTTCCATTTTTCTTTCTGTCTGTTATACTAAATCTAATTGAACACATTGTAAAGGAGATTCTTATGAGAAATATCAAATTAACGATAGAATATGACGGAAGCCGCTATCAGGGCTGGCAGCGACTTGGTAAAAACGAATCCGGACAGACGATTCATCAAAAACTTTCAGAGGTTTTGGAAAAACTTATGGGAAAACCTGTGGAAATAAATTGCGGACATCGTACAGAAACTGGCGTACATGCTTATGCACAGGTTGCGAATTTTAAAACTGACGCAGCTCATTCTTGCCGCGAAATCAAACAATATCTCAACCGCTATCTTCCGATGGATATCGCAGTTCTTTCCGCCGAAGACATGCCGGAACGATTCCACGCATCTTTAAATGCAGTTTCCCGCACATACACCTACCACATTCTGATTGGAGATGTACCAAGTGTCTTTGACCGTAAATATGCATACTACGCTTTCCAGAAACCAGATATCACACTCATGAAACAAGCCGCCGCCTGTTTCGTTGGAAAACATGATTTTTTCAATCTTTCTTCTGGAAAAAAGAAAAAAGGAACCGAAAAAGAAATTTATGAAATTGACATCTATGGCAATTCCTCTGAAATCCTGATTACGATTTGCGCTAATGATTTCTTGCATAATATGGCACGGCTGATCATTGGCTTTCTTTTAGACGTAGGTCTTGGCAAACGAAAACTAGAAGATGTTAATCTTCTTTTGAATTCAACATCCACTTTGGAATTCACTGTGATTCCAGCCGATCCAAAAGGATTGTTTCTTCAGGAAATCACATATAAATAGTACGTGATTCTTTTCTAACAGCATTATAATACAAGTTTGTTTGCCCGGTATTTTAGCCGGGCAAATTTCTTCTTTTCCTCTCCTTTTCGCCCGGCATCTGGGCAACTTTCTTCTTTCTGCACATTTTTCGCCCGCCATCTGGGCGAACTCTTGCTTTCCCACTTGCTTTCGCCCACTTCCTGGGCGAATTCTTGCTCTTCCCACTTGTTTTCGCCCACTTCCTGGGCAAACCTTCTTCTTTCCTGACTCTTTCGCCCACTCTTGGGCAAATTCTTGCTTTCCTCACTTGCTTTCGCCCACTTCCTGGGCAAACCTTCTTCTTTCCTGACTCTTTCGCCCACTCTTGGGCAAATTCTTGCTTTCCTCACTTGCTTTCGCCCACTTCCTAGGCAACTTTCTTCTTTCTGCACATTTTTCGCCCGCCATCTGGGCAAAACGCTCTATTAACATTTCTCAAAACTTTTTAATAAAAGTTCTTGAAATTCTCTTCTTTTCGAGTTATAGTTGTAATAATATATTTTATTTGGAGGTGGTTTACATTTTTTACGAAAAAATGAAAATGCAACACACACACTTAGATAAACAGATTCAAAATCTGCAAAATATTTTAAAACAGCTTCCACCTGGCAAACTCATTTGTACCAGAAATTCCAAATATTTCAAATGGTATTATAGCCACAATCACAAATTTTCCTACATTCCCAAATCTAACCGTACTTTTGCTGAAAAGCTTGCTCAAAAGAATTATCTACTTCTTCAGTTAGATGATTTGACAAAACAAAAAAATGCCATTGAAACTTTTCTTAAAGAATGCCCTCAGAATTCTTCGAATGCACTTCAACTCTTAGATGCACAATCCCCCTATCATGAACTTCTCTCTCCTCATTTTTCATCTGATTCTCCATCTTTAAGCGACTGGGCATCTGCTAATTATGAAAAGAATCCCTCTTATCCCGAACAATGTATTCACAAATCCTGCTCTGGCAATGTACTTCGTTCCAAATCAGAAACTATTATAGACTCTGCTTTATATCTGAATAAAATTCCTTATCGCTATGAGTGCATCCTCAATTTAGCCGGCAAAATTTTCTTCCCCGACTTTACTATTCGCCATCCAGAAACAGGCAATTTCTATTATTGGGAACATTTTGGCATAATGGACAATCCAGACTATTCCACTAAAACATTTAAAAAGTTACAACTCTATAACAGTTCTAATATCATACCTACTGTTAATCTTATTACCACTTATGAAACTCAAAATCATCCTTTGGATTCTGAATATGTACAAACTTTAATCAACTACTACTTCTTGTAAACTCCGCTTATCTTTTCTTTTTTCCAGCTAGAATTACTGCTAGAACTGGCATAGGTCTTGCTACATAGATATACTTCCGCTCACTGTCTGGGCATTTTTTCTTCTTCTCCTACTCTTTCACCCACTTCCTGGGCAGTTTTTCTTCTTCTCCTACTTTTCCGTCCACTTCCTGGGCAATTTTTCTTCTTCCCCTACTTTTTCGCCCACTTCCTGGGCAGTTTTTCTTCTTCTCCTACTCTTTCACCCACTTCCTGGGCAACTTTTCTTCTTTCCCTACTCTTTAGCCCAGCTCCTGGGCAATTTCTCTTTTTTCATATAAAGTTATACTTAAATATGTACAATAAATATTAAATAAGAATGTACAAATG
>CAJUFN010000002.1:0-60327 GCA_910585545.1 uncultured Lachnospiraceae bacterium
ACTGTTTTTTTAAGGATACCAATCTCTCGATTGGTTCGCTCTGAAATTTTCTCTTCGCGAAAATCGCTACACTCAGGAACTCTGTTCCTTCGTTCGCGGATATTTTGCCAATGCACTTCGTGCATCTTCTTCAATCGCCAGGTCACATATGCGCAAGCGCATCTGCCCTCCCGCTTTCCTTGCGTACTACGTACGCTGGCAAAATCATTTTCGCGGAAATTTTCAGGGTTGTTGTCTATTATTTAATTGTCAAGTTCCTGTTCTGTTTCGCTGTCTCTCGCGACAGCTTCTATATATTATCACAGCTGTTTTTCTTTGTCAACCACTTTTTTTATTTTTTTCAATCTGTATTTTTCAACTCGATTTTCAGCGGTCGTCGTTTTTCGACAGCCATCACATAATATCATCCTTATCCCATTATGTCAACACTATTTTTCCACAAGTTTTCCCCATTTTATCCACATTTATGCCAAATACTGTGGATAATCTTGGATTTCCTTTACTTTTTCACGCTTTTTACCTATAATAACACTGAAAATGTAACAGTCCAGCATATACCAAGTTACATGAAAATTATAATATTCAGGAGGTCACCTATGGTTCGTTTAATTGCAAGCGACCTTGACGGCACGCTTTTAAAAGACGGTTCACAAGAACTTAATCCGGAACTATTTGATATGATTATGAAATTAAAAGAAAAAGGAATCCACTTTGCCGCTGCCAGCGGACGCCATTTCCAAAGTATTCGGGATTTGTTTTTTCCTATTAAAGACGAAATTTCATATATTACAGAAAACGGTTCTCTTACACTTCATAATGGAGCCATTATTACCAAAGGCACAATTGAGAGGACACTTGGCCAGGAAATTATCAAATCCATTCAGGCAAAAGAAGGCTGCAATGTCATGCTTTCAACGGAACAAGGATTATTCGTCGAGGATAAGGACGCCCGTTTCCTGGATTTTCTTACCAATACAATGAAATATGAATATCAGGTTACAGATAATATTCTTGCCATTCCCTATGATTATCTGAAGATTGCCGTATGCAACTTTGATGGCACAGATGCCTTCGCCGATCATTTCCATAGCCTCTTCTCCAGTCGGATCGGTGTCGTAACCTCGGGAAACATATGGGTAGATTTTATCGCTCCGAATGCCAATAAAGGAAGCAGCCTTCTCGCTTTATTAGACCATCTTGGCATAACCAGGGAAGAATGTATTGCTTTCGGCGATCAGTTTAATGATATAGAAATGCTGCAAGTTGCCGGAAAAGGCTATGCTATGACAACCTGCGCCAAAGGTGTAGAATCCTACGCAGACGCCCAAATAGATTCTGTAGAAGAAATTTTAAAAAAATTGTTACTATAAATCGGATAAAAAACATCAAGCGAAACCGTCAGAGGGTTTTTAAAAACCCTCTGACGGTTTCGCTTGATGTTTTTTAACTATATGAAAACTTAAGCACGTTAAAAGGGAGCACCAATATCGATTTATTGATACTCCCTTTTAATGAATCGGTTCAATCATTTCTACTTACCTCTCTTTTTGGTTTTTAACAATTATGATTGATTTGTACTTATGTTTTTGGTGGTCCGTTCCTCCTCTTCATAAATTTGTTTTCCAAAACTTCCGATGTTTTAAAAAACTTCTATAAACTGTATAAATAAAGTTAAGGACAAATAAATAATCTTCCGTTACATATCTGTTATTAAGTTTATTTATTTTGTTTATATTGTTATTATATCATGATTTTTCTATTTGTCAACATTTTTTTGAAATATTTTTTAATTTTCTGCCTTTTTATCCTATCAGGCTAATATCATCTATTTTTATAGAAACCAATTCTGTTTTCTCCAGATATTCTACGATTTCATCCCTTTGTCCGGAGATACAATAGTTTTGACTTTGCAAGACTTCTATCTGCTTTGCGTCTTCTAGGGTTTCCTCAAGAATTCCTTCTATATCATATACGAACACAACATTATCGTTTTTCAGTTTCCATTCTTCCCAAAGCTGTGGGTAAGCCTGCAGCTGCTCCAAATTAGCAACATAAACTTCTTTTAATTCTTCCGCATTCATATTCCGGCGTTTTCTATCTTTATCATCAAACGCGCCTTGGAGGTACATATTGAGTCCTCCCTGAAATTCGACATTGGGCTGATACACCTGAATCCACTCAAGCTCTATCGCTTCTTTTTGCAGTTCTTCTACCATACGTGGCGTTTTTTCTCTGACAGAAAGATATATTTTTGCTGACTTTGGCAATTCTTTGAAATCTTCTATCATCTCTTCCGCGGATTCTTCCATGCGAAATCTTCCGAGCGTATGATAAAGCAGTTGATTCGTCTCACCGTCTTTGTATTTTCCGCATACCATTTTCACCTTTGTATTTGGCGTGCCTACATATAACGCCTCTCTGTGATTTGCAACCTCCATGGAAATTTCATATCTTGCAAACCCTTTCTCTTCCACGTCCATTCCGATTACTTCTATATAAGGTTCTAACGTTTCCCAATATGTCCTCATGACTTTTTGCAATGTTTTATCCGGTTCTTCATTTAATTTTGCCGGATTCGTATAAATTGCATTCATCGCCGGACTCACTCCTAAGAACACGATAAGTAAAGCCGCCATCACTGCTGCAACCGTACGATATACGATTCTTTTTATTTTTCGTTTGATGCTGCGTTCGATCGCTTTTTCCAGCCTGCCATAGTCCGGCATACTCTCCATCAAAGCTTCCAGTTCCTTATCCAGAACTTCTTCCATCTGATTATTCACTCTATATTCTTCCATCACACTTCCTCCTTTAGCTGCGTAATTAATTTCTGTTTTGCCCGAGACCGGATTTTTCTTACATTTTCCTTCGTGATGCCATGCATCTTTGCAATCGTTTCATCCGGCAAATGAAAATAAACACTTTCCATTAGAATTTCTCTTTGCATAAGCGGCAATTCCTGGATTGCCTGAAACAGCCTCCGCCGTTCTTCCTGGCAGATAATCTGTTCAATCATATCATCCTTGCTGCTTACACTCGGCTGCTCTTTCTCAGCATTTGAAATTTCCCGTTTCCTCTTTTTCAAAAGATTCAAATATTCATTTTTCAATACAGTGACAAGCCAGTACTTGATACTCCCTGTATTTTTATAAGAAAGAAACGCTTTAACAAATGTTTCCTGAAGCAAATCTTCCGCATCTTGCACATTCTTCGTAAGAGACAGCGCATACAAAAACAACGATTTTTTATACAATTGATAGATATTTTTCCATTCCTCATGTTCCATCACGCACTCTCCCTTCCTCTTCAATAAACTTTCTCAAATAATACTTCTTTATATATAAAACAACTCAGGCACAAAATTGTGACACTTTTTGCATGGAATTTTCTGTATCAGAAAGAAAAATAGCACCTTCAAAATAAACTCTCTAAAGTTCTTGAAGATGCTATCACTTCCTAATTTAATATAATATTATACTTTTATAATTTTTCCAATATCCTTTTCTTGTATTCCAAAAATCCTTCCGTCAGGTTAAAGTCTTTCCTCCTTGGTTTTGGCTCATCAATCCTAATCTCCTCGGTAATACGCCCCGGGTTGCCGGCCAAAAGATAGATGCGATCGGAAAGCAGAATTGCCTCGTCAATATCATGTGTGATAAATAACGTAGACAATCGGATTTCATCCATGACATCCAAATACCATTTGTGCATCTCGCTTTTCGTCAGAGTATCAAGGGCGCTAAATGGCTCGTCGAGAAGTGCTACGTCTTTGGAAAACATGTACGTCCGAAGCAGCGCTGCTCTTTGCCGCATCCCCCCGGAAAGCTGGTGCGGATATTTTTTTTGTGTTCCTTCCAGTCCAAATTGTTCAAAAAATGCTCCGACTTTTATACGCGCTTCTTTTTTTCGCTCTCCCTTTATGAACAATGGCAGCGCCACATTATCCTCGATTGTCTTATACGGAAGCAGCAAATCTTTCTGCAGCATATAACTGATATGTCCCGGCTTTCCGGAAATGTCTTCCCCATCCAAGAATACGCCCCCCTGATCCGGTACAAGAAGCCCCGCAATAACGTTGAATAAAGTCGTCTTACCGCTGCCGCTCGTTCCAAGCAGACAGACGATTTCATTGTCATGAAGTTCGATGGAAATATCTTCGATAATATTTTTTTGTTTTTCATACGCGAACGCAACATTCGCCACCTTTAATTCCGACATAAGCTTTTACTCCAGATACTCATTCGTAAATCCGGTATTTTCCGGGATTTCTTCTTCCAGAAGATTATTTTCGTTGATCCAGTTGTAGAATGCATTCCACCTTGCAGGGTCGATATATCCCCACTGATCTACTTCCGCCTTATACTGGTCTTTCATATATTCCTGACTCGCAAACACAAGCTCTTTATCAAGCTCCGGAGAAGCTTTGCACAAAATCTCGGCCGCTTCCTGCGGATTCTCGATGGCATCTTCATACCCTTTTTCTAGTGCAGATAAAAACGCTTTTGCCGTATCCGGATTCTCTTCCAGCCATTTTGCGCCGCCAATGATCACTGGTGTATAAAAATCCAAATCACTGTTGATATCTTTGAATGCAAAATAGTCCGTCTCAAGACCTGCTACCTCGGCCGCAATTCCTGCCCAGCCATAGAATATCCAGATCGCATCTACCGATTTGCTCTCCAACGCAGATACTTCATCGGTAACGGTACTCGGCACCAATTCTACCTTGCCAAAATCTCCGCCATCTTTTTCCATGACATTTTTAATGGTCGCCTTCTCCAAATCCATATCCCATGTTGCATATTTTTTGCCTTCCAGTCCTTTAGGCGTGTCCATACCTTCTCCCTTACGGGAAACGATACCCGAAGTATTATGCTGCAAAATGGCTGCCACTGCCGTAATCGGGAGCGCATCCGCTCCTACAAGCGCAGGCATCATAGAGTCCTGAAAAGACACTCCAAACTGCGCTTTTCCCGATGCCACAAGCACTGTAGCTCCATCCTCCGGCGGCTGCACGATCTCCACTTCAAGACCCGCCTCCTCAAAATATCCTTTTTCCTGCGCCACATAAAGCCCCGTGTGGTTGGTATTCGGTGTCCAATCCAGTACAAACGTAATCTTTTCCAACTGTTTCCCATCTTCTTTTTTCACATCAGGATTTCCTGCACATCCTGCAAGCCCTGCTGCCATTCCAAACACTAAGATTGCCGATAACATTTTTTTCTTTATACTGTTTTTTATACTGTTTTTTTTCATTTTATTTTCTTTCCTCCCAAGGCATACACTTCCTCTGCACCAAGTCTACCATCCACATCAAAAGCAGGCTGATTGCGGAAATCAAAAATATCACCGCAAACATTTTGTCGAACGAAAACGCTTTTCTTACTCGCGTCATATATACGCCAAGCCCGCTAAATCCTCCAAGCCATTCCGAGATCACGGCGCCTACAACCGCATATGATACTGCAATACGAAGGCTTGCAAAAAATTGGTTCAATGCCCCCGGGAATTTTACCGTCCAGAAGATTTGTATTTTTGACGCCCCCATAGCCCTCAAAAGATTTAACGTATCTCTGTCGGCAGAACGAAAACCATCCAACAGACTTACCGTCACAGGGAAAAATGTCACAATGACGATCAGTATGATCTTGGGCATCATTTCATAACCAAACCACAGCACAAGAAGCGGCGCAATCGCAACCGTCGGAATCGTCTGCGTCAATACCACCAGCGGATAAAGCGCCTGATACATTTTCTCAAACCGATCCATAATAACCGCCATAAAAAAACCGATCAAAACACCCGACAAAAGCCCGATAAAAGCTTCCGCAAGCGTCACCTTTGCATTCTCCATAAGAAGTGGAAATTCACTTGCGAATGCCTTCGCCACATCCAAAGGCGATGGCAGAAGAAACTTTGATATCATCCCTGCACTGCAGGCAAACTGCCATAGAATCAAAATGACAATTACCGCCGCCGCGGACCATAACTTATTCGTGGTGTTTTGTAACTTTCTTCTCAATCGTCAGCACGTCTCCTTCCGGCTTGTAGGTCACTTTGATGTAAGCCGCAACAGATGGCGCTCCCGCGCGGATTGCGATATGCTGACACTCTTTTACAATATCCATCAGCTCATCGTAATCCCCTTCGATAGCCGTCTCAAATGGTCCGACATAATAATTCAATCCGGTACTTTTGATATAGGCAATCACCTCATCTACAATACGGATCAATTCCTCATCATTTGCTGCCTGCGGCAGACTTTGAATCGCTACACTTGCATTCATTCTTTCTTCCTCCTTTTCTCTTCCTGTCCAAATTTTGTCGCATTTTTGTTTCACAGGAAATGCAATACAATTTCCTATGACATAACAAAGTGGGCAAGCCTACTTCACCTCCCCATCCCCTCACTCATGAGGGGCTTGCACGCTTTGCGCGCCGAGCGTGGTCAGCTTTTGCTGACTGCCTCCGCTCACGCGAGTGCGTATCCTCCCGGAGGGTTTTATGATATAGGAAAGTACAAACTTTCCTATATCATAAAAAAGACCACGTCAGATAATTCTAACGAGGCCTTGGCTTCAACATATATTCATATATGCGGTGTTCCTACGCTGGCATTATCCAGATCAGGTATAAGGGTCAAAGACACATCCAGTCTTAATCTCAGCCGGTTTGTACCAGCCCCCCTGTGCTTTATTATTTTGTTCGCTATTAGTGTATTCCTGTTTCGCATATCTGTCAAGTAAAAAATCGGGCAGAGCGTTTTATGATATAGGAAAGTACGAACTTTCCTATATCACTAAAAATGCTCCGATGTCATACCGACACCAGAGCACTCTTTGCATTTATTAGGCTACTACGCTAACATTAACAGCCTGTGGTCCGCGATTACCTTCTGTAATCTCAAATGTCACATTCTGTCCATCTTCTAAAGATTTGTAACCTTCTGCTGCGATTCCGGAAAAATGTACGAATACATCCTGACCGTCTTCTTCGTTTGTAATAAATCCATATCCTTTCTGAGGATTGAACCATTTAACTGTACCTTTGTTCATAAAAAGATACCTCCTACATTAAAATTCTTGATTCTTTCAGAAATAAAAATCACACAGTTTTGTAAAGCATCTGAAGACAAATGATTTACAAAACCGCGTGAAAATCTAAATCTTGCCTAAATCTTCGTACATTATATCACTTTTAATATAGTCTGTCAAATTATTTTCATCTTCCCTGTAATATTTTCATCGCCGTCTCCTCTTCAAACTGCCTCGAATACAATTCATAATAATATCCCTTCGCCTGCAGCAGTTCTTTGTGATTTCCTCTCTCAATGATTTTTCCGTTTTTTACCACCAATATCAAGTCAGCCCGCCGAATCGTCGACAACCGATGCGCGATCACAAACGAGGTATGTCCTTTCAGCAAATGCTCTGTCGCATTCTGAATCAACTGTTCTGTCTCCGTGTCGATAGACGAAGTCGCCTCGTCCAACACGAAAATCGCCGGATTCGCTAAAATCGCTCTGGCAAAAGAGATGAGCTGTTTCTCTCCGGTAGACAAAAGTCCTCCGCTTTCTCCCACGTCACTATCATATCCGTCTTTCAATTTTTCTACGACCACATCTGCCGACACGCTTTTCGCTGCCGCGATTATTTCCTCCTCCGTGGCATCCAATCTTCCATAACGGATGTTTTCCCGCACAGTTCCCGAAAACAAATGCGGATTCTGAAGCACATAACCAATTTGGCTGTGAAGCCAAAGCTGCGATCGTTCTCTATAATCAACACCATCAATCAATATTCTTCCTTCCGTCGGTTCAAAAAATCTTCCCACAAGATTCACAAGCGTGGATTTGCCTGCCCCCGTCTCCCCGACAATTGCCACGTTCATCCCCGCCGGCACATGTAGATTAAAATGCTCCAGCACATACTCCTTTCCATCTGGATATCGAAACGAGACATCTTCAAAAACAATATCGCCTTTTATCTTCTCCCAGTTTTCCTTTTTCGCTTCAAAAGAATCCCCATACTTTTCTATCACCTCTTGACAATCTACTATATTCGGTTCTTGTTCCAGCAAATCCATAACACGCTCAATATTCGCCTGACAGGAAATCAAATCCGCAAGCAGTCTTGCAAGCTGCTGAATCGGCTCGAAGATGACAACCGCATAGGAAATAAACACCGACAACGTTCCAAGCCGCATCAAATCATGCTGTACCATATAACCGCCTCTTGCCAATACAATTGCCGAAACTGCAGAACTAAACAGCAAAATCGTAGGAACAAAAACCGCGTTTAACTTCGCACAATGACTTGCCGCCCGGTGCATTTCTTTCGTATGTTCAAAAAACAACTGTTCATTATCATTCTCAATGACCATGCTCTTCGATGTCTTCACACCGGTAATCCCCTCATTATATGCGCTCGTAATCTGGGAATTGATTTTCCGAACCTTTCGGTTCCACCTAAGAATCTTGTTCTGGAAATACACTGTCAAAACTGCAATACACGGAACCACTAGCATAATGATCAACGCAAGCTGTACATTCAGTATGAACATGATCACAAACACGCTGACTACATAAATCAGCGCCCAGAACATATCCACCAGCCCCCATGCAGTCATACCTGCGATACGAAGCGTGTCACTCATCACACGTGCATGGATATAGCCAACCGGCGTTGTATTGTAGTAGGAAAATGACAACGTCTGCAAATGTTCGAACTGTGCCCGTTTCAAATCCTTTCCCACATTCATCTCGATGGTCGTCGCCGCATGGACCGAAAAGTATACACAAATCGTCTGACCCAGAATCACAGCAAAATAAACCGCCCCGAATATCCAAAGTCCTTCCAACGTATCCGGCACGATAAAATGATCAATAGCATAACTCTGAAACAATGGCACCAATACATCTACACCGGCAAGCAGAATATTCAACCCAAACGTAATAAAAAAATATGTTTTATATGGTTTAAAAAACGGAAATAGTTTCGCCCATATTCGAAAACTAAAGGGTTTATTATATTCCTGTTCTTCATATGCCGCCATCTATTCTCCCTCCATTTCTGCCCGGTCATCCTGACTCATCTGAATATCGTAAATACGTCGGTAGATACCATTTTGACAAATGAGCTGACTGTGGCTTCCCATCTCTTCTATCCTTCCCTGATTTAGAACCATGATCTGATCCGCACCCATAAGCGTTGTAATACGATGCGAAACTAAAATGACTGTCGCTTCCTTCATATGTTCTTTTAATGCTTTTCGTATCAGCGCATCCGTCTGGGAATCCACCGCCGACAAAGAATCATCAAAAACCATAATCGGGGTCTTGGCAAGCAGCATTCTGGCGATTGCCACACGCTGTCTTTGTCCTCCGGATAATGTTACCCCGCGCTCACCGACAAGCGTGTCATAACCATCCGCAAAACTCATGATGGTATCATCCACACAGGCAATTTTTGCCGCAGCACGTATCTCTTCCAACGACGCGTCCGGTCTGGATGCCGCGATATTCTCCCGTATGGTTCGCGAATACAAGAACGGCTCCTGCAGGACCATACCGACCGATTTTCTAAGCTTCTCCAATGGGATTTCCTTAATATCCCTGCCACCGATACGGATATTCCCCTGTCCTTCTTCCAACTCATACAGTCTTGTCAGAAGCTGTATCACCGTGGATTTTCCGCTTCCGGTTCCGCCCAAGATTCCAAAAGTATTTCCCTGCAGAACAGAAAACGAAATATCCTTTAATACCTCTTTGCCCTGTTCGTACGCAAAATTCACCTTGGAAAATGATATCCCAAACGCATCTTCCTCTTTCTTTATGTTTTCCCCGTATTTTTCTTCCACGGAGCGAATGATATAATCCACACGTTCAAACGACACCCCTGCTTTACTCATATCGGAAAGAATACGGCCAAGCCCGCGAATCGGCCACACCAGAGCCGCATTATAAGATGCAAATGCAATAAATTCCCCGACCGTAATCGCTCCATTTACTGTTTCCGCAGCCCCTAATACAATCACCGTAATCACCTGCAGCCCGGTAATCAGACCGCCAACGCCCCAGTAAAGACCAGACAGTGTTCCAAGCCGAATCCAAAGCTTCGCATACGCATCATTCTTCTTCGCAAAACGCTCCATCTCATACTTCTCGCGTCCAAAAGCACGTACCACCCGCACGCCCGTTGCATTCTCCTGCACAACCGTGGACAGCGCTCCTTCCGCTTCATCTGCAAAAGTAAATTTCTTCGCGATCAGCCGATAAAAAATTGCCGAATATGCAGCCACCACCGGAACAAACAAGAGTACAACACAAGATAATTTCACATTCATGGATAGCATCATTGCAAACGATGTCACCACAAGAAACACCGTACGAAACACTTCCAATAACTGTGACACGACAAAATTACGGATAACTTCCACATCCGATGTACAGCGCTGGATGATATCCCCTGTCTGATTCTCATCATGCCATCTCATTGGTAACTTTTGCACATGCACGAATAAGGTATCTCTTAAGTTCTTTGCAAAATTTTCTCCCGCCACCGCGGTATTTGCCCTGCTTACATAAGTAAAGATTCCCGATGCAATCGCAACCCCTACCACCGCAAGCGCCAGCAGCCACAGGTTATCCGCAAGAAATCTATAGCTCTTTGTCTCCAATACCGTATCAATGCTAAATCGAAAAATCTGCGGCGTCAATGCATTTAAAACAGTCATCATGAAAGAAGCAATCATTGCTATCGCAAAATATCGCTTGGAGCCTTCAAAAAATTTATAGATAAGCTGTAACTTTCTTTTCAAAATACAAATACTCCTCCCTCTTTTATGATTCTTCGCTTTTCCCGTTTCTTTATTGTAATCGCTCAATTTCCTAGCGTCAACCACAAAGATTTCACGCACCTTTTCTTTTTCCTTGCATATATTATAGTATCGCACAGAAGGGAGATGCTATCATGTCAGATAACAACCAGCAAGCAAGACCGTTATGTCCGGAAAACCGCACTGAATACTGCACCATACGTTTTCTGCATTCAGCCGCAAGACAGGACGCGGTAAATATTTGTATCGGCAATAAGCCACTTGCTTTTAATTTACAATACGGGGAAGTTTCTTCCTATTATATTGAAACCGCCGGCTTTAAGACCATTAACATCACAAACGCCAAAATGCCAAATATGATTCTGGAACGCGAAACTTTTCTTTTTCAAGATGGCGATGTCTATACCATTGCTCTGGTGAATGGGCGAAATGGATTTGCCATGTATCCGATCTCCGATGCTCCTTGCAGAACTATAAGACAGAAGTTCTCTTGTGTCCGAGCAGTCAATCTATCCTATAATTCGCCGGCATTGAACGTGACCGCACAAAGAGGCATGATTTGTTTTGAAGACTTGCGCTTTAAAACCATTGCACCGTATCGCCAAATAATCCAAGGCAAACAAGAATTTTATGTCTCAGAAACAGCAAGCGGCGCCGCCGCCTTCCATACAACGCAATCCATTACTCAAGGCAGAATGTATACGCTTTACATCATAGGGGACACTTACGGTTCCCCTGACTTAAGCCCGGTATTTACAGAAGATTATTCCGGACTCCAAGACTAACATAGAGCGTTTTATGATATAGGAAAGTACAAACTTTCCTATATCATAAAAACTGCCAGACATCACATGTCTGGCAGCCACCTATTGAAAGCACAAAATTCTTATTTTATTATAACTAATATATTTCCTAGTCCACCTTCTAGTTTTTCAGATTCTTCTGCAAGTTCCAAGACACATGTCTCCGCTCCTTCTTCCACAGACTCTGAAACAAGCGTCTCAATCTCTTCTTCCATAGAATCCGAGCCAAGCATCTCCATTTCTTCTTCTGCAGTTCCCGGAACAAATGTCCCCGTTTCTTCTTCTACGAATTCAGGGTCAAACAGCTCCGCATCTCCCGCCATCGAGCCTTCCGAATTCCCTGGCTGCATGATTCCTACAGAATCTTCTCCCGGTTCTTCCGGCACCTCCGGTACTCCCGGTCCTTCTGGCACTTCCGGAATTTCTGGATCTTTTGGTTCTTCCGGTTCTGTTGGAACTTCCGGTTCCGTCGGCACTTCTGGTTCCTCTGGGTCTGTTGGAACTTCTGGCTCCTCTGGATCTGTTGGTACTTCCGGTTCCGTCGGCACTTCTGGCTCCTCTGGATCTGTCGGCACTTCTGGTTGTCCCGGTTCTTCTGGCACTCCCGGTGTTTCCTCAACCTGATCTTCGAGTTCTAAGTCTCCTCCATCCGGTTCCGTCAGCTCGGTATCTTCCGTGTCAGCCTCGCTCGTCTCCTGCGTCTCTTCTATGATTTCTTCCTCCAAGGCATTCTGCGCCTGCCAATTCTCCGAAACCACCAACATATAAGAACTCTGGATCTTGCAAGAAAAAAATGCCCAGCTGGTACTCGTCAAAGACATCATGCACAGCAAGGCACCCAAAATAGAAGGCAACATCAAAAAAACTCTTGCTCTTATTTTCTTTAACCAATTATGAGAAAAACCTGTCGGTTTTCGGTTTTTCATGGTTGCCCTCCTTTTGTTGAATATTTCAATATACAAGTAAATTCTGTCGGGGACCTGCCCCGGCAGAATTTACGTTTCATTTACTATTCTACATCATAGTTCGATAAACTCTTATTGGATTTAATCTAAGCCATCGTTTCCACCATCACCATTGCCTTCATCCGGTGTACCTGTGTTGCCTTCATCAGTTCCTCCAACATTGTCTCTGTCTATGAACTTATCCTTCACACTACTATCGTATCCTGTTCCAAGGCTATCTTTCTCGTGAGACAACTGAGTTGCATTTAAGTCGATATTCAATGTCATCTCGTAATCTTTAAAGTTGTTATCCCAATTATCTCCATCAAAGCTATCTACTGCTTCCCAATAAACAACTACTGTCCAAGCCTCTTTTGTACTTGACTGCTCAGCTCCTGGAACTTGCTCTGCAGCTACGATTTCGCCAATCTCCTTACCAAAGCCTTCCTCACCAAAGCCTACAAAAGTGAAATTTTCTGTTAAGGTAGCTTCCGTTACCTCTTCTGGAACTGCCGGATCAGTACATTTCTTCATTGCGACCTTCATATGCTCCCGCAAATATGCTATTGTCCCATAATCATCAATTGGTCTTCCCTCTTCCGCAAAACTCAAAGCTAACTCATAAACTATAGCTAAATCTCCAGCGTTCTCTACAACAAATGTCTCAGTAGCCATAGCACCTGGCTCCCATTGTATTGGCTCACCTTCTGTATTCAAGAATAACTCTGTACCTTCCAGAACCTCTTCTTCTGTATAACTTCCATCTGCGTTCTTTGCCAAATGCTTAAGTTTTACATCTAAATTCCCTGTATTAATCGTATTGCTACCCTCAGCGTGATCACTGAACCATGCGAACGTAGCGCCTGCCAGCATTGCCAGGCAAAGTACGATAGACATAATGTGCATTATTAATGACTTTCTCTTGTTATTCTTACGGATTTCCATAATTATAATCCTCCTCCAATTTCATTTTCTTTTTTCATTTTGGTTTCTGGTTGTCATTAATTTTATATTTTGTTATCAGGTTATACGGTATTTTCAGGTAACTGATACACTCGGGAAATACCGTCAAACCCCAGTCGCATCACTTGTTCGCTTCTGCTCCTTCTGCTATAAAATCACCTTCTATTTTTAAATCTCTTATTTCTTTTGGCTGCACTAACCTTATACACCGCATTTATCATTCCTTCGGGATATCTTCCTCTGACTTCTTAGCAACTAGCTCTTCTCTTAGTAGCTTAATCTCTTCCATAAGCTTCATTGTCTCTTCATGCTTTTGCCGAAGTTTCTCGCGCTCACTCTCTAATTCCTCAAGCTGTTCTTTTCGATACGCCCGGAAGATTCGAACGGCCTCGATTCCCTGCAAAACAATCAAGATAAAGAACGGAAGGAAAATACACAATATGTAACCTGGCACCGTCTTTAAGAAATGGATAAATTTACCTACTCCCGGAATCCGGAACTGGTATTTTCCAAGCAACCTTGCAACACTTACTGTCGTTAAATCATCGATATTTGTCGTTGTTCCGTAAGTCACAAAAACAGGATACCCAAGATTATCTTCTCTTATCTCCCGAATCTTATGTGTAATCACACTGCCGTAGATGTCTGGATTGGCGGACTGGAAAGTAATAATATCTCCTACTTCTAATGTTCTAGGATCTACTTTCTTCGCCACCACCAAATCGCCTGCTTCAAAGTCCGTTGCTTTCATGGAGTTAGAAAGTACGATAAATATCTGATATCCAAAAAAGCTTCGGTCATGACGATTCACGGTGCTCATGGTAATAATGGTAAAAAGCATCATTCCCACAGAGGTTATTACAACTAGATAAGTCAATATGCTTTTGAAAATCGCTAACGCTCTTTTCAAGTTTATCACCCCCTTTACCCATGATTTTGGGCAAAATAAAAACGCCAAAAAACGAAAGCGGGTAATAAATGCAAATTGCTACCACGCCTACACTCATAGACGTTGATACATTCAAGTTAGTTCCTGAACGGCAATCGGCTGTCATGCCACCAACGGTGGTTTAGACCCTTTGACTTTGCGTCCCTGCATTTCTACAGGTTTGCCAAAATATAAAATTAAATGTTTCACAACTTAGCTCACTTGCGCTTCGTTGTGACTTTATATTACCAGACACTTTTTTATTTGTCAACCACTTTTTTACATTTTTCCGGAAAATTTTACAGCCTGGCCATATAGCCAGACTGTAACAAAATTTTTTCAATCTTTTCCTATAGGTATTTTCCTAATATCCGGGAAACTTCCCTTATATCGATCGGCTTTGCAATATGGGCATTCATACCGGTTTCCAGACACTTATTCACATCCTCTATAAAAGTATCTGCTGTCATAGCGATAATCGGAATTGTCTGCGCGTCTTCTCTTGGCAAAGCGCGCAGTGCCTTTGTTGCCTCATAGCCATTCATGACAGGCATTCGGATATCCATCAAAATTGCATTATAATACCCTTCCGGTGCCGCAGTAAACTTCTCCAGACAGACCTTACCGTTTTCTGCCCACTCCAGTATCAGCCCCAACTCTGATAACAGTTCACTGGCAATCTCCCAGTTTAATTCATTATCCTCTGCAAGCAAAATTCTCTTCTTTATAAAATCAGGTTCCTGTTCTTCCTGCTTTGGCAGTATCTCACCGGACGCATTCGCAAACTGTTTCAGGCTATGGAACAATGTAGACTTAAAAAGCGGCTTGGCAATGAATCCCATTACTCCCACGCCATGTGCTTCTTTTTCAATTTCACACCAGTCATAGGCAGAAATTAACAAAATCGGCACCTCCTCACCCAGACACTGACGGATGCGCCTTGCTGTCTCCACGCCGCCCATGCCAGGTAATTTCCAATCCAAAAGGATAATCTGATAGTCATTTTGCTGCTGATGCCGCTCCATTGCCATCCTCACAGCATTTTCCCCATCCAATACCCATTCTGCATTCACACCAATAGATTTCAAAGATGCCACCGTGCTTTCACAAAGCTGACGATCATCATCTACCACCAGCATATTCCAGTTAGGAAGAATCATATCCTCTTCCTGCACTTCTGCTTTGAGAAAATCCAGTGTAATATAAAACTCTGTACCTACGCCCTGCTCGCTTTTCACTTCAATGGTGCCGCCCATGGCATCCAGAATATACTTCGTAATGGCCATACCAAGACCGGTACCTTCCGTTTTGTGCACACGAGTGCTGTCTTCTCTTGCAAAAGCTTCAAAGATAACCTTCTGAAACTCCGGCGGCATTCCAATTCCATTATCCCCTACGCAGAGACGGATACGTATGTAATCCTCTCCCTTGGGAGAAGGCTCTTCCTGCAAGTCCATACGTATGGCTCCTCCTACCGGCGTAAATTTCACAGCATTTGATAATAAATTCAAAATAACCTGATTCAGGCGAACGCTGTCGCAAAATACGTTCTCTGCCGAAATATCATGAACCGACAAATCAAACCTCTGATTCTTTTCGTTCACCTGAGGCTGGACAATACTGACAATTCCATCCAAAACTTCCCTCAAGGATACTTGATCTATGTTCAGCGTCATTTTCCCATTTTCAATTTTCGACATATCAAGTACATCATTGATAAGTCCCAAAAGGTGTTTGCTTGAAAGGGTAATCTTCTTCAGACAATTTTGCACCTGCTGGGTATTCTCTAAATTGGCCGAAGCAATGGATGTCATACCGACAATGGCGTTCATAGGCGTACGGATATCATGACTCATATTGGATAAGAATTCACTTTTGGCTTTGTTCGCCCGTTCTGCCTCCTGTCTGGCATAATCCAAATCCCTCAACTGCCGCCAGGTCATGGACAGATAAACCACAAACACTACAAGCAATACCAACAAAATAACCGTACAGCTTACAAATGCCGCCCGAATCCATTTCTGCCCCAAACTATCTATCGTGCGGTCCAAATCACCATAAGGCAAAAACGTCAGCAAATACCACTCCGAGTAGGACAGCTTTGTGCAGAACATATGCCGCCGTACCCCATTCATGGACAGGCTTGTAGAATAATCTGTCTCCTCCCTCATTGCCTGCTTCAGTTCCTCTACATACATCTTGGGCGATTTCTTTTCCACATCATCATACAGATCTATCGCTCGATCAAAATAATTTCCGCGAACTACATCATCCGTACACAACACAAAGCTGCCATCTTTACGGATAATAAAGGAATATGCTTCATCATCGCTGACATTCAATGACAATGCTTCATTGATATAGCTTACAGGAATCCCTGCTACCATCGCAGTACATTCCTGTCCATCTGTCATAAGATACTCACAAGGCACTCCCAGCAACACGACAGAACTTCCGGTACTGTCATACCCCAGCGCCGCTTTCCTTTCACCCGCATTCAAAGAAGACAGATATGACACAGGATCTGCAATACGAAGCGGTTCCCCGTAGAACATTTCAAATTGCCCATCCTCGGATAAAAGAGCCAGATGCGTAAAGTCACAGTCTCTTGCGTTGCTTTCCATCCGCTGACGAACCTGCTGCAATTGCTCCGCATCTTCCGACCATGTCTCTTCTGTCAGCATGCTCACCTGATTCAAACGCATTTCAATGGTGGTCTCAAAGTATCTGGAAATCTGTTCGCACATGCTTTCCATATATAAACCGCCCACTTGATTGATCGTTTCGGAACTCTGCCGCTCCATAAAAAGCGCTAGGGAAGAAAACACAATCACACACAGCAATACGACACAAATCAAGCTGATTTTCAAAAATCGAGGCGTTCTATGATTTTTCATAAGCACATTCCTCCTTATATGCAAGAATTGCTGCTGTTGTTCTCTCATAGACCGCTTCTACTTGCCGTACCAACACTGCGACACTCTCGCCCCAATCCTGCCGCAGTTCCTCCGTCAGGAGGTTGCTGACCTCACACAATTTTGTAAACCCCAGATTCTGTGCAACACCTTTTATCGTATGAGCCGCCCGAAAAGCGGTCTCTCGATCTCTTGTTGCAATTCCCTGACGCAGCGTCTCAAAACTTGAATCGTTCAAGAACTTTAGCACAAACTTCTCAACCAGCGCTTCTTTTCGCATCCGCCCCAGCACATCCTCATAATCTCCTTCCAGCAGTTCATAGCATTGTTTCAGCGTCATGTTATCCACCCCTTCTCTTATTTGTAAACTTATCCTTTTATATCTTCTATAGGAGAAATCACAGAAAAAGTATCCTGCATTCCCTCATCGTAAAAACAATATCCTCCCCGGCCGCTCCGCTTTACCGTATACAGCGCCTTATCCGCAGCCTGAAATAACGTATCGTAATCTGCGCCCAGCGTCTCCGTGAGCGCCACACCCAGACTCACCGAAACTGTAAAATCTCCATATTTTCCGCACAAAGCCGAAAAAATACGTCGGATAGTAGGTTCCAGTTCCGAAGTGTACTCCAGAAACAACAGATATTCATCCCCGCCGACTCTGGCTGCAATATCATTGCTGCGAATACTCCGCCGCAGCCGCTTAGCTGTCTGCACAAGAACTTCGTCCCCAAACTGATGACCAAACGTATCATTTGCCGCTTTAAAATCATCCAAGTCGAAAATTGCCAGTGCAAATTTCCCTGTGGGATTCTTTGCCAATAATGCTTCCACCCTCTTTTTGCTACTGGCATGGTTCAAAAGACCGGTAAGCTGGTCAGTAGACGCCATGCGCTCCAAATCATCCGTTTTTACACGAGAATCATGAATGTCCATGGCTTTTCCCATGGCACCGGTGCATTGCTGTGTCTCTTCTGACCAAATTGTCCGAAAAACAATACGAAACCATCTCTCTTCTTTCTCCAGACACAGTTTACACTCATAGGCAACTTCGGGCTTCGCAGGTGTGGCGGATTTGAGCAAAGCTACCAGACTGTCCAATCCGCAAGCCGACAGAACCGAAATTAATTGTTTATCATGGTAGGGATCCTTAATCACCTCCGGAAGATCCAGCTGACTGGCGCCGGCCGGAGACAAAACAAGCACAGACGGTGTAATGGTATACTCAAACTGAATCTCGTTAGTCAGTGAAGCAAAAACATCATATTTCATACGCTCTTGCTCCAAAAGACGCAGTGTACGGTCAGAGGCGGTCAATTCCTCCCGCTGGAGCAATTCCTCTACCACACTGCGAAGCCTCCTTGGGTCATCCGCGAAATCATCCTCCGACAGATGTTCTTTTAGCATATCCGCCACCTCTGTCAGGCAGGAAAGCAAAAGCGGATGAAAAGCACCGCATTCTCCATCCAGAATCATCTGTATCGCTATTTCATGAGAAATTGCTTTTTTATACACGCGGTCGCTGGTCAGTGCGTCATACACATCTGCCAGCGCCACCACCTGCGCGGCAATGGGAATTTGATCTCCTTGCAGACCATCCGGGTAACCATTGCCATCATAACGCTCATGATGCCAACGGCATATACCATAAGCCGTTTTGATCAATGGATCTTTCTGCTGTATGGGCAGATTATCCAGCATCTGGGCGCCGATTTGCGAATGGGTTCGCATGACCGCAAACTCTGCTTCCGTTAATCGTCCCGGTTTATTTAAAATTTCTTCGGGTATGGCGATCTTGCCAATATCATGCAATGCAGAAGCCGTGCATATGCTTGCAATTTCCTGCTGCGAGAAATGATACTCCTCGGTACGTTGATTTAAATGCCGAAGCAACAGTTCTGTGAGTAAGCGTACCCGGCGAATATGCTGTCCGCTTTCTCCGTTACGAAATTCCACAACATGACTAAGGATTTCAATCATAAGCCTGCTCTGCCGTTCTTTCTCATAAATCTGCCGTGCCGCCAGACCTATGAGTTTTTTCTGTTTCGCATATAATAAAATGGTATTGTCAACTCGTCGACGGACAATCAAT
Organism: uncultured Lachnospiraceae bacterium; assembly: GCA_910585545.1. Classification (GTDB taxonomy): domain Bacteria; phylum Bacillota; class Clostridia; order Lachnospirales; family Lachnospiraceae; genus An181. The sequence goes on from CAJUFN010000002.1 coordinate 19,482, forward strand.
GCGTCAAAAGGACGGCTGATAAAATCAGCCACGCCGAGTTCATAAGCCCTCTCTACACAAGAAGCACTATTTTCCGACGAGATCATAATAACCGGAATGTCCGAAATATATCCCTTATCATTCATTTTTGCCAGTACATCAAATCCATCCATCTCCGGCATTACGATATCCAGCAATACCAGTGAAAGATTTTGCTGGTAAGCATCGATGATTTCCATTGCCTGCATACCATTTTCCGCTTCCAGAATTTCATACTCATTTTCTAATATATCTGCTAAAATAGAACGATTCATTTCAGAATCATCTGCAATGAGAATTTTGTATTTTTCTCCCTCTTTCCCTGCCAAAAAAGCCACTTCCTTCTCTTCCTCAAAATTACCGTTATCATAGCATATTTCCTCAAAATTGTATAGCATTTTTTCCTCCCACAATTATCAAAACCCCAAAACGTCCACCAAGCTTTTTTGTCCTATGTTTAGTAACGAAAAACAGCACAGTAATCCTTGCAGGAATCACTGTGCTGCATTTATAACATAGAACTTACTTTATACTTTATCTACGCAGCCATTCTTTTATTCACTGAATGGGTCCTGCATATCTCCTTCATCAATCTCAATCCCCTGATCATTCAAAAGATCCGAGCCATTCTCATTTGAAATATCCATGGAGTTATTCGTATCCTCTGTCTTCCGGTGAGATTGATACTGGGTGTAACCTATGAATACACCTGCCACAAGGCATAACACCAGACACAGGATTAAGACACGCCGCTTCTTCATAAGCTATCTCCTTTCCGCCTATTTGCTTGGAGTTGTCACCTTAATAGTGTTCGTACTATAGATTATTTTCTCTGCGCCTTCTTTATCTTTGTACTTAAGGAAAGCACGACCAATTCTATTCACACCCGCATTAACATTATTGATATTAAAGATAAACTGAGCAGCCGTTCCGGTAACTATACCCGTAACATTTTTTACACCATTAATTGCTGTATTCAATTCAAATTTATCTAAATCTGTTGTTTCTGCACTCACCTGATTTGTATAAATAATACCTCTTTGTACCAATTCGCATCCTTCCGGAAGAGAATATGCACAGGAATAACTGATACGATATTTTCCGTTGTATGGTGCACATGTAGCACCGTTCAAGACAACAGAAGCTGCTTCTTCTACCGCCTCTTCCTCAGCAACAAATTCCGGAATCAATGATACATCAGATGCCACTACAAAAGAATACTCCTCATCATAACTCACAATATCACCCAATGTGACGTTTCCTTGATCATCTTTTGTAAAAAGATGCCAGCAGGAGAACTTCTGACCTTCTGGTGCTTTTGCTAAGACAGTTGCTACTGCACGAGCTAGGAACTCTTTCTTTGTACCAGCATCCTTAATTCTTGCATTCTCACCAACTGTAACAGTGTATTTCTCCTCAACCTTTTCGAACACTGCTTTTACTCCGATTACACTCTCCATTTCGAATTTGAAATCGCCGCCAAGTTTAATTTTATTCTCTTTATTATGTTCATCAATCAAGAACAGCGATTGCAAGCGATACCCCTTTGCAGGGATTGCACTTAAACGAACAATTGAGCTTTCGGCAACTTTGCCGTCTTCATCCAACTCTTCACCGTCTTCTGTCACGACATAAGCTTTTACCGTACCTTTACCAAGCACTGTAATGCCTAAAGGGAAATCAACAGGTTGACCGTAAACAGCTCCATCCACCGGAATCTCAAAATCAGCTCCGAATTCTTCTGCTACTTCTACTGCGTTCATTCCAGTATCTACAGTTATAAGATCACCGTCGTTATCGCTTAGAACGATTTTGAACGGATTATTTCCGCCCTTTGCTTTGTCAACAGATACCGTACCAATCGGCAGTTTATTGCTTACATTTCCGTTTTCATCTTTTCCAAACTGTACTAAATTTTCTGCTGCTGCTACATAGATTTTCATGATCTGTGTCTCAGGATCAAAAACAGATTCTTTGATTTTTGCCTTCTCCAGCGCTTCATCAAACTTTAAAGTCATTCCTCTGCCTGGAACCGCAGAACCTTTTTCATTTTGCAGCTGAAGCGAAATCTGGTACGAAGAAATACTTTCCGCTCTTGTCGGATCCAGTTCCAGCCAAACACGAACCTTATTGTTGTCATATTCATCTTGCCCCGGCATCTGCTCCGTACGCAGAGTGTAAGGTACAGAAGTAGCTGTTTCCGTAGTTTCAGTAGAGCCTTCTGTCCCCTCTTCTGCATAAACCGCAGTTGGTGCTACGCAAGATAATGTTAAGGCTGCCGTAAGCAGCAATGCCATAAACTTTATTTTTCTCATAGTAACCTCCATTTTTTTTGCGGGCACGCCGCCTATTTAAGAGGCGTGCCCATTTCATTTATCTAATAAGAATGTTTCCGTTTCATTTCCCGTCAGGAACGTCTGCGATTATTCTCCTTCTACGTTTTCAGGTGTCTCAGGTGTCTCTTCAGGTGTATTGTTGGACAATGTGATTCTAGGCAAGTTCTCCTTAGCTGGAACTTCAACCACAAATGAGTCGCTGACTAATCGTTCTCCTGCCAAGGTTAAAGCATTGTCTACACGGTATAACTCTGCATATACGCTGGTTGGAAGTTCTACAATGATATCTTCACCATTTTCCCCTGCGTCAGGCAAACCAAACAAACCTTCATTTTCTCCGCTGAGAGGTTCTAACCAGTAAACCCAGAAGCCATCCTTTACATTGGCAATCTGCCAGTTGCCTGTTCCCATATCCGGTAGGTCTGCAAAGAATACCTGATATCCATTGATAATGCTCTCACGTTTATTTTCAAAGGAGTCGTTATACATTTCATGGTTCTGATTATACAGTTTTACTACGTTGTAAGCTGCATTTCCGGCATACTTACCAGTAACGATAAAGGAACCTGCAGGAATCACGCTGCCTGCTTCGGCATCCAATACATAATCTTGGTCCAGAATACCAATCGCATTGTCTGTGTTCCATGTTTCGATTCCGGTTTCTTCATCCACCGTAGATACACCGATATCTACATTATCACCAGAAGGACCAACCAATGTTATTTCGGCAAATCCCAGCTTCTTGACATTATTTGGAGCTGTGATTCGAACATGAGTTGCTGCAAATGCTTTAATATTGCCATTGTTTCTGAAATACAGAACCTTTCTTCCATCGTCCAATATACCTGCTGTACAAGAATTCATCTTAGTGAATGTTGCACCACCGTCGCTACTGAATTCCAAAGCAAAGCTCCATGGTCCCGTATGCTGATCTGCTACACCCTGTGCAGGATCGTTAGGATCTGGCATTACAATTCCAATTACTTCCTGCTTGCTTCCCAAAGAAATAACTATCTGTGCGGTACGAGCAGTCGTTGTTCCATTGTAAGCTGTGCCATTGTCACCATCGAACATAAGATTAGCACCAGTATCGGTACGTAATGTTTCTCCGGTTTCTTTCTCCAGATAACGTACATCCATCATCTTACTGTAGGTTACAGTTTCTCCGGTAACAGCATCTTTGTAAGAGTTACCTTCCACCACTTCGACATCCTCATAGACTGTCAATAATCCAGCATCGGAAACCATATTACTGCTGGTTACAGACCAGTTGTCAGTAGGAAGATCTCCTTCATGACGAATCTTAATAGGATCCATCATAGTCGTTTCAGTTTCATTCAAGTACTTGTCATAAGCCACAACGCCATAGGTCATGACGCGGTTGTTCTGAGTCTCAACTACATCCGTGTAGACAGTGCTTTCTGCATATCCGCCATCTTCATTCTTATCAGGTTCAATGAAAGCTACCGGACGACCGTTACGAATGATTTCATAACCCAGAATAGAATCCATATTAGACTCATTCGGCAGAGTGATTGTTAATGTCACCTTTCTTGCATCGGCTTTTGTCCCCTGTTCCAAATCAACCCCTACAGAAGTAGAACTCATAGGATCTCCGCCTGCCAAGGTGTACTCATGTGCTCCGTCATTGAGGTACTGAAGTTTTCTTTCTTCCTTCGGGAATTGCTCTGCATAGTTTACAGTATATGAATCCGGTACCAGCCCCCATGCAGTAAAGAACTCTAAGAGGTTCTTCTGTGATGCCGCACAAGCAGTACGGATGATGTTCTGATCCGTAGAACCTCCGCTTATGTTTGCTAGACGAAGTGCTTTATCACTATCTGGCGCTAAAGCTGGACTTCTTCTGTACAGATAGTAACGTGCGAAGAATTCATTTGCTAACATGTTATTGTAGTTTGCTTCATTGAACACATTGCCACTCTCGTCCGGCTCTTTGTAATAGTCATAATATGCATAATTATTATCATAAGCAAGGTGAAGCTGCCAGTACATTCCAAGCTGTGCAAATACACCGTTTGCCTTACCTACCATACCAGATGTTACATGATCATATACCTTTGCATATGGGATACGAGTTGTTGCTGCAGTATCAAATGTCTTTTCAAACTGAGACCAGATATTATTCGTAACCTCGGCATAGCTTACACCGGATGCATCAGCGTTGTGACCCATCTCATGAGCAATACCCCATCCGAACATAGTACCTCCGGTACGTTTACCATTTTCTTCAATCGTAAGAGGTGTTCCTTGCGCAAGACCAGGTACAGACCCCCATTCAATACCAAGGTGGAGACCACCGGCGTACATAAATGCACCTGCAAACATTCTGTGATAACGTATGTTAAATCGTGCTGTAGGAGTACCTTTTACTGTATTGGTAACTCCAGGGTTGAAACCACGTTCCTTATAGAACTGTTTCAGCATCTGGTTCATAGAAACCATGCTGCCATGCAGCTGCGCGGTCATCTCTTCTACAGTTTTTCCTTTATTGCCGCCCAAGGCGTTGTAAATCTGGCTTGCCGGTACAGACATCAGCACATTATCTACTCCGATTTCAGTACTATTCAAGAAACAGTTATCGCCACTTCCAAATTTGAAACCACCTACAGCTTCCTGATGTTCAGCATGAGCTGCTTGCAGATTCTCACAATATGCTTTCAACTCTGTTACATAAGCTGTAATTTTTTCATCCCAATCTTCTGAGTAATCTGTTGCACGATCCATACCGATTGTTCTGTGCAAATCTAATACCGGAATCTTCGTAGCGCCGCTTACACGAACCTTTATCGGGTTATTCTTTACATTGGCAGACGTATGCACGATATATAAAGAACCACCTTTTTCAACATCAAGCGTGTTCACATTTGGAATTTCAATTTCATTTTTACCTTGATACAAGGTAACTTCACCGGCACGCCATGCAGCAGCTTCCGGATGGTACTGGGTAAATACTAATCTTGCGTCTACCCTCTGACCGATTGTCTTGCCCTTCTGGCCTACATAAACATTAATCTTATTGCCTGTCTGTGCTACATATCCCAAAGGCTGTAATCCACTTAAGCCGCCCTGGAAGTTGTTCGCCAGACCTGTCTTGGTAATATCAGGTTTTACATTAAATACGCTCTGGTCTATATCACCGTTAGTCAACAATTCTTCCGCATACTCTAACTCTGACAACAACAGACTCTGTTTCGGATGATACTCGTGATGTACTTCATCCTCTGTGTTTGCACGTGCAACCAAAGCATCGATCTTAGTCTGATCTACGTCATCCCTCAAAGTTACATGCATATCGTCTGCATAGAGATTGTATACATCATCCTCTAAAGAATCATACTTGAAGAATTTAATCTCAGAATAGTTGCAGGCAGCATTGTAATACTTGTGCAAACCGAAGTGAATTCTCTTTGCTCTCACCGGCTTAGAGAATACATAGCGCGTCGTGTTCTTCGCTGTCGGATGCATTGATTGCATTGAACACGTTATGTTTTCCCTCACCCATTTTCCAGTTGCTTCATCATATGTTTCTGCCCATAAATAAATCTTGAAGACACCGCCTTCGTTATATCCATCTTCCAAGCGGTTGCTGACAACAATATCTTTAATCACCTGTTCCTCTTTAAATGTCACAGTCGGACCAATATCAGCATAACCTATACTATGATAGTAAGTCGTATAATCATCATCGACAAGCCACCAAGGATCAAATGTAGTACCTGCCGGATATTTTGTGCTATCTAATATCTTCGTATCTATCTGAACAGATTCAATTTCGTCCCTTTCAACCATCTGATATCTTGCAAACTTCGGAACCTCAGTGGTTGTCTTCGCTGCGGAAATGATAGAATACGCTCCATGGCGCCAGTTATCATTATCATCGTGATTCCATCCGTAAACGCGAACCTGATAAGTCGTATTGTCTTTCAGCCCAGTAATTTTATAGGAATTTGTCATAATGTCATGAACTTCTGTCCATGGTGTCTCTTCTTCATTCGCTGGTTTCTCACGATATTCCAAACTATACTTTTCAGTACCAACCATGTCCTTCCAAGATACATCTACTTGACGGAACTTACCGTTTGCGCTCACATAATCCGGCGCGTCAGGTGCTTTTCCTGCAAGTTGATGATGGCTTACTGTTTCACTGTAAGGGCTGGACCATTTACCGTTGGTAGACTTCACTTTGATCGTATAATCCCAAAGAGGTGTGATCTTATCTTTATGTCCGCCTTTAAATTCGCTGACCACTACCTGATTCACACCGGCTTTGTAATATTGCCAATCAACTTTTTTATTATCTTTCTTATATTCGCCACATACAGCTACTTCATAGCCTGTTACATTGGTTTCCGGATCCCATGATACCGTAAAGCTATCGCCGGAACCTTCCACTTTAATATTTTTTGGAATATTCAATTCCGGTTCCGGAATACGAGTTTCCATATCGTTCAGGAATTCTACCTTTGCGATCTCAGTTAAGTTTGTGCTGGCTGCAGTCGCTGTAACTACGATAGTAACTTTCTTAATTGCAACCTGTGAACCCAGGTTGATCTCGATGCTTCCATCTGGTTTACGAATTGCGGTAGCGCCTGCTCTTGCCTGACTCCTCATTTTTGAACGTCGCATCTGCGACTGAGATTCGGCGCTGTCCACGATAGGTACCTCGATCATTTCACCCTCGCCATTTGGATCATCTGGATTAACTGTTTCTACTTTAATAGTACCTGCAGTAGGACCGCTCTCTGCCGGTGCGGAAATAACCATACCTCCGACCTCTGCTGTGTTCGCCAGTTCCATCTCGATTTCAATCGGATTTTCTTCGGAAATATTTCCTACTTGCTTAGGAGCAATCTGAATCGGCTCTTCTGCATCTTCCATGATGGTATCGAGCTTACGATCACTTGTAGCAACTGCCTTTTCCTGTTCCGCTTCTACCTTAACAGCAGACTTCATAACCGTTAAGATCGGTGTTGCTTCCAGCTTATCTCGTTTCATATTGTAAGCCAGAATGCTCAGGTCGCGAATGTCAGTCTTACCATCCAAGTTCAAATCATAGATAGCTTCAAACTCTTCATTTTCACCTTCTCCCGGTTCATCTGGAGTCGGTGCATCTGGATCTGCAGGTCCTTCCGTATCCGGAGTCTCAGGTTCTACCGGCTTCGTGTTTTTCTGACCCATATATTCTACAAGAATCTTAGCATCCTGATCGTCAATCGCACCATCTCCGTTGACATCTCCTAATGCAAATACACCTGGATTAGTCTTTCTTTCGCTATGGTAAGATGTGTAGCTGTTGCTGAACACCAATGTGGTCTTCGTACCTTGCTCGATCTTAACATCCTGTGTAAAATCATTAAAATAATACTCTGCACTCATATGTAATGTATAGTCACCAGCTGGAATATCGAGTCCCTGGAAAACAATAGTATCTCCAACCACGCTAGTAACCGTATGTTTGTGAGTTTCCTCACCCTGTGCAACATCCTCTTGATTTTTGTCGATCAATGTAACCTTGAACAATCCTTTCATCTCTTCAAGGTCTGCATTGATAGGAAAATCATTCTGAAGCTGCAATTCAAAATTCACAAGATCCGGTTCCTGCGGAGCGTTATTTTCCCCTTCGCCAACCGTAGGTGTATTAATATCACTACCGGTTCCGCCGCCTACATCCACATTTCCGGAATCTCCTGTGGAACCTGCATCCTCTGTGGAGCCTGTCCCATCTTCAATATCTGCTCCATCTGTAGAACCTGATTCGTCTGTGGAACCTGATTCGTCTGTGGAACCTGATTCATTCTCATCTAAATTCTCTTCGGTTTCTGCTGCGTTCGTATCATCCTGAACTGTTGTAACATTCTCAGGATCCGTAAGCGTATTCACATCAGCCGCTAATGCGGATGCGGGTGCTTGAACCAGCATAGCCATTGCCAACAAAATTGCAAATAGTTTCTTTTTCAAATCATCACTCTTCTTTCTTAAAATAAATTTTTCTTTTGTTCTTTGTTTCAAAGAAAGGTAATCGGCTGCCATACTGCATCTTGCAGTTTAGGCTTTTTGACTTTGCTCCCTGCATGTTTACAGGTTTGCGTTTGGATATTATGATGAACTTTCCCAGGACTCCTCCTTCCCAAATTTTATTTGTTGACAACCAAAAAACGCCACAATCTAAGAACGAGCAGCAAATGCCAAAGACAATTACAACTATGTTCGCAACTGTGAGCGTAACAAATACATCCAAGCTTAACTTGAACGGCAATCGGCTGTCATACCACGACTTAGTGGGTTAGACCCTTTGACTTTGCGTCCCTGCGTTTCCACAGGTTTGCCAAACATTATTATTTTTGTCTCTTTATTCTAGCAAGAACTTTTAGGGATGTCAATCCCCTTTTTCAAAATATTGGGAAAACCTCACCCATTAATTTCCGCCGCATTTTTCAAAAAACCGCTTGACAAATTAACTATTACAAGATATACTATTTAAGTGTCTAAGGACATTATAGGGGATTGGTCAAATGGTATGATAGGAGTCTCCAAAACTTTTGGTGGGAGTTCGATTCTCTCATCCCCTGTTAAGAATGAAGCTGTTGCACAGATTGTGTAGCAGCTTTTTTTCATGATATAGGAAAGTATGAACTTTCCTATATCACGCTATATCAATCGGATCGCTTCATTAATATTCTTTACTCCGATGACTTCAACTCCTGTAATATTGCTTACACTCTCAAGCGAAACCGCCGGCAGAATACATGTCGTAAATCCTAGCTTTTTTGCTTCTGCCACCCTTTGTTCCGGCATACTGACCGCACGCACCTCTCCGCTTAAGCCAACCTCTCCGAACACGATCGTCTTTTCCTCAATCGGACGGTTTTTATAGCTGGACACAATCGCCAATACGATTCCAAGGTCAATCGCCGGTTCATTCATTTTAATGCCTCCTGCGATATTGACATAGGCATCACAATTCGATAGTGGCAGTCCGAGCCGTTTTTCCAATACTGCCATCAGAAGATTGACCCGATTATAATCCGTTCCTGCAGCGGTTCTTCTTGGCATTCCAAAACTCGTCTGGCAGACGAGCGCCTGAATCTCTATAAGAATCGGCCTGGTTCCTTCCATAGAACAAGCGACCACAGAACCGGTTGCATCCTCCGGCTTACCGCTTAGCATAAACTCAGACGGATTGGCCACTTCTGCAAGTCCATCCCGGCGCATCTCAAATACCCCTATTTCATTCGTAGAGCCGAAACGGTTTTTCACGCCTCTAAGGATTCGATAAGATGCATGTCTGTCCCCTTCAAAGTAAAGTACCGTATCTACCATATGCTCCAGCACTCTAGGCCCTGCTACGGTCCCTTCCTTCGTGACGTGACCAACGATAAAAATCGTAATCCCCAAGCCTTTTGCAAGCTGCATAAATACATTCGTAGATTCTCTTACCTGGGAGACGCTGCCCGGGGCAGAGGTCACTTCTTCGCTGTACATGGTCTGTATGGAATCAATGATCACAATCTGCGGCCTATTCTTCTCTATCACCGCACGGACTGTCTCCAGATTAGTCTCGCAGAACAAGGATAAGGTTTCTGAAAAATCGCCGAGCCGTTCGGCGCGCATCTTGATCTGCTTCAAAGACTCTTCCCCGGATATGTAAAGCACGCTTTTCTTCATATTAGAAAGATTCCGGCACACCTGCAAAAGCAATGTAGACTTTCCGATACCCGGGTCTCCGCCTACTAAGATCAACGAACCTGGTACGATGCCTCCGCCAAGCACCCGATCTAGCTCCTGAATCTGCGTCGTCATACGCAGTTCTTTCTCCATGCTTACCTGAGAAAGTGTTGCGAGTTTATTCTCATTAAGACGTACTGCCCCAGCTGTTTTTGCCGTTGTAACGCTCATTTTCTCCTCTACAAATGTATTCCATTCTTTGCATGCCGGACATTGTCCCAGCCATTTATTTTCTTCGTGCCCGCAATTCTGACAGAAAAAAACGCTTTTCTTTCCTTTGGCCATCTTTCTTTCATCCCTTCTTTGCTGCTCATGGCTGAATCATTACTTTTATAGCTATAATCAAAATACACTCCTAAATGCTAGTTTTCTAACATCCGGGAGTGTACTTATTGTTTTAAAACATACTCGAAGATATATCTACCCTTATACTAACTCGATGAGTACTTCCATAGCAGCGTCACCTTTACGCTGTCCGATTTTGATGATTCTTGTGTAACCACCTTTGCGGCTCTCGTATTTCGGTGCGATTTCATCGAATAATTTTGCTACCAAATCAACTTCTTTTGCAGAGTTTTTCTTTCCGTCTTTTACTTCTTTTACAGGGTAAAGAACTTTAAGCATTTCACGTCTTGCATGAAGTCTGGATGGCATATCCTTTTTGATCTTCTTTTCAACTTCGTCGTATACAGTTACTTTCTTACCATCTACAACTTCTTTCACTCTTTTGCCATCGCTGTCTTTTTTAGCAACTTTTGCCATGACAGTTACTTCTTCGTAATTATCTTTTTCTTTTACTGCTAAAGCGATAAGACCCTCTGCTACTTTGCGGATTTCTTTCGCTTTTGCTTCTGTAGTAACCATTTTACCGTTTGCCAGTAATGATGTTACCTGACCTCTGATTAAGGCCTTTCTCTGACTTGATGTTCTGCCAAGTTTTCTATATTTTGCCATGATTCTTATCCTCCATTATTCTGACGTACTTCCGCGCTCTTACGGTCTTATCGGAAATACGCTCTGGTTATGCTTCTTCGGGCTTACTAGCCAGATATTTTACACACAAAATTTTTATTCCTCGCCTGGGCTTAATTCCAATCCGAGTTCTTTTAATTTTGCTAATACTTCTTCTAAAGATTTGCGTCCAAGGTTACGAACTTTCATCATATCTTCAGGAGTTCTGTTGGTCAGCTCTTCCACAGTATTGATGCCTGCTCTCTTCAAGCAGTTATAGGAACGAACAGACAATTCCAATTCGTCAATACTCATCTCGAGCACTTTCTCTTTCTCATCATCTTCTTTTTCGATCATAACTTCCGCAGCCTGAGCTACTTCTGACAAATCGATGAATAATTTAAGATGTTCATTCAGGACTTTGGCAGCCAAGCTTACTGCTTCGTCCGGAACCAATGTACCGTTTGTATATACATCAAGTGTGAGTTTGTCAAAATCTGTGATCTGACCGACACGTGTATTCTGTACGGTAAGGTTTACACGTTCTACCGGTGTGTAGATGGAGTCAATCGGGATTACACCGATTGGAAGTTCGTCATTTTTGTTCTTATCAGCACTTACATAACCTCTTCCTTTTGTAATCGTTAATTCCATGTACAATTTGCTGTCTGCGCCGCCGTTCATGGTTGCGATAACAGCTTCCGGATTCAAGATCTCGATGTCAGGGTCTGCCTGAATGTCAGCCCCTGTCACGATACCTTCGCCGTCAAACTCAATATATGCAGTCTTTGGTTCGTCTGTTTCTGAAGTATTTTTGATTGCCAATGTTTTCAGATTCATGATAATCTCTGTAACATCTTCTTTCACTCCCGGAATAGAGCTGAACTCATGCAGCACGCCTTCGATTTTCACCTGACTTACTGCTGCTCCCGGCAATGAAGAAAGCATGATCCTTCTAAGTGAATTACCAAGTGTTGTACCATAGCCTCTTTCGAGCGGCTCTACAACAAATCTTCCATACTTTTTGTCTTCTGAAATCTCTGTAATTTCAATATTCGGTTTATTAAAATCAAACACTACAAAGGCCCTCCTTTTTGGCTTGTTATATGTTGAGGGATTCTAAAGCGTCTTACGGCTTATTTAGAATATAATTCGACAATCAACATTTCATCTACAGGAACGTCAATTGCTTCTCTTGCAGGAAGCTCTTTTACAGCACCTTTTAAGTTGTCTGCATCAGCTTCTAACCACTCCGGTACTAATCTTCCGCCTGTTACTTCTAAAATGTCTTTGTATCTTTGTGAACCTTTGTTCTTTTCTTTGATTTCGATCGTATCTCCGGCTTTTACGAGGTAAGATGGAATATTTACCTGTTTGCCGTTTACCAATACATGTTTGTGATCAACGATCTGTCTTGCTTCACGTCTTGTTCTTGCGAAACCTAAACGGAATACGACGTTGTCCAATCTTGTTTCAAGAAGAACCATCAGGTTTTCACCTGTCATACCGCTCATCTGTTTTGCTTTTTTATAGTAGTTTCTGAAAGGTTTTTCTAATACGCCATAGATGAACTTTGCTTTCTGTTTTTCACGTAACTGAAGACCGTACTCGCTCATTTTTCTATTAGCTCTTTTTAACTGTCTGTTAGATTTTTTATCAATTCCTAAATAGATCGGATCCATACCAAGAGATCTACATCTTTTAAGAACAGGAACTCTGTTTACTGCCATGTTCTTCTATCCTCCTATTACACTCTTCTACGTTTTGGCGGGCGACATCCATTGTGCGGTACTGGTGTTACGTCTTTGATGCTTGTTACATCAATTCCGCAAGCCTGAAGCGCACGAATTGCTGCTTCTCTACCTGAACCTGGACCTTTTACCATAACGTCTACGGATTTCAACCCATGTACCAATGCTGCTTTAGCCGCTGTCTCAGCTGCCATCTGAGCCGCATAAGGAGTAGATTTCCTTGAACCTCTAAATCCAAGACCACCGGCACTTGCCCATGATAAGGCATTTCCCTGTGCATCTGTCAATGTTACGATCGTGTTATTGAAAGATGACTGAATATGTGCCTGTCCGCGTTCAACGTTTTTCTTGACACGTTTTTTTGTTACTTTTTTTGCAACTTTCTTTGCCATTTAAACTAACCTACTTTCTTTATTCTTGTTATATTGTTTCTTCATAATTTTCATAAGGTAGTTCTTCTTACTACCCTTCGGTATGTTCGCTCAACTAACCTCATGCTATGCATTCGCTAAGGTTCGCGAACGACCTCGCGCTAAAATTCACTCTGCGCTTTCAGCTTGATTTCATTAAGCTGCTTTCGGTCTATTTCTTCTTGTTTGCTACAGTTCTCTTAGGACCTTTTCTTGTTCTTGCGTTTGTCTTAGTCTTCTGACCACGAACCGGAAGTCCTTTTCTATGACGGATACCTCTGTAGCATCCGATTTCCTGAAGTCTCTTGATGTTAAGAGCGATCTCTCTTCTTAAATCACCTTCTACCATCTGTGTTTCATCGATCACTGCACTGATTTTCTTTACATCATCGTCAGTTAAGTCTCTGACACGAATATCTGGATTAACTCCAGCATCTTTTAAGATACGGTTTGCACTTACTCTACCGATTCCGTAGATATAAGTTAAGCCGATTTCGACACGTTTGTCTCTTGGTAAGTCTACACCTGCAATACGAGCCATGTGAATTTCCTCCATCTTTCTTTCAGCGAAAAGCGTCTGGCAGCCCTCATCAATAATATAGATGAGTCTGAAATGTTGTGCCCCCTGCTTCGCCTCTTGTTAATATTGTCTCAAATTGGGATGCGGCGCACTGCGGAAGTACCCGTACATCCAGCCGCTAGATACTACGGCCTTTCCCAGCACCGGTCCTGCCGGTCCATCGAAGCTTCTATATGCAAATAAGAAAGTGCGCACTTACGCCTTCCTTTTTGTATCTCATTTCTGCCTTGCTCCTTATGAAAATGACACTGGGTATTATAAGCAATATATAAATGTGAAGATGTTCCTCACTTTATATTTTAATAGCCTCTACACGCATCCTAGCGTATCGGGGCTACAGCCGCCTAAATAATAACAAAAACAGTTCCGCTTTAATAAGTGCTTATTCCTATCCCTGTCTTTGTTTGTGCTTCGGGTTCTCACAGATTACTCTGATGCTTCCCTTTCTTTTAATGATTTTGCATTTTTCGCAAATCGGTTTTACTGATGATCTAACCTTCACGTCAAATCCTCCTTTCCCTATATGCATCGCTATAGTTCCAACCGCGGGGCATACTTTCCCCGACAGTTCGCCTAATATTATAACACTTGTTTTTCTACAAAGTCAACACCTTTTTTTATTTATCTCTCCAGATAATTCTGCCCTTTGACAAATCATATGGGGACAATTCCAAAGTCACTTTATCTCCCGGAAGGATCTTGATAAAGTTCATACGTAACTTTCCGCTGATATGTGCCAATACTTGGTGTCCGTTTTCCAATTCTACCTGAAACATCGCATTTGGCAATTTTTCTACTACAGTTCCTTCGATTTCAATTACATCAGCTTTTGACATACTTTTCCTCCAATTAAACGTCTTTCTTCTCTACTTCTTTTTGATACTGTTTCAATATATATTTGATCTTCACATCATCACAGTCTGAAAGTTCAAACTGACATCCTATAAGCTGTATATGCTTTTTCTTTTTCTTTTTCGGATTTGCAAGTTTTCTTAAAAAGCCGTCCGCCAGATATACATATGCGTCTTCCACTGCTGTTATGACATAAATTTTTTCTTTGTCATGTCCTGCTTTTGATTTTGCAAGCATGCCTGCTTTATATTCTATCATGTCCCAAACCTGCTTCTTCCTTTATTATATTACCGTTAAAAGCTTCGGTTCATCTTCCGTGATCAATACCGTATTCTCATAGTGTGCTGACAGCGAGCCGTCTCTTGTCACAACCGTCCAGTCGTCGTCAAGCCAGTCTACCTGCCATGTTCCTATGTTGATCATCGGTTCGATCGCCAGCGTCATGCCTGCTTTTAATCTCATCCCTCTTCTTTGCATCTGATAATTCGGTATCTCAGGATCTTCATGCAGATGCATGCCTATGCCGTGTCCGCATAAGTCTCTTACCACACCATAACCGAATTTTTCTGCATAAGCTCCAATCGCCCTTGAAATATCAAATAGATGATTGCCTTCTTTCGCATACTTTATACCTTCAAAAAAGCTTTCTTTCGTAATCCGTATGAGGTCTTTGGCTTCTTGGCTGACCTCTCCGACAGCGTGGGTCCTGGCTGCGTCAGAATGATACCCTTTATAGATAACCCCTGCGTCGAGACTTACGATATCACCTTCTTTGATGATTCTTTTCTTGCTTGGAATCCCGTGCACCACTTCATGATTTAACGAAACACAGATAGATGCCGGATATCCATTGTAATTAAGAAAGGAAGGTTCGCATCCATAGCTTCGTATTACCTCTTCGCCAAGTCTGTCTACATCCCAGGTAGACATCCCTGCCCGAAGTCCTTTTTCCAGTTCCTTATGGACAAGCGCGAGGATTTCCCCCGCCTTTGTCATTAGTTCGATCTCTCTTGCTGATTTTATCGTAACCGGCATGATTACTCACCTAAAATATCAACAATTGCTTTAAACACATCTTCTAAGTCGACCGTTCCGTCTACTGTTTTTAAGATGCCTTTTGCCATATAATAATCGATCAACGGCTGAGTCTGCTCGTGGTATACGACAAGACGCTTTTGCACTGTTTCCGGTTTATCGTCATCACGGAGGATTAAGCTTCCGCCGCAGTTATCACATATGCCCTCTTGTTTTGTGGACGCGTATACAATATGGTATGTAGCGCCGCAATCTACACATGCTCTTCTTCCTGACATACGATTTATGATATTCTCATCCGGAACGTCTACGTCGATTGCGTAATCCATCTTCTGTCCAAGTTCTTCCAATGCTTTGTCAAGCGCCTCTGCCTGCGGAATTGTTCTTGGAAACCCATCGAGAACGTATCCGTTTGCACAATCTTCCTGATTCACACGGTCTACCACAAGGTCTACTACAAGCTCATCCGGAACAAGGAGCCCCTGGTCCATATATGTCTTTGCTTTTTTGCCTAATTCTGTACCGTTTTTAATATTTGCTCTGAAAATATCGCCTGTAGAAATATGAGGGATCTCATATTTTGCGGCAATTTTTTTTGCCTGAGTACCTTTTCCTGCACCCGGCGCCCCTAGCATGATAATTTTCATGATATTGCCTCCTTAATAGCATTTTAACTCGTATGATTTCACACGCCATGCAGGAAATAATACGAGCTAAAATAATTAATTATTTAAAAATCCTTTGTAATTACGAACAAGCATCTGAGATTCAATCTGTTTGATTGTCTCAAGTACAACGCCGACGATAATGATCAGTGAGGTACCGCCAAATGATACGTTTGCTCCAAATACACCATTGAATACAAATGGAATTACCTGTACGATAACAAGTCCACATGCTCCAATGAAAATGATTTTTCCTAAAATCTTGTTCAGATAATCTACCGTTGGTTTTCCCGGTCTGATACCTGGGATAAATCCACCGCTCTTCTTCATGTTATTTGCAATTTCCAATGGGTTGAATGTAATTGAAGTATAGAAATATGCAAAGAACACGGTGAGGAGGATGTATACGATAAGTCCCCATGTATACTGAATGTTTGCCGGGTTACACCAGTTTCCTGAATTCAGTCCTCGTAAGATCTCGCTTCCGATTCCTGTTCCTTCGCCTTTGCCAAGGAAACCTGCGATCACGATCGGTGTCTGCATCAAAGAAGATGCAAAGATAACCGGAATAACACCTGCTGTGTTAACTTTCAGCGGAATATTTGTTGACTGTCCGCCCATTGTACGTCTTCCAACAATTTTCTGTGAATACTGAACCGGAATTCTTCTCACGCCATCCTGAAGACCAATAACGAATACAACCAATGCAATAATAATTGCCAAAATGATCAAAGCTGCAAGACCGCCTGAAGCAAGTCCTTTTCCTTTTATGAACTGATTGTATAATGTTGTAAGGTCAAGCGGTACTCTTGAAATAATATTAATAAGAAGTACTACAGAGATACCATTTCCAACACCTTTTTCTGTGATACGTTCACCAATCCACATAAGGAATGCACTACCTGCCGTAAATGTTAATACTACAACTGCCGCATTTACAAAATTATACTCGTAAAGTAATCCCTGACGCCCAAAACCAACTGCCATTGCTGTTGATTCTATCAATGCAAGCGCTACTGTGACGTAACGTGTCATTGCTGCAATTTTCTTTCTTCCGTCTTCGCCTTCCTTTTGCATTTCTTCCAATTTCGGAATTGCAATCGTAAGAAGCTGCATAATAATGGAAGATGTGATGTACGGTGTAATGCTCAGTGCAAAAATCGACATTTTTTCAAAAGAACCTCCTGTAAAGGCACTAAAGAAATTGAATACATCGCCTGTCTGACTTGCAAAGAAATTCTGAATATATTCAGGGTTCACTCCCGGTGTTGGGAGCTGTGAACCGACTCTGATTACAACCAACATCAATAATGTATAGATGACTTTCTTTCTGATATCATCTATTTGAAATGCTTTTCTAACTGTCTTAAGCATTTTAGATCACCTCTGTTTTTCCACCAAGAGCCTCAATTTTCTCTACGGCGCCTGCGCTGAAAGCATTTGCCTGTACTGTAAGTTTCTTAGTTAATTCACCGTTGCCAAGTATCTTCACACCGTCTTTAGGATTCTTAACGATTCCTGTTTCGATCAATGTGTCAACTGATACAACAGCACCATTGTCAAATACTTCTAAAGCACTTACGTTAATACCAACAATAGATTTTGAACTTGGGCAAGTAAATCCTCTTTTTGGTATTCTTCTGTATAATGGCATCTGTCCACCTTCAAAGCCCGGTCTTGGAGCTCCTGAACGAGCTTTCTGACCTTTATGACCTTTACCTGCAGTCTTACCATTTCCTGAACCGTGTCCACGGCCTCTTCTGAAATTATCACTTTGTTTTGAACCGTCTGCTGGTCTTAAGTTTGATAAGTCCATCATGACACCTCCTTATCGTTTTTCTTAAATTATGCTTCTTCTACTTTTACTAAATGCTGTACCTGTTTTACCATACCTCTTGTTGAAGCATTGTCCGGTAAAACAACTGTTTTGTTTAACTTCTTAAGCCCCAAAGCTTCCACAGTTTTTTTGTGTTTTGGCACTGCACCGATTGTAGATTTTACTAACGTAACTTTTAATTCTGCCATTTCACTCTACCTCCTTAGCCTAAAATCTCTTCCACAGATTTTCCACGGAGTTTAGCTACCTGTTCTGGAGTCTTTAACTGACTTAAGCCGTTAATCGTAGCAAGTACCAGGTTCTGCTTGTTGTTTGAACCTAAAGATTTTGTACGGATGTTCTTAATACCTGCAAGCTCGATAACCGCACGTGCCGGACCGCCGGCGATAACTCCAGTACCTTCCGGAGCTTTCTTAAGAAGTACAGAAGCGCTTCCGAATTTTCCGATAAAATCATGAGTAATACTTTCATTTTCATCTAAGGCAACGGTTACTAATTTTTTCATAGCATCTTCTTTTCCTTTGCGGATCGCTTCCGGAATTTCTGTTGCCTTTCCTAAACCTGCACCAACATGGCCATTTCCATCGCCAACAACTACTAAAGCTGTGAATCTGAAGTTACGACCACCTTTAACAACCTTGGTAACACGCTTAATTGATACTACTTTCTCTGTCAGCTCAAATTGGCTAGCATCAATACGATTTTGTTTCATGTGTTCCTACCTCCTAGAATTCAAGACCAGCTTCTCTTGCTGCGTCTGCTAATGCTTTTACTTTTCCATGGTATATAAATCCACCTCTGTCAAAAACAACTGTGTTAATACCTTTTTCGATTGCTCTTTTTGCAATCACTGTTCCCAAGTATGCTGCTGCATCAACGTTGTCAGTTTTTTCCAGTTCTGCTTTCACTTCTTTTTGAAGAGTGGAAGCGGAAACAAGAGTATTTCCAACTGTATCGTCAATAATTTGAGCATACATATGATTATTGCTTCTAAACACTGCTAAACGTGGTCTTTCAGCGGTTCCGCTGAAACGGTTACGTAATTTTTTGTGTTTGTTAACGCGAACTTCGCTTCTAGATTTTTTACTAACCATTTTCACACTCTCCTTACTTATTTCTTACCAGTCTTACCAACTTTACGTCTAATAACTTCATCAGCATATTTGATACCTTTGCCTTTGTATGGCTCCGGTCTTCTCTTATCTCTGATTTCAGCTGCGTACTGGCCAACTTTTTCTTTGCTGATACCCTTGATTGTAATCTTGTTCTGACCTTCAACGATTGACTCAATGCCTTCCGGATCGATCATCTCAACTGGATGAGAGTATCCTAAATTTAATGTTAACTTATTTCCGGATTTTGCTGCTCTGTAACCTACACCGTTTACTTCAAGAACTTTCTGATATCCTTCTGTTACACCAACAACCATGTTATTGATCAATGTTCTTGTAAGTCCGTGTAATGATTTCATTTTCTTTAAATCATTTGGTCTTGTAACAACAACTTCTTCACCTTCAACTTTAATTTCCATCTCGATTGGGAGTTCTCTTTCAAGAGTTCCCTTTGGACCTGTTACAGTCACTTTGTTGCGTTCCGCAACCGTTACAGTAACGCCTGCCGGAATGCGTACTGGCTGTCTTCCGATACGTGACATATCCATCTTCCTCCTAAAACTTAAATTTTCGGAGCGGCGGCTTGGCCGCTCTGTTTTCAGCTACGCGGGCATTCGCCCATTTATACGGAAGTTCTTTTCCCTAAGCTCAATACCTCGCCAAGGTCAAAGAACGGCCTCGCACTAAGCTCAAGCTTCGCTTAAAGCTCGCTTTCACTAAGTTGCTTTCGTTCTACCAGATGTAGCAAAGTACCTCTCCGCCTACCTGAGCTTTTCTTGCTTCTTTGTCTGTGATAACACCCTGGTTTGTAGAGAGAATAGCAATTCCAAGTCCGCCAAGAACTCTTGGAAGATTTTCTTTACCAGCGTATACACGAAGACCTGGTTTGGAAATTCTCTTGAGACCGGAAATAACTTTTTCGTTTTTGTCTGCACCATATTTTAATGTGATATGGATTGTTTTAAATACGCCGTCTTCTACAAGATCATATTTTGCAATATAACCCTCGTTTACGAGAATATCAGCGATTGCAAGTTTCATTTTAGATGCCGGAACATCTACTGTATCATGTTTTGCAGTATTTGCATTACGGATTCTTGTAAGCATATCTGCAATTGGATCACTCATAGTCATTTGAAGCTTCCTCCTAATTATCTTTTCTTATTATTTGTTACATCCAAAGATGCTCCCCGGCAGATGCCGGTTCGCTTCCACTACGGATATCCTTGTTTATTGTTATATGGAAGTTCTCCTCGCTAGTATGGAGGTTCTTCTCTCTACGCTCGAAGAACGGTCTTCACACTAAATTCGTGCCATATGCACTCATTAAGTGTTCAGTACCTACCAGGATGCTTTTTTCACACCTGGAATCTGGCCTTTATATGCTAATTCACGGAAGCAAACTCTGCAAATTCCGTATTTTCTTAAATAAGCATGTGGACGACCACAGATTCTGCAGCGATTATATTCTCTTGTAGAGAATTTCTGTTTACGCTGCTGTTTTAATTTCATTGCTGTCTTTGCCATGAATTTCCCTCCTTAATTACTTCGTAAATGGCATATTGAATTGTTTCAATAATTCGCGTGCTTCTTCGTCTGTTTTTGCTGTTGTAACAAAGATTACGTCCATACCTCTTACTTTATCAACCTTATCGTATTCGATTTCAGGGAAAATCAATTGTTCTTTGATACCAAGAGCATAGTTACCTCTTCCGTCAAATGCGTTTGGATTTACACCTCTAAAGTCACGTACACGAGGCAATGCAAGGTTGATCAGACGATCAACGAACTCATACATTTTTTCTCCTCTTAAAGTAACCTTACATCCGATTGCCATACCTTCTCTGATCTTGAAGTTAGCAACAGAGTTTTTAGCTTTTGTAGTAACAGCTTTCTGTCCGGCGATCTTCTCAAGATCGGCGATTGCTGCTTCTAATAATTTTGCGTTGTCTTTTGCTTCGCCAACACCCATGTTGATTACAACTTTATCGAGTTTTGGCACTTCCATGATATTTTTATATCCGAATTTTTTGATCATTGCGTCAACGATCTCATTCTTATACTGTTCTTTTAATCTACTCACAGTCTGGAACCTCCTTCCTCGAATTAATCAATTATATCGCCTGTTGTTTTCGCAAAACGTACTTTTTTGTCTCCATCCATCTTGAAACCTACTCTTGTAGCTTTTCCTTTGTGGATATACATTACGTTAGATGCATCGATCGCGCCTTCCTGGTGAACGATACCGCCGTTTGCATTTGCTGCGCTTGGTTTTGTATGCTTTGTAAGCATATTCACACCTTCAACAAGCACTTTGTTATTCTTCTTATCTACAGAAATAACTTTTCCTTCTTTGTCTTTATCTTTTCCGGCGATTACTTTAACCAAATCACCTTTTTTAATTTTCATAGTTGACATCCTTGCACCTCCTTACAGTACTTCCGGAGCAAGAGAAACGATTTTCATAAACTGTTTCTCACGAAGCTCTCTTGCTACTGGTCCAAAAATACGAGTTCCTCTTGGGTTTTTGTCATCTTTTATGATTACTGCTGCGTTTTCGTCGAAACGGATGTAAGAACCGTCTTTACGACGTGTCTTGTTTACAGTACGAACAACTACAGCCTTTACTACATCACCTTTTTTAACAACGCCGCCTGGTGTTGCATCTTTAACAGTAGCAACGATAACGTCACCGATACGTGCATATCTTCTTGTAGAACCACCCAACACACGGATGCAAAGTAACTCTTTCGCACCAGTATTATCTGCTACTCTCAGTCTACTTTCTTGCTGTATCATGCAGGTAAACCTCCTTTGATTATTTAACTTTTTCCATAACTTCAACAAGTCTCCATCTTTTATCCTTAGATAATGGTCTTGTTTCCATAACTTTTACTTTGTCACCGATGTTGCATACGTTTTCTTCATCATGTGCTTTCAATTTATATGTTCTCTTCACGATCTTGTTGTAAAGAGGATGTTTTACATGGTCTTCTACTGCAACTACAATTGTTTTATCCATTTTGTTGCTGACAACCTTACCAACTCGGGTTTTTCTAAGATTTCTTTCCACCGTAATTCTCCTTTCCGCCGGACAGCGAATTTTCTATTTACTACGAGTTCCCAATTATTCAGCAGCCTTCTGTGTGATCACTGTCTGAATTCTTGCGATATTTCTTCTTACTTCTTTAATTCTGCTTGTATTGTCCAACTGGTTTGTTGCGTTTTGGAATCTTAAATTGAAAAGTTCCTTTTTAGCAGCTACTAATTCTTCATTCAATTCTGCAGCTGATTTTGTCTTTAAATCTTCTACAAATTTATTAATTTTCACTGTTATCACCGCCTTCTAAGTCTGCGCGAGAAACTATTTTACATTTACAAGGTAACTTGTGTGTTGCAAGACGAAGAGCTTCTCTGGCTACTTCTTCAGATACACCGGCAATCTCGAACATTACGCGACCCGGTTTTACAACAGCTACCCAGTATTCTAATGTTCCTTTACCGGAACCCATACGAGTTTCAGCTGGTTTTGTAGTTACTGGTTTATCTGGGAATATTTTGATCCAAACTTTACCACCACGTTTGATATAACGTGTCATAGCAATACGGGCAGCCTCGATCTGGTTTGAACGGATCCAACATGGTTCCATTGCAACGATACCATATTCACCATTGGAAATCGTATTACCTCTCATGGCTTTACCTCTCATAGTGCCACGGAATTGTTTACGACGTTTAACTCTTTTTGGCATTAACATTATTTATCGCTCCCTTCCTTACTTGCCTTTGTTGGAAGAACTTCGCCTTTATAAATCCAAACTTTCACACCAACTTTTCCGTATGTTGTGTCAGCTTCAGCGAATCCATAGTCAATATCTGCTCTTAATGTCTGAAGAGGAATAGTTCCTTCAGAATAGAATTCTGTACGAGCCATATCTGCGCCGCCAAGACGTCCTGATACAGAAGTCTTAATTCCAAGCGCTCCGGCTTTCATTGTTCTGGACATGCAGGATTTCATTGCACGTCTGAAAGAGATACGGTTCTCCAACTGCTGAGCAATATTCTCAGCAACTAACTGAGCATCTTTATCCGGTCTTTTGATCTCTTTGATATCTACGATTAATTTTTTATCTGTAAATTTCTGAAGTTCTGCTTTTACTTTCTCGATCTCAGCTCCGCCTTTACCAATTACCACACCTGGTTTTGCTGTGTAAAGTATGATCTTCACACGGTCAGAAGCTCTTTCGATCTCGATTTTAGAAACTCCGGCGCTATATAATTTCTTTTTAAGAAATGTTCTGATTTCATGGTCTTCTACTAAATTGTCAGCGAAGTTACCTTCTGCATACCATTTAGAATCCCAGTCTTTGATAATACCGACTCTTAAGCCATGAGGATTAACTTTCTGTCCCATTGTTGCCCTCCTTATCTTTCATTAAGCACTACTGTGATATGACTCATTCTTTTTTCGATTCTATAAGCTCTACCCTGTGCTCTAGGTCTGATTCTCTTCATTGTTGGTCCTTTATTTGCGAAGCATTCTTCAACATAAAGTTTGTCAACACTCATTCCGTTATTGTTTTCAGCGTTAGCAATCGCTGATTCTAATAATTTTTTAATAATGCTTGAAGCATATCTTGGATTGTATGTCAAAATACCAAGTGCTGTCTGTACATCCTTACCTCTGATGGCATCTAATACGAAACATGCTTTCTGAACAGAAACTCTAGCGTAAGATATCTTAGCTGATGGTCTTGTGTCTTTATTAGCATTTCTTTCTCTTTTAATTTGGGATCTATGTCCTTTTGCCATGGATGAACCCTCCTTTCGAATACGTTATCTATTATCTAACTCTTGATTTCTTTTCGTCTTTTCCGTGTCCTCTATATGTTCTTGTTGCAACGAACTCGCCGAGTTTGTGTCCAACCATATCTTCTGTCACATATACAGGTACGTGCTTTCTTCCGTCATGAACAGCAATTGTATGTCCGATGAACTGTGGGAAGATCGTAGAACGACGGGACCATGTTTTGATAACAGCCTTGTCTCCGTTTGCGTTCATAGCTTCGACTTTCTTTAACAGACTCGCGTCTGCGAATGGTCCTTTTTTAAGTGAACGTGCCATAGGTTCTAACCTCCTTATTTGATACCTTTACCGTCTCTTCTTCTGATAATCATCTTATTAGACTGTTTGTTTTTCTTACGTGTCTTAAGACCAAGTGCTGGTTTACCCCAAGGTGTGGACGGACCTGGACGACCGATACCACATTTACCTTCACCACCACCGTGCGGATGGTCATTCGGGTTCATTACGGAACCGCGTACTGTTGGTCTGATACCCATGTGACGTTTACGTCCGGCTTTACCAACATTGATAAGGTTATGATCTCCGTTACCAACAACGCCGATGGATGCACGACAGATGCTTGGCACCATTCTCATCTCTCCTGAAGGAAGACGAAGTGTTGCGTACTTTCCTTCTTTCGCCATTAACTGAGCGCTGTTTCCAGCTGAACGAACTAACTGTCCGCCATGTCCCGGATATAACTCGATGTTGTGTACCTGTGTACCTACAGGGATTGCAGAAAGCGGTAAGCAGTTACCTACATGGATTTCAGCGTCCGGTCCGTTCATGATCTTCATGCCGTCTTTGAGTCCTTCCGGAGCTAAGATATATGCTTTCTGTCCATCTTCATAACAGATAAGAGCGATGTTCGCAGATCTGTTCGGGTCGTATTCGATACCAAGAACGGTTGCTGCGATACCATCTTTATTTCTCTTAAAGTCGATAATTCTATATTTTCTTTTTTCTCCGCCTCCGCGGTGTCTTACAGTGATTTTACCTTGTGCATTACGTCCGGCTGTTTTCTTTAAAGATACTACTAAGGATTTTTCCGGAGTAGTTTTTGTGATCTCTGAGAAATCAGAACCAGTCATATGTCTTCTGGAAGGTGTATATGGGCTGTATGTTTTAATTCCCATTACTGTCACTCCTTTCAATTCATGTTTATTGTCGCGGTTTCATTCCGCATATTGTTAAGTTTCATGAAGCTGTTTCTTACAGTCCTGCGAAGATCTCGATGTCTGCTGAATCTTCTGTAAGCTGTACGATCGCTTTCTTTGTCTTAGCTGTTTTACCGAATGTCATTCCACGTCTTTTTGTTTTACCATCAAGATTCATTGTGTTAACGCCTTTTACTTTTGTTCCTTCGAACATTTTTTCAACAGCTTCTTTAATCTGACTCTTAGTTGCATCTGGATGTACTAAGAATGTGTATTTCTTGTCTGCCATAACTGACATACTCTTTTCAGTAATAACTGGTTTGAGGATTACGTCATAATACTGTATGTTTGCCATTATGCATACACCTCCTCGATATTAGCTACAGCTGCTTTTGTAGTAACAACTGTGTTGTATTTCATGATATCGTACACATTGATCGTGTTTGTTCCTGCTGTTTTTACACCAGCAATATTTCTTGCAGATAATTCTGCGTTTTTATTTCCATCCTCAAGAACAACTAAAGCTTTGCTTACGTTTAAGTTGTTCAGCATGTTCTGGAAGTTCTTTGTCTTGATCTCGCCGAAGTTCATTTCGTCGATCACGATGAATTTATTTTCTTCTACTCTTGATGTAAGAGCGGATTTAAGTGCTGCTCTCTTTTCTTTTTTGTTTAATTTGAAAGAGTAGTCTCTTGGTGTTGGAGCGAATACAACTCCGCCGCCTGTCCATTGAGGAGCTCTTG
Organism: uncultured Lachnospiraceae bacterium; assembly: GCA_910585545.1. GTDB lineage: Bacteria > Bacillota > Clostridia > Lachnospirales > Lachnospiraceae > An181. The sequence continues at coordinate 45,521 of CAJUFN010000002.1, forward strand.
TTGAACCTTGTCTTGCATGACCTGTTCCTTTTTGTCTCCATGGTTTTCTTCCGCCGCCGGAAACTTCAGAACGTGTTTTTGCTTTCTGTGTTCCTTGACGTTTGTTTGCGAGCTGGCTTACAACTGCCATGTGTACTAAGTGTTCATTTACTTCAACACCGAATACAGCATCGTTCAAGTCGATTGTACCAACTTCTTTACCTTCGATATTGTAAACAGATACGTTTGCCATCTGTGTGTTCCTCCTTTCTTAGTTAAAGCCTAGGCTTTTACTGTTTCCTTGATTGTTACAAGAGATTTCTTAGGTCCTGGTACTGAGCCTTTTACTAAGATTAAGTTGTTTTCTGCATCTACTCTTACTACTTCAAGATTCTGGATTGTGATTCTCTTGTTACCCATCTGTCCTGGCATTTTTTTGCCTTTGAATACTTTACTTGGATCAGATGCTGCACCGTTGGAACCTGCATGGCGATGGAATTTAGAACCGTGAGCCATAGGTCCTCTGTGCTGGTTGTGTCTCTTGATAGCGCCCTGGAAGCCTTTACCTTTGGAGATCGCAGTTGCGTCTACTTTGTCGCCTGCCGCAAAGATATCTGCTTTGATTTCCTGAGCTAATGTGTACTCAGATGCGTTTTCAAATTTGAATTCTCTTACAAATCTCTTTCCTGAAACACCAGCTTTGTCAAAGTGTCCTTTTTCAGCCTTTGTCACACCATGTCTGTGTGCGATTTCTTTTTTGCCGTTTTTGTCTTTGCTGACGATTTTATCTTTCTTGTCAACAAATCCAACCTGAACAGCGTCGTAACCGTCGTTCTCTACAGTTTTGATCTGTGTTACTACACATGGACCAGCCTGAAGTACAGTTACCGGAGTCAATACTCCGTCTTCGTTGAAGATTTGAGTCATTCCGACTTTTGTAGCTAAGATAGCTTTCTTCATTATTTTTACCTCCTGTGATTTACAGCGGAACGCGATTTCTTCGCGCTCATCCTAAATTTTAGGATTGATACTGTCTTATTTGTTTTTCATTTTGATATCGATGTATACACCAGCCGGCATTTCTAATCTTGATAATGCGTCCACAGTTTTCTGTGTCGGTGCAATGATATCGATGAGTCTCTTATGAGTTCTCTGTTCGAACTGCTCTCTGGAATCTTTATATTTGTGAACCGCTCTTAAGATTGTTACTACTTCTTTCTTTGTCGGAAGTGGTACCGGTCCGCTTACCTGTGCTCCATTCTTCTTTACAGTTTCGATGATTTTTTTTGCAGATGCATCAACCAGCTGGTGATCATATGCTTTCAATGTGATTCTCATTACTTGACTTGCCATAAAAAAAGTCGCCTCCTTTTCGTACTTTTACGTTCAGTACGACAAGCGGTGACTGTACACTCTCCCGTGTGTGTCCTTATATACTCACACGTTGTTTCCATATCTCAATGGACGTTATTGATTCGTACAGTGACTTGTCGCCAGTTTCCTAACTTGACATTCGCTCCACGGAAAACCTTCATATGTTCTGGTCTACTCCCATCCCACAAGCAGCAACCTCACGTTTCACAGCTATCATGTCACAGCTTTTTAAGTATACAAGATTGTTTTTTACATTTCAAGTACTTTATTATTTTTTTTGTATTTTTTTAAGAACAATCTTTTTTTGCATTTTATACCGTAATTTCATACCATACATTCATGCAGGGCTTCTTCATCGATACCTGCTTTTTGCAAAACTTCCTTTATCGCTTCCTTGCATCCTAACCCGGCGCACCATGCAAGCCCGCAGCCTGCTGTGATCGCCCGCGGTACCGGAATAAGACGCCCTTCTACGTTTTGTGCCTTGCAAACCTTCTCAAACGCAATCGCATCCGCTGTGGTATGAAAGGTAATTACTAGTTTTAATTCTTTTTTTCTCATTTTTATATTTCCGATTTCTTATGTTGTCTAACTTTCTTCTTCCTTCTATCCTTCACAGGCCAACTCTCTCACTGCTGCTATCACAGCTTCTACTTCTTCTTCCTTATTATAATGGGAAAAACTAAATCTCACTGCTCCTTGCTCAACTGTTCCAAGTGCCTTGTGCATCAGTGGAGCACAGTGCGCCCCTGGTCTTGTTGATATTCCGTACCGGACAAGAAGCTCATCGCTTACTTCCGAAGAGTCATAATCTCCAATATTCAATGCCACGATTGGACAACGCTTCGTCGTTTCAAAGTCTCCATAAATCTTTACACCTGGTATTTCCTTTACTCCTTCGTAAAACCTTCGCATATATTTCTGCTGCGTTTCCCGAATCACATCCATCCCTGTTCTTTCGATATATTCTAAAGCCGCTCCAAGTCCGGCAATTCCGTGTCCATTGAGTGTTCCTGCCTCCAATGCTGCCGGCATCTCCTGCGGATGCTGTTTGTTATAGCTATCTACGCCGCTGCCCCCGCTCTTTAATGGTGCAAGGCAAATTCCTTCTCTTACATACATGCCGCCGGTTCCTTGCGGTCCCAAAAGACTTTTATGTCCGGTAAAGCACAGAATGTCAATGTGCATTTTTTGCACATCGATCGGAAATACCCCTGCTGTCTGGGAGGCATCCACAACAAATAGTATGCTATGTTTATTTGCAAGCATTCCAACGCTTTCAATATCAATCATATTCCCGGTGAGATTCGAACCGTGCGTGCACACAATCATCTTTGTGTTCTTTTTCACCGCCTGCTCAATCGCTTCATAGTGAATTCTGCCTTTCTCATCGCATGGAATAAATGTAAGTTCCACTCCTGTTTCTTCCATATTATATAGAGGCCTTAACACCGAGTTATGCTCCAACACCGTCGTAATCACATGATCACCTGGTTTTAAGCTGCCCCGGATTGCGATATTAAGGCTTTCCGTAGCATTATTTGTAAAGACAATTCTCTTCGGGCTCTCGCTTCCTAATAGTCTCGCCAGTTTCTCTCTCGTATCAAAAATCACCCTCGCCGCTCCAAGAGAAGCTTCGCCCGCTCCCCTGCCCGCATTCCCAAAAGAAGTCATTGCATTTACTACTGCCTCGATTACTTCTTTTGGCTTTTGCATCGTTGTCGCTGCATTATCCATATATATCATTTCAAAACTCCTTATATCAAACGGATATATTTTCCATCCGGTTCTCTCTTGCAAACCTGCCCGATCACAGATGCCTTCGTATCCAAATGCTTCTTCTCAAAATCCTCCATGATACTTTCTGCTTCTTCTTTTGATACGCTCATCAAAAGTCCGCCCGATGTCTGTGGGTCATATAGCAAATCCATAAAATGCTCTTCTATATTGCGTGCCTCTACAAACCTCTCATTATGCTTGCGGTTATTATACGCTCCCGCCGGAACGAATCCCATTTTCGCATAGTCAATTGCATTTTCAAAATAAGTAATCTTATGCACGTCCAATTCCAACGTCACATCGCTTGCCGCCGCCATCTCCCGGCCATGACCAATCACTCCAAATCCCGTCACGTCCGTGCAAGCATGAATATGATATTTTTCTGACACCTCTTTTGCTTTTTTATTCAAGGAAGTCATGGAAGCCAAAACTTGTTTCAGCGCCTCATCCGAAGCACACTCTCCTTTGATAGCAGTATTGACAATACCACTGCCAACAGGTTTTGTGAGAATCAAAATATCCTCTGGCTTACAGCCATAATTTTTATACAGTTTCTTTGGATGCGCAAATCCGGTGACACTCAATCCGTATTTTGGCACGTCATCCTGAATGCTATGCCCCCCTGCCAAAACAGCGCCCGCTTCTCTTACCTTATCCGCTCCTCCTGCAAGAATCTCGCCTAAGATTGAAGGATCAAGGCAATTCGGAAAAGCCACAATATTCAGCGCTATCTTCGGCTCGCCTCCCATGGCATACACATCACTCAATGCATTGGCTGCCGCAATCTGACCGAATATATATGGGTCATCGACAACCGGTGTAAAGAAATCCAGCGTCTGAATGAGCGCAATATCTTCTGTGATTTTGTATACGGCAGCATCATCGGATGTTTCGATTCCGACAAGCATCCTTTCATCATAAAACTTCGGCAGCTTTCCCAAGACCTCAGAGAGAATATTCGGGCCTATTTTCGCCGCACAACCGGATGCCTTCGTCATCTGTGTCAATCTTATATCCTTCATCATCTTTATCTCCTCCCCTTTCTTTCATTTACATGCATATTCCCGGGCAATTACGGCTGAACAATTTTTCCTGCTCCTGCCATCTTTTCTACGATACTGTACATATTCGTCACGGAACCAACCGCAAGTTTCTCGGTTAATCCATAATAATTAAGGCAGGTTCCGCATGTGAGGATTTCTACACCTTGCGCCTCCAAATGTTTTAAATCTTCAAGGGAATCAGAGCCTTCTACCGTTAATGTTGCGCCGCCATTATAAAAAAGCATCGTTTTAGGCAAGGTGTCAAGCTGCGTCACCGCAAAGATAAAACCTTTGATCAATATCTTCCCGAGTTCATCATTGCCAGTTCCCATGCGGTCAGAAGAAATCACGATAATCGTATTCTCTCTTCGATCGGGAATGCAGGCTACCTCTTCTTCCTCCACGCTCAAAACGTCACCTATCTGAATCCTGATTTTAAATTCTTTTTCCGCAATTCTTTCGGAAGCAACACTCCCGCCTAAGGTTTTTGCCATCTTGGTAACATTTTGCACTGCAACCTCATTATCCACAAGTACCTCAACCAATTCCGATCCAGTCAACGCCTCGATTGCTTTTTTTGTTTTGATTACCGGAATCGGACAGTTATCCCCTATTGCATTTACCTGTATCATTTTATTACCCTCCATTATTATCTTCATATTAATTCCGTCATGTCTGAACGAATGCTTATTTTCTGATAAGATTATACCTGATATGTTGGAATATTGCATTGTTTTTTGGAAAGATAACTGGTATAATTGCGTTTAGTTATCAAGAATACTACTTCATTTTGAAAGGAATATAGATATGTGGATAGCAGATGGATGGAAAGATTACGAGGTCATCGATACTTCCAAAGGTGAAAAATTAGAACGCTGGGGCGATTATCTTCTTGTACGCCCGGATCCGCAGGTCATCTGGGATACCCCGAAAAAGCACCGTGGCTGGAAGCGCCCGAATGCACATTACCACCGCAGCCAGAAAGGCGGCGGCGAATGGGAGTTCTTCGATTTGCCCGAACAATGGCAGATTCATTACAAGACACTTACGTTTAACTTAAAACCATTTAATTTTAAACACACCGGACTTTTTCCCGAACAGGCTGCGAACTGGGACTGGTTTTCCCAAAAGATAAAAGATGCCAACCGCCCGATTAAGGTATTAAACCTTTTTGCTTATACAGGCGGCGCTACGCTTGCCGCGGCTGCCGCAGGCGCTCATGTCACACACGTGGACGCCTCCAAAGGTATGGTCGGATGGGCGAAAGAAAACGCCGCATCTTCCGGGCTGAAAGACGCACCGATTCGTTGGCTTGTCGATGATTGTGTGAAGTTCGTGGAGCGTGAAATCCGCCGCGGCAACACCTACGATGCCATTATCATGGATCCGCCATCTTACGGACGCGGTCCAAAAGGCGAGATTTGGAAGATAGAGGATGCGATTCATCCTCTCATCAAACTTTGTACACAGATTTTATCAGATGACCCTTTGTTCTTCCTGATCAATTCTTACACGACGGGTCTTGCTCCGGCAGTACTTACTTACATGCTGGCAACTGAATTGAAGAAATGGAACGGACATGTAGATTCTCAGGAAATTGGTCTTCCTGTATCCGGGAACGGACTTGTTCTCCCTTGCGGAGCATCCGGAAGATGGGAAAGATAGTTTCTTTGTTTCCCCTCCTAGTCTAGATTATGAGGTGGATTCCTCAATAGTTTTTTTGAGGCACTCAGTAATTCTGGACTTTTGCTCAGTAGTTTTGGGCTTTTGCTCATTGGTTTGGATATAAACTAAACGAGATATGCCTATATGTCCACGCGTTGGGTAAATTTTCACTTGCTAATTCTCAAATGTCCAAGATTCTCCTTGTTTTAAGGAATTCTTGGATATGAGGCGATATTAGAAGCGCTCTATGCCCACGCCGTGGAAAAAATGAATGGGAATTTTCTTGTAATGCCCAAGCTGGGCAAAACCTATATGAAAATTCAAATCCTGCCCAGCACTTGGGCAGTACAATTATAAAATCTTCTAACCTTGCCCAGCATCTGGGCAGTACAATTATAAAATCTTCTAGCCTTGCCCAACATCTGGGCAGCACAATTATAAAATCCTCTACTCTTGCCCAACGCCTGGGCAGCGCAATTATAAAACTCCCTCCCCTGCCCACAAACTCAAAAAATATTTGAAAAGTATAAAGGAATCTCTCATCTCTTACATCTGTTTTCTTACGATTTGATATTCATCGTCCAGTCTGAAATACGGACAGCTTTGTACATTGCTTGTCATGAAGCGCATCATCTCATCTTCGTCCAGATTGACTTCACACACATAATATTCGTATTCTTCATCATACACATAATTGCTGCAGCAATCACAACTTGTCTTTGTCCCCATGCTTACTTTCTCCTTTTCCCAATCTATTCAAACCACTGTTGCATATCGTACCATTTTGCACCGCCATGGGTGGAATCTGCCACACCATGATTTACGAATCCGCCACGCTCATAAAACGGTATCAGATGCTCTTCGCAAGTAAGAATGACTGCTTTTTTCCCGCGTTCTCTCGACACATTTACCAGATATGCTAAAAGTTTTCCTGCAATTCCTCTGCCGCGGTAATCCGGAAGCACATCTAGACCAAACACCGTCTGCACATCCCCATCCGGTTTATGCAGCGATATGTCATGGTACATTTCATCCGGAAGCTTCGCTTGATTCGTCGTACCTCCGTTAATGAAACCAATGATTCTACCGTCTAACTCTGCCACAAAGAAATTCTCCAAAAACGCTTCCATGCGCTCCCGAAATTCCGCTTCGCTGGCTGCCTCGGCAGCCGGGAAACAGATACGCTCTATTTCGGCGATCTTAGTCACCTCTTCTATCTTCGCATTACGAATTTTGATTTTTTCCAGCGGAACAGAGAATGTGCTTCGCACATTCTTGCGCCTGCGGCGGTCGCATACGACAACTTCATTGTACGCCGCAGTGCACATCCCGCGGAGCGTTTTATGATATAGGAAAGTACGAACTTTCCTATATCATAAAATAAAAACCACCTTTCACTGTACTTTATTGTACAGCAAAAAGTGATTTTTTGCACTCTTATTTATTTTTGCCAAATTCTCTGCATATCTTGACGACAATGCCGCTAAGCGCCCATAGGGCGATTGCATTCGGAATTACCATAAGACCGTTAAAGAAATCAGAAAGATTCCATACAAGATCTACTTTCAATGTAGAGCCTACTACTACAAAACAAATTACAAGCAAAGAATATACTTTCGAAGCTTTCTCGCCGAATAAGTATTTTACATTCACTTCTCCGAAGAAATGCCATCCCAAAATCGTAGAGAATGCAAAGAAGAATAAGCAAACTGCTACGAAGATATCGCCAAATCCTCCAAATGCCTTTGTAAATGCTGCCTGTGTAAGCGCTGTACCTTGTTTTCCGCTATCTAACACGCCTGTTGTCAAAATAGAAAATACGGTTAAGTTCAAGATTACAAATGTATCAAGGAATACGCTGATCATTGCAGCAAGTCCTTGTTTGTGAGGATTGTCTACTTTCGCTCTTGCATGTGCATGCGGAGTAGAACCCATACCGGCTTCGTTTGAGAAAAGCCCTCTCGCCACACCAAAGCGAATCGCTTCACGCACCGCAATACCTGCTCCTGCGCCAAGAACCGCTCTTGGATTAAATGCTCCCACAAAAATCATTTTGATTGCACCCGGAAGCGCTGTAATATTCATGCAAATCAAAATCAAGCTTCCTACAATGTAAATGCCGGCCATGATCGGAACGACTTTTTCTACTACGGATGCGAGACGTTTCACACCGCCGAAAAAAATAAATCCGATGATCACTGCAAGAACAAGTCCGAATGTGATTGCCGGTACTTCAATATTTCTTGCCGCAAATACTTCTGTAAATGCTGCTCCGATAGAGTTTGACTGTACCATGTTACCGGTAAATCCAAGCGCTAATATGATAAGCACTGCGAAAACCCCTGCGAGCACCTTTCCAAAAGTTCCTTTGAACGCTGCTCTTATGTAATATACCGGACCTCCTGTGACTTCGCCATCTTTCTTGGTTCGATACTTCTGTGCCAGAGTTGCCTCCGCGTAGATTGTGGACATTCCGAAAAATGCACTCACCCACATCCAGAAAATTGCACCCGGTCCGCCGCCAAGAAGCGCTGTCGCCGCACCTGCCATGTTACCCGTTCCTACCTGCGCTGCAATTGCAGTTGCGATAGACTGGAACGTTGTCATCTCTCCTTCTTTCCCTGTTTCACCTTTCAGTGAAATGTTGCCAAAGACAAGTTTAAAACCTTCTTTGAACTTCCGAATCTGAATAAATTTCAGTCGGATCGTAAAATAAATTCCTGTTCCGCAAAGCAAAATGATAAGAATTACATTCCATAAAAAATCACTTGCCTGGCTTACTATCTGTGTCACTGCCTCCATTTTCTCATTCCTCCTGTCCTTTTGCCTGAGAGATCAGCGGATTTTTTATCCGCCTTACACCTTCGGCGCCCTTTAAAAAAGAGACTCTCCAGTTTTTTCAGCAACAGATTTACTCTACCACACGTCATATACTTTTTCAAGCCAAATTTCATCCAATGACTTCTCCTTGCACCGCTCTCCAAAATGAATTATAATCTAACTCTGAAGAAGAATCCGAGGTGACAAACATGATAAAAAAAGAAATCTTAGAAATACGAAAACAATTTACGCCTGCGAACTGTGCTGTTACGCGTATTTGCGGCTGTTATGTAGACGCAGAAAAGAACAAGAAAACAGAACTGAAAAAGACGTTTCTCTCCCTTCCGGAAGAAGAAATGTTTAAATATTTTGATATTTTCAGAAAGACCTTATCCGGCACTCCCGGCAAGAACCTTCTCGATATGGAGTTTCCGTTAGACCAGGAAATCCCTGGCGGAACACAGGATTTTCTCATGAAGCTAAAAGCCAGCCAATTAAATGACGAGCTGCTCCTTGAAGAATTCTACGATAAAATAATCGAACACTATCACTACGGGGAAAATTACTATATTATCCTCATCCATGGTGCATACGATATTCCCAAGCGCGGAAGCGACAATCTCGATCAGTTCGATGCTTCTGATGATGTTTACGATTTTATCCTGTGCAGCATCTGCCCGGTGAAGCTTTCCAAGGCAGGCCTTTGCTACAATACTCAGACTAACAATATCGAAGACCGGATGCGAGACTGGCTCGTAGAAATGCCGGACGTGGGATTTTTATTTCCAGCCTTTAACGAGCGCAATACAGACATACATAGCTTGCTTTATTATAGTAAAAATGCAGATGAATTCCAAAACGAGTTCATCGAGCAGATGTTAGGATGCCGAATTCCGCTTCCTGCCAAAGGCCAAAAAAACTCTTTTAATACCATTATCGAAGATACCTTGCAGGAAGACTGCAGCTTCGAGGCAGTACGCAACATCCATGATAAACTGACCGAAATGATGGAAGAGAAAAAAGAAGAGCCAGAGCCATTTACGTTGGACAAAGCCGAAGTAAAACAACTGCTCGCTGTAAACGGCGCAAACCCGGAGCACTTAGAGCAATTCGAGCGCCAATATGATGAATATATCGGAGAAAAGGAAGAAATCTTAGCCTCCAATGTCACAAACACAAGAAAATTTGAAGTCAAGACTCCAAACATCACCATACAGGTAAATCCGGAGCGCACAGATCTTTTGGAAACGCGCATGATCGACGGAAAGACTTATCTTTTAATCGAGATTACGGATTCCGTAGAAGTAAACGGAATCAATGTAAGAACAGTGGAACGCAAAAAAGGCAACGAGAATTAAATCCCGCTTTTAAACAAAACAGGAGGACGGAAACATCCGTCCTTCCATTTCTTTTATGCTACAATCTCACCACATGCTATTTTCATACCCGAATCACCTGATGGCTGTGTATGGAAATCATCCGCCATATCATGTATTACTACCGTTCTTCCAATCACATCTTCCGGATAAAAACGCTCCGTATACACCGCACTCCAAGCGAGCCCGGCATTTGCAAGCAGCGGAGGCAAATCTCCTGCATGCTTTGGATGCTCTGCCTGTTCCGGATTATAATGAGCCTTCGTATTCTTGAAAGGATCCTCTTCATCTCCGGTGCAACCTGCACCCTCATGTATATGAAATCCATAAAAATTGCCATTGGCCTTATCCATCGTATTGGGTAATCCGAAAATCTCAGCGACTACCAGTGTTCCATTATGCATCCCATAAAACGAAACTTTTCCATGTACCTGTGCGTTATCCGCATTCCCTTGCACCTGCGCATACGCATCCGGCATACCAAACATATTTTGCATCATAATATCGCCCTCCTGCAACATTATATTCACGCAAATGGAATTTATTGCAAGAAGGATTCGATTTCCTATTTCTGTGCTAATTCATACATTGCCGCTGCCGCTATCTGGAATGACAACATTAATTTTTCCACATCCGCACATTCATCCGGCTGGTGAATGACTTCCGGGTCCTCCAAAAATACCGGTCCAAATGCCACCATATTATCAAAGGCTTTCGCATATGTGCCGCCGCCGATCGCCAAAGGCTCTTCTTTTCTTCCGGTCTGGCTTTCGAATACTTTCATCAATTTCTGTACCAGCTCCGAATCCTTCGGCACATACAAAAGCTTGCCTTCCTGGCTAACTTCTGCCGTCATGCCAACGCTTCCCGCTGCCTTCGCCACATTTGCTTTTACCACGTCAACATCTGCATTTTTCGGACAGCGGATGTCCAGCGTAAAATACAGTTCTTCTTCCGTACACTTGATAACACCAAAGTTACAGCTTGTTTCGCCCGTCTCTTCGTCTGCCCAGTAAATGTCAAGCGCTTCCCCCTTCGTCTGCGTTCCTATTTTGGCAAGCACGAAATCGATCATTGCCTGAAGGTCACCTCCGAGGTCGATTCCCTGGTTTTTCAATTCATAAAACAGCTGGATTGCCGCATTTGTCCCAAGATGCGGAGTGCTTCCATGCGCCCCTTTTCCGTTAGAAACAATCACAGTATTGCCATTTTCTTTGGTCACATCGATATTCGCAGTCGCCTTGAAATCAAAATCACCTTCCACGATCATCGTACATTTTGGCGTCACTACATTTGGAGCGGTACCGCCTTCGATGGACAATACTTTCACATCCGAGGCTTTTTCGACTTTCTTGCTGACATTAAGAAACATCTGTGCTTTCTCACAGAAAATAAGCGGATATTCTGCGTCCGGCGTAAATCCAATCGTCGGAAGTTCATTTCCGGATTCTATATAATGTTTCACGCAAGAAGAACCACATTCTTCATCGCATCCAAATAACACGCGGATTCTTCTGTCGATCGGCATCCCAAGATCACGGATTGCTTTTAATCCATAGATTGCTCCAATGACCGGACCCTTGTCATCCAGCACGCCGCGGCCATACATTTTCCCGTCCACGATTTCACCGCCCAACGGATCCTGGGTCCATCCCTCGCCAAGCGGAACAACGTCCAAATGTCCAAGAACACCTACCATCTCTTCGCCTTCGCCGTACTCGATCCAGCCTACTTTGTTGTCTACATTACCTGTCTTGAAGCCAAGCTTTTCGCCAAGTGCCAGCGTCTGCTCCAGACATTCTTTTATCGTTCTTCCATATGGCGCGCCTTCTTCCGCTTCCCCTTTCACGCTATAGATTGCAATAGCATCTCTGACAGAGCCAATAATTTCCTCCTTCATCTCCATCATCTTCGCATTTAGTTTGTCATAACTCATTATTTCTCCTCCTGATTATATTTCATTTTTATATTTTTTCTTTGATATAGGCTGCCACCGTATCAATCTCCGGAAACAATGCCGCTTTATTCACCGAATAAATGTCAAGCTCTTCCAGAATCTCTTTCTTACGGTCGCAGATGCAAACGATTTTTTTGCCTTTTTCCTCCAGCCTTAATTTGGCAAGCGTATGACTCTTTTCGTATTTATCTTCGGATAATCCGCAGATGATAAACGCACCGTCTTGCTTCAAAATGCGCTGATTATTCTTAAGAGAAACCACAAAATAATTATTTGTTATCGTTTCTTTCTTAATCTCATCCTGAAATGCCGGCTTTTCCTGTTTGATCTCATAAAGCAGGCGCCTGTGTTTTTGATTGAACTCCTCATCATCTTTGGTACCTGCCCCTGCATCATATAAAAGTTCTGCCTGCTCCTTTGCGTTAAATACCGGAAGGCTTGCAAGAATCGCAGCACTGTCGCTGTTCGGATATTTAATATTTTCCGATTTTACCTTAAACGCAATAATCTCTCCCAACGCTTCTTTCCTGTCTTCGCATGCAAAATACAATGCCACCAGCGGATTCTGCGTGATATCAAGAAGTCTCGTCGGCACTCCATAGTGCTGCATCTTCACAAGATAATCAAGATGCGTCTTTAACTCCTTAAACTGCTCCGGGCAGCGGATCTGAATCTCCTGATACATATCTCGCTCACGCTCCTGCCAGCGTTTCTTCCTCATAACCGTTGGCGCAAGCAAATAATTAAGGCTTCCATGTCCTCTGAAAAATAATTTTTCTTCCGGATACCTCTGCTTCATATCGCCGATGAATTTTGCATAATCAGAAATATTACGGATAAAATTCAGTTCAATTTCATTCGCATCATAAAGAACGCAGGATTCATATTCCAGCCTCCAAAGATCACTGACTGATGATTCTGCCATCTTTCTTACAAATTCATGGCGGTTCGTCTGTGTCTTTAACGTGCGGAAAATCCACCAAATCAGCGCATACGCTTCCTTCTCGCCCATCTCTGTCTTAGGATCATGAAGCGAGCCTTCGAACACACTCTCAAAACGCTTTTGGCCTTCTTCTACATTTCCGGGGATTTTGTCTTTATATAAACTTTGCAGCCATGTATTTTCTACGCTGTCCTTCATATCTTTCCAATAAGTTTCCGATTTTATCAATAATTCCATATTATAATATCCGTCACTTTTTAACTTCTGTCCGATCACTTTATCGAATGCCAATTCTGTCAGCGCATAATTATAAAATGGAAAATTAAATTTAAACAAATTCATCCTGACACCTCTTTTCTCTTTCGTTGCTCACTCTTTTTATTATAACGCACCTTCGCTTTTAGCGCTATGATTATTGTAATTGATTATACAAAATGAATAACCTATGTTATACTGTTACTAACTAAATTCTAGCAAACATAAAAAGGAGAATTGAAATCATGGCGAAATCAAAAGTATATTTTACTAATTTTCGTACCGTTGCTTTCGGAGATGGTCTTCCGACGAAATTACAAAAATTAATCAAACGCGCCGGGGTGGAGGAGCTTAATATGGATGGCAAATTCGTTGCGATCAAGCTGCACTTTGGAGAGCTTGGAAATATCAGCTACCTGCGTCCGAATTATGCAAGGGCTGTTGTAGATGTCGTAAAGGAATTCGGCGGCAAGCCATTCCTCACCGACTGTAACACGATGTATCCTGGAAGCCGTAAAAATGCGTTGGAGCATTTGGAATGTGCATGGCAGAATGGATTCACTCCGCTCACCGTGGGCTGCCCTATCCTGATTGGCGACGGCCTTAAAGGAACCGACGACGTTGCCGTACCGGTTGTCGGCGGTGAATATGTAAAAGAAGCGAAAATCGGCCGTGCCGTTATGGATGCGGATGTATTTATCAGTCTTAGCCATTTCAAAGGCCACGAGATGACCGGATTTGGCGGCGCTATCAAAAATATTGGTATGGGATGCGGTTCCCGTGCCGGCAAGACGGAGCAGCACAGTAACGGTCAGCCATCCGTAGATGAATCACTTTGCCGCGGATGTATGCGCTGTCAGAAAGAATGCGCCAATAATGGTCTTGTATTTGATAAAGAGACCAAAAAGATGCACGTAGATTTAGAGCACTGCGTCGGATGCGGACGCTGCCTTGGCGCATGTAACTTCGACGCAATCGCTTTCAACAACAATAATGCTATCGAAGTTTTGAACCGCCGTATGGCAGAATACACCAAAGCCGTTATCGACGGACGTCCAAACTTCCACATTTCGCTTATCGTGGATGTATCGCCAAACTGTGACTGCCACGGCGAAAATGATGCGCCAATCCTTCCAAATATCGGAATGTTTGCCTCCTTCGACCCGCTGGCGCTTGACCAGGCTTGCGCGGATGCCTGCCTTGCGGCAACCCCGCTGCCAAACAGCCAGTTATCCGATAACATGGCTCATGAAGGATTTGTAGATCACCACGACCACTTCAAGAATTCCACACCGGAATCCGAATGGAAGACCTGCCTGGAACACGCAGAAAAGATTGGCATCGGAAGCAGGGAATACGAGATTATCGTAGTGAAGTAGACTTATTTCCATGTGACTCTTGTATAATCAAACTTGTAAAAACATAGACTATATCGTGCTGTAAAGCTCGGTATCTATTTATAGTTGCTGTAGCCTAAAGGTACAAACGTGATTATCAAAGAGTTTCTTGAACGGTATTTGTTTACAAATGCTTTAGTCAAGAAACTCTTTTTCTTTCCCCTTATGAAACCGACACGCGCCGGGCAAAACTCCTTCTTCTTCTCTTGCCTTGCCCAC
>CAJUFN010000002.1:60427-313090 GCA_910585545.1 uncultured Lachnospiraceae bacterium
GCTCTGGGCAAAACTCTTATTTCCCTCCCCTGACTTGCCCATGCTCTGGGCAAAACTCTTATTTTCCTCCCTTGCCTTGCCCACGCTCTGGGCAAAACTCTTATTTCCCTCCCCTGACTTGCCCATGCTCTGGGCAAAAAACCTATTTTTGACACAAAAATAGCCCGGGCGTGGGAAAAAGAGATTATCTCCTCTTATATATTGCCCACACGCCAGGCGCTGCCTACACTACCTCCAGTATCTCTTCTGCCTTTTCCAGTATATATGTCGCTTCTCTATCTTTTTTCGCACCCCATTTTGCAAGTGCATGATCCATTCCGGCACCTCTTGCGCACTTCATATCGTACTCACTGTCTCCGATATAGATAAGCTCTTCTGCCTTACACCCGGTAAGCTCCATATATTTCAAAAGCGGCTCCGGATTCGGCTTATGTTCCTTTGTATCATCAGCGCAGACAACCGTTTTAAAATATTTGCTGATTGGATAAGTAAAGAAATCTTCCTCGCATTCCTTTCCGTTTTTCGAAGTCACTACACCAAGCTCATATCCTCTGGCAATCAGCTCCTTTAGCACTTCTTCCATCCCTTCGAACACAACCATACGCTCTTTATAATGCTGAAGCCTGTCCTCCCATCGCTTCACGATCGTATCCACTGGTGTAAGCCCTAGCTGTTCCAGCGCATCCTCCCCGGTAATGCCAAAGGCAAATACAAGATCTTTTATTTCGTAAAATTTCCCGGT
This sequence comes from uncultured Lachnospiraceae bacterium, assembly GCA_910585545.1. GTDB lineage: Bacteria > Bacillota > Clostridia > Lachnospirales > Lachnospiraceae > An181. The sequence goes on from CAJUFN010000002.1 coordinate 61,170, forward strand.
CATTTCAAGAATCGTATCCTGCATAGATCGCATGACTGCATCTTCCGTATCGATTAGTGTTCCGTCAATATCAAAGATAATCTGTTTATATTTCATATTATTTTATTTCTCCTTCACCTTGTTTTTGTAACGTTAATATTAAAATAGTTGCAATAATCAATGCAAACCCTAGTATTTCAAAAGCTCCAAATGTTGTACCGAGGATGAAAAATGTCAAAAGCGACGCGACCACCGGCTCAATACTTCCCAGTACATTTGCATACATAGCACCGATAACCGGTATCGCACTTAGCGACATCGTAAATGGAATAATCGTTCCCAGTACGATCAGCACCGCAAATAATCCCCACACTTCCATATCCGCCTGAATGCCTAATCTCCACGGCTGTTTCCATACGGCAAGCACAAGCCCTCCAAGGAGCATCCCCCAGCCGCATACCACTGTGGGATCGTATTTCATCAGAAGGTTTTTCGGAAGCATTGCATACAGGCAGCTGAAAAATCCACATAAAAGTCCCATCGTAAGCCCCATCGGGGTAATCACTAGCGTATGTATATTTCCATTGGTCGAGAGCAGGAAAATTCCCGCCAAAACCATAAACACCGACAGGACTTCCCGTCTCGTTGGGCGGATTCGTTTAAACATGGTATAATATAAAACAATCATCACTGGGTTCGTATACTGCAGCACCGTTGCAGTGCCGCCATTTGATGCCTGCACCGCAGCAAAGAAACTATACTGTACCGTCAGCATTCCGGCGATTCCATAGACAATCATCTGAATGGCATCTTTTCTTGATTTCCAGACATCGAATATGCTGCCCTTCTTTTGCATGTAAAGCGCCGACAGCATTACCGCACCTGTCACCAGCATACGATATGGAACCAGCCATTCCGGCACAATCCCTTTGTTTTCAAATAAATATTCTCCTAAAGGTCCGGTAGTCCCCCAAAAGATACCCGCAAGCAGGGCAAATATCAGTCCTTTTACATATGTTGTACTTCTGCTCACAATCCAAAACTCTCTTCCTTCGTAATTTCACCCTAACTATAACATAGAACCTGTAAAAAAGCATCTCTGTATTGCTATAACTTTCTCTTCCTCTTTCCGCAAATGCCAAGAGAAGGTTCCCCAACGCTTTGGCAAACCTTCTCTAATATACATTCTGGATTATTCACTCTTACAAATTTTTCACAAACAACGCGCGAATTGCATTTAAAATCGCGATGATCATAACGCCAACATCCGCGAAAATCGCAAGCCACATATTAGCGATGCCAACCGCTCCAAGCACAAGGCAGATTCCCTTTACGCCAAGCGCAAACGCAATGTTCTGGTATACGATACGAATACATTTTCTTGAAATCTTGATCGCCTTCGCAATCTTCATTGGATCGTCATCCATCAGCACCACGTCAGCCGCTTCGATTGCTGCGTCGGAGCCCATTGCGCCCATGGCAATCCCGATATCTGCCCTTCCAAGTACCGGCGCATCATTAATGCCGTCACCGACAAATGCAAGTTTTCCATATCCGTCTCTTTTCTCAAGCAGTTCTTCCACTTTCTCGACCTTATCTCCCGGAAGGAGCTCTCCATACACCTCATCCATGCCAAGTTCATCCGCTACCTGTCCGGCAACAGCCTTCGCATCCCCGGTCAGCATCACTGTTCTTTCTACGCCCGCTTTTTTGATTGCATGAATTGCCTGTTTCGCAGTCGGTTTTACAACATCCGAAATAATAATATGCCCTGCATATTCCCCATCAATCGCAACATGGATCACCGTTCCGATCAGATGGCAGTTCTTATACGCCACATTCAGACGTTTCATTAATTTATCATTACCCGCCGCAATTTCTTTCCCATCTACGATTGCAATTACACCATTGCCGCTGATCTCCTGAATCTCTCTCACCCGCAAACGGTCAATTTCTTTCCCGTATGCATTTTTCAGGCTTTTGCTAATCGGATGGGAAGAAGCGCTTTCTGCCAATGCCGCATACTCGATTAATTTCTCTTTTTCTATCTGATTGTGATGTACTGCATTTACCTCGAATACACCTTGCGTCAGCGTTCCGGTTTTATCAAATACCACACACTTGGTCTTAGACAATGTCTCCAAATAATTGGAGCCTTTCACCAACACGCCCTCTTTGCTGGCTCCGCCGATTCCGGCAAAGAAGCTAAGCGGAATGCTAATCACAAGCGCACATGGGCAGCTAATTACAAGGAAGGTAAGCGCACGATATATCCAATCTCCCCACTGCGGCGCAAGGCCCATCGCAAGCATCCGTACCAACGGCGGAAGTACCGCCAATGCCAACGCACTGTAGCAGACCGCCGGCGTATAGTATTTTGCAAATTTGGAAATAAAGTCTTCAGATTTGGATTTTCTGGAGCTGGAATTCTCCACTAGTTCCAAAATCTTAGAAACGGTAGATTCTCCAAATTCCTTTGTCGTCTCTATCTTAAGCACACCTGTCATATTGATACATCCGCTGATGACTTCATTTCCCGCCAAAGCCTCTCGCGGCATACTCTCTCCGGTCAGTGCGCTCGTATTTAATGTAGAACTTCCTTCTATGATTACACCATCGATCGGTACTTTTTCTCCCGGCTGGACAATGATAACCGTACCAACCTCCACTTCGTCCGGGTCTACTCTCACGAGTTCCCCGTCCTTTTCTACATTCGCATAATCCGGACGGATATCCATGAGTGCACTGATATTTTTCCTGCTCTTTCCGACTGCATAGCTCTGGAAAAACTCTCCAATCTGATAGAACAACATTACCGCAATCGCTTCGGTATAATCTCCGTTATCATAAATCGCCACCGCAATCGCTCCAAGTGTAGCAACTGCCATCAGAAAATTCTCATCGAATACCTGCCTGTTTAAGATTCCTTTCCAGGCTTTCCGTAAAATATCATATCCGATAATCAGATAGGGAATCAAATACAATCCAAATCTTAAAACGCCTTTTGCCGGAACAAAATTAAGAGTCACCATCAAAACCGCGGCAATGATAATCCGCACCAGCATTTTCTTCTGCTTCTTATTCATGTTCGTTTCCCTCTTTTTCTATCACTATTTTTGCATATTCATTCTATATTCGCTTTTCATTTTGCTGTTATAAGTAAATCTCACAGTCATCCTCTACTTTTTTGCAATTCCTGATTACCTCGGCAATCACTTCTTTTGCATCTGCTCCCTCTTCGTATTCCACGATCATCTTCTGCATCATAAAATTCACGACCGCATTTTTCACTCCTGCTGTATTTCTCGCTGCATCTTCCATTTTATTTGCACAGTTTGCGCAGTCCACTTCAATTTTATAAGTTTTTTTCATAATCTTCTCTCCTTTACCTCGTCTCAACTTTTTAATGATTAAACAATTGTTTAATTGTTATGCTATTATAATATGCCCTATGACGAAAAATGTCAATCTATTTTTCAAAAAGATTTTTTTATGCTATACTTAAAAAATGAAAAAGATTTTCGGATTAGCTGGGAGGTTGTTTAACATGTCATCCATAGATTTACCGCATCACCACTGTGAATGGAATCCTGAATTGAATAAAGTCGCTGATATAGATTCTTTTCAGAAAGCTGCTGATATTTTCCGCTTACTTGGCGATGGCAGCCGCCTTCGCATCTTCTGGCTCCTATGTCACTGCGAAGAATGTGTCATCAACATTTCTGCCTTGGTCAATATGAGCAGCCCGGCAGTATCACATCATTTACGGCAATTAAAAATAAGCGGGCTTATCACAAGCCGCAGAGATGGAAAAGAAATGTATTATAAAGCTGCAGACACCGAAGAAAGTAAGATACTGCATCTTGCAATCGAAAAGATTTTAGAGATTACGTGTCCGGGATAAATTGAATATGGGCTATCCATTTGAATTTATAGGAACAATATATTGTTTTTGTGTCGTCTATTAAATAGAGAGCATACTCTCTGGAAAGGAGACAAAAAAACATGCCGATATTATTAAAAAGAAAAAACGGCGAGATCACACCGTTTCGTAATGTAGAATATATTTCTGCGTTCTACTTCATTCCCAAAAGCATTTTGGATAAATGCGGAGAAGAAATAAATAGGATTCCAAGAAAATTGCTTCAAGATCGTCGTGCCATAGAAATAATAGAAAGTGATTTATTTAAGCTGGTAATAATCGACGCTTACGCTTTTATGGTATGGCCTTTTATGGGACTTGGCGCTTTATTCAGGATATGAGCCGTCTTGGAGATATGCGCACGTAGCCTCTATTTGGATTAAAGGAATGGAAGATGAAGGGGTTATCCCTAAGCCACAAGAGATATTAAAAAGCAGTAATGTAGACGAAGACCTCGGATATATATCCGAAGAAGAAATCTCAGAAACATTCACTTGGCTCGTTCCTAAAATAATGGCAAAACACAATATGAATGAGATCATTGCTGTTGCGGCAGAATATCGCTGCTTTGAAGATTTTGATTATCGAAAGAGCCGACAAAAAATCGATTTTTACCGCAAGCGGTATCATACTCGTGCAAAAATATCCGTTGAATCTCTTGATGAAATAAAAGAAAAATATGCAGAGAATACAGACGGTATGGAGTGGGCCATTCCCGATGACAGTGTTAATGTTGAGAGTATTGTTTTAGAACCGATTGCAGTCAACGAGTTTTTAGACACGCTTTCTGAAACAGACAGGAAAATACTCACAATGCGAATGGATGATGTTACACTCGAAAAAATCGCAGAAGAATTAGGCTTTAAAACTCACAGCGCCGTTCACAAGCGAATCCGTAAAATCGGGTTAGCTTACGGAAAATTTACCGGCGAAGATTTTGGATTCAGTCAAAAGAAAATCATCTGATAGCACCTATTGATGTAAAAATCGGTAGGTGTTATTTTTTCGCCCAAAAACAGAAAAGGAGGACTTTATGACGCAGTACCATCCGATAAAATCGTATATGTTTTAATTATACGACTGGATTCTACTATTTTCAACATAGATCACCTCTCCAATGCCCAAAAAATGCATTATCATGTAATATTCTTCATCGTTAAATATTAAAATGGCGGGGTGCTTATCGTAACACTCCGCCGAAAGCCTAATCGGTTTGAGCATAATTTGCTTGATTAGGTCTGTACTTATATTTTATGCAATACAATCAATTTTAAACACTCAAATGTGCTTTCCAATCTGTCGGCATATTCATTGCCGTAAGACTGAGCACACTACCATTATTCTGAAGCAGCTTATCTAATTCATCAACAAATAACATCCATTCCTCATCTGACGATCTCAGATATTTCATTGCCAGCAAAATCTGATATAAACCATTATGTGCTGGTGCAGGTGTTACTTTATCAGCATCCAGAATTTCCGGTGTGGTATGTATTGTCCGATTATATATTCTGGAATTATGAGCACACATATTTCTTAATACAGAAACAGCCTGTACCCATGAAGTAAACATTTTCTGTGATGGATTTGCAAAATTCCCTTTTTTAGAAATATATTGATAATTAGCCGTCAAAATCGAATAGGTACTGCCTGTACCTGTTTTTAAATTTTTAATTATCTTTGATAATGTCCCAAAGGAAAGGACTTCCACAACTGCCCATACCGGCACCTCTCCTTCATGATTGTCAAAATTATGTTTGATGAACACATCATTAGAACGGGCAATCTCTGATGCTATTGTGGACATATTCTGCCAGTACATCTTTTTCCCTTTAAAGATTGATGAATCCTGTAGAATCAAAGCATCTCTATGTACCAGCAATGCCTCCACTAATCGAACTCTCAATGCCACTTCAATTTTAGAAATCATTGAAAAAATCAGAGCAGATAATTCCTGATCAAATTGATACAACTGAAAAATATCATCAAACTTAGTCCCGGGAATATACTTTTTCGCAGAATTATCGTATAAATGAAACGAATATCCACGCAGGCGATAAAAACCTACAGATTTTAATACTTTCCCTACATCTTCCCGAGATGTTATCTCCATTCCAGCGTCAACGTAACATTGCACCTGCTGTTCAGTTGTGAATATTTGTTTTGGATATTGATACATAAAACACCCCATAAATGAAAAAGTCCCACCGGGTTGCGCATGAAAATCAGAGGCGTGGTGGGTTCTGTTAATATTATTATACTATTTTTATTGTGACTGTCAAGATTTCTTTTTTGAAAAAAGAATACAAGTCCCCGCTGTTCTTGCAGTACAATGAAATCTTTCCTTAAATTTTGTAAATCCATTAACCATTATCTTTAAATTCTCCTTCTGTCAGTTTTTCTACTGCTTCTTGAATTCTTTCATCAGAATTATCTCGAAAGGATAATCCAACGGAGAGATTATCAGCACTATTGTCGTTTGAAAACATCTTTGGCTCATACGCCCACAATAAGTGCAGTTTCTCCTGCATATACCATGTCAGAAGTAACCTGTAATTTATCTATATATCCAGCCTTACGAACAGGAGTTGATAAACACTGCTTCGTCTTTTCAAATACCTCTGATCTTCCATATTTTGACTCAATTACTTTATTCACACCATCTTTTGTAACAAGAAATAAGTCGGTATCTTCTAATTGTTTCACCGCTCTTGTTAATGTCATCGCAGTAAACGGAAGCTTTTTTGCAGCTTCGGAAATATACAAACGCTTTTTCTTACTATACAGGTAAAGTAAAAACAACTGTTGTGTAGAAAAAACAAATTTTTCTGTTCTCTTTTCCGGCTCTTTTTCGTCTGTCAGCATTGTTCCGATAAATGGAAGAAATACTTGTTTTTCTGTAATAAACGGTATATTGTTCTCTATCAAACTTTTTCTTCGATAAGAAGATACTGCTCTAAGTTCAAGAACTATAGGAACTCTGTCCACTTCCTGAATTTTTACTATCTGTTTTTTTAGCGCAGGAAGTGTAACAAGTTCTTCTTTCGGCTTCATCATAATACAGCGTTTATCAGAAATATAGGCTGTACGAAAATCATAACTTCCTGCTATATACAAAGGCATTGAAATTTTTTTATTCCAGATTTCATATTTTATGGGAATTCCAAATATACTCTCAAGCATAATTATCATTCTCCTTTTAACTTATTAAATGTTATAATTCAAGTTTTTAAGTTAAATTTACGCAATCTCATTTCTGTTTTCCCTGCCTTACAATATTTACCACACTACATATTGCCGCAAACAATACTCCTGCACATGGCCAGATAACCCATGTATGTCCCCAGCTATTTTTATAAAAGCTGGCTGCAAGATAGATCGCTGTAACGATGCACCAATACACTCCTGCAATTAAATTAATACTCCGCTTTTGCTGTTTCTTCTCAGCCGTGAATTCGCCTTCCTGAAGCAAGATTTGAAATGCTTCATATTGCTCGGATGCCCAGACAAATAAAAATACCGCGCATGAGACTATGATTAATATTGCATCCACACATAAAATAAGTACTAAATCGGATGCACGCAGTGCTGCCGCAATAAGCAATGGAATGACACATGTGATACAAAGCATAACTCCTACAACGATACAGACTCTATATGTATGTTCAAATTCTTCTTTTCTCTTACGTGCAATACCTTCGATTCCGTATTGTGTATGGAAGCTTTCCTTTTCCATATATTCATATTTTTCCATTTTCATCCCGACCAAAATCAGTACAGCGGAAGCACATGCAATAATCAAAAGCAATACTACCACGCCAAAACCACCGGCGGCGTCTTCCGTAATCGGACTATTCTTTTGTTCGCTGATTACACCTAGCGTAAGTAATAGGATTGGTGATAATATGATTGCCATGATTGCGAGCGCTGTTTTCTTTGCCGACTGTATTTTCTCTTTCATAAATTCCAGCGCTTCCTCCATGGAAACCGTTCTTAACCCATCCGCTTCTTCTGTTTCTGCGGGTACAGATACATTTATTTCCTCTTCCAGCTCTTCTTTTAATAAGTAATCCGTTGTCACTTCAAAGATCTGGCTCATTTTCAATATCTTATCTATATCCGGAATCGAGGATGCACTCTCCCATTTGGAGACTGCCTGCCTCGATACGTTAAGCTGGTTGGCCAACTCTTCCTGAGACCATCCCCTTTGTTTTCTTAGTTTTATGACCTTGTCTGCTAATATCATGTTGTTCCTCCTTCTTTTTTGAATAAACATTTTTTCTCAACATCTTTGTTCCTTTCAGCTGTAATTATACGCCTTTATTTGGTTGACAACCACCAAGTGCGCTTGAAAATCTGGCAACTTGCAGTTGCATTTTGCCTCAACACCGAAAAAACGACAGTATTTTTATATAAATATTGACAGCAATTTTATATTCCATTAAAATAGAACTGTTGCCCTTGCGGCCGAATGTGCGAAGCACATTCTTTGTTTAATTACACCGAAAGAAAGACTTCTCTTCTTTCTATTATTATATTACAAAAGAAAGGATGTTGCACATGTCAGAAACAAAACGAAGCGAAAACAAGATGGGTGTTATGCCCATTCCCAAACTCCTGGTCCAGATGTCATTGCCTATAATGCTTTCCATGCTGGTACAGGCTCTTTACAATATCGTTGACAGTATTTTCGTTGCCAGAATCAATGAAAATGCACTTACCGCAGTTTCACTTGCATTCCCGATGCAGAATCTCATGATCGCGATCGCAGTCGGAACCAGCGTCGGCGTCAACGCCGTACTTTCAAGAAGTCTTGGGGAGAAGAATTACGAGGCGGCAAATGATTCGGCTAAAAACGGTCTATTCCTTGCATTTTTAAGTTTTATTATATTTGCAGTCGTAGGCTTGCTCATTACCAGACCATTTTTCTCTTTCCAGACAGATGATCCGCAGATTTTAAAATATGGTGTCACTTACCTTTCTCTGGTATGTGTCTTGTGTCTGGGCGTATTTATGCAAATCATGTTGGAGAGACTTTTACAGTCCACCGGAAGAACATTTTTTACAATGATCTCTCAGGGAACCGGCGCCATCATCAATATCATTTTTGACCCGATCCTGATTTTCGGTCTGTTTGGATTCCCGAAATTAGGCATCGCAGGCGCGGCGCTTGCAACGGTATTCGGACAGTTTTGCGGAACCTTACTTGCACTGTTTTTCAATATCAAGTTCAATCATGATATTCATATCAGCTTCAAGGGATTTCGCCCAAATAAACGGATCATCCGTACCATTTACTCTGTCGGACTTCCATCCATTATCATGCAGGCGATTGGTTCCGTCATGACATTCGGTATGAACAAGATTCTGATCCAGTTTACGTCTACAGCAACTGCTGTGTTTGGCGTATACTTTAAGCTGCAAAGTTTTATCTTTATGCCGATATTCGGATTGAATAACGGAATGGTGCCGATCATTGCATATAACTATGGTGCGCACAAGAAAAACCGTGTTGTCCAGACGATCAAACTTTGTATCGTTTCTGCGATTGTAATTATGGCTGTAGGATTATCCATCTTCATGCTGGTACCGGAAACACTCCTTGGCATGTTCAAAGCATCCCAGGATATGCTCACGATCGGCGTCCCGGCGCTTCGGACAATCTCCTTAAGCTTCGTGTTTGCCGGATTCTGTATCATTGTAAGCTCAGTATTCCAGGCGCTTGGAAACGGCATGTACAGCTTAATCGTATCCGTATGCCGTCAGCTCCTCGTTATCCTTCCGGCAGCCGCAATCTTAGGCTATGTGTTTGGATTAAGGGCGGTATGGTGGGCAATCCCGATTGCGGAAATCGTATCGGTATTGATGAGCAGCTTCTTCTATCGCAAGATATATAAAGAAAAAATCGCTACATTAAATTAAACAAAGAACATTCCGCGAGAGATCAAAAGATTTCTACATTTGATTTTCTCATCGGAATGTTCTTTTTTTCTATCCAAACAATTTCCACAATGCGATTACGATCGAGAAAACTGCGATTCCTTTTTTTAGGATATCCTGGCGAATCCGTTCTGCCTGCAAGCTTCCTGCATAGACGCCGATTCCATGTGCCGCTACGGATACACAAAGCGGTAATGCCAGTTTTGCAATGTCTGTCTGTATAACATATCCGACAATGGATGGCGCCGCGATAAAGACAGAGTCAAAGAGCGCTACCCCGACTGCCACCCGTACCGGAATACCAAACATCACCAGAAGCGGCATCACCAGTACCGGGCCCCCTGCGCCGGATAAGGAACAAATCGCTCCGGTTACCGCGCCGAGCGCTAACACTGCCGGCACATTATGCTCCAACAGGTTTTCTTTCCTTGCTGCGGTGTCTTTTTTATCCTTACGCAGCAAAATCGAAATCCCCGATAAAAGTACGACCATATATAATAATACTTTGACCTGTGCTTCCGGTATCCTGGAATTAAGCGCCACGCCGGCAATCGCACCGATAAGGCTTCCCATACCAAGTTTCACTGCAAGCTTCACATCCAGATTTTTTTGTTTGTAATAGTTCCAGGAACCGAGTACGCCAGATACAAAGAATGCACAAAAACTAAGCGCCAATGATTCTGCCACACTCATTTTCAGATATCCGGCGTACAACATCGGAAGCAAAAATCCTGCCACGCCAGTCATTCCAATCAAACCTCCAACAATCAGGTTTGCCGCTGCTATGATTACAACTTCTATCATATCGTCACTTCCTTTGCTTCCCACATGATTTTTTCTTCATCCATCGTCAGTACTTCCCGATTTTTCATGACAAGCTTTCCATCTACGATCATGTGTACCACATCGTTGGCATTCACGCTTTCTACCAGCGTGTTGACCAAGTTGCCGCTAGGGAGAAGATGCGGCTGCCACAAATCAATTCCAATCAAATCTGCCTTGTATCCTTCTTTCAGTTTCCCGAGTCTGCCAACTTCACCAAGCGCTGCGGCGCCGCCTTCCAGCGCCATAGAAAGAATGGTTTTTGCCGGCATGATTTTCGGCTCCGCCAATGGAACTCCATGCGAGATATTAATGACCGAGCGAAAAATTTTCATCTCATTCCAAAGGCTCATGCCTCCATGCGCAGTACCGTCTGTTCCGAGTCCCGGAAGCACGCCTCTTCTCAACATTTCCGGGGAATTCGGCACGGATTTTCCACAATTACTGAATGGACAATAACAGATTTTCACTCCATGCTCTTGGATAAGCTCCATCTCGTTTTCAGAAAGCAGCAGGCTATGCGCTCCTAAGAATCTATCGCTCAATACACCAAGAGATTCCAGATATTCGTACGGACGCATCTGATAATGCTCCATCGAATAATTGATTTCGCCGGCGTACTCGTTCATATGTGCCTGCAGTGTTGTATTGCGCTCCTTCGCACGCGCAGATGCCATCTGGACCAGCTCCTCGGAGCAAGACATCAGCGCACGCAGCGAATAGAATATTTTCAGATGATCCTTCCCATGATAAGCATCATACAGGCTGTCTGTCTTTTCGATTGCACTTCGTGCCGTATCACGGATGCTCTGCGGAAGATTTTTCTGGTCCATGGTCGAATAGGACAACGCTCCACGCAGCCTGGATGTTCTGTATACCTCTGCCGCTTCTTCCATAAAATAACTGCCGGCGTCGATAAATCCGCACGTCCCAGATTTTATCATTTCAAGTGCAGCAATGCCCGCGCTCAAGCGCATCTTCTTCGGCGTCAGCGTGCTCTCAAATGGCAGCATGATCCTCGTCCATATCATCGGCATCGCATCCAACACTTTCCCTCTTAAAAGCTGCTGCCCGGTATGCATGTGACTGTCAATGAGCCCCGGCATGAAAAGCTTTCCGCGTCCGTCTAAGACTTCACAACACTTCACATCTTCTTCTGCCAGACTGTTACTATGTTTCTCAATCTTTACTATTTTTCCATCTCGAATCCAGATGTCCATATCATGCTGGATTTCATAATTTTCATTCAAAATTGATGTATTACTAATCTTCATAAACTCACCTTAGATTGCTTTTGTCAATGTCAAAATCAGCTGTGCGATAAGCGCAGAACCTAAAAATGTTCCTGTCATTACAAACACACCGATGATAATCATTTTCCATCCTTGTTTTGCAAACGTCTTAATCTGGTCACTGATGGACATTCCGGCATAAGCGCCAACCATCGTAAGCGGCGCTGTAAAATTAATTTTCCCGGCAGATTCGATGACGAATTCGCGAATCGGAGAGATTGGACAGGCAACCAAGAGTCCGATGATCGAGCAATATGCCACGACCGGAAGTTTTAAAGGAATGACTTTCGTACAGATTACTCCTAAAAAGGAAATGACCAAAAGCACTGCAATTCCCGGAAGAGATTCAAAGAATCCTACTTTAAAACCGACTAAATTAGCTACTGCAATTCCAAGGCCTGCGATTACTAAAAGAACCGCCCATTCTACATATCTCATCTTAGTTCTCCTCCTTATCTTTTAATGCGAATTTTCCAAGCTTTGGCTCTAATACTTTATAAAGCTTATTACAAAGCGGAATTCCTATAAAAATTGCGACATAGATTCCCGTAATACCAGATAAAGTTTCACTCGTACTTGCAAGCGCCGAAATCTGTTCCGCCATATTTGGGTAAATCGCTGCAAGACTTGCCGTTGCGCTTGCCATCATGATGCCTGCCCCCACGCCGGATGCCATACCAAGCGCATACGGATGGAAGAATCCGATTGCCGCGGTCATGGAAGCAAGAAATCCAAAATAAATCGTACCTACCATACCGCCGACAATGTAGACAGAAAGGCTTCCTCTTGTTTCTGCCGAATCCGGCCCATACATGTCCGTAATCAACGCAAGGTTCGTCTCACGATTGATCGAATGTGTTGCTCCAATAGCTTCTCGCTTCAATCCTAAGAGGATTGCGATCGGCAATGCTAAAAAGATTGTTCCAAGATTACCGACTTCCTGGAATAAAAGTGCAGGTCCGGCTGAAATAACCGCCTCTAAATTCGCTCCCGCATTGATACCAAGCTTTGCGATAAATGGACAAATCGCCACAATTACCAGGCTTGATGCCCTCTTGACTTCTTTCTTTTTCAGTATCTTGGTTACCTGTGGTCCTGCTAAGATTCCTAAGATAATCGCATAAAAAATCGGAAACAGGATAAATGTTCCCGGGCCTACCGGCACCTTGATCTGCCCAATCGCATCGGCAATAAAAATAAACAAAAATGCCAGTATGTAGAGTTTGTACTCGGTTTTAAGCCGTTCGCCTAAGGTTTTGTAATTTTCCATGTGTGTTCTCCCTCGCTCTCATTTTATTAGTTTTTTTTATCATACTACTATTATAAAACACAGATATTTCTGCTAAAAAGGACAAATGAGAACTTTTTCCCCACATTTTCGCGGTTATATATTATACTTATTAATAGATATTTATAAACCATACTAGGGAGAGCAGTTATGACGATAGATGATGTAGTAAAACAGGTACCGCAGCTTTTTGACTATGTGAAAACCATGCCGAAAAAATTAAAAGAAAAATGTGTGGTAAAGGTGCATCCACCGGGATTCATCGTGCACCAAAAAAATACACCCCTTGACTATTTCGGTATCGTAGCTTCCGGCGAGCACCGGGTAATCAATGAATTTGAAAATGGAAATGTATATATGATTGAGCGGAATCAACCGATTGATTTTATCGGCGAGGTGACCATTCTTGCAGATATGCCGATTACCTCTGTTACTATCGAGACGACCACCGAGAGTATCATCATCTACATGAGCCGCAGAGATTTTGAGGAATGGATTGCCGATGACATTTATTTCCTGCGCCTTGTATCTCAGAAAATCGCCTACAAATTGTACCGTTCTTCCTATAACCGCGGCGCCAGACTTTTCTATCCTCCGCATTTTCTGCTGTTGGAATTCCTCTTACGCTACGCGGATATGCACGGCACAGGTGAACGAGATGCCTTTACCTTACCAATGACCAGACAAGAGCTTTGCGAAGAAACCGGAATCAGCGTAAAGACGCTGAATCGGACCATCGCGAAACTAAAGGATGAAAAAATTCTTGGCATTTGCAAGGGTAAGCTTACCATGACGACGGCACAGCTTGCAAAAGCCAAAGACATAATCGGAGATTTTACGAATATATTTTACAAAACGCTCTCTTAGGAGTTCTTATGAAATTAAAACATGCAAAAGCCGGCGGAAAAATGATTGCTCTTTTTACCGCCGCATTTTTTATCGGACATTTTATCGGATATGCTGCTGAAAAAATGAATCCGCCTGCCGTTCCGACCGCCGCCGACGGTAATTGGGGATTAAGCTTTCAGGAAGACGGCAAGCCTCCTGTTGCCAATGCGACCTCCGAAGAACTCAAGAAATTCGATACATATTACTCTGATACTCCCGATAAAAAAGTAATCTATCTTACCTTCGATGCAGGTTATGAGAACGGCAATACCGCGCCAATTCTGGACGCTTTGAAAAAACATAATGCTCCGGCGACATTTTTTTGCGTCGGTAACTATGTCTCAGAAAACCCTGATTTAATCAAACGCATGAATGATGAGGGGCATATCGTGGGCAACCACACTTATTCACATCCGGACATGTCCAAAATTTCCACAAAAGAAGCATTTTCTGAGGAGCTTGGCAAAGTCGAGACTATCTATAAAGAAATCACCGGTGAAGAAATGACCAAATTCTACCGCCCGCCGCAAGGCAAATACAGCGAAGCCAACCTCCAGATGGCAAAGGATATGGGATACAAAACCTTCTTCTGGAGCCTTGCCTATGTAGACTGGTATCAAGATAAGCAGCCAACCAAAGAAGAGGCTTTTTCGAAGCTGCTCACACGCATCCATCCAGGCGCTATCGTGCTCTTGCACAGTACTTCCTCCACCAACGCGCAGATTATGGATGAACTTCTGACCAAATGGGAGGAAATGGGCTATACCTTCCAGTCTCTGGAACAGATTGGCGACTCTGCAAAGACAAAATAGCGTCACAAACAAAAAATGTGCTTCGCACATTCTTGCGCCTGCGGCGGTCGCATACGACAACTTCATTCTACGCCGCAGTGCGCATCCCGCGGAGCGTTTGTGATACAGGAAAGTTCGTACTTTCCTATATCACAAAAAAAAGATTGCGCATTACACGCAATCTTTTTTATATTCTATCTTTTCATTATTAAGCTAATTTTGCAGGGTTGATTTTTACACCAGGTCCCATTGTAGAAGTAAGTGTCACACTCTTTAAATACTGACCTTTTACTGCTGCCGGTTTAGCTTTCATAATCGCATCGATAAGCGTCTGGAAGTTGTCCGCTAATTGTTCTTCTGTAAAAGAAGCTTTTCCAACTGGCACGTGAATAATGTTTGTTTTATCCAATCTGTACTCAATCTTACCAGCTTTGATATCGTTAACGGCTTTTGTAACATCCATTGTTACTGTACCGGCTTTCGGGTTTGGCATCAAACCTTTTGGTCCAAGTACACGACCGATACGACCAACAACACCCATCATATCCGGTGTAGCAACTACTACGTCGAATTCAAACCAGTTTTCTTTCTGGATTTTCTCGATGAGTTCCATTCCACCTACGTAATCTGCTCCGGCTGCTTTTGCTTCTTCTGCTTTAGCATCTTTTGCGAATACTAAGATACGAACTGTTTTACCTGTTCCGTGTGGTAATACTACCGCACCACGGATCTGCTGGTCAGCATGACGTCCATCACAGCCTGTTCTGATGTGAGCTTCGATTGTCTCGTCAAATTTTGCAACTGCTGCTTTTTTCACTAATGCAATTGCTTCTGCTTTCTCGTAAAGATTTCCTCTTTCGATTAATTTAGCAGCTTCGATATATTTTTTTCCTCTTTTCATGTTAAATAACCTCCTAGTGGTAATATCGGGAGCTAGCCCTCCCACGTCTGTTTACAATTTTACTCAAATAAAATTTTTCAGATTGTCGAAATGCAAGGAAGTCAAACGCCCGCGTAGTCCCTACGCGAAGTGATGACTGACGCTACAGTTCGGCTAATGTGTAAATTTTACTCTTCTACAGTAACACCCATACTACGGCATGTACCTGCAACCATGCTCATAGCTGCTTCTACAGATGCTGCGTTTAAGTCTGGCATCTTAAGTTCAGCGATTTCCTGCAGCTGTGCTTTTGTAATTGTAGCAACTTTCGTTTTGTTCGGTACACCTGAACCGGATTTTAATCCGCATGCTTTTTTGATCAAAACTGCTGCCGGTGGAGTTTTTGTGATGAAGCTAAAGCTTCTGTCATTGTAAACTGTGATTACTACAGGGATGATGAGATCTCCCTGATCTGCTGTCTTTGCGTTAAACTGTTTTGTAAATTCAACGATATTTACACCGTGCTGACCAAGTGCAGGACCAACCGGTGGTGCTGGAGTTGCCTTTCCAGCAGGAATTTGTAATTTAATATAACCTGTTACTTTTTTTGCCATTTTATTGTACCTCCTTGTGGTATTTGCGGGTTTTTCCCTCCCACGTTATTGTTACATTTTTTTGACTTCCTGGAAACTTATTTCCACTGGTGTTTCACGACCAAACAGCTCAACATTGATTGTCAGTGTCTGTTTCTGCGTATTCATTGTCTGAATTACGCCAACCGTATCCTTCCATGCTCCGGCAACAACAGTAACTGTATCGCCTTCCTTGAAATCAACCACGATATTCTCATCCTGAATTCCAAGCGGCTTCATTTCTTCGTCAGTAAGCGGAACCGGTTTAGATCCCGGGCCGACAAATCCTGTCACTCCTCTGGTATTTCTCACGACATACCAAGTATCATCATTCATGATCATGTGAATCATGACATATCCCGGAAACATTTTTTTCTGATTGACTTTCTGCACGCCATTTTTTAGTTCTACGACATCCTGCATCGGTACGCGTACTTCTAAAATCTGGTCTTCCAGATGTCTGTTTTCGATTGTCTTATCAATGTTGGCTTTTACTTTGTTCTCATACCCTGAATAAGTATGAACTACATACCATTTTGCCTCTGACATAAAATCACCTTTCATATTTAGCACTTGTTTACCAGTCTTTTATTTTACTAATAAATCGATTCCGTATTTTGCAATGACATCTACGATTGTGATGATCAGTCCCAAAATAACGGACGCGGAAACGACTGCCACCGTCTGCTTTGCAAGTGTGTTCTTGTCTGGCCAAATTATCTTTTTGAACTCTGCCTTAAGACCTACATACCAACTGTCCTTTTTCTGAGTTTTGTTGGATGATTTTTCGCCCATAATGCCACTTCCTTTCAATGACTACTTTGTTTCCTTGTGCATTGTGTGTGATTTACAGAATCTACAATATTTCTTTGTTTCCATACGTTCCGGATGAGCTTTCTTATCCTTCGTCATGTTGTAATTGCGTTGTTTACATTCTGTACATGCCAATGTGATTCTTGTGCGCACAACTTCCACCTCGCTTCGTTAATATTCTTACTTCGAGTTACCTTTTGGTAGTTTGCGAGACTACCTATTTTTAGGCATAAAAAAAAGACCTACTTCCATTCGCCCGTTTAGTGTACCATAAATGCAAGCTATCGTCAAGCTGTTTTTACGTTGCCGCAATTTACCGTCAGAGGGTTTTTAAAAACCCTCTGACGGTAAATTGGCGTTTTAAACTATTCTGATAATTCATTTTCCTTGTATTCAGCTTCTTCTCTCATCTCCGACATCACTTTTCCCTGCCTGTTTCTGTGCTTTTTCGCAATTTTCATTATAATTGTAAATACAATTATTCCAATCACCGCCAGAACAATAAGGTACGGTGATGCTACAAGGAGTCCAATTACCGCTTCCCGGATGCCTCTTCCTACATTATATAAAGAGTTTCCAAAACCATCCTTGATCTCTGTGAAAAATCCTTTCCCGCCTTCTTTTGTTTCCCGTTCTACTTCTCTTACATCAAGATATAAAGTGCTATACTCTACTTGATTTTCCAGAACACGGAGTCTGGATTCATAAGATTCAATCTCATAATTTACTTCCGATAGTCTCTCCTGCAGTTTGATAATATCCTCCAGCGATTCTGCCTTCTCAAGCAGCTGCAAAAGGCTTCCTTGTTCTGTCCGAAGTGCTTTAATCCGACTTTCTACGTCTACGTATTCCATCGTCACATCCTGTGTGTCCTCGCCAAAATATGTAACCTTTGCCCCATTCTTTGCCTCATCTGTAAGCACGCTTAAATTTGCTGCCGGAATACGAATGGACAGGCTTGCATTGCGGTTTCCTTGCTCTTTTTGTCCATTCGTATTGCTATTCGACAGGTATCCGCCTAGTTCCGCGGTTTTATTCCTTATTGTCTTCAAAAACTCATCAAAATGTTCCGTCTCCACCGACATATTCTGTGTAACTATAAGCTTTTGGCCCGCTGCATGATTATCATCCGCAGCTTCGCCTTCTCCAGATGATTTTATATCCGCTGGCGCGGCCTCCCCTTCTGACATATTTCCTACGGAATCCATTGTCATATCACTGGTGCTTTTTGCTGTTTCTTCATATACTTCTTCATATGCCCCACTTCCGTCTTTTCTCGAACTGTCACTTTGGGCACCGCATCCTGCCGCCAACATGCAAAAAACCAGCAATACAATTCCTATTTTTCTCCATCGCTTATTCCGTTTCTCCATAAATCCACACCTCACTTTCATTAATCATGCGCATCATACGCCACTGCTCCGATCCCGTGATATCATAATCATCTAACAAAATACGTTCTTCTATCCTTTCACCTGATAAAAGTCTCCTCCTTTCCACACTTCCTTCTTTCTTCCAAGTCGTTTTCCACACACCTTTCGTTTCATCCCAACACTGAGCCTCAAGGATATCGCTATAATAAAATTCGTCTGCCCAGACATTTTCCAGGAACAGCCTCACCGTATCCCCGTCTTCTTCAACTACCTCCCACTTCCATGGTTTCCCGCTTGCTTTCTCATCGTACGCAAGCTCATCATTCGTCTCTTCTACACAAATATCCTTATTCGCATTTTTCTCCAACTGCATATCCACAACTTTTATCATCCCGGCTCCAACGGCCAAAACCACAAACCATCCTGCCGCTCTTACGGCAAATGTTCTTTTTGATTTTTTCTTTTTGTTTTCCTCCTTTATAAGAAAACGCATCTGCTCTTGAAATTTATGTGAAAATGTATGTATTCGCCTGATCTCTCTCTCATTCGGTATATCCCTAAAACGCCTGTCCATACATATTTCCAAGGCCTCTTTTAGTATCTGGTCTCTATCAACACTCATAGACTCCCTCCTTTATCAGGATTTCCTGCAGTTTTTTCCGTGCGCGAAAAATCCGTACATTTACATTTTTCGGACTAATTCCAACCATTCTCGCCGTTTCCTCTTCACTCAGCCCATGAAGATACCGATATTCGAGCACGATTCTGTACGATTCATTCAAATTCTCAATCGCTTTTACAATCTGTTCCATTTTCTCTTTTTGCAAATAGGTATCCAGCATATCTTGACTCTGTGAATGATCACTTTCTTCCAGTTCTTCCATTACCATACCTTTTTGTCTCCTGAGAATGTCAATTGCTTTATTCCTCACAATCGTTGCCAGAAAATTTTTTGTCCGCACACTTTTTATGTCTTTTATCTTTTCTATATATTTAATTATCGAAAAAAACGTCTCCTGAACTGCATCTTCAGCCAGGTACTCATCTTTCAATATCTCATGAGCAAGAAACCACAGAAAATACCGATACGTCTCATAAATCTCTAAAAATACGCTCTTCTCTTCCTCTCCTTCCAGCATTTCCAAAAAAACAAGCATCTTTTCCCTCCTGTCTGCGTATTTGTATATATATCAATAATAACGTAAGATAACCCCCTTATACTACACTTAACGCATGATTTTCGGCATAAATTTTTTTGATTCATTGAATGGCTACAAAAAAGTTAAATTTTATTCAAAATTCTTGATTTTTTTGCACAAAATCGTGGAAAGATTGACCAGAAAATTGTATAATATATGCAAGAAATTGAAAGAGAGGACTAACTTATGAAACAAAATAGTATGTTAGCAATGATTTTGGCCGGTGGCCGCGGCAGCCGACTGCATGATCTGACCAACAAAGTGGCCAAACCAGCCGTTTCATATGGCGGAAAATATCGAATTATTGACTTCCCGCTCAGCAACTGTGCAAATAGTGGAATCGATGTTGTCGGCGTATTGACACAATACGAATCCATTTTGCTGAACAGCTACGTTGCAGCAGGTCATCGTTGGGGACTTGATGCAAGAGACAGTGGGGTATATGTGCTTCCTCCTCGTGAGACAGCTGATTCTAACCTTGATGTTTATCGTGGTACTGCAGACGCAATCTCGCAGAACATTGATTTCATTGATACTTATTCTCCAGAATATGTTTTGATTCTTTCCGGAGACCATATTTACAAAATGAATTATGCAAAGATGCTTGCAGAACATAAAGCAAACAAGGCAGACGCGACTATTGCGGTTATCGAAGTGCCAATGAAAGAAGCAAGCCGTTTCGGTATCATGAACACAGATGCGGAAGGCAAAATCGTAGAATTTGAGGAAAAACCGGAAAACCCAAAAAGCAATCTTGCATCTATGGGTATTTACATTTTCAACTGGAAGCTTCTTCGTAAAATGCTTGTTGCTGATATGAAAGATCCTGATTCCAAACATGATTTTGGTAAAGACATTATTCCAGCCCTTTTAAATGATGGCAAAGCGCTTTATGCATATAAATTCAAAGGATACTGGAAAGACGTAGGAACGATCGATTCCTTATGGGAAGCAAACATGGATCTTCTCAATTCCAAAAATGAACTGGATCTTAGTGATCCTACATGGAAAATTTATACGGAAGATGTCACCTCCCTTCCACAATACATTGGCGCTAATGCTAATATTAAAACTTCTTTTATCACCCAGGGATGTATGATCGACGGGGAAGTAAAGAATTCTGTATTATTTACCGGCGCAAAAGTTGCTGCCGGCGCAAAAGTTATCGATAGCGTGCTCATGCCGGGCGTAGTAGTTGAAGAAGGCGCCATTGTAGAACGCGCACTTGTTGCTAACGAAGTAAAGGTCGGAAAACAGGCGATTGTCGGTTCTTCTGACAGCGAACACATCGAACTTGTTGCAAAACGTGTGAAGGGGGTAGAATAATATGTATAAAGCATTTGGAATTATCAATTCTTCTGGAAAGAATGTTCATGTAGAGGGGCTGCAGGACTACCGCCCAATCGGTGCATTTTCTTTCCTTGGAAGATATCGTGTTGTTGACTTCCCAATTTCAAACATGAGTAACAGCGGCATTGACCGTATTCAGGTATATATAAACAGTAAGCCTCGTCCTCTGATCGAACATCTTGGCACAGGACGTCATTACAACATTAACTCAAAACGTGGAAAACTCCATTTATTATTTGCAGAAACTGCTGCTGATAACAGCTTATACAACACAGATATCTCTGCTTATATCGATAATCTTGACTATATTGAAGGAATGCATGAACAATATGTTGTCATTGCCCCAAGTTATATGGTATATTCTCAGGATTACAAAGCTCTATTAGAAGCTCATGCAGAATCCGGCGCTGACATTACATTGTTATACCACATTGTAGATAATGCAAAAGACGCATTTTTAAATTGTACTACATTAAACTTAAACCGCCAGAAAGGTGTTCTTTCCTTAGAACCTAACCGCGGAACTGCTAAGAGTAAAAATATTTTCATGGATACTTATATAATGAAGAAAGAAGTATTTATTGATTTGATCAAAAAAGCAAACAAGACTTCTTCTTTATACACTTTGGCCGACATCGTAAATGCTGCTTGCGGAGAGCTTGACATCCGCGGCGTTTCTCATCGCGGATATTTTGCAACCATTACAGACTTCAAGAGTTACTATGACGCAAACTTATCCTTACTGGATTTCAAGTCTGCCGCAAACCTGTTTGATGAGGAATGGCCATTCTACACACGTACAAATGACTCCTGTCCGACACAGTACTACGAGTCAGCTGAGGTGAAAAGCTCTGTGATCTCTAACGGCTGCCAAATCGAAGGTACCGTTGAGAATTCCGTTATCGGACGTGGCTGCATCATCAGAAAAGGCGCCGTTATCAAAAACAGCATCATTCTCGCCAGTGCAGTAATTGGTGAAGACGTACATGTAGAAAATGTTGTTGTGGACAAACACGCAAAACTGATTCACGTAAAAGAAGTGATTGCCGATCCACAGAACCCTGGCTACATAGCAAGAAAAGACACTCTATAATAAATACTTTGTAATAAAGTAATTTAGTAAAAAGAAAGCGATGACCGAAATCATCGCTTTCTTTTTATATTCGCATATCTCTATTCTACTATATCAAATCTCTTATGCGTTTGTTCTTTTTCTCCAAGCTGCGATTGCTGCAAGCACTGCCATAAGTCCTGCCGCCGCAGGAATTGCCACGTTCGCTGCATCGCCTGTCTTCGCTGCTGACTTACCTGTCGTGTTTCCTGTAGTCTTGCCAGTCGTTTGCTTTCCATTATCCGAAGCTACTTTGCTGCCTGATTCATTAGAACCATCTTTATCAGAGTCATCTGATCTATCTGCTGTCTCATCACTGCTTGTCTTTAATGCTTCCACTGCTGCATTCAGCGCTTCTGCTGCCGCGTCTACTTCTTTCTGATCTGCCGTATCGTCTTCGTATGCTGCGATTGCTGCCGCAAGTGCTGCTTTCACTGCTTTCGCAGATGCATCGCTGTATTCGCTAAGATCCATTGCTTCTACTGCTTTGATCAAATCTTTTAACGCTTCTTTGTTCGGTACTTCTCTCAATCCGAAGATTGACTGCAGCAATACACCGTATGCTGTGTTGATTTCTTCCTGTGTCACATCATCTCTGCCGTATACTTCTTTTGCACTTGCAAGGGAAGTTTGAAGGTCTTCTACAGAAAGGTATTTCTCCGCTTCTGCCAGATAGCCTTCTCCTTGGGCAATCAGCGCCGCTAATTTTGTCTTGTCAAACGGCAGACGTTCCAGTCCGGCCTGTGCCTCCTCTAACGCTTTTAGTGCATTGTCAATATCGACTTTCAGTGCATTTTCCCCGTCTGCCAATACAGCCTGTGCAAGTTTCAGCGCTGCTTCTAATACTTCTATACTTTCCTCTGTGTAAAGGTCTTTGTTCAGTTCGCTTAAGATCTTATACAGTTGCTCCAAATCATCCGTGCTTCCGCCAATGAATCCTAACAAGTGTACCTTTGTAAGGAGTGCATCGTACGCTGCGTCTACTTCTTCCTGTGTCGCTGCTGTGTCTGCGCTCACTCTTTCTGCCTCTGCAAGCGCTGCTTCAAATGCATTCTTTACAGCCGGTACTAACAGCTGATATTCCTCACTGCCCTTTTGTCCCTGTGCATATTCGATCAACGCATCCAAGTCGGATTTGTCAGATTCTGACGGCTCCGGTGTCTTACCTTCCATCACGAAAGTAAACTGTGCCGGCAAGGACTGATTTCCTTCTGCATCATATGCCACTACTTTTACTACATAAGGTTTTCCTGCTTCCAAACCTGTCAGTTCATATTCCGCAGTCTCTGTTTCGCCAAGTTTCTGACCGCCCATGTATACTGCATATCCTGCTGCATCGTCGGATGCCGTCCAGCTTAATCTCACCGAATCTGCTCCGGTCACTTCTTTTTGAATATCTGTCACCGGTGCAATCGCTGCTTCACCTTCCGATAACGCCGTAGTTACTTCAAGCTCGATCGCAGATGCTGATTCTCCGCCTTCATTGACTGCATAAATCTCGAAACGATATGTTGTTCCCGAAGCAAGTCCTTCTACGATGCAGGAAGTATCTGTGGTCTCCACCACCAACTCGCCTGCTTTGATCTTATAAGAAACTGCCCCTTCTACTGCATCCCATGTAAGCATAACTCTCGTGCTTTCTACCAGAATTGCTTCAGCTGTTTCATCGGTGATCATCGGCGCCTGTGCATCGCCAAGCGCGATCACTGCTTCTGCCAATTCATTTACCGCATTTTCTACTTGTGCCTCTGTAGCATCATCATCATTCATTACTTGCACGGCTCTGTTATAAGCAGCTTTAAATGCCTGCCATTTTTCCGGAGCATACGCCGTCTCTACCAATTTGGATGCCATTGTGATATTTCTTTGAAGCTCGGCTTTGTCTACCTCTGTAGATTCTGTCGGTGTGAAAATCTTCAGGTAGTCGAGATTCGCCTGATTCTTGCCTCGTTCTTCCACGATGACACATCGGATGGTATGCTGTCCGTTTTCAAGGTCTTTCTTTGAGAACAGTAGCTGCTGGTCATCTCCGCTACCGGAGCCATTCATGGATTTCACTCCCTGACTTTCTCCGTCTATGAATACTTCCAATGCTGCAAAGTTTGCATGCTTTTGTACATATACTTCGATTCCGGTTCCGTTGAAACTGTATTCAAAGTAGTTTCCTGCGCCATTGCATTCTGTCTTCGTTCCGCCATGATGTCTGTCTGCTTCCCCTGCCCATGTGGACCAGTTTCCGCTCCATGTGATGGCATCGTTCTTCGTGGAATTCATATTTCCGTCTTCCACGATCGTCTCCGCTGGCTGTGCATCGCCTGCGATCGCAATCTTCAGTTCTGCGCTTCCACTTACCGAAGTGTTTACCTTGGAGGTCGCTGTGATCGTGACTGTTCCGTTCTGGGAACCAATTGTCACAAGACCATTTTCATCTACCGTTGCAAGACTCGTGTTGGAAGAACTCCATGTCACAGTCTTATCTAATACCTCTTTTGGAAGAACCTCTGCCTTCATCTGTACCTGGCTTCCTGCTTCTGCAGCCGTTGTAATTCCGGATACCGCTGAAACATTGATTCTCTCCGGCACTGCCGCCGTATTGTCTAATACGTTAAATGCGTCAAATTCTACCTTCGCTTTGGATGCCGATGGATTATGCGTTCCGGTAGCTTGCAGCACGATAGTATGTCTTCCATACTCAAGATCATCTTTTGTGAAAACTTTTTTCTGGCGAACCGTTGACGTGCTGTATGTATCGATCTCTCCATAGTCCTCACCATCGATGGATACATTATAACGTCCTCTGTCATAATTGGTACATACGATGACTTCAATACCTGTTCCTACGAATTCAAAAGTGATTGACTCATCACCTTTAGGATTCTCCAGGAACTTGATCGTTCCGGCGTAATTTACGCTTTCAGACCAGTTGCCCCATCCTCCTTCGTATTTAATGCGAGCATCTCTGTCGTCAATCATACCAGCCATATTTCTAAGGTCCTTTACTGCTGCTTTATCCGATTTCTCAGATTCATTCTTATTTACAACCGCGCTGACCTGATATTTGACATCCCCTAATTTGTCGCTAGCTGTCATATCCTCGTATGCAGTCTCTGTAAGTCCGCTTGCGATTTTCTGTACGTCGCCGTTACCAACCTGACGATATACATTATATACGGCATCTTCTACTGCATCCCATGCAAGTTCCACGCTGTCATTTTTAATACGTGCTGCCTCTAATCCTGTTGGTGTGCTTACAAATACGACTGACGGCATATCTTTCAATGTATAGGTTTCTCCTGCTTCTGTCTCAAATGCAATCCTGTCTGCACTTAAAACTTCGATATCCATAACATTGCCTTTGCTGTCTGTAACTGTTGCTAATGCTGCATTCGTTGTTTGAACAGTTGCTGTTCCGCCATTCTTGGAAAGAATCGTTGCTTCTGTAAGATTCTTATCTTCCCAATCCATACTTACTTCAAAGTTGCCTCTTGCAATCAATCCGTCTACGCTTCCCGTTGCCCATACGTCCGGAAGTGCCGGAAGCATGTTGATGTAACCCATGTTGCTCTGGAGCAGCATTTCGGCAACGCCTGATGTCATGCCGAAATTACCGTCAATCTGGAACGGTGCGTGAGAATCCCAAAGGTTTGGATAAATACCGTCATTGAATAATGTCTGGATTAATTTATGAGCCTGATTACCGTCACCGGTTCTTGCCCATGAATTGATTCTTTGTCCCATACCCCAGCCGGTACTCTTATCTCCACGCTCTCTCAGAGAAATAATTGCAGCTTCCATATATTCTGAATTGTCTACAGAAATCAGGTCACCCGGGAAGAGTCCTAAAAGATGAGACATATGTCTATGTCCGGAAGCACCCAGACTTCCAAGTGTTGTCTCTGTATACCATTCTTTGATCTGACCACTGTCGCCGATTTCGATTGGCATTAATCTCGCCTGTCTTTCACGCCAGTTTGCTACCAGATCTTCATCAACTCCTAATATTCCCGCTGCGATAGATGCATCTTCATATAACTGCCAGATCAAAGACTGCTCATATGTATTTCCTGCTGTGATTGGTCCGTGCTCCGGTGAATATGCCGGTGCAGATACCAGTCTTCCCGTCTTAGGATCTTCGATCATGATCTGGTCATATAAAAGTGCAGATTCTTTCAACATCGGATAGATATTCTCTCTCATGAATTCCACATCGCCAGTGTACTCATAGTATTCCCAGCAGTTCTGCAGGATCCATGGAAGCGCTGCCGGTGACCATCCCCAGCTAAATGACCATCCAGGACAAGTCCATCCAAATGGTGTATTCTGTGTATGAGCAGTGAATCCACCGTTCTCTACTCCAAAATATGTTTTTGCAGTTATCTTACCAGGTTCCATTAATGAATATACATAATCTACGATCGGAACTGCACATTCCGCCATGTTAGTAGAATATGTCGGCCAATAATTCATCTGAAGATTTACATTCATGTGATAGTCAGAACCCCAAGGCACACGATTGTGATCGCCAACACGATTCTGCCACACACCTTGCAGATTGGACGGCAAATCGCCTTCTCTGGAGGAAGCAATTGTTAAATATCTTCCATACTGGAATAATAATACCTCAAGCGCTCTGTCTTCTTCCGCTGTATTGCTTCCGTCTTTATATCCTGCCAAAAGAACATCCGTTGCTTTATCTGGGATATTTTGTCCAAGATCCAAATCTACTCTTGCAAAAATATCAGAATGATCTGCAATATGAGCCTCTTTTACCGCTTCATATCCTTTTGCTACCGCTGCTGCAATATCGGCTTCAACACTTGCGTCGAGCTCTTCTGCACTCTCACCAGTACGGTACACCGGATATTCATTCGCATAATCCGTATCCGCAGATACATATATGATAACCTCTGTAGCATCCGCTACACTTAATGATTGTGCGTCCTTTGCATTTACAGAACCGTCCTTTGGCACAACTTTCAGCTGTCCGTTCAATTTCATCTGGTTATCCTGCATCTCGCCCGCTACTGTAATCGTATTCTCTTCTACTGTTGTATTTACTGTTTTTCCAAGGTTTCTGGAAGTTACTCCTTCTGCGTTATCAATCGGGAAACTGATATCGAAGTTTAATTTCTCATTACCTTCTGCGGTAAATTTCATTGCCAGAACATTATCCGGATGGCTCATGAAATACTCTCTGTGCATCTTGGTTCCATTATAGTCAAAGTCTACGGATGCCACTGCATTTTCTAAATTCAGATCACGCACATAATTCTCTGCCGTGCTTTCATCGAATCCAAAGTCTAAATAAATATCACCCCATGACTGATATGCTCCATATCCGTCGATTATACCAACCAGCTGTGAAGAAAGGTTGTTTGCCTCTGTATCTTTTCCTTCTTTATACAACTCCATGATACGTTTGTATAAATCCGACATTTTTTCTCCGCTTGCTGTGGTTTCCTTATTACCGCCATTGTAGTCTGGCCTTCTTGTACTAGGCCCTCCATTCCATAATGTCTTATGATTAAATGTAAGTCTTTCCTCTGCAATCTCTCCATAAACATTGGCGCCCATATAACTATTTCCAATTGGAAGTGTCTGCTGCTGCCATGTATTATCCTCTGCAGTTGTGCCATAAGCTCCAGGTGAGAGAATATTAGTTCCTTCTGATGCAGGCTGACTATACCATAATCTCAATACACCGCCTTCTTCAGCCTCCACTGTGTGTACCGGGAATGGTACTACTGTTACAGTAAAAGCTGCCGTCATTGCCAGCGCAAGAATTCGTTTTGCAACTTTTGTCTTCATAAATCTCCTTTCCAATCTCTTCCGGCAAATCCCCCTTTGCCATGAATAGGAAGAGAGCCTCGAAAGCTCTCTTCCTATTCAAAAAGATTATCTTCTCTTTCTTTTTATTGTGACAGAACTAATCATAGCTACTGCTGCAATCAATAATATTGCGATAATCGGCATTACTGTTACGCTGTCGCCTGTCTTAGCAACACCCTTTTGGGATGTAGTGTTTGTCTTTCCCGTGTTGTCTCCGGCAACTTTTCCAGTACTGTTATCACCAGACTTATCATCGCCTTTCTCTGATGTTCCTGAACCTTTCGCGTCTGCTACTTTAAGTCCTTCCATTGCGGCACGAAGAGCTTCTTCTGCTTCTTCCACTTCTTTTGCTGTCGCATTTTCATCTTCCATGACTTTCTGCGCAAATGCTGTTGCTGCCTTAACTGCTGCCGCTGATTCTTCTGTGTAATCTGCCAGATTAATTGCATTTGCATTGTTTAACAGACCTTCCAGCACTCCTTTATCAGGAACAAGACGCAGTCCGAAGATTACCTGACGTAATGACCTGTATGCACCGTCTACTTCATCCTGAGTAGCATCATTATCATCTACGATCGCCTGTGCATCTGCTACAGCAATTTCAAGCGCTTCTCTTGTATCTTTCGTGTATTCTTTTCCGTCAGTTAAGTATCCGTTTGCTTCCGCGATCAGCGCTTTTAATGCGTCTTTATTTACCGGATTCAGTACAAGTCCATTTATCGCATTTATTAAATCTGTGCGCGCCTCTTCGATTTCCTCAGCGAGCGCATTCTCATCTTCATCTACTTCTTTCGCCTTTGCCAACGCATCTTTTAATGCGTCTGCAGTTTCTTTCGTATAAATGCTCGTGTCGATATTTTCAGCTCTTTCGATTGCATCTGCAAGATTGCCTTTATCTGCACCTAAGTAGCTTAACAGATGTACTTTTGCAAGCAATGCTTCATATGCTGCATCTACTTCTTCAGCCGTTGCCTGCGCATCTGCATTCACAACTTCTGCTGCCTCAAGCGCATCTTCAAACAATGCTTTGATTCCCGGAACTACCCACTCATAATCAGCGGATGCCTTCTGTCCGTTTGCATATTCAATAAGTGCCGCAAGATCAGATTTGTCTACGTCAGATGGTCCCGGACCAGGCTCTTCTCCATTTAACTGTGCAATTGTAAATGGAAGGCGGATCTGCCCACTGTAATATCTGATACCGGTAATAATAGCTACGGCTTCACCGTAAGCAGTGTTGTTCTCGTATGTTACAACATAATCCTCACCATGGTAAAGTTCCACGCCGTCTTTTGTCACATTCACTCTTGCAAGTACCGGATGTGCCTCATCTACAGCAGCAACTTTGATTGTATCAGATACAAGAGATGCTTCTATGCCATTAGCTTCATCTGTAATATCTGTTACTGTTTCCGGAACAGTAACTCTCATCTCTGCTGCACTCATGTGCTTGTCATTTCCTGAATCCGCCCATGTATGCACACCTACGACACGTACCTGTTTTGCCATTACCGGTTCGTCAAATGTAATCTCTTTCCATGCGCTGTCGTTATAGCTCCATGTACCCGTCGCAACGTCGGTCCATTCTCCGTCATTGTTTTCACGGTACTGGATCTTATATTCTGTAACAGCGCCATTGTTGCCGCCGAACGTTCTTGGAAGATAACGGATACCGCTTACTGCTGCCGCTTCTTCTAATTCCAGACCGATCCAGCGTTTTTCTACGTCTGCTGCCTCAGATGTACTCCAGTTGGTATGCCAATGTGTTGCCCCATCTCCATCTAACACGTAACTTGCAGGGCCTTCATTGGCGTTGCCAGAATACTGGCTGTCTGCGATTGCCGTAAGTTTCTCAACCGGGTAATCTCCCGTAAGAGGTTTCACTTCTCCGTTCAGCATAATCTCATACATATTACGTGTATTATGATCTTCTGACTCAATGATGATTCTGATAACATCGTCCACTGCCGGAAGTACGGTTACAGATGCATTGTCAGCGCCTTTTGCCTCCACATCCGCATAAGATGCTGCTGTTACATAGCTGCCAGCTGCCAGATCTTCCTGTGCGATCTCAAGTCCATTGACAGATAAACTTCCAAGTTTCGCTGTGGTATTCGCAACAAACGCACCTTGCGCTTTCAAAAGTTCAATCTCTGTGATCGCAGTACATGGCTTCCATTGAGTACCTGTTGTGGCTGTTGAATTCACAAGGTCAAATCTTACAAACGTAGCTGTGATCGGTGCAAAATCATATGTATATGGTTTCACACGGTTGCTTTCTGCTCCGATCGTTTCTGTTGCCTCAACTTTTGTCCAGCTTCCTTCTTCACCCGTCTCAGAAATATAGATTTCTGTCGTTCCCGCATCCGGGTATCTCATGCTTCCGCTGTCTTTTGCAAAATGAATCACGATACGTCCGATTCTTTGCTGTGTATCATAACGGAATGTAATCTCTGCGGTTGTATCTCCTGCCTGAGCAGCGCTCCAGTTACTCCATGCAGTTGGGTTTGCTCCGCCGCCTGAATTATCACTAATCGTTGTGCTTCCGTCTTTGATCGCGTCTAATGTATCGCTTTGCTGATCTTCCGGAATATCCTGTGTCAAATATGCTGCACCGGATACGCTGTCACCGATTGTAATAGATTCATTTGCTACACGAATCGTCGCGGTTACCTCTACATCCTGTCCAAGTACATTTGCAGTTCCGTTTATCTCAACTTCTCCGATTTCATTCCATACGCTGTCATCTACTTCTTCCCACTCTACTGCAAATGCAGTTGCCAATACCGTTCCATCCGGCATAACTGCAGGTCTTGTCTCCGGAATTACCGGTTTTACACCTACCGGAGTAGCAGATGAATAATTAAGAAGTCCGCCGATATCATCGATCATATTTACATTTACACTAACAACATACATACCATCCACAAGACCGCTTACTGTAAATGTACCTGTCTGTCCGATCTGATCTTCTGTTACTTCATCCCATACAACATCTTTTAACTCTTCACTTCCATCCATATAGCGTGCTTCGATCTGTGCTGGAAGTTCCGGCATGTTGCCAGCTTTTACGTAATAGTTCTTTGCCATGTAGAAGCTGCTGATCTCTTTTTGTGTGCCCGCTCCGGTATCGACCGGTGTTGTAGTGATCTCAACTGTTGCAGGTTCAAGACCCTCTGCAGTTGCTGTTACTGTAATATTGCCTGCATTCTTTGTAGCTTTGATGATCGCTACTAATTTACCGCTGAATGCTTTTCTGTTATCTGCCTTATAAGAATCATGGTCCGGTGAACTTCCGTTATCTACACCAACTAATTCTCCGTCTCCTTCTACTGTAAATGTAACTCTGTCGTCTGCATCCGGAACAATGTTGCCATCTGCGTCTGTTACATCAACTGTGATATAAGAAAGATCTTTTCCGTCTGCTTTGATTTCTGTACGGTCTGCTGCTGCTTCTAATTTTGCTTCTTCTCCTGTCGTCTTAACGATGGAGCGTCCTTGTGTATCTTCGATCACGTTGCCATCTGCATCATAAGCAACTGCTTCCAATGTTCCCTCTGCAAACGGAACATTCCATGTCAGATATAAGTTCTGATGTGTACTGTAGCTTGCTCCTGTACCCTCATAAATCTGATATGTATATCCTGCTTGTGTTGTCTTCTGTGTAAACGCTTTCTTACCAAGCGATTCTCCATTTAAGAACAACTCCACTGCCGCAGCGTCAGAATAAACAACAACCTCTACGTTATTTCCTGATTTTACAACAACGTCTTCATTCCATGCAGGAAGTACGTGCAATGTATTCACTTCGTCATTCCACTGACTCTGATAGAAATAGTAAGAGTCTTTTGGAAGTCCTGCGGTATCTACGATACCAAAGTATGAACTCTTCGGTGAAGGCCATGATGTTACTGCTCCTGCACCTGTTCCATTCGCTGGTGTAGGCTCGCCGATGTAGTCAAAGCCTGTCCATACATATTCACCAGCCACAAAGTCTCTTGTGATAACATCATACCATGCTGCACTTGCAAATGCGCCCCAGCCAACCGCTGACTTATCATAAGAAGTAAGCTGCTTATTTGCATTTAATGAATTGTTGGCTTTTGTACTATAGATACCACGGCTGTTTACAGAAGATGCTGTTTCGGAACCTACCATACGCCAATTCGGATACTGTCTGTGTAAGCTGTCATAGCTTGAACCGTTAGAATAGTTTGTACCGGATACACCGCCTTTGGCTGTCAGCTGATTTGCGATATCAATATGTTCTGATGCACCATTTTTGACTGCATTGCTTCCAATTGTCAACAATTTTGTCGTATCTACTTCCTCTGTCCACTTAATAAGGTCAACTGCCTTTGTGTTATAGCCTGATCCGCCGGCTCCTTCCTGAATCTCATTACCAAGTGACCACATGATGATAGACGGTGCATTCTTTCCTCTGTTAGCTGTTGCTTTCAGATCGAACTCTGCCCATGTCATTCCGGATTCGCTTCCGAGAATCTCATTGCCGC
The DNA here is from genome assembly GCA_910585545.1 of uncultured Lachnospiraceae bacterium. Taxonomy (GTDB): domain Bacteria; phylum Bacillota; class Clostridia; order Lachnospirales; family Lachnospiraceae; genus An181. Next base: position 93,793 of record CAJUFN010000002.1, read on the forward strand.
TCTCAATCGTTCTGTTAAACCATACAGAGTAGTCATTGCTGTTACCGTTCTTTGGATACATCCATCCGTCAAAGAATTCATCGATTACAAGAATTCCCTTTTCATTACAGATTTCAATCAATTCATCTGCTGCCGGATTGTGTGTTACACGAATGGAATTACATCCCATCTCTTTTAAAATCTCTACCTGACGCTCTATCGCACGACGATATGCTGCGGATCCCAAAGCGCCTTGATCATGGTGCATACATACACCTTTGAGTTTTACATTCTCTCCATTTAAGTAGAAACCAGTCTCGGTATCAAATGCAATATAACGGAATCCGTACTCTGTATCGTATGTATCTACTACTGCATCCCCAACTTTTACTTCTGTGCGGACCGTGTAAAGTGCAGGATTCTCTGTGCTCCATAATTCCGGATTCTCTGCCGGAAGAACAGCTTCAATATCGGCGCTTTCACCTGCGCCAATCTCTGTGGCATCTGTCGTTACTGTTCCAATACTTACATCAGAGCCTTTCTCGTAAATTGTATGTATAAGCGAAACATCAACTGCCTCTTCGGACTCATTTGCGATAGTTGCTTTTACATTCATATTTACGGTTCCGCCCTGCTCTGCCTCAAGGTTTGGAGTCTCTACCTTCGTTCCGTATAATCCTACATGAACCTTGTCCATAACTGTAAGATTTACGCTTCTGTAAATACCGCTTCCTGAATACCAACGGCTAGAAGGAGTTCTATGTTCAACCTTTACTGCGATCACATTATCTCCGCCGTAGTTCACATAATCTGTGATGTCGAAAGAAAATGGAGTATATCCAAATGGGTGTGTTCCAAGCTGCTCGCCATTTACCCATATGGTAGCGTTCATGTATACGCCGCCGAAATCGATTCTTAACTCCTTGCCTTCCATTTCTTTTCCAACTGTGAAGCTCTTTCTGTACCATCCTGTGCCACCAGGCAAGTATCCGCTTTCTGCTTCCATGGATCTTGAATATTCCTGTTCAATACTGTAATCATGCGGCAATGAGAGTTGTCTCCACTTAGAATCATCAAATGATGATACGTGCGCATCTCCTGCCTCGCCCAAATAAAACTTCCAGTTACTGTCAAAGTTCTGTGTACGAACAGTAGTATCATTATAAGAATTTACATATACGACCTCCGGTTCAGAACTCATCTGTGTCTGAGACTGGGAACGGACCTTGATCTGTTTATCCGCTGCCTGCAGGGATGTAATACTTCCGGCTCCCTGAAGGATCAAAGATAAAGACATAAGGACCGCCCCGATACTTAAGTACTTTTTTTTCGTCTTTCTCAAAATACTTTCCTCCTTTTCTTGTTTTTACATTTTGCTGAAATTATGCCTAGCATAACTATCTCTATTATACATTATCCACAATGTTTCGCATTTGCATTTTCCACCGCTTTTTTTGCATTATCGGGAATTCAGTTTTGCTGCTTTGCAAAACAGTATCAATCCGATCACGAACATCACAGAGATAATTGCCACTCCCGCATTGGCAGCATTCGTAACCTGCGCTACAATACCAACCAAAGTAGTTCCCATAAAAGAAGCCCCTTTTCCGCAAATATCATAAATTCCAAAATATTCTCCCGATTTATCTGCGGGAATGATTTTTGCAAAATAGGATCTCGATAATGCCTGAATGGCGCCTTGGAACATCCCTACCAAAATCGCCAATAACCAGAATTTCCACTGTTTATCCAGCCAAATTGCAAACAACGCGATGCCTGTATAGGCGATAATACATACTTTGATCAAACTCGCGGTATTATATTTCCCGGATAATTTCGAGAAGATAAGCGCACATGGAAATGCCACGATTTGTGTCACTAATAATGCAAGAAGCAGTCCTGTGGAATCTAGTCCCAGAGCACTTCCGTACGCCGTTGCCATCTCTATGATCGTATATACTCCGTCAATAAAAAAGAAGAATGACAGAAGGTACAGAAAAATATTTTTTTCTTTCTTAATATCTTTTAAGGTATTTCCTAGTCTTTTAAAGCTATTTCTTACCGGGTGCTTTGGCATCTCAACATAATTTTTCTGTTCATAGTTTCTAAGAAGCGGAATCGTTACCAAAAGCCACCATGCTGCATTTAAGAAAAAAGCGATCGCCATTGCCATCTTCATGCTGATGCCGATTTTTTCATACATCAGTACAAATGCCAGTGAAATCACAAAGGGAATACAGCTTCCGATATATCCCCATGCATAACCATGGGAGGATACCGTATCCATCCGTTCAGATGTCGTCACATCCACCAGCATCGAATCATAAAAAATCAGACTTGCATTATAACCTACCTTCGCAATGACGAATACCGCCAAAAAAATCACCCAGGAAGTTGGAAACGACAACGCCGCGCACCCAAGCACGCCAATCATCATTGTGACAATAAATAACGGTTTTTTAAAATTCCTTGTATCCGCAACGGAGCCAAGGATTGGTCCGATCAGCGCAACAAGCACCGTTGCCACTGACGCGGCATACCCCCAGTATGCCAGATAATCCACCTCAGAAATCCCGGCATTGCCGGCAAGATAATTAAAATAAATAGGAATGATCGTAGAAACGAGCATAATAAATGCCGAGTTTCCTACATCATATAAAATCCAGTATTTCTCCAGTTTTGTTAATTTTGATTGTTTCATAGCTCTTCCCCTTACTCAAATGTACGATCAAAACGTTCATCGAGCACCTTTCCTTTTTGCAAACTTTCATCAAAGCTTTCTATTATCCGCACCGCCACCGAAACCGCTTTGTCAAACCGCTTCAAAAGTCCGATGTTGCTCTCCAGACATTTTTCATTATCCTTATGCTGACGCATCATACCTTTATAATCCGGATATTTTCCAGCCGTTTTCAATATCCCCTCGATCAGATTATATTTAATCGGACCTGGCGCTGTAATTAACTTTTCAATCCGCTTCATCCATCTCAGGGATTTTTTAACCGTAACCCAATCCTTTCCCTCAAAGAAGGGAGCGATTGCCAGCGCTGTCGCCGTATCTGTCGGCACGAGTTCCGAAAGCGGATACGCCAATGGATCTTTTTGGTCCATACGCAAAAGCTTCTTTTCAAATTCTCCTTCAATCTCGACATGTCCGATACCGGTTTTCTCTATCATCTCACTTACATAAGGATGACATTCACTATCCAACACAAAATGACATATAAATCCAAGCAAATAAGCATACTCCCGGCTGTTTCGCCCACGTTCCTTTATAATCTTCAACGCCCTTTTAAAAAAAGGATATGCGGAAATCTCATGCAAATGACTCCCATATCTTGTCACGTCATTCTTAGAATACGCCTTATAAAAAAAGAAAATATCCGGTCCTTGCAGTCCGATTTTGAATTGTGTATCATGTGCTGTTACAATATCTTTCAGTTCGCCTTTCAACTGCTCCAAAACTTTTTGTCCAAAACGATTATGTGCATACAATGCAGGCATACGCTCACCCTCCTTGAATCCTATCTTGATATTAACTATATTAGTATATCCGCAAAAAGTAAACAATAAAGCAAAAAATATCCTTATGGGAAACAAAAAGTATATCTTGCTTTTTCTCCCCACAAGGATATCTGTTATTTTAGAAAATATATGGTTTTACTTGCTTCTATATCTCTTCTGTTTCCGCAAGTTCCTCTTCTAATAAATAATCCGATTCTTCATCGTCTGCCTCATCAAAAGTTTCCAGATCCTGCTCCATATCTTCATCTGCCTCTGAAATAACTTCCTCATCCAGTTCTTCCGGCTCTTCATTCTCTTTTACAAGTTCTTCTCCTGTATCCAGTCTTACATCACGGTACTTCTTCATACCTGTACCTACCGGAATCAATTTACCGATGAGTACGTTTTCCTTCAGACCGATAAGCGGGTCGACCTTACCTTTGATCGCTGCTTCTGTCAGGACTTTTGTAGTTTCCTGGAAGGAAGCTGCTGACAAGAATGAATTGGTAGCAAGCGATGCTTTCGTAATACCAAGCATGATCTGTTCGCCTGTTGCAGGCTCTTTTCCTTCTTCAACCAATTTTGCGTTAACATCATCGAATTCAAGTGTATCCACCATTGTACCTGGAAGGAAATCGGAATCTCCATTCTCCTCAATGCGAATCTTCTTAAGCATCTGACGTACGATAACCTCGATATGCTTATCATTGATTTCTACACCCTGAAGACGATATACACGCTGTACTTCCTGAATCATATAATCCTGTGCAGCACGCAAACCTTTGATCTTCAAAAGGTCATGCGGATTGATGCTACCTTCTGTCAGCTCATCGCCGGCTTCTAAGTATACACCATCCTGAATCTTAATACGGGAACCATAAGGGATAAGGTATGCCTTAGATTCTCCTGTTTCTTCGTTGGTCACAATAATCTCACGTTTCTTTTTCGTGTCATTGATGACTGCTCTTCCGGCAAATTCTGTGATAATCGCAAGACCTTTCGGCTTTCTTGCTTCGAAAAGCTCCTCGACACGAGGAAGACCCTGCGTGATATCGTCACCGGCTACACCACCTGTATGGAAGGTACGCATCGTAAGCTGTGTACCAGGTTCACCGATCGACTGAGCAGCAATGATACCAACAGCCTCTCCAACCTGTACCTGCTCTCCGGTCGCCATGTTCGCACCATAACATTTTGCACAGATACCAATATGAGACTTACATGTTAAGATAGTACGGATCTTCACGGTCGTGATAGGTTCTCCGTTCTCATCCACACCGGCTGTCACGATTCTTTCTGCACGTTTTGGTGTGATCATGTGGTTCGCTTTTACGATAACCTCACCATCTTTATCGCAAATTGTATGACAGGAGTAACGTCCTGTAATACGATCTTGCAAGCTTTCAATCTCTTCGTTTCCATCCATGAATGCTTTCACATACATACCTGGAATCTCTTCGCCTTTTTCCACACAGTCGATTTCACGAATACTAAGTTCCTGAGAAACATCAACAAGACGTCTTGTAAGGTAACCGGAATCGGCTGTACGAAGCGCTGTATCGGAAAGACCTTTACGAGCGCCATGCGCAGACATGAAGTACTCCAATACGTCAAGACCTTCACGGAAGTTTGACTTGATCGGCAACTCAATCGTACGTCCGGTCGTATCCGCCATAAGTCCACGCATACCTGCAAGCTGTTTGATCTGCTTGTCGGAACCACGGGCTCCGGAATCCGCCATCATGTAGATGTTGTTGTATTTATCAAGTCCGGACAGAAGCGCTTCTGTAAGCTCATCATCCGTTGCTTTCCAAGTCTCGACAACTTCTTTGTAACGTTCTTCCTCTGTGATAAGACCACGTTTGAAGTTCTTCGTGATTCTGTCCACCGTATCCTGTGCTTTCTGGATCAGCTCAGGTTTCTGCGGCGGTACGGTCATATCGGAAATCGATACGGTCATAGCCGCTCTTGTGGAATATTTATATCCAATTGCTTTTACATCATCCAGTACTTCTGCTGTCGCAGATGCACCATGTGTATTGATAACCTTCTCAAGGATTTTCTTTAACTGTTTCTTTCCTACAAGGAAATCCACTTCCGGAAGAAGAAGGTTCTCTTCCTTGCTTCTATCTACATAGCCTAAGTCCTGCGGAATAATCTCGTTAAACAGAAGACGTCCAAGTGTAGTCTCTACTGTTCCGGATTTTATGCTTCCATCTGCAAATTCCTTAACGATACGTACTTTCACCTTGGAATGAAGGGTGATCGCACCGTTTTCATAAGCAAGAATCGCTTCATTCAAGCTCTTGAATGCTTTTCCTTCTCCTTTCGCTCCCGGTCTTTCCTGTGTCAGGTAATAGATTCCAAGTACCATATCCTGTGAAGGAACTGCCACCGGACCACCGTCTGACGGTTTCAAAAGGTTGTTTGGTGAAAGTAAGAGGAAACGGCATTCTGCCTGCGCCTCTACAGATAACGGCAGATGGACGGCCATCTGGTCACCATCGAAGTCGGCATTGAACGCGGTACATACCAATGGATGCAGCTTAATCGCCTTACCTTCTACCAGAATCGGTTCGAATGCCTGAATACCAAGTCTATGAAGCGTAGGAGCACGGTTTAACATAACCGGATGTTCTTTGATAACATCTTCAAGCACATCCCAGACTTCTGTCTGAAGTCTTTCTACCATTTTCTTTGCATTTTTAATATTGTGCGCGGTTCCGTTTGCAACAAGTTCTTTCATTACAAATGGTTTAAACAGCTCAATCGCCATTTCTTTCGGAAGACCGCACTGGTAAATCTTAAGTTCCGGTCCTACTACGATAACGGAACGTCCGGAGTAGTCAACACGTTTTCCCAAAAGGTTCTGACGGAAACGTCCGGATTTACCTTTCAGCATATCAGACAAGGATTTCAGCGGTCTGTTACCCGGTCCTGTAACCGGACGTCCGCGGCGTCCATTATCGATCAATGCATCAACCGCTTCCTGAAGCATACGTTTTTCGTTGCGCACGATGATGTCCGGCGCACCTAACTCAAGTAATCTTCTAAGACGGTTATTTCTGTTAATAATTCTTCTATATAGATCATTCAAGTCAGAAGTTGCGAAACGGCCGCCGTCAAGCTGTACCATTGGACGTAAATCCGGCGGAATGACCGGAATCACTGTCATGACCATCCATTCCGGCTTGTTTCCTGATTCGCGGAACGCCTCTACCACTTCGAGACGTTTTACGATTCTTGCCCTTTTCTGTCCACTTGCTCCTTCCAGACCTTTTTGTAATTCTTCATATTCTTTTTCCAGGTCGATCGCCTGCAAAAGTTCCTGAATCGCTTCGGCTCCCATGCCTACCCGGAAGGCGCTGCCCCATTTTTCTCTTGCTTCCTGATATTCCTGCTCAGACAATACCTGTTTGTACTGTAAATCTGTCTCGCCTTTATCAATTACGATATAAGATGCAAAGTACAGTACTTTTTCCAGTGTTCTTGGCGAGATATCAAGAATCAGGCCCATGCGGCTTGGAATTCCTTTGAAATACCAGATATGTGACACCGGAGCTGCAAGGTCAATATGACCCATGCGCTCACGACGTACACTTGCTTTTGTTACTTCAACGCCACAGCGGTCACAAACCACGCCTTTATAGCGGATTTTCTTATATTTTCCACAGTGACATTCCCAGTCTTTGCTTGGTCCGAAAATTCTTTCACAGAACAGACCATCGCGTTCCGGTTTTAATGTTCTATAGTTAATTGTCTCAGGTTTGGTAACTTCTCCCCTGGACCATTCTAAAATCTTTTCAGGTGATGCCAATCCAATTTTAATTGCATCAAACGTCATTGGCTGGTATCCTTCATTATTTGTTGCTGACATTCTGGCACTCCCTTCTATTCTTCATCAAGAAATCCATCATAATCATCTGCTGCCGGGTCATAATCTTCCGGAAAATCTTCCTCAAATTCTTCTTCCACATCTACAAGTTCTTCTCCTTCGAATTCCTGTTTGGAGAATCCATGTTCAGCATATTGCTCCTCATCCTCATCACGTTTATAACGGTCTCCCTCAATGATCGAATGCAAATCTGTTTCGCCGTAATCAACGGTTTCCATAATCTCTACTTCTGTATTGTCATCGCGAAGTACTCTTACATCCAGTCCAAGTGACTGTAATTCCTTAAGCAATACCTTGAAAGATTCCGGGATACCCGGCTCAGGAATATTGTCACCTTTGATGATTGCCTCGTATGTCTTCACACGACCGATCACATCATCTGATTTCACCGTAAGGATTTCCTGCAAGGTGTAAGATGCACCGTATGCTTCCAGTGCCCAAACCTCCATCTCTCCAAAACGCTGTCCGCCGAACTGTGCTTTACCACCCAGCGGCTGCTGCGTTACCAGTGAGTAAGGACCCGTGGAACGTGCATGGATCTTATCGTCTACAAGATGATGCAGTTTCAGATAATGCATGTGTCCAATTGTTACCGGACTGTCAAAATACTCTCCTGTTCTTCCGTCTCTTAGACGTACTTTACCGTCTCTAGAGAGCGGCACGCCTTCCCACAATTTTCTGTGGTCGCGGTTTTCGTAAAGATATTCCAATACTTCCGGAAGTAATTCTTCTGCATGTTTTGCTTCAAATTCTTCCCAGCTTAAGTTTACATAGTCATTTGCAAGATCCAAAGTATCCATGATATCAATCTCGTTTGCACCATCGAATACCGGAGTTGCAATGTTGAATCCGAGTGCTTTTGCCGCAAGGCTTAAATGAATCTCAAGCACCTGCCCGATATTCATACGAGAAGGCACACCAAGCGGATTCAATACGATATCCAGCGGACGGCCATTTGGAAGGAATGGCATATCTTCTACCGGAAGCACACGTGAAACAACACCCTTGTTACCGTGACGTCCCGCCATTTTATCACCAACAGAGATTTTTCTCTTCTGGGCAATGTAAATGCGGACTGCCTGATTCACACCTGGAGATAATTCATCTCCGTTTTCTCTTGTAAATACTTTTGCATCGACTACGATACCATATTCACCATGAGGTACTTTCAAAGAAGTATCCCTTACTTCTCTTGCTTTTTCACCGAAGATGGCACGTAAGAGGCGTTCCTCTGCGGTCAGTTCTGTCTCTCCTTTCGGAGTTACCTTTCCAACCAAGATATCGCCTGCACGAACCTCTGCACCGATTCGAATGATACCTCTGTCATCCAAATCTTTTAATGCATCGTCACCAACACCCGGAATATCACGTGTGATCTCTTCCGGTCCTAACTTGGTATCACGTGCTTCTGCTTCGTATTCTTCAATATGAACGGATGTATATACATCGTCCTGTACTAATCTTTCACTTAATAATACGGCATCCTCGTAGTTGTAACCTTCCCATGTCATAAATCCGATCAATGGGTTCTTTCCAAGCGCCATCTCGCCGTTTGCAGTAGATGGTCCGTCTGCGATTACCTGACCTTTTTCTACGCGTTCGCCTTTGAAAACGATCGGTCTTTGATTGTAGCAGTTGCTTTGGTTACTACGAAGGAATTTGATAAGTTTGTATGTTCTCTTCTGTCCGTCATCCTGTCTGATGATGATTTCCTTAGAAGTAGAGCGTTCGATCACGCCTGCTTCTTCTGCAACCACACATACTCCGGAATCGACGGCTGCTTTCGTCTCCATACCTGTTCCGACTACCGGCGCTTCTGTCGTAAGAAGCGGCACTGCCTGACGCTGCATGTTAGATCCCATGAGCGCACGGTTCGCATCGTCATTTTCCAGGAACGGAATCAATGCAGTAGCAACGGAGAATACCATTTTCGGAGAAACGTCCATGTAATCGAACGCCCTTCTTTCATATTCCTGTGTTTCCTCGCGGTAACGACCGGATACGTTTTTATGGATGAAATGACCTTCTTCATCCAATGGCTCATTCGCCTGTGCTACGTGGTAATTATCTTCTTCATCCGCTGTCATGTAGATAACTTCGTCTGTAACGCGCGGATTCATCGGATCGGATTTATCAATCTTACGGTATGGTGCTTCTACAAAACCATATTCGTTGATTCTTGCGTATGTTGCAAGGGAGTTGATAAGACCGATGTTTGGACCTTCAGGGGTCTCGATCGGACACATTCTCCCGTAATGAGAATAGTGAACGTCTCGTACTTCGAATCCGGCACGGTCACGGGAAAGACCACCTGGACCAAGCGCTGACAGACGTCTTTTATGAGTCAGCTCTCCAAGCGGATTGTTCTGATCCATGAACTGTGACAGCTGAGAAGAACCGAAGAATTCTTTCACTGCTGCAGTTACCGGTTTAATATTGATCAAGGACTGCGGGGAAATTCCTTCTAAGTCCTGTGTTGTCATTCTTTCGCGTACCACTCTTTCTAATCTGGAGAGACCGATACGGTACTGGTTCTGGAGAAGTTCTCCAACCGCACGGATACGTCTGTTTCCTAAGTGGTCAATATCGTCATCATTTCCAAATCCATACTCTAAATGGATGTTGTAGTTGATGGATGCGAAGATATCTTCTTTTGTGATGTGCTTCGGAATCAATTCGTGGACATTTTTACGGATTGCTTCTTTTAGCTCTTCCACATCACCGGCAGTTTCTTCCAGAATATTTGCAAGCACCGGATAGTATACTAACTCTGTAACTCCTACTTCTTCCGGTTCGATGCCGCATACTTCTTTTAAATCGACTGCCATATTAGAAAGCACTTTAATCGGGCGTTCTTCGCCTTCTGCTTTCATCCATACAAATGGAATTGCTGCGTTCTGGATTGCGTCAGCAATTTCTCTGGTTACTTCTGTGCCTTCGTCCGCGATCACTTCACCTGTGAGCGGGCTGACTGCTGCTTCTGCAAGCATGTGTCCTGCAATACGGTTGCGAAGAAGTAATTTCTTATTAAATTTATAGCGTCCTACCTTTGCAAGGTCATAACGTCTTGGGTCAAAGAACATGCTTGTGATCAAGCTCTCTGCACTGTCCACTGCAAGCGGCTCACCCGGACGAATCTTCTTATATAATTCTAAGAGTCCTTCGTGGTAGCTTTCTGCTGTGTCCTTTGAAAAGCTTGCTAAGATTTTTGGTTCCTCCCCGAACAAGTCGAGGATTTCCGTGTTTGTGCCGATACCGAGGGCACGGATCAATACCGTGATCGGCACTTTTCTTGTTCTATCTACACGTACGTAGAAAACGTCATTGGAGTCTGTTTCATACTCTAACCATGCACCACGGTTAGGAATTACGGTACAAGAGTATAACTCTTTTCCGATTTTATCATGTGCAATTCCATAGTAAATACCTGGGGAACGCACAAGCTGACTTACGATAACACGTTCTGCACCATTGATAACGAACGTTCCCGTCGCAGTCATCAACGGCAAATCTCCCATGAAGATTTCATGCTCGTTAATCTCATCTGTTTCTTTGTTGTGAAGTCTTACACGCACTTTTAACGGTGCTGCATAAGTAGCGTCACGCTCTTTACATTCCTCAATCGTATACTTTACATCATCCTCGCATAATGTAAAATCAACAAACTCTAAGCTTAAGTGCCCGCTGTAGTCGGCGATTGGTGAAATATCGTCGAACGCCTCTTTTAATCCCTCATCCAGAAACCACTGGTAGGAATCTTTTTGAACCTCAATCAGATTCGGCATTTCAAGAACTTCTTTTTGCCTAGAGTAGCTCATACGAGAACTTTTTCCGTTTGTAATAGGACGAATTCTGTTTTTCTCCATATTGACGTTTCACTCCTTCGTTTTATTATCAAGAAAACCTTGTTTTTCCTTCATTTCTATAAAATCCATACAAAAATTGTCGAAAAAACGGTTTCGTGTACCAGTTTCATTCGCTTATTTCATGGCATAACTATCCATAATAGCGCATTCTTAACTATATCACAAAGAGTTTTGGCTTGTCAACAGTTAATTTTGCGTCAGAGGGTTTTTAAAAAGCCTCTGACGCAAAATTAACGTTTCAAACTATTCCGACAACTCTTTTCCCTTTATTTACCACGCTTCCACTCTCCCGCACCTCAAAATCAGCCTCAAATAACTTCATCAAACAAATCTGTGCAAAAATCTAAAACAATTCTTCCGACATACATCTCTTTATATCATCTTTTTTCCATTATTACTGTATTTCTATTTGCTAAACAATTTCACTCTAGCATTACCTAATACACCTGTAACACGTCGATTTTTTCATTTACCGTCAGAGGCTTTTCAAAAACCCTCTGACGGTAAATGAAAACGATAGGAAAAAACACAAAAATCCAAAAGTCACAAAAGACCTGCAAAGCAAATGCCTTGCAGGTCTTTATTTGTACACCTTTATAATCGCGACAATTATTTAAGAGCAACTTCAGCGCCTTCAGCTTCAAGTTTAGCTTTAAGTTCTTCAGCTTCTGCTTTAGAAACGCCTTCTTTAATTACCTTTGGAGCTCCGTCAACTAATTCTTTTGCTTCTTTTAATCCAAGTCCTGTTACTTCACGAACAACTTTGATTACTTTAACTTTAGAAGCACCTGCTGCTACTAATTCTACGTTAAATTCATCTTTCTCTTCTGCTGCTGCAGCGCCGTCTCCGCCTGCTGCTGCAACTACTACACCTGCTGCTGCAGATACACCAAATTCTTCTTCACATGCTTTTACTAATTCGTTTAATTCTAATACAGATAATTCTTTGATAGCTTCAATAAATTCAGCTGTTGTTAATTTTGCCATTATATTTACCTCCATAAATAATTTTCCATGAATATTTTTAAATAATATTTTTCATATGCCACATCTCTCAATGTGTCCTGTCCTCAAAAAGACTTTACCGGATTATTCAGCATCCGCTGCCGGAGCTTCTTCTGCAGCTGCTGGTGTGCAGTTAGCTGCGCCTCCCTGCTCTGCGATCTGATTAAGAACACGAGCAAGATTTGTAATAGGTGATTGAATACTTCCAAGCAATTTGGAAAGCAATTCTTCTCTTGATGGAACTTTAGATAATTCTGTCAATCCGTCAACATCGTATACTGTTCCTTCAACCACACCTGCTTTAAGTTCTAATGCTTTTGCCTTTGCGCCGAATTTGCAAAGAATTCTTGCCGGGGCTGTAGCATCATCTTTTGAAATAGCCAGAGCACTTGGTCCTTCTAAGTATTCATCAAGACCTGCGAATTCTGTTCCTTCAAAAGCTCTTTTCATCATTGTGTTTTTACAAACTTTGTAAATGATACCAGCTTCTCTTAATTGTTTACGTAACTCTGTATCTTCTGCTACAGTTAATCCACGGTAATCAACTAATACTGCTGATGCAGCGCCTTTGATATCCTCTGCAATAGCCTGTACGATAGGTTGTTTTAACTCAACTTTTGCCACGAATGGTGCACCTCCTTATAAATTTTGTCTGTGTACCGCCGTTCGAAATGAGGTATAAAAAATCCTCTTGCCACATGACAAGAGGACACAAATTCATATAATTTCGAATTCAAATCTCCTCGGTAGGCGTTTATCTGCTTATACCTTTCGGCACCTACTGTCTTCGGCAGTTTTCTAAAACAGAATATCACACCCTCAAATATGTGTCAAGATTTTTTTCAAATTTTATCACCCTCGCGGAAGCCTTCTCTCCGGCAGGCTCCACCTTAAATCAGCTTGATCACCACACCTGGCAGAAATGCCGCCATGTCAAGGTCTTGTCGCGCCAGCGATGCTTGCAGCCTTGACATGGCGGCACTTCTGTCAGATCATCTTTCCGCTGATTTACCCTCATACACTTACAGCTCCGTCCTTTAACCATTCGATTATCTTCCGGTACAGCCCTTGATAGTCCGTTTTACCATCTTTATCTTCGCAAGAAAATTCTCTGATTTCCACGTCCATTACTTCCAGCATACTGCGTTTCATCATATCCAACTCTTCATTTGCATCTTTGATAAAAACCGTCTTTCCATGCGGCAACTCCTCGCGCTTTTTGCGATTCAATAACCACCATAAATCGATCTCACTTAAATCCATTCCAAATCCGACAATATACACATCTCCAAAAATGAAATACTCCAACCAGCTTTTCGGTCTAATCTTATCTTCCTCTTTTTTATAATATTTCGTATATGCATCCTTCAAATACGCCCGCCACTTCGATATGGAGTTTATGTAATAATACTGTCCAAGCACAATAGAACTTTTATTCTTCGCCTCGCCATGAATATGCCAGATGTCTTTTAACTGTCCATTATATGGCATTCGATAAAAAGAATACAGCGGATAACATACTTCCTTCCTGGCGCATCCATCCGTATGCGCCGCATATTTATTGCTTTTCTTCAGAAACTTAGAATCCATAGCATATTCAAATTCATAACTATAATTCGTCGTAATGACAGCATCAAAATCAACCGCCAGCATTTCCCGAAATAAAGCAAGTTCTCCTTTTGCCATATAATAACTCTCCTGCATCAAATCTCTCGCAATCACTCCGCACGCCTCATCCACATGATCATCCGTAGCAATAATTGCACCAATCGGAAACGGAACATTTTTAAATTCTTCAGACGTCAAATCCACTTTGCACTCATTCCGTTTGATTGATGCCAGCAAAGATTCCCATGACCTGCTATTGTAACAACGGCACATTCCATTTCCCGCCAATAACACCCTTGGCCTTTTATCATCTTTTCCAAAAGCCGGATACTCCACCACTTGCCCCATACTTATCCGCTCCTTTTCTCTTTTGTACTTTTAATCCTTTATTCCCGTCATACTTCCTGTAATTCTCTTCCACATTTTTCATCAATAATCTGCTTTTATAATACTTAAACGTGCCTGAGCTTTGATTTTTCTTTGTTCATAAGTGCAAAATCCCCTTACGATATTAACAAATAATGCTTACACCAAAGACAGATGCAAGCATTTTACTCTCTTTTTAATTTTAACAGCTAGCCTTCACAACTTCACTCCATGAAGCATCTTCTTTTAATTTATTAGCATTAAGTTCTTCTTTATACATGTCTGCAATGTAGGAAGGCCCATTCCACCATAGTTTCGTGGATTCGTCGTACAATGCCTTTCCTGTTTTTGACACACAGAAATCCGAAAGTACCTCTTTCGGATCTTTTCTAAACTCCTCTGTTAATTCTTCAACTACCATCGTAATCAACATATCAATTGTAAAATTCATCTGATCTTTTGAGATCACTTCTTCAGCCATATTTTTTCACCTTCTACAAACTGCAAGCACTCCAACGCTTTTTCTGTTTTGAAACAATACTGGTTTTTTAGTCTTTCCGGTAATAACTGACCAATACAAAACTCGTCAGCCCTCTCACTTCCCATATCACCAAAAGTTCCCGAAATATAAGCTACCAATGTTCTGTTTGTCGCATCGTCCGCAATTTTACCAGCTATCACATCATATCCTTCCATTTCTTGCTTCACTTCTAAAAAAGAATTCTTTTTTCTATGTGCCGCAATACAATGAAGCCATTCTGCATCGGCATTCTGAAAGACATAGCTATTCAACTCATATTTAAGATGCACTTCAAACCTAGAAATGACACCATATTCTTGCCCTGATTTTATAATCCCGCCATTCTCTGCTTTGATAAGTGCTATTTTCAAAAAACTGATTGCCTGTTCTCTCGACGTTGTAAGATAAAATCCTTTTCCAAAATCCTTTCTTTTCGCGCATTTTTCAAGCTGTGGATTCCTTACCTCACAATAGCTTCCATAGTAGAGGATAAGTCCGTCAACTAACTTCTGCATAAATGTCTATCCCCTTTCTTGCAAGAAGTTCATCAATATCTTCAAGCACAACGTCATCACCTTCACAATGAAAGATTCCATACCCAATTTCAATATAGTCCAAAATACTGTTTTTTTAAATATTGCAACAACTTTTTCAATTGGCAAATGCCATTCTTCCGATGCCCGTCTGATCAATCTTGTTTGCATAAATATTATTTCGGATTTTTCACTCATGTTGAACTCCTCCTTCCTCAGAAGACATCCAGGTTTTCCGAAAGATTCTTCATTATCTGCTGATTTTTTGCTTATTCATGTCGATATCTTACCAACTCACACCTATGTTCTTATTATACCACTAAAATCATAGAAAGAGAAACAGATTTTCTTCATCATCCCCTTTGCTCTGCTCTTTCTCAACTCATATTTAGCACAATCGCACAAAAGGGCAAGAAAGCAAAGGGATTCCTTAAAATCCCTTCATTTCCTTGCCCCGCTTTCCTTACTATGCGGACGTTCTGCCATCCGTCCTCACTCCACTTCATACTCAACATCCACAAATTCCTTAGAGTCAAAGAATTCCTGAATCGTCACGTCCAGCCCATTGCAAATTTTAATAATCGTAAATATGCCCGGATTCTTTGTCGAACAATCCACAATATGCATCAATGTCGTCAGCGGTACCGTTGAACGATATGATAACGCATAATAAGAAAGTCTCTTTTCTTTACACAAATATTCAATTCTCTGAGATAAAAGTTTCTGTTCGTTCATTGATATATCCTTCTCCACCAAATATTAATTCAATTCTATTACGCAACGACAAGAAACTATTTCCATATATGGTACTAAATAACAAAATTTGACACTTTATTGCATCAAAAAAAGGCAACAAAACATCCTACTCAAAGTAAGATATTTTATCACCTTAATATCTTCTATATAATTCTGTCCCTTCGCTCAATCGCCTCCCGAATTCTTTTACGAATTCTTAGCTCACGCGAAACATAAACTTCTGAAGTTCCCTCTCACTGGACACTTTCTCGATCACAGCTCCAAGGCTCCTCATCTTTTCTTCAAAACGCTCATACCCTCTCTGGATATACACGATATCATCTATAATTGTAACGCCTTCTGCCGCAAGCCCTGCGATACAAAGCGCTGCGCCGGCTCTTAAGTCAAGTGCATTCACTCTTGCGCCCTGGAACCCTTTCACACCCTCGATGGTCGCCGAATGTCCTTCCACCTTGTTCACCGCGCCCATTCTTGCAAGCTCGGACAAGTATTTAAAACGATTTTCAAAAATACTTTCGGTAATCGTACTTGTTCCTTCGCATAAGGAAAGCACAACCCCCATCTGCGGCTGCATGTCTGTCGGAAATCCCGGATATGGCAAAGTTTTTACCTGAGTATGCTTCAAGTTGCCTTTGGATACAACACGTACCGCATCATCAAACTCCTCTACTTCGCATCCGATCTCCACTAATTTTGCCGCCGTCGCTTCTAAATGCTTTGGAATTACGTTAAGTACCGTCACGTCTCCTCTGGTAGCCGCTGCTGCGAACATGAACGTTCCCGCCTCAATCTGATCCGGAATAATCGAATACTCCGTTCCATGAAGACGATTCACCCCTTTAATCTTAATCACATCAGTACCAGCGCCTCGGATATTAGCCCCCATACTGTTAAGGAAATTCGCCACATCAACTACGTGAGGTTCTTTTGCAACATTCTCAAGAATCGTTGTTCCCTCAGCCATAGTCGCTGCCATCATAACGTTGATTGTCGCGCCTACGCTGACCACATCAAAATACATATGTGTTCCGCGAAGCTTCTCAGCCTCCGCCACAATCTTCCCGTGCTCAATCTCGACTTCCGCACCAAGTGCGCGGAATCCCTTCAAATGCTGGTCAATCGGCCTGCTTCCGATATTGCACCCACCCGGGAGTGCCACTTCCGCTCTTTTATATTTTCCAAGCAATGCCCCTAACAGATAATAAGAAGCTCTGATTTTCTTAATATAATCATAGTCAATGCTGAAATCATTCACATTGTTCCCCTTAATCTCTACCGTGTGACGATCCACTCTGTGAATGTTTGCTCCGATACCTCTCATGGCTTCCAGCAAGACATTAATATCATTAACATCCGGAATGTTATCAATTGTTACCGTATCATCTGTCATGATACCTGCTGCCAAGATAGCTAAAGCCGCATTCTTCGCGCCTGCAATCTCAACCTCCCCGACCAGAGGATTCCCTCCCTTTATAACATATTGTTCCATTATCGCACCTCTATTTTATTATACTCAACCTTTATCTGATGCACCCTCAAAGCACATAGTCCCTTATTTATTATAGCATAAAATACCTATTTGTAAAATATTTTTGCTAGTTTTGTAACACATCCAGCACTTTTTCGACTGTATCCCCCAAGGAATTATCATCTTCCTCCACTGTAATATCCGCATATTTCTCGAATAACTGCGTCCGTTCTACATATAAATCCCTAAGAGTCTGCCCCGCTCTCAAAGTCACGCCGCGCTTCTTCGGATTACGGATTCTATTCTTTATTGTCTCATAAGACGCCTTCAAATATACAATCGTTCCAGTCTTTTTATAGTGCTCCATCGCCTCTGTACAATAAACCACACTTCCCCCAGGCGCAATAACAGCCCCATCTACATCAATCTGCGCATTTACCTCGTTTTCGATTTCTAAAAAACGCTCGACTCCCTCTTCCGCAATAATATCTTTCAGAAGTCTTCCTTCCCTTTTCTGGATCAAGAGGTCAGCATCTATAAACTCATAACCAAGCCGTTTTGCAACAACGACACCAACTGTACTTTTTCCGGAAGCAGGCATTCCAATGAAAATAATATTTCCCATGTGTGCCTTCCTTTTCCTGTTTTTTTCATTTCCGGATTATTCTACCACAACAAAGCACCCCCGTCTATCGGCGTTTTTAATAGAATCTTCTCCTTTGGCGCCGAAAATCATGACGTCTTTTATATAATTCCTGGAAAACGAGCACCTGGATCAGAGAGTTCAAAAGCTCATCTTTCCGGTTCCTGCCGCGATTCTCCTGAACCTCCACCAGTTCTTCATCGACCATTTCGCCAAACCCTTTTTGTGCTTTTACCTTATCGTATACCCGCCTGCACATCAAATGCATCTGTAACTTATCCGGATATTCATCATAAATCATGCTCCCGTCATACTCCATCCGGTCACATTCCTCTTCTACAAATGGCAGCACCATCTTCGCAATTCCCGGATACATACTTCTCATATACTCCATGTCTCTTTTGTCTATGCGTTCATCATCAAACTGCAGCGGCATCGGATACGCCATATAATACGGCAGCCTTTGTTCCATAACAAATCTCTCCATTCTATATCGGTTCTGATACCAATATATGCAAAATGAATCAGAGAGTGAAACCCTTGCCCCTTCTATCCAAACAGCATCTCTCATATACTATCTGTAAATAAATTGCATATTCTTAAACTTATTCCATACATATTATTGTTAAAATAGATATATTGAAAGGAGGGTTCAAGTTATGTCCACAGATTTATCCGCAGACAAAAAAGTTGGTGCTCGCATTCGCTATTTTCGGGAACAGCAAGGAATCAAGCAAAAAGAGCTGGCTCAGGATATCCATGTATCTCCCAGCTTTTTGAATCGTATTGAAAAAGGTACTGTCCGTCTGACCTTAGACTATATCTGCAGTATCTGTGATGTACTGAACATCAACCCGCGCGATGTATTGTGTGATATCTTGGTTCGCGATACAGATGCAACTCAGAACCTCTCGGACGAAATCACATTTCTTATCGAAAGCCTTCCATCTTCAGAACAGTCGAAGATTTTGAATATTTTAAAATTATTATATCCAAATTTTAATTAAAGAAAAGAAAGGAAAACATAGTCAAACAACATGACTTACTCCATTTTCCTCCCCATTCCTTCTTTCATCTTCTCTTCTGAATGCAAATTGGCACCAGGAATATTCCTGGTACCAATTTTTGCAACTCTCCCTTATTCTAAGATATCTCTTCAATCTCTGTCCAGACTTTCTCTTTCCAATTATAAAAATAATTTTTTCCGTCCTTTACAAACCAATAAATGTCTGTCAGCTTTCGTTTTAGCGTCAATTCAGACTCCGGACGATACTCATCAAATAAATACTCAAATTCCTCTAAATCATACCACTTATGTAAGTAGACCGTTTCCCCAGCAACATTTTTTTCCTCTTTTACAAACTCTATATAGCCATACCGGATATATATATTTGCAACGTCTTCCTCCCAGCTTAAAAGTTCTTCCATCATCTGAGTCTTCATGTTATAAACATATATCTTTTTCTCTTCTTTTTTTTGTAAGTATAGCGTGTCGTCTCTTATCGCCTGTAGATTCTCTTCCGGTGTCGTATACAAGTCATCAAATTCTCCGGTTAAAAAATCATATTCCCTAAAGTGGCAGTCTCCCTTCTCATAAAAATTGCGTTCAGCAATATATATGGAATTATGGTTTCCTCCTACTATTTGTTTAAAGGTATCATTTTCTTTATAACCGTCCAGAATAACCGCTTCCTTTTTCGTATTCAAATCATACATAAGTATTGATGGGGCACCAGACGAACCGCCTGAACCATCTTCCTCCATTTCCAACACTTGTATGGAAAGGAAAAAACGGTTCTTATATAGACCACCTCCGTTTGCCATAACCGGATAATCTTTGAAATCATGGATAAGCACCTTTCCTCTTCCATCTTTGTCCATCTGA
Source organism: uncultured Lachnospiraceae bacterium (assembly GCA_910585545.1). Lineage (GTDB taxonomy): Bacteria > Bacillota > Clostridia > Lachnospirales > Lachnospiraceae > An181. The sequence continues at coordinate 113,821 of CAJUFN010000002.1, forward strand.
TATATACAATTGGAACGTGGACCACCTTCATTTTTATAACCTGACACTAATAAGTAAAGCTTTCCCTTTGCATACAGCATTCCCATTATAAAATCATTTTCTTTCACGAACGCCTGGCATTTTTCAGAATTATGCTTACAATTTATTTTTGAACATAATACGGTATCTTTCCCTGAAGAACGATCCGCATATTTAATAATTTCGCCAGAATCGACAACCTCTGTATGGTAAATTCCATCTTCCGACTCCACAAAACTCTCAAAATATAAATATTGTTTACTGTCATCGAATCTTGATACTTCTGCCCTCTCCTGCCTTTCGCAACCAGTCAGCAAAAAAATCATATATAGACAACATAATATTCTGACCAAATACTTTACCACGCTATGCTCTCCTTTCCGTATGATTCTATCCATTCATCCACTTGTTTTTGAAGTTCGAAACTAGCCTTGTCCAAGCCTTTTTCCTTTAATCTCTGTTGCTGCGTCTTCAGATATTCCTGCATGTCCGGAATGTCAAAATAAAGAACGTCTGTCATGGTTTCCCAGCAAATAGCGGCAATTTGAGCAGCCTGTTCCAGCAACTTTTCATTCCATACCGGAGTAAAACTACTATATGGAATCGTTCGAATCTGGCTTAATAATTGCTCCGACACCTCTTTTTTATCCGGAATTTCACTTTCTGTCGGATAGGCAATAAAATTATTTCCAATACTATAAGCAGGAGTTTTTGAAGCATCTTTATAAACCACATATCCATCTTGAAGCGTATAGTCTTTTTCCAAAACCCCATGTATCATAATATCAGATAATTCTTTATCATAAACTGTAGCGGCAAGTACTTCCACTGCCAATTCCTTATTTTTGCTAGACTTTAATATCCCATTTCCTACACTTTGAGACAGCCATCGATCCCCGAGTTGTATTGCTTCCCAGCCCTTTTCACTTGCTTCTCCTCCAAGCTCCTCTATAACCGGAATGTCCATCATCTTAAAAACAGGTATACATGCATTCGATATCGTCTTTTGCTCCTCATGTGCATCAATATTATTTTTGTATATCCATTGGCACAAATCAAGATACTCCAAAACTTTCTTATTTGAGTACATATCCTGTATCTTGCCAGTTTCATAGTCCAACATAACATCTATCGTGCCGCCCTCCAGCATTGGCTTTATTTTTGCCCCCAAATACGCCACATAGAAAAGGTCGCTTCCTGAAGTAATATAATATTTCCCGTCCAAAAGCGTTTCTCCGGCAAAATAGGTGGATAACCACTCGATGACCCGGCGCGGTGACATTTTACGAACGGTCTCTTCGTCCACGTCTATCTGGTATTGTTCTAAAAATGGTTTATAAAACGCATATATGGTTTCCTTAGCACTCACAAGCGTCCTTGGAATCTGATAACTCTCTGCGTTAATCTGATTTACTTCCCACAATGCTTCGGGGATACTAATTTTCGCCTTTTTCATACCATCCGTATGAAAATAAGAATCCAACGAGATAAACCTTTGATATTCCATGTGTGAAAAAGGCATAATATCTGCATCTTTGTCTTTACTTATAATCTCCTGAACTTTGTTGCCCGAAATCTCTATTCCCCTTTGAAATGTCATCTCATCTCCATCAGCCAAATCCCATTCGCCAGGCATTGCTTTGAAAACCACTTTTGCGGGAATCTTAAGCTCTTTAAGCCTTTGATTAAATAAATCGAATTGTTCTGAATGAAGTTCCTGATATGGTTTTATGTCTTCATGACTAAACCCATATGCATTAAGATTTGCAATATACCAGGTAATTTTTGTTTTTTTATTTAAAAAAACTATTGCGAAGAAACTTGCCATCAGCAGCAAAATACTTATGCAAATAACTTTTTTCTTTTCACTAAGACTCATAACCTTTCTTCCTTGTTTCTAAATTAAAGGTGAAAAAAGAATAATTGCCACTATCTTTATTGGCTATATCTCTGACTTATACTTTTCTGAGGTTTATAGTTTAGGGAATATGACATAAAACCATAATAACTTATATAACCAGATGGAGCTGTTTTATTTACAAATAGTTGCCCTGAGCGCAATGATTTATATACTGATTGCGTCGCCCTCTGTCCATATGCATTCTCCGCTATATAATGCCCGTCTATTTCTTTGGCCGTATCCGGATTAATAACAATTCCTGCTTTTTCTGTAATTCCAAATTCTCCACTAGTTCGCTTAAGTGTGATATATGCTTTACAGTCATCTACGCCATAAGGAACAATTCCCTGTGCATGTACCCCAAACACAGATACTATAAGCCCTGCACATACTCCTAATAAAATGTTTCTCTTTCTCATTTTAATTTCTCCTTCTCTTTGTTCATTTGTATCATAATCGCGAATATGTCTACAAACCCACCCTAGCAAATCAAACAGTAAAAATCAATCATGTGACCTCCAAATGTCTTTTTTTGACCCTGAAATGTATCTTCACCCAATATTACAACTATCTTCTGAATGTCATAAGACACTTTTATACAAGATTATTAACAATATAAATTAACTTTATTGACTTGCGCCTTTCCAAAATTCCTCCATTGTTTTATTGAATTCCTGCGGCACGTCCATATTAACGCAGTGTCCCGCATTTTCAAAAAGAACTACTGTACAATCAGGTTCATTGTTTTTCCATGCTTTTATCGCTTCTAATTCCATTGGAATATCAAATTTTCCGCATCCGATCAGCAAGGGATAATTTCTTCGCCCAGTTTTATACTTATTCACCATACGATTGAGCGTTGCCAGAAACATAAATGACTTCTTAGGAAAGAGTATATTCATCGCCAAAAATTCATTTTGAGCCTGTGAAGTATATGCAGAAATTTTCTTGTTTGCTTTTGCAAACCATTTGACCGAAAAGAATGCTTTCAACATCATCAGCTTCTGCTTCGCACTATTTTCATTTTTCATTTTTGCATCAAAACTATTAATATCATATCCTCCAAAGCAAGCCAGTGAACCTACCGCATATGGATAGCGATTAGCAAAATCCTGTGCTAAAACTGCCCCCAATGAAACACCGACAATATGTACTTTATCAATATTTTCAGTTTTTAAGATGTCACATATCCACTTTGACATCTTATCTATCGTATCACCCTTTTGAGTATCAGTGGACTGTCCGTGACCAATAATGTCAATAGCCAGAATGTTATATTTATTCTCAAAATACTCAAACTGCGCTTTGAACATATTGTGATTGACGAAAGCGGCGTGGATAAAAAGTACCCATTCCGCTTGCTTAGTCCTGCTTACAAAATATGTGATCGGTGAATTGGCTAACTTTACTGGCTTCATTCTACTTCACTCCTATTTAAATAACATCTTTGCTGTCTGTTCCAATGCCTTCCTTTCTTCTATGTCATCATAGATAACCTGCTTGTCATCGATTCCTTTTACAATATTGATAAAAAACATTCCGTCTCGATTACAGTAAAAAAGAAGTTTTTTCACTCCATTTATCTTAAATCTGGCTTCTGCATTTCCTTCCGGATACAATTTAATCATCTGGAGTTTATCCGGTGATAATGCAGCAATAAAAGAAATATAATGCTGTTTCGTCATATCATGCTCAACACGAACATAATATTCATCTTCATCTCTCTCGATGAAAATCATATGATTCTCATCCGTTTCTTCTGCCTGACATGGTGTAAGAGTTATGCCGTGACATTGGATAACAGCTTCTCCCATGCTGTGAATATTATTCCCACAAACCGGGCACACATAAAACTTTGAACGCATCATATTAGCTGAAACATTTACATTTCTGACCGCATTCCCTGAAATCAGTTCCGTAACTGAAATACCGAAAACCTTTGCTATTGGTTCAAGTAGCGAAATATCCGGATATCCTTTTGCCGTCTCCCATTTGGAAACCGTTTTATCCGAAACATTTAACTTTTCAGCAAGTTCCACCTGTGTTAAATGATATTTTTCCCGCAGTTCTTTGATCACTGCTCCTGTTACATATTGATTCATTCTCATATACCTCCTATGGAACTATCATAAACCCAGACAAAACATTTGACTACCTACGCAAAGTAGAGAAGCAAACTAAAACTTTCAGTTCAAATTCTTGCGAGCATTCACTCATAAAACAATGATACTACAAAAAGATGATTTTCTCAAAGCAGAAAAATTTCATAATCTCGTCAAAGATTATTCTATACTTTTTACATCTCAGGGTCAAAAAAGTACCGTTCGAGGTCAATGTATTGACTTTATCTCTTCCTTCAGACATATTGTATGTATAATATTTTCATACACACGAAAAAGTTTTAATATTCCACAGGAAGGAGAGATGTTTCTATTATGAAAAAAATTTTTATTATGGTATTTTTATTATTTTGCACTTTGACTTTTCTTTTATTTGGTTGCACACCTCAACCTTCATCAGATTCGAATAGCCAAGCCCCCATTATCGAAGATATAATTTCTGATTCCCCTGATGCTGAAGACGTATCCTATGGCATGGGCATCGGCGTTTCTAATATGTATGTCTATGATGATTATGTAAAACTAGATTATTCATTCGAACCCTTTCCTAAGGGTAAAGAATGGGCAATATTAGCTTTCCAAAACGGTACTCCGGTTCCTTTCTCATTTGAAGAAAATGGAGATTATTCCACGTCTCATAGAAAAATATTTGATAACGACGTTGAATCCAGTATTTATATTCAGGCTCAAAGTTTTCAAAAAGGAGACTCGCTGAATTTTGCCATGGGGTTTATTGCTGAACCAGATTATATTCCACCTATTCAGGAATATACTCGGTATAATCTCCGTCAATTTACTGGCAGCTATGCTAAAAATTTTGTAGCAGAACAGGATTTCAACGGTACTATTACCCGCAATATCTTGACAGATATTGAATGGGAATTGTACCCTGATCTTCTCCCCTCTAAGACTGCTTTTATGATTAACGAAAGTGATGATATTAGCGTATTAGAAAACCTGATGCATGGTGAACCTGCAAATGATACACTCCAGATTAATGCCACAGGAAAAGACAGTTTCCTGACTTACTATCTGATGGAAGCAAATCCGGAGAATGCCTTTCCAGGAACGATCACATTCTATCTAGATCATATTCCGTTAAAAATCAACAAAATATACGACTCTGCATATGTGACTCCTCCAGAAACAGGATTTCAAATGACCTCTTTTGAAGTCATGCTTCCTGATAACTTGGAAAAAGGTCAGCATACATTCTATACCTGGCTTCTTGGTAATGGAGAAACCGAATCACAACGTACAGAAAAACGGATCTTAATATACTGATAATTTTTGTATCACAAAAAACCTTTTAATTTATGTATGGAGGTACACGATGTTCAAGAACAAACTTATACATTTTTTATTTTGCATACCACTTTGCATCTTATTTACAGGCTGTTCGGTAAAGCAGCCTGCTACTGAATCGAAACCACCAGAGGTCACCACCCCGCCACCAGGATCAGAGAATCCCGATGATTTTGAACATGAAGATTCTTATCTCAATGCAGGTGGATTTGGAGATAGCATTGAAATTCGCGATGAGTATGTAAAATTAGACTACTCTATTATTCTCAGCCGCAAAAAGATAGAATGTACCGTTCTGGCTTTCCAAAACGGGGCTGCTGTTCCTTTTTCCTTCGAGCCAGACGGAGATTACTCGCTATCTCACAGGAAAACATTCCCGATACGTGAGCAAAATGGCAGCATATATATCAAAGCGGCAGACTTCCATCAAGGCGATTCCGTAAGCTTCGGTATGGGGTTTGTCTGTAATTCCGATTTTATGCCGGAAATTCAGGAATCTCCACACTATGGACGAGAACAAATGATAAACCACTATGCAAAAGCTTATACCGCTTCCCGTGACTTTTCCAGTGATACAGTAATAAATATCCTGACAGATGTTGATTGGGAAGCCTATCCGGATATTCTTCCTTCACGATTAGCCGCTTCCATTAACGAACATGATGATCTCGAAGCTTTGAAAGATCTGATGCATGGTAAGCTTATCAACAACTTCAAGGTCATGGATGCCTCTGGTAAAGATTCCATCCGCATTTATTATCTCCTGGAACAAAACCCAGAAGTGTCTTTTCCTGCCGGAGCCGTAAGCTTTTATCTGGATCATCTTCCATTGAAGATTAATGGGCAATACGATGCCGTCTATATTACCCCGCCGGAAAAAGGATTTTTACTTACGGAATTTGATCTTACTTTACCAGAAGACCTCGAAAACGGTCCTCATACCTTCTATTCTCGACTGGTAAGCGATAATCCGGATATAACATATCATTATACTGATCAACGGATTTTACTCTATTAAGGAATACTTTACATGCTTTTTCTATACTTTTTTACATCTCAGGGTCAAAAAAGTACCGTTCGAGGTCAATGTATTGACTTTATCTCTTCTTTCAGGCACATTGTATATATAACATTTTTGTGCGCACGAAAAAGTTTTAATATTTCAAAAGAAAGAGAGGTTTTAATTATGAAACAAACAAAGAAAAAATTAATAGCATTAGCAACAGTAAGCGTATTAAGTTTAGGTAGTGTTCTAACTGCCCAGGCTACTCATAGCCCTGTAAACGGCGGAAGCGATGGTACCACCTCTATAAAAAGCGCTGGCGGAGATTATCGGACTTGTACCGTAACTACCTCTACCCGTTATGTTTGTGACTCTGTAGAAGCTTCAGGTGTTACTAAAATTATCAACGGTATTATTACAGATAAATTTTCAAAAAAGAATGAAAGTTCTATACGAGCAACCGTTTCTTCCACGAGCCATTCACAAGGTAAAGTGATAGAATGCACTGGCACACATGTGGTAACTGTCTCCGGAACGAAATATTATTTTGGATCTTCCGCTCAATATTAGTCACATTATTTAAATATTTGGTATAAAATACTGCCCAGGCAAATTTTTGCCTGGGCAACATTCCTCAAAATATTAGCATTTCTTTTATCTTTAATATATTAAGGAGAAATTTTATGAAAAAGATTTTTATCACAGTATTTCTATTGTTTTGCACTTTGGCTTTTTTTGTATTTGGTTGTACCTCTCAACCTTCATCAAATTTGAATAACCAAGACCCCACTATCGAAGATATAATTTCCGATTCCCCGGATGCTGAAAATGTATCCTATGGCATGGGCATCGGCGTTTCTAATATGTATATCTATGATGATTATGTAAAACTAGATTATTCATTTGAACCCTTTCCTAAGGGTAAAGAGTGGGCAATATTAGCTTTCCAGAACGGTACTCCGGTTCCTTTCGCACTAGATGAAAATGATGATTATTCTATCTGCCATAGAAAAATATTTGATAACGACGTTGAGTCCAGTATTTATATTCAAGCGCAAAGTTTTCAAAAAGGAGAATCGCTAAATTTTGCCATGGGGTTTATTGCTGAACCAGATTATATTCCACCCATTCAGGAATATACTCGATATAATCTCCATCAATTTACAGGCGACTATACTAAAAGTTTTGTAGCAGAACAGGATTTCAACGGTACTATTACCCGCAATATCTTGACAGATATTGAATGGGAATTGTACCCTGATCTTCCTCCATCCAAACCTGCTGGTCTAATTAACGAAAGCGATGATATTAGCGTGTTAAAAAACCTGATGCATGGTGAACCTGCAAATGATACACTTCAGATTAATGCCAAAGGAAAAGACAGTTTCTTGACTTACTATCTGATGGAAGCGGATCCAGAGAATGCCTTTCCAGGAACAATCACATTCTATCTGGATCATATTCCGTTAAAAATCAACAAAATATACGACTCTGCATATGTGTCTCCTCCAGAAACAGGATTTCAAATGACCTCTTTTGAAGTCATGCTTCCTGATAACTTGGAAAAAGGTCAGCATACATTCTATACCTGGCTTCTTGGTAATGAAGAAACCGGATCACAACGTACGGAAAAACGAATCTTAATATACTGATCAACGGATTTTACTCTATTAAGGAATACATATTTTGTATTCCTTAATACTGATTTTAAGGGGGGATTACACATGTGGCTTGAAGTAAAAAATATCAGCAAACAATATAAAACAAAGCAAGCGCTTAAAGATGTCAGCTTCCGGCTGGAAAACGGTGTATACGGTCTGGTCGGACCTAATGGCGCCGGCAAAACAACATTGATCAATATTTTGGTTGACATCCTGACGCCAACTGTCGGAACAGTTTTTTTCGAGGGAAAGGATATCAAAAAGGATCTTAATGCCTACTTAAACGTAGTTGGCTACCTTCCTCAGTATCCGAAATTCTACAAAGACTTTAAATGTCTTGAATTCTTAAAATATATGTGCGAATTAAAGGGAATCCCCAAAAAACGGCGCGAAAAAATCATCACGCAGGTTTTAAAGTTATGCAATCTCTGGCAAGACCGCAATCGGAAGATCAAAGAATTTTCTGGTGGTATGCGTCAGCGCCTCGGCATTGCTCAGGCAATCATCAACAATCCTAAAATATTGATTTTAGATGAGCCGACTGCCGGACTTGACCCGCAGGAGCGCATCCGTTTTCGACAGATTATTGCCAACCTTTCTACGAAACGTATCGTAATTCTTGCGACTCATATTATGGAAGATGTAGAAAGCATCGCCAATCAAGTACTGCTTCTAAAAGACGGGGAGCTGCTTGGCATCAAAACTACCAGGGAACTTCTAGGAGAGATTCAAGGCAAAGTCGGACAAAAAGTCATTCCTCCGGATAAGCTCCCTCTCTATAAGAAAAAATACCGCGTAAGCAACGTGCTTCATGAAGACGGCCTTTGCAAGATTCGTTATATTTCCAAGCATGTGAAAGAAGAAGAGCAAGTCACTCCGAAACTGGAAGAAGTCTATCTATACTGGTTCACATAAGGAGGCGCCTATGAAACTTCTTAAATATGAATGGAAAAAACTATGCAAACGTAAAATTATATGGATATTTCTCATAGGGCTTTTACTGTTAAATGAAGGACTGTTTCTGAAAGATTATATCAATAAACGATATGTAAACAAGGATCTTTATCAAATACAAAAATACTATGAGAAAGCCTTTATCGGTCCGGTTTCTTCTGAAAAACTCGAACAGATTTCACAGTTAAAGAATGCCCTCGCTTCCGGAACCTTAAAGCTTTCCGAATTCTCAACAGATATTTCCGGAGACTACTATGCCCTGAATAAGCTTTCCGATTCGTTTGACTATCTTTCTTCTTATCAAAATGAAATGGAAAAATATCAGTCATTTTATGAAGAAAACGAACGTCTTATGAATGCGTATCTGGGCAGGCAGACAGTCTGGTACGACAACTTTGACGGATGGGAACACTTAAATAACTATCAAATGTCCAACGTATTTATCCTGCTTCTTATCTTTCTTGCCCTCGCACCTATCTGGTCCGGGGAACGCGAAGAGGATATGCTTATTATTTTAAATACAACCCGAAAGGGGCGCGAGCGAATCCATCTTGCCAAACTCGCTTTTTCCATCCTGATTGCCTTTATGTTTACGCTGCTTTTTTCAGTCAGTGAACTTGTCACCGAGGCTCTCACATTTGGTCTTCCATCATCACAGGCCGCTTCTTACTCTGTTCCGGCATTCAAGATGATTACGGCAAACCTTACGTTTATCGGCATGTGGCTTCTTATGCTTCTTGGGAAAATCATTGCATTTTCTTTCGTGTCGATTCTCGTGTTACTGATTTCAGGGACATTTTCCAATATACTTTTATCGGTATTCGCATCTGCAGGTGTTGGAGCGCTTTTGCTTTTCATCAGCGAATCCGGTTTAAAATTGTGGAATCCTCTTTCCTTACTGTATTTGAATGAAACACTGATGGATGACCGGATTCTTTCGGCGTTTGGAAAATCATTTTTCCCATGGGAATTAAATCTCTTTGTCAGCATTTTACTGTTTCTTACGGGATGCTTGATATGTGTATGGAGGAGGCAGCGCATATGATAATAGAACTGAAAAAAATAATCACGAACAGATTTGTCCTTGTTTTAATCGCCCTACTTCTGACAATACAAGTACTTCTTACATGTTCGTTCCAAAAAGTGGAAATTTTTGAAAATGAAGAAGATAGAATCATTTATGAAACTTTACTAAAACAGTATCAGGGCAAACTAACCCTCAAGAACTACACGGATTTTCAGGAACTGTCTTCTAGGATTAGGGAGGCGGAAAAAGAACGTATGAGCATATACGCTCAGCTGCGCTCGGACTCTACTGAACAAGATAGCACAAAAACCAAAGAAAGATTACGGGAGTGCAAAAAGATTTTGGAACAGGAAAATGCAGTGGCTCATCTCACTTCTCAGGTAAATTATGCCTATGAAGACCTCGGAAACCGCTCGGTACTCAACCCATTCGGCTTTCGCTATTTGCTGCAGGATTCCGCGGTCAGTATTCCTTTGATGCTAACGATTATCTTGATCAATACTGTCCTGTTTACTCAGGAATACGACAGTGACATGCAACTGCTCGCAATCACTACCAAAAATGGAAAGCGCAGACAATTCTTGCAAAAATGTCAGGCCGGTCTTCTTTTTAGTACCGTACTTACTTTTATTTTTATGCTGCTTTTGGATATTCCATATTTTCTTTCTTACGATATGAGCGGATATTCCGCTTCGATGCAAAGCATTCAAGAATTTTCCCAGGCTCCATTTGCCCTTTCTCTGTTACAAGCTTATCTTTGCACAAGAGCAATACGTCTGCTTGGCTATCTTTTGTTAGCCGCGCTTACATGGGTGGCAAGCGTCTTTGTGAAGAAATTTTTTCCGGTGTTTTTCACAATGTCCGCCCTGTCGCTTTTATTGCTTGCCATTCCTTTGGACTACATTTTTTATCTTCCATTCCCAATGGGTGCAATCAGAGCCAGCGGTTTCTTAAGAGGCCCGGAAAGCATTATTTTAAACCGCGGAAAACCAAATGAAAACCTCCTTCCGGGGTTCTTTGGCGGGAACAAAACATTACAATATACGATGCTCGCCGTAGGTATATTCCTTATGCTTATTCTAGTCAGAATTGCTTATCAAAGATATGGGAATCTCGCCGGCAAGAATTTATCACGCCCAAAATCTTTTGCAAAATATACCGGGATTTTATTAATTGCTGCTATCTCCCTTACCGGATGTGGCATCTCGTCCAAAACATCTTATCCAAACGAAATGGCAGCCTCTTTTACCGGCAGATTTTCAGATTATGCAGATGGAATCCTATTCTATCAGAACAAAGAATTTCGTTTATTTAACGGCGCTGAAACTAAGCTCTTTCCACTACCGCCCAAGATCGGGGAACAGCTTGGAGAGTTCTCACCGCCGTATAAAATTATTGATGAGAAATTATATCTTATGATACCGAATGCAGACAGTGCCACGGATGGATTCCGCCTATACTGCTATGACTTGAAAACCAAGAACAGCACTATCCTCTACGAAACAGAGCCTCTCTTACGCGAAGAACAGCTATTTGGCTTTATCAAAGAAGACTATCTTTCTTTGGACTCTGCAATTACATCGTTTCTTCCGAAGGATTTCTTTTTCTATCAAGGAGAACTCTACTATCTTGGCAGCGGAGACGGAACATTATGGAAACAAGATGCTTCCGGGAATACGATGGCAATTTTGCAGGCAGACGCACCCGGCAATATTTTTCCAGATGGAGAATATGTTTATTACGTTACCATTGATTTAAGTCTTGCCAGATACCACCTGGATACCGGTAGGACCGAACTCCTGAGCGAAGAACTTGTCCATGAAATGCAAGGTAATACTAAGAATATCTTTTTTACTATCTATCACACAGATGGTTTGTTTTCCTATGAAAACGGTTCTGTCACCAAAGTGGCTGATGGCAGCTGGAATCTTCTTGCTTCCACCGATGGTTATTGTTATCTGTCCGATGAAAACCAGAACCTCTATATTTATGAAGAAAACACCGGACAACTTACAAAAAGCTCTTTGAGCGGCAACATATACTTATATCCTACCAACACCCAACTTATTATTGTAGAGGTGGATAGCTCCGGAAAAGAAACTTACTATGTAACAAATCCTCTGCTTTCTACGATTACAGACGATGATAAAAATCTAATATTGGAAGATTGAAGCAGCCTTTTATATCGCTGCTTCCTTTTTCTTGAAATTTTGAAATAGTGTTGATACAACAAAGCTGATTGTAAATGAAATTATCAAAAGTATTGTAGGATATGAGATGCCCTCTTTTACGAAATCAAACAGACCACTTTTTTCAATACAAATATAATATTTCCACTTATCTTCAAAATATGGAATGTAGTATGCTATATAATTCGCAAGAAACATGAATCCACAGATACTTATTTTCCCCAATATGGAAATAAGCTTTGTTTTTGCAATCTTTCGCCCATACCAGATACCAAATATAAATGGTGCACTTGTATATAGTATTGGAAACATAATAAGAATCCAAAAATCATTGTAGCCAAATGAACTATAGGGTTCCAAAATATAAGTATGATAAAGAATCAACAATACTACTATGGAAATATAAGCCCAAAAAGGTTTTAAGGTTTCCCAGAGCCTGCCCAATTTGGTATCTGCCAATACCGATATCGTCAATTTGGGATATATAATGCAGCTATAATAAATAGTAGTTAATAGCATAGCAGGCACAAAGGTTCTAGTAGAAAAGTCGAGTATGATTCCAGGAGAAAAGCCACTCAAGGCGTGAAATCGTACTTCCCTTATGTGGGACAGAAAATACGTTATATAATTTATAGTAAACATAACGAATCCCAGCATAAGTTTACTAAAAAATGAAAAGGATTGATCTCCCGCCACACGCTGTCCATATTTAATAGCAAAAACAACGGGCACCGGTATAAAAACTATGAACATAAAAATAAGAAAAACCAAAACATAGAAACCTTCAATCCCTCTATTAAAGCATTCTATGCAAAACAAGCATAGAATGCCAATAACCAAATCATATATCAAAAAAACCTTCAAATATTTTAACATGGATACTCCCCCATTTTATTGGAAACAATTGGCCTTTTTTCATGCTTATTTGGGATTATCTCAGTAAAGAATTCATATACTGTAGATACTGTTCCATGAATGCTTTCCGCTTTCCTTTACTGATGCCAATTATCTCTCCGTTATCTAATAACAGTTCTAACCCTCTGATTTCTTTAATATAGTCCATGTTCACCATATATGCCGCATGGCAACGGCCAAATCTCATATCCGTAAGAATATTGGTATGTCCTTTCATATTTTTATTGCTAATATATTCCCCAGTCCGAGTATGAAGCTTTGTTTTTCTCGTATACGTTTCCACATACATTACATCTGAAAACGGAATCGGTATAACTCTGCTTCCGATCTGTTCCAAAAATACCTTTCCTCTCTCTTTCTGGCAGTCCTCCAAAAGTTCTTTGACCGCCTCCACTAATTTTTTCTCACTATCTGTCTTTAATAAATATCTCGTAGCTTTCACGGTATACCCTTGAACCGCAAAATGTTCATAATTCGAGAAGAACACTATTTTGATATAATTATTTCTTTCCCTTATCCTCTTTGCAACTTCTATCCCATTAATATCCATTACAATATCTAAAACTACAATATCCAAATCTTTATTATACTTACAATATTCCAGCAAATCACTCGCCCGATGAAACACTTGAATCACCATCTTCACATTTGCTTGCTTTGCTGCAGTTTCCATAATTTTTCCTAATCGATTCAAAAAAATCTCCTGGTCATCACATAAACCTATCTTCACCAAAATCTCTCCTCCATCATTTTTTTATTTTTATCTTACTCCTTTCCTCAATAAAAAAACAAGTATCTGACCCTCAACGGTCTTTTTATGACCCTGAACAGTCAGATACTTGTCATATTGACTTTACTGCCTTTTATTTAACATGCTTTTGATTTCTTCTAATCCCTCTTTTAGATTATCTAATACAGAAAACTGTTTCATGATATCTTGAATAAGATTTTGATAATTTTCATCCCTTTTCTCATTAGATTTTATAAAATAGATTAAAAGAAAAATTGCCAGCAATGCCCATATGCCCTGCGATACGGCAACATCTATCAACAAGTTTTCCATGTGCCCTCTCCTTTCATTAGCTTTTTACTTTATCATATAAAAAGCTAATTACACAAAAGCAGCAACAGAATTCCTCCATATCCATTCATAAATCCCGGATTTAGTTTTTCCTGCGGCAATAGCAAATCCATACTCTCTTTAAACTCTCTGGCACATAGATATTCTTCCAACAATTCTCTATATGGCTTGTCCTCTATCTGCAATACTCCCTCCGCCTTTTTCAAAATTGCCAGGTTCCCGCATACACCATGACACAGGCAAAGACTATCTCGCATCCAGAATTCCTTTGTCTTCTTATACGCGCGCAGGATATCCTTCTTTAAATACTGCCTCCACGTATCATCTGTCGTCAGTCCATAACAATAGATTCTAGAAAGCAAGATTCCCGGCGCTCCGTGACACCATGCAACCGCACCGATATCGTCTGTTATTTTATCCGGATTACTTCCTTTGGGACGCATATCCGTCCAATTCTGAATCCGTTCATCATACAAAAACTGCTCATACGCTAAGATCTGTTTTACAATATTCTCATACTTCTTTTGACCCGTTTTTACATACAGCCAGAAAAATGGCATTAAGATTCCACTATTGCCATGTGCCATCCCACTTAATGGCTGTGCTTCCTCACAAGTATCCCATCCTATCCCACATTCCTGCTCTAAGGCTGCCTCTTCTAAAATCTTAACTGCCTCGATAACCCATGATATGTATTCTTCCTCTTGCGTAATCTCATATAATTTGATAAATACATATGCCGCGCCTGCATTTCCAGCTATCAAATCATACTTTTTATCTTCTGATAAGAGGCTCCTGACAATTCCGGCATGACGTTTTGCATACGCAAGATATTCCTCATCCCCACGCATCTCATACACGATAAGGTATGCATATACGATAGATGCTTCCCCTTCATATGCGCCTGTCTGTCTTGACTGCAATGCGGTTAACGATGCTAATCCGCTTTCCGTATAATCAAAAAGTGTCTTACGCAATACGCTAAAAATGTGATGCATCCGCTCCTCTTGCCGTATATCTGCTAATTTGCAGAACAACACCAACATTCCGGCCAGACCATTGTATAAATACATCCCCATCGCTACCATATTCCATGCCATGTTTCCATTAGATGCAATCTGCAGTATCGGCCAGCTAACCTGTGTTCTGTCATCGTTCCACACCGCATGAGCCAACAGACATTCCTCAAGACTGCAAATAATCTCCTCATATCTGCTTTGTCGTCTTTTTACAAACTGATCGGGAACACGGTAGATTCGATTCATATATGCTGTCCGATTCTCAGGAAGCAAGTCCAATGCCGTTTCTATATAGCCGCACTGCCTCCTCATGTCCTGCAGATCCAATCTTTCCAGCCTCTCATGCAAAATATCCATCGCCGATTCATAGAAATACCCTTCTATCGTCTTTTTTCCTCCGGCATACAATGCCACATCATCTAAGCGATAATAAAAATAAGGAATATCTCCTTTTAAAAGCTCCTCTATCTCTGTTTCTACGACATATTTATCTTTTGCTTCCCGTCCCATCCACATTGTATTCAGGAATATCTCGCGTTCTGCTCCATCCCTTAGAAGGATCGGATGATAGGAACTTGTCAATGCCATGCTATACCGCTGTGTGTCTGTGATCAAAAAACGACTCGTAGTCTTTCTCAAGCTTTGCAATTGCTCCTGGAATTCTTCCTTCCGTTGCATTACCGCACGGTATGCGCCTGTAAATCCTTCTGTCAATACGTTCTTATATGCTGCTGGACTGATAGTCTCTTCATTGAATCTTACCAGATTCTGTGCCTCTTTGGACATTGGCTGATGATATTCGATTCTCATGTCAGACGTTCCCGGATACACGAGTACCGGGATTTTAAATGGCAGCTGCTGTCCTTTTCCTCCATTCAGCGCGCTGTAATTTACTCCCTTTCCGTTCTTATTCCAAGTATAGAACGGAAGAATCCCTGTTCCCAATACCGAATTGGACAACTGATAATAAATCTCTTCGGAGGCCCTTGTCCTTTTTTGTTCATTCTTTAAATTTACAAGCGTCTCCAAATCAATCAAAATCGGATATGCTCCGGATGCAATTATATTTTCACAATGCAAATCTTTTGTTCCAAGCAAATACGCTAAAAACAACTGCTCACCCATACGATAATAATAATCCGCAACTTCTTCTTTCGAAAGGCATAGCTTATATGCCACAATCTCGCTCCAACTATGGTCATCATAGGATAAACAAGCATATTCATACTGTTTGGTCTTGGTATGCTTGCAAATCCATCCTAATAACCTCATAAAATTCTTTTCATTCTCCATGGAATGTGGTTTATATAATAATGCCTGTCCATGATCAAAATGAACTTTTACAACTCGCCGACCATGATTATGCGTATCACCCAGATTCCCCGTGATATTTTCAATGATCTTAACCGCCTCATACTGCCTTGATATTCTTCGAATTTCATCTCTGTCTTTTACAAAAAAAATCAGTATCTCAAGATAATAAGACGCCTGATTTCGAATGCACTCTGCAACACATCGAAGTAACACCGGAAACTCTTCAAATACTTCCTCTATAAACCCGTCTCGCTGCATCATAACATTGCAGAAAAATTCATATTCGGCTTCTTTACTGTCTCCCTCGAGCATATTCTTGTCCTTATACATATGCATTTTTACAATCAATGTGCGTACGCATAGGCTCTGCAGCTGTGTCACCAAATCTCCTGCAAACTCCTCAAAAATCTGCTCTGAAAAATATTCCTTCCAATCCGCACTCTCTTTCTTCAACAGATTCATCCCATATGAAAGAAGTGGCTTATAAAAAGAAGCAAAGCAAATACTTTCCGATAATGGTATCTGTTCATATTCGTCAAACTCCCATTGCCCCTTTTGTATAAAACCCCTTAGTTCTGCTGCTTCTTCGCTGCACCGGATCGTATCATATTGCTGTTCCTTCAAATATCCCTGCAAATTCTGATCATTCTCAAACACAGCCCGAAACACATCCTCCCCTAATATCCGCTTCCAATAAGAAACCTTTTCATCATTTACCGACGCCTCCGCCTTTTTTTCGTACCTGCGCTCTGACAAATAACTTTCTCTTTTTTCCATATAGCTCCTCTTGATAAAAGCGGGATGAATATCATCCCGCTCTCCCCTAACAACACACAATCGTCAAAATCGCGCTGCATTGCTGCGTTATACTCAATACCAACTCAGCCTCTTGATTTTCCGGTATAACGTTTTCTGCTTCCTTTGTTTCTCTATACAAATTCCCTGCATATTCCATGTATGTTTCCTGATACATTTCTATTCCTCCAATTCATCTCTCTTAATTCTTACTATTAAACAACGATATCTCTACCTGAAATTTTGCTTCATCTACATTATAGACAATCATCCCCTCATACTGGTCGACAATTCGTTCCACACTTTTCAGACCATAACCGTGTTCCAATGCATTTCCCTTCGTGCTTACGAATCTCCCCTTCTTTTTATAGGGAACCTCGGAAATGCTGTTTGCAATCTCTATAAACAGCATCTGACGCTGACATCGAATTCTTACCCAAATCCATCTGCTTCCATCCTCTATCTTCTCACATGCCTCTAAGGCATTATCCAAAAGATTACCAAACACGGAACAGATTTCGCTATCCTGAAGCACTAACTCCTGTATTGCTTCTGCCTGAACCTCGAAACAGATTCCCTGCATTTCCGCCCTCTGTTTCTTCTGGCTTAAAATTAAATCCAGAATCCGCTGCCTCGTCCACACTCTCATATCAGCGCTTGTGAAGATCGGTGTCATCCCGTCCAGATATTTTTTGATTCCTTCGGAATTTTCTTCTTCCGCATACTCCCGGATTACAGCCAGATGATTCTTCATATCATGTATCAGCTGCCTGTTTTTATCGACCATGGACATAATATTAAGGTAATGTTCCTCTGCCAGTTTTTCATGTAACTTTAACATCTCGTTTCGCTTGCCAATGTCACGATATTTAAATACCAGCACTACTGCAAATACCATAATGGCCATTACCAATAACAACGACATGCTGACATTTTCCGGAGTTTTTCCTTTTTCTCCATTTGACATACTTTGCATGATGCACAAATATCTAAAAATTATAATAAGAAAAACAAAATTCGTCACTAGTAAGATTTTCTTATATTCTTCGATGTAATGTCTATATGTTCGAATCTTCTCCTTGCATACATAGATCACGGCTAAAACAATTCCCCGTGAACTCATATATATGACGCTTTGCATGATAGACACCGGTTTCCAAAAAACCATCGCTTCAAAATTTTCTCCTAAAAATATCATACTTAAGAATCCAAAGAAAAAATCCAATAGCGTTAACAACATGTGATATATTGCAACACTTGCCAATACCAAGACGATATCGCGTCTGCGAATATAAAAAACGCATCCTGTCAATAAAACAATTTCTATCATTAGCATGCCATAAGAAAAAAATCCTATATCTCTATTGATGCCTACCAAACCGCCTACGATTAAAATACTCCCCCAGATTACACCTTTATCTATCTTTCTAAGATATTCTTTCTCCAAAATCATCTGAAATAAAAGATAATACATCATCCATACTTCCCAGACGGAGATAAGTATTAAACTGCCTATTCTCATCTTACATCCCTCCAGTACTCATGAATCTGCTGCTTTACCTGAGGAAGGCGTGCCCGGCTGATCACAATCTGATGATTGTCCTCAAGATATATCTTCTCCCCTTTCATACCGATAATATGGCGCATATTTACAAGAAAGCCACGCTCTATCACAATAAATCCCGCATCTGTTAACTCTTCCGCTACCTGTTCTAATGTGATTCTCTCTCTATAATCCCCATGCAATGTAATATATCTTACATACTTAGAAGATTTTTCTTTGCATATGTACACAATATCCCGATAATATAGTTTTTGCATCTCAAGAGAGCTTCCGATAAATCGATACTGTCTTTCTTCCGTATCTATCTTTTGCATTAACCTGCCCAAAATATCCGGAAGCCTTGTTCTCATATCCTCTTTTAGGATATACTGATATGCTTCGATACTGTAACTGTCCGCTGCATACTCAGAATATGAGGTCAGAAAAATCAAGTATATATGTGGGTACTTCTCCCTGACTAATCTTCCAAGTTCAATTCCTTGCATCCTTGGAAGACCAATATCCAAAATCAGTATCTGAAACTCGTTCTCTCCCTTAAGCCGCTCCAAGAATTCTTCCGCTGTATCAAAAATCTCTGCGGATGAGTCTCCTTGTTCCGGAATAACACTTTTTACACACTTTAATATATTATCTTGTATACCTTGTTCGTCTTCTACGATTGCTACTCTGATCATACTTATTACTGCTCCAACATATAATATTTCTCTCCATTAAGGTCATGCAGGATTACTTCATCCTCTCTTACATATAACCTAAATGTATGTTCCCACAGCATTTCCTCTCCTTCCCGAATTAATACCTTCCCTGAATGATAAAGATATTCGCCGATTACTTTTCTGTTCGCCTTATCCATAATATCCGCCACCACTTCGGATATTTTCATACAATGCAAGGACGGATTCCATCTCCCCAGCAGATTTCTGACATTTCCTTTATTTAATATAATCTTCTTATTCTGCCACTTCCTTGCCGGAAATATATCTTCCAACTCAACTTGCAAAAAATTAACCGCCTTCTCAAATTCTGACTGTCCGTATTCATATGGATATCCCAGCTCCAGATATGCATAAATATGCGATACCGCTTTCTCCAGATATCTTTTCTCCCTCGTTTTCTCATAATACATCCTAAGCCAGGTTATACTGCCTAATAAGATTTCTTTACTTCTTAAACCTCTGCTTTCAATATTATGTACTGCAATCTTTATGCTCTCTATTTCACTTACATTATATAATAACATAATACACTCCTTATATTTCCATAGTAATTCGGAATTTCCTATTTGTAAACCTCTTGTGCATTCATAAATTTCTTTTTTTGTATTTTATTGTTAAAATAGGTAATAAGTTCAGCTATGAAAGGAGTTCTCGGCTATGCCGATGAATATAGGTTTTAAGCATACAGCAAACACGTTCAAAACTGGCGTAGTATACTCCCATATTGTAGAAAAATTTTCTTTTTAACATTGGGAACTCTTGGTAATTGTAAAAGCCTGATTTTCTTATACTGGAAAATCATAACATATCAGGAAGGTTTTTACACCCATTTGACCCCGAACGGTAGTGATTCTGACCTCGAATTGATTATTCCAAACTTCTATGCAACAAAAAGGACTCCGAAGAGCCCTCAAATTCATAATTTTTAATTCCATCATACGACTAGTGATTTCTGATTTCCCACTTTCCAGAACGCTTATTACCTACATGGATCAATATGCCTTTCCCTTTCAATTTTGTTAAAATCCTTTTAACTGTACTTAAAGAAATATCCATTTTTTCCGAGAGCTGTTTTTGTGTAAGCCCCGAATCCTCTTTTATAAAGGACAGGATTTTCTTCTCTATCCCTGATAGCCTTAAATCAGGTTCATTTTTAAGTCCATTAGGTTCATTTTTAGGTTCATTAAGTTCACTTTTAGGTTCATTGCTCTCATGAACATAATCAAATGAATACTCAGAATTTAATGGTACAATAATTCTAAACACATCTCCTTCTTCAAAACTTGGTTCAGCACCTGAATAAAATTTGCTATACTTAAACAAATTTCGCACACCAGATCCAAGTTGATCCGCATAACCTATATTTCTAAAAAAAGCAGCAATAATCGGATTTTTGGGATTTGGTTCCAAATTTTCAATTGTTATAAATCCTTCGCTTGCAGCACGATTTGCATTTTCTACATACATACGTTCTTTCTCTATTACAAATTTTGCTGTATAACTGCTACTAAATTCACGATGCATCAAAGTATTACTTACCATTTCCCTTACAATCGTATTTCTAAGATTCCTGTTTATCGTGTCCTCCAAAAAGAACTTATCTGGCAAATGTTTTCTACCAAATTCAATCAATTGCTCATGACTTTCAATTAAATTTGTTCTTATAATCTCACGATCATCATATCTGTCCATATTTACTTTTCGTACAAGTGCATCCGTTATATATGCCGGTGCTACATTTAAAATCACATCATCTTTACCCAACAACATAATTGCTGCCAAATTATACCCTTCTTCTCCTGTAGCCATATCCCTGCCATACAAACCAGCGCTCTTCAATAATTCTTCATCAGTCATCGTAGTCCACGGGTGGTTTCCCCCAGCATGGTTTTGTGCCATAATGCGAATCTTCGGCAATAAATCTAACCGAAAATCTGCCATCGTTGCATATGGATAAATCTTCTTCTCTGTAAAAATATTCTGTTTTCTGATATACATCTGAGCGATTGCCGCTGTTGAAGTCACTTTTACATCAGCATCATCAACGCGGTCATAGATATCCTTTTTAAAACTATGAACCTCTGCACTTGGCGGAACATGTACATGAATAATCGTATGTTTCTCATCATATTTAATGATTTCCGGCACAAGGTATACAGTAGGCGAGAATAACACTGGATTGCTTATAACTTTTATAAAATTTTTGATCATATCAGCTGCTGCCTTCTCCGGGACTCCAACAACAGTTCCATCATTCTGAACCCCCATTAAAATATCTCCACCAAAACGATTCTGAAAAGAGCAAACAGTCTCATAGACATCTTGTTCAATTCCATTCCCACATCGTTTAAATTCAACCGCTATATTTTCTCCAGTTGTAAGAATGGATTGCAATTTCTTTAGGTCCATTCATCTCCCTCCCTTATACTACAATAACTTCTTGAAATCTTCAGCACTTATTTAATTCTATCAAAGCGTTTGCCTTGTGACAACATATTTTATACGCAGCATTCAAAAACGGAGGCTTTGCGCCTCCGTCAAAAATCTTTTTTATTCTATTCGCTTATCTCGCCGCATCAATTCTTGCCATTGCGCGTTTCAGCGCTGCTTCTGCACGCCTTACATCGATACTTGCATCACTTTTCTTGAGTCGTTCCTGCGCACGCTTCTTTGCCTGCTTAGCACGTTTTACATCGATTTCATCCGGCCACTCAGCGTTCTCGGCCAATACGGTAATCTTCGTCTTTAAGACTTCGATGAAGCCGCCAAGCACCGCCGCATTTTTAACCCCTTCACCGGTGTGGATTTTCATCACACATGGCTCTAGGATGGTTGTCAACGGGATATGATCCTTGTATACACCCATCTCACCTTCTATCGATACGAATTCTAATAACTCTCCTTCACCTTCATAGAATACGCCATCCGGTTCGATAATTTTAAGTTCAAATGTTCCTGCCATAAGAACCCCTCCTATTTCACGCGGGCAAGTACGTCATCAATATTACCTGCATTCAGGAAATGTCCCTCCGGAATATCATCATGCTTTCCTTCCAGAATCTCCTTAAATCCCTGAATTGTCTCACTGATCGGTACATAACGTCCCTCTAATCCGGTAAACTGTGTTGCCACAAAGAATGGCTGAGACAAGAATCTTTGTACCTTTCTTGCTCTTGATACAAGCAGCTTATCATCCTCTGAAAGTTCATCCATACCAAGAATTGCAATAATATCCTGAAGCTCTTTGTATTTCTGAAGAATCTCCTGTACGCCTCTGGCTACCTGATAATGCTCCTCGCCTACAATATGCGGATCAAGAATTCTGGAGCTGGATTCCAACGGATCCACCGCCGGATAGATACCAAGCTCCGTGATAGCACGCGACAATACGGTTGTTGCGTCTAAGTGGGCAAATGTAGTTGCCGGAGCCGGGTCCGTCAAGTCATCGGCAGGCACATAGACAGCCTGCACTGATGTGATAGAACCGTTCTTTGTAGAAGTGATACGCTCCTGCAAAGCCCCCATCTCCGTTGCAAGCGTCGGCTGATAACCTACCGCAGACGGCATACGCCCAAGAAGCGCTGAAACCTCTGAACCTGCCTGTGTAAAACGGAAAATATTATCAATAAACAGCAATACGTCTTTTCCACCCTTATCACGGAAATATTCCGCCATCGTAAGTCCGGTAAGACCAACTCTCATACGCGCTCCAGGCGGCTCATTCATCTGACCAAACACCATGGCCGTCTTATTGATAACCCCTGATTCCATCATCTCATAATAAAGGTCATTTCCTTCACGGGTTCTTTCACCTACGCCGGTAAATACGGAATATCCGCCGTGCTCTGTCGCAATATTGGTGATCAATTCCTGAATCAAGACGGTTTTACCTACACCGGCACCGCCAAACAAACCAATCTTACCACCCTTCTGGTAAGGGCAAAGTAAGTCTACGACCTTGATTCCAGTCTCCAGCATCTCTGCTTCGGTCGCCTGTTCCTCAAAAGATGGTGCCTTCTTATGAATCGGTTCATACTCCACATTCTTCGGGGCCGGCTTTTCGTCAATCGCCTCTCCAAGCACGTTAAAGATACGTCCCAGTGTGTTCTCTCCTACAGGAACCGAAATCGGCGCTCCTGTCGCTTCTGCATCCATCCCGCGGACAAGTCCGTCTGTCGGACCCATGGCGATACATCTTACCGTATCATCGCCCAGATGCTGTGCTGCCTCGACAACCAGTCTCTCACCGTCTTTTCTGGTGATATGAATGGCTTCGTTGATTTCCGGAAGATGCCCTCCGGCGAATTTAATGTCCAAAACGGCACCGATGATCTGGGTAATTTTACCTATATTTTTCTCTGCCATTTTTCCACTCCTTATTAACCGATTGCTTCCGCTCCGGCTATAATTTCTGTTAATTCTTGTGTAATCGAGCTCTGACGTGCTCTGTTATATTTCAGACCTAAGTCGCTGATCATTTCTTCTGCATTGCTTGTCGCCGAATCCATCGCCTGCATACGCGCTCCATTCTCGCTGGCAACCGCTTCTACAAACGCTCCATAGAGAATACTCGACATATATTTCGGAACAAGGAGGTTGAGCGCCTCCTCTTCATTTGGCTCAAAATTCATAAGCGTCAGCTTGTCATCGTCTTCTTCGACTTCCTCTTTCACATTCATTTCCTCCGGATTAATCGGAAGCAGTTTCATCAATGTCGGAACATGACTGACCGTATTCTTAAAGAACGTATATGCAAGATAAATCTCACCGATTTCTCCTGTCGTAAAATCCGTAAGAAGACGCTTCGCAATCTCTTTTGCATCCCCGTATACCGGTTCCTCGATCATCTCGGAATAATCCGCAGTAATTTCATACCCTTTTCTTACAAGGCTGTCCACACCCTTAGAGCCAACCGCATAGATTTTTACCTTCGCTTTATCAAAATCCTGCCCCGTTACAAGCTTTATGATATTCGAATTATATCCGCCTGCCAGACCGCGGTTCGATGTCACGACAACAATCCCAATCTTGTCAGAATCTCCCTTCATAAGATACGGATGTTCTATATGCTTTGTCTTAGAAAGCATAGAAGTCACTGTCTTATACATACCGTCAAAGTATGCCTGGGTATTCTCTGCTCGTGCTCTTGCTTTCTGCAGTTTTACAGTAGAAACGAGTTTCATGGCTTTGGTAATCTGCTGCGTACTTTGTATACTCATACGGCGTCTTTTAATATCTCTCATAGATGCCATGACAGATCACCCCTTTCTATTTAAATTCTGCCTTGAACTCATTAATTGCATTTACAAGCTTTTCTTCCGTCTTTTCAGAAATGACTTTTTCTGTACGGATTGCTTTTGGAATCTCCGGATATTTTATATCGATAAATTCAAAAAATTCTTTTTCAAAACGTAAGATATCATCCACCTCAATATCAAGAAGATGCTTCTTCGTTGCCGTATAAATAATAATAACCTGATATTCTACCGGCATCGGTTTATACTGAGGCTGCTTCAAAATCTCTTTGATACGTGCGCCTTGTGCCAGACGTTCGCTGGTATCTGCATCCAGTTCGGAACCAAACTGAGCAAACGATGCGAGCTCACGGTACTGTGCGAGGTCGATACGAATCGGACCTGCAATCTTCTTCATTGCCTTGATCTGTGCAGAACCACCCACACGGGATACTGAGATACCCGGGTTTACCGCCGGCCGGAAACCTGCGTTGAACATCTCTGTTTCCAGATAAATCTGACCGTCCGTAATAGAGATTACATTGGTCGGAATATATGCAGACACATCGCCTGCCTGCGTCTCAATGATCGGAAGCGCTGTCAGAGAACCTCCGCCAAGCGCGTCGGACAATCTTGCCGCACGCTCCAAAAGTCTTGAGTGCAGATAGAATACATCACCCGGATAAGCCTCACGTCCCGGCGGACGGCGAAGCAGCAAGGACAGGGTACGGTATGCGGTCGCATGTTTGGACAAATCATCATAAATAATAAGTACGTCCTCTCCGTTTTCCATCCATTCCTCTCCGATGGCACATCCTGAATATGGTGCAATATATTGAAGCGGTGCCAGCTCACTCGCAGTTGCCGCAACAACCGTCGTGTAATCCATGGCCCCAAATTCACCCAATGTCTGTACGATATTTGCAACGGTAGAAGCTTTCTGTCCGATTGCAACATAAATACATTTTACATTCTGTCCTTTTTGGTTAATGATCGTGTCAATTGCGATCGCCGTCTTTCCTGTCTGACGGTCACCGATGATAAGCTCACGCTGACCTCTTCCAATCGGAATCATGGAGTCAATCGCCTTGATACCTGTCTGAAGCGGCGTATCTACGGATTTACGTGCGATAACACCGGATGCTACTCTTTCAATCTGCCGGAAAGCTTTTGCCTGAATCGGGCCCTTCCCATCAATCGGCTGTCCAAGTGCATTTACAACACGGCCTAACATGCAGTCTCCAACCGGAACCTCTACAACCCTTCCGGTCGTCTTTACAGTATCCCCTTCGTTGATACTCTTTTGGTTTCCCAAAAGTACCGCACCAACGTTGTCTTCCTCTAAGTTAAGTACCATTCCATATACTTCACCCGGGAACTCCAAAAGTTCACCCTGCATCGCATTCTCAAGACCGTGGATACGTGCGATTCCATCATACACCTGAATAACCGTTCCCACATCAGAGACTTCAAGCTCTGACGCATATCTCTTAATCTGTTCTTTGATCACAGAACTGATTTCTTCTGGTCTTAAATTCATGGAGCGAATCCACCCTCTTTCCATATATTCTACTTTTCGGTCAGCCTATACACCAACCTGAATCTTTTTCAATTCTTTCGTAAGCTCATAAAGCTTACTCTTGATACTGCTGTCTACCACACGGTCTCCGATACGGATCACCATACCGCCTATCAAACTTTCATCCACCTCATAGTGCACCTCAAAGCTTTCATAAGACGTGGTATCAAGCAGCTTCTTCTCTATCTCTTTCTTGCGTGCCCCAGACAATGCAATCGCCGAGGAAACATACGCAATTCCGATTTTCTTTTCTTCTTTTACCAATCCGATAAAGTAATCCAAGACATCCACTGTATCTTGATAATGCCCCTTCGTAATCAAAAGCTTTATAAGCCCTGTGATTTCTCCGGAAACCCTTTCTCCAAATGTCTCTTCCATAATCTTTATCTTATCTTCTTTTGTAATCTTTGGCTGATCCATAAGCTGGTTTAATTCCTTACTTACCGCAAGAATTTCTCTTACCGCATAAGCTTCTTCGAACAAGGTATCCACCTTGTTTTCTTCCAAAGCAACTTCAAAAAGGGCGTCTCCATATGTTTTCGAAACTAACTTAGCCATGTGTTCTCACCCATTTCTTTCAATGTCTCGTCAATCAATTCTTCCTGAATGGTCGTGTCAATCGAAGATGATACAACTTTTCCAGCCATCATAGAAGCAATCGCAATCATCTGCTGCTTCATATCGTCCAACGCCTGCTTCTTCTCAAGCTCAACCTGCGCATTGGCACGGCTAATGATCCTTTCTGCCTCTTTATGCGCCTCGGCAATGATAGACGTTTCTTGTCTCATCGCCTTCTTACGAGCCTCACTTATGATTTCCTGCGCTTCTTTGTCTACTTCTCTTAACTTCTTTTCATATTCTTCCTTATATAACAAAGCCTCTTCATGCTCTTTCTTTGCATTTTCCTGTTCCGAGACTACACGCTGTTTTCTTTTTTCCAGCATATTTCTAACCGGTTCAAATAAACAATAAGAAAGAACAGTAAACAGTACAAACATGGCAATCGCCATAATACATGCATCAAAAAGAAGCTGCGCATCCAAGTTAAATAAACGCTCCAAGCCTTAGCCTCCTTCCTCCTATTTTACTCTTGCTGTTTTTTAGAGTTTTCCCAATAATGGATTCGCAAAAAGTAAAATAAAAGCGATAACCAAACCATAAAGACCTGTTGTCTCGGCTACAGCCTGCCCCATAAGCATCGTTGCTCTGATATCTCCTTGTGCTCCCGGATTTCTTCCTACTGCTGCGGCAGCCTGACCTGCTGCGTAACCCTGACCAACACCAGGACCAATACCTGCGATCATCGCAAGACCCGCACCGATTGCTGAACATGCTAAGATTAAAGCTTCATTCGTAATTTGACTCATAATAGTAATCCTCCTATAAAATATATTTTTTTTAATTAATCCGGTATTTTATCTGTGATAAATACCATTGTCAACATACAGAACACATATGTCTGGATACATCCTGAGAATATATCAAAATATACGTGTAAAACCGCCGGCCATGCCAGCGCAAACTGATTCAGCAGTCCGTAAAGCAATCCCATAATAACCGTTCCCGATAACACATTACCAAACAAACGTATGGACAAAGAAAACGGAACCGCCAGCTCGCCAATCAAATTGATTGGAAATAAGAGCGGTATTGGCTGGAACAAATCAGTAAATGCCCTTCCCTTATTGTATCTTACATTATTAAACTGGATTAGGATAAAAGTAAAAATACCCAGCGTAAATGTGACACCGTAATCTGCTGTCGGGGGTCTTAATCCTACAAGACCCGACAAATTACTTATCAAAATAAAGAAAAAAAGCGTCCCAATATAATTACGGAAAGAAAGTCCTTTACTCCCCATGTTTCCACAGACCATATTATCCAAAGCTTCTACCGCCATTTCTGCAATATTCTGCAAACTGCCCGGTTCTCCTTCTGTATCTTTCAGCTTTGCTTTTACGACTATGGCAAAAGTAATAAGTGCCACACACACAATAAGAACACTGATATGTGTCGTCGTAAGCCATAGTTCCTGTCCGAAAAGTTCAAATTTCAAAAGACCGTGAATCTGAAAATCAGGTTCTCTGGCAGCTAATATTCCTAAGCCGCTTCCCACATTCTCAACCTCCTTTTCTAAGATTTTTTTGATGCCATAAATTTATGCACTGCCGGCTGCATATAAGCCGCAAGTTTAAGGCTCATCACACCGACAAGTACTGCGAACACGTTGCCTATCTTAAAATACACAACTGCTCCCAATATAAGAAAAACAACTGTAATGCGTATAAGGTATGTCTTTTTGATATGTGCAAGTGCCCCTTCCTCTCCCAAATCCAGGGCATCCTCAAGCGCTCTATCCATATGGATCACCATACCGGCTGCTGTGAGCACTCCTACCAAAAGACCTGCTGATACATGAAGAATATCATAGCCGATGATAAGACAAATGATCTCCGCCGCCACGCCATATATGCCAATCCCGACCAGCAGCTCCTTTAACGTCTCATTTGCTCTCTTCATCGTCTTTCTTCTCCTTCTTACCTCCCATATCGTCACTGATATGCTTTATCAGAATATAGGCATTTCTTCCACCTGCCAGCATTCCCAGGATAATGCACGGGAGCGCCACGGGAATTTTATATTTCTCCTCTAAAAAAGAACCCAGTAACGTACATATAATAAGTGGAATCAGTATACTCATGCTAAACTGTGAAACCAATGCAAATGCACGATATTCACTTTTATTAACCTTCATAATTTATTTCCTTCCTAATTATACTCACTTTTCCAAATATTGTCTATGATTTTTACTCCCATGTAAGTCTGTGAAGATGACCTTCCGTATTCATTCCTGCGAAATTATTCTGGCGAAGCGCCTCATATAATACGATTGCTGCGGAATTCCCAAGATTCAAGGAACGAATATCCCCGCACATCGGAATGCGAATGCAGTCTTCCCTATGCTGTACCAGAATCTCTTCCGGGATTCCTGCGCTTTCTTTCCCAAACATGATATAGCATCCATCTTCATATTCCGCCTCGGTATACACCTTAGAAGCCTTTGTTGTCGCCATATAAATCTTCGCACCCGGATTCTTCTCCAAAAAGTCCGCATAGTCAATATATGTAGTCACATCCAACTCATTCCAGTAATCCATTCCCGCACGTTTTAACGCCTTTTCATTCAGACGAAATCCCAGCGGCTCGATAAGATGCAGTCTCGTTCCTGTTGCCACACAGGTACGCCCGATATTCCCGGTATTTGCCGGAATCTCCGGTTCAAACAATACAATATTCAACATCGCTTATTTCCCCTTCTGCTCACGAAGCTTTGTAATAAATCGCTCCAGACGCTCCAGCGCGATTTTTAAATCCTCCAGCGAGTACGCATAAGAAATACGAAGGAATCCTTCTCCGCATTTTCCAAACGCAGTTCCCGGCACGACCGCAACCTTTTCCTCCTGCAAAAATGCATTCGCAAATTCTTCGGAAGTCATCCCGAATTCCTGTATGCTAGGGAAAATATAAAACGCTCCAAACGGTTCAAAACACTGTAATCCCATTCTCTTGAACTCATGAACCAAGAAACGTCTTCTCTGATTGTAAGCCTGACGCATCTCTTCCACTTCGTCATCACAATTTCTAAGTCCTTCGATCGCCGCATACTGACTGTTCGTCGGCGCACACATGATCGCATATTGATGAATCTTTAGCATCTGCTCAATAATCACCGCCGGACCACACGCATAACCAAGTCTCCACCCTGTCATTGCAAATCCTTTGGAGAATCCATTGATCAAGATGGTTCTCTCCTTCATCCCTGGCAGGCTTGCGATAG
Organism: uncultured Lachnospiraceae bacterium; assembly: GCA_910585545.1. Lineage (GTDB taxonomy): Bacteria > Bacillota > Clostridia > Lachnospirales > Lachnospiraceae > An181. The sequence continues at coordinate 144,053 of CAJUFN010000002.1, forward strand.
AAACATGCTTTTCCCCGTATGTAAGCTCGGAGTAAATCTCATCTGAGATCACATACAAATCATATTTTTCTACCAGCTTCGCAATCGGCTCTAAATCCTCTTTTGTCATGATCGCACCCGTCGGATTATTCGGGAACGGAAGTACAAGTACTTTCGTCTTATCGGTAATTGCTTCCTCTAATTCTTCCGCCGTCAGACGAAACTGGTTTTTCTCCTGCAAAGGAATCACCACCGGCACGCCGCCCGCAAGCACGGTACATGGCAGATAAGAGACATAACTTGGCTGCGGAATCAATACCTCATCCCCCGGATCAAGCATCGCGCGAAGCGCAATATCAATCCCTTCACTTCCGCCGACAGTCACTACCACTTCGTGCACATAGTCATAAGAAACATCTGCTTTTCTTTCTAAGTATTTACAGATTTCCTCTTTTAATTCTTTTAATCCGGCATTTGACGTATAAAATGTCTTCCCTTTTTCCAGTGTATAGATTCCCTCTTCCCTGATCCGCCACGGCGTATCAAAATCCGGTTCTCCTACACCTAACGAAATTGCCCCTTCCATCTCATTGACAACATCGAAAAATTTACGAATGCCGGAAGGCTCTATTCCTGTTACTAATTTTGATAATGGATTCCTCATTACGGCATCACCAGTACCCTTTCTGATTTCTCTTTCTTCACTAAAATCGTTCCATGATCTTTATATTTTCTCAAAATAAAATGTGTCGATGTACTAAGTACTCCCTCGATCGGAGACAATTTCTCCGCAACGAATTTGGAAATTTCAAGCAGCGTCTTACCCTCTAACGTGATAAGATAATCATACGCACCGGAAATGAGATATACAGATTTTACCTCCGGATAATTATAGATTCTCTCCGCAATACGCTCGAATCCTTGATTTCTCTGTGGAGTTACACGAACCTCTATCAGCGCCGTCACTTCATCAAGTCCGGCCTTTTCCCAGTCGATCAAGGTATGATAACCACAAATAATCTTTTCTTTTTCCATATCGGAAATCTCATTTGCGATCGTAATCTCGTCTGTTCCAAGCAACACTGCAAGCTCGCCTAAGTTCACACGACTGTTCTTTTCAATATACTTTAATATCTGCTCTCTCATTTTTTATTCTCCTTCTCTCCAAAATAGTTTCAAAAATTCATCCGGAGCCGGACGGTCAAGATAACGCATCTCCTCGCCATTTCTTATGATTTTGTCACATCCTGCTTTTCGCTGTCCGATCACGGAAGCGCGGATATCCGCCTCCTTAAGCTTCGCCTGCAGCCCTTCTCCATCTTTCGTCAATATCAAAAAGCTACCGGAAGATGCAAGCTGATAAGGATTCAATCGGAAATGTTCACATATTTCCACGGTTTCCTGGCAAATAGACATCTTTTTTAAATCTACATCCATCCCCCACTCACACTCTTTCGTAATCTTCCAAAGCGCCGCCAGAATTCCTCCGTCTGTAATCTGTGTTACATTGACATCCGAAATTCCTTTTAGAATCTCCCACAATTCTTCCCGATACAGCTCCTTTTGCTTCCTTGCAAGTCCATCTAAAAATGCCGGTATGAAGCGTTCTCTAAGTTCTTCTTCCTTCTCTTTCAGAATCCGGATACTTCCTGCCAATCCGACAGTTCCTGCCAGTACAATATCATTCCCGGCATCATCGTTCGGGCTTCTTAGCCCCGAAAGCTCTTCCCCTTGCATGGCAGCCGTCACGATCCCTGCGGATATATGCGGCATCACTTCCGCATGGATTTCCGAGATTTTTATATGGCACGTCTTAGCCGCTTCTGCAGCCGCCTCGCTCATCGCCTTTAGTCTGGATTCATAGGCATATGGCGGTAAAAGAATCGTAAGCTGCATACAGCGCGGGGCTATTCCCCTTGCTAAAAGTTCATTCGCCGCTTCATATACGACATATGTGCAAAGTTCTTTATTATTACCGTATTTTGTAACCTGAACGCACAATAGGTTCTCTTCCATATTCTCTTTTACATTCTTTAAAACAACTCTCTTGATTACCGTCTGCGGTACTTTTCCGATTTTCATGGTATCTTGTACATCCTTTTTGTGATCATGCCAGGTATGGCACGACCATCGTGATCAGCATTGCTGCGATAACTGCCAAAATCACGATCGCTGCAATCCTCTTAAAATTTTTATTGTTGAAAAAGTTCATATCATCACCTCAACCTATTTGCTGTCCATTTTATACCGTTTACCTTCATTTTGCAATAACGTTTCTAATCTTATTGTCCATGCCCGATGATCCAGCGCATTTCGGTTTTTATAATCAAACAACACATAGAACGGCTTTTCTTCTAACAAAATAAATTTTTCAATATGTGTCATCTTACGCATCTGGCGCTTATCATACCCATCGTATGTTTTGAGATACTTTCGTTCTTCCTCTTCCGTCCGGTAAAACTCCTGTAACGCTTCTTTTTCTGCTCTGTTTTCTTTCGCAAATGCCGGACGGTTTTTTGCATTTTCCCTCAGATAAAAATCATAAGTCAGAAGCTCCCGATATTTTTCGACATGTTTTGCATCCCACGCCTGTTCCCTACACTGCCCTTCCAAATATTGTTTGATAAAATCAAGTAAAATCTCATATCTGACTGCCCTTCCGTGACTTACCGATAACAATCCATTCTTTTCATAATATCCTGCCAGCTTTTCATACAGCGCAAACGGTGAATCAAATACTTCGCCAAGTGCCGCTATCGTATGTGTAAACTGCCGGCTATTGTAATACACTTCCACCATCTCTTCTATCTGTTTCAAGCGTATGATATCGTCATAAGAGAGCCACTTCGTTCTTAGCACTTCATACGGCGGCGTTGACTGATACAAAAGCCCATACGCCTCCTTTTGCTCTTCCATATAAGAGCCTTTCAGCACCTTTAAGAAGCCAAGCTGCAGCTGCTCCGGTTCTAATTTATATACATCATCAAATGACTTCCCAAAACTTTTGTAATCCTCATGCGGAAGCCCCGCAATCAAATCCAGATGCTGATGTACATTTTCGCTCTCATTGACTCTTCTCACCGCATCTGATACTTTCTCAAATCTCATCGTCCGTTTGATTTCCCGTATCGTATCCGGATTGGTAGACTGCACCCCAATCTCCAGCTGTGCAAGCCCCGGACGCATCTCTCCAAGCAGTTCAAGTTCTTCTTCATCCAAAATATCTGCCGACACCTCAAAATGAAAATTCGTCACGCCGTTATCGTGCTCTAAAATATATCTCCAAATCTCTTTTGCATGTTCATGCTTACAGTTAAACGTCCGATCCACAAATTTCACTTGCGGCACTTTCTTATCCAAAAAGAACTGCAGCTCTCGTTTCACAAGCTCCATATCCCGAAATCTAAGACTCTTATCCACCGAAGAAAGACAATAGCTGCAAGAAAACGGACATCCCCTGCTCGATTCATAATAAATGATCTTATGTTCAAATTTCTCCATGTCTTCATAGACGAACGGAACAAGACTCAAATCCATCACAGGGCGCCATGGATTCTCCACAATGTTCCCTGCTTCATCACGGAAAGTAATTCCCGAAATATCCGCCAGAGTTTTAGGCACCCCCTTATAATGCCTTACCAGTTCAAGGAACGTCTCTTCACCTTCACCTTTCATCACTCCCGTGACCTCGGGCAGCTCTTCTAATACACGCTTACTGTCATAAGACACCTCCGGACCCCCAAGCCATATAATAAGCTGGGGCATGATCTTCTTTATCTCATGCACAATCTCTTGTACATACATACGATTCCAGATATAACAAGAAAGACAAAGCATATCCGGCTTCTTCTTATACAGATCCATCAGGATATCATTCACCTGCTGATTAATTGTGTACTCCGCAATCTGAATCTCTTCTTCCGCTCGGACATATGCTTTCAAGCTGTACACCGCCAGATTAGAATGAATATATTTCGCATTGATTGCTGCTAATAAAATACGCATAATGTCTCCTCACTTTTTTGATACCTTTTGTCAGGTTCTTATCCATTGCCCCGTCTCTATAATGCACAAAAGGAGCATATCAATCCTGACAGCCCCTCTCATCTCATATCTCTATTATAATTCTTCTAATTCTATTTTCTTAATACAATTATATTTTCTTTTCTCGTGCGTTACATTTCGAACGAATTCCCCCAGACGTTACCTTGGCCGTTAACTCAGCCCAGGCACCCTTACGGCACCCGAGTGATTCTGCTTAGTGCTGCTGTGTTCCCACCCTGACACGGTTCACAGAGTCTCGTCGCGTAAGACCCAAACATCAACGCCACGTACCAAGGGCAGCTCCACAAGAAAACGCCCTCCATGTAACATCACCCCTACTATAGCGGATTGTAGGTTCAAGGTACCGCTAACACCCCGGCTGCACGAGAACTCATTTTAACTCATTTTGGCTTAAATGTCAACGGTTCCTGCGTCCTTTTCTTTTTTCTTTTTTTCTTTCTTTTTCTCACGCAGCTCTTTAAAAAATTCTTTCAGCATCTGACTGCACACTTCTTCCAACACACCGACTTCCATCTCCACCTGATGGTTAAACTCTTCCATCTGTAACAAGTTCAATATAGAACCTGCACATCCTGCCTTCGGATTCATACAGCCGATAACCACTTTATCAATTCTCGACTGCACGATCGCCCCCGAACACATCTGACAAGGCTCTAACGTCACATACATTGTACAGCCTTCCAGCCTCCAGTCATTGAGTTTCCGGCTCGCCTTGCGAATCGCCGAAAGCTCGGCATGGGCAAGCGTGTTCTTATCGATTGTCCGACGGTTATACCCTCTTGCTATGATCTTCCCTTCATATACAATCACGCACCCAATCGGCACCTCGCCAAGTGCATATGCTTTCCTGGCCTGTTTTATTGCTTCTTTCATGTACTTTTCATCCTGTGTATACATATCTGTCTCCATACTTATTTTATACAATCTCAGTTCTCACGAACCTGCACCAATATCCAAAATTCTCATCTTCTTCCTGCGCTTCCTTTGCCCGTCTAAACATCGTAAAACCAAAAGCCCGTGCTGCCTGTTCTTCCTGCTTCGCATAAACGCCCGGAACTCCAAGAATTGTTTTTCCATCTTCCTTCGATAACGCCAGATAATGATAATTGCGATATCCATGCATCAAAAATGGATTATTTACTAATCTCCATTCACATCGCGGGAACCGTCCAATATCCTCTCTCGTAATCTTCTGCCACCCAATCTCCCCCATAGACTGCTCTTTCAGCTTCTGTTCTTCTTCCTCATCCTCTTGTTCTGCAGCAACGTTCTCCTCGTTTTCTATGACAAGATCCCCATCATCTTCTTCATCTTTTTCTACGGCAAGAGCCCCGTCGTCTCCTTCATCTTTTTCTATGGCAAGAGTCCCGCCATCTTCTTCCTTTTCAGCCGACTCTTCCGCCGGTACTTCTGCATCCACCTCGGGCTTTGCCGTTTCTTTAGGTTCTCTTCTTTGCCTGGCAGGAAAAATCTGCACACTGTCAAACGCAACCTGTTCCCAAAGGCCTATATAAGTCCTTCCCTCATCATCCTCAATTAAAATTCCCTTGATTTCCTGCGGCGTACTATATGTCTCTACAGAACTTTCATTCAATTCCAACTGTATGGAAAGGACTGGCATAGGTGCGCTCAATTCTTTCAGAAAAATCTTTCGTCCCTCTTCCTCTTCTTCAAAAAGCGCATATACCTTCAGCATCTTTGACGGTGTAATCCCCCTTAACTGCAAAATCAGCAGAAAGTTCCCTTCCTTTCCTGCTCTCCTGACAAATCCCGCATTTCGGATTCTCTTTCCTTCGTGATATGCATATACATAATTTACGGTTCGCTCCATAACAACTGCCTTTCCCATAACCGCTTCTATCTGGCGGCTGTCTTTTATTTCTTGACAGCTTATGCACATCCACACACAAAAATACCAAAAGTTTTCCGCTAATCCTTATATCACCGCATTTAATTCCTGATATAATCTCTTAGCATAGCTATCTGTCATTCCACATATATAGTCTGTCACCAGCAAAAATCTAAGATACAGCTTTTCAGCTTCGCTTTTACCTTCTGCCTGATGATGGTATGCATTTTTATAATTATCAGACACAAGCGCTTCTAGGCGTTCCGCCCGTGAAGACATCTTTTTATCCGTATCATAATACAAAAATGCCTCGGCAAGATTATCCATAAGGAAATTAATGATTACGGACTCCGTCACCTCCATCTTAAAGATCTCCGGCGAACAAAATACTTCTTCATACGCCAGCCTTCCAAGAACCTCCATGACCGTCTCGGCAAATGTTCCATGGAACAAGTCATACTTGTATTCTCCCTCCATGATCGCTTTATAATTCGACGTAAATCCATAAGTCGCACAATTGATCAATAAACCTTGCATACGGATAATCCAGTTTTTCACCGCATAAGTCTCCGGATCTTTCACCTCGTGCTCCTTCCCATGCTCATACTGCCTCTGAAGCATCTCGCTCGGATGCGTCTCACCTTCCTTTCGGGGAATCGTCTGCAGCACCTCACACAGACGATAATAAGATATAAATCCTTTTACAAATGCATCCTCGATATCTGCCGTCTTATACGCGATATCATCTGCCGCCTCCAGTATGTATGTCAAAGGATGCCGCCTTCCAAGCGTTCCTGTCTCCTTTGAGATTTCTTCAAACAAAACCTGGTCCGCATAATAATAGCCCATCTTTTTCTCTTTGATATCCCCGCTGCTCTGATTAATCCCAAGTGAAGATACCGGATATTTCACGATCGTATTCAGCAACGCATAAGTAAGATTCATCCCATATTCGTCTACCAGAAAATGAAGCTTACTTACCAACCGAAGTGCCTGTGCATTTCCTTCGAAATGATAAAAATCCTCCTTCATCCACGGGGTCAGCATCTCTTCCAACACTTGTCCGTTATAATGCATCTTTGGTATTCTTTTTTGAAACCATTCCCGGATTGCCGTTTCTCCAAAATGTCCAAACGGCGGGTTTCCAATATCATGGATCAAACCTGCACATTGCAGAATATGGCAAATATCTTCTTTCATCCGTAGTGTAAATCCCGGATCCAAATTGTATTTTAATATATTTTCCCCGATATTCTGTCCTAATGACTTGCCAAATGAAGATACTTCCAGCGAGTGCGTCAACCGCGTCCTGATAAAATCACTTTTGTCCAACGGAAATACCTGGGTCTTATCCTGCAGTCTTCGAAAAGATGCACTCCCTATAATTCTATGATAATCTTTTTCAAATTCACTTCTCAAATCATTTGATTTATAAGGTGTTTTTCTTCCCCTCGATCGTTTTTCTGATAATAATTGCTGCCATTCCATACTATTTTATCCTTCCTCTTGTAGAACAAAGTGGGCAAGCCCACTTCAACTCCCCCATCCCCTCACTCATGAGGGGCTTGCGCACTTTGCGCGCCGAGCGTGGTCAGCTTTTGCTGACTGTTTCCGCTCACGCGAGTGCGTATCCTCCCGGAGGGTTTTATCTTATAGGAAAGGTTTTCACGCTTTAGCGTGACAAGGTATTTCCTATAAGATAAAAATAGATTGCGTCTTACCGCAATCCATTTTCATTTACATCAGATTCTAATCTAAATAAATCGGTGGTTTATAAGCGTTTCCAAGAAGTGCCTTCTTGCGTTCCTGATATCCTAAGAATGCCCACTCCGTCATATCTCTCCATTTGTGTTCCCCTCTGTCATATACTTGCACATATCCGATCCTTTTTGGATGTATACGAACACTGTTGGTCTCATACTCCTTGCGTGTATATGGATTCATCTCTCCAACCGTCTCGGCCTCCATGGCTTCGTTAGCCGCTGCCTCTTCACATTCTGCCTGTTCCTCTATTACAACACTTTTATACGCCGGTACGCCTTGCTCCTTTTCTTTGTTTCCGCTCATCTTGAAATTCCTGCCTTCCTTTTCTTCCACATATTCTTTCCGGCCGCTTCGCCTCTTCTTATCTCTTCACCGCACTCTACTCTTTTATCGCTTATATGTACTTAATATGTCTCGCTTAAATATTCCTCCAAAGTTTGTCCTGATTCCATGATCTTCTTTGCATCTTCCTCGCCAACATAACGATAATGCCAAGCTTCATATATAATGCCAGTCTCATCTTGTTTATCCGGTGGATAACGAAGAATAAATCCATACTTTTGGCAATTCGCCTGCAGCCACTTTGCCTCCGGAGTATCTGCCTGTCCTGCGTCCAGATTGCTATATTGATTGGATATAATATCTACAGCAAGTCCCACACCATGCTCACTGGTTCCCGGAAGCTGTACTTCCTGTGATGTTTTATCATATGCTGTCCAATAGTTTTCTCCTTTATCGAGCCAGCTTTGTACCGTCTCGTTAAAAATCTGAGTCTGTCTTTCTACAGAACGATATCCGGAGCAAGGAATCGGATTCACTCCTGCCTTTCGGGCATCTTGGAGCATCTTTTCCAAAGCGTCTTTGATCCTTACATCCACCTGTACATCCCCAACCGTTGCAAGTTCAGGAACATATCCATCCTGCATCGGATGCGATGTATTGACAAGAACAAGATTCCATGGACGTTCATCCTCATGCTTTATCTGTTCTTCCCTCTTCGCTTCTTTTTTTGCTTCTTCCTTTTCGGCTTCCCAATCAGCCTTCACCTGCTCTGTTTCTTTCTTTGCCGCGGCAATCTTCTTCTTTGCTTCCTTTTCTGCTGCCGTCCGTCCGAATGTATTCCCTAAAATAACTCCTGTAATAAGCAAAATCACAAGAATCCCCGTCAAAATTTTCTGTTTTCTGGGGATACTCTGAATCCCCCTTATTTTCTTGGCAATGCGCCGTTTATATCTTCTCCATTTATTTCTATCCTTAATTTTCATATGTACCTCGTCTATCTTCTTTTCTTTCTTCATATATTTTCAAATTATATCACAGACTTCCCCCAAATAAAAGATTTCCCTTCTAAAAACAAAATCTCTTCATCGTTTTTGAAAACTCGCATCTATCAGCGCACACCGCTGCTCTGGCTTCCCCATTTCCGACTCGATACTCCTGGAAATAATATTTTTTCCCAAAATCTTTCGGCTGCCTGGAAAGTTCCCATTTTTTTTCTATATCTTTCCTGTGAAATGCGAACGTCTTCATATCTAGCTGCATTCCCTTCCTGGTTGCTTTTAAAAAACTTTCCCGCAATACCCATATGCGATAGAACCGTTCCGATCGCTCCAATGCTTGTTTCCCATTAATCCAGTCGATCTCCTCCTCCGCAAAATATCTGTTTGCTATTTTGTCATGATATCTTCCTACCATCTCTACATCGCACCCGACCTCTGCTCCCTTCGTACCGCTATCATCTACAGAACACAAAACATATTTCCCCGAGTGTGACAAGTTAAAATTCGCCTGTTCATCCAAACTATAGTATTGCCTCATTTTTTGCAGAAGCACCCATACCCCGATGCTTTGCGCCTTTTTCTCCCATACCGTGATTTTATCTGCCTTTTCCTTTCGAAAATCCGGGACCAGACAATAATATCTTCGATAAGTTTCCGCCTCATATAGCGGCGTCACATCTGCAATCCAAGTCTTTATCATTTTACCCTCCTAAGGTCACATCCTGTTTATCATACCACAACAATGCCTTATCAAAATCTTCTTCCTGATAATCCGGCCAACAACGCTCGACCACATAAAAATCAGAATATACACACTGTATTGGCAGCATTCCTGAAAGCCTTCTCATATTCCCCCACCGGATCACAAGATCCACCCTTGGAATTTCTTTTGAATGCATTCCTTTCAAATCCCAGTCCCATCCGTAGTTTACAAGAAAATTCACTTTTATCTTTGGCTCTCCTATATCCTGCCGCTCTCTATAAGAAAGCAGATTCTCAGGAAAATTATCCGATTCCGAATCTCCAAGCACCAGAAGCGATACATCCCCTTGTTCCTCAATCATCTTCACCGCATCCACACATGCTTTTTGAAATGCTTCCTGCTGTACTTTCGGCCGTTTGCAGTTATCTTTCGTAAATCCATAATACGTGATTTCACTGATTCCATATTCTATCGCCTTTTTTAACACTTTCAATCCCGGCTCCAAACCATGATCATATCCTTCCTGTTTCTTAAGTTTATGATTCACAGCCCACCTGCGATTTCCGTCTGGAATCACTGCTACATGTTTTGGTATCCTCATTTTTGCCCTCCCATACTGCGATGTTCTACCTATAGTGTAGCCAAAAAAATCACCATTATCCATTTTCATTTCTAATACAAAAAAATCACCATCCCCACGACCTTCAATGTCGCAAAAACAGTGACCTACTGCGCGATCAGGGGTTCGAACCCTGGACACCCTGATTAAGAGCTACATTGACAAGCATAGAATAACCTTGCTTAAGCATATTTGACACTACATTGTATTGAATATGCTTGATTGACAATATAGTTTAAAAATCCTACACGCAAGTAGTTCTACTTTTTAATATGGTGGATTCTTTTTGATTCTATCTTTAATGTCTTCCACAATTTCATTCGGACTCATTGTACATATTTCGATTTTTCCATGCTCTTTTTCAAACTCTGTAATATGCTTTTCTAATATCATTTCCATTTCTTTCGAAACGCTCCGCTTGTGATATTTTGCTATGGTTTTGATTTTAATAATATTCTCGTCATTTGTTCTCATTCTTAAAACAGGTAAATTTGATGGCATATTTCTTCCCTCCTGAAAATTTATGCTTTACAAGTGAGCTCACTTTGTGCTATACTACAGGTGAGCCCACTTCGTGTTTGTAATGGGTACACTCATTATATCATGATTTAAGTAAATCGTAAATAAAAAAACCAGGTGTGTATTGAGAAGGAGCAACTTTATGAAGTACAGAGAGCATTTTAAACAACATTATCAGAGGTGGCTAAAAGGATTTACTGATGCCAACCTTGTTATTCAGGAACAAGCTCTTGGTAATCTTATTGACGGTAATCAAATTGAACACTGCCTTTTAATTGATGAAGTAATTCTTTTATACGAACTTGTGCGTGATGAGATTGTTTACCGTTTTGGTGAGGTTATCGGACTATCGACAGATGCTGAATAATTTAAGGGATTTTATTTATGTTTAGTAAAACTATATTAGAATTAAATCAGGATTATAAAATTAGAGAAGAATCCATCAGTAATCTGACAGACACTGAACTAGTGACTAGATATACTGAATTGTTGTCAATTCGTTCCAGTGCGTTTGATATGGAGCTTTGTGTTTTTTGTATTAGTTACATAGAGCATTTGATTCATTGTATGTCTTTTGAGATGGTGCAACGTTTTATAGAAAAGTGTACAGTTTGCCATTGATAACTTGCTTAACGAGGGTTTTCGCGAAGCGACCGAGTTGTTTACCTAGTTCGCGGAGAAAGCCTATATTGTTCCGGTATCTAAATCGCGGCATGCTCGATACCGTATCGTGGTTGGGATGTAAATGCCGCGGAGAACGATTAGAACTGAGATAGGTAGCAACGTGTGCCTTGTTTGATTGTTTGGTGTTTGTTGGCTTTGATAATGTTGCGAGTGGTCGGTGTGTGGTGGGATCGAGGTTCTTCCCCTCATTTGAGGGGAAGAATTCGTCCCACTGTCCGACAGAATAGTATACTTGACAATAGTAACACTTAACACTCTTTTTTCAATAACATTGACGCTTTTTATTACTTTCAAAGTGAATACTGAAATTAGCTATGTATTTACCCCCGGATAGTAATACGGGGGTAGTAAATACAAGGGAGACGAATATGGATAACAATCTGGAATTTATGGACAATGGTTTATTAGTGAGTGTTGATTGGCTCTCCTTTACACTATCAGCTTTTGATAACGTAGAAGATGTGCTTTCATTTCTTGGTTTTGACCCACGTTATTTCTTAGAAATGCCAAAGGGTGCAAATGGATATAAGCGTATGCGGAAGTATGCAAATTACAATATCAGTATCTTGTATGATGGCACTGAGGATATGGGGATTCATGTTAATGTTTCTGGTATCGGTATTCATGCTCTTCTCTCCGCTTTTCGTTCTACCTTAAGATGTGATACTCCTTTCGGTGAGGGATTTAATCTTTTTGATGAAACTGTATTATCTATCTTATTATCTGAGATTACTAAATCTGGACATTTGACAAGGCTTGACATTGCGATTGATGATAAAGGGGCAAACTACTATTCTCTGGATGATATAGAAGACCGTTTGAAACATTTACGTGTTGTAACAAAATTCCGTAGTCATAGACATATGATAGATAAAACGACATTGAATGAGAAAATAGGTCACACTATTTATTTTGGCAGTCGGCAAAGTGATATCATGTTGAGAATTTATGATAAAAAGTTGGAGCAGAATAAGAATCTTTTAGTATCTGATGATAGATATGTTAGTCATGATTGGGTTCGTTGGGAATTGGAATTACATCGTGATCGTGCTAATGCTGTTTCAGAGTATTTGATTGCAGGCAAGTCTTTGGGTGATGTTGCTATAGGTGTATTGTCACAATATTTTAGAATTATTGATTTGACTGATACAAACCGTAGTAGATGCCTAGAAGAAATAACATGGCAGTTATTTGCTTCGGGTGTTCAGAAGCTTGGTTTATATGTTTCGCAACGTGAGAAAACGATTGAGGATAAAAAAAGATGGATTGACAAGTTCGTTGCTCCCTCCCTTTCTTTAGTTACTCTATATGAAGGTGGTGATATTTCTTACTTAAAAAATTTAGTTTACAACAATGTTGATAGGATTAGCTTCCACGATAGAGAGCTGTTACGCAATTTTGAAATGCAGTAAAGGAGAATTTCTATGACAATTTCAGAATCATTTGACAATTTTATATATACCTGCCGTCTACGTGATTTGTCGGAAAAGTCTTTACTCTGTTATACATCTTTTGTAAAACCTTTTATTTCTTTCATTGGCTCTGATTCATGCGTTGATATGATAGATAGGGATTCTGTTTTTCATTATATCGAAACACTTTATAATCGAGATATCGCAAAGGCAACACGTGCAACTTATATTAGGCATCTTAAAATATTTCTTAAGTGGTTGCAAAATGAATGTTATGTAAATCTGAATGTAAAAGATATACCTGTTCCGAAAACTCCAAAAAAAGTATTGCACATTTATAACGATTCGGAGATTTCACAAATATTTCATTCAGTAACTGCTGATAAAGATTGGATTGTCTCTCGTAATTGCAGTATTATTGCTTTGATGTTGGATTCTGGATTGCGCCAAAATGAGATATGTACCTTAAGGCGCGTTGACGTCTGCTATCAGACTGGATTGTTAAAAGTTCATGGTAAAGGTGATAAAGAGCGTGTTGTTCCATTTGGCAGTTTCTCTAGGCATTTTATGAAACTGTATGACAAGCAATGTCCTTTTCATAGTGATAGGTTTTTTGTTTCTCGGCGTGGCGAATATATGTCTTGCGATTCTGTTAAACGGTTCATGTATAAGTTGGCGCAAAAATTACCTTTTGAATTATCTTCTCATAAGCTTCGGCATAATTTTGCAACTAACTATTGCCTGGATCAATATGAAAGGCATGGGCAAGTTGACATATATCGTCTTATGGTTCTTATGGGACATGAAGATATAAAGACTACTCGGCGCTATTTGCATTTTGCAAATCAGATTATTGCATCAAGGACGAACATTTCTCACCTTGATAAAATCTTAAATTGGGAAAACTGATTTTTCTTTCTGACACAAAAAAATCACCATCCCCACGACCTTCAACGTCGCAAAAACAGTGACCTACTGCGCGATCAGGGGTTCGAACCCTGGACACCCTGATTAAGAGTCAGGTGCTCTACCAACTGAGCTAATCGCGCATTTCGTGCTATTCAATTTATTACTTTCCTAACACGAATGCTATTATATAACAGTTTTCCAAGGATTGCAAGTGATTTTTTAAATCAATTTCAAATTCTTTTCTTCATGCAAGAAATCTTTACCTTCTACTTTTTATATGATAAGATTATCCCCAAGGGATAAATACCCATTTATATTTCAAACCATAATTCAGAAAGAAGGAAGACCTATGAGACTTCGTAATATTCCAAGGGCTGCCGAGGAAGTACCAAAGCACCCTTACGTCATACAAAATGAAACTGCCATGAAAGGCTCCTGGAATAAAAATGTATTCCAAAACGACCATCCGCTGCATATTGAGATTGGCATGGGAAAAGGACAATTTATCCTCGCCCTTGCCAAACAAAACCCAGATATAAATTACATTGGCATCGAACGCTATACCAGCGTGCTGCTGCGCGCATTAGAAAAATTCGACACAGAAGAATGGAATACTCTAACGAATATCCGTTTTATCTGCATGGATGCAGCTACACTCCCGGAAGTATTCGCACCGGAAGAAATCGACAAAATCTATCTTAATTTTTCCGATCCATGGCCAAAAGCACGCCATGCAAAAAGACGGCTGACTTCTACGCGCTTTTTTTCCTGCTATGATCAGGTATTAAAACATAACGGAATTGTGGAATTCAAGACAGACAATATTGCGCTGTTCGATTTTTCTCTGGAACAAGTAGTCGAAGCCGGCTATGTTTTGGAAAAACATACACATGATTTGCACCACGACCCATACATGAATATTGGTAATATCATGACCGAATATGAAGCAAAATTTTCCGCGCTGGGCAATCCAATCTGCAAATTGATTGCAAAAAGGAAATAGCTGCTGCATATATTATTATAAAAGCACAAGGAGTGAATCCATTGAAACATTGTTCTCCTTTTCGTCGAAAACTTTGCTATCTTATGTATCACAATCCTTGCCTCAATAAAAAGATGGTAACCTGCCGTGCTTCTTTTTGCGAAGTATATCGCATTTTAAATCATGGCAATACGTTAAAATAACGGACGCCGCACATAAAATGCGGCGCCCGTTTTTTATTATTTCTTATACATCATAACGTTTTCTTTTTGTAAAAACTACTACTGCCAATCCAAATGCTGCCATTGTAACCAGGATCATGACCGGAGCCTCATCACCAGTTTTTACGGTCTTATTATTGCTGTTTTTCGTAGTTGTCTTTCCGGAAGTATCGGAAGCAACTTTATTATCATCCTCTGACTTTTGACCGCCTGATACTGCTGTGTTATCTTCTATTTTCAGCTCTTTTGCTACTTCTTCCAATGCTTTCACTGCCTGATCGATCTGGACCTGTGTCGCATTCTCATCTTCGAAGACTGCCACTGCCTGTGCGTATGCTGCCTTCACTGCTTTTGCAGTCTTAGCTGCATAGAGGCTTAAGTCTACTTCTTTGATCTTTCCTATGAGTTCTTCTAACTTATCCTTATTTGGAATCTCACGAAGCGTACGTCTTGCTGCTTCCAATGTTGCTCTCGCCGCATCCACTGCATCCTGTGTTGCTGCATCATCGTTGTATACGCCAAGCGCTGCATCATATGCTGCCTTAAAGATTGCAAAGCTCTCCTCTGTATAGATTGCTTCGTTGTTTACAAACGAAACAGATTTATCAATCAGTTTCTTAAGTGCATCTTTATTCACTGCCGGTGCTTCCAATGTCAAGCCTGCATATGCTGAGCGGAGCACTGCTGTCACTTTATCTACCACAGCCTGATCATCCTTGGTCAAATTATCATTCGCAAGTACTGCTTCGGCTGCTTTTAAAGCCTCACTGAATATACGTGCACTTTCTGCTGTATAACCCTTCAACTCTGTATCTTTTACCGAGTTGTATACTTCAAGTAATTCACTCTTATCAGCCGGCTCTTTCTCCGGTACTTTGACCTCTAATCCGTTAAGTGCTGCTTCCAATGCGTCTGCTACCGTATCTACCAATCCCTGACTGACACCGTCTGTATTAAGAACCAATTCACCAAGTGCCAATGCTTCCTGCATCGTTGCTACGCTTGCTTCGGTGTAACCGCTTGTATCAGTTGCTTTCGCCTGATCTACCAGCATCTGCAATCTGCTCTTATCTACTTTTACTTCTTCTTCCACAAGCTCATCGATTGCCTTCTGAAGTGCCTCTGTCGCAGTCTTAATATCTCCTGCTAATGCATTTTCGCCATCTTGCAATACTTCCAAGGCTTTCGCATATGCGCTTTGAAGTGCCGCCGCAGTTTCTTCTGTGTAGTTATCAATGTTTGGAAGATAGAAATCTCTCACCTCATCTGCCAGAGTTTGCAGCGGCTTATTATCTCCGCCAATAAAATCAAGCATATGTACCAGTGCAAGCAGTTCTTTATATACCTGATTGACTTCCTCCTGGCTTACGGTATTATCCGCTAAAATCGCCTCTGCTTCCTGGTATTTTGCTTCCAATGCCGTCCTTACTGCCGGTATTACACTGGCATACCCGTCTTTTGCCATCTGCTCTCCCGCATAAGCAAAGAGGACTTCCAAATCTGACTTGTCTGTTTCCACCGGCTCTACCGGAATCTCCTCAGAGCCTGTCACGCGAAGTTCTGCTGCCGATGCAAAATCATTGTCTGCCTGATCGCTTACTGCATCCAGGGAAATAAGTTTTACATACTGTGCAGCTACCGCCTTAAAGGACACTGCTTTCCATGCTGCGTCTGTATTCCAGTTGCCCTGTGCCGCATCCACCCAGTTCTCACCGTCACTGCTTACCTGGATTTTATATTCTGTAATTTTACCATTGTCTCCGCTGCTCTGACGAGGAAGATATCTGATACCATCCACTAGCATAGATTTTCCAAGATTTAGCGTGATCCAATGATCTTCTCTTCCAAGTCCGCCATTCCAATCCGTATGCCATAAAGTATTGCTGTCGCCATCCAGTACTCTTTCCGGACCTTCTCCGCTCTGATAATCTCCCGCTGTTGCTGTGACTCCATCTAACGGAATATCTCTCTCATCATCAGATGGATCCTGCCCGATATATCCTAAGTCTACTTCCATATCCGTAGAACTTACAGACAATCCTGCCTCATTCCTTACAGAACCATTTTCATCAGAGATAATCTTTGGTCCCCGGAATGCAATCTGCCCTTCATCGCCATCTTTCACCACATATTTAAATACCACTGCCGTATCGTTATTTCCGCCGGATACATAGTCTGCATAACGTGCTTCCCCATTCAATCTGAAACGCAACTGCGGATTTCCTTCCACAATCACATTTTGATCCATGTTCGCAGTGAACATATAAGTATCACCTGGCAGCGTGGACTCATGCTCTGTCTCTTTTACTACATCATAGCTTACAGAGGTAATCCTTGGGTTTAATAAGTTCACTTCACTCTTAATGAAATCAATGTTAAAAGATGTAAACTTAATTGTATTTGCCTTTTCATAAAGCAGTCCCATTATGCCCTCACCCATGTCAGACAAACAAGAATATGCATAATTTCCCGGAGCAAACATCTTCGATTCCGTCCATTGAACACTGAAACTATCCTCCGTCTCAGTCACTTCACCGATACGAAGCGTTCCGTTATTTCTTCCGCTTCCGCCCGGGTTGGACATAATGACTCTGTCTTTTCCGTTTTCTGTCACTCCAAAATGTAATACGGACAACTGACAGTATACTTCTGTAGCATCTGTATTGATAGGAGCGCTCCATGTCTCACCACCGTCCGTACTTCTTGAGACTGCAACTTTTCCGTTTCCGCCTGTATTTCTCATAAACTGAAGAAGATTTCCGCTGTTTAACTCAATAATCTGACTCTCTGTCAGCTGCTGGCTAAATTCAGGATTCTGGGAATCTCCCATATCTTCGCCCCTTGCATCATTCGGAGATATTCCTCTTTCCCATGTCACGCCATTGTCATCACTGTAAATACATGCAGAGGACTGAAAACCTGAATTGTTGGTATAATAAATCGGGAATACAAGACGTCCTGCATGTTCGCCATTCTTAAGCTCTATACCAAATCCAGGACCGGTACCGCAGAATTTCATCCAGCTTTCCTTAACCTGTCCACTTACGTTCACCGGATTACTCCATGTCTGCCCGTTATCATCACTGTATGTCAGCCACAAATAGCATGTTCTCAAAATCTGCAGCGGTGCTGAATCATTTCCGGCACGCTGACTGCTCAAATAAATATTTCCTACATATTCTTCGCCATCATACAAATCACCTTTGTTATGATATGCATTCTCGCCGGACCCTTCGTCTACCCTATAATCTGTCTTGTTCCCCGCCGCGTCATATACTTCACTTCCACGAAGCGTATATTTATTGCCCTGTGCATCTGAAAGTTCAAGATAACTCTTTCCATCCTCTGCCACAACAAATCCATTACCTGCGGTTGAAATAGATGAAAATCCTGTAGATTCCGGGAACATATCCACCAACATCCAGACACGTCCGGACTCTGTCGAAATCATAACCGGGTCGATCAAAAACGCCGACTGTGCTCCTGTATCATATGGCTGAGACTTCAAATCGATCACCTTGTTGAAATCACTCCATGTCTGACCTTTATCATTACTGATTCTAATAGTCGTATCAATATCTCCCCAGTCAGACCAATGATCATTTCTCTGGTCAGCTGCCGCAATTACGACATCATCTTTTGTTGTAACAAGCGCCGGAATACGATAATTGAAAGCATCCTGATCTCCCATATCAAAAATGCCGTATTCCTCCGTCTTCACTACGCCTTCTTCATACTCCGGAAGGTCTTGTGGTTTTGTATCTCTATTTAACTGGCGAACCTCATCTGCATTTAACACATAGTCATATACATGTACACTGTTAATCGTTCCGCCAAATGCCCACTTAGAACCTGCTCTTTGAATACCACCGATAGACAATGCGTCCGGTGTCCATGTACTTCCGGTAAGAACGCCTTCCACCGAATTCGAACCTACGAGTTCACCATCCAGATAATAGACAACTTCCTCTCCGCTAAAGGTAACCGTTACCGTATGCCAATTCGTATTGTTCATAGCTCCATCCGCAGCTGTCACAAACTGATGACCAGAACCATCTCTTACCTCCATACCGATCCTTCCATTTGCCGGATTGATATACATTGCGCCATATCCGTTTTCTGCATCCTTCTGCGACAACGCAAACAATGCATTCAAACCATTTGATAAGTTATCCAATTTATATGCGAATGAAAAGCTTCCTTGTGT
Organism: uncultured Lachnospiraceae bacterium; assembly: GCA_910585545.1. Taxonomy (GTDB): domain Bacteria; phylum Bacillota; class Clostridia; order Lachnospirales; family Lachnospiraceae; genus An181. The sequence goes on from CAJUFN010000002.1 coordinate 163,246, forward strand.
AAGTGCAGCAACCGCTGCTGCGTCTTCATCCTTAGCCACAATCCCTTCGTTCGTTCCGTTAATTACGCTGCGTCCATATGTAAGAACCGGCTCTTCCAATACTGCTCCTCCATGATCTTTGATCACCTGCTCCTCAGAAATGGCCCCATTATAAAGCTTTGCATTTTTAATGCTTCCTGTATAGAGATAACTGTTTCCACTGATTCTGTTAGCTCCGCCAAATGTTACGGAAGTCGGTTCCCATCCCATATTATTTACAAAATGAGTGGCAGAAGCTGACACATTCATAACATTTTTCTGATCAAGATATACTTTATATCCCTCATTCTCTGCCACTATGAATGTGAGCGTATGCCAATTATTATCAGCAAGATTTACATCAGCTATGTCCACATATCTGTGATCATTTCCTCCCTCGCTGTCTCTTAACTCAAATCCGATGCGATTGCCGCCGCTGATATATAGGGAGATATAATGATTTGTACTGGTCGTTGAATTAACTGCCGCAAGTGACATAAGCCCTGTATTTTCTGTCTTAAAGCTTACCGTGATCGCCGCACTGCCAAGATTTTTCACAAATTCTAAGTCCTCATCCGGAATCGCGTATCTTGATTCTGCAGTTCCATCATAAGTGCGTTCCTCTTCCAAATATGTCTTTGAGAGAATCTCTTCTGCCTGCGCTGCGATATCAGTAGTTTCTACCGCCTTAGGCGCTCCTGCAAGCGAAACAACGGTACTCTGACAGAGCATAGCTGCCGCAAGTAAAATCGCCAATAGTTTCTTCCTTTTCATACTTTTTTATTCCTCCTTTTCTTTTTGGGGATTTGCTTAAAATTCAAATACTGCAACCCCATATGGCGGTAATTTATACGCGAAAGAAAATGGTCTTCCATCACACTCGCCTTTCACCGCTTTATATACAAGTGGACGTTCCTCACCTTTTCCACCGTATTTCTTCTCATCGCTGTTAAGAATCAGCTTGTACTGTTTCCTTCTTGGCACGCCTACACGATAATCATCACGCGCCATAGGCGTAAAGTTACATACAAACAGCAGATTCTTCTTATTTTCTTCTGAATGCCGGATAAAACTGAAAATACTTCTGTCACCGTCATCTGCATTTACCCACTCAAAACCTGCCGGTACAGAATCAAGCTCATACATCGCTTTGTTCTTTTTATAAAGATGCAAAAGATCCTTTGTAAAATTCTGAAGATACTGATGATACTCCTCCCCAAGCAAATACCAGTCAAGCTCTCGTGCCTCACTCCACTCCCGCAGCTGAGCAAAATCCTGTCCCATGAACAACAGTTTCTTTCCAGGATGTCCCATCATAAATGCATAACCCGCCTTGAGGTTAGCGAATTTGTCAAATCCAAGTCCTGGCATCTTATTGATCATAGAACATTTCAGATGAACCACTTCATCATGAGAAAGTACAAGAATATATTTTTCACTATATGCATAACTAGACGCAAATGTCATCTGATTATGACATCCTTTTCTAAAATATGGATCCAGTTTCATATATTCAGTAAAGTCATGCATCCAGCCCATATTCCATTTCATACTGAATCCAAGACCATCATTCTCCGGCTTATCCGTCACCTTCGGCCATGCTGTAGACTCCTCAGCAATCATAACCGCGCCTTTATTCCTTCCAAGCACAACAGAATTCAAATGTTTAAAAAATTCAATCGCTTCCAGATTCTGATTACCGCCATACTTATTAGCTACCCACTGTCCGTCCTGTTTGCCGTAATCTAAGTAAAGCATGGAAGCTACCGCATCCACGCGAAGTCCATCCACATGATAATGCTCCATCCAGAACAATGCATTCCCAATCAAAAAATTCTGCACTTCTTTTTTGGAATAATCAAAAATCTTGGTTCCCCAATCCGGATGCTCGCCTTTACGCGTATCTGCATATTCGAATGTCGGCGTCCCATCAAAATTTGCTAATCCATGAGCATCGCGCGGAAAATGTGCAGGTACCCAATCTAAGATAACGCCGATTTTATTGCGATGAAAATAATTGATCATATATGCAAAATCCTGCGGCGTTCCATACCTGGATGTCGGTGCATAATATCCCGTTACCTGATATCCCCAGGAACCGTCAAACGGATATTCTGCAATTCCCATCAATTCGATATGGGTATATCCCATCTCCTTCATATACGCTGTAGCCTCATGTGCAAACTCTCTATATGTGTAAAATCCATCATCATCCTGCCCCGGATGTCTTTTCCAGGATCCAATATGCGCTTCATAAATAGACATTGGCGATTCCGTATGACGCCATGTTTCCCGCTTTTCCATCCATGTCTTATCTGTCCATTTTAAATTGCCGATATCAGTAACTTTTGATGCTGTCCCCGGACGCAGCTCTGCATAATTTGCAAATGGATCTGCCTTAAACAGGTACTCGCCTTTTTGCGTTTCAATACAAAATTTGTACAATGCATCCTTTTTCACCCCTGGGACAAAACAGGTATAAATTCCGACTGGTTCCTCTCTTTGCATCGGATTCGCTGTCACATCCCACTCATTGAAATCTCCTACTACCGATACTGTCTTTGCATTTGGCGCCCAAACCGCAAAATAAACGCCTTCTTTTTTTCCATCTTTCACAAGATGGGCACCCAGCTTTTTGTAGATTTCATAATGTGTTCCTTGCCCAAACAAATACTGGTCAAGTTCTCCGATTTCATAAGCTTTTTTTCTTGCCATATGCTCACTCTCCATTTCGCTTCCGCATTATAGGTACATTATACTTTAGCCACAGATAAAAAGAAAGAGTTTTGCAACTTTTTTCACAAATTTGCAAAACCCTTTTCTTCTTTTTTTGTTTAAATTCTAAAATCGTCTTCTTTCAAAATGATTCTATCTGTATCATCCGTTCCCTTACCAAATACACGCTTCACAAAATGTTTCATATTTGCCTTCTGTGAATGTGCAATTGCTTCATCCATGATTTCTTTCACTTCTGCAACCGTCACCGCATGATCTTCTTTCTGCATCATATCTATTCTGCTGTATAATGCCAGGATACCCATCTCATCAATACGATATCCGTTTTCTTTCGCATAAGTCTGACCAAATGTAACAAGTTCATCATTGATAAATACCGGGAGTTCCAGTTTTGACGTGAACTTTTTCTTAAAGGCCAAATTAGAATTCAACATTTTTTCCAGCGGTTTTCTCTGTTCCTCCAAAACAAACAACAATTCTTCGGTCTGTTCTTCCATCAGATCATTCAATTCACGAATCGTTCTGGCATTTAATTTTCCAGCCTTTTCAATGATCAAAGCTCCGCCCTTTAATTTCTGCACAATACCGGTCAGCTCTTTCTTGTTCAAAGATTCCCCTGTAATGATCGCAACTTTCCCCTGTTTGATCTTTCTTTGCTTCTGGATCGCTTTTACAACATCTACCGCTAAAACAGTCTTGCCGCTACCTTTACGTCCGATAATCAACAGATTTCCTGTCCTGGATGTTCCAAAACGATTTTTGCATTTCTTATCTGCATCGAGCACTTCTACCAACTGCTCACTCATACCTCGTATCGGCACGAAATAAGAAAATAATCTCTTCTGTTCTTCTGTCAATCCTGCCTTAAGACCAATCTCACTTTGCGCTTCCAGATCATATCTCCCCTGAACAACAAATCCAGTATCATATACAACGCCGCCCGGAGAACGTTTTACCTGCGGATTCGGTTCCTCAATCTCTATCGGCTCTTCTTCCGTCGCAGCTTCTTCCGGTTCTTCCGTTTCATCCTCAATGTCTTCATACGCTTCGTTAAAGTCATCGTCATACAGCTCTTCCTCATCATCGCTGTCCAAACCGGAAAATTCAACCTGTTCTTCTTCCGCATACGTCACTTCTTCAAACGCAGGATCCTCTATCTCTGTCTCATCACTTAAGACATCATATACTTCTTCGATTTCTTCCGATTCTTCTACAAATTCCGCTTCCTCGTAGTCCTCTTCAGCTTCATACTCAGGTTCTTCATAATCTTCTTCCTCGTAGTCCTCTTCGGATTCATACTCTGCTTCTTCGAAGTCCTCTTCCTCGTAGTCCTCTTCGGATTCATACTCTGCTTCTTCGTAATCCTCTTCCTCGTAGTCCTCTTCGGATTCATACTCCGCTTCTTCGTAATCCTCTTCCTCGTAGTCCTCTTCGGATTCATACTCTGCTTCTTCGTAATCTTCCTCTTCGTAGTCCTCTTCTTCGTAATCTTCTTCCTCGTACTCGTCATCATCCACAGTTAATGACTCTACAAGTGCACCCATATTCTCAATCGGTTCTTCTTCAAATGCTTCTTCCTCTTCGACCGGCTCTTCTGCTTTTGGCTCTTCTTCTGCCGCACTGCCTTCCGCTTCATTTTCAATATCATCAATCAGACGCTGTATTTCTTCTGGCAAAATAGATGCTGTGTCCTGCAGTTTTTTCTGAGCTTTCTCAATAATCTTCTGAGCACTTTCATTTCGTCTGGCTTCTTCATTCGCCTCCACGATCTCTTTTTGTTTCGCTTCCCAGCCTTCTAAAATCTCCTCGATGCTCATCTGACCTGTGATCTGCTTTTCCACTGGCCGCTCTTCTTCTATCTCTAAAATGTCGCTTGCCATTTCCAGGTCGCTTTCAACCTCTGCCGTACTTGCCGGCGCTTCCTTCGTCTCCTGCTCTTCTGCAGTTTTTTCCTCCGCTTCGTTTACCGGTGCTTTTTTCTTTTTGTCTTCAAAACGCTGTTCATATTTTTCCTTCTGCAATGGCGTCAGCGGTTTATAACGCATCTTCAATTCCATAGCCTTATAAACATATTTCCCCTCACTAAACCAAAGAATCAAGTCATCGCATTCTTCGAGACATTCTGCTGTTCTTCCCGCTTCATGATACAATTTTGCCAGCTCATATGCCCACTTTTCTATGTACTCTGCTTTTTTAAACTCCTCCAAAGCATCGATCTGCTGCTCCACCGGAGCTTTCTGTGCTTTCAGGATCTTGTAACGTAAAATGAACTGATTCGGGTCCTTTGGCGCTACTCCTATAAATTCCTCATAGCAATCCATTGCCTCACTGATATCATTCATTTTCAATGCAAGGATTCCCAGTCTGTAAACAATCTTTCTACTGCTTGGTGCACGGTCATAAGCGATAAATAATACATCTCTGCTCTTCTGATATTCCCCATTCACCTCATAAATCTCACTTACAGAATTCAGCATAGGAATATTTTTCACTTTACGCCAGTCTATTGTATCCGCAATTTCCATTGCTTTATCATAGGCTTTCTTGTTTACATACTCAAGCATTTGCTCTGTTTTTACGCGATATTCATATTTATCCAACGTTCTCACCTCTATTAATTATTTTTATTTCTTGTTTTTATCTGGCTGCATTTTTCTTTTTTGTCACACTAAGAAGTAGACAAATTCACACATACAGTTTAGCATAGCCATTGTGTAATGTCAAAAAATAAACCGTTACAATTCACAAATTATAACGGTTTATCATTTATTCAGTTTTATTAAATTCATGTTTTTTATATATACCGGAGGAAATTTATATATTGTATTCCTGTAAGCCCCATCTTTTATTCAGCGAATATTTTACATATTCTGTCGAACTTATTTTACCTTCTACTCGGCTATTCCTATCTATAACTTTTCAGGTCTTAAACCCTTTTCTTTTTCTTATTTAGCTATTCCGTCTATAACCTTTCCCTGAATGGTAAAATATATATCATGAAATCTTTTAGCTTATGTTTCTTTACACATTCTCTAAACTTTTCAATTGTGGTATATTTTCAATATGTCTGCAAATCCTCTTACATATTCTCTATTCCAGCTTCCCTTCTCCGGTTCCCTTTTTTTAAAATTACTGGATTTTTATCTTTTTCTATCTATGGTAAAGGCTTCTATCACAGGATTTTTCATTTGCCATACCACCAACATATTGAATATTATTTTCTAAACTGTCCAAGGGTAAAAGCCTCCTCTCTTTCAAATTCATTTTCCAAGAAATACTTCTTACTTGAAAACTTCGCTCTTCCTGATTTCGGATTTCCTCTGAAAACACATCCCCCACTTCAATCATTTCCTTTCTCGTCAGAAATAATATATATCGGAGAACTTTTCATTCTATCTTACTTGGAATATGAAGTTCCCGTTTCGGATGTTTTCTTTGGGATTGATATTATAATAGCACCGGGTCTTTTATTTGTCAACACTTTTTTGAATTTTATTTTTAGTATTTTATTTATTTTTTATCACAAATATTATTTTCTGAATATTCAGTCTTCTTTTCGTGTGAAGAAATGTAACAGCATAGAGTTAGGGGCACAGTTCAAAACTGCGCCCCTAACTCTATCTATCCGTATTTTATTAATAAGATTTTCCCCAATAAGCCATATGTTTTGCCGGTTTCCCGCAAAAAATACAGGTATCAGAAATCATCTCTTCGTCCTCGATGAGACATCTTGTAGACGCTCCGCCTGTTACCGCTTTGATTTCATCCTCACAAGCTTCGTCTCCACACCAGCAGGCTTTCACAAAGCCGCGGTTATTCTTAAATTTTTCAATAATTTCTTCCATCGTGACCGCTGTGTCAATATGGTTATTCAAGAATTCTTCTGCTTTCTTATACATATCGCTTTGAATCGTTTCAAGAATTTCACGAAGCTTTACTGCGATCTCATCCAAAGATACCACGATTTTTTCACGCGTATCACGGCGTACCACAACAACCTGATTATTCTCGATATCTTTTGGACCGATTTCAATACGGGTCGGAATACCAAGAATTTCCTGCTCAGAGAATTTCCATCCAGGACTCTTTTCAGATGCGTCGATTTTCACTCGGTATCCGGCTTTCTTTAACTCATCCAACAATTCGTAGGCTCTGTCAAGCACTCCTTCTTTATGCTGCGCAATCGGAATCACACGGCATTCTACCGGTGCTACGCGCGGCGGCAATACAAGCCCGTCATCATCCCCATGAACCATGATAAGACCACCGATACTTCTTGTAGACCATCCCCAGGATGTCTCATATACGCTCTGAAGTTCATTATTCTTGTCAATATATTTAATACCAAACGCATCCGGGAAGGAACTTCCGAAGAAATGACTCGTTGCCGACTGCAGCGCCTTTCCATCATGCATCAATGCTTCGATTGTATAAGTATCCTGCGCTCCGGCAAACTTCTCGTTCTCTGCTTTTCTTCCGGATACGAATGGGATTGCCATCGTCTCTTTGTAACAGTCTTCGTATACATGAAGCATCTGGATCGTTCTTGCTTCCGCTTCTTCATATGTTGCATGAATCGTATGACCCTCCTGCCACAAAAACTCCCTGGAACGAAGGAACGGCCTTGTTGTTTTTTCCCAGCGAAGTACAGAACACCACTGATTCCATACCTTCGGCAAGTCTCTGTATGACTGTACCGTCTTCGCCCACAGATCACAGAACATTGTCTCTGATGTAGGACGGATACACAGTCTTTCCTGTAATTTTTCCATGCCGCCATGTGTGACCCATGCCACCTCAGGTGCAAATCCTTCTACATGATCTTCTTCTTTCTTCAGCAGATTTTCGGGAATTACGGTTGGAAGATATACATTCTCAACGCCCGTTTCTTTAAAACGTCTGTCCAAATCCGCCTGAATCAACTCCCAAATTGCATATCCATTCGGAAGATAATTAAGGCACCCTTTTACACTCGAATAATCGCAAAGCTGTGCCTCACGAATAACATCTGTATACCACTGTGCAAAATCCACATCGCGTGGTGTAATGTTTTTGACTAATTTTTCTTTTGCCATGTTTTATCTCCTTTTCACTGCCACCATTAAATCGTATTCTACTCAAAATAAATTTTATTGTCAAGTTATCTCATCAGGATATATACAAAAAACAACACATACATCAAAAGGAAAACAGCGCCTTCTTTTTTACTGATTTCTCCCTTGCTAAGCGTCATGCCATATCCTATCACGCTTACAATAGCAAGGATGATCGTATCGCAAATTGCCGTCATCTGCACAGTAATCGGTAAAATTGCACAGGATGCCCCCACGATCAGTAAAATGTTAAACAAATTGGACCCCACTACATTCCCAAGCGCCAGATCATTTTCTCCCTTTTTCGCCGCCACCAAAGAAGTCACAAGTTCCGGAAGCGATGTTCCCAAAGCTACGATCGTAAGGCCGATAAACGTCTCGCTAAGCCCGAAGGTTCGCGCGATATCTGTTGCACTCTCCACGACCAGATCTCCGCCGATAATGATTCCGGCAAGCCCCGCCAGAATATAAACACTGCTTTTTGCCGGCGACATTGCCTTTATTTCCTCTTCCTGATTCTCTTTATAATCATTACGGTACTTCAGTGCATCTCTTACCGCATTCGCCACAAATACAACAAACAACACCAGAAGAACGATTCCATCCACTCGTCCCAGTATAAATTCACCGCTTCCGCCAAGCAGTTCTTTTATAGAAAGGGGTATCATCATCACCAACAATATAATCGTTGCAATAATAGAAAACGGAAACTCTTTTTTCAACACGGAAACATTCGCCTTGATCGGACAGACAAACGCACTCGCACCAAGCACTACAAGAAGATTAAAAATATTGGAACCAATCACATTGCTAACCGCCAAATCATTTTTCCCCTGCAGCGCTGCGGTAATACTTACGGACGCCTCCGGCATGCTTGTCCCAAATGCAACCACCGTAAGACCGATTACGATTGCCGGAACTTTTAAAAGCTTTGCAATACTCGAACTTCCGTCCACAAAAAAATCTGCTCCCTTAATTAACAGGATAAATCCTATTACCAACATCAGATAAGTCATCTTTTTTCTCCTTTTAAACTCAAATTCTCCAATTCCCCATAGAACAAAGAATGTGCTTCGCACATTCTTGCGCCTGCGGCGGTCGCATACGACAACTTCATTGTACGCCGCAGTGCGCATCCCGCGGAGCGTTTTATGATATGGGAAAGTACAAACTTTCCCATATCATAAAAAAAGACCTTATTGCGCTCTAATATGCTCCCTGGCATAACAATAGTAACAGTTCAGCCATAACAGCTCGGATTAGCTGCTTTGCAGCCTATTTCGCCACATACGTGGCTAAATCCTCGCTTATGGCAGAGCGCCATATACAAAGTACACAAAAAATCTTCGTTTTCAAACAAGTTTGAATTTAGATTTTTGTGACTTTGTGCATGGCTGAACTGTTACTAACAATACGGCAATAAAAGTCTCGCTAATTGACAATGCGAACCGGATTATGTTTAAATAATCGTGATGACGATTTCGCATTACACTGATTTTCTCAATGGAAGCTACTCCCTCTTATTCTTTGTTCAGTGTACCTGATACCCCCGTAAACGTCAAGAAAATTTTAAAATCCAAGGAGTTGTTTATGAAACCGGATATTTTATACGAAGACAATGATATTATTGTATGCTATAAACCTGCAAAACTGGCTGTCCAGACCGCCCGTACAGGCATCCCTGATATGGTCAGTATCCTGAAAAACCATATATACAAGACAGACCCAAAGAAAAAGCTGCCTTATCTTGCGGTTATTCATCGTCTCGACCAGCCGGTAGAAGGCATCTTGGTATTTGCAAAAACAAAGCCGGCAGCTGCCGCTTTGACAAAACAGCTTACCTCTTTTGGATTCGGCAAACATTATATGGCCTTATTGTCCGGCAGACTTGCAAAGCCTCAGGGCACATTGGTTGACTATCTGGTCAAGGACTCCAAGACCAATTCATCCAGCGTATGCACCCCTGCCACCCCAGGCGCCAAACAGGCCATTCTCCATTATACTGTAGCCGAAGCGTCAAAAGACAGCTGTCTTGTAAATATCCGCCTGGAAACCGGCAGACATCACCAGATCCGCGTCCAGATGGCGCATGCCGGCTGTCCGATTCAAGGTGATACCAAATACAATCCCGCAGCTTCACATTCCGAACTTTACCAGCAGCTTGCACTCTGTGCCTGTCAGCTCGACTTTGCACATCCAAAGACCAACAAAGAGCTGCATTTTTCCATCACACCCGCTTTTTTTAAACACCCGGACTAAAATACACTCTCCTTCTGACAAAAGGTCAGGACATTATGTCCTGACCTCTTTTGTACTCGTTATTCCTCTGCATCTTGTTCTTGCAATGCTACTTCGTATCGTTCCAGAATAATGCTCTGGATCCGCTCTCTTGTTTCGGAATTGATCGGATGTGCAATATCTCTGTATTCCCCATCCGCTGTCTTTTTGCTAGGCATCGCAATGAAAAGTCCTTTTTCGCCTTCGATGACTTTAATGTCATGAACCACAAACTCTTCATCCATTGTAATGGATACGACTGCTTTTAGCTTTCCTTCTTTAGCAACTTTGCGCACGCGTACATCTGTAATCTGCATACTTGTCTTCGCCCCTTTCTCCTCTTTCCATTGGGTTTTTATGCCTAAATGGCGTACCTCTCATTTTTTTCTATGACGATCTTAATATCATTTTCCCCAACGTGACGAGTATTCGCACGTATCGTATCACGGCTTTCGACAATACAATTTTCAATATACGTATTATCCCCGATGTAAACGTCATTTAAGATAATAGAGTTTTTAATCACACAATTATTTCCAACAAATGTCTTCTTAAACAGAACAGAATTCTCTACGGTTCCATTTATAATACATCCGCTGGCAATTAGGCTGTTCTTTACAACAGCTCCCGGGTTATATTTTGCCGGCGGCAAATCACTGACTTTCGAATAGACATCCGGATGTTGTTTAAAGAAATAATTACGAACCTCCGGTTTTAAGAAGTCCATATTCGTCTGGTAATATGCATCCACAGTCGCAATATTACTCCAATAATCCTTCATTTTATATCCGTAAATCTTCTTCTGATTCCTGTAACGAATCAAAATATCTGCCACAAAATCATGTCTGCCTTCTTCTGCACAATGCTCGATCAATTCGATCAGAAGTCTTCTTCTGATTACATATATTCCGGCAGAAATCGTCGAAGACATCGCTACAAGCGGTTTCTCTTCAAACTCGCGAATCCGCATGGTGTCGTCCATCCGGACCGTTCCAAACCGACTTACATCTTCTCCTTCTTTCATTTCTTTACATACAACTGTAATATCCGCTTTTTTTGCAATATGATATTCCAGAACTTTATTATAATCCAGCTTGTACACTGCATCTGCAGACGTGATGATTACATACGGTTCATGAGCCCTCTTCAAAAAGTCCAGATTCTGATAGATTGCATCTGCGGTTCCGCGATACCAGTCTCCATTATCTACAGTAATCGTCGGTGTAAACACATACAACCCACCCTGCTTTCTTCCAAAATCCCACCATTTTGAAGAATTCAGATGTTCATGCAAGGACCGGGAATTATACTGTGTCAGGACTGCCACATTCTGTATATGGGAATTCGTCATACTGCTCAGCGCAAAATCAATGCTGCGGTAACTTCCTGCAATCGGCATCGCCGCTACAGCACGCTTGTGTGTGAGCTCCTGCATTTTTCTACTGTTACCACCTGCTAAAATAATTCCTACTGCCCTCATCACTGCTCACCTGCCTTTATTAATGTTTCACCGCTTTCCAACACGCCTCCTGGATAGTCTTCCTTCACGGTAATACCGCTGACCGCGGTATTTTTTCCAATCTGTACACAAGATGGTATCACGGAATTCTCTCCTATGGTAACAAGACCCCCTGCATAAATGTGCGGTTTTTCCTTATTTGGCACGTCTGCACCAATACCAAGCGTGACGGAATCGCCAATCTCTACACTCTCTGCAATAATTGACTTATCAATGACGCAGCCTTGTCCGATTGTTACATCTTTCATAATAATAGAATCGCGTACAATGCTTCCCTTTCCAATCGTAACGCCGGAACCTACCACGGAATTATGAATCTCTCCGTAGACTTCCGCCCCATCTCCGATAATGCTTCGTTCAATTACAGACTGTTCAGAAATATACTGCGGCGGAATAATATCACTGTTGGTATAAATTTTCCAGAACTCTTCGTAAAGATTGAATTCCGGAATAATATCAATAAGCTCCATATTCGCTTCCCAGTATGAACTCAATGTTCCTACATCTTTCCAGTACCCCGTATATTCATATGCAAAAATCCTGCTTCCCTTCTCATGACAGTATGGTATGATATGTTTCCCAAAATCACAGGATGGCTGCTCGGAAAGCTTGATAAGAGCCTCTTTCAATACCGGCCAGCTGAAAATATAAATCCCCATAGATGCCAGATTGCTCCTTGGTACTTCAGGCTTTTCCTCAAATTCGGTAATCTTTCCATCATCATCTGTAATCACTACACCAAACCGGCTTGCTTCCTCAATAGGAACCGGCATGGCTGCAATTGTAATATCAGCTTTACTTTCTTTATGGTAGTCCAGCATCACTTCATAATCCATCTTATAAATATGATCCCCGGATAAGATCAGCACATAATCCGGATTGAACGTACTCATATATTCAAGATTCTGATAAATTGCATTTGCTGTTCCGGTATACCACTCACTGTTTGTACTTTTTTCGTACGGCGGAAGAATTGAAACTCCTCCGATATTACGATCAAGATCCCATGGTATACCAATTCCTATATGCGTATTCAGCCGTAATGGCTGATACTGTGTCAAAACCCCCACTGTATCAATTCCTGAATTGATACAGTTACTAAGTGGAAAGTCAATAATTCTGTATTTCCCCCCAAATGCAACTGCCGGTTTCGCTACTTTTGCTGTCAACACGCCAAGTCTGCTGCCTTGTCCTCCTGCTAAAAGCATTGCAATCATTTCTTTTTTGATCATTTCCTCACCCCTTCTGAGTAATCTCGTTTCTATATTATATCACGTTTTCGAACTAACGTGAACACATTTTACAAAAGATATAGAATTTTTTTCCTTTTTTTATTGATTTATACCAAAAATAATATGCTTGGTTTTTTATCCATATATGTTTATAATATAATAGAAAGATAAAATATATGACAAAATATCAAAAATAATTAGGAGCGTATGAACATGTATCACATCAATTTTGAACAGCCGATCCATATTCATTTTATCGGAATCGGCGGGATTAGTATGAGCGGACTTGCTGAGATTTTACTGGAAAAAGGCTTTAAAGTATCTGGTTCTGACAGAGAGTCATCCCCTTTGACAGACTATCTGAAAGACCATGGCGCACTCATTTATTATGGACAAAAGAGTTCTAATATTACAGATACTGTTGATTTAGTAGTATATACCGCTGCAATCCATGAGGACAACGAAGAATGGCGTGCAGCCAAAGAAAAAAAGATTCCCATGCTGACAAGGGCTCAGCTTTTAGGTCAGCTGATGCATAATTATAAAAATCCGATTGCAATTTCCGGTACACATGGAAAAACAACCGCAACTTCTATGATGACCCACATTTTACTCGCAGGAGAGACTGACCCTACGATCTCTGTGGGCGGTATCCTCGAAGCGATTGGCGGCAATATCCGTGTTGGCAAATCCGATATTTTTGTGACAGAAGCATGTGAGTACACGAATAGTTTCCTTGAATTTTTCCCGCGCATCGGGATTATCTTAAATATTGAAGAAGATCATCTCGACTTTTTTAAAGATATCCATGATATCCGCAACTCTTTTTATCGGTTTGCGAAACTGCTTCCTAAGAATGGCGCATTGATCATCAACGGGGATATTGAAAATTATAAAGAACTGACACAGGACCTTTCCTGCCAGATCATTTCCTTCGGGCATCAGGCCGACTGCGATTATTATGCGAAAGACTTAAGTTATGATGAAAAAGGAAATGTTTCTTTCATTCTCGTAAAACACGGAACAGAATGCGGTCGTTTCCAATTGTCCGTAACCGGCGAACACAATGTATATAATGCGCTCTCCGTTATCGCAGCTTCCGAACTCCTTGGTCTGTCCTTGGAAGTCATTCAAAAAGGGCTTGCTTCTTTTAAAGGAACTCATCGCCGCTTTGAATACAAAGGAACCTGCAATGGCTTTACGATTGTGGATGATTATGCTCATCATCCGACAGAGATACTTGCGACGCTGCAGGCAGCGAAATATTATCCGCACAAAGAGCTTTGGTGCGTCTTCCAGCCACATACTTACACACGCACAAAGACGCTTTACAAGGAGTTCGTCTCCGCGCTGGCTCATGCAGACCATGTCGTTTTGGCGGACATTTATGCCGCAAGGGAGACCGATACGCTTGGCATGTCTTCCGCACAGCTTGCCGAAGATATAAAGAACATGGGGGCTGACGCATATTATCTTCCTTCTTTTGAAGAAATTGAAAATTTTCTTCTGAAACACGTGAAAAAAGATGACTTGTTGATAACCATGGGTGCTGGAAATGTTGTAAATATTGGAGAATCTCTCCTAAAATAATAGTTATCCACATTTTCCACAGAAAGTTATCCACGAAAAACCTGTTTTTTGAGGCAAAAAGTTCTTTGACGTCTTTTTATTAAATGCTATAATATGCATTACTATCAGATTTTTGGAAAGGGACGGGCTAGAACTATGCGGACTCTTACGCTTATGAACCGACGTTGTAATAACGATACTACGATAGAGAATGAATTCATTGATCAGTATATGCCTAAGGCAAACGGTGAATATGTAAAAGTATACCTTTTACTTTTGCGTCATCTGAATAATCCGGATTGCGCTTTAAGCATCTCTATGCTTGCTGATTGTCTGGACTATACTGAAAATGATGTGCTTCGTGCACTAAAATACTGGGAAAAGCAAGAACTTCTTACTCTGGGTTATGATGAGACCGGAAAGGTGTCTGTCATCGAGCTTGGCACCTCCTCTTCTTTTGCCCGCAGAGAATCAGCCGTGAAACCGGCTGCTCCAAAACCAATGCCAAAAGAGTCTCCGAAAAAACCACCTGCTTCTCCTACATCCAAAAAAGAGCTAAAGCAGCTCCTGTTTGTAGCAGAACAGTATCTTGGCAAGGTATTGACCAAGACGGATGTGGATATCATCTCTTATTTTTATGAGGAGCTTGGTTTTTCTGTGGATTTAATCGAATATCTTATTGAATACTGCGTGGATAATGGACATAAGAGTATCCATTACATCCAAAAAGTAGGACTTGCCTGGGCAGATGAACACATCAGCACTGTAGAGGCTGCAAGAACACATGCGAGTCATTATAACAAAAACTGCTATACGATCATGAATACTTTTGGGATCAAAGGCAGAGGACCTGCCCTTGCAGAACTTGACTACATACGCAGATGGACAGAAGATTACGGATTTTCGCTCGATATTATCACGGAAGCATGTAACCGCACTATCACGAATATACATCAGCCAAGTTTCGAATATACGGATAAGATTTTGATTAACTGGAAAAATGCAGGTGTACACCGTGTATCTGATATCGGAAAAGCAGACGCCGGTTTTCAAAAAGACACAAAACCGATGCGGCGTACAGCCAAAACTGTAACTTCAACAAAATTCAATAATTTCCAGGGACGTTCTTACGATATGGATTCTCTGGAAAAACAATTACTGAACAGCAACTAATGATCTGGGCAAAGGAGTATTCTTGTGGCACTTAATAATTCTCAGTATGATATTATCATGCGCATCTATGAACAAAAGCAATTATATCATCAGAATATCCAGCTTCGCCGCTTTGAAGAGATTTATCAAAAAATTCCGGAAATCAAAGAGATTGACGATATGATATCCCATCTTAGCGTAGAAAAAGCAAAGCAGCTTCTTCTGGGCGATTCTATGGCGCTTGCTTCTTTGAAAACAGATATTCGCAATATGTCGCTGAAAAAAGAAGGGCTTTTAACCGAGCACGGCTATCCTTCCGATTATTTGGAAATCCAGTACGAATGCAAGGATTGCAAGGATACCGGCTATATCGGGACTAAAAAATGTCACTGTTTCAGGCGATATGCGATTGATTTACTCTATACACAATCTAATTTAAAGGAGATTCTCAAAAAAGAGAACTTCTCTAATTTTTCATATGAATATTACTCTGACAGTCATATAGACCCCAAGACTGGTAAGTCTGCACTGGAAACGATTCACTACAATGTTCATGTGTGCAAAGATTTTATCAGACGGTTTACACAAGATTTTGGGAATCTATTCTTCTACGGAAATACAGGAGTTGGTAAGACATTCCTCTCACACTGTATCGCTGCAGAGTTAATGGATCGTTCCTATTCTGTCATCTATTTTTCTGCCTATGAGCTTTTTGATATTTTTGCAAAAAGCCGTTTTGGAAAAGACACCGATGCTCAGATGATGAACGAACATATTTTTGACTGTAACCTTTTGATTATTGACGACTTGGGAACTGAATTACCAAATGCATTTACTTCTTCCCAATTATTTTTATGTCTGAATGAGAGGTTGCTTCGCAAAAAGTCCACGATTATTTCCACAAACTTATCTTTGGACTCTTTAGTAGAGCTATATTCTGAGAGAACTTTCTCAAGGATTACAAGCAATTATACAATGTTAAAATTCACCGGCGATGATATTCGCATTCAAAAACGATTGATGAACAGGGAGGAAAACGAATGATACACCGTAATGAACGAATTTTAAACAACATTCCTGTTGGCTCACTTGGAATTATTCCGGTTGCCGGCTGCGAGGAAATGGGTAACAGAGTAAATGATTATCTTGTACAATGGCGTGAGGAAAGCGTACATAAATACAAAAATGATATTCTTTTCAATGGCTATCAGAAAGATAATTATATTATTGACGCGAAAGTTCCTCGTTTTGGCTCCGGCGAAGCCAAGGGAATCATCGAGGAATCCGTCCGCGGAAAAGATTTGTATATCATGGTAGACGTGCTCAACTACAGCTTAACCTATTCACTTTCCGGCAAGACAAACCATATGTCTCCGGATGATCATTTCCAGAACTTAAAACGAATTATTGCTTCTATTGGCGGAAAAGCAAGGCGTATCAATGTAATTATGCCGTTTTTATACGAAAGCAGACAGCACAAAAGAAGCAGCCGTGAGTCCTTAGATTGTGCGCTTGCACTCCAAGAGCTCGTTGCTATGGGTGTTGACAACATCATTACTTTCGATGCACACGATCCTCGTGTACAGAACGCAATTCCATTGAGTGGATTTGAAACCGTAACTCCGGCTTACCAATTTATCAAAGGACTGCTTCAATTTGTCCCGGATCTCAAACTTGACAGCGAACATTTCATGGCGATCAGCCCGGATGAAGGTGCTACCGGCCGTGCCGTTTATCTTGCCAATGTACTTGGTATTGATATGGGTATGTTTTATAAACGCCGTGATTATACGCGTATCGTAAATGGCCGTAACCCAATTGTAGCTCATGAGTTCTTAGGCTCTTCCGTTGAAGGGAAAGATGTGATTATTATTGATGACATGATTTCATCCGGCGATAGTATTCTGGATGTTGCAAAGCAGTTAAAAGAACGTAAAGCGAACCGTATCTTTGCCGCTGCCACATTCGGTCTTTTCACTAACGGTCTCGACAAATTTGATCAAGCTTATGAAGAAGGCTTATTACACGGTATCCTTACTACGAACTTGATTTATCAGACCCCGGAATTACTGAGCAGACCATATTATGTAAACTGTGATCTTAGCAAATATGTTGCATTAGTCATTGATACTTTGAATCACGACGGTTCTTTGAGTGATATTCTCGATCCTAGCAGCCGTATTCAGGATATTGTGGAACGTTTTAAAAACGGAGAAGAAATCGAATAATAAATATCTAGGAAAAGTGATAGGAGATGCCCAGGCATCTCCTATAATTCTATTACGGATGTTGGAATTCCCATATATTCCAGTGCTTCTATTTCCCGCGTCTGACACGTGAAAATCAGCACTTGTTTTTTATTCTTATACAGCCATCGAAGCGTTGTCTCCAGTCGCTCCTGGTCATAGAAAGCAAATGTCTCATCCAAAATCACCGGAAACTCTTCCTCACACAGCACTTCTATCGCCGTCATGCGCAGCGCAAAATAAACCTGTTCTATCGTTCCTTTGCTGGCTTGCCTAAGATCTGCAATCCGGTCTTTGCAGAAAAGTTTTACATCCCTTCCTTTCCCTATCGCGATTCTGTCATACGCCCCTTTCGTTATCTGAGAGAAGATATCGCTTAGCCGTTTGTTAAACTTTCCCCCAGCTTCCTTCTGAATCTCCTGGGCCAGCTCAGACAACTTCCCGGCTGCCAGCTCAAGTGCTTCACATCTTCGTTCTGCCGCTTTGAACTCATCACTTATTTCATCCAATTCTTCCTCTTTCTCCCGAAGATTCTCATATTGAATCTGTTTCTCCCGAAGCATCCCTTTGAGGTGTTCTTTTTTCCACACCAACTTTTCCTTGGAAAGTTCTTCCGTTCCTTCCAAAACTTCTTCCGGACTCTGCTTTCGTTTTCCATCTTTGACACGATTCCAAATATATAATCCCGATGCCAGGACAACAACGATCGCAGACAGAAAGCTCCACGGTCGCTGCAGAATCAAAAAGCATAATACGACTGCCGAAAACATCCCCGCTAACTCCACCGGATGCACGCGCCATTTTGATTCCTCCACCGTCTCATCTAAATCTTCCTGCTGGTAATATGCCTTTGCACTCTCCTTTTCAAGCTCCTTTGTCTCATAAGCCTCTAACGTTCCTTGAACTTCATCCAGTTCCGTTTCTATTCTGTGAATATCCCGCCAAACATACGAAGCCTCCATCTCAAGACGCTCCCTTTCTGCTTGCTTTTCTTCTCTTTCCCTTATCTGGCGTTTTTGTGTTTCCTTCCTTCTTTCTTTGAGATATTCCAACGCTGCTTCCAAACGAATCTCCTGATCACCGGCAGCATAATAATTAGCGGCATAGTTCGTAAGTTCTGTAATTAATTCATCTGAAATCTTTGTCCCCAGCTGCGCCAGTGAAATCGTATTCTCATATATGGATTTTTCCATTCCATCTAAAATTTCCTGTAAATCTCCATTCGGAATCCCTAATTCTTCTCCGTCATCCTTGCAAATTAATTTTGCATCTTTTGTATATTTGTCAAAATTTCGCGTTAATAAAAAATGTTTTCCTCCAGATTCGAATTCCAGGCTGCCTGCATAATAATTTTTATTTTCCCACGGTTCATATCTGGAAAAATCGTCCATAGCCGACGCCCTTCCTCGTTTTCTTTCCATTCCAAATATCATACTTTCAATAAAGGTATGTATCGTAGATTTTCCAGATTCATTTCCTCCATAGCATATATTAATTCCATCTTTTAACACGATCTCTTTATCCTGGAATTTTCCAAAATTCTTCAATACAAGTCGTTCAAACTTCATCTAAAAACCCCTTTTTGTCTCCAACAAGGCCTGCACTCCCTCATACAACGCCTGATATTCCTTGCTTCCCTCTTTTGCACCTTTCATGCAGGCAATATATTTCCCCAGCAGATTTTTTTGATTTTTTTCTTCCAATTTTTCAAAATCATACGCCGGATTAGTATCATCTACAATCTCCAAAATATTTCCATATTGATCGAGCCCTGCTTTCTCAAATATAATATCAGGATCATGGTGCCCTCTCAAAATTAGTTTATAAAGATTATGTACACCATACTCTTCAATCTTTTTACGGATCTGCTCGCGTAGCCCCATATTCGTCGTATCTTTGTCTATCACAATTTCCATATGAACATATTCGCGTTTTGCAAATGGAACGAATTGGACCATGGTTCCTTTTGGCGTCATCTCGCCTTTTATAAATCCATGTTTTCCCACATCATTTCTATCAATCGGCTCCAATGCTCCTGCATAAGCCGCAAAGTTTTCTACCAATATCCAAGGCTTATGGATATGCCCCAATGCAATATAATTGTAACCCAGATCCATAAGCTCACTTTTCTTAAACGGAGCGTGTGTTTCATCCCCTCCATGCACAAGCAAAATCTCATACGGGAACTGTCCCGGAGCATATTGACCCGCATATATATTCTCCCGGATCTCCTTTTGATGATAACTCAGACCATAGACTCCGACATTCTCTTTGGGGAATCTGGCACAAGTTATCTTATCACCTAAAAGCGGATAGACATTGTCCGCCCAGACAAATGTCTTATAATATCCTTCCGGTTTCACATAATCATGATTCCCCGCAATAAACACAACCTTTGTAAATGTAAGCTTCGAAAACAGATAGTTTACTTCCTTTAATTCCCGAATCAACGGTTGTCTGTGAAACAAATCACCTGCAATCAACAGAAAATCAATCCGTTCCCTTTCACATATCTTCAATACTGCCGCAAAGCTATCCCATATCTCTTGTTTTCTTTGTTCGCTGTAAGCTCTTCCTGCTTCTGGTTCTGCTCCTAAATGCACGTCTGCCATGTGAATAAACTTCATCCTTCTTCTCCTCTCCCCCTGTCTGTTTCATCGGAAGCCAGACAATGAATTCCGTCTTCTCATCACCACTTCTGGCACTGATTTTTCCTCCGTGAAGCTCCACGATTTCCTTTGAAATCGCAAGTCCAAGCCCAGCTCCTCCGGTAACGCTTGACCTGGAATTATCTACCCGGTAAAATTTTTCAAAAATTGTTTTAAGCTCATTTTCCGGTATCTTGTCTCCTTCATTCGCAAAAACAATTTCAATACCATTTTCCTTTTCCCTTGCCTCAATTTCAATTTTCGAATACGCCGGACAATATGCGATTGCATTTCGCAAAAGATTGTCGAACACTCTGGCAAGCTTATCGATATCTCCTTCTACATTTAAGTTTTCCTGTGTCTCCACCGTACACACAAGACCTTTTTCCTGACACACGCCATATGCTTCGTCTGCCAGCTGTTCCAGCATCATGGACAAATCAAATCCAGAAGGCTCCAACACAATATCCTGAAGGTTGAATCTGGTAATTTCAAAAAACTCACTGATCAGCTCTCCCAGCCGCAACGATTTTTCCAACGAAATCTTTGTGTATTTCATCCGTTCTTCTTCCGGCATATCCGGCCTGGAATCCAACATACTTAAATACGCCACAATAGAGGTCAGCGGTGTTTTCAGATCATGTGCCAGAAATACAACCAGATCATTTTTCTTCTTTTCACCTTCGATGGCTTCTAATTCCTGTCTTTTCAATGTCATTTTAATCTCATTCAGCCTCTCCTCGATCGGTTTTAGCTCCGTGATCAGATATACCGGATGTTCCGAATCCGAGATAATATTCTCAATACCATCTTCTACTTGCGTCAGGTACTTTGTCATCCTCGAGAGCGCCACATAAAAAAACAAAGCAAACAACAAAAGAAAACCTACTACTACAAAAAACTGCTTATTTCCGCCAATCAGTCTCCAGTACCAGCGTATTGCTGTCTGCTCTTCCACATTGAATTTCATAATAAAATTTACAAACATCCTTGTAAAACGATCGTTGTAAGTCCCATCAACGACATATTCCATCAGAAGTCCTCCGGCAAGAACGGTAAGCGCCGTGACAAACACTGTCTGCAAAAGGATACTTAATTTTAATTTACGATAATTATTCTTCAACCTTATACCCTACTCCCCAAACGGTCTTAATAAAATCTGATTTCCCAGTTGGTCCACTCATCTTCTCCCGCAGATGCCGGATATGGACCATCACTGTATTATTACTGTTCTTATAATATTGCTCATGCCATACTTTTTCAAATAATTCCTCTGAGCTTATGACCTTTCCACGATTCTCACATAACAACCACAAAATATCGAATTCCGTAGGTGTCAGCGTCAACGGCTTTTCATTATATGTACACTCGTGGGAATTACGATCCAGAACCAAACCAGCAAAGTCTATGATATCCCCCATCTGTTTTGTCCCTTCGTTATACTGCGTGTAACGGCGAAGCTGGGCCTTTACACGTGCCACTAACTCCAATGGATTGAACGGTTTTGGAATATAATCGTCTGCTCCCAGCGTCAATCCGGTAATCTTATCCATGTATTCCGCCTTCGCAGTCAGCATCATTACCGGAAACGTATATTTCTCGCGAATTTTTTTCAAAATATCAAACCCGTTCACATCCGGCAGCATGACATCCAAAATCGCCAGGTCAATCCTTACATTTTCAATACAATTCAAGGCCTCTTTTCCTGTATAAAATGTAAACACTTTATACTGATCATTCTGCAGATACAGTTCTATAACATCTGCAATTTCCTTTTCATCATCCACTACCAAAATATGCTGCATACTCACCCTCCTTATAAAATAACAAAAGGCGCCAGAGTTCCCTTATTCCCTGACGCCGTACCATTTTTATAACTCGCAGTTATTCACTGTTCTTGGGAATGGAATTACGTCACGAATATTGGACATACCTGTAAGATACATCACACATCTTTCAAATCCCAAGCCAAAACCTGCATGTCTTGTAGAACCATATTTACGAAGATCCAGATAAAATTCATAATCATCTGGGTTCAAATTCATCTCATTCATACGTTTCAGAAGCTTTTCGTAATCATCTTCCCTCTGACTTCCGCCGATAATCTCACCAATTCCAGGAACCAGACAATCCACTGCTGCTACTGTTTTATTATCTTCATTCATCTTCATATAAAATGCTTTGATATCCTTTGGATAATCAGTTACAAACACCGGACGTTTGAATATCTCCTCAGTCAGATAACGCTCATGTTCCGTCTGCAGATCACAGCCCCATGTCACTTTATAATCAAACTTGTCATTATTCTTTGAAAGAATATCGATTGCCTCTGTATAAGTTACCTTTGCAAAATCTGAATTCACGACATTATTCAGTCTTTCTATCAATCCTTTGTCTACGAAGGAATTAAAGAAATTCATCTCTTCCGGCGCATGCTCCATCACATAGCGAATCACATATTTTAACATACTTTCCGCCAGAATCATATTGTCTTCCAAGTCTGCAAACGCGATTTCCGGCTCAATCATCCAGAACTCTGCCGCGTGTCTTGTTGTATTGGAATTCTCTGCACGGAAAGTCGGACCAAATGTATAAATATTACGGAATGCCTGAGCATATGTCTCTCCGTTAAGCTGGCCGCTTACCGTAAGACTTGTCTCTTTATTAAAGAAATCTTTTGTATAATCCACACTGCCATCATCATTCTTTGGCAAATCTTCCATATCAAGCGTCGTTACACGGAACATTTCTCCTGCACCTTCACAGTCACTTCCTGTAATCAATGGTGTATGCACATACACAAATCCTCTCTCCTGGAAGAACTTGTGAATCGCATATGCACAAAGAGAACGTACGCGGAATACTGCCTGAAATGTATTCGTTCTCGGACGCAGATGTGCAATCGTTCTTAAATATTCGAAGCTATGACGCTTTTTCTGAAGCGGATATTCCGGCGCAGACGCTCCTTCGATCACGATCTCATCTGCCTGGATCTCAAATGGCTGTTTTGCCTGCGGAGTTGCCACAAGCGTACCAGTCACAATAATCGCTGCTCCTACATTTAACTTAGAAACCTCTGCAAAATTCTCCATAGCATCATGATACACTACCTGAAGCGCCTCGAAAAAAGAACCGTCATTCACTACGATAAATCCAAATGTTTTGGAATCACGAATACTTCTCACCCAGCCTCCGATAGTGATTTTTTTATCTAAATATGCATCTTTATTTCTATAAAGTTCTTTCACTGTTGTGAATTCCATTCTGCTCACTCCTCTTCGATAATTTTACCATACCAGTATATTATATCATACTCTGTCTGTTTTACACCATCCTTTTTTCAAGATTCTTCCAAGACAAAGGATTATTTGACAACCGCAAAGATTCTGAATATAGTAACAAGATATTGAATAGTTAAAACTCTTATGTTATGCTATCTATAGAACAATCGTGTTACAGGGTGGATGACTTCTATTCTACATAGAATGGGGGTGGTGCTGATGGATAAAAAACCTTTTGACTTCAAAGATTTGATGGCTTTTGGAATGTTCATTCTTGCATTGCTGACATTCGTTTTTGCGTTTATCAGATAATGTTTTCAGCATAGCAAAACCGCCCTTGTACTTTGACGAGTAAGGGCGGTCTAATACTTAACTTATTAGTCAACCACTTTCGCGGTTGTTCTTTTTGTATCTCTACTATAGCATATCTGATACTAGGATTCAAGGACGACTTCAAAATTCATCTTCAGCGCACTCATGCGTCAGAACTTATCTTACATATCCGACCATAACCTTCCCGCCGTCTGCACACATCTCCTTTACTCTATCCCAAAAGACCGTCTTTTTACTTTCATCTGCCGGATTCACGTAGGTGACATATCCTTGATCATAGCCGACAAGCAATATCGCATTCTCATGATCGGTAAATGCAATCACCGGTGTCCCTCGTCCTATGATATAAAGAATCTGCTCTATCTCACATCCGGTCAGATCAACTGCCTCTCCACCCGAATACGTATCAATAATCTCCAGCACCGATTTCCCGGATGCTCTCTCTTCACTTACATCGACATTGGCCCCCGCCATATCCATCATTTTTTGCACGCAGGCAGCCAGTGTACTTTCCCCTTTTGCAACACCAAATTTTTCTGCACCCTTAATCTCATAACGCAGTGCACGATTTCCTCTCTCCCACACATACGCCTGTCCGGACGAAACTACAACACCTGATATCCCGTCTGCGGCTATGATCGCCTCTCCGGCTTTCTCATAGATTCCTCTTAACTCTCCGGCTTTGTATACATAACATCTATCTTTCTCAGGTTTCATATCAAATGTAATCTGTATTGGTTCTTCAAACAACGCAGATTTTAAATTCAAAAACTTCGGGTTCTTATTATTAATATAATCTTTGTACTGCAAACGCATCTGCTTTCCTTTTCCTGCTGTTGCGTACGATCCTAGCCCAATCTTTCCCAGTTCTTTCTCTTCATTATTCGTGATATATTCCGGTTCGATATCGGTATAGATGTCGCCTTCCTTTTTTACCCGATTGAGTATCACCTGATTGCCTTCTATTGATATGTCCAGTACATATCCATTTTGAGGATAATATATTTTTACAGGCTTTCCCTTTGTATTTAAAATATTCACCTGATGCATCGGATATACGACTTCTCCCGATACATTTTTCCCCTGTTCTTCTGCTTTCGCGTAACCGCAGATAAGATCATTAAAAATGAACCCAAGCGGCCGAATATATGTACCTTCTTCCGCTTCCACAACATATTCCTTACCATTTCTCAGATTAAGTACCGCGATCTTTGTTGCGTCATAAAGACCGCCATCTTTCTGGTATGCAAAAAGATGCCCATCCTCGGATGCCATATATTGTCCATTCTCCATCTTCTCTACAATGATCCTTTTTTCGCCATTCTCCAGCTGAATCTCATAAAGACTTCCATAAAGCATCATATACAAGTTGTTTTGCTTATCACTATAATACATAAGCTTCCCAAGGCTATCCTTCGTAAATGCATATGATTTGCTGCTTGGGATAAAGGCTTCTTCTTTGATAAACTTCCTGTCCACATCATAACGATAGATCGCAACGCCTACCAATCCCTCGTTCCTTCCCCGATTCATATATCCGATCACAGCGAATGTCACACTTCCATCCTCGCTCATAGAAATCAACTGTACCGCGTGTTGGTCATAGCGATTGCGGATATCATTCCCCTCGGCATCGGCAAAACTAAAAATGCGGGAAAATATATTCGTTTCCTTATTGTAACTCCACACTTCCCTTTCTTGTACAAAGGAAACGATGGTTCCTTTCTCATTCGCCAAGTATTCTATCTGCTCCGGTGCAAGTCCTAGATTAATCCCCTCATGATCCAGCGCCTGACTGTTATTGTCAAATACCTGATTCATCACTCTGTCATAATCTGCAAGCTCCACCTCTTCTTTGACATGCTGCACTCGGAAAAATTCTTTTACATTATATAGTTCTTCCTCCTCCTGCATCTTGCACACTACCTGATAACACATCACGATACAATGATAATTTTCATTGCTTTCCTGAATATTATATGTAATCTCACCTTTTACCTTTGGTTCCAGGTCTGCCCACTGTACATACTCCAAACCAGAATTCTTCGTGATATGCCTAAGCGTAGAGAAATCTGATGTACGATTCGACTCTGCTTTGAGCAGCATCTTGCATTCATCTGATTTTGCCATCGCTTTCTCATGAAAGTCTCTGGCAAACGCCACACTTTCCTTTGCCTGAACCTCATTGCCCTGTGTAATCCTCGTATAATAGGAAATCTTTCCGGCCTCTTTTGTCTGCAGAGAAATTTTCAAAGCAGCTTCTTTGTTTTCTTCCAATGCTTTGGATACATCTATTTTTACTCCCTGTTTGATATCCTCTTCTTTTCCTTTGACAAGTAATTCCTGTCCGTCTAATGTAAACGTCTCATAAGAAAGAGATTTTATTTTCTGTCCGAAAGCGTCCACCGCCACTTCCAAAAAACCATCGTGAACCGGTGTTATCGTGTCACGCATGGTTGCTATCTCCATCTCCTTTTTATATCCGGCAAGTGGATTGACCTCATAGCCCTCCATCACAAATGAAATACGCGGCAATGTCGCAGATCCTATATCTGCAGTCATATTTGCCGCATATCCTTTATTGGTAAGAAAACTAAATACTACTACCGCCGTAATAAAAATCACCATAAGTATACTGATTCTGATTACTCTCTTTTTCATCTGCCTACCCCTCTTTATGTTTCCCTGACATCTTCCTTATATTCGGTCAGAAGGCGCCCTATCGTTGGCTGCACATGCAAAAATTCCTCACATGGCTTTGTCATATCTGACGTCTTTTTCTTCTTTTCATTTCTTACTGCACGAATCAAAATATTCTTCGGCGTATGCTCCATATCAATGAATTCCAGAACCTGCACGTCATATCCTTCCTGCTCCAAATACTGTGCACGCAATCCATCCGTCACAAGCGCAGCCATACGCTCTTTCAAAAGTCCATACTTCATGATCGGCGATAAGATGTCATTCTCCATCTGGCCATTGAGCTCATGCTGACAGCACGGAACCGAAAGAATCACATCCGCCTTCCATCCCACCGCCTTTGCCAGCGCATAATCCGTCGCCGTATCACACGCATGTAATGTCACAACCATATCGACCTTACTGACACCTTCATACTCTGCAATATCACCTTCCAAAAACTGAATCTTTTTATATCCATATTTTCCCGCCAGCCCATTACAATACTGGATCACATCTTTTTTCAAGTCCAATCCGATAATTCGAATATCGTACCCTTTCAATTCATGCAAATAATAATACATTGCAAATGTAAGATACGACTTTCCGCAGCCAAAGTCAAGAATCGTAGTCTCTTTTTCTTTTTTTAATTGTGGCAGAATATCTTCTATAAACTCGAGAAAACGATTAATCTGACGAAATTTGTCAAATTTTGCTCTGACAATCTTTCCTTCCTCGGTCATAACCCCCAAATCCTGCAAAAATGGAACCACAATTCCCTCTTCCAGAATATACTGCTTTTTTCGATTATGTGATAGGTCTGCCGTTTTTTCACGATTTTTCTGCGTTTTCTTTTTTATTGTCACTTTTCCTTTTTTACTAACCAGAACAAGCGCCGTATGGCGCTTTGTTTCAATCTGCATCTGACGCATCCTTGTCATATATTCCATCAGACTTTCGCATATCTTATCTTCTTTACAGTTCACATGAAATGCCTGATTATTCCGGAATTCTTCACACTGGAACACCATTTCGCCCTTCATAAGAACCGGGCGCACCTTTACCTTTTGTATTCCCTCTTTGTCTTTTGGATTACTTAAGACCGCGTTTATAAGCTCCTTATTTATGCACGACTCCAGTAACTCTCTTAACTGCTCCATATTACTCCCTCATAATTTCACTCTCTAGTACAGCATCTTCTGTATTGTCTTTTTTTCCATATTATCTTTCGTGACCCACGTATATCCACTATCGATCACTGCTTCATTTCCCATCACCAGAATCGCCCTGGCAGCTGCCACTACCGTTGCGTATCCCATCGCATATGGATTCTGGATAATCACTCCGACCACCTGTTCATTTTCCAACATGGAGAGTTCTTTCTGACTCGCGTCAAATCCTACTACTTTAAGTGCTTTCATCGCTTCACTGGCATCTTCTTGCTCAAGTACCTCTAAAATCAGCTTCGTTGTCTCGGCGGAAGTCGCAAAGATTCCTTTCGCCTGCGGATGCTGCTCCAAGATGTATTTTATGACACTCTTGTCATCGATCGCCTCAACCCTCGCCGCGAACTCCGGATGTGAAGAATCAATGTCCGCTTCTGACAAAGGATTTTCTTCCTGCCACTGCTTTACAGCCATTTCCTGTTTGGTTTTTTCTAATTCATTCATGTGATACACATTATCTGCATTTTCTTCTTGATAATGCTGTGATATCTCTTTTTGAAACCCTGTTACCCTTGTCTGCAGTGATTCCGAAGAAGAATCCAGTGAAAATATAAGAATCTCACCATTTTCTTCTATCGCATCCGAAAGTTTTGCCGCCGCTGTTCTTGCTGCTGCTTCATTATCCGTCGAACATTTTGCAACGATTCCCTGATAATTTGTCCCTGAATCAAATGCAACGATTGGAATCTCCTGGTCGGTAGCCGACTCAAACTGTACGGTACAAGACTGCACATCAATCAATGCGATTCCAATGGCGGATGGATACAGTGCTAACTCTTCGTCTAAAATATAAATTTGACTTTCTGCATTATTTGCTTCTTCCGGCGCACTGTATACTACCTTTACTTTATCCGCTCCTTTATATCCAAGCATCCTGTTAATATCCTCTTCGGCACGTTTTGCTCCTTCTTCCACTGCTTTCCAATACGCAAGAGAACCATTCGCCTTTCCGATCACGGATATATAAGTTCCTGGTTCCAGATCCAAGCCCTCTACATTACCATAAGCCATTGGTCTTAACATATCCAGATTACTCTGATGCTCATTTTTTTCTTTTCCTGATGTATTTATTACATTCTTCTGTTCTTCGCCTTCGTTCATTTTCTTAGAAGTACATCCGGCAAAGAGAAGTGCTCCGCTTAAAATCACACAAAGAATTCTTCTTCCTTTTTTCATATCTCCAACTCCCAATGTCTTTAAACTGCAATACTCATATACTATACACCAATTACATATGAAATTCATAAATTTTTTCTTAAATTTTTTCTAATAATCTTTATCTTCCTTTTTCTTACAAGCATAATTAAAAACAGATTATCTCTTGTATATTTGAACTGTTTGTATTAAAATAAAACAAACGATATGGATTGGTCTTTATACTTTCTGTTATCGCGAACACGGGGACTACCCAGAAAAAGGAGGATACATACCATGGCACACGTAATTAGTGATGAATGTGTAAGCTGCGGCGCTTGCGAAGCTGAGTGTCCAGTTGGTGCTATCAGCCAGGGATCTGAGCATTATGAGATTGATGCTGATGCTTGTGTTGATTGTGGTGCTTGTGCAGCACAGTGCCCAACAGGAGCAATTTCTGCTGAATAATAAATAATTTGCAGATTAACTACATGCAAAGGGGGATTGCAGATGCAATTCCCCCTTTTTGTACCCTCATCTTCTACTAAGTAAGGCTTGTACCAAACAGCTTTCTCAAGCGTCTTGCGGCAAATGACTTTGCCGTCTCTTTACGCAGCATCTGCTGCTGCCTGATCAAACAATCCAATTTTTGATATCGCTCTTCTTCTTGTCTTTCTTTCGCCTGAAACAGATAATCCATCTCTTTAATTACTTTTTCGGAAACATATTCTCCAACCTTTTGACGTAAGACCTCATTATTCTCTAATAAAGTTTCCTTCATGATACTGCTGATCAGATTTTCTACCTGGGTTACCGCTTCCGGTGTTTTTTCTATCTTTGTATCCTCATTCAAGTTCTCTGTTGTCTGATCCTGCACTGCTTTTTGCGCCATTCCTTTCTTGGTCTTAAGTAAATCCGGGATTACTTCTTTCAATTCTTTTAAGAACATGCCTTGTTCTTTTAACCGCTTAATGCAGTGAAACAATCGGATGTCATCTTCTGTATAGTACCGATGACCCATCTCGGTACGCTCGATTGGAAGTTCCAGTTCTTCTTCCCAGTATCTTAATACATGGGCTTCTACATCTACCTTCTTCGATGCTTCAGAAATCATGTAACGAACCTCTCCCATGAAAACACCCCCTATTTTAAATAAGTTGCACAAAACAATGAAAATGCTTATGTACAAGTATATCATACCATAACATAAGCATCTTAAGGTCATTTTCCTTTCGTCAAATTTTCCCTGAATCTTCTTTCTTTTTCCAGATTTTCCTTAATTCTGACGTATATAATTTGCAAATTTTGTATAGTTCGGAAGCCAGGTCAGATTCACCGTTCCGATCGGACCATTTCTTTGTTTGGCGATAATGATCTCTGCTACGTTTGGCGTCTCCGTATCTTTATGATAATAATCATCACGATAGATAAACATTACAACATCCGCATCCTGTTCGATCGCTCCGGATTCACGAAGATCCGAAAGCATCGGCCTGTGATCCGGTCTTTGCTCCACGGCACGGCTAAGCTGAGATAACGCGATTACCGGAACATTCAATTCTCTCGCCACGCCTTTTAACGCCCTTGAGATGTCAGAAATCTCCTGCTGTCGCGATTCATTCTTATTACCTGCGCGTCCGGTCATAAGCTGAAGATAATCAATGATGATAATATCCAACCCTTGTTCCATTTTATATTTTCTGCATTTTGAACGAAGCTCTGTGATCGAGATACCAGGGGTATCATCAATGATCAATCTTGACTGCCCCACGGTTCCAGCCCCTTCTATCAGCTTTTCCCAGTCAGAGTCTTTTAAATTCCCTGTTCTAAGAAGCTGCGCGTCTACCTGAGATTCCAATGAAAACAGACGGTTCACCAACTGTTCTTTCGACATCTCAAGACTGAAGATTGCAACCGCTTTATGTTGTTTAAACGCCGCATACTGTGCAATATTTAATACGAATGCCGTCTTTCCCATAGAAGGTCTCGCCGCAACTAGGATAAGATCCGATGGCTGAAGTCCGGATGTTTTATAATCAAGATCAATAAATCCCGTCGGAATCCCCGTCACACTTCCTTTGTTCTTAGAAGCTTTTTCCACACGCTCAAGCGCCCTTAAAACCACTTCATGTATCGGCGTAAAATCTCCTGCGCTTCGCCCTTTCTGTGTGATTTCAAATACTTTCTTTTCCGTCGTGTCTAAAATGACATCCAACGGTTCTCTCCCCAGATAACATGCATTTGCAATCTCTTCATTTAACCTGATCATATGGCGCAATGTCGCCTTTTCCGCCACGATTTCCGCATAATATTTAATATTAGCAGAAGTCTGTACCGTTGTGAGCAAATCTCTGGCAAATTCAAGGCTGCTAATCTCCGGCGGAACATCCTTTTCCTTCAGCTTATTCTGAAGAGTGATAAGATCCACGGCTATCCCTTCAGTATAAAGTTCTACCATCGTATCGAACATCACTCCATAAGCACTTTGATAGAAATCTTCTCCCCGGATAATCTCTGACGCGACTAGAATCGCTTCCTTATCCATCAGCATAGCCCCTACTACAGATTGTTCCGCTTCTATACTATGCGGAGGCACACGTTTGATAAGCGCTTCCTCCATGAACCTCTCCTCCTAGCTTTGTACCACTTCTACTTTTAATTTTGCAGTCACCTTTGTATGAAGTTTGACCGGAACCTCATGTGTTCCAAGCGTCTTTAATACTTCTTTCAATTGAATCTTCTTTTTGTCTATATCATAACCTAACTGTTCTTTTGCCGCTGCCGCGATCTCCTTAGAAGATACAGAACCGAAAGTTCTTCCGCCCTCTCCTGTCTTAATTCCAACCTTCACTTTACCTGCTTCTAATTTTGCCGCCAACGCCTGCGCCTCTTCCAGCTGCTGCTGCGCTACTTTTTCTTCATTGGCCCTCTTTAACTTTAAATCGTTCAAGTTTTTATTTGTCGCTTCCAAGCCAAGCTTTTTCGGCAAAATAAAGTTTCTTGCATAACCATCATTTACATTCACGATCTCTCCCTTTTTTCCAAGAGATTTTACGTCTTCCAATAAAATTACTTTCATTCTTTAAGTCCTCCTATAGCGCTCTTTTACAAGTCCCCTTGTCCTATCATATCATCAATTACTGTATGCAAATCATAAAGCGCGCGTCCCATATCCGTATGCCCAAACTGTGCGCCGGCAATATTAATATGACCGCCTCCTCCAAGCCGTTCCATAATAACCTGTACATTTACCTCATCAATCGCCCGGGCGCTGATATATATCTTTCCATTATAGGTCGTAAGAACAAAAGAGGCCTTAATATTTGCAATGTTCAAAAGTTCGTTGGCAGCCTGCGCTCCGATAATTGTCGGGCTTTGGATTACTGCATTTTCACATGTAGCAATCGCAAATTCCTGACGGTAGATCTGCGCGCCTCCAATAATCTCTGCTTTTGCCTGATAAGCTTCCATATCATCACGAAATAGTTTTCGTACATATGTGATATCCGTACCGCAGCGTCTTAAGAATGCAGCGGCTTCAAAAGTACGCACGCCCGTTCTGTTCATGAAATTGTTTGTATCGATCATGATCCCTGCATACATACTATTTGCTTCCATCGGCGTCAAGTTGATATCATCTACAATATACTGTAATACTTCAGCTACCATCTCACATGCAGAAGAAGCATATGGCTCAATATAAGACAGCACTGCATTTTCGATCACCGTACTGCTCTGTCTGTGATGGTCAAGTACTACGATCGTCTTTGCCAGCTTCAAAAGCTCCTCGCATTCTGTCATCTCCGGTTTATTCGTATCTACCACAACCGCCATCGTATTCTCATCTACATAATAACGAATTTCTTCCGATGTAATAAACAAATCTTCCGGATATTTCGGATTATTTCGGAATACTTCGTACAATGGACGCACGGAAGTAGTAATATCATTGATCACAATATGAGCTTTCTTCTTCAAATCTACTGCTGCACGGTAAATACCCATAGCGGCACCGAAAGAATCCACATCCGTAATCTTATGTCCCATAACGATCACTTTATCTTTTACCGCAATAAACTCACGCAGCGCCTCAGCTTTTACTCTTGCTTTTACACGAGTATTCTTCGATGTCTGCTCACGCTTTCCACCGTAATAACTGATTCCTTCTTTATCCTTGATCACCGCCTGATCACCGCCTCTGGCCAATGCAAGATCAATGGCAACACGCGCGTAATTATAACTTTGCGCATATGTGTCTTTGCTCATTCCAAGCCCAATACTAAGTGTGGCAGGCATCGTATTTCCAATACTCACGCTCTTGACTTCATCCAAAAGAGAAAACTTATCCTCAACAATCTTTTTAAAATACTCTTTCCGGATCGCGATAAAATATTTATCCTTTTCCAGTTTCTTGGCGATTCCATTCATATCTGCGATATATTGGTTAATCTTACGGTCAATCAATGCAAGCAATAAAGACTGTCTTACTTCTTCTACACTTTCCATTACTTCCTCGTAATTGTCTATGTAGATAAGACCAGCCACCAGCCTTTGATCTTCATTCTCCCGGATAACAGCATTTAGCTCAGTCACATCCGTCAGATATACAGAAATAAAATATTCTTTATCATGAGGAAGCTTAAAAAGCTGTTCTGTCTCGACAAATCCTTCCACGGATACCCGCCTTAATTCTGCACGATAACAGCGCTCTCCTACCTTAACTTCCAATACTTTTTTGTTTTCGTCATTTGGGAAATTTCCTTTCCGCAAATCAGGAATGAATTCCTTCATATATACGTCTTTAATAGAACTTTTCGAAAATTCTTCCAGAAAAACATCATTTGCCCACATAATCTTTCCGTCTTCCAATGTAATGGCATACGGTACTGCAAGCTCTTTTAACAGTGTATTCTGCACCACTCCGTACTGCGCAGCAAATTCCACCAAATCAGCCAGGATCAGTGACTTATTATAAAAATACAAAATAAATACAATCACCGCATATACGGCAACAAACGCTGCCATGATCACTCCTGCCCGCCTGTCTGTTTTAAATATCCAGATATCCATGGCAATCAGAAGGAGCGTCATAATTGCCGGCCATTGTATATAAAGTCTTAACTGCCCTTTTAATTTTACATTCTGTTTCATATTTACGCCCTCAAATGATCAGAGTTATAAACTTTATTATACCACCAAATCTCATATTAGGGAAGATGCAACTTCTTTTGCCCATCCAAAAGAATATGTCACCGCTCTTTTCCATCCTTTTATTCTCTGTGTTTTTTCGTTTTCTTATCAAAATCTCCCAAAGTAGTCTGCTCTTTATGTGTGAAATCTATAATATTTTTATGTTTTTAGCATTCTAGAATTTTATTAAGCAGTCTCTTGTTTTTGAAAAGAATTTACTGTTCAAATATTTTTAACCTCTTTGCAATTTCCTCCGGCTCTGGTAATAATGCTTTCATATTATCTGGTAACGTATTGCTTAATCGATATGTAGCCACACCTATTGGAGCATTTGTTTGTTTCAATGCATACTCTACATATGTTTTATCTTTACTTTTACATATAATAATACCAACTGATGGATTTTCATCAGGCAACTTTATCTGCTTGTCCAATGCTGTT
The DNA here is from genome assembly GCA_910585545.1 of uncultured Lachnospiraceae bacterium. Taxonomy (GTDB): domain Bacteria; phylum Bacillota; class Clostridia; order Lachnospirales; family Lachnospiraceae; genus An181. The sequence continues at coordinate 198,020 of CAJUFN010000002.1, forward strand.
AAATATAATTGCATTTTACCTGCATATTCTGCCTCAAACTCCCCTATTTTCAATTCTATAGCTACCAAACTTCTTAATCTCCTGTGAAATAGCAAAAGATCTATATACAAATCCCTACTGCCAGCCATTAAATGATATTGATTACCTATAAATGTAAAATCTCCACCCATTTCAATCAAAAATGCTCTAATATTATTAACCAACTGCATTTCCAACTCATATTCAGAATACTCTGGGGATAATTCTGCACAATCAAAAGTATATTCATCTTTGATGGCCAATTTTGCCTGTATCCTATGTTCTTCTGACATTGTAAGCTCAAAATTAGTTTGATTAAGCAAATATTTTTCGTAAGTTTTTGCTTCAACAAAGTTCATTAAAATGCGCTTTGTCCAACCATAACGCTTTGTCATTTGAATATAGAATTCTCTTTCTAAATCATCCTTACACTTTTCCATAATAATGATATTATTACTCCAACTAATTTCTCGCACCAATGGTGCGAGTTTTTCCATATTATAACTTTCAAGATACTAAAACACAATGCATCTTGCACATGTTCCATTGAATTATATCTATACTATTTCCTCTTAATTTTAAAAACCCCGTACATATTGATTTATGCAAGCAGCGTTCACACTGCATTGCAATCTCAATATATACGGGGTACTTTCATTTATCCTCTATAGTAATTGATCAGACAACCTTTTAAAATAATCTCTCTCTCATTATCCGTCAAATCTCCAAGCTTAAATGTCACTTCTTTCAATTCATCTTTCACAATGTAAGCTTTTATCTCATCCGTTTTTTCTTCCACCGCTTTTCTTACATCCGGTACAAAGATATAATCGCCATTTTCAAAGGAAAGCGCTTCATGATTCTCATCTGTCAGGAACGGCAGCATACCCCAGTTAATAAGGTTTGAGCGATAACGTTTTGTCGCATATTCGTTAGCAATGTTCGCCCATCCGCCGAGTACCTTCTGGCAGGAAGCTGCCTGTTCACGAGCGGAACCATCTCCTGGTTTTACTGCAAAGATTGTACTTCCAATTCCCAAATTACCCTCGCCGGCATCCGGGAACATGGTATGCACTTTTTCCATTACCGGTTTTAATTCCGGCACTACTTCTAATGGACATGTGCCTGATTCGATTGCTTTCTGTCCTTTTTGCACTTCCTTCGCGCGTCCTACATACGCAGGGTCTTTTCTTGACAATGCAAACTCTGCAAGTCCAAGCGGATTCGAACGGTAAGAAGATGTCTCACCGGATGGGATCAACTCATCCGTTGTTGTTACCGGATCATGAATTTCAGACACTACCTTCAAAAGTAAGTTTTCCGGAAGCGCTGACATCGCCGGCCAGTCTTTGATATTTGGTCCAAACTGAATCTCCACATCCGGTTCGGCAACACCTCTGCTGTCAAATACGCGGTTTGCATAGATATTGCTGTCGAAATGGTATTTTGGATTGGTGTATTCTACATCCAAATCCGTTGCCGGAGTCAGGAATCCTTTGTTCGCTGCAGTTGCTGCAATAGAACGAGCATCCATAAGTGCCACGGAAGAAATCTGTCCGCTTTGCAATTTAGAACCTTCTCGGTTCGGGAAGTTCCTTGTAGAATGACGGATACTAAAGGCATTATTTGCCGGAGTATCACCTGCACCAAAACATGGTCCGCAGAACGCCGTCTTTACAATCGTACCTGCTGCCATAAGATCAGCTACCGCACCGTTTTTCACAAGTTCCATATATACTGGCGTACTCGCCGGATACACACTAAATGTAAATGCATCAGAACCAATGTATTTACCGCGAATAATATCTGCTGCCGCGCAGATATTCTCAAATCCACCGCCGGCACATCCTGCGATGATTCCTTGCTCTACATATAATTTTCCATTACGGATTTTATCCTGAAGACTATATTCTACTGCCCCGTCGAGGCTCACCAAAGCCTTCTTCTCCACATCATGAAGAATGTCTTTTAAGTTTGCATTTACCTCATCAATCGTGTAAGTATTACTTGGATGGAACGGCATCGCAATCATTGGCTTCACTTTACCAAGATCCACGTATACAAGACCATCATAGTAAGCAACCGCTCCCGGATTCAATTCTTTGTAATCATTGCTTCTTCCATGAATCTCATAGAATTCCTGAATCTTCTCATCTGTTTTCCAGATCGAAGAAAGACAGGTTGTCTCGGTTGTCATAACATCAACACCGATACGGAAATCCGCGCTCAATTTCTCCACGCCAGGTCCAACGAATTCCATAACTTTGTTGTTCACATAGCCGTTGCCAAAAGTTGCTCCGATAATCGCGAGCGCCACATCCTGAGGACCTACTCCCTTCATCGGTTCGCCGTCTAAGTATACTGCAACAACCCCCGGCATCTTAATGTCATATGTCTTGTTCAAAAGCTGTTTTACAAGCTCCGGACCGCCTTCTCCCATTGCCATTGTACCAAGCGCACCATAACGAGTATGGCTGTCGGAACCAAGGATCATCTTACCTCCGCCTGCAAGCATCTCTCTTGCAAACTGGTGGATGACTGCCTGGTGCGGCGGTACATAAACTCCGCCGTATTTCTTCGCGCAGGTGAGCCCAAACATATGGTCATCTTCATTAATTGTTCCGCCAACCGCACATAAACTGTTATGGCAATTCGTAAGTACATATGGGATCGGGAATTTTTCAAGACCTGATGCTCTTGCAGTCTGAATGATTCCGACAAATGTAATATCATGAGAAGTCAATTTGTCAAACTTAATATTCAAACGCTCCATATTGCCGGATACATTATGCTCTTTCAAGATTCCATAAGCAATTGTATTCTTTGCCGCCTCTTCTTTTGCCACTGTGCTGCCTGTCTTAGCCGCAACTTCCTGAGCCGCCTTTGGCCCGTCTGCCACAATTTCGATGCCATTTAAAAGATAAGCACCACCATTATATAATTCGATCATTTTCGATTACCTCCTTATTTTTTCAAGTATTTCATATGTTCTGATACCATCATTGCTATCTTAAATGTAAGTGCATCATCAAAAACACGTACATCAAGTCCTGTAATTTTCTGTATTTTTTCCAGACGGTACACAAGCGTATTACGATGCACGTACAGCTGCCTTGCCGTCTCTGAAACATTTAAATTGTTTTCAAAAAATTTATTCACTGCATTTAGCGTTTCTTCGTCAAATTGTTCCATGGCACTTCCGTGAAACACTTCCTTCATAAACATCTCACAAAGTGATATCGGAAGCTGGTAGATAAGCCTCCCTATCCCAAGCTCATTATACGCAAGAATCTTACTGTGAGAATAAAAAATACGCCCGATATCCAACGCCATTTTTGCCTCTTTATAAGATTTTGACACTTCTCTTAGCTCATGGACTAATGTGCCATATGCGACGCGCACAGTTACCATAGCTTCAGCGCTGATATTATCCACGATTACCCGCGCCGTCTTTTCTATCTGCTCGTAATCGTCTTGAGACCGGAATGTTTTCACAAGGATTACATTTCCTTCCTCAATCGTAGTAATGAAATCCTTCGCTCCTGATGCATATAAACTTTTGACCGTCTCATGAACGATACTGCTATCCTCTCGTTTGGGTTCAATCACATATACCACTCTTAGCGCTTCCATCTCAATATGAAGTTTCTTTGCCTGATTATGGATATCTACCAAGAGTAAATTATCCAAAAGTAAATTCTGAATAAAACGATTCTTATCAAGATGCGTCTGATATGCCCGAAGCAAGGCTTCAAACTGGCTGCTGCAAAGTCTTCCGATTATTTCCGTATCCCCGTCGCAATCTTCCATAAGAAGAATATAACAAGGCAATTCATCTCTGCATATCAGGAACAACGCTGCTTCTTTTGTAATATGCACGCCGCTTACTGGCATTTCTTTTAAAAACCTTTCAATCTCCGGCTTTTTTTGCTCCGATTCAAGGTGCGTCTTTACAAGACACGTTCCACTCATATTCCAGATAGAACTTTTTGCCTTCGTAATCTTTTCTATGGACTGCAATGTCTGCTGTAATACACTATTCGTTAACATCGTTCCATCCTCTCACTTTAAAATCCCTACGCCAAGCATATATGCAAGAACAAAGCGTGGTCAGCTTTTGCTGACTGCCTCCGCCCACGCAAGTGCGTATCCTCCCGGAAGGTTTTGTCTTATAGGAAAGGCTTTCACGCTTTAGCGCGACAAGGTATTTCCTATAAGAAGAATAAACGGGGAAACTGCTTTCCCCGTCTTTGATAGCCTACAATCTCTTCAACAATTCTTCTCTTTCTTTTTCATATCCTGGTTTTCCAAGAAGTGCAAACATATTCTTCTTATAGCTTTCTACGCCAGGCTGATTAAATGGATTCACCCCAAGGAGATATCCGCTCACGCCGCATGCGAATTCAAAGAAATAAAATAACTGTCCAAGATAATATTCATTCTGTTCCGGAATATTTACGATTAAGTTCGGAACATTACCATCGGTATGTGCAAGAATCGTTCCGTTCATTGCACTTTTATTCACAAAATCTACTGTCTTTCCTGCAAGATAATTAAGACCATCCAAATCAACAGCCTCTTCTTTCAGTACAAGCTCTTCCTGAGATTTTTCTACATTCATAACAGTCTCGAAGAGGATTCTGTTGCCATCTTGGATAAACTGTCCCATAGAATGTAAATCTGTTGTAAGATCCACAGAAGCTGGGAAGATACCTTTCTGGTCTTTTCCTTCGCTTTCGCCGTAAAGCTGTTTCCACCATTCAGATACATAGTGAAGGCTTGGCTCATAATTTGCCAAAATTTCAATCGTCTTTCCTTTACGTAATAAGATATTACGGATTGCCGCATATTTTAATGCATCATTTTCTGCAAATGGCTTGTCCATTGCTGCAGCTCTTCCTGCCTGTGCACCTTCCATCAATTTATCAATATCTGCGCCGCTCACTGCGATTGGCAAAAGTCCTACCGCTGTAAGAACAGAGAAACGTCCTCCTACATCATCCGGAACTACAAATGTCTCATAGCCTTCCTCTGTTGCAAGACCTTTCAATGCGCCTCTCGCCTTATCTGTAGTCGCATAAATCCTCTTTGCCGCTTCTGCTTTTCCGTATTTCTTCTCAGCCATCTCTTTGAATACACGGAATGCAATCGCAGGCTCTGTTGTAGTACCTGATTTAGAAATGATATTAATAGAGAAATCTCTGTCACCAATCACATCGATCAAATGTTTTACATATGTGCTGCTGATGCTGTTTCCTACAAAGTAAATCTCCGGAGTCTTACGGATTTCTTTGGAAACCACATTATAAAAGCTATGTCTTAAGAACTCGATCGCTGCTCTTGCACCAAGATAAGAACCACCGATACCTATTACGAGAAGTACTTCGGAATCACTCTTAATCTTTTCTGCTGCTTTTTTAATTCTATCAAATTCTTCTTTATCATAATCTACCGGAAGATCAACCCAGCCAAGGAAATCATTACCTGCTCCTTCTTTGCTCACAAGAAGCTCTTTTGCATCCAATACCTGTTTCTCCATATATGTTACTTCTTCATTAGAAATAAATCCTGCTGCTTTTGAATAGTCAAATGTTACTTTACTCATGTTACATTTCTCCTTTTCATCTATATTTATTCAAATATCATATCCATTTTAGCAAAACAAAAACACTTTAGCAAGATAAACCCCTGCTAAAGTGTAAATATCTTTTAGTATTCACCTACTACGCTTGCTTTGACAATGTTCGTATTTCCAGGTTTTCCAAGCGGAACTCCCGCTGTCAGCACGACAATATCTCCGTCTTCTACAAAGCCTTCTCTCTGTGCCGCTTCTACCGCATGAAGGAATAAAATCTCCATGCTGTATTCTTCACGAATCACAATCGGATAGGTTCCCCAGGAAAGATTCAGCTGACGGCAGATCTGTTCATCTGTGGAACAGTCTACGATAAGACAGCTTGGACGGTATTTGGAAATATATCTCGCTGTCCTTCCGGATTTGCTGACTGTAATAATCGCTTTCGCCCCAAGTTCCATCGCAGTCATGCAGCATGCATGTGAAATTGCAGCCGTAATATCTGGATGTACATCTTTTTCCCTCACTACAAACTGATTGCGATAGTTAATATCTTTTTCTGTACGTCTCGCAATTCTTACCATCGTCTGCAGCGCCTCTACCGGATATGCACCGGCTGCAGTCTCTCCGGAAAGCATGATAGCGCTTGTCCCCTGATAGATTGCGTTGGCAACATCCGTAGTTTCCGCCCTCGTCGGACGAGGATTCTTTATCATAGAATCCAACATCTGAGTCGCTGTAATTACCTGCTTTCCTTCACTGTATACTTTACTAATGATCATTTTCTGGATGACCGGAACTTCCTCAAGCGGGATTTCCACACCCATATCTCCTCTTGCCACCATGATGCCATCTGCCGCTTCAATGATCGCGTCAATATTATCTACACCTTGCTGGTTTTCAATCTTTGCTATTATTTTTATATTTTCTCCGTTGTTATCCACCAAAATCTTCCGGATCTTATGCACGTCATCTGCCGTTCGCGTAAAAGACGCCGCAATAAAATCAAAACCTTCTTTAATACCAAATAAAATATCATCAAAATCCTTCTGACTGATAAAAGGCATATTCACTTCAACGCCCGGAACATTAATTCCCTTGCGGTTAGATATTTTTCCGCCATTTTTTACACGACAGATAATATCTGTACCCTCGATCTTTTCTACAATAAGTCCGATCAATCCATCATCGATCAGAATACTGTCTCCTACTTTTACATCTTCAAACAATCTTTCATACGTAATTGCAACTCGTTCCTGATCTCCTAAGAAATCGCCGACACCGAGCGTGAACTGCTGCTCCGGTTCAAGAACAATACTGTCATTCTCAAAACATTTCAGACGAATCTCCGGTCCTTTTGTATCTAATAGCGCTGCAATTGGTTTGTTGTGTTTTTTCCTTAATTCCTTTAACTGCTCAAGACGTACCTTCTGTTCTTCGTGAGCGCCGTGGGAAAAATTAAATCTAGCTACGTTCATCCCCTCTAAAATCAATGTCTCCAGTACTCCATCCTGGTCTGTAGACGGTCCCAGAGTACAAATAATTTTTGTCTTTCTCATGTCTTATATTATCTCCTTATTTTTCCGCAAATACGCGCATTTATAACCGCAGGAAAAATCATATCACACGAAAAAATCCTTGTCAATTCTGTGTCAGAAACTCCTCAAGAATTTCTCGTATCGCAGCCTCTCTTCTTCGTTCTTCTGACTCTACAAGCTTCACTTCCTGTATCGGAATCTCTCCCGCATCTTCGATCTCAATCGCCAATCCTTCCTTTATCTCATGCCCTTCTCCACTATCTTCCGTGATATCTTCTATCTTACAGCTTCCTGCACTAAGCTCCTCAGGCGGTGCAAAGCTTTCCACTTCCCCTGCCATATCTGATGCCTCTTCTGCCGTCGCGTATGCATTCCTGCGTTCCTCTTTTACCCGCTTACGCTCCTTTGCATAACGAGGCACACAAAAATTCTCCAAATAATCAATCATATAAATCTGCATCGTATTTAGAAGATAACTCTCATCTGCCGATAATAAAACAACCGTCATCAATGCAACCCCTGCGGCACCGATTCCGCCATAATACAAGACTCCATCCTGCATTCCATACAAATAATAACTTGCCCCGGCTCCCAAAATGGCGAGAATCCCTATCATCCAGATACTTTGTTTTTCTAACTGTCTCCACGTATGAATACGCATTCCAAACATCCTGTACTCATATATGTACTTCCTTACAAATGCTTTTACGTTCTGTACTTTTTCACTTACCATGCATGCATGTTCAAACTTTGCTTTCACAAGCTTCATCAGCTTATGTGTACTTTGTGCCATATTTCCGGCTTCTTTCACGATCTTCTTTAGTGTAAACCAGATGACAATCTTACTAAAAAGTCCGATTCCTGCCATCACTCCCATTACCACAAATAGGATTTGATTGTCTACCATTGTTTTCAACATAATAAAAGAGTCCTCCTTCTTTTTTGGTTACCGTCATTATAGCTTGGACAAACGGTAAAGAAAAGAATTCAGACCCTTAAATCGTTCTGCTTTTTTCGCACAAAAAATACTCTTTTTTGTAGAAAAAGCACTCTCTTTCTGCGTTCCTTCTCCTACAAAAGCGGCAGCAGATGCTTGATCAAACGCACAGAATGGGCGATTGCTTTCTGTTCAAACTCCGGGTAATCCATGGTTGCACTGTTGTCGGCTTTGTCCGAAATCGCACGAATGATGACACACGAAAGTTTATTAAGATACGCTGCGTGAGCAATCGCTGCTCCCTCCATCTCCGTACATTTCGCATCAAATTCTTTTACCAAGCGCTCTTTTGCTTTATTATCAGAAATAAACTGATCTCCACTCACGATACGTCCGGTGAATGTATGAATATCCGGATTCGCCTCTTTGTTCGCTTCAACCGCTTTCGTTATCAGGACTTCATCTGCCGGGAAAGAAAAGGTGTCCATATTCGGAACTTGTCCGAGCGGATCCCCAAATATCGTTGCATCCACATCATGCTGTACTGCATCCGTAGAGATTACCATATCACCAATATCAATGTCCGCATCCAAAGATCCCGCAATCCCTGTATTAATAACTGTATCTACCTTAAATATATCTGCAAGTATCTGTGTACAAAGCGCTGCATTCACTTTTCCAATGCCGCTTTGCACTACTACTACCTCTTTTCCGCAAAGATCCCCTTTACAGAAAATCATAGAAGCAATCTCCTTTGTCTCTTCCATCTGCATGCTATCTTTAAGCGCCTGCACTTCATCCTTCATTGCACCAATAATCCCTATCATCTTTTGTTCTCCTCTCTTATTATCTTCATCGTTCTTTTCCAGCCGCCTTGCTCCCGGAAAGTGCGTCTTACAAATAAGCATATATGCCCATCATCCACCGCCAAATCTGCAAGTCTAATCTGCAAACGCCCTTTTTACTTCTTCCACAGTTTCTACGGTGCAGGAAAATTGCTCAGCAAGTTCCTGATTCGTCTTCTCTGGGAAACGGCTAATAGTCTTATATATACCTACTGCTAAAAGAATCCCGTTTCGCTCGCTTTCTCTTATATCGTCTGCAAACAATTCTCTTAACGCTTCACACATTGTTCTTTCCTCCTCGACTGCTTCCCAATTTGCACGAAGTATCACGTCCATCACTGCCTGATACCGCGGCAAGAATTTCTTATCTTCATAGTGTTCCATTAAATTTTTTATTTCTCCTCCTGATTTCAAATCCTTCCTAAGATTTTGCAACCAGTAGTTTCTTTCTTTCGATAGCTCTTTTGTAATCACAAGCTGCATCGGAATTGGATCTCCATACAATTGGTATATTCCTTCCCCTATCTTCACTGCTTTTATTCCTCGTACTTTATCTATATGTGCAAGCATCTTCCTTGGATAATGGTTACAAATAAAAGTAATCGTTAGTTCTTCTGGATCTATCTGATCTTCCTCTTCTGTATCTGACTGATAAAAACAAACATATCCATATGCTTTATAAAAATCATTGATTCCCAGGTAATCATCGGGAGATTTATATTCTATTATATTATGTTCCCGAAAAATATGCCCTATGTTTTTATTTATTTTTACCATTTTTTCTTTTTTGATAATCAACATGTCCATCTGCATCGGCTTCTTTCCCAGAAGATGTTCTTCTTCCATATGTACCTTATCCAGTTCCTCTTCCAACTCAATCCGAATCGCTGCATAAAAAGCCGAATGCCATTGTAGCTTTCCATCCTTCATCCTTTCTCCCTTCAGTATATTATAGTTTACTCGCACGAATCAACCTCATTCGCCTTTTTCTTTTCGTTTGAATTGTTCGACCGAACTGGTCATCGATGTAAATTCAGATATTTTGTATCGTTAGAACTTAGTTCTAACTTGATTATATTTTACACTATACATTGCTGTTTGTAAAGAGATTTTTTCTATTTTCTTTTTCTTTTTTGTTTGTTATAATGAAGTTCAAAAAGGAGGCAATAGATATGGATTATAAAACTTCGGGAGTATGCTCTCAGAAAATTTCTTTTGATATTGACAATGAAAATAAAGTACGCAACGTTTCTTTTATAGGAGGTTGCTCAGGAAATCTTCAAGGTATAGGCCGGTTGATAGACGGCATGGAAGTGCATGAAGCAATCGAACGTCTTCAAGGCATTCGCTGTGGCTTTAAATCAACCTCCTGCCCAGATCAGCTTGCCAAAGCTTTATCCCAGGCAATCAATGCCTAAAAAAGACAAAAAAGGAGCTTGTTACAGCTACTGTCAGTGGGAGTTCTCGGAGTGCTTTCATGTGGTGGACGCCGATGTAAGGTATTTTTTTAAGTAACAAATACTCTACACTCTTACGAACAGTAGCTGTAACAAGCTCCTTTTGCGTTTTCTATATGTTTAAAATACTACATATTCCTCATAATGGCTAGAAACCATAAGTTACAAATGGGGAACTAGCGGTTGCCGTCAATATATGTTATCCTTTTTATTAAAGAAACATAAAGGATACGAATGATAAAGATGAATATTGAATTAGATAAACGATTAAAAGATGCCCGTGAAGCCAAAGGGCTTTCACAAAATTATGTAGCAGAGCACCTCAACATTACCAGACAAGCCATCTCCAAGTGGGAAAATGGAAAATCCATGCCCGACTTGGAAAACTTGATTATTTTAAGCACTTTATACGAAATCTCACTAGATGAATTGCTTGGACGAACACCCTCTCCCGAGGAAACTCATGAACCGCAATCCTCTAGTGCCAACACCCCTTCTTCTCCCATACAAGAAGCTTTATTTCTTGCGGTCATTGCAAGTATTTCCTGCCTGTTCCCAATCATTGGGCTTGTCATCCCAATAGGGATTCTTGTATGGATGAAGAAAAAGAAACGGGTGTATAAAATGGTAGTGGTATTGTGCGTAATATGTTTGCTTACAAATATGTATACTGCTTATGCTATCTTTAACCAAATATACTTTAGACTCAATACTGTTGGCATAAAAAAATTATAATCACTATTATTAAGAACAGGAGCTACATAATCATGACTTTAGGAATTAAACTCAAAACATTACGCTTGCATAAAAACTATACACAACAATATGTAGCTGAAAAACTATCAATATCTCCTCAAACTATCTCAAAATGGGAAAACGATTGGACTTATCCTTCTCTAAAAAATTTGCTGCTTTTATCAAATTTATATCAGATTTCTTTAGATGAATTATTAAAATATACTCCAACCTTACCTACAAGCTCTTTAAGATATAATTCTTACCTATGCTTTACGCCAGAAATGATAATTTTATTTCTTATCTTTTGTATATCGTTAATACTTCCTGTTTTCAGCGTTTTCACCTTATTTGGATTGTTATATTACTTAAAGAAAATTAATGTTTCTCATCACTTGTTCATTATTAATAAAATTTTTTGCTTTTATAATGTATTATATTTCTGTATCTTTTTAGTCAAACTTTATTTACAATGCCGTTGCTTTTAAAGTTGTTCCCGATATAATTGCTTGAAAACCTGTAACTAATGTTACCACTCCTACAGAATAGTTAAATCTATATATCGCTTTTGTTGAACTTATATGTGCTAATGCCGCATTTCGTATAAAACCTGTTAATGTATAATGAAATGGACCATATGCCCTTGTAATTTTATTGTTAGAAATATCTACTATAAATCCTGCTGTCCAACATCCCAAAGAATTATACGTTATCTCATAACTTCCATTAGAAACTTTGGTTTTACTAACTAATTCTTTAATTGTTACTTCAACAGTATTATTATTCTTATCTAAAACTTCAAATGTCTGTATACCCCCTTTTTCTAAATCATATACTGCCTCTGTTGATAAATCTGAATTCTCAGTAGCCATTGCAGTCATTGTCTGCATAGTGCAAAGTATTAAAATCATTATGGTTGCCAAAATCCTTCTTTTTGCCTTTTTCATAATTTTCTCCTCAATTTTAACTGTTTTTTTCTAATAACTATTGTCGCAAAACTTAAAATTAGGTATAAAAGGAGATTGTTACAGCCACCCTCTAGAAGTCTCGATTCATATCATGTGGTTAGACGCCGATGTAAGGTATTTTTTATTTTCCTTTTTTCTAGACAGTAGCTGTAACAATCCCCCTTTTATTCCACTTTTAACTATTAGTCTATGTAAATACCATTAGTGTAAGAACCACTGGAATCTGTACCTGCACGATGATTACATGCAACTCGGTAATAATAACCTCCCGGAACTGTCAATGTTTTCGTTGATGTAATCGTTGTTCCTGTTTTACTTGCGCTCCATGAAGTATATCTAACCCAATTTCCATTCACTAATCGCTCTACGATAACCCCTACTGCCACGTTACAACTCACATTTGCATTTGTTGTTCCGCTAGCTACGATCTTCCCAGAACCAGCCTTTCCAATGTAAGAATATCCTCTCTGATAGTATACACCTCTTGTAATTCCCAGATTCTCTCCAAAACTCTCGTCTTCCATGGTAAGAAAAGAACCGTCAATACACTCTTCTTGTTCTTTCGCATATGCAGCTGTTCCTAATCCCAAAACCAAGCTACATACTAAAATTATACCGAATAGCTTCTTTAATTTTCTCATTTTAAATTACCTCCTACTTATATAACCGGGATTTTGACAAAAACTTACGCTAAAACCACAAATTTTTTAAAATTTTTTCAAATTCTCCTTTTTCCACGAGTCCTATCAACGAATAATAATTGTTCAGATAAACAAATTCTGCCTCATATTTATACTCCTCAGTTCCTTTCAATAAGAGCTTTTTTATTTTTATGGTTGTTGCTCCCAGTTCCAATTCATATTCTTCGTTCACAATATCTTCAGTATCAGATGCAAAAGATGATTCCTGATAATTTGCCTTGATTTGGAAAGTCAATACTTTATCATTGCAATTATATTGAATTTGCGCGTTTTGTGTATTTTCAGAAACCTCTCCGTTTTCAAAATAAGTATTCTCCGGTAAATACATTAATTTTACTGCATTGAACCCTAATTTTTCTTCCACTTGTCTATAAAACTCTTCTTCACTTCTAACTCCCGACTCTATATTATCCCCATCTTTCGTATCCAGCTGCGTCATCTCCCGACCGCCAACTTCCTGTTTCTTCTTTTCAAGCAAGTGCTGTGGACCACCCGAACTTGTAATTCCTATACCAACTGCTACTAATGCCGCTGCTGCAACGAGAAGATATACTCTCTTTTTGGATTTCCCCATCAATTTCAAGGCTTTTCTTTCCTGTTTGCGTTCATACGCATCTATCTTCTCCATAAGCTCCTCATACATTCTCGGCGGAACCTCTATATCTTTTAGTTCTTCGTCCGCCTCTACTCGCTCGATGATTTTCTGTGCTTCTTTCTCAAAGTCTTCCTGTAAAAGCCTCTTCAAACGTGCCTCTTCCATATATTCACTTTCTATTTTATTTCCATTCATACGTTTACTCATACGACACCTCTTTTTGTATGTTCCTTCCCGTTTTCTTTACGATAAAAGCCTTCTTTTTTGAAAACTTCTTCCAATCTTTCTTGACCTTTTCTCTGAATCTGATAAGATTAATTCGTAGAGAAAAATTTTAGGAGGACTCCAAATGAAACGGATTGTTTTAACCGGCGGCGGTACTGCCGGCCATGTTACACCTAATATCGCGTTGATTCCACGATTAAAAGAACTCCACTACGATATTCAATATATCGGTTCCTATAACGGAATCGAAAAAGAACTTATTTCACAATTTAACATCCCTTATCACGGTATCTCTTCCGGAAAACTTAGAAGATACTTTAGTCTGAAAAACTTTTCCGACCCATTCCGTGTATTAAAAGGATTTCGTGAAGCAAGTCAATTAATCAAAAAACTTAAGCCGGATGTCATCTTTTCCAAAGGCGGTTTCGTGTCTGTTCCGGTTGTGATGGCAGGAAAACGTCATCATGTTCCAGTTATCATCCACGAATCCGATATGACACCAGGGCTTGCCAATAAATTATCCATTCCTTCCGCAACAAAGGTATGCTGTAACTTTCCGGAGACTTTAAAGAATCTTCCGGAAGATAAAGCAGTTCTTACCGGCTGCCCGATTCGGCAGGAATTACTTGAAGGAAACCGTAATGCCGCACTGCGATTTACTGGTCTTACTAACGAGAAGCCCATTCTCCTTATCATCGGAGGAAGTCTTGGCTCCATCGTCGTAAACGATGCAGTACGGGCTATACTTCCTGAATTGTTAAAGCAATTCCAGGTAATCCACCTTTGCGGAAAGAATAAAATTGATGCTTCCCTAAATGCTCTGCCTGGATATATCCAGTATGAATATATCCAAGATGAGTTAAAAGACTTATTTGCTCTTGCCGATCTGGTAATCTCCAGAGCTGGCGCTAATGCTATCTGTGAGTTGGCAGCACTTCATAAGCCAAATATCCTGATTCCTCTTTCCGCGAACGCCAGCCGCGGCGATCAGATCTTGAATGCTCATTCCTTTGCCAAGCAAGGTTTCAGCATCGTTATCGAAGAAGAGGAACTCACACAGAATAAATTAATGGATGCTATTTTAACATTATATCAGAACAAAGATTCTTACATAGATGCTATGAAGAATTCTCCTCAACAAGATGCTATCCATACGGTTATTAACCTAATTGAACGTGCTGTTTCCAAATCAAAATAAATTTATATGATAAGAAATAGGTGTCATTCGGACACCTATTTCTATTTTATCATAATCATACCATATCTTTCACTATAGTTTTTCTTTATCCATTCTTTTGCCCTATACAATATACTTTCGAGTACCCCAAGAGTGATCTCCATCTCCTTTGCGACTTCTTTCTGTGGTTTACCTAACACATAGACCAACGTGACTGCCTCATACCAGCGTGTGTTCTTTTCATACAATGCTTCGAAAATCTCTTGATTGAGAACCACAATTTCATCTGTTCTTTCTTTTTCTAAGATTTCCTCTTCCGGATTATTGTCGGGTAAGTCGACGCTGTATGAATCCAACTCCTCCCAATCAACAGTAGTCACCTTTTCGTCTTGTTCAAAATATGTCAAACATAATCTTTTCACTGTTATGGCAAGCCATGATAAAATTTTAGCTTCTTCTACATGTTCCATATGATGGTAAAATCTTAGAAATGCAATCTGCGTAAGATCACTCGCAACATGAATATCTTTGATATAAGTCCGTGCTATTTTCAGGATAATTTCTGCATACTCCCTATAGATGCTATCAAATTCTTCCCTTTTCATTTACCGCTTTCTCATTTTATCTTTCGTAATTGTTTATACATTTTTAAACGATTTTCGCTAATAATTCTTCTTTATCTGCCTCTGTAAGTTCTCCCATATGCCACCCAAGTCCCACTTTATCTCCTTCATAACGTGGTATCAGATGTATATGAAAATGAAACACCGTCTGTCCTGCTGCTTCGTTATTGTTCTGAACAATATTATATCCGTCACAGCCAAGCACTTCCGTCATCTTTGTAATCATTTTCTTTGCGAGTACCAAAGCTTTTGCTGCAAGCGCATCGTCAAGCTCATAAAGATTTTTGTAATGCTCCTTCGGAATAATAAGCGCATGTCCTTTCGCCGCCGGAGCCGCATCCAGTATTACCCGAAAATCCTCATCCTCATACAAAGTAGCCGTCGGGATGTCCCCATTTGCCAGTTTACAAAAAATACAGTTCTCTTTTCTCATCTTTTTTACCTCTTTCTTTCTGCTCTTATGACTATTCCGCGAAGATTGTCGGAATTTAGAGTATGATTTTCGTTGTTCCTTCCTTACTTCAGGTGTTACACTTGCATCAAACAAAAGGAGTAGCACCTATGATTACCATAAAAGATTACGAATATTTAAAGACATTAATTTCAGATATCCCGCAAGCCGAAGCATTACTGGAACGTCTGCGTGAATACCATCTCTTTACAATACACCAGATTTCCCATGAGGTTCGTAATGCCCTCACCTTAGTCGGTGGTTCTTTGCAAATGCTTGAAGTATACACACCTTCTGTACGCGAACTTCCTTACTGGTCACAGTTAGAAGAAGATGTATCGTCGGCACAGGCACTGTTGGACGGACTTTCCCAATATAATAACAGTACCACCTTATCTATCCGAACCTTTAATATGAATTATTTTTTAAAATCTCTTGCATTATCTTTTGCGGCATCTATCACTGACTCGCAGACTACGTTTACCTCCAGAATATCTTCCCAGATTACTACCTACGAAGGAGATGCTCTAAAACTTCGCAAAGCATTGCTTAACCTCTTAAAAAATGCTGTCGAAGCTGCCCCAGAAGGTTCTGTCACCTTACATGCCAGTCATTTAGAAAATGGAATTCAAATTGAAATCAAAGATGACGGAAGGGGCATTACCAAAGAACAGTTACTACATATTTTCGAACCATTTGCAACCTATAAATCAACCGGCACTGGTCTTGGTCTGCCACTTTCACGCAATACGATTCTTGCTCATGGAGGAACTTTAGATATTGTCTCCACTCCGGGGCATGGAACCCTCGCGCGTGTCTTTCTTCCGATACAAAAAAAGGGCTGCGAGGAAACCACCGGCAATTCCGCCTAAATGCGCATAGTTATTAATTCCTCCATTTGCTAACCCGTTATACAAACTTATGAATGCCATAAACAAAAGTCCTTGGCTTGTAAGACCTGAAATATAACCGCGCCCTTTGATTGCCATCCATATGAGCGCTCCTAATATTGCAAAAACTGCGCCAGACGCACCTGCGCTTACCGAATAATCCCCATTCCCCCACTCTACTGCAAGGGATAAAAGATTACCTGTAATTCCGCCAATAAGATAAATTAATACAAACTTAATCTTACCAAGTGCTTTTTCCGCATACCTTCCGAGGATAACCAACATAAACATATTGTTTGCCAGATGCATGAATCCAAAATGCATAAACATGCTGGTAAGAATCCGATAATATTCTCCCGCTGCGATAGACGGGAGATATACGGCGCCTTTTTCTAGCATATAAAGTGCGTCCTCTGTATCCCCTCCCAAAGTAAGCAGTACATATACTACTACATTCAAAGCCGCCAGTACTATCGTACATGGTGGTACTTTTTCTTGATAATCCATCCTACACCTCTTATATTTGTACACCTGACGTTAATCTTGATAACGTTTCTATTATAAGTGATTCCCTTCTAAGTTTCAATTCCAACAATTAAGATATTTGGATTATTTCCTAATGGTAAAAAAGTTTCCAGTTTCCCCACTTTTCTTCTATCTTCTTTCATTCAAATATGATGTCAACTCGCCGACTGTTGTCACTGGGTTGCTTTTTCTACTAATTATTCTTTGTTGTTCTCTCCGCAATTTTTCCAGCTGTTTACAAGCTCTTTGTTTCGCCACCTTTTGATATGGGAGCAATTCATCATAAATATCTTTATTTTTCTCATACTGTTTCAAACGTCCCTTTTTCTTTAACTGCTGTAGAACAGCCTGACAATCTTCAAGGAAACTATTATATTCTGTAAAATGTAACAAATACCAAAACTCAAATGCCGGATTAGAAAAAGCAATCCGATACCCCTCTTTTTTTGCAGTCTGTTCTGCTTTTATCAGCATTTCTTCTGTATTTTCATCTCTGTCAAAAACACACCAAATCACATCCCCTTCATCTGGATAATAAGGGTTTATCCCCATTGTTGCTCTTGCCTTCTGCACTAATTTATCAGCCGCCTTGTATTGTGATGGAATTGGCAAAATGTCTATTCTGCATCCCCTGGAACGAAATCGTTTAAAATATCTGATTTCCGTTTCTGAACCCTCGCAAATTAAATATACAACGGAATTGCGTTTTCTTCCTGATTGTTTTCTTTCTTTTTCTCTTGTCCGCCTCACAGATAACTCCCTTCCCCAATAAAAGGAACCGCACCATATCTTCCTTGAAGATAACCTTTGTAAATGTTCTCTCCTTTTCTTGGTGAAAACTCAATCAGCTCATAGAGTTGCGTTTCCATTGTCCGTTCATTTTTTTCTGCAAAACAAATCTGATCTCGACGCAGAAGCGTCAAGTCTAACAATCCCGTATCATGTGTTGTAAAAATCAACTGTGTATGCTTTGTATTAATCGCTGAATCCTGCACAATTTCAATCAAATGGCGAGTCAATAGTGGATGCATACTAGCTTCAATCTCATCTACCAAAAGGAGCGCCCCTGCTTCCAATGCGTCCAACCATGTTCCAATGCGCGCAAAAAATCTTTGTGTTCCTGTGGATTCCAATTCCATCGGAAGTACATATTGTACTTCTTCTCCCTGTTCATCTACAAGCGAATGAACCGCGGATATCAATGGTTCCTCTTTTGAACCGGTAATCACAATATCTCGAATACCCAAATCTGCGAACAGTAATTCCTTTAGTATTCTTTGTTTCAACACACCTCCTTGATTTATAGCCTTCAAAGTAGATTCCGGAGAAGTTTGCTGTTCTAACAAATCATAGATTTTCTTTTGAAACCACTGATATGGTTGTTCCGTCTGAACACAATTCCATTCATTTGAAGTTACCAAATATAACCGGTTCTTAGGAGTCCTTCGTGCCAATGTCATCTGCTCCTGAATGTTTTCACGAAATTCATATCGCTCCCCATCCCTCGAGAAAATCAAGGCTTCTCTTCCTCTTGGCCAATAATAAAGATATTCTGAAAGGATTTCACTTTTATCAAATTGATATCCATACGCATATTTAATTCCTTTATAATAATAAATCATCTCAAATGTCGTCGGTTTCATTTGTTCCTCTGTAAATACAAATGGCTCCTGTGGGAGTGATTCTCCCTTTAAAAGTCGCGCATACTTTCCACAGAGCATTTCCCGCATTAGCCAAATCGCATGAAGGATATTGCTTTTTCCCGCTGCGTTGGCTCCAAAAAGTGCTATAACTGGAATAAGATTTCTTTTTCTGTCTATATTGATCAAACATTCTTGCATTGTGTTGTCCTTCGTTGCCTGCATACTGATTACTGCCTTTTCTTTCAACGATCGATGATTTGTTACCGAAAACTGTAATATCATCTAGCATCCCTCCTTTTTTATTACTTTTATTCTATCATTATATTTCTTTCCGAGTCAATTTTATCATTAATTTTTGCATTTTTTATTCATTTTTCTCTATTAAATTTATTTTTCTACGCTTTTAGTTTCTAATGGTAAAAAAGTTTCCAGTCTCCCCACTTTTCCTTTTTTCTTTTTTTGCGCCGAAAATAAGAAGAAACATCTTCTCTAATCAACTGAGTTTGCGGCGCCACATCTATTTCTCCATATCCGCTTTTCTGTTCCCACAGTTCTTCTTCCCTTGTTTCTGCCTCTTCCTTTTTCTCCCTTAAAAACCTCTCTTCTTCCTTTAGTTCCGTCTTTTCTTCAAGTTGTTCCAAAAGTTCTGCCATACAATAATTTTCCTCCATAGTCACACGATGCAGCCGATATGCAAGATATATTCCTTCTTTGTCCTCATAATCCATCCTCTCCACAAAGAATTCCGTCAATCTGTGAAAAGCCTCACAAAAATGTTGTTTTTCAAGTGGATAATAACAAAAACAATACTCTCCTCCTTGTACAAAAATACTTTCCGGGTCCAGCATAATTTTATTTTCATCCAAAAGATACTCTTTACAAAGCTTTATTACCTCTATTATTTTTCGTATCAGACTTTTCATTTGTTCACCATTCAGAGACTCCTTTTCATACACATTTTTCAGAGACACCTTACGATTTATTTCATATAAAAAATGAATTTTCCCCTCTACGCCTCTAAGCTGTAATGGCAATAATCCAGTAATCTTATTCTCCTCCAGCATATACAACTGGTAATCTTTCTCATATAATTCCCCGGATTCTATGATGTAATAAGTATGACTAATCCCTCTCTGATAAATTGTTCTCCATTGCTTCTCCAATCTTTTCACCTACTTCTTTTAGCCTCTTCCACTTTCGAATTTCTTTTTCCGGCTGAGTATAATGCATCCTCGCTTTCACCTTTACATGCAAAAATCCTTTTTCTGCCTTCACTTCCATATATAAAACATCTTCCTGCCACACAGCTTGTGTATGAACTTTCGAAAACAACATTAGTTTTCCAGATATCCTGCTGTCAAAATACTGTTTTGCTCTTAACGCCTCTTGTACATTGTTTATCTTTCTCTCCTCACAGGATACAGCAACCGTCTCATATGCCGCACCTTTTAGTATATTCTTGTCATGATATAAAAATAATGCAAATATCCATAACATTACCCATAACATGATAATGGGTACTACATATGCTGCTTCAATCGTAAAACTTGCATTCATGCATTTTCCCCGAACTGCATATGTCTCAAACCGTCTATTCATAGAAACCATACTCCTATATATCCCCATAATAAATATGGAACAAATGCAATTCTGCTGCTTTTTCCAAAACTTTTTTGCCGAATAATTTCCAAGGTACCAATCATGGCAGCACTTGCAAAAGCAATAAATAAAAGTATGCAAAGCTTCCATCCTCCAAGCAGCATCCCAAGCCATACCATCAGCCAGCTGTCTCCATATCCGATGGCCTCTTTGGTAATATAACTAAACACTACAAACATAAGACCTATTATAGCTCCTAATACGCTCCTTATAATTTCTTCTGCCCCGCCAAACAGACACAAAATACATACGCTTCCGATTGCTATTCCCAAAAATATCCGCGGTACTCTTTTTGTCTTGATATCAATGACCGTCAACAAAACCAACAACATTGCACCGGCTATCTTCATTCCTTCATATATTATCTGGTACATTTTGAACACGCCCCCATTCCGCCAACTTCTGTTATCGGTACTGCATCAATATGCCTTTTTAAACCACTACAGTCCAATGAACTATGGTATTTATTTCCTGTTTCTGTAATATATAAACCTACTGCATCTTCTTTCCCTCCCATGCATCTCTCACATGATTTATACTTTTCTCCATCATGATTCCTCAACTCACCTACTTCTCCTTTCGATGTCGTCCTAATGGATAACTTTAGATATGAACACTGACTATCTCGATGATACACGCTCCCTGTTTCAGCCACATACACAATATCTTCTGCTAAATCCATCACACCATTGCCTCGATATCCGTTCCACCCCTTCACCATCATAGATTCAGAAACAATCACGGATGGCAAAAAATTACCCGGTACCGGAATCTTCATCGGGTACTCCACGTGTAAATGCAGGATACCCGCACTATTCATCCTACTTCCCGCACAACTAATCTGTCCCTTTTCAATCAAACTACTTGTCATCCTTTCTTCGCCAATTTCTTTTATCAATCTTCTTTCTAATTCACTTTGACTAGGGAACGGAGCTTCATATGACCTTTCTGCTATTTCTTTTCCGACTGTATGAAGCGCATTTTTCATATAAGCCCCTGTCACCATCATTTCCAGCAAAAATACAAATGTTAAAATACCTGCCAGAAAAAATGGTATGAGCATTGCCGTTTCTAACGTAATACTTCCCTCCTCTTTCCACAAAAGCGGTGCAGATACCCTTTCGTCATAGAACTGTATGTTTTTTCGTCTGCGGTGTGTCATCAGGTTTCTCCTTTCCTTTTCTTATTTTTATTACTTCTTTGTAGTTATTGGTGGGAATAACGAAAGGGTATCGGCACCGCTTTTATGAACTGTCTTAAACTACTGATATTGATATGTACAGGGGTAGGTATATGTAATTCCTTTGGAAAACACTGAATTGCACCTCACTTGAAGCGCCGTAACACATGCGTCCACACGGAAAAATTCACACCCTTTTTCCATCCGCATATTAAGCTCCATGATATCCAACATTCTTTTTGCAAGCATTCCTTTCTCTTCCATAAGCAGACATACCTTCAGATATTGTGTATATGATATTCCTTCTGTATCGTCTGCTGCCGGGTTATCCCATTCCCCTTTTCCCATTCGAAATAAAGAAGACAATGTCAGCTGCCACTGCTCCTTCGTCTTTTGAAGAGCTACTTTTCCTCCTCGGAACAATACTCGAAGATCCATGATGGATTCCCCGAATGACCAAAGTACGATCAGAAAATTTACCGCTGCCTCAGTTAACTCCGGCAGAAGGAGAAGTGTGCAGATAGCAGCCGCCATCATACGTGCCTCCGCTTTTCTTTCTTCGTCTCCAATCAGGCAAAGATAGTTGGAAGCCATGCGAAGAAGCAGTAACTTTTCCGCAATTTTCTGTAAATTCTCCTGATCACTTTCTTTTCCTTCCAGAAGATATTCCATCTCACACTGCAGCGGCGCTCCGTCTCTTTGACTAATAAAGCTATCAAAATGTTCCTCTATATATTCCCCGAGAAACATTTTAGACGGTTCCTTAACCTCTTGAAAGGTCCCGTATCCACTTTGTAAATGGCGCAAGGATGGAGGCTCATTTTTCGAAATATTCCCCTTAGGAATCTCTTCTTCCTTCCCCAAGATAAGTTCCAATAAAAATGGCGTATTTAGCTTCTCCATCCCTGAAAGCGGATTCTCCTCTTCCTCTAACGACTCTTTTCCTATAATGGCTTCTGCTGCCCTTACATCTGCCTCCCATTTTCCTTGCAGCTGTTCTCCTTTCTGTTCTTCTCGCCGTATCCAATTTTCAATTTGTAATGATTCTGCGCTATCCTTTGATTCTATATCTATTCTTTCTCCTTGCGATAACCCATACTTTTGCCTCATATAAGTATCAATCTGTCCAAGCATGGCCTTTGCATTATTATCCGATAAATATCTGATCTTTTGCACTTCACAGTTTGTCCTTCCCCCGCCGTAATAAGACAACCTTTGCAATATCCCCTCATTGTTTTCATAAACTCCTTCATAAGTACTGTCAATTACAAACAAATCATACCTCTCGAACAATTCCTTCTGGTATTCGGCAAAAACAGACTCTGTTGCCAACGTCATGACTGCATGTGTCTCACTCTTTGCATTTTGTATTTGTACACTCTGCAGGAGTGAAGTCAATAAAGACAGCATGAGTAAAAAAATCAAACTTAGAAAAACTGTAATTTCCCCTCGTTTCGCCGTTGTCATATGCCCGCACTTTCACTCGTAATCTTTTCGAAAACACTTTGTACCAGGCTAGTTAACTGACTTTTAAAAATAATCACAAGACCAATAAGCACGACCAATATCAGAATAATTTCCACTACGCCAATCCCGCTTTCATCCCATAAGCATTCTTTGATTCTTGCTATCACTTTTCCTCGCATATATTTTATTCTTTCTATCATATTGCCCTCCTTTTTTGTATTTTATATCTCTTCCATATCTTCAAGCATATCTGCTCCTGACTCATCCTGTAGACATAGCTAAAAATGCCGGTACAATTATCATAACCAATACAATTGCCAGAAGGAAAAACATAGGCAACAGCAATTTCGTTCCCGCCTCTTCCCCCTTGATCCTGGCTCTTCGCCTTCTTTCTTCCAATGCCTGTCTTGTTTCCATATTTAAAAGGCTGGCCATTCCCTTTGTTCCTTTCCGTGCGTTTTGAACAAGCAGCGAAGCAAATTTTAGATATTCAGCTATCTTGCATTCCTCTGCAAAAAGTTCATAACACTCCTGCTCTGGCACTTTACTGCACATTCTCATATATGCTCTTTCCATAGCTTCATAAGCCGGACGCCCTTCCTGATGATGTCTTTTTTCCAGATAATTCTTAACTATACGCTCCCATGCTTTTGGTATTGTCATTCCTGCACCGCATAAAAGCGCCATCTGACTTACAATCTCCGGAAAATCCCTCAGTAATTGTTCTTTTCTTTTATTTTCATGCTCTTTGATTTTTTCTTGTTGATAAAATGGATATAAAAAATATAAGATAAGTAGAAATACAAGAAGAAAAATGCCGCGCCAGTTCATATTTTTTGACCAGCGAACCTTTGTCTCTTCGATATGATCAGGAAGCGAAACATATTTTTCCTGCGCTTCTTTTGCATCATTTTTTTCCAATGCTTTTTTTGCTTGCTCTTTAAATATTTCTGTCTTGGAAAGCTTCGGTTTGCGTACATGCACGCTTTTCTCGTAGACTCTTGCTTCATCCTGACATTCGAGCACTGCCCGCAGAACGATCACCTTCCCGTTTTCCGGAATCTTTTCCTCATATAACCGCCCCTTTTCGTCCAAAATAAGCGGACTATCACTCTCCCATGTAACCGTAACAGCATAGTTCTTATAAGATGTACGAAGCGAAAGTGATTTTGATACATATTCCGATGACTTATTCTCTCCTAATATGGTTTTTTCAATCTCTTCCTGTACTTTCTGCAAACATGCCTTTGCCTCCTCCTTTGTATACCTTTGTTCCTGGACCTGATATGGAATGCTGCTTTTCATGCCTTCCGTTTCTACCGTCAGATTTTCTACATAGGCCCCCTCACCCGGACTTCTCCTCTCAATCTTCCCCGCAGGGCTTCCATAGGCCTGATACCAGTCCCATAAAACCAGTGTCAGTATTGCAGCAACACCGATTCCAAACAATAATTCCTTTTGCCTATGACTACACTTCAATATCGACCATACTCCTTCCCATTCGGTATGCGCCAACATAAAATATCAGGCAAACAGTCATTACGATACGTCCGGCAACAGTTTCATATAATACCTCTACAAAATCAGGAAAACCCATGCAAAGATACGTGATCATCCCCAATGGCACCACCGTCATAATCTGGAATTCCATCCGCTTCGCAGCCAATAATGCTTCAATCTCTTTTTCTGTATCTGCTTTTTCTGCCATTTGTCGAATAGATTCTCTTACAATCTCAATCAGATTCCCTCCGCTTCGCTTGCCAATCATCAAGACATCTGAAAACTGTCTGATTTCTTCCAGATGCGTCCGCCTGGCAAGCTCGTAAAAACTTTGTTCTGCCGAAATATGAAGGTTTAATTGCCTTTGCATATAAGAAAACTCTTCTAATATGTAAGGTTCTTTTTTATATAACATCTGTAATTCTTTTTGTGCTTCTCCAATTGCATTTTCCAAAGAATATCCAACTTTTAATGCACCGGAAATGCTACGCATGGCTTCCTTAAACTGTTCTTTGAATTGTTGCTGCTTTCTCATCACGCTTCTTTGCTGCCACTGTTTTAAATAAAATATAATTCCCACGATACTTCCCGGAAACAAAAGCAGCCACGAATGATAAAACAAATAAACTATACCTGCCGAATATAGACTCCCTTTTATACCTGCCGTAATCCATTCTCTTCTCGTTATCAAAGCCAGCCAGTATACATTCTCATCTCTTTTTGATATATTTAAGCGCTCCTTTAATCTTCCCTTCAATCTCTCCCTCCTCGAAAAATCGATATATCGGTTTTAGCTGAATCTCCTGTGCTTCGTACCCGCTAATCTCACAAATCTCCAATACTTTTCTGGACCTGTCACGGAGTCTTCCGATATGTACGATGACATCAATTCCTGCTGCAATCTGCCTCTGCACTGCTTCCCCCGGAATATCCATCCCCATAAGCACCATCGTTTCCAATCTGCTCAACGCATCTTTTGCACTGTTTGCATGTATGGTAGACGCTCCCGGATGCCCGGTATTTAAAGCCTGAAGCATGTCCACTGCCTCTACAGAACGTACTTCACCTACAATCAGCCAATTAGGCCGCATACGAAGCGAGGCTTTCAAAAGATCACGAATCGTAAGTGCCCCCTCTCCTTCCATATTGGCATTGCGTGCTTCTAATCGAACCAGGTTCGACACATTTTGAATCCGCAGTTCTGCATTGTCTTCAATTGTTATAATTCTTTCATCTTTTGGAATATAATCTGATAACGCATTTAGAAATGTGGTCTTTCCACTTCCTGTGGACCCACTAATTAAGATATGTTTCTTTTCTTTTATAACATGATTCAGATAATCTGCTGCTTCTTTGCTGATCGAATTCCACTCTATCAGCTGCTTCATTGTAATACTATCCTTTGGAAATTTTCGGATAGTCAGGATTGGACCATTCAATGCTGCCGGATAGAGTACCACATGTACTCTCGAACCATCAGGAAGCCTTGCATCTACAATGGGTGAAGCTTCATTAACCGTCCGGTTCACCCCTGCTACAATCTGCTGGATAATATCTTCCAATTTTCCCCTGGATACAAATCTTTTTTGAGATTTCTCAATCCGGCCTTGCCGCTCAATAAAAATATTCTGTGTTCCATTTACCATGATTTCACTGATGGTATCATCTTCAAGCAACTCCTGAAGTACGTTTAGCTTCCGAAAGGAATGAAATAACTCTTTTCCAATCTTAGTTCTCTCACTAAGAGGAATGTAATCTTTTCCTCTTTCTTTCATAATCTTATGGATCAGCTCCATCAGCTCTTCGTCCGAAATATCCCTGCTTAAATCCAGCCTCTGCAGCACTTCTCTTTGGAATTCCTCCAAAAGCTCTTCATGCTGTTTCATCGGCATTCTCCTGCATTGCTTTTACTAATATGCTCTCCCAATCCTGCCTGTGTTCTATTCTGCATATTTTCTGCGCAATATGTTCCCCATAAGAAACCCTCATCTGCGCGATAAATTTTGTCCATATCCTCTCATATCGCTTGCTGCAGACTGCAATTATATCATCGCAATACGCCAAAATAGAATTCAATCCTTGGATCTCATTTCCAAGATCAATAATCAGGACTTCATAGATACTGTTTTCTGAGATTGCGCTGAACAACTCTATCCACTCAGCAGCAGATACCTCCTTCACTTCCTCCGCATATTCCGGCGGAAGCAGATAATCAAGCTGTTCCATATGCATGGCGCTGGTACTGACGCGAGTTCCTACGGGATAATCCTCCTGTCTTGCAAAATACAGCAAATCGCTGATTCCCATCCCGCTTTTTGCATACGCTTCCGGAAGAATACCATATCCATGCAGATTCAGATACAAAGTATTCTTACTTCTGCTATATGTCTTTCCCAGTTCCAGAGCGAATTCCGTACTCTCCTCCCCCGCCAGTGCATAGATCGCTGCCACTCTTTTCTTTCTCTTTTTGCAATTCCGAAAACAGCTATTCTGATCTGTCTTCATATTTTCTTCCGCAAAAATGCGATAAATCTTTTCGGCGGACTGATATTTCCATATAGGTATATAGTTCTCTTCCTTTACTTGCTTTTTGCGGCATATCAAAAACTTTTTTACGGCTCTTATCCGCTCTCTTTCTTCTTTTGTGTAGGTATCCTCCACAAACAATGCATCTATCGTCTGTTCCTCAGAAAACTTTTGTACTTTAAGAATATCCTGAATCACATGAATCTGGACATCCAGTTCTTTTCTCTCCATAAGCCACTCCATCAAACGAACTGCATATTCCTGTTCGCTGTCACAGATTACCATATGGCGGCTGCCCACACATCTCCACCTCCTTGAATATTTACTTGAACATCTTAAATCCGTACACATAGTTTACACAAGTTATAATTATTTGTCCAGTACTTTTTTAAAAATTTTGATAAAATAAAATTCCATACAAAAGAGCAACTCCTGGCACCCCTAATATCCCAGATGTACCAACCGATACCAGATTGATTCCGACTGCAATATCAATGCCTCTGCTTCTTAAATAACTGTTAAAAAATAAAATAAGTGTGATTCCCAATACGATTCGTATCAGAAATGTACTGATAAACCGTACAAAATGTTTTCGCTCCATACGCAATCCTTTTGCTTGTTCTTATTTCCATATATATCCCGGACAGAAGTATTTTATTCAAACAATCTGCTCATACTAATTCCATACAAAATGATATTCAAAGACGGAGGTAACACCTATGAGATTATTTGCCAAATCCGAACAAGCACTTCCAAAAGCGCCTGCCAATTCCGCCGAACTAAAGCGTATAGAAACTGAAATCCTAGAGGTAAGACGTGAAATGGAAGCGGCATATAACCGCTTCCAACATGAAATCAATCCAGACCTTATCGACTGCTACATTTTTGAAAGCAATGCCGCCTGGAAAAAATATAGTTTTCTTTTAAAACAACTTAAATCGTAAATTTTATTTCCCTTCCGGTTCTGCGATATTGATGATACCGCACGCCAGCTGCCTCCATCATACGTTTGGATGCAATGACGGATGGCGTATCTGCGTACTTATCACTGTCGTAGATCACCTCTTTGATCCCGCACTGAATGATTGCTTTTGCACATTCATTACATGGGAACAAAGATACATAAAGCTTTGCTCCTGCAAGGCTTCCGCCTTTATAATTCAAGATCGCATTCAATTCACTATGCGTTGTGTACACATACTTTGTCTCCAGAGGGCTGTCTCCTTCTCTTTCCCATGGAAACTCATCATCTGAACAACCCGCCGGAAAGCCATTATATCCCATGGAAAGAATACGATTTTCCTGACTGACAATACAGCATCCTACCTGTGTGTTAGGATCCTTTGAACGCATTCCCGAAAGCATCGCTACCCCCATAAAATACTCATCCCAGGAAAGATACTCTTCTCTTTTTCCGGACATTTATTGTCCCTCCTTTTTATTTTGTACCAAAAATACGGTCCCCCGCATCTCCAAGGCCTGGGATAATATAACCATGATCATTTAACCGCTCATCCAACGCTGCAATATAAATATCCACATCCGGATGTTCTCTTTGAAGACGTTCTACTCCCTCCGGAGCCGCAATGATACACATAAAATGAATATTCTTTACCCCTTTTTCTTTTAACAGCTGAATCGCTGCCACACAGGATCCTCCTGTTGCAAGCATTGGATCTACCACATATACTTCTCTTTCCTGACAATCAGCCGGAAGCTTGCAGTAATACTCAACCGGATTCAATGTTTCCGGATCTCTGTACAACCCAATATGACCTACCTTAGCCGCCGGAATCATCGCAAGCATTCCTTCCACCATGCCAAGACCTGCCCGCAAAATCGGCACCACCGCCAATGTCTTTCCGCACAATTCTTTTACCGTAGTTTCACAAATCGGCGTCTCAACTGTTACATCCTGAAGCTTTAATCCCCTTGTCGCCTCATAACACATCAACATCGCAATCTCACTGATTATAGCGCGAAAATCCTTGGAACCTAGTTCTTTTCTTCGAATATATCCTACTTTATGCTGAATCAATGGATGATCCATTACATGTACTTTTCCCATAATCCTTCTCCTATCATATCTTGAATTTCTTTTTATTATCTCTTTGCTGCCTGTTCACTCTGATCAGTCTTCTATCTGCGCAATTCTTCTAATATGTCTTTCATCGTTAGAAAACGGCGTATGAAGAAAGGTATCTACCATTTTCACTGCAAGAGACGGTCCGGTCACTCTTCCTCCAAGCGCTATGATGTTCGCGTTATTATGCTCTCTCGTCGCTTCCGCAGAAAAACAGTCTCCGCATAATGCACAGCGTACTCCTTTAATCTTATTTGCTGCAATGGAAATACCGATTCCCGTTCCGCAGATAAGAATTCCTTTTTCACATTCTCCATCTGCTACAGCATGTCCGACTAATTTTGCATATTCCGGATAATCCACAGATTCTCCATGACATCCAAAATCCTTATATTCTAACTGTTTCTCCTCAAGATATTTTATAATTTCTTTTTTTAATTCATATCCTCCATGGTCACATCCAATTGCTATCATATGCTTTCTCCTTTTCCTGTATTGACTTCATCTGCCATAATCTTCTGCTGCCCTGCTGCTTTCATCAGCCGGTTCATGATGGCACTCCCAATTCCCCGCCTTGCAAATGCTTCGCTGTAAATGTACTGTACATCCTCTTCATCAAATTCTCTCAGAATCCGATATAAATTGCGGGCAATTAAATCCTCATCTTCCCTTGTTCCAATTATTTTCACAATACCTTCTTTATAGCATTCTGCCCTTTCTAAAGTAGAAATAATCCCAACCCGCTCTCCATTCTTTTCTTTTTCACGGACAAGCTTTCGGATTGCCTTTGGTACCTCTTCTTCCTCGCCCTCAACAACGAACAAAGCCGCCTTTGGCGCATAATGCCGGTATTTCATACCCGGAGCCTTCGGAGGCACTTTACTGTCGGCAGATAAAATAGCTGAATCTATCGTAATTTCTCCAATCACATGCTCCAGCATCTCTTTCGTAACTGCTCCCGGACGTAAAATCATCGGCGGTGTCACCGTCATATCCAGTATTGTTGATTCTACCCCGATCTCCACAGCGTCACCATCCAGAATCATCTCTATCTTTCCTGACAGATCCTCTGCAACATGCGCTGCCAGCGTCGGACTTGGACGCCCTGACGTATTGGCGCTTGGTGCAGATACATATCCTCCTCCCGCCTCAATAAGAGCCAGTGCAACCGGATTATCCGGCATCCTCACTGCTACCGTGTTCAATCCTCCTGTTGTTCCGTAAGGTACGTTCTCTGACTTCTCAAATATCATGGTAAGAGGTCCTGGCCAGAATCTTTCAGCCAGCTTTGGTACTTCCTTTGGTATTTTCTTGACAATCCTCTCAAGCGCTTCTAACCTTGCGATATGCACAATGAGTGGATTATCAGAAGGTCTTCCTTTTGCAGCATATGTCTTCTTTGCCGCCGATTCATCTAACGCATTTGCCCCCAATCCATAGACCGTCTCCGTCGGAAATGCTACCAGCCCGCCTTTTTGCAAGATACTCCCTGCCTCAGTGATCACCTGCATATCTATCTGATCTGTGTCCATTTTTCTGATTATTGTTTCCATAAATCTAATTATAAGTCGTGGAAGCAGAATGGTCAAGGTAGTCCTTAACTCCCTCACAAATTAATTCAGCTACTTGTTTCTGATAGGATTCCTCCTGTAACTTTTTTGCTTCTTCCGGGTTTGTCAAAAAACCACATTCCACAATGACTGCCGGTACTTCTGTTTTTCTCAGAAGATAGTATGTATCATTATCCTTAGCCTCTCTTGTATTATTTTCATCTAACTTTTTCAACGCCTTTTGAATCGTAACCGCCGCTTTTTCACCTTCTTTTGAATGGGAATAATAAAAAACCTGCGCTCCTTTTACATTGCTTTGCGGATAACTGTTTTGATGGATGCTTACTACAAGTGCTGGTTTTTCCCGATTCATAATCTCCACACGAGCCCTCATATCTTCTGTCTTTCCTGCTTCTTTTCCGTTTCTTTTTAGCCCTTCGTCTGCGGTTCTCGTCATGACTACTTTATATCCTGCCTTCTCAAGCTGCTTTTGTGTTTTTAAAGCAATCTCAAGATTCAAATCCTTTTCAAGCACATCACCGATTCCGACTTTTCCAGGATCGCTTCCGCCATGTCCGCTATCCAGTACAATCACCTTTTTTTCTTTCGCCTCTGCCTCTTGTATCCAGTCCGAATACACATATTTTTTCAGTTCCTTTCCTACTAAAAATGCTCCCAGCAGCAATACTGCCATCAACCCAATCATAATCTGTCTTCGCATACATCCGACTTCCGTTTTTTATTCTCAATATATGTACCGCAGCCATCGGATAGACTATAATTTTTATTTGGCAGTTTAATTAC
Source organism: uncultured Lachnospiraceae bacterium (assembly GCA_910585545.1). Classification (GTDB taxonomy): domain Bacteria; phylum Bacillota; class Clostridia; order Lachnospirales; family Lachnospiraceae; genus An181. The sequence goes on from CAJUFN010000002.1 coordinate 229,692, forward strand.
TTAAAAGCGCCCATCGGACGTTTTTGCTGACTGCCTCCGCTCACGCAAGTGCGTATCCTCCCGGAGGGTTTTATGATATAGGAAAGTACGAACTTTCCTATATCATGAAAAAATGGAACAGTAACACATACTGTTCCATTTTACGGCTCAATCTTATTCTAAAGTCTAGTTCACATATTTCAAGATCAATTCCCAAATATCAGGGGTCTCAAATCCAAGCTTCCATGCTGCTGTTCCTGCAAGTTTATGCTCTTTCATCAATTTTAACTTTTCTTCCAGAGATTTCGCATTTTCCAGCCAGATTTTATAAACAGCGCCACCGCCTTCCCACTGTGCATAGTCCTGTCGTGCCTCTTCATCCCAGGTTATCTCGGCACCGGCGCCTTCTATTCTTTCCATGGCAGTCTCCATGCCCATCGCTTCGCCCTGCACTTTTGTTGGATAGTTTGCTGCTTCTGTTCCGGCTTGACTCTCCAATTCAGCCTCTGACTTTGGTATCTCTGCCCATAATCTTGTATAGAAAGGAATCGCATTAATAACTTTTTCTGCCGGAACTTCCTTCAGTGTCTCTTCAATCCCTTCTTTCACAAAATTATATGATGCTACAGAACCGCTCTCATAAGAACCATTATAGTGCTCGTCATATCCCATAATGATAATATAATCTGCAAACACACTTTGCTCTTTTCTATGGTATTGCGCATTATAACCTTTCGGCACATAATTATCAACAGAAAGTACAAGATGATTCTGGTCACATTTAATCGAAAGCTCCCGGATGAACTGGATAAAATGCTCGCCGCATTCTTCTGACACCTTCTCGAAATCAACATTAATACCATCAATTCCTGTCTGAATCGCTTCCGCAATCAGCTGGTTGATCAAACGCTCTCGCCTTGACGTATGACTAAGCAGTTCATATGTTTCCTCATATGAGCCAATTCCGCCGTCAAAATCCCGGACAAGCGCCCACACCTCTATATTAGATTGATGTGCATAATTCACATATTCCGCACTGGCAATCGAATCGATGTTTCCATTGGTATCTCTAACCGTAAACCAGGTTGGAGACAGTGTCGTCAAACCTTTCGTCCCGGCAATTGTCTCAAGCACTCCTGAGTTCGCCTGCTTACTTGTCACCTGATGCCATGCAAGATTGATTGTGTAGTCTTTGGAGATATTACTGTATTCCTGCTCTTTAAATTCCCTTGAAATCGTCTCCTCTTTCTGGCTCTTCAGACAATTATCCCTTACATAACCAATGTAACCATCTTCTGTACGGATCTTTTTCCATTTTCCTTCATCTTCAATAAATGTAACTTTATCACGCTTTGCAATATCTGTTAAAACAGGACTTTTCACACCTGCTCGATAACGCACCTGCGTATCACGCTTTACAACGGCAGTTGTAGTTTTTCCCCAATCGGATACGATCATCACACGTTTTACTTCATCATCGTATAACTTGTAATCTATGTTCGTATATTTTTGAACAAAATCTAGCGCAATATATGCTACGCTTCCTTCTGTTTTCAAAATTGCATATTTTTCGCTTTGCTTACGTGCTCCAATCTGAGCCTCTTTTGCGCCTACTCCTACCGAAAGTGTTCCTTCCGGCAATGTATACAATAAAAGGTTTTCATTTGCGTCCAGATAGAAACGCTCATTTAAGAAGTCTCTTACAACTGCATACTCTATATATGGCTCGCTGTCAAACATCATACCCTTTGCGCCGATATTCTGATTATCAATAACTACTGCTATCTGCTCTTTTGCCGTAATTCCATAATATTCTTCCAAATCTGCTCTTTCTTTTGACGGGCCATATTTTTTCCAAAATAAAGCGGAAAAAAGAACAGCAGCAACTAATATGATCATCAGCAGCATTTTAAAGATCAGCATTTGTTTTCTTCTTCTCTTTGACTTTGCCTTTTTGCGCTTGGTCTGACTTGGCGGTCTTTTTCTTTGTTGTCTAGTATTCTCGTCCATATTACACCTCCTACTAGACCTTATTATAACAAGATTTTACACGCTCGTCATTAACTATTTCGACATTTTTACCGTTTTTCATATTTTTTGCCTGGCATAGGGGTATGTGCCTTCTGTTACATTTTTATAATCGGTAAAAACTCAGTTCCTTAATACATCCCTTGTCATCTGTAATATAATCCCGCATGTATGCCGTCTCTTCCTTTACCATATGGGCGGCGGCAATTTGCATAGGACTCGCCGGCATCCCATCCATGGTCATTTTAATGCCGTTTTTTTCGTATTCTGTCAGTTCCTGGTATAAGTCCTGATATCTTTTTATGTCACCTGGCATCTTACCCTCCTAAAAATGGCGCAGCTGTGGCATTCGGACCTCCATAAGGCTTTTGTGATATATTAAAAAGTCCTTCTTGCTTTTCCCAGAAAATAGTATGTAAATATTTTACTGCAATTCTTTATTATTATTCATTTTTATAACTGGGAATCAATAAGATACTAAAAAAAGAATAATTTGAATTTCAAGATTTTTTTGATTTGCTTCAGATTTAAAATGTTCTTTTTGAAAGTTAAAATAAATGATAGGTATATTTTTTTGTATATCCCTCCTTTGCATGAAAACACAGCTGCTAGGATATACTATCTTCTGGTGATTCATTATTATACAACCAGTAATTTCCTATTACAAGTATTTTATGAATTTTCTTTACATATTTTTTCTTTTTGTTTATACTAATAAAAAGTAAGTAAGAATTACAAAGGAAGTGAGCTTATGAAGATTGAAAAAATCAATGATAATCAGATACGCTGTACACTTACGCATGCTGACTTAACTGACAGACAGTTAAAGCTGAGTGAACTTGCTTATGGTTCCGAAAAAGCAAAATCACTTTTTCAAGATATGATGCAGCAAGCCGCATTTGAATTCGGCTTTGAAGCAGATGATATGCCCCTTATGATAGAAGCAATCCCAACTTCTTCGGATTCTATTGTACTGATCATTACAAAGGTCAATGACCCGGAAGAATTGGATACCAGATTTTCAAAATTTGCGCCTTCCATTCAAGACTCCTCTGATACTCCAAAGCAGGATATGCTTGATAAGTTAGAGGGGGCGGAAGAATTTCTGAATTTACTGGATAAAGTAAAGAAGGTCGTCGAAAAGCTTCCGGCCAAAGAACCGGTGAAAAAAGAAGCCGACAATCAGATGAAGTCGTCCTCTTCCATACGAATATTCTCTTTTGCTACTATCGACAGCGTAATCAATGCTTCACATCTGCTTCGTAAGATGTACGATGGTAATAATACATTATATAAAGATGAAACAGACGGAGTATTTCTTCTTGTACTCACCAAGTCTGATTATGACGACAATGATTTTAACAAAATCTGTAATATGTTGTCAGAGTATGGATCTTTTGAAAAAGCATCTGCTGCTAACTTAGCTTTTCTGGAAGAGCATTGTAAATCAATCATTGTTTCCAATGCCATACAGCAGCTATCTGAAATTTAGCAACGATTATTGAGACTAACCCGGATTTGGTTAGTCTCTTAATTATTTATGGCCAACAATAATGTCTGGGGACAAAGTTGAATGATACAAAAAAGATACAATTTCCGTTATAATATAATCAGAGGTGAAAAAAATGAATCGCATATTAATTGTAGAAGATGAAAAATCAATCGCGGATATGGTAAAAATGTGTCTTGGGAAAAATGGATACATATGTGAAATCGCATCTGATGGAATGGCTGCTACCCAAAAAGTTGAACAAAAACGATATGATTTAATATTGCTTGATATAATGCTCCCGGACATTGATGGTTATGAACTTATCGATTATATCAACCAATTTCAAACGCCTGTTATCTTCGTTACTGCAAAAACATCCGTGAATGATAGGGTAAAAGGCTTGAAACTTGGAGCAGAAGACTATATATCCAAACCTTTTGATCTGCAAGAACTTTTGGCACGAATTGAAACGGTACTGCGAAGATACCACAAAACTGAAAGGATTCTCGAGGTAGGTCATATAAAAATTGATACACTTTATAGAATAGTTCTGTTAGATGACACCCCAGTACCGCTGCCGGCCAAAGAGTATGATTTGCTTTTGTTTTTGATCCGAAACAAAAATATAGCATTATATCGTGAAATTATTTATGAACAAGTGTGGCAAGAACCGTATTTAGGAAACACACGCACAATAGATTTGCACATTCAGCGGTTAAAGAAGAAACTTGATTTAGGTGAAGCAATCGAAGCTATTTATAAAGTCGGATATCGATTGAATACGGAGAAAATGAAATGAAACTATCATTTAGATTCTTTTATATTGCATATGTTGTCGTCCTTATTTCTGTGGGTCTAAGCGGAATTTTTTTAATCAAATCCACCAATGATACCCTTTGGAATATGCAAATTGAGCAAGCCAATATCGATGCGAAATACGCTGCAGACAGTTTTTTGGCATTGGCAGATATTTCATATACCGAAATGCCCGAACATTGGATCGATAATACCATCGACCAAATCAAAAATAACTTAAGCAACACTGTTATGGATGTCGAACTCTATACGGCAGATACAGTAAAAGATGAATTTTTGAATCTCAAAGATAACGAAGGTATCTCACAGTTTATCAAGGAAAATAATTTAATTATTTTTGAGACCCTTTGTAATCTTAATGTAGGCGAGAATACATATTATCTTGCATTATATTCCGATTTTACTTCGCTTTACAAACAATGTAATTCTTTTTGGAACAATTATAGAATCGTTGCAATCAGTGTATCCATAATAAGCGGATTCCTGTTATTTGCTTTGACAAAAAGAATTGTGCGGCCGTTAAATCAACTTACAAAGACCGCAGATGAAATCGCATTAGGGAATTATGGTAAAAAAGCAGTCATCAACAGCTCTGATTATGAAATAGCAAACTTATCAAGAAGTTTTAATTTGATGTCATCTGCGATAGAGCAAAAAATTATAGAAATAAAGGAAGAATCAGAAAAACGCAATTTGTTTGTTGCCGACTTCACACATGAATTAAAAACTCCGATGACCTCGATCATAGGTTATTCTCAAATGTTAAATTCATACCAACTTGATGATTCGGAAAGAAAAGAGGCAGTGGAAGCAATTCATCATGAGGCAACGCGTCTTGAAAAATTATCTCTGCAATTGTTGGATTTATATGTATTTCAAAATGAAAATATTGAGCTTGAGTCATTGGATCTTTTTGAGATAGGCGAACAGTTGAAAGCCTCTCTTAAATACTTATCAGAAAAATATGGCGTTTCATTTATCGTAAACTTTCATAAGAAATTCGTATACGCTAACAGTGCCTTACTATTATCGCTTCTTTACAATTTGGCGGATAACGCTTTTAAGGCATCTAAACCACAAACCTGCATTGAAATATACAGCCAGTCACAAAACGATGCTGTGAGAATTTCAGTAAAAGATAAGGGCCGTGGAATCGCAAAGGAAAACATTAAGTTTGTAACAGAACCATTTTTCAGAGAAGATAAATCCCGTTCAAGAAAATATGGCGGCGCGGGACTTGGTCTGTCCTTATGTAAAGAAATTGTCTCACTTCACGGATCCAGACTGCATTTCGAAAGCGAACTTGGCAAAGGAACCATTGTATCCTTTACTCTGAAAAAAGGAGGGCTGGATAATGAATAAAATTAAACTAATAAGTACCTTGTCGCTGCTGATACTTTTAACATTTTGTGTTGTCTTCCTGCCGTACTTGATAAATAATCAAAACGAAAATGCTATTTTGCACAAGAAAACATATTGGAATTATACCGCACGCAGCAATACAGAACTCTCAAGTGCACAGGTTATAAAACTTTATCAAAACTATGAAGTGTATTTTAATTTTATATCTTCTACTGACAATCCCAATACCAAAAGAGGCATAGCAGAGGGGGCAGCTCAGTTATTTGAAACCGTATTTGAAAGTGACGAGTATCTTAGCGAGTACATGAATAAAATTCTTACCGATGGATCTTTAATCTGTTTTCAAAACGATGTTTTAACGGTTATTGATAATCGTCCTGTAGCTCTTAATTTAATAAAAGTAATTGCTGAAACTTCTAACGGTAGTTTGGAATTCATTTATGAAGCTAAAACAAAAACATTGATGGCATTTTCCTGCTACCTTTATGCCCCACTTAATAATTATAAAACAGGAACAAAGTGCTTCATAAATGACTTTACTTCAGTATTAACAGCTTATTGCAAAAATGAATTAGGACTTGGCACAGAGGAATGCTATATTCAATCTGAAATCCAAGATCAAAATTATATTAATATTAATTTTGGTATTTTGATACCTGGCACCCAATTTGATAAAAAGTGAAATCAAATATACAATTCCGATACAAAACGATATGATTTAAGATACAAGCCTCCCGTATGATTTGCTTAGATTATACAGGAGGCTTATATTTATGAAAAAATTTTTACAAATTATATTCTTAATAATTATAGCAGTATCAACATCATTGTTCTTATTTAATGATAAAATCGCCTATGTCTCAAGTGAAGACACTATAAATACCGCTGCAAACAAATACACTGATCAATCTGAGAATTCCTTTGCTGTTACCGAAAAATTCATCGATGTACCTGTTATATGTCAATATCCCAGGTTGCCAACAGGCTGCGAAGCGACTGCTGCAGCCATGGTACTGCAGTATTATGGAATTAATATTACTGCTGAAGATTTTGCAAGCAACTGGTTAGCCTGTGACGCAAACTTTTATTCAACAGATGGTTTACAATATGGTCCGGACCCAAATGAGGTTTTTGCAGGAAACCCTTTTTCAGAGTATTCATACGGTTGCTATGCCGATCCAATCGTATCAGCAATCAATGAAAACAGTACCAAATGCGAAGCTTGGAAAATTACAGATAAATCATTAGAAACTCTTTGTACCGAATACATTGATCAGGACAAGCCTTTGTTGATTTGGGCGACCATGAATATGAGCCAATCACGAAAAGGTAATACATGGTATTTACAGGATGGCACTGAATTCACATGGATATCGGAAGAACATTGCCTTGTGCTTGTCGGATACGATAAAGATCATTATTTTTTAAACGATCCTCAATCCGGCAGTACAGTTGCTTATGAGAAGGAACTAGTCGAATTAAGGTTTAAAGAATTGGGTTCTCAGGCAGTTTATATTTCAGAATGAAAAAGAAAATGAGAATCTCCCAAAGAATAACAGTTATTGAAAACACTGTTTTCTATGGGAGATTCTTATTTTAACATTTAGAGCAACCCAGCCCCATCTTCTATCCTATTTTCAAATAAATCTTCTTTGGAATTGGAGGAATTTCGGCTCATTTTATCACCCGTCACCTCTTTGCAGGATAATAATGAACAACTTCGTTCCATACAGCAAAAGATAAATTATTTAGGGTTAAATTATCTTAAAAATGAAAAAGTATGTATGTCCATTTTTAAAATTGATAATTACCACTCTTTTGTTAAAAATCATACTTCGGATGAACTCTGGGCGATTCGGTTTTCCACAGTAAGCATCATCAACGACCTTTTTGCTTCACAATATACTTGCAATGGATTCAGCTTTGATAACGATAAATTCGTGCTCATACTCTCTTGCAACCACGAGACAGACTTGATTGACTTCGAGGACCGCCTTGTATTGCTTTTGCAATCTGTGCAAAATCAAATAGAAGACTTTCTTCATTTCACAGTGTCAACTACTTACAGCAATGTTTTTCAGGGAATTGAAAATCTTTCTATTATATATAAACAACTGGAAAATTCATTATTGTTAAAAATGAGATTGGGGCATAACACAATCATAGAACCTCATCTAATAGACGAGGTTCGGGCAGAATTTTTTCAATTTCCTCATAAAGCAACAACAAAGCTAATGAATCACCTGATTCAAGGGCAGCTAGAAGATGCCCTAGCAATTTATGAGACTCTTATACAAGATTTATTTTACTATGATTACGCAGAAATTCACTCAACGCTTCTTCATCTTATATATAATATTGGCGAACAGCTTTCAGAAAAGTACGCAATGTTAAAAGATATCTTTATTGAGGCTATGAGAAAATTTATATCTGAATTGAAATATGCCGAAGTGAGTGAAGACATTCTTGCTCTTTCAAGAGATTATTTTAAGACAATTTGTAATGCTGTCCAAAAAGCCAAAGAAGACCCAAAACAGCAAAATTCTGTAATAATGGCAAAAAGAATTATGGAAATAATCCAGCAAAACTACTCCGATAATACGCTTTGCCTTTCTTCCATCGCGGATGAAATTGGACTTTCTTCTAACTATACCGGACAGATTTTCAAACAATATACACAGAAATCTATTTCGCAGTATCTTTTGGAAATCCGAATGGATAAGATTGCTTATTATTTGCAAACAAGCAATCTTCCATTGAGCCAAATATTAGAAAAAGTAGGATTAGAAAAAAACAATTACTTTTACACCCGATTCAAAAATTATTTTGGAATGTCTTTAAACGAATACAAAGCACAATGCCAGGCGAAATGCAGCGATGAATAGTTTTGAAAATCCTACATCTGTTCAAGGCATCACAATGGGATTGGCGGGAAATAGCCCTCCGTTGTGATGCTTTTTATTAAGATATTTTTACAGTTCCAAACTATTTTCTTTCAATAAAAAATCATAGATACTCATAATAGTAATTCCATCTTCATCTCTCGAACGCAGAACGCAAATCTTATTGAACATTTTTGACGGTTCCGTAAAAAATATTCAATACCTCTACATCGCTGCCTGAATCGCCGCAATCGTTCCATCGGAAACTGCGGTTGCCACTTGGCGTACCTGTTTTTCGCAAATATCTCCTGCTGCATAGACACCTGCGATCTCTGTCTCTTGATTTTCATCTACCGGGATAAACCCATTATTTAGACGCAGCTGCGTATATAATTCTGTGTTTGGCGTTGTGCCTGCATAGACAAAAATTCCGCATCCAGGATCAGAAATTCTCTCAATGCGCCCTGTTTTTTCGTCCGAGATTTCCAAAGTTTCTACTTGTCCCACCCCATGTACCGCATGCAGTCTTGAACCAAATCTCAACTTGATATTGGATGTCTGTTCAACTTTTTCGCGAAACTGTACAATACACCCAAGTGTTTCTTCAAAGTGAATAATGGTTACCAGCTTTGCGTAATTTGCAAGATATAATGCTTCCTTTACTGCACCGTCTGCTCCTCCTACCACATAGACATGCTTTCCTTCATATTTTTTCCCATCTCTTGCTGCGTTTAGTCCCATTCCTATCCCGTCCAGCTCTTTTTCGCCAGGTATACCTAATTTCCTCGGTGTTGTACCATTCGCGATAATTACTTTTTTTGCCTCATAAACTCCATGATCTGTCTGGACTTTTTTGATATTCCCGTTCAGTTCAACTTTCTGTACCGTCTCATATATGATCTCTATGCCTGCCTCTTCCGCCTGTTTCTGCAAACGTTTTGCAAATGTCGTACCAGTTTCTCCTTCTATAATTCCCGCATAATGTGTGACTGTTGATACATTTCCAATTAATCCGCCAACTGCTCTTTTTTCAACAATCAATGTTTTCTTGCCTCTGCTCACCGCATAAATTCCTGCACTGATTCCCGCTGGTCCGGCTCCGATAATAACAATATCATACATAACTACTCCTCCCGATTTCTATTTTTGTTTTCCCTATTATAGTTACGCTATGTATGATTATAATCATTTTGTAAAATTATATGTATAAAATACACTCCCAATATAGGTTAAAACGCTGCCATAACATGTACAAAAAAAGAACCCTTTTACCAGGATTCTTTTTTTATGCTTTTTTATTTTGCAGCAAGAAATGCATTGATTTTTTCTACAAGCAGATCTGCATCCAATCCATGAACCATCGCTGCATCCGCCAGACATTCTGCTTGTGCAGACGGACATCCCAGACAATGCATTCCTACTTCCATAAGAATTGGCGCTACTTCCGGGTTGATGCGAAGCAATTCCCCGATTGTTGTCTCTTTTGAAATCTGTGCCATAATGACACCTCCTCTTTTTTTATCAGTGTTACTTATTATAATACGATTTTTTAAAATTATCAACTAGCTGCGTTTCCATTTTATTTATACCCTTTCTCAAAAAATTGTAGGTACAATTTTATATGTCGAACTTTGTAAATTGACATCTCAAATGTCAATTGTTTTTTCTACTTTTTTCGACATTTTTCCAATTTCATTACAACTCAACAAAACGTGCGTTCTTATTTATTCCTAAGTATTCCCCATAAAAACATCTGTTTTGTGTGGATAATGTGGATAAAATTTGATAAATAGCGTTTTTTCCACGTTTTCTCCTTTTTTTCATGTGGATAATTGGGAAAACAAAATTCGTCAATTTTTTTGTACATTTAACAATTTTGTGCACTTTGTACATAGCCTAAAAAAATCCCTATACAATCAAAAAGACCGGTACATATCGAGGATGTATTCCGGTCTTTTTCTTAAATTAATCTTCTGACTGTAATAATGTTCGTGTAAGTTGCAGATGAAATACCGATTCCATGTGCTTCATCGATTGCGTTTACAATCTGGCCATCTCCAACGTAGATTCCAACATGTCCTTCATAGCAAATGACATCTCCTGGGATCGCCTCTGAATAGCTCACTGCTCTTCCCGCATTACGCATCTCTCTGGATGTTCTTGGCATACTCACACCAAAATTCGCATAGACGGACTGAACAAACCCGGAACAATCGGCTCCATTCGTGAGACTTGTTCCTCCCCAGACATACGGATTGCCAATAAATTGGCGTGCATAGTCTACGACTGCCGCACCACTGTTTATAGCTGCAGACATCGCTTCTTTTGCTTCCTCCGCTTTTATCTGTGCTTCTTTTGCAAGGCGCTCTTTCTCTTCTTCCTTTGACTCTGCATACAAAAATTCTCCTTTTTCTTTCAGAATTTCTTGCGCCTTCCCCTGCGCTGCATAGCCTACCGTCAGAAACTCCGTTTTCACATATCCTGTGACACTTCCCGATTCAATCTTAGTCCATTCATCAATCGGTCCTTTAATCACAACTGCCTGATCTTTATAGAGCTTTCCAAGCCATTCACTTTCTTTTGATGCCTCACTTCTTATATATAAGAAGCTGTCTTCCTCTACATTAGAGAAGCCCATATCTAAATACTCACCCTTATTTCCCTGAATCAGATAATCTCCAATAACGATATTTCTTTTTATCATCGGATCACTCATCATAGAATCACCCATGAGTGCCTCCACACCTACTGTTGGAAATTGTAATTGATTACGTACAGCATCTTCTGCATGTACCTCTTTTCCTGCCATCATACATGCTCCTGTTAAAGTAATTAGGAACAATCCACATTTTATAGATTTAGAATCCATAAATCTCCCTCCTTTATGTTTCTATATCTCTTCATTTGTTACATAATTGTTACATTTGTTACGCTGCTATTATATCAATGCTCCATAGCTATGTCAAGGTCCTAATCAACGCTTTTAGGCAACATATCTTTTACATTTATCTAATAAGCATAACTCTTTACTTATATTATTTGTTACATTTTGTTACATTTTATACATCCTTTTATAATTCTATTGACTTCTTTTGTAATATTGTATAGGATAAATATAATAATCATTACTATTATTACAATTAATTTGGAAGGAGGAGACAATGAAATATGCTAAAGTATAGTAAACAGCGAGAAGCTATCAAAAACTATCTTATGAGCACAAAGGAGCATCCTACGGCTGACACTGTATATTTGCATGTGAAAGAAGAATTTCCCAATATCAGCCTTGGCACTGTTTACCGAAACTTAAATCTTCTTGCCGATATCGGAGAAGTGACAAAAATTTCTTTTTCCGAAGGCGGAGATCGTTTTGATGGCTTTACAAAGCCACATTACCATTTCTATTGCAGAGATTGCTGCAAACTAATCGATCTTGACATCGACATGTCGGATATGATCAATCATATTGCCAGCGAAAAGTTTGATGGCATTATTGAGTCCCATACAATCTTGTTTCAGGGGCAATGTGAGGAATGTATTAAAAAATCCTAGATTTTTTACATAAATTTTCTTCATTATTAATATAAAATAATTTATAATAGTGATTGACAATCTTAATCTGATATGGTATCTTGATATCAGTAACAATTACTATTATCATTTTAAATAAACTAACAAAACAAAGGAGATATGAATTATGAAAAAATGGGTATGTACAGTATGTGGTTATGTTCATGAAGGAGATTCTGCACCGGAGAAATGTCCGGTATGTAATGTTCCTGCTGAAAAATTCAAAGAACAAGTTGGCGAAAAAGAATGGGCTGCTGAGCACGTTGTAGGCGTTGCGAAAGGTGTCAGCGAAGATATCATCGCTGATTTAAGAGCAAACTTTGAAGGAGAATGTTCTGAAGTTGGTATGTATTTAGCTATGGCAAGAGTTGCTCATAGAGAAGGCTATCCTGAAATTGGATTATACTGGGAAAAAGCTGCTTGGGAAGAAGCAGAACATGCTGCAAAATTTGCTGAATTATTAGGCGAAGTAGTAACAGACAGCACAAAGAAAAATCTTGAGATGAGAGTAGACGCAGAAAATGGTGCTACAGCAGGCAAATTTGACCTTGCAAAACGTGCAAAAGCTGCTAATCTTGATGCAATCCATGATACTGTTCATGAGATGGCAAGAGACGAGGCTAGACACGGTAAAGCATTTGAGGGTCTGCTTAAGAGATACTTTGCGTAGGATTTAATCCGACAATCAGCCAAACCGGTGCTTTAAAATTCTAATACCTACTCTATAAATCTAAGAAACTGCAAGGAAATTATTTTCTTTGCAGTTTTTTACTTGCATTTTTTCACATAACGGTTATAATATGAATATATTGACATGTAGTTTTTAATACTACTTATAATAGTTTATTCATATTAGAGGAGGTTTTACTATGAGTATTCAAAAAATTAAGGAACCCGGCAGCGCTATCACACATTTTATCGGAATGCTAATGGCAATATTCGCGGCCATTCCGCTTCTTATCAAAGCCGCACATGAACCAGGGCATGTGTACATTGTATCACTTGCAATCTATGCAGTCAGCTTAATTCTGCTCTACGCTGCAAGTACTACTTATCATACATTTAATATATCGGAAAAAGTAAACACGATTCTTAAGAAAATCGACCACATGATGATATTTATACTGATTGCAGGAAGCTATACTCCGGTATGCCTTCTGGTATTAAGAGGACGCACCGGACTTTTACTCTTAATTACTGTATGGGCCATCGCACTCATAGGAATTTTTATCAAAGCGTTCTGGGTATATTGTCCAAAATGGGTTTCCTCGATACTCTATATCGGCATGGGCTGGACATGTGTACTCGCTTTTTCCAAAATCTTAGATGCTCTTTCTCCGACAACTTTTGGATGGCTTCTTGCCGGCGGAATCATCTACACAATTGGCGGTATTATTTATGCATTAAAGCTTCCGCTTTTTAATAATCGCCACAAAAACTTCGGAAGTCATGAAATCTTCCACCTTTTTGTAATGGGCGGCAGCGCATGTCATTTCATCGTAATGTATGCACTTTTATAGAATAAAGAAGAATAACCGGTTTGGCACATTTTTAAAGGCAGATGAAAGTTTTTACTTCCATCTGCCTTTCCCTTATGCTTCCAGATAATCCATCGGATTAACAGGTTCTCCATCTTTTAATACTTGATAATAAAGATTGCTTCCTTCCATCGTATAATACTTTGTCGGTTCGCTTACATATCCGAGTACTTCGCCTTCCTGAATCGTCTCTCCTTCATTGATTGGAACCTCTTTCAACTGTCCGTAAACAAGTTCAAATCCATTTCCAATATCCAGTGTAAGCGTTGTTCCAGTCTGTGCATCCACCGAAATATCCCGGACCACTCCAGTCGCAGAAGCGATTACCTCGCTGCCAATCTCGCTGGAAATGATGATTGCCGGATTGTATTTGTACTGATCCAATGTAGAAAAATACGTGGTTTTATCCATGCTGTAGTTAATCGTTACATTTCCTTCTACCGGCCAAAGCAGATCATCCGACGTAGAAAAGGCCGCCGATGCAATCGGACTGATTCCGGTTTCTTCCGTAGTCTCTTCTTTTTCACCATCAATTTCTAACTGCGTTGCATTATTTTCCGGTTGTTCTGTCTGACTTTCCATCTTTGGAATTACGGTGTCCGTAATCGTACTTTGAATCTGTGTTCCTATATCCGATTCCTCTTTCGCAAGCTGCTCCTGTTCTAACATTTTCATTTCCTTTTCCAGATTATCCTCATAATTCCGGAAAGTATATGTTCCGACCATTGCCACGGCTGCCACAAAACAAATGACAAGACCTACAGAAGCACCCTTTCTTCCTTTGGAAGATGTTTCTTTTTTGTTCATATTCATCACCTCTGGCTATATTTTTGCCAGAAAGCGATTGCCTTATTCCCTTTTCTCAAAGAATCTGAGCAACTTCCTTAACTTCTGTTCCTTCAAAAAAATACTGCAAAATCTCCTGATAAGTTTTTTGCTCCTTCGCCATTTCGTTGGCAGTATACTGGCTCATACCAAGGCCATGCCCCACCCCTTTTGTCGTGATTCGAATCTTTCCTTCATATTCTTGTAATTCAAAGCTGCTGGATGGCAAACCATACTTTTCACGAAATGCTTCTCCGGTAAAACTCTCCTCTCCTTCCTTCACCTCTAAAATGTACCCTGCCGAATCTTTCGAGACAATCTCATATGCTTTTTTCGGCAGCATGACCGTCTGTAACTGCGCCTTTGCTTCTATATCCTTCGGGCACTCCTTTGCCAACAGATACGGGTATTCCTCTGTTTGAAGCATTTCTTTTCCTGAACGTGTACTTCCATTACTTAACTGATGAAATGGTACATATGCAGGCTGTCCATTGTATGTCACAACCTGCCCTGCTGTACTCTCCCATGCATTTTGAAGTTTCTCGTAATTTTTCTTATAGGACTTTCCCCAATACTCCTCCATATGATTCTCCGTCCAATATCCCTCTTCAAAGACCACCTCTTTCCCATGCTCTGTCATTTGCTTATACACACTCGTCCGCACAAGCAGCGCCTGCGCTTTCAAAGCTTCTTCCTCATATGTAATATCCATCTCTTTTGCAAGAATCCCCATACAATATGTATCCAGAGAAACTTCCGCCGTACCGTTCTTTTGCTTCACTTTGATATAGTCGTTTCCTATCTTTGCATTTGTCAGCACCGACGGTCCATTCAAAAATACTGTAATAATACACGGCAGCAAAATTACAATGATTAAAATAGAAACTAGTTGATTGCACTTCTGTCTCATCACACACCCTCCATTATTACAATATATGAGTATACATAATGAATATGCGTACAAGCCCCCAAATTGCTGTATTTTATACCTATCTCAAACGCAAAGAGAACATCTAACAATCAAATAAGCCGGCAGCTCATTCATACGCATAAAGCAATATGAATGAACTGCCGACTCTATATCTTTCGGAATTCTTATTTTACCTTATCAAGTTTCCAAATCTCTTTTGCATATTCTTCAATCGTTCTGTCAGATGTAAACTTACCACAGCTTGCAGTCTGAAGCAATGCCATCTTCGCCCATCTATCTTTATCCTTATATGCTTCTTCTACTCTCTTCTGAGCTTCTGCATAAGAGCGGAAGTCTTTTAAGATAAAGTAGCGGTCTGCCGGATCAAATCCCTGGCGGTTCAGCAATGACTCATACAATTCTCTGTAAAGCTCTGGATTGCCGCAAGAATATGTTCCGTCTACCAACTGGTCTACAACACGTTTGATTTCATGATCATGGTTGTAAATCTCGCGTGGCTCATATCCTCCATGGTTCTCATAATTGATAACCTCATCGGAGCTTAATCCGAAGATGAATGCATTTTCCATGCCTACTTCTTCTACGATTTCAACGTTCGCACCGTCCATTGTACCGATTGTCGGAGCACCATTTAACATGAATTTCATATTACCTGTTCCGGATGCCTCTTTGGAAGCCGTAGAAATCTGCTCACTGACATCTGCGGCTGCAAAAATCCATTCTGCATTAGATACACGGTAGTCCTCAATAAATACAACCTTCAATTTTCCGTTGATGCTGCGGTCATTGTTGATTACATCGCCAACAGAATTGATCAATTTAATAATCTGTTTTGCACGGATATATCCTGCGGATGCCTTTGCACCAAAGATAAATGTTCTTGGGTAGAAGGACATTTCCGGATGTTCTTTAATCTGGTTATATAAATACATTACGTGCAGAATATTAAGAAGCTGACGTTTGTATTCATGGAGACGTTTTACCTGTACGTCAAAGATAGAATTCGGGTCGATTTCTACACCGTTATGCTCTTTGATGTATTTTGCAAGACGTACTTTATTTTTATATTTGATTTCCATGAATTCTTTTGTTGCTTTCTTGTTATCTGCAAGCGGTTTCAATTTTTCCATCTGTGCAAGGTCTGTGATCCAGCCGTCACCGATGTGTTTTGTTACCCAGTCTGCAAGTAACGGATTTCCGTGAAGTAAGAAACGTCTCTGTGTAATACCGTTTGTCTTATTGTTAAATTTATCCGGCATCATCTCATAGAAATCTTTTAATTCCTGGTTTTTCAGGATTTCTGTATGCAGTCTTGCAACACCGTTTACAGAGTACCCTGCTGCGATCGCAAGATGCGCCATTTTCACCTGACCATCGTAGAGAATAGCCATTTTTCTTACTTTTTCTTCATTGCCCGGATACATTTCGCGAATCTTGATCACGAAACGGCGGTCAATCTCCTGTACGATCTGATATACACGAGGAAGAAGTTTAGAGAAAAGGTCGATCGGCCATTTTTCCAATGCTTCTGCCATAATTGTATGGTTTGTATATGCACATGTCTTTGTGGTAACTTCCCATGCTTCATCCCATGATAAATCTTCCTCATCAAGAAGGATTCTCATAAGCTCTGCCACTGCTACCGTAGGATGTGTATCATTCATCTGAATAGTAACTTTTTCATAAAGTTTATGGATATCGTCATGTTCTCTCTTATATTTCGCAACGATTTCCTGTAAACTTGCGGATACGAAGAAATACTGCTGTTTCAGACGAAGCTCTTTTCCTGCATAGTGGTTATCGTTTGGATACAATACTTCTGTGATTGTCTTTGCAAGGTTCTCCTGTTCTACGGCTTTATGGTAATTTCCGCGGTCAAACTCATCAAGACGGAAATCTGTGATTGCCTTTGCATCCCAGATACGAAGTGTATTTACGATCTCATTCCCATAACCTACGATTGGCATATCATAAGGAATCGCCAATACAGAAGAATAGTTCTGCTGGATGAAATGATTTCTTCCTGTCTTTTCATCCCAAGTTACCTGGATATCACCGCCGAAACGTACTTCTTTTGCATATTCATCACGGCGAACCTCAAATGGGTTGCCATTTTTAAGCCAGTTATCCGGTGTCTCTACCTGATAACCATCTCTAATCTGCTGTTTGAACATACCAAAATGATAACGAATACCACAGCCGTATGCTGCATAGTTCAAAGATGCAAGTGAATCAAGGAAACATGCTGCAAGACGTCCAAGACCACCATTACCAAGCGCTGCATCCGGTTCCTGATCCTCAATTACATTAATATCAAGTCCCATCTCATCCAACGCTTCTTTTACTTCTTTGTATTGGCAAAGATTGATCAGGTTGTTGCCAAGCGCACGCCCCATCAAAAATTCCATTGACATATAATATACTGTCTTTGGATCCTGTTCTTTATATTTTTTCTGTGTCTCAAGCCAGTTGTCGATAATGATTTCTTTGATGGCATAGGAAACTGCCTGGAAAAGCTGCTCCTGTGTCGCCTCATCAATATTCTTACGGAATAAAGTTTTTACATTGTGCTCTACTTCTTTTTTAAATAATTTCTTGTCGAATGTACCTTTCAAATCTGCACTATAATACATGAATTCCCTCCTAAACTCTCTCTACACCTAAAGTTACTGCTTCTCCATTGATCTTCCACTCTTTTGTATATCCTGATGGAGTTGCTTTTGCGATTTCGACTGCCAATACTTCTTCGCCGATTTCACTGTTATATTTCTCAAAAATATTCTCTGCCTTTTCGCTTCCTTCGTATGTGACCTTAATCTTATCCATCACTTCAAAGTCTGCTTCTTTTCTCATCGTCTGCACTTTACTGATGATTTCTCTTACAAAACCTTCTTCCAAAAGATCCTCAGATAGATTCGTATCAAGGACAACGGTGATTCCATTATCGTTCTCGGACACATATCCTTCCATTTGTGCAGTCTCAATCAGCAAGTCTTCACGGAATAATACCACTTCCTGACCGTTGATGTCAAGCTTTAATGCATCGGATGCATTCAATTCATCCATTGCCGTATTACCATCAACTTCAGAAAGAGCAGCTCTAATACCGCCAAGAAGCTTTCCGTATTTTGGTCCGACTGTCTTAAGCTGCGGCTTAAATGAGTAAGAAGTAAAGTCTCTTACGTCATCTGTAAATACGATTTCTTTTACATTTAATTCTTCTGCAACAATCTCCTGATAGAATACCGGAAGCGCTTTTGCTGCTTTTACAAACATCTTGCCGATTGGCTGACGATTCTTGATATTCGCAGTATTTCTGCAGGCACGGCCCATCACAACGAGCTTCAATACTTCTTCCATGTTCTGTTCTAATTCTGCATCGATCATTGCTTCATTTACAACCGGGAAGTCGCAAAGATGTACGCTTTCCGGTGCATCCTTATCAATACTTCTTACAAGATTCTGATAAATCTCTTCCGTCATAAACGGAATCATCGGTGCCGCTGTCTTCGCAACTGTCACAAGTGCGGTATAAAGCGTCATATAGGCATTGATCTTATCCTGCTCCATACCCTTTGCCCAGAAACGCTCACGGCTTCTTCTTACATACCAGTTACTCATATCATCCACGAAATCCTGCAATGCTCTTGCACTTTCCGGGATACGATAATTCTCAAGGTTGTTGTCCACTGTCTTCACGAGTGTATTTAACTTTGAAAGTAACCATTTGTCCATAACCGGCAGTTTATCGTACTCCAAAGTATATTTTGTTGCATCAAACTCATCAATATTCGCATAAAGTACAAAGAACGCATAGGTATTCCAAAGTGTACCCATGAATTTTCTCTGACCCTCGGTAACGATCTTTCCATGGAAACGGTTTGGCAGCCACGGTGCACTGTTGATATAGAAATACCAGCGGATTGCATCTGCTCCATATTCCTCCAATGCTTCAAACGGGTCAACCGCATTTCCTTTGGACTTACTCATCTTCTGTCCTTTTTCGTCCTGTACATGTCCAAGGACGATTACATTCTTGTATGGCGCTTCATTGAATACTAATGTCGAAATTGCCAATAAAGAATAGAACCATCCACGTGTCTGGTCAACAGCCTCGGAGATAAAGTTCGCCGGGAACTGCTGCTCAAATAACTCTTTATTTTCAAATGGATAGTGGTGCTGTGCAAATGGCATGGCTCCACTGTCAAACCAGCAATCGATTACTTCCGGTACGCGATGCATTTCCTTGCCGCAGTGCGGACATTTGATTGTTACACCGTCAATAAACGGACGATGAAGCTCAATGTCATCCGGACAATTCTCGGACATGGACTTTAATTCCTCAATGCTTCCAATCGCATGCTGATGTCCGCATTCACACTCCCAGATATTAAGCGGAGTTCCCCAGTAACGGTTACGGCTGATGCCCCAGTCCTGCACGTTCTCTAACCAGTCACCAAAACGTCCCTTACCGATGCTTTCCGGAATCCAGTTGATTGTATTATTATTTCTGATCAAATCATCTTTTACCGCTGTCATCTTAATGAACCATGACTCACGCGCATAATAAATAAGCGGTGTGTCACATCTCCAGCAGTGTGGATAGCTATGCTCAAAATTCGGAGCAGAGAAAAGAAGTCCTCTCTTTTCCAAATCTTCTAATACCAACGGATCTGCTTTCTTACAAAATGTTCCAGCCCAAGGAGTCTCTTCTGTCATCTCGCCTTTTTCATTTACCAGCTGAAGGAACGGAAGGTCGTATTTACGTCCTACCTGCGAGTCATCTTCACCAAATGCAGGCGCAATATGAACAACACCTGTACCGTCTGTCAATGTAACATAGGTATCGCATGTCACATAGTAAGCTTTTTTCTTTAATTCCACAAATGGGAACAGCGGCTCATATTCCTTTCCTTCCAGATCGGTTCCCACATAAGTTTCTAACACTTCATATGCCGGACCTTCCTGGGCAAGCTTTCCTAATACCGTATCAAGAAGCGCTTCCGCCATATAATAGGTATAGCCATCTGCCGCCTTTACTTTTACATAAGTCTCATTTGGATTTACACAAAGCGCTACGTTTGAAGGCAACGTCCAAGGTGTTGTCGTCCATGCAAGGATATAAGCATCTTCATCTTTTACTTTAAATCTTGCGATTGCAGAACGTTCTTTCACGTCTTTATATCCCTGTGCTACTTCGTGACTGGAAAGAGGTGTCCCGCAACGCGGACAATAAGGTACGATCTTATATCCTTTGTACAAAAGACCTTTCTCCCAGATTTGTTTTAATGCCCACCACTCAGATTCTATAAAGTTATTGTGGTAGGTTACATATGGATCATCCATATCTGCCCAGAAACCAACTGTTGCGGAGAAATCCTCCCACATACCCTTGTATTTCCAGACACTTTCCTTACAGTGACCGATAAATGGCTCCAAGCCATATTCTTCGATCTGCTCCTTGCCATCTAAGCCAAGTAATTTTTCTACTTCCAATTCTACCGGCAGACCATGCGTATCCCATCCGGCCTTTCTTGGTACCATGTATCCTTTCATTGTACGGTATCTTGGAATCATATCCTTGATAACACGTGTCAATACATGGCCGATATGCGGCTTTCCGTTTGCTGTCGGAGGTCCGTCATAAAATGTATAGGTTTCCCCCTCCTTACGGTTCTCCATACTCTTCTCAAAAATGTGGTTTTCTGCCCAAAATTTTTCTGTCTTTTTTTCCCGATCAACAAATCTTAGATCAGGTGATACTTTCTGATACATGAATCTTCTTCCTTTCATGAATTTGGCGATGGTATGCATCCTGAATACTCAAATTACACGTATCTCTCTTAAAAATGCAGAAGACTTCCGCCCTAAAAGGGCGAAAGTCTATAATTCATTCGCTATACCACCTTTAACAATATGCTTCACATACGTTCCATGTAACGGCGGAACCCCGGCAGTACTTACTATTCCCAAATCTCGATGTTTTCTTACGTCGTATTATTCAGTAACTGCAGCTCTGAAGTGATATTCAGATATCCCTACTCGCATCGGTTTTCCACCATCCCCGATTCTCTGTTCCTTTTGCTGATATCCTACTGTCTTCGTCCTAGCTTTTTTCCGTATACCCCATTATTATACGGTGTTCGCCATCAGCCGTCAAGCTCTTTTCTTCTATATAGCTGAAATAAAAGCAGCAGTTCTGCCAAAATAGCAATTCCCTGATAAATAACGATATTTTTTATGATTTGCAATATTTTCATATCAAAAAGAGTTTTCGGGATTTTCGCAAGGAAAATCAATGCCTCTTTCTTTTCTTGGAATTTTCTTGCCCAAAACTCAAAATCAGACCATTTTTCCGGAAACAGCTCCGCAGGAAAATGAATATTACGCACAATTTCAAACAATAAAACGACTATCACAATGCCTAGAATCAGTCCCCATATCCATTTTTCCTTTTTGCTTCCACTCCCTTTTTGATACGTCCGTATATCCTTAATAAGCCATACGCCTACTAAAACAGGAACCACCAAAAGGAGCATGTCCAGAAGCATTCTTATGATCGTATAATCAAGAACAGCACCGTTACCAACTGTTCTTTGCATATCTTCCTCTATGATATCCAATGTCTTTTCGTCATCATCTTTTTGCGTAAATCGCTCATATGTAACTCCCATATGTTCTGTCGGTTCATAGAAAAAAAGATTTTCTTCATGTTTTATAATATCCACAATCTCATAAGAGTGTCCATTGTACTGTAGATTAAGCCCTTTCCCATCTGCATTTCCAAACAATTTATAAGAAAGCGCTGAACTGACGATACAACTTTCCGTACTTTCTGTATCCAGAACCCAGATGGTTTCTAATAAATAATCGCTTCTTCCATGCAAAGCAAAAGCAGTTGTCTCCGCCATCCTGTCCAGGTCCTCATTTCCTACCTGAACTCCCTCATCCTCTCTCCAAAGAACTCCGTTTTGTTCATTCTGATACGGATTGACTACAAATTC
Source organism: uncultured Lachnospiraceae bacterium (assembly GCA_910585545.1). Taxonomy (GTDB): domain Bacteria; phylum Bacillota; class Clostridia; order Lachnospirales; family Lachnospiraceae; genus An181. Next base: position 252,119 of record CAJUFN010000002.1, read on the forward strand.
CAGGCCCCCTTTTGCCGCAAAACTCACATCTTCCAGTTTTTCTTCAAACAAGTGCATCTGGTGGACACTTAATATATAAAAGCAGATTGCCGCGAGAGAGAATACAGCACATACAATCCGCTTTTTTGTCACCCTCACTGCTCCTCCTGCAGCTTCACCCGGCCGCCATTTCTTAGTTCTTTTGTCGAGGAAACAATAACCTTCCCATTGCCAAAACCTTCCAGTGCTGCATATCGATTTCCTTTATACTGCACCTCTACATCCACTTGCCTTGCCACTTGTTCATCCCCAAGAATGGATTTCTTCTCATCAAGCACATACACAAAATACTTTCCTGGTTCTGCTTGATGGAGTGCACCTAGCGGCACACAACTTGAATATTTCTTCTTTTCCGTCTTGATCTCCATATTGAAAACTGTTCCAACCGGAATCGTATTGCCCTCTAAAAGCACCGAGACTTCCAGCCCCATTCCCGTTTCCGACTGTCCCACCGCAGCAATCTTCAAATCACCTAATTGCTCCAATTCTTTTGTCGAAAACATTTCCGAGGAAATACTTACCGCTTTTCCGATCACCAGATATTCTTTCTGTTCCTCCGAAAACTGTCCTTTCAAAATCAACCCCTCTGACGCACTGGCGATAAAAATATCCCCCATTCCGCTCGTCATGTTTCCCGGTCTTACATTTACCTGTGAAATGACTCCATTCGTCGGTGATATAATTTTCCCCTTTTTTTCTTCCAATGCTTTCAGCAGATTTAATTCCTCTTCCTTCGTCTGCCGCTCCATTTCCATCTGTATAGAAGGAATCTGTTCTACTTCCGGTATATTTAAAGAATCCAGCATTTTCTGTGCCTGATATATGTTCTCTTCACGCATATCTACTGCCATATCATATGCAGACTGCTTCTCTTGTATCTTCTGTTCAAACTCTTCTTTTGTCCTCCCCGGATAGCTTTCCGGATTATTCATAAAGCTCCGATATTCTTCTCTTGCTGCTTCCAAATCCTCTGCCGCTTCTTCTACCGCTTCGTTTCCGGACGCTACGGTTCTCTGATAATCTGTTTCTGCCTGCGATATTGTCAATTCCCTCGACTGGCGGGATATCTCCCTTGCCTTCGCGTCAGCCTCAATCTGCTGCTCGATACTCTTTAACTCCTGCTCTTTTCGCTCCGTATCTTTCTTCAACCGTGCCTCATCCAGCTCAAACAGGATATCGCCTTCTTTTATCTCCTGCCCTTCGATTACATTCACAGACTTGACTAACTGCTGCGTTCCTATCATAACCGGAATCTCTTTTTTGGCCTCTACAACACCGCTTCCTTTGATGTTCGGCCCCATTTCCATCGCCTCTGCTTTCTCAAGCATTACCTTCGGCGTTCCCAGATTATATATTACTCTTGAAAGAATCGTAAATACGACCATCAATGCCAAAAATACAATTGCTGTTTTGATTAATTTCTGTTTCATTCCCCTACTCCTTCATCCCCATATATGAAATTCCTTTTTCCAGATACTCTTGTCCGCCTAAGAAAACCAGAAGCGCAGGTATCAGTGAGATCACAGATGCCGCAAACGCAATCCCCGCATTTTCCGGTTCGATTGACGGAAGAAAAATAGACATCGGCCAACGCACCTTATCTTTCAAGAATGTCATCGGCTGTTCCACCAGATTCCAGTATTCGAGAAAACTCAGCACAATAACGGAGAAAATGCCGGATTTTCCAAGCGGAAGCCCAATCTCCAGGAACAGCTGCCATTCAGATGCCCCATCGATTCTTCCCGCCTCCAAAATCTCATTTGGAATCCCGCGAAAAGAATTATAAAGAATAAATACCGGAAAGGTAGAAAAAATACCCGGAAGAATCAATGCCCATAAGGTATTGAGCAAATTTATCTTATTTAACACCAGATATTCCGATAACATCAATACCTGAAACGGCATCATCATCAATATAATATACAGCAAAAACAGTACTCTGTGAAACGGGAATTTATATTTCGCAAAGCCCCACGCCCCGGGTACTGCCACCAAAAGCTGACCGATCAACACTCCCACAACAATCTTGATCGAATTCCAAAACGTCACAAAAAATCCCGGCGTATCGAGCAAAACCTCTACCCAGGAACGAAGCGTTGGTTCCCTCGGCAGGATGCTCCAGTCTGCATAACCGCTTGCCGCAGATAACGCCGGCGCCAAAGATTCCAAAAGTTCGCCTTTTCCCATGAAAGAACCTACGCACACAAACACAATTGGATAACAACAAATAAATCCAATCAAAAACAACGCACACTTCCAAACTATTTTTTTCATTCTTTTCTGCGCCCCCATAATCCCAAAATCAACACAAGCAATACAACAGAGAGCGAGACAGCTCCGGCTGCCATTTTGTCTAACTCCAAATTCCGGAACCAGTTATTAAACAAATGCTGCAAAAGGTAAATACTTCCATGCGGATAATCTCCTGCAACCAAATACGCTTCGCGGAATACTTTAAATGAGTTGAGCAGCGATATAACCGTGACTGTAAAAAAAGTCCCCTTCAGATTCGGAATCGTCATTTTCCAAAAACACTGCCATTCCCCTGCGCCATCCACACGCGCCGCTTCATAAATATCTCCGGGTATCATGGAAATCCCCGCTAGCCACAGGATAACCGTATAACCAAGATTCTTCCACACATAGCTGAACACCAGAATCCAGAAAGAATATGACGTGTTCATCCAATTTGGTCCATTCACACCAAATATATGTAAAAATCCATTCAAAAAACCATTTCCGGAAAACAAAAACTGCCACAGCAGAACAACCGAAGCAACAGGAATTGCCATCGGCACCAATACCCCTGTTTTAATAATTTTTGAAACCTGGGAGTTTTTCGTCAAAAGCACCGCAATCCCAAGCGACAGCGACAGCAGAATCGGAATGCACACTGCCACAAAATGCACTGTGTTCCCCATCGCCAGCGCAAACGCCTTATTTTGGAACACTTCCATAAAATTTGCCATTCCGATAAAGTTCCCTGTGGCTGCCTGCATGAATGCTCTTCGCACCACATCAATATATGGCAAAATAATAAATATTAATATTCCAATAAACCCGGGCATAATGAAAAAATACCCTGTCACCCATCTCTTTTTCATCATTACTCCGCCTGATAAATATCCATTTTTTGTGCAATCGTATTTATAGTGTCCTCTAACGATGCACCTTCATAGACGTATTTCTTCGTCTCCATCAAAACCATTTCCAGCATCATCCATTCCACATCGACCGGAGTCTCTGCTTCATCAAGAAATTGTAGAAATTCCTCCGCTTCTTTTGGGCTAAATTCATAGATTTCAAACTTTTTTGTCATTTCCTCGTCTAAATAAACTGAAGTTATATATTTTTTCTCTTCCGACTGAGGCAACATGTTTTTCACACATGTCTTGTTCACATTAATCTGACCCTTGTATTTATCCGTACCCAAATTCTTGGCAGACAAGAAATATGCTACAAATTTTTCCGCTCCTTCTTTATTCGCTGTCACCGCACTTACTCCCAGGATTTCTTCCGGAAGAAATTTCTTCCCATTCCCCTGGTTCAGATATTGATAAAAAATTTCCATTTGATTATTCAGGCTTTGTATCGCGGCTCCTTGCTCAACGACAAGGTTCAAACCTCCCATCACCAAAGGTGTTGTTCCAAAACTAATGCCAGTGACATCTAGTGCATAACCTGAATAACGGTCCAGCATACTTTCAAAAGGCGGAAAATATTTATAATATTCCAGACTCAAATCAACCTCACTGTTTTCCATGATACTTTTTGCATTTTCCAAAAATACTTTTACTAACTCTTTATCCACTTCTCCGCCCTGAAAAATCTGTTCCCAGGAAGTCAATAACATCATTGGAACTGCCTCTCTCCAATTAACTGCAAGGTACTGAATGAGTTCATCCGATAATTTCTCACCCTTTTTCAAGACCACATTCAAATCTTCTGAATTCACCTTTCCCTTTTCGCCTACCACGATTGGAACTGAAAAAAATGCCGGAACTGCATATTTTTTCCCTTCTCTTTCATATGCAGATGCTACATTTTCAAATAAAGTTTCGCCATTTTCTTCAAGCGTTTCCATCGGCTCACTAAGATCTGCTAAAATTCCTTTTTCAATATAACTTTCTATCGGAAGTCCATCCAGAAATATAATATCCGGTCCTTCCCCTGCCATAAGCTCTGTATTCAAATTTTTAATTGCATCTGTCCTTGTGACGGAATCCTCCTCAGAGATTCCAACCTCCACTTTTACGTTATACTCCGGATTTGCTGTGTTAAATGCCCCTACTGACTTCCAAACATTGTCATCATCTTCCAACATATACACTGTAAGAGCAGGTTTATCATTCTTCTTTATGTTCTCCCCATCACTTTTGTTATCATTTCCCCCCGTCGCGCAAGCAGTACACAGCACTGCTGCACACAGAATTAAACTAAGTATCCTCTTTTTCATCACAAAACTCCTCTCTTTTTATACTATTTCAGTCCCCGACCTTCCTTAATATTCCATCATCCATTTCCAGGACTTGTTCACACAACCTTTGAATGTCTTCCTTATTATGGCTTGACATCAAAATAGTTTTTCCTTCCTCTTTCAATAATGCAAACAATTTGCATATCTCGTCTACTCCACGATTATCCAGCCCATTCATTGGTTCATCCATAATTAAAATATCCTGTTCCTCCATGATGGCTTGTGCAATAGCCAATCTCTGCTTCATACCCATAGAATATTTTCCTACTACCTTTTTTGAATCTGGATCCAGCCCAACCTGATGCATTATTTCCCTTATATGATTTTTATCCCATTTATTTCTAATACAATATAATAGTTCTAAATTTTTCAAACCACTGTACTGTTCTAAAAACGCAGGGGTTTCTATTATTGCACCTATTTTTCCACTGTTATACTTTTTTTCTTTTATATTCATACCATGAATATAGATTTCTCCTTGTTCTGGCTTTAAAAAACCGCAGATACATTTAAATAATACAGTCTTACCGGAACCATTTCTTCCAATAATTCCCGTAATGCTTCCTCTTCTACATATTAAATTGACATTTTTTAAAATAGTTTCCTTCTCAAACATTTTACAAACATCTTTCAATTCAATCGCATTATCTTCTTCTATTCCTTTTCTCTCTTCCATTTTAAATTCATCCTTTTAATTCTTAGATATCCTATAAATGAGCAGATAATTGTACCTATCGTATAGACCCAAACAATATATATTATAGAAGGCATAACCTGATATCCTCCAATACTCACTCCTATTCGTCCTACTCTCATATATGATACTGGTGATAACATATGAAACAGCTGTTGTTGTGGAATAATTACATTTGCAGCGACTGAAGAAAACGCCACTAATAAACTCCCACTTATCAATCCACATATCCTTCCCCAAATTAAACATATTGCAAACATCAGAATTCCCATAAAAGCAATTCCGAGTCCAGATATCAAAATACCCATAAGCATTGCCTCTAATGCATTATACTTCTCTATATATTGAGGTGAAATTTTCCATAAGATTGAAAATTCACTTCCAACACTAGTATTTGCTAACGTATAAATAATTTTGCCCCAATCATACTGAAACTCCATTCTTGGGAAAATTGCTATCCAGGTTAATCCTATCACTTCCAATGGAATAATAAATGCACTGACAATAATATATATTAACTGATTTATCAGCCATTTTTCTCTTCCCAGTCTTAACACAATATAACTATTCCATATATGATTAAATGGAATATCTGAATAAAACCAAATAATCCCCCCTGCAAATAACATCAGAAAATTAGCATCTGAAATAAGTAACGGATATATCCAAGGAGAAATCTTACATTGAGAAACTACTGAAAAACTAACTATAGGATTTAAATGGATTTTTATAAGGCAATATAGTAAAACCATTAATAATATATTTTTACGACTAAACAAACGAATTACTATAATGTTCAATAAGTAATTTCTATTTCTCATTATTCTGTATTCTCCTATTTAACTTCAAAAAACATCCTATTCCACAAAGAACAAGAAAAATAATATTCACAAATATAGCCAATAAAAACGAATTTATATCATTACCTCCAATTCTATAATACGAATTATAAAGATTCATCAAATTTATTGAAGATAAATTAGCAAAATTTGCATTCAAAAAATATACTTGAAAATAATAAAACAAAAACGGTATTGAAAAAACAAAAAATTTATTACTCCAAAATAGAGACATAAAAAGAGCAATGCTGGATATGTTTGCAGCTAACAATCCTATTTTAAAACTATACAAAAAAAAGTATAATACATATTGATTATTTTTTAATATTTCTTGGAAACAACCATTTTCCAATATTGTTTGATAGATGACGCTATTCGTATCTACCCATGGTAACTTGTATTTCACACTAAAAATAAAAATAAAACTTCCCATTAACATTGTTATAATCGCTGAGATTTCTATCCCCACTACTTTACTTATCACATACTCTTTTAAGCTGCCTCGTAAAATACAAAGATGTATATATCCATTTTCTAATTCTTCACAAAACACTCCAGCATATGGTATGGCAGCAAAAGTAAGAGATACAATAAACGGAATAAAATAAATGGAAGATACAAACACATCCAACACAGAACCCTCTATGCTCATCATTTGAAAAAGAGAAAAATAGTACGCACTTACAACCCCTGTTATTCCCACAAAAATATGTGTCGGAATAAATATATATTTTAAAGAACTTTTAACATAACCTTTAAGATATTTCATTATTCAATCACTACCCTCTTTGCCGTATCTGCACGAATCGCTTCATAAAACTCTCTTTGTTCATTTATATTTGTGGTTTCCTGGATGGTAAAAAGCCATACTGGCACCATATCATACATGCTTTTTCCCATATTCACATCTATCATAAAACATAACTCTGCCTCGTTTATCATGTATCTGTTATCTGTTAATATGGAATCAAAATGTTTTTTCAAACTCGCTACAATTTCTTCAAAATCGACCAAGCTTACCTCTGTATTTTCACTCTTAATCTTATAATTATATAAAATCTGTGCTTTTTTAACTTCGCCATCCACATACAATATACGCACAGGTGCCCCTGCATCTTCCGTACTCCTCAAATAAAACGGATCAATGATAGGAATCCCCTGAGATGTCTGTCTTCCAGTCAATAAATAACCATTTTGTTCCTCTTCTATCTTTGCTGCTTTTTGTATATCTATTCCTGAAACTCCTATTGTACCCAAGCACTTCTCTATGTTCTCTAATTCTCCTGGACTCCCCTCATCAAATGACTGTGCCATATCCCTTGTTACCTTCTGTGTTATATATGTATCGAATTTTTCTTTCCATATATTGTCACTCGAATAATCCATATAATCATCCTGAACATATAAATCAGGTGTGGAACTTTTCAAACTTAGGTTTCCAGAAATTGCCTTCCCTCTTAAAAGCCCTTTTGGACTATCATTTCCTACAATAAGATCCGTTTCAAACCTAACATTTTCAGTTTCACTAATATATGTTTCTGGAAAATCGGAAATGGCACAACTCGTTGGAATCTCTTCTTTCTTCTGCAAACTACAACTACACAGTAAAATGGATAAACAGCAAATTGTCATAAAAAAGATTCTTTTCAAATTTTTCTCCCTCTTCAAAATTATAGCTGTCAGAAATACCAACAGCTATAATTTTTTCTTAATTTATGGTGTATAAATACCAGTCAAATGCCAATATGATGTTGACGGAGATCCATATGCTTGTAATCTATAGAACTTCCCTGCTAGAGCGTTCTCCCCATATGAATATCTACTTGAATTTCGAGATAAAGCATGGTATCCGGAAGAAATCTTACCATCTTTTTCATAGGATCTAGCGAAAATTGTATTTGCTCCACTATAAATTTCAGGTGTCACATAGAAATAGTTATCCCAATCTGCCCCTCCATCTTTCATCGTCCAATACGAAAATTCATCACCAGGTTTAACATCCAAATATGATGAGACAGCTGCTGCTTGTAACGTCAAAGCTCCCAGACACATTCCTGCTACTAATATTCCTACCACTTTTTTCTTCATTTTTTTCTTCTCCTTTCCTTTTTGTATATTTTAAATTTTGGTGCACACAAAATATTTACAAGTCCACTCTATTAAAAAAAAATCAAAAAATCAATACCTTGACCCTGAACGGTTATGTTTTAGGCCATGAACAGTTATATTTTAGAACATTAGATGTATAAACTCCCTTTCATTGCAAAAATCCTCCAGACCATCACTTTCTGATCTGAAGGATTTTTATATATTTTCTTTTATACATTTTCCTGGGTATCATCTGTCATGCGGACGATTTTTTTGTCCTTGATAATACGTGCGTTCTCTTCGCATCTGTTCTGAATGTCTTCTGGCATCCTGGTGATAATCATATTTCGGATTTTGTCTTGGCATCCGTCCATGCTCCATCCTTCTTTGATGCCTTGCTTCCATTTCTGCTTCTTCCTGCAGCCTGCGCTTACGCTCTGCCGCTCTCCTGCGGCGTCTTTGTTCTATCGCACGGCGTTTCTTCATCTGCGCATATCGAATCATCACAATCATAAATACGACAAACGCCACCGCGATTGCCCCTAAGATAAGAATCACCCATTTCCAAAGCGGCATTTTTTCTTTGGATGCAGGCTCTTTCGTCTCCTTTTCTTTAGAAGTCTCCTCCTGCTTTTTATCACCATTTTGCTGCATCAAATAGGCTTCACTTAATGTAGCCTTCGCAGTTCCAACCGGATTCCCATTATAAGAATAGGATAAGACTGCCTCCGGTTTTCCTTTCTCAAGCTGTGTAAATGTCATTTCCAGTTTTTCAAATGGAACACTTGTTGGCAGAACTACATAAGATTCACTTGCTACCTTTGCTATATCCGTTGATTTTTCCAGTCCGGATACTGCTGCCTTTTTAAAATTGGTAAATACATATTCACAGATCTTCTGTGCATCCGCATATGAATTTGCCCCGCCATGTGTTTTTAAATTAATGCACACCAGACGAAGTCCATCTTTTTCACAATATGTTACAAGCGTAGTCTTTGACTGATCTGTATATCCGGTCTTTCCCCCGGTACAATATTGATAATAATATTGACCGTTTTCATAAATCATCTTATGATTCTGCTGGAAAATCCGCTCTTCCGTTTCCAGGTTCGTCGGTGGAATGGCATACTGAGGCGTCTTGATAATCTCTCGAAACAGATCATATTTATAAGCCTCTGCTGCTATCAATGCCATCGTTCTGGCAGTCACATAATGGGTTTCGGAATGCAGTCCATTCGTATTCTCAAAATGAGTCCCATCTCCACCAAGCTCTGCCACACGCTCATTCATTTTTCCTATAAAATCATCATATCCCGTACCGATTTTTTTACCGATACTTTCTCCGATCGCATAAGAAACCTCATTGGCAGATGCAAGCATCATGCCATACATCGCATCCTTTAGAGAAATTTCCTCTCCTGGCTTCATTCCGATATGCGCGTCCCCATACTCCAAAAAATCAATTGATTCCTGAGAAAACGCTACCTTATCGGTTTCCATATTACCGTTTTCCAAAGCAAGCAGTGCCGTCATCACTTTCGTGATACTCGCCGGATAAAAAGAACTGTCTGCATTTTTTGCATACAACACTGCGCCGCTGTCAATATCCATGCAGATCGCCGCCTCGCCATCCGTCGTGGGACCTTGAGGCCATCCCGGCAAACTGTTAGATTCTATCTCGACTGCCCTGGCCCGCTCCTGCAATACTTCCTGATCGGTCTGAATCTCTGTGGCAAAATCTACATCCAGCCCATTCACTTTTCCCTTATTCGGAGCATTTGGAGACTCAACCGTATCCGTTGCCATTACCTGTATTCCCATACTTGAAACCAACAGTGCGATTACAATTATCCTGGTAAAAAGTCTTTTTAATTTCATGTGCTGTCCTCTTACTTTTTATATCTTTCCGCTTGTTCCCGGATCATTTCCATATCATCAAAATAATTAATCTTCATTGCAGCCTTAACCTCATCTAAAGTCTTAGCAGCCACAGCCCTTGCCTTCTCACTTCCCGCTTTTAAGATTTCATATACAGCCGGAATATCTTTCTCCCATTCTTTTCTGCGGTTTCTGATTGGCTCTAATTCTTCCTGAAGCACCGCATTTAAGAAACGCTTTACCTTCACGTCTCCAAGACCGCCGCGTTTATAATGCGCTTTTAACTCATCCAGGTTCTTATAATCTTTTAAATATCTTTCAAAATGTTCCTCTTTGCAAAATGCATCCAGATATGTGAATACCGTATTTCCTTCGATTTTTCCCGGATCTTCCACGCGGATATGATCCGGATCGGTGTACATACTCATGATTTTTTTCTTTAACTCATCTTCTGTCTCAGATAAATAAATACAATTTCCCAAAGACTTACTCATCTTTGCTTTTCCATCCGTTCCCGGAAGCCTCAAACAAGCAGCATTATCCGGAAGTAAAATCTCCGGCTCAAGCAATGTATCCCCATAAACAGAGTTAAATTTGCGTACAATTTCCTTGGTCTGCTCCAGCATCGGAAGCTGATCCTCTCCTACCGGTACTGTGGTCGCCTTAAATGCCGTGATGTCCGCTGCCTGGCTGATCGGGTATGTGAAGAATCCAACCGGAATACTCGCTTCAAAATTACGCATCTGGATCTCTGATTTTACCGTCGGGTTTCTCTGCAGTCTCGATACCGTTACAAGATTCATGTAATAAAATGACAACTCGCAAAGTTCCGGAATCTGCGACTGGATAAACAATGTTGATTTTGATGGATCCAAACCGCATGACAGATAATCGAGCGCCACTTCGATGATGTTTTGACGCACCTTCTCCGGATTATCTGCATTGTCTGTCAATGCCTGTGCATCTGCAATCATAATAAAAATCTCATCAAAATTTCCTGAGTTCTGTAACTCTACTCTTCTCTTTAAGGAGCCTACATAATGTCCTACATGAAGGCGTCCGGTTGGACGGTCTCCCGTCAAAATAATCTTTCCCATATCTATTCCTCCAACTTTATCTTTTCTTTCCCTTATTTTTTGCCGTTCTTTTTATTTTATCATAAGAGAACAAAAAAAGGAACTGTTGTGACAGTCCCTTTTCGTTTTTATTTATTCATGTTTATCCCAAAGCAACATCCAAAATCATCATAATAACAAATCCGGCTGCAAATCCGATTGTCCCTATATTCGAATGTTCTCCTTCTGCGGTCTCCGGTATCAACTCTTCCACCACCACATACATCATAGCGCCTGCCGCAAATGCAAGCAGATACGGAAGCATAGGCTCTATATAAGAAGCAATTGCAATCGTGACAGCCGCCGCAAGCGGTTCTACAATACCAGAAGCACTTCCCATAAAAAATGCCTTTTTCCTGCTGACAGAGGCACTTTTTAATGGAAGAGAAATAATCGCTCCTTCGGGAAAATTCTGTATGGCGATACCGATTGCCAGTGCAAATGCACTCATCAGCGTAATCTCGTGATTTTTAGACATCATTCCTGCAAATGCAACACCGACTGCCATTCCCTCCGGAATATTATGAAGTGTTACCGCCAAAATAAGCATTGTTGATTTTCCGAATCCGCTTTTCATACCTTCCGGCTCATTATGATCCAGATGAAGATGCGGTACGATTTTATCCATTAAAAGTAAAAATGCAATTCCAAGTACAAATCCTACAGCTGCCGGTACAAATGCCATTTTCCCAAGATTCTGCGACATATCCATCGCAGGTATCAAAAGAGACCAGACAGATGCCGCAATCATCACTCCTGACGCAAAACCAAGAAGCATTTTCTGCACAGACGGCTTTATCTCATTTCGAAGGAAAAATACACAGGCAGAACCCAACATAGTTCCCAAAAACGGAATCATGATTCCTATCAGAATTTCCATATTAAATCTCATATCTTACCTTACTTCCTTTAACGCTTTTATTACGATTTCCCTGGCTTTTTTCGCATCCTCTTTTGTCATACTATTGGTTCCCTCCAAAGGGTAGGAAAGTCCAAGTGCCTCGTACTTCTTAACCCCCATCGTATGATACGGAAGAACATCCAGCCCTTTGAGATTTTTATACTTTCCGATAAGATGTCCAAGTGCCGTTAATTCCTCTTCCTTATCTGTAATCCCCGGAACTGCCACATGACGTATCACCATCGGTATGCCTGCAGCTTCAAGAGCATCTGCAAAAGCGATTACCGGCTTCTGATCCTGCCCGGTTAGTTTCACATGGCCTTGTGCAAGACTGTGTTTGATATCCAGAAGTACTAAGTCCACATACTTAAAAAGCTCCGCAAACTCTTCTGCACGTTCTTTCCTGTATACGATTCCCGATGTGTCAAGACATGTATGGATACCTCTGCTTTTTGCTTCTTTGAAAAGGCGAGTCAAAAACGGAAGCTGCATGAGCGGTTCTCCGCCGGTTGCTGTGATTCCCCCATTTCTATAAAATGTCGTATTCTTTTCATATGCCGACATGATTTCTTCCACCGTCATCTTTCGGCCTTTGCCCATCTCCCACGTATCCGGATTGTGGCAATACTGACAGCGCATCGGACATCCCTGAAAAAAGACGACAAAACGAATTCCGGGACCGTCAACGGTCCCGAAACTCTCTGTGGAATGTATATATCCTTGATTTACTTCCTGATTAGATTTCATCATGGAATGTTCTTGAAATAACTTCATCCTGCTGCTCTTTTGTCAGCTTATTGAAGTTTACTGCATATCCGGATACACGAACTGTAAGCTGCGGATATTTTTCAGGATGTGCCTGAGCGTCTAATAATGTATCTTTTGTAAATACATTAACATTTAAGTGATGTCCGCCTTTTTCTGCATACCCATCTAATAATCCTACTAAATTATCAATCTGTGATTCACTAACGTTCATTGAAAAATCCTCCTTTAATAATAATTTTCTTCTATACTATAATTTATTCTTCTTCACCGCCAAGGTTTGGTTCGCAACATGCACAATCCGGTTCTAATTCGAATTCGATATCGCCAAAGAATACTGCGTCATCTTTTCCGAGTGCTCCTGGAATGATAGAGAATGTATTAGAAATACCATCCTGAGCATCTTTGAACGGAAGCTTAGATACAGAGCTAAGTGATGCAACAGCACCCTTCGTATCACGTCTGTGCATTGGGTTTGCACCCGGAGCAAATGCTTCTCCTGCTTTTCTTCCGTCTGGTGTAGAACCTGTAGCCTTACCATATACAACGTTTGATGTAATTGTAAGAATAGATGTTGTAGGGATACCTCCACGGTATGTGTGGTTACCTTTTACATATGACATAAAGTCATGTACGATATCATAAGCGATATTGTCTACGCGGTCATCATCATTACCGTATTTTGGGAAATCTCCTTCTACTTCGTAATCTACAACAATGCCGTTTTCATCACGGACTGTTTTTACTTTTGCATATTTAATTGCTGATAAAGAGTCAGCTACTACGGAAAGACCTGCGATACCTGTAGCAAACCATCTTGTCACTTTCTTATCATGAAGCGCCATCTGAACTCTTTCATAGCAATATTTGTCATGCATATAATGAATGATATTCAAAGTATTTACATATACTCTTGCAAGCCATTTCATCATATCATGGAATTTCTTCATAACCTCATCATAATCAAGGTATTCAGAAGTGATCGGACGATATTCCGGTCCTACCTGTTTCTTGCTAACTTCATCCACACCACCGTTGATTGCGTACAATAAACATTTTGCAAGGTTTGCTCTTGCACCGAAGAACTGCATCTCTTTACCGATTCTCATAGAAGATACACAGCATGCGATTGCATAGTCATCACCATGTGTTACACGCATCAAATCATCATTTTCATACTGGATAGAAGATGATGCAATGGATGTCTTTGCACAGAAACGTTTGAAGCTTTCCGGAAGTCTTGTAGACCAAAGTACTGTCAGGTTTGGCTCCGGAGCTGTTCCAAGGTTCTGTAATGTATGAAGGTAACGGAAGGACATCTTTGTTACGAGCGGACGTCCGTCAATACCCATACCACCGATAGATTCTGTTACCCATGTAGGGTCTCCGGAGAATAATGCGTTGTACTCCGGTGTTCTTGCGAATTTTACAAGACGCAGCTTCATAATAAAGTGGTCTACGAATTCCTGGATCTGTTCTTCTGTAAATGTGCCATTCTTAAGGTCACGTTCTGCGTAGATGTCAACAAATGTAGAAGTACGTCCAAGGGACATTGCAGCGCCATTCTGCTCTTTGATCGCTGCAAGGTATCCGAAGTATAACCACTGGATCGCTTCCTGTACGTTCTGAGCTGGTCTGGAAATATCACATCCGTAAATATTACCTAACTCTCTTAATTCTTTTAATGCTTTGATCTGCTCGGATAATTCCTCACGCTGTCTTGTAACATCAGAGTACATAATAGTTCTTGTTGTATCTTTCTGATGCTGTTTTTCTTCGATAAGTCTGTCCACACCATAAAGAGCAACACGTCTGTAATCGCCGATGATACGTCCGCGTCCGTAAGCATCCGGCAAACCTGTGATGATATGGCTTGAACGGCAAGCTCTCATCTCCGGTGTATATGCGTCAAATACACCTTCATTGTGTGTCTTTCTGTGTTTTGTAAAGAATTCTACGATCTCAGGATCTACATGATATCCATTGTCTTCACAAGCCTTTACTGCCATACGGATACCGCCGTAAGGCTGAAGAGAACGTTTGAAAGGTTTATCTGTCTGGAAACCTACGATTTTTTCTTTGTCTTTATTTAAATATCCAGGTCCATGAGAAGTAATTGTGGAAATGATCTTTGTATCCATATCCAATACTCCGCCTTTTTCCTGTTCCTGCTTTGTCAAATCCATAACCTGAGCCCAGAGCTCTTTTGTTGCTTCAGTAGCATCCGTCAAAAAGGAATCATCACCTTCATATGGTGTGTAGTTCTTCTGAATGAAGTCTCTAACATTAATTTCTTTTTCCCAGATTCCGCCTGTAAAATCTGTCCATTCCTGTCTCATTACATGCCTCCTAAATTTTTACTTTTTTTATATTATTTTTAATAATATTCTCTTTTAAATTATAGGTATTTACAAAAAGCATGTCAATCATGTTTGTATAAAAATACAATAATTTTGCACATACTAAATCAAAAAGAATTTTTCTCTTTTCGGAAAGGATTTTCTATGCCAAAATTTGATTTTTTGAAGACATTTAAAATTGCATTCGGATGTTGTCTTGGATATACGATTGCCCAGCTATTAGGTTTAAATTACAGTACCTCCGTCATCACCATTACCTTACTTAGTATTCTGAATACAAAAAAAGAAACCCTGACGACTGCCCGGAAACGTCTGCTCGCTTTCTTTGGTGCAGCTTTTCTTAGCTTTTTTATTTTTCAGATACTTTATGATTCTCTGCTCAGTATTTTTTTATACCTGATTTTTTATTACCTGTATTGTCAATATTTTAAATGCGTAGAAGGTTTTTCCATGAGCACCGTCCTGATGCTTCATCTATGGAAGGCTGGTATCTATACCATTCCTGCCCTCCTAAATGAATTTTTTCTCATGCTCATTGGCATTTTCATGGCTATCCTTATGAACTTGTACATGCCCAACCGTATCAAACTTATACGAGCCGCGCAAAAAGATATGGAGCGGCAAATCTCAACAATTTTATTTACTATGTCCAAATCTATCTTTCATGATAAAGTTGACGAAAACATTGCTTCACAGCTTGAAAAGCTGCAAACTACATTGGCCGAAACCTACGTCCATGCCAAATATACCGAAAATAATTTTATTTTTAAAGATATGAGCTACTATTCCTCCTATATCCAGATGCGTTTTTCACAATACGAGCTGCTCAAACGCATCCACATCAATCTGCCAAGACTTAAGGAAACATACCATCAGACCGCACTCGTCTCCACCTTTATGAACATAACTGCTGTCTCCATGCATGAATACAATAATGCAGAAGATTTACTGCATTATCTTTCAACGCTACGCATAAAATTCAAGGCAGCCCCTTTGCCTAAGACTCGTATCGAATTCGAATCTCGTGCTATCTTATTTGAAATCGTAAACGAATTGGAAGAGATTTTGATGCTCAAAAAGCAATTTGCGGATAACCTGACTCCATATCAGATAGAAACTTTCTGGAAACATCAAAATACTTGAACTTTTCCAAATGATATAGTATACTGAGAAAATCGAGACAAATACTAATAGACAATTCAAACTAAATATAGATTTCCATATGTCGCTATAGCTCAGCTGGATAGAGCGACCGCCTCCTAAGCGGTAGGCCGGAGGTTCAAATCCTCTTAGCGACGTCTAAAGAAATGCCGAGAATACTGGTGTTCCAGAATTCTCGGTATTCTCTTTATCTCCAAGTTTGCTAATCAAAATGGCGTTTCTGCTAATTATTCCAAAAGTTATATAAAGAAGGTGTTTAATAATGGCTCAGAAAGATACAGAAATTATAGTTAAAAGCGATGCAGAAGTTACCATTGTGAAAACAGTGCTTTAAACAGATCTGTAAAAAGAAATATAAAGCTTTTCCCAGATGATTTTCGTTTTCAGTTGACAGAGGAAGAATATGATTTTTTGAGCGTATCAGCAGTGTTGAGTTGAAACAGTTGGAATATCAAAAGCAGACAGGCAAAAAATTAGAGCAGATATTTGAGTACATATCCGAGCATGAGGAATCCAGTCAAAAGGTATTTTTTAATGGACAGATTTATGATGAGTTCAGTTTGATAGTGAATTTGATTCAAAAGGCAGATAAAGAAATCAATCTCATAGACAGATATGTGGATGTTTGGACATTGAATCTGCTTTCAAAGAAAAAGTCTGATGTTGCAGTAACTATTTATACGCAGAAACAGACGAAGCTAACGAAAGCTGATGTCAAAAATTTCAATGCACAGTACCCGACATTGAAAATAAAGTATACCAAAGTATTCCATGACAGGTTTTTGATTATGACCGAACGACGCCTATCATGTAGGGGCATTTTTAAAAGATGCAGGAAAAAGTGTTTTGACCTTTTTCGCACATTAGCGGGTATGCACCTATCAATTTTTGAAAAAACGTATTATACTAATGTTGCTAAAATTTCCGAGCAGGCAAGTCACAATCCTGCTGTCAGACAAACCGTTGCCAGAAAGGGACAAATTTTATATATGGAAAACAATAAAATGAAAGTTTTTGAAGATAGAAAAATCCGCACCGCTTGGGACGAAGAACATGAAGAATGGTATTTCTCGGTTGTGGATGTGGTGGCTGTACTGACGGACAGCGTTGACCCAAAACAATATATCAAAAAAATGAGAAGCCGTGACCCAGAGCTTAACAGCAAGTGGGGTACAATTTGTACCCCAGTTCAAATGATTGCGGCAGATGGAAAAAAGAGAAAAATACAAGCGGCTACCATAGAGGGAATATTAAGGCTCGTTCAGTCAATCCCCTCACCGAAAGCAGAGCCTTTTAAGGCATGGTTAGCTACTGTTGGTGCGGAACGAATTGAGGAAACCATTGACCCAGAGCTTACGATTGACCGTGCTCTTGCTACATACCTGCAAAAAGGCTACACACGAGAATGGATAAATCAGCGGTTACAAGCTATCCAAGTCCGTAAGGAACTGACTGATGAATGGCAGGACAGAGGTGTAACTGGAGGCAAAGAATATGCAATCTTAACCAATGAGATTACACGGGCTTGGTCTGGAATGAACACGCAGCAGTATAAAAAGCTGAAAGGCTTGAAAAAACAAAATCTGCGTGACAACATGAGTACGACAGAGCTTATCTTGAATATGCTTGCGGAAACTTCCACAACCGACATATCCAAAGAGGAAAAGCCGACTACTTTTGAAGAAAATCAAAGGGTTGCCCGCCGTGGCGGACGAGTGGCGGGAATTGCAAGGCAGGCTCTGGAAGCAGAAACAGGAAAGCCTGTTATCACTTCCAAAAACGCCGTGGATTTTTCAAAGCTCATTGATGAGGTTGTAAAAGAGGTTGAGCAGAATTAACGTCACTCCTAAGCGGTAGGCCGGAGGTTCAAATCCTCTTAGCGACGTCTAAAGAAATGCCGAGAATACTGGTGTTCCAGAATTCCCGGTATTCTCTTTATCTCCAAGTTTGCTAATCAAAATGGCATTTCTGCTAATTATTCCAAAATTTGTATAAAAAATCCTGCTAATAAGAAAGGCAAGAGTTTCTGGTTCAAAGATATTAACTTTGTCACAAGTTGGGACGAAGTTATAACATCTACGTAGATAATTGTACAGCTCACCCCGATATAAAAAGGGGTATGTACATAAGAAGGTAGCAGATGTTTGAGGAAAGAATTACCCAAATAAATAGAGCTTCAAAGGCTGCTCCAAAGGGTGAAAAGATATTGCAAGGGGTATCTCCTGGATTGCCCATTTTCTTTTTGGATTTGATGTGGTAAAAAATTTGTCGTATGGTATAACAAGAGCAGCGTAAGAGATTTCCAGAGGACTTCTGTTTCCAATTAACCAAAGAGGAGTTTGAAAACTTGAAATTCCAATCTGAAATCTCAAGTTTAGATGGAAATGGATACGGTAGACGTCGTTATATGCCTTATGTGTATACGGAACAAGGAATTTCTATGTTGGCGAGTGTGTTGCGGAGCGAAATTGCTATCAATGCAAGTATTCGTATAATGAGGACTTTCGTAGAGATTAGGCGTTTTATTGCCAACAATGCCCTGCTCTTTGAGCGTATCAGCAATGTAGAGAAGAAGCCAGTCAAAAGGTATTCTTTGACGGACAGATATATGATGCGTTCAGTTTGATAGTTAGCTTGATACAGAAAGCAGAGAAAGAGATTACGCTGATAGACGGGTATGTGGATGTAGGAACACTTAACCTGTTAGTGAAGAAAAATAATGGTGTATCCGTTACAGTTTACACGCATCAGCGAACACGATTAAGCAATATGGATGTGCAAAATTTCAATGCACAGTATCCTGCTTTGGAAGTGAAATATACAAGCGTGTTCCACGACAGATTTTTAATTCTGGACAGAAAAACAGCCTACCATATCGGAGCGTCTTTGAAAGATGCAGGCAAGAAAACTTTTGGAATTACGCTGATTAACGATGAGAGTATAACGAAAGACATTTTGCAGCGTTTAGAATTAGAAACAGAAGAATAGAAATTTAAAAAAGGCAGTCCTCAAAAGATTGCCTTTCACCATACATACAAAACTTGAGGTCACAATTTGTGACCTTAAAAAAATGCAAATAATTTAAACTAT
Source organism: uncultured Lachnospiraceae bacterium (assembly GCA_910585545.1). Lineage (GTDB taxonomy): Bacteria > Bacillota > Clostridia > Lachnospirales > Lachnospiraceae > An181. The sequence goes on from CAJUFN010000002.1 coordinate 271,526, forward strand.
TCTGGGATTAGTTGTCAAATGCAGAATTCCGAACTATTTTTAGAAAACGAAATGTTTCTCTACTTTACCTGTTTATAGAAAAATATTGCAAGAGTAAGATTTTTGTTGAGGGAACAAACAACCGTTTAAAGGTGATAAAGCAGATAATTGCGGAAGAACCTCAAGCTTTAAAATGATCATAAAGGAATTGCCAAAAAATAATTGCACTGCTATATTAAGCATATGCATGGTAATTCAAAAAAGTTGTTTGAATTGCCAGACAATTATGGAGGATTAAAATGATGGACAATAAGCGGACAAATACTGTAAAATTCTACACATCTAGTGGTTGGTTCAGATCAAAAAAAATTACAATTGAAGGAAATGCTACTTTAAAAGGTACAATTGATGGGTTAGATGCAAAGAAGTTATATTACTTAACTTTCAGCGCACCTAGTAACTTTAGTGGAGCAGTATATTAATGAGCATCGGTTTCCTGAAATTTGTAGCGCTTGTATGCATGATACTTGATCATATAGGAGAATTTGTACCTGATTCCCCTATATGGTTTAGGTACGTAGGACGATTAGCGGCGCCTATCTTTTTCTACTGTAGCGCGTGGGGGCTGTATTACACACGGAATCAACGGATTTACATATTACGCTTGTATATTCTAAGTTTAATGATGTCATTGGGAAATATTATATTGACAATCATCTTCAATCAAAAATCTTTTTTAACAAATAATATTTTCCAAACCTTGTTTATTGGAAGTGTAATTGTATATTTATTAAATAGAAAAAATACTCTCTATTACAAGTTCAGTATGTGCACACTGATTATTATTCAGCAAGTAGTTGCTTTTCTTTTATGTGCTGTTTTTGCTGAATTCCTGCAAATTCCGCATTCAATCGACATTTTTGCGCTTTATCATAGTTATGGTCCTTTATTTGCAAGCGCTATTTTTACAGAAGGTAGTGTTGCATTTGTTATTTTCTTTATAGTTTTATATTACTTAAAAGACAAAAAAGGTTATCTTTCTTTATTCATTATAGTATTTACTATATTTTTAGAAGTGGCAATTAAAAGAACATATTATATGAGAGGACCCATGTCATATTTAATACCATTTAGCTTATATCAATGGCTAATGATTTTTTGTATACCACTGATTTATGCCTATAATGGAAAAAAAGGAATTGGATTAAAATGGTTTTTTTATTTCTTTTATCCAATACATATTTGGATACTTTATATTTTTTCAAACATAAGAATACAGTAAGTTTAGCAACGTCAAAGTAGAAAACACTTTTCTAAGGTGTTGCGCACACACCTTCTAGCTAAAATAGACAAAAAAATGGAGTTTGAAAAAAATATTTTTGTATGATATATTCAAAATATTACAAACTTATTTTTGCATTAGGAGGCGCTAAAATGAAAGAATTAAATGAAAAAGTAGCAATTGTAACAGGAGCCGGTCAGGGAATCGGAAAAGGAATCGCGCTTTGTTTGGCAAAACGCGGAGTAAAAATCATCGCAACAGGGCGCAGAATCGAACCAATCGAACAGACAATTGCTGAAATCAAAGAATTGGGCGGAGAAGGATTTGCAATGAGCTGTGATTCAGCAGATCGTGCCAGAGTGGAAGAGGTTGTGAAAGCAACAGTTGATGCATATGGGACAGTTGATGTAATTGTTAATAACGGGCAGGCAATCGTTCCATCAGCACCAGTTGAGGAGACGACACATGAGAGCATGGTAAAAGCTTGGGAGAGTGGTGTGATCGGATCTCTCAACTATATGCAGGCTGCATTCCCATATATGAAAGAACAGCACGAAGGAAGAATCATCAACTTCGCTTCTGCTACCGGAATGTTCGGTATTGCAGGTCAGTTAGCTTATGGTTCAAACAAAGAGGCTCTTCGTGGATTGACCAAGATTGCAGCAAAAGAGTGGGGACAGTACGGAATCTGTGTAAACATTGTACTCCCGGGAGCAGAATCACCGGCAGCAAAAGCCTGGGCAGAGAAGTTTCCAGAAGAGTATGCAAAACAAGTAAATCTAAATCCTATGAAACGTTTTGGAGATCCGGAAAAAGATATTGCACCGGTAATCGCATTTCTTGCGGGACCAGACTCATGCTACTACTCAGGACAGAGCGTAATCATAGATGGCGCAAACTCAATTATGCCATAATTTATACATGATTTAGTTTAAATAATATAAGCAATCTTAAAAGACGGTGCAGCCTACAAGCTGCACCGCCTAATTTTACTGTCTTTCTTATACTCTGTTTGTTCTCTTCTTCCATGCAACTACCATCATGAAAATTCCCACAAGTCCTGCTGCCATAGGAATTGTCGCATTTGCGTTATCTCCGGTCTTTGCTGCCGTATTACCTGCTGTCTTGCTTGTTATCTTGTTGGTAGTATCTTTGCTTCCTGCATCATCAGAAACTACTTTATGGTCTTTTTGAGAACCATCTTCTTCTCCATTTTCCGCTTTTGCGGCTGCTACTGCTTCTTCTAACGCTGCTACTGCTGCATCTACTTCTTTCTGGTCTGCATTCTCGTCTTCAAACACTGCCATGGCTTTTGCGTATGCTGCTTTCACTGCATTTGCTGTTTTATCACTGTATACACTTAAATCCATTGCTTTTACTTTTCCAAGCAATTCATCTAACTTATCTTTATTCGGTACTTCTCTCAAACCAAAGATTGCGTTCAAAAGTTTCGTACGTGCTGCGTCAACTTCTGCCTGAAGTGTATTGCCTTCTGCTAATATTGTTTCTGCTTCCTGCAACGCTTCGGCAAATGGTGCCCAACTATTCGGCGTATACTTCTCTTTCGTTTCCCTTCTTGCAGTTACTACAAGGGATTCCAATCTCTCCATATTCCCTTTGAATTCCAGAAGATGTACCGTCTTAAGAAGTGCATCGTACGCTGCATCTACTTGTGCCTGACTTGCCGTCTGATTAAGATTTACTTCCTCTGCTTTTGCAAGAGCTTTTTCAAACATTTCTCTTACTTTTGCAACTACGTATTTGTAGCTTGCGTCTTCCTTTGCTTCCTTAGCATATTCGATTAATGCTGCCAAATCTTCTTTATCAACTTCTCCCGCTGCCACAAGTACTTCCATAGCATATTCTAAATTTGCTGCTACAAGAAGTACATCATAATCTGTTGCTTCTGCATTTGCAAGAACTGTTTCTGCTGCCGCAAGTTTTGCTTCTAATACTGCCCAGCTTTCATCTGTGTAATCTGCTTGATTTAGTGCCTGTGCTGCATCTACTGCCTCCTGTAAATCAGTCTTATCTACTACTGGTGCTTCTACTTCTTTTTCAGCTCCCATAATCCTGATCTCTGCCGCCGAAGCATATTTATTGCCACCTTGTGTTTCTAATGGCTGAATTTTTACATTTGTTACATTTTCAATCTCATCAAAGGTTACCGTATGCCATCCCTGTCCCATTGATGCCTGATCTACCACTTTTACATAATCTTCTGAATCTGTTGTTTTTACCCAAACTTCAGCTAAGTTTATCGTACCATTTCCACCGCCTGGTCTTGAAAGAACTCTTACACCGCCTACTGTTGTCGCTTCTGGAAGTGCAATATCAATCCACGCATCTTGCATTGCAACACCAGACCAGCTTGTATGCCAGAATGTTCCTGTATTATTATCCAGTGCATTTTCAACCTTATTATCTTCTTTAACTGTTTCCTCACTTCCAGCAGTTGCTTTCATTCCGTCAATCGGAAGGTCTCTTGCCGATTCTTTTCCACCTGAAGCACTTAAATCTGTCATTGCTTTTCTTAATTCTTTATCTGCATGATCAATTTCTTCTGTTGCTGCATGATCCTGATCTAATACAACCTGTGCTTTTATAAGCGCTTTATAGAATGGCGCCCACTGTTGCGCTGTGTAATCGCTTTCTGAAAATGCATTCTTCGCATTTTTAACTAATTCTGCTAACCATACCTTATCCGGATCCTCTGTGTCTGCAAGTTTTGTAAGTTTGATTACAGAACCACCTTTTCTTGCCACATTCAATTCAACGCTGTCTGTGGCTGTTACAATCCTTCTTTCTGTAACGATATCCGTTTTGCTTGAATCATCCGGACCATCATACCAAATTTGTGCTTTGTAATTTACACCTTCTTCAAGATAATCCGCAAAATCTACATATTCTGTACGAGCTGTTTCATCTGTATTGGCAGCGATATACCATGTGTCTCCATTTCTGCGTGCCATTGTTACATATTCTCCAACTTCACCATTGATAAAACGTGTTTCATCCCATGTTGCCGGAAGGTGATCATAGAATCCACGGATATCTTCTCTTAAATACGTACTGTCTTTATCAGCCATACATGGAATACCAGATTCAAGCAATACCGGAATTGTCAACTGACTTCCAACTGTCTTATCTGTATTACCAAGCGGCTCCCCTGTATTTTTATTTGGCAGATCAAAGATAGGTGTATAGTCCGCCGGTCCTACTGCACCACGTATAAACGGAAGTATTGTAAGCTGTCTTTGTACAGTCTGTGTACGGTTTACAAATTCATCACCGCGAATACCTTCTCGAGTAAGGATATGTGGATAAGTTCTAGTTTCACCTGTTGGTTTATTACATCCATGCATGATACCAACCATTTTATATTTTGCAAGATCTTCATAAATGCCTTTATATTCTTCTACTTCCGTCTGGTGCTCACCATCAAAGAAGTCTGCTTTGATACCTTTAATCCCCATTTCACTCCAGATTTTGAAACGTTCTTCACGTTCGCTGTCTGTATCGATATAATCTTCATCTACCCATACAAGGATACCGATTCCCTTTTCTGCTGCATAATCAATTACTTCCTGTGTACGTGGATGCATTACGTTGTTAGCAGGATTTGACTGCCATCCATCATCCCATAAGAAATATTTCCAGCCAAGTTCTGCTGCCATATCAATATAACGTAAAACTGCGTCAACATTTGACTGCCCATCGCGTGTTTCACCTTCTGCAAGCCATGTCCAGGATGCAATACCCGGTTCTACCCATTCAGAATAATGATATGTTTCTTCATCCGGATTCGGCGAAAGGTTTTCAGCCATTGTATTTTCCGTAATTGTTCTCAAATCGCCTACCACAGCGTAACGCCATGGTGATGTAAATGGAAGGTCCACGGTAACCGCACCTCTTTGTTCCCCTGCAAAGTCCAAATTAAATGTGTTGCTTCCTGTGGAAGTTTTGAATCTTGCGCCACAGAAACCACTTGGAATTAAGTTTGCTTCATTAAATAATACATATGTATCATCTGTCTGATATAATACTGGAATCGCCGGTGCACCGCTTAGGTCTTTCATAGCTTTTTCTTCAAAGTTTTTTTCGTAAGCACCACCATATTCAAATGACCATGTTGTTGCTCCATCCGGAACATTTACCGTACTCATTTCATCACTGATCTGTACAGTTGCAGCATCATTTCCGTCCGCCGCTGCAAGTTCATAGCCAAACGCCACACCATCATCATAAACACGTGCAATTACGGAATATAAATATTGCTCCGTGCTGTCTTTAAATGTCACTTTTAACTGATTTGCACGATTTTGATGTTCAGAGAATTTACCTGAATATGTTTTGTATATTTCATCAATTACTTCTTTTTCTGTTGAAACATATGTAAGTTCTTTTGACGTATCAATCGTGTTGTTCTTTAATCCTAATACAGATGCTTTTTCAATAAATGCTTTTCCGCCTTTTGCAGCTTCATATGTCAAACCGGAGTTCTCACCGATTTGTAATGTCATCTGTACATTCCCATCAGGAGAATCAACTCCCCACATTGTGCCAATAGCAACTTCATCTGTAACTTCCACTATACATGCTGCTTCTGCCTCTCCTGCTCTTGCAGTAATCACTGCTGTACCTTTGCCAACTGCCTTTACTTTACCTGTTGCCGCATCTACTACTGCAACCTCTGTGTTATCACTTTCCCACATGACTGCTTTATTTGCTGCATTAAGCGGGAATGTTTCTGCCTTCAATTCAATTACACTATCTACAGCAATCAAAATTTCCGTACGATTTAATACAATTTTTGTAACAGGAATTTCCTGTCCTTCTTCCATAACGTGGACTTTCACTTCTGCTTTTAAGTCAGCTGAATTTACAATGTATTCTCCTAATTCTACAGTACCTCTCACCGTCTGTACACCGGCTTCCTCCGGTTTATATGTATCCGAATCCCAGTTTACTGCAAGTTCTTTTGTAGTGCCATCCTCAAGCGTAACTTCTACACTTTCAGGAAGATTTAATTCTTCTAATAAAGTACCATAATTTGCATAAATATCTTCAAAATCGGCAATATCTATGATTTCCACAGGTTCTCTTTCTTTTGCAAATGGAATTTTCTCACCATCGATTGTGAAGTTTTCCATTACTGCATCAAATGTCTGAGCTCCGCCTGTATAGATAGCAATCTTCAAATCTTTACATGCGAACAAATCTTGATTATTTGTTGTCTCACCAATTACAGTAAAGTTTTCTCCATCATAACTGTAAGAATGAATAAATTTATTTCCCTGCCGTTCTAGTTTAAGCCATGCTGGTGCTGCTTTTTCAGTATCCTGTGCTGCTTTTTCATCATAGTCACCATTAAAGTTCATTTTCGCAAATACATTTCCGCCTAAACCAGAGTGGTATCTTCTCATTGTTCCGGCTACCCTGCTTGTACTTGCAAAAGCTGCAAGACCGATTGCCTGATAGTCACTTGTTAATCTTGTATTTGTAACTTTTACTGTTGCTGTAAAATCACCTTCTGGCATATCATACAGCAATACGTTCTTTGCATCTGTAATCATGCCAAGTTCACCTGGTCGTGAATGAAATGTCAACTTGTCTTCTCCTTGAATCTCAAGTGCATTTTCCACTGGATTGTGTTGTATCCATTTGTTTGTTAATTGATATTCACTACTTGCTTTCACTACATTTACTACTTTTTCTAACGGTCCCTGCTTCGCCAATACCGAAAACGAAGAAGCAGAAACAGTCATGCAGAGCGCCATTGCTAATGGCAGACTTCTTTTTACGATTTCCTTCATTTTCATACTCTCTTTTACCTCCTAACTTTATTACATAAAATCATTTTTATTCTGCATATTCTTTTGTTACCGCACCACGCCCCTTTTTCGGAATACAATTATTAAAGCTGACACATTTCACGTCCTTCTTTTTATTATAAAAAACTCAGATTGCATAAAGAGTTTCAAAATTTCTTACTATTCAATCTAATACACTAAAATTATTTCATAATTATAATATCAGTATAACCAATTTATTTTTAAAAACCATAGAAAATTTTTTTCATTTCATTGAATTTTTTCTCTTTTATTCTCTTAAAACTGCCTCAGACATATTAATACAAATAAAAAAACTCGCTCTGGTAGAAATATGATTTTATTGATATAATCAGAATGTAAATAATGAACTTGATCATCTAGATACAAAAGATATGACAACAGTAATTTGTGGAGGTAAAGTTTATGCGTATAGAGCATATTGCAATGTATGTAAATGATTTAGAAAAGACAAAAGAATTTTTTGTAAAATATTTTAATGCAACCTCAAATGAAGGTTATCATAATGAGAAAACAAATTTTTATTCTTATTTTTTGAGCTTTGATGATGGTGCAAGATTAGAAATTATGAACAAACCTCAGATGAAGGATGATGAAAAAACATTAAGCCGCACAGGATATATCCACATTGCATTTAGTCTTGGAAGTAAAAAGGCTGTTGATGAATTAACTGAAAAAATGAGAAGTGATGGATATACTATTGTTAGTGGACCAAGAACAACTGGCGACGGTTATTATGAAAGTTGTATTGTTGGAATTGAAGGGAATCAGATTGAGATAACAGAATAATGGCTATATTTTTTTCTTAAGCTGTAACTTTGTCCCAAGTTGGGACAAAGTTACAGAACATAGAATTTACAATGAATTTTCCATTTACTAATCACACTCTATCCTCATTTTCATCTATCACTTTCTGAATCCTGTCATGTACAAGTTCTGCAATCTCTGTTGTCTTCATCTTCTGATAATCTTCATAGTATAAAGGCTCAAGAAAATGGACCTGGACATTTACCGGTTTGATAGAATTTGTATCGAATGGCTTAAATGCATCAATCAAAGCAACCGGTACAATAGGACACTTTGCTTTTGTGGCCGCTTTAAAACTTCCTCCTTTGAATGTCCCTATTCTATTTCCTTGTTTAGAACGCGTACCTTCCGGAAAAATAATATAATTTCTTCCGTTTTTCACTTCATTTGAAACGTCAATAATAACCTGCATTGCCTGCCGTACATCTTCCCTGTCAAGAGTGTATGCTTTCATACAAGCAAAAACCTGTTTAAGAAACTGGATATTTTTTACCTCTTTTTTGGCAACCACGGAAAACGGTCTCGGACAAGCTGCTACAAGCGCCAGAACATCATATAAACCTTGATGATTCGGAAAAAACATAAATCCATTTTCTTTTGGAATATTTTCCTGACCATGGACATCGATATGCACCCTTCCGCCTTTATTTGCCCGATATACAATATAAGAAAGCATTTTGTAATGCTGCTCTTCCGTATATTTGTCTACATGTGCCGCATAATAGCACAGCTTACACCATGCAAACGGTACAAAAATCAGGTTATTCAAAACCATAAATAAAATTCTCTTCATAATCCCATTTCCTCTTTTTGCAAATCATTCTTTTTTATTATAATCTAAATCTTAAACATAGTAAATCTCAAAATTACATATCTGTTCATCCATATCATTCTATATTAAACAGCTAATGCAAACTGCTATAGTCGAATTGATATAAATTTTGTAGTAAATATGTTTTTATTTTGGCATTTCTTTACAAAATGTGGTATGATAATTAATATGGGATGAAATATGTTTTCAAACAACTATAATAAGGTAAAATATATTTCATCTTCTCCAAATGATATATCAATACCTTATGCTTCTTAAAATAAAAAAGAAAGGGGGAAAAGAAAATAAAAAAATATAAGAATGCATTGATATAAAATAATTTTGGAGAAAAATTAACAAAGTTACTCGAAGAAGAGTAAAAGGAGGAAAAAATGACTACGAAAATGTTTAAATCACTTACAGCATTTGGCTTGTCATTAGCTATGGTAGCAGGAAGTGTCCCTGCAATCCCGGCGAATGCGGCAGATGACGTGACTGTTGATATCTTTCCTGTACCACAGGCAATGGAATACATATCATCAGAAGGAATGAAATTTGATGGAACCGTTAACCTTGTTTTTCATGGTGAACAAAAAGACGCAACTACAGGAAAAATAACAGAATTACTGGATGCACAAGGAATTGCATACCAGGAAAGTGAAGAAGTAGATGATTCAATGGCAACATTACTCATCTCATCCGATAAACAGCACTGCGAATACTGCGCAGATGTAGAAGATTCAAAAGCTTTATCAGAAGAACAAGGATATGCTCTGATTGCAAGTGACAACGAAAATGCAAAAGGTAACGTTACAATCGTCGGTGCTGACGAAGACGGTGCATTTTACGGTGTAATGTCATTTACACAGATGCTGGAACAAAAAACAGAGGACGGAAGATTTGCAGAAGTATCTATCTATGATTATCCAAGCATCAAATTACGTGGATATGTAGAAGGATTCTATGGTTATCCATGGTCTTTTGAAGACCGTCTTGGATTATTCTCTGATACAAGTAAATTCAAAATGAATACTTATATTTATGCGCCAAAAGATGACCCTTATCACAAGGATAGATGGCGTGAATTATACCCGGATGACAAGGCAGAAGAATTAAGACAGCTTGCAGAAGAAGCAAAAAAAGATAACGTAAGTTTCTGCTGGAGCGCTCATCCAGGATATGGATGGGATTACTACAGCGATGATGATCATAATGCTTTAATGGCAAAATTTGAACAATTATATAACCTTGGTGTTCGCCAGTTTGGTATTTCTTATGATGATTTGAGCGGTTATACAAACGGTACTCAGCATGCACAGGTAATCAACCGTATCAATGAGGAATTCGTAAAAGTAAAAGGCGACGTAAAACCTCTTATCGTTGTAGCAACCAGATACTGTAACGGTTGGGGACCTAGCATGTCAAGTTATTTCAAACCATTTATGGAAACATTGGATGAAGATGTTGTAGTAATGTGGACAGGCGCCAACACAATGTCTGCTATCACAAAAGACGCATATGAATGGCCAAAACAGCAGACAGGTGTGGACCGTAACCTTGCTGCATGGTGGAACTATCCGGTTAATGACTACTGCGATGGTAAATTATTGATGTCTCCATTGGAAAACCTTGATAATGACGTTGACAACTTAACAGGTTTCTTCTTAAACCCTATGTCACAGGCAGAAGCTTCTAAGGTTGCTATCATCAGCGGTGCTGACTACTCCTGGAACGTTCCTGCATTTGAGAAAATGTCAAGCTGGAAACGTACGATCAAAGAATTAGTTCCGGATGCGAATGAAGAATTCGAGCGTTTTGCAGATAACCTTTCTTTCCTAAAAGATGGTTTTGAATTCGATGAATCCAGATATCTTGTAGATAAGATCGAAGCTTTAAATGAAGCTTTAAGAACTGGTGCGGACGTTACTGCTCCTGCAAATGCTTTAAAAGCTGAATTCGAACTTATGAAAAGCGATGTTGTTACATTAAGAACTATCGAAAATGCAGAAATGTTAGAAGAAATCAGCATTTTCCTTGATGCATATGATGTTTTGGCAGACGCTGGTATCGCAAGTATGGAAGCCTTTGTATCAGCTCAGAATGGTAATATTGAAACAACATTAGCTAAAATTGATTTATTACAGGCAAAGCTTAGAGAAACAGAAAACTTCAAGATTACCAGCTTAGAAGGAAACGGAACAAAAGAAAACGTTGTAAATGTTGGTGAGAAAAGAATCAAAACTTTAATCCGTGATTCTGCAGATCAGATCAAAGCAGTATTGACGAAAGAAATCACCAGTGCAATCGAACTTAAGACATTCTCTTCTGATGAAGCAGCAGATGGTCTTGAAATCATGGTAGATGGCGGAAACTATGTAATATCAGATTTAGACGTAGAACTCGAAGCGAACGGATACGTTGGATTCAATCTTCCAAACGCAATGAAATTATCTGAGATCAGATTAGATTCCGACCAAAATGATGCATTGGAAATTCAGTATTCATTAAATGGAATCAACTGGACAACTTTGGAAGGAAATGACCCAATTGGCGCAGCTTACGTAAGAGTTGTAAACAAAGGTGATGAAACTGTAACTGTTCATGTAAATGAATTAAGAGCAATCATCGTATACAGTTTAGGTGAAGTAACTGCTACAACAGATTTAGGAACTTATGGAAGTAACTATATCAGATATGCAGTAGATGGAAATATGCGTACAAAATTCTACTCCAGTGCAGGTTCTACAATAGGAAGCTATGTACGTGTAGATTTAGGAAAAGCAATTCCATTATATGATTTGACTATTTATTATGCACCAAATCCAAAGGGTATCCAGGAAGGTGTAGACGGTTTCAAGAAAACAAAACTCGAAGTTTCTACAGATGCCGTAACATGGACGCAGATTGGTGATATCATCAATTACCTTGATTACACAATCGAAACAAAAGATGGTGTAAATGTTGCTACTGTACAATACAATGCAGAAGGTGAAATGGCTCGTTACATCAGATTCTCTGCCGCAGAAGCTTATGATAACTGGGTACAGGTTTATGAAGTAGAATATAATAAAACTGTTTCCAATATCGGTGATGCTACAGTAAACTTAGTAGATGCTAACTTTGATATTGCAAATGCAGAGAAGTTATACGATGGTGACTTATCAACAGCAGTTGAAGTAGCACAGCCTAACGATGGCGACTATTTCACATATAAGACAACAACGATCACAGATATCGACACTCTTCTGATTGTACAGGATCCGGAATCTATCTCTAACGCTGTAGTAAGTGTAAAAACAGCTAATGAAAGATCTGATGAGTGGAAAGAAATCGGTGTTCTTGACAAACAGGTTAATGAATTGAAGGTAAATGATACTGTTACAGAGATTAAATTTGCACTTAAATCTGGAAATCCTGTGAAAATTTACGAAGTCATTGCTTTAGCACCTTCAGCAGAAACAGACAAATCTGACCTTGCTTCTTTGATTGACTATGCAAAATCTCAGATGGCAAATGATGATTATACAACAGTAATACCGGCTGTAAGAACTGCATTTGAGGCGGCTCTTGCTGCTGCAGAAGCAGTAAATGAAAGTGCATCTTCAACTCAGTCTAAAATTGATGCAGCATATGATGAACTTCTTAGTAAAGTACATCTTTTGAGCTTCATCGGCGGTGATACTTCAGAACTTAAAACAAAATATGACGTATTAAACGGATATGATTTGGATGCCTTCACAGAAGAAAGTGCAGAAGTATTAGCAAATGCATTAGCAAAAGCAAAAGAAGTACTTGATTTGGGAGAAAATGCTCTTGCAGGAGATATTGCAGATGCTCTTAAAGCTTTGACAGACGCTGAAGAAGGTCTTGTACGTCTTCCAGTTAATACAGATAAATTAGAAGCACTGGTTGCTGAAGGTAATGGTTATGCAGCACAAACAGATAAATATATCTCTTTAGCAGACCTTAACGCAGCACTTGAAGGTGCAAATGCAGTATTAGCATTACCTGATTCAGAACTTACTCAGCAAAAAGTAGATGATGCTTATATCTTATTACGTCAGGCTATCTTCGGATTGAGAGAAAAACCAAATAAAGATGCTCTGAAAGATCTTATTAAAAATGTTAAGGCTCTCGATCTTAACAATTACACTGCAGAAACAGCAAGTGCAGTAAAAGCAGCTCTTACTTATGCAGCTGATGTATTCGAAGATGAGAATGCAAATCAAGATCGCGTAGACGCAGCAGTAGAAGCATTAAACAATGCAGTAAACAAACTGGAAGCTACTTCACAAAAACCAGCTGATGAAACTGATAACAAAGTAGCATCTACTGATAATAGCAATACTGATAATAGCAATACTGATAAGAACAATAAAGTTGCAGGCACAACCACAAACAAAAATACAACAAACAAAACAGTAAAAACTGGTGATTCTACACCATTTGGACTGTGGGGTATGATGATGGCACTTGCAGCTGCTGGTATCACAGTATTCACAAAAAAAAGACGTCAGGATTAATACAACTTTTCGGTGATAAATTTCACTTATTAGGAAAGTAGAAACTTTCCTATATCATAAAAAGCAGGCGATTCCACACTGATATGGAATCGCCCGTTTTTTAGCGTTCTAAATTCATATTTTAAATTTATATCTATTCTAATAAAAGAATTTCTTCTTCCGGTATCTCTAAGTACTTCGGCATTCCCTTTTCCTTGATTATTTTCATCTTTTCTTTCTGTACATACCAATAGATTTCTTTTTCTCCATCTGTCCGAATAAAAAATTTATGTTCAAATGGAAGTTCCGTAATCTCATATTGCCTAATCGGAATCGCATTTTGTTTTGGCATCTCCCATACAGGAATAAATTCATGGGCGCGAATTCCAATATAAGAAATGTCATCGTTAACTTTTTCTTTTGTATGTATCTTCAGATTCCAATCTTTTGCCAGGATTTGATAATCAGAAATCTTATGTATCCTGGAAATATTTTTACATCCGGTTAATTTTGCCGCTTCTTTCTTTCTCGGATTTTTAAAGATTTCTTTCGTATTTCCCTGACAAATACTTTTCCCATGATCCAATACAAGAATTTCTTCACTGAACTGATAAATCTCATCCCGATTATGTGATACGAGAAGCACAGTTCCCTCATAATCCTCCAAAAATTGCATCAATTCTTTAAATAGCTGGTCTTTTAAAAACATATCCATTGCAGAAAATGGTTCATCCAGCAGAATAATATTCGGCTCATAAGCCATAATCCTTGCCAATGCCACTCTTTGCTGCTCTCCACCGGAAAGCTCGTGAGGATAACGTTTTTCCAGACCTTCCAATCTGAATTTTCGTATCATTTTTTCAGCCTTTTGCATTTTTTCTTCTTTTCCACAAGCCAATCCGCAGAAAATATTTTTTTCCACAGTCATGTTGGGGAAAAGTGCATAATTCTGAAACATATAACCTACATTTCTTTTCTGTGTTCTTTCATTTATTTTACGTTTACTATCAAAAAATGTTTTCCCATTGATTACAATATTTCCTTCATCTGGATTCACAATTCCCGCAATACTTTTTAATGTCATACTCTTTCCGCATCCGGAAGCGCCAAGAATCCCAATTCTTCTTGCACTGCTTTTCATCGATATATCAAGTGAAAAACCCTGTATTTTCTTTTTTATCACAAATTCTACTGACATCGTTCTTCCCTTTATTAAAAATAATATATATTACCATTTTTCATCATAAGAATTTTTTCCGGAAAACAGATTCATAAGTACCATAAGTACAAAAGCTATGAATACGACAATAATTACCCAGATACCTGCCGCCAGATAGTCGCCATCCTGAATAACCATTGCAATCTTTTGTGAAATTGTTCCCGTTTTTCCCGGAATATTTCCCGCAAGCATAGCGGTTGCGCCATATTCTCCGAGTGCTCTTGCAAATGTAAGCACCGTTCCCGCAAGAAGCCCTGGCTTTGCATTTGGTACTACGATTTTCCAGAAAATCAAAAAATCAGACATACCAAGCGTCTCCCCTGCATAAATCAAGTTTACATCAATCTGTTCAAAAGCCGCTCTCGCATTTCGATACATTAATGGAAAGGAAATAACAGTAGCTGCTATGACACATCCAAGCCAGGTTTGTACCACTTTTAAATCAAACTGTTCATATAAAAATATACCAAGCGGACGTCTTCTGCTAAACAATAATAAAAGAAAGAAACCTGCTGCTGTGGGCGGTAATACCATCGGGAGTGTTAAAATCCCATCTAACACTGCTTTTGTTCCTGGTTTTGTTTTCATTATCTTCCTAGCTGCATAGATACCCAGAAAAAATGAAATGGTTGTCGCAAAAATTCCTGTTTTTAATGAAATATATAAAGGGCTAAAATCCAGATTTTTTATAATTTCAATCATATTTTTCCTTTTGTAGAGTGATTACTCTTCATAAAGTTTGTCGTTAATGTTCATCATTCTGTATTTGTATCAAAATAATATTGCTCAAATACTTTCTTTGCTTCCTCTGATAATATAAATTCATAAAATTTTTCAGAAGCCTTCTTTTTTGCTTCGTCTGCCTCTTCATTTTCCACAAGGCAAATTGGATAAGTTACATTTCCTGTAAGGTCATGGCTTACCGTTTCCAGAATCTCAAGTCTATCTTCATATCCATATAGATCCGAATAATAAATTGTTCCCACTTCACAAGAACCCTCTGCCACTGCCAGAAGCACTTTGCTTACATTATCCTGCTCATTGATTTCTGTGATCCTAAGCTTCTCACTAATTGCTTTTGTAGTTATTTTAGAAACATCTTCTACCTTTTCCAATTTTCCAATATTTATCAAAGCTTCCCTTGTATATTTTCCAACAGGTACATTTGCGCCTGCTAGCGCAATACTTTCTGCTTTTTCTATATCAGAAAGGCCTGTTACTTTCGTATTACTATTCTTTAAAGTAACAACAACAACCTGATTATTCAGAACATCCCTTCTCGTTCCTTCTTTTATAAGATGCTCTTCTTCTAATTCATTCATTTGGTTCTGCGCTGCAGAAAAGAAAATATCACATGAAGCGCCTTCCTTAATCTGTGTCAGAAGCGTAGCAGAACTGTCTGCATTTAAATTAATTTTAATATCGGGATTCTCTTCATTAAATTTTTCTGTCAAATCCATGATAACATTATCAAGGCTTGCTGCAAGAAATACATTTATTTCTGTCTTTTTATACTCTTCACGTTTGCTGCAGCCGACAAAACCAACTGTGATCAACACAATCACTGCTATATACCATACAGTATTTTTATTTAACCACTTCAAATGCGTCACCTTCTTTTATTCTGCCGCCGCGAATAACTTTACAGAATACACCTTCCCTTGGCATAATGCAATCACCCATTTTTTTGAAAATCTCACAACCATTGTGACATTCCTTCCCTATTTGTGTCAATTCCAAAATAACATCATTGCATTGAAATTTCGTACCAACCGGAAATTTTTTTAAATCATATCCTTCAATCAAAAGATTTTCACCAAAGGCACCTTTTTTCACATTTGCACCTTTTTTATTGAATTCCTCCACTTTTTCAAAGGATAAAAGACTTACCTGACGATGCCATTTGCCCGCATGAGCATCCTGTTCAATTCCAAAATCCTCTATTACATTTGCCGCATGCACATTTATTTTTTGCGTACCCTTTTCTCTGCTGATACAAACTGCCTTTACCATTCCCATTGTTTTATTTTCCTTTTAATCTTTTCAATCTCAATCTAAATTTTACCAAAACTACAATTTGGATAATGACAAACTGAACAATTTAGACAAAGACCGCCATGCCCCATTTTTGCAAGTTCCTTTTTAGATACCTTTACATTTGCAAGCACCCTTGGAAGAATCAAATCAAAAATCGTAGCCTTCGCATACATCACACATCCTGGAAGTCCCATAACCGGCGTTTCATCTTCAAAATAACCAAGCAAGAACATCGCACCCGGAAGTACCGGTGCACCATAAGAAATAATATTTGCACCACTTTCTCTAATGGCTCCCGGCGTCATATCATCCGGGTCTACACTCATACCACCCGTACAAAGAATCAAATCCACCTTTGCATCTTTTAATTTCCAAATCGCATCTATAATTTTTTCTTTTTCATCCGGTACAGTAATATGCCCTTTTACCTCTACATTAAAATTCTTTAACTTATCCTTTATAACCGGTGTAAACGTATCCTCAATCCTTTTGTGATACACCTCATTCCCCGTCGTCACAATTCCAGCCGTTCTTCTTTGAAACGGAATCACCCGCAAAAGAGGTTGATCTCCACCAATCCTCTTCACCACTTCTATTTTATTCTTTTCAATCACAAGCGGAATAATCCTCGTTCCTGCAAGCTTATCCCCACTCTTCACAAACTGATTCGTATGACGCGTCGCAATCATCATATCCTCAAGTTCATTAACACATTCAAGCCTCTCTACATCCACTTGAAATAAACCATCTATATCCGAAATTATTTCTATCTTCCCCTCTTTTACATCCGATAACGACATATGATCATTTTTACAAACACCCGCAAGAATCCCAGCCGCCTCATTCTCATGAAGCATATCTTCATCCCTCTCCCATACATAAAGATGATCCTTACCAATTGACAACAACTTCGGTATATCATCCGCAGTGACTATATGCCCCTTCCTAAAAACAGTATCCTTTATTTCATCCTTTATAATCATTGTAATATCATGGCAAATCACATGACCTATAGCATTAATTGTTTGAATCTTTTTCATATTATTCATCTCCCTGCGATATTTACCGTCAGAGGGTTTTTAAAAACCCTCTGACGGTAAATATCGCTTTTAAACAATTCTGACTTCTTTTTTACTTTTATTTTCGACTGCATTCGCTTGCAGTTCCAACCATAATTTCGAGTCCATGTTGAAGTTCTGACAAGATATATTCCAAACTTTCTCTAACAGCTTTTGGACTTCCTGGCAAGTTTATAATTAATGTTTTACCACGGATGACTGATTTGGCGCGGCTTAGCATAGCGCGTTTTGTAATTTGCATACTATGCATACGAATTGCTTCTGCAATGCCGGGGGCATCTTTTTCCATAATGTCAGCAGTTGCTTCCGGGGTACAGTCACGTTCGGAAAATCCTGTTCCACCGGTTGTTAATATCAAATTTATATCACCTTTATCTGCAATTTCCCTCAATTTTTCGGATATACTAGTTCTATCATCCGGTAAAATATATGTCTCAATGATTTCATATCCGTAATTTTTTAACATATCACAGATAATAGGTCCGCTTTCATCTTTTCTTTTTCCTTGATAACCGGAATCACTTATGGTTATGATTGCTGCTTTCATTTCAATACTTATCCTCCAATTTGCGACATGCTTTTTGCTTCAATTGACCCAGCCCCGCAATTTTTTTGAAAAATATGTTCTTTTGGCTTTTCTTGTATAATTTCTGAAAAATAATCTGTTAATTCATTTTTTGAAATTCCATCTCTTATAAGCTGTCTGATGTCATATGTTTTAGATGACTGCAAACAAAGTCTTAGTTGTCCATCGCATGTAATACGAATCCGATTGCAGCTGTCACAAAATTTATGACTAAGTGCACTTATGAATCCTATTTTTCCTTTTAAATCTTTAAACTGATAATAGATACCTGGGCCATGTCCATAGATATGTTTATCTATATCTATTTTTTGATAAGATCCATATATCTTTTCTAACAATTCTAAAACTTGTTCTTGAAAAATACCTTCTTCATTCATATTTTCAAGGGGCATACGTTCAATGAATCTTACATATAAATCTTCATTTTTTGCAAGTGATGATATATTTCTTGCATCCTCTTTCCAGTTGTGTTGCTGTAAAACACAATTTAATTTTATTTTAGTACTTTTTTGTTTCTTTTTTATCTGTTCTAATGTAATATAAATGCCCGATAATACATCTTTTAAATTTCCGGTTCTTGTTATCTTATGAAACTTTTGTTCATCTAAAGTATCAAGACTAATATTTATACTATCTATAGATGTTTCCAATAATTTTTCTATATGATTTTCAATTAATGATCCATTTGTTGTTAATGAAATTGTTTCTATTCCGTTTATTTCTTTTAATGTTTGTATCAAAAATGAAGCATTTTTTCTTACCAAAGGTTCTCCTCCAGTAATTCTTAAGTGTTTCAATCCAAGTGGTACCAAAGCTTCACATATAAATTTTATTTCTTCAAAAGTAAGTATTTCTTCATGTCTTTTTAATTCAACACCTTCTTGTGGCATACAATATACACACCGATAATTACATTTATCAGTAATAGAAATACGCAAATAGTCAATTGTCCTTCCATAAGTGTCTTTCATAAACATCACCTTAAAAAATGTCCGCTCTTCCCGCCTTTTTTTTCTTCCAGACGAATCTCACTTATTTCCATTCGTTTATCAATGGCTTTACACATATCATAAATAGTTAAAAGTGCAATGGATACTCCTGTCAAAGCTTCCATTTCTACACCCGTTTTTCCTTCTGTTTTTAAAGTACAAAACGCAGCTATTTCTAATTTTTCTTCTAATATTTCAAAATCAATGACACATTTTTGAATGAGAATTGTATGGCACATCGGAATCAATTCAGAAGTCTTTTTGACACCCATAATGCCTGCAATCCTTGCCACACCAAGCACGTCTCCTTTTTTTGAACTGCCTGTTTTAATTGCTTCCATGACTTCTTTGTTTACTTTTATCTTTCCGGATGCAGTCGCTTCCCTAAATGTAATCTGTTTTTCTGATACATCTACCATGATAGCTTTTCCTTGCTGATCAAAATGTGTAAATTTTTCTTCCATGCCCCATTCTCCTAAACCCAATACAAAATTCGTCAAACCCAGCAAAAGACCGTCTAAAAACGGTCTTCTGCTACAGATGTTATAATTTTATATTTTATTATCTTCCTCGGAGTCACTTTCTTCCGATTCTACTTCTCTTACCTTTGCAATACTTGCTATAATTACATCCTCATTCAAATTAATCAGCTTCACACCCGAAGTAACTCTTCCAAGTACCGAAATTCCCTGGCATTCCATACGAATAATGATTCCCTCCGTATTGATGATCATTACTTCATTATCTTCATTTACAGCCTTTACTCCGACTACATTTCCAGTCTTCTCAGTAATCTTATAGCATTTTACACCCTTACCGCCACGATTCTGACTGCTAAACTCTGATATTTCAGTACGTTTACCCATACCTTTTTCTGAAGCAATCAATAAATATTTACCCTGACAATCAAGCTGCATTCCAATCACTTCATCACGATCACTCAGATTCATACCACGCACACCCATAGAAGTTCTTCCCGTAGAACGTACATCCTTTTCATGGAAACGGATACACTGACCATACTTCGTCACCATAAGAACATCTTTCTGATTATCTGTTACTTTTACTTCGATAAGCTCATCATCCTCACGAAGCGTAATCGCCGCAAGTCCGGTCTTTCTTACATTTGCATAATCCTGAATCGGAGTCTTCTTAACAAGTCCCCTCTTCGTTGCCATAAATAAATATTTGCCTTGCTCATATTTTTCAATTGGAATTACTGCTGTAATCTTTTCCTCCGGCTGAAGCTGCAGTAAATTAATAATCGCAGTTCCTCTTGCAGTTCTTCCCGCTTCCGGAATCTCATATCCCTTCAAACGATATACACGGCCGGTACTTGTAAAGAACATAATATAATGATGCGTAGAAGTCATAAATAATTCTTCCACATAATCATCTTCAATTGTCTGCATACCTTTAATACCTTTACCGCCACGATTCTGGCTCTTGAAAGTATCAACCGTCATACGTTTTATATAGCCAAGTTTTGTCATCGTAATTACAATATTCTCTCTTGGAATTAAATCTTCCATGGAAATATCAAACTCGTCAAATCCTATTGCCGTTCTTCTCTCATCACCATATTTATCACGGATAATGATAATTTCTTTTCTAATAACACCAAGCAAAAGCTTTCTGTCCGCAAGAATCGCCTTCAACTCATCAATACGTTTCATTAATTCTTCATACTCTTTTTCCAGCTTTTCTCTTTCCAAACCAGTTAAAGCACGAAGTCTCATATCCACGATTGCCTGAGACTGTACATCAGATAAAGCAAACCGCTCCATCAATTCTGCCTTTGCAATCTGAACAGTTTTAGAACCACGGATAATCTTAATCACTTCATCAATATTATCAAGTGCAATCAATAATCCTTTTAAAATATGAGCACGTTCTTCTGCTTTATTTAATTCATATTCCGTTCTTCTTCTTACAACTTCTTCCTGATGCTTTAGATAATATCCAAGCATATCTAAAATATTCATAACCTTTGGCTGATTATTTACCAACGCAAGCATAATCACACCAAAAGTATCCTGAAGCTGTGTATGTTTATATAATTGATTCAAAATAACATTTGCATTGACATCACGGCGAAGTTCAATACAGATTCTCATACCCTCACGATTTGACTGATCACTTAAATCTGTAATTCCTTCAATTTTTTTGTCACGTACAAGCTCTGCAATCTTTTCGATCAATCTTGCCTTATTTACCATATATGGAAGTTCCGTTACGATAATACGGCTCTTTCCATTCGGCATCGTCTCAATATTTGTAACCGCACGTACGCGGATCTTTCCACGACCGGTACGATAAGCTTCCTCAACTCCGCGTGTACCTAAGATAGTAGCACCCGTGGGAAAATCAGGTCCCTTAATAATCTCAAGAATCTCTTCAATTGTTGTCTCTTCTTTATCTTCAATCTGATTATCAATGATTTTTACTACTGCATTGATGACCTCCTTTAAGTTATGCGGAGGAATATTTGTTGCCATACCTACCGCAATACCGGAAGTTCCATTCACCAAAAGATTCGGAAATCTTGCCGGTAATACTACAGGCTCCTTTTCCGTTTCATCAAAGTTTGGCGTAAAATCAACTGTATTTTTATTAATATCCGCAGTAAGTTCCATAGAAATCTTACTCAAACGGGCCTCTGTATAACGCATCGCAGCGGCGCCATCACCATCTACAGAACCAAAATTCCCATGGCCATCAACCAAAGGATATCTAGTAGACCATTCCTGCGCCATATTAACAAGCGCACCATAGATAGAACTGTCACCATGAGGATGATATTTACCCATGGTATCACCAACGATACGGGCGCATTTTCGATGCGGCTTATCCGGACCATTGTTAAGTTCGATCATTGAATATAAAATTCTTCTCTGTACCGGTTTCAAACCATCTCTTACATCAGGAAGCGCACGGGAAGCAATAACGCTCATAGCGTAATCGATGTAAGATTTTTCCATTGTTTTCTGCAAATCCACCTCATGGACTTTGTCAAAAATATTATCTTCCATTCTTTAACCTCTTCTCTCCCTGATTAAATATCCAGATTCTGTACGTATTTCGCATTTTCTTCAATAAATTCACGTCTTGGCTCTACTTTATCTCCCATAAGCGTCGTAAATGTAAGATCAAGTTCCGAAGAACTGTCTCCATCCATCGTCACTCTTAATAAAACTCTATGTTCCGGATCCATCGTAGTCTCCCAAAGCTGATCTGCATCCATCTCTCCAAGACCTTTATAACGCTGGATCTTATTATTCGTATCACGACCAACTTCCGAAAGTATCTCATCTAACTCCGCATCACTGTACGCATACCATACTTTTTTATTTTTCTCCAGCTTATAAAGCGGCGGCTGTGCAAGATATACATATCCCTGTTTGATAAGCTCCGGCATAAAACGATATAAAAATGTCAATAATAATGTACTAATATGAGCACCATCTACATCGGCATCCGTCATAATAATAATCTTATGATATCTTAATTTTGAAATATCAAAATCTTCATGAATACCGGTACCAAATGCAGTAATCATTGCCTTAATCTCATTATTTGCATAAATTTTATCCAATCTTGCCTTCTCCACATTTAATATTTTCCCACGAAGCGGTAAAATTGCCTGTGTTGCACGATCTCTCGCCGTCTTCGCAGATCCCCCTGCAGAGTCACCCTCAACAATATAAATCTCACAATTTTTTGGATCCTTATCCGAGCAATCTGCAAGCTTGCCCGGAAGCGACATTCCTTCCAAAGCAGATTTTCTTCTTGTCAGATCCCTTGCTTTTCTTGCAGCCTCCCTTGCTCTTTGCGCCATTACCGATTTCTCAACTGTAATCTTTGCAATTTGCGGATTTTGTTCCAGGAAAATTTCAAGCTGACTGCTGACAACATTGTCTACAGCACCCCTCGCTTCACTATTACCAAGTTTTTGTTTTGTCTGACCTTCAAACTGAGGTTCCTCAATTTTTACACTGATGATCGCAGTCAGACCTTCTCTAATATCTTCGCCGCTCAAATTCGGCTCATTTTCCTTTAATAACTTATTCTTTCTCGCATAATCATTAAATGTTTTTGTAAGTGCATTACGAAAACCTACGATATGAGTTCCACCTTCCGGTGTCGCAATGTTATTCACAAACCCATATGTATTATCTGTATACGAATCATTATGCTGCATTGCTACTTCTACAAGTACATTATCTTTATTTCCCTCACAATAAATAATCTGGTCATAAAGCGCATTTGTACTTTTATTCAAATACTGTACAAATTCTTTTATTCCACCCTCATAATGGAATAATTTTTCTTTTGGCTCCTCTTCTCTTTCATCGCGAAAAATAATTTTAAGTCCTTTTGTAAGAAATGCAGTTTCTCTTAAACGATGTTTTAAAGTTCCGTAATCGAATACGGTCTCCTCAAAAATCTCTCCATCCGGGAAAAACGTGACTCTCGTTCCGGATTCCTCTACAGGACATTCTCCGGTTATCTCCAAATCTTTCATAATTTTCCCACGCTCGTAACGCTGATGATAAACTTTTCCCTCTCGCTTAATCTCTACTTCCAGCCATACGGATAACGCATTTACGACAGAAGCGCCTACACCATGAAGACCACCAGAGACTTTATATCCGCCGCCGCCAAATTTTCCTCCCGCATGAAGAACAGTAAATACTGCTTCTACTGCAGGACGGCCCGTCTTATGATTAATTCCAACCGGGATTCCACGACCATTATCTATAACAGTCAAAGAGCCATCTTTATTAATTGTAATATTCACAGTATCACAATAACCGGCAAGAGCCTCATCCACCGCATTATCCACAATTTCATACACCAGATGATGAAGACCTCTTATAGATGTACTTCCAATATACATTCCCGGTCTTTTTCTGACTGCTTCCAAACCTTCCAATATCTGAATTTGATCTGCACCATATTCTGTACCTGCTGTCCCCATACTTTTCCTCCTAATTTTCCTTTACAATCTGTCCTTCTTTTATTTGAAAAACTTTATTAATTGAAAAATTTTTACTTACAAATTCGTCAAGTCCTGTACATGTCACTAATGTTTGAATGTCATAAATACTTTCTAACAAATAGTTTTGCCTGTTTTTATCAAGTTCAGACAACACATCATCCAGTAATAATATCGGTGTATCTTTAATAACTGATTTTATCAACTCTATCTCTGATAATTTCAAAGAAAGTGCTGCCGTTCTTTGTTGTCCCTGAGAACCAAATTTTCTGATATCTAAGCCATTTGCCAAAAAACAAATATCATCTTTATGAGGACCGGATGTGGTACTTTTCATTTTTAAATCCCTTTCCCTATTCCGGAAAATAACTTCCTCAAACTCAAATTCTCTTACATTTGGTTCATACATAAGATTTATTTCTTCTTTATTTCCTGTAAGTTTAAAATGAATCTCTTTTATAATTTCATTTATTTCATAAACAAATTTATTTCTTCTGTCTATTATTTTATTCCCATATACAGCAAGCTGCTTATCCCATACATCAAGCGTATCTTTTAACCCACTATTGAAAGCAATATCCTTTAATAAACGATTTCTCTGATTCAACACACGATTATAATTAGATAAATCACTCAGATATAATTTATCAATCTGCGAAAGCTCCAGATCCATGAACCTCCTTCGTTCAGAAGGCCCATTTTTAATAATATTCAAATCTTCCGGTGAGAAAAATACAAGATGTACAATTCCAAAAAGTTCACTTGCTTTTTTGATTGGAATCTTATTAATTGCAATTCCTTTTGGACTATTTTTCTTTAGATGCATATCAATTTGAAAAGGAACGCCTCTTTTATCAACAATTGCTTCAATATGGGCTTCCTCCCTCTCAAATTGTATCATATCACGGTCTTTCGTACCACGATGTGACTTAGTGGTACCAGAAAGATAAACTGCCTCAAGTATATTCGTCTTCCCTTGTGCATTATCTCCGTAAAATATATTGGTTGCATGATTAAAGTCTATTTTAAGCAAATCATAATTTCTGAAGTTCTTTAACTTTAAAGATTTAATAATCATACCACACCATCTTACTTATCCTTTAAATTCTTTGATTTTTATTTCATTCTCTTCAAAAGAAACAATATCTCCATCATATAATTTCTTTCCGCGTCTTGTCTCAATCTCTCCATTTACCTTCACAAGACCATCTGTGATCACTATCTTAGCCTCTACGCCAGACTCCACCAGACCGGCAGCTTTTAATACCTGACCAAGTTTTATATGATCTTTTTTTAAATTTATAATTTTTGTCATGATCTATCTCCTAAACTGCTGCGTTAAAGTTAACAGGAAGAATCAGATAAATATAACTTTCTGTCTCATCCTTAATAAAACATGGCGCCTTTGGATTCATAAGGAATAATGTTATCTCCTCGTTATCTATAACACGAAGTGCATCGATCAAAAATTTCGGATTAAATCCAATCAATAAATCTTTTCCTTCTTTCTCGATGAAAATCTCTTCATCCATCGTACCAATCGAAGATTTGATCTTTAATTCCATCGCATCATCTAAGATATTAATGATGATTGGTTTCTTATCTCCTTCTTTCACAAGAAGTGTAGCTCTGTCAATACAGTTCAAAAATTCTTTTTTATTAATTTTCAATTTTGTCTCATAATCATTAGACAACATTTGGTCGATTCTAAAATATTCTCCTTCAATCAGACGTGAAACAACTACTGTCTGATCAAACTCAAATACAATATGATTATTTGTAAAATAAATTTTTACTTCTGCTTCTGTCTCTCCAGATAAAATCTTACTGATCTCAATCAAAGTCTTTCCTGGAACGACAACCTTTTTACTCTCGTAAGTATCTTTCAATTCAATCTTACGGATAGAAATACGATGTCCATCTAATGACACTACTTTTAACATATCATTGTTAATCTCAAATAATTCACCTGTCATTAATTTATTGCTGTCATTGTCTGCAATAGAAAAAATAGTCTGTCTAATTACTTCTTTTAACGTAAATTGAGAGATTATAACAGGGTCATTCTTTTCAATATATGGAAGATAAGAAAAATCTTCTCCTGGTTTACCTGAAAGGTTAAACACAGCTTTCTCACATGTGATAGTCGTTTGATAATTGTCTGATGTCTCGATTGTAATCTCATTATCAGGAAGTTTACGTACAATATCAGAGAATAATCTTGCGTCGATCGCAATCATTCCATTCTTTACAATATTACCTTCAATAGTTGTCTCGATACCAAGTTCCATATCGTTTGCTGTTAACTTAATAATGTTTGTCGTAGCATCAATTAAAATACATTCCAGGATAGGCATCGTTGTTTTAGAAGGAACGGCTTTTGATACGATACTGACTCCTTTTGCAAGATTTGATTTTGTACAAATGATTTTCATTGTGTATAACTCCCTTCGACTGCTTTTTTATATATAAATAATTAAAATAATCCGTCTTATTAGTAGTAGGGGCTGTGGATATGTTGATAAGTACTTTAAGCCCTTGAAAATAAAGGATTTTTTAAACGGAAAACTCTGTGGAAAACCAAGGTAAAACCATGGGATAAAATTTGGATAAAAATCGGCGTATTTTTGTGAAAAAAGTTATCCATATATTATCCAAAACTTTTCTACATAAAAAGTAAGGTTATCAACAAGTTGTCCCATAGTTATCCACACTTTTTAAACAGGATTGATTTTCTTTTTAATAATGTTGATAGTATTTTTTAAGGTTTCGTTTGTTTTTAACTCATCTGTAATTTTATCTACACCATAACTGATTGTAGAATGATCTTTTCCTCCAAGGATAATCCCAATAGATTTTAAAGGAGTATCGGTAAGATTTCTCATAAGATACATGGAAATCTGTCTTGGAGTGGCAATATCAGAGCTTCTTTTGCTGCTTTTTAAATCCTGAATCGTAATATCAAAGTGTTCAGATACAATATCAAGGATCAATTCAGGTGTAATCTGACGATTTTTATCAGGCGATACGATATCTTTTAAAGCTTCTGCAGCAAGATTAATATCGATTTCCTGATTTTTATTTAATTTATAAAGCGCGATCAGCTTATTAAGAGAACCCTCAAGTTCACGGATATTTGATTTTACATTAGAAGCAATATAAGTGATAACGTCCTTTGGAATATTGTATCTTTGTAATTCATCAATCTCTATTTTCTTTAAAAGAATAGCCATTCTTGTCTCATAATCAGGAGACTGGATATCTGCGATCAATCCCCATTCAAAACGGGTACGAAGTCTGGCCTCGAGGGTCTCGATATCTTTTGGTGGTTTATCGCTGGAGATAATGATTTGTTTTCCGGATACATGAAGATGATTGAAAGTATGGAAAAATTCTTCCTGTGTACTTTCCTTTCCTATAATAAACTGAATATCATCTATTAAAAGTACATCATTGCTTCTATATTTTTCACGAAATGCATTAATAGCAGATTCATTGCCGGTTCTACCGCTTTTTAAAGCGTCGATCAATTCATTGGTAAATGTTTCACTTGTGACATATAATACTTTTTTATTAGGGTCTTTTTCTAATACAAAATGAGCAATAGAATGCATCAAGTGAGTTTTCCCAAGTCCAACGCCTCCGTAAAGGAAAAGGGGATTATAGACTTTTCCCGGTGATTCGGCTACTGCCAAAGATGCAGCATGAGCAAAGTTATTATTATTACCTACCACGAATGTATCAAATGTGTATTTTGGATTCAAGTTTGCCTTTTCGATGATAGTTTTTCTTCTTCTCTTTACAGATTTTGTTTTTTCTGATTCTTCTGGATGGGTAGGAATATGTAAATCTTCCTGTTCGTCCGGAAGTTCATCTTCAGAAACGAATTCAATTTCATATTCAATACCGGTTACTTCTGCGATACATACTTTTAAAGGAAGTGAATATTTGTATTTTACATGTTCAATACTTCCTTTTAAATTTACAGAAATAAATATAATGTTATCTGTAACATTGTAGATTTTCATTGGAAGAATCCAGGTCGTATAAGAAATATTGGTTAAGCAGTATTCTACTTTTAATTTTTCAATAATTTCAGGCCATTTTTCTTCTACTATATTCATGATTATC
Organism: uncultured Lachnospiraceae bacterium; assembly: GCA_910585545.1. GTDB lineage: Bacteria > Bacillota > Clostridia > Lachnospirales > Lachnospiraceae > An181. Next base: position 299,799 of record CAJUFN010000002.1, read on the forward strand.
TCCTAATTTTATAAAATTCAACAAATTCACAACTCTATTTTACATCAAAAAGAGTGTTTAAGCAATCCAATAAATGTGAATAACTGTTTTAACATTTTCAACATGCCATTTTTAGGCAAAAAACGACTTTATAAAAAGGTTATCAACAAGTTATCAAGCAATAATCCACATTATATCAACAAGTTATCCACAAAATGTTGATAATTTTGAAAATGTGGATAACCTATATGGATAGTGTGGATAAAATTTTAAATGCATTAAATTCCATGTTTTGCTTGACTTACTGGGTTTTTTTGACTATAATCAAAACTGATGTTTTACGAAAAAAAATATTAATAAATACTTATATTATATAGGTTTTAATCAAGGAGGTGGATATCAATGAAAATGACATTCCAACCAAAAAAGAGATCTAGAGCAAAAGTTCATGGATTCAGAGCAAGAATGAGCACAGCTGGCGGAAGAAAAGTATTAGCAGCCAGAAGAGCAAAAGGAAGAAAACAATTATCAGCGTAGGCCGCATATATGTGGCCTTTTCTTCTCTCAATAATTAGGAGAAAGAGATGAAATTTTCCGAGTCATTAAAGAAAAATAAAGATTTCCAGATAGTATATAAAGAAGGAAAATCTTATGCAAACCGTAATTTGGTTATGTATATAAGAAGAAATAATACGAATAGAAACAGAATAGGAATTTCTGTCAGTAAAAAAGTAGGAAATAGCGTTGTACGTCACAGGTTGACAAGATTGCTAAGAGAAAGTTATCGATTACAAGAAGACAGATTTCAAGATGGGTTTGATATAGTAATAATAGCCAGAGTGAATGCAAAAGAAAAGTCTTATAAAGAAATAGAAAAATCACTTGTCCATCTTGGAAAACTTCATAATATGATAGATATGCAAATGGAGATATAATTTTGAAAAAGATTTTAATTTCGTGCATCCGGTTTTATCAAAAATATTTATCTGGTTTAAAGACAAGAAACCATTGTATTTATACACCTACCTGTTCAGAATATGGAATTGAAGCAATTGATAAATATGGTGTTATAAAAGGTGGTTTTTTAACTTTATGGAGAATTGTAAGATGTAATCCATTTGCAAAGGGAGGATATGATCCGGTCCCCGAAAAGAAAAAATAATATGGAGGAATGATAATGGAAGGAATTTTATTGACACAGTCCAAAGGATTTATTATTGGACCGATCGCGTGGGTGCTCGGTGAGATAATGAATGCTATTTTTGTTGTGTTAAGTGCGATTGGAATACATAATATTGGTATATGTATTATCCTTTACACCGTAGTTGTTTATATGTTGATGGTTCCATTGACGATAAAGCAGCAAAAATTTCAAAGAATGTCTCAGGTTTATATGCCGGAGATCCAAAAGATTCAAAAGAAATATAAGAATAAAAAAGATCAAGCTTCAATGATGAAGATGCAGGAGGAATCTCAGGCAGTTTACCAGAAATATGGAGTTTCTCCTATGGGGGGATGTGGAACGGCGCTTATTCAGTTCCCATTATTCTTCGCTCTTTATGCAGTTATCCGTAATATTCCAGGATATGTAACACAGATCAAAGAAGCTTATATGCCGATGGCGAAAGCAATATTAGAAACTTCAGGAGCAGAAAAATTCATGACAAATATTGCTTCTGAGAGACATGTCCTTGTAAATATTGAAAAATTGGGATTCAATGAGAATTCAATCATTGATATTCTTTACAAATTTCAGGAAGGAAACTGGGATGCGTTAGCTGATAAATTTCCAAACCTTTCCGATCTTGCCGAGAAGACACAGGCAGGAATTTCAAGTCTTAATAGTTTTCTTGGGATAAGTATTTCTGAGACGCCTATGAATATTATTATGACTGGTATCAAGACAGGTGCTATTTTAGCAGTGATCGTTGCTGTTTTGATTCCGATTCTTGCTGGTATTACACAATATATGAGTTTGAAAATGGTTCCGCAGGCAGCAAATAATGATGATAATCCGATGGCAGCTTCTATGAAAACTATGAACGTTATGATGCCGTTGCTTTCGGTATTCATGTGTTTTTCATTCCCTTCCGGTATGGGACTTTACTGGATTGCAAGTGCAGTCGTGCGTACAATTCAGCAAATCGTTATTAACAAGCATTTGAATAAAGTTCCGATTGAAAAACTGGTTGAAAAAAATCAGAAAAAAGCAGCAAAGAAACGTGAGAAAAAGGGTGTAAGTGCAAATGCATTAAATGAAATGGCACAAAGAAATGTAAAAAGCATTCAGGAACCAAAAGTAAGTATGTCAAATGCTGAAAGAGAAGAAAAATTAAGAAATGCTGCTGAAAAAACAGCAAATGCAAAAAAAGGAAGTCTTGCATCAAAGGCCAATATGGTTAGAAATTTTAATGAGAGTAAATAAGAGGGGGAATTTTCCGTGAAAGAAGTAACAGTATCAGCAAAAACATTGGATGATGCGATTACAGAAGCTTTGATTCAGCTTGGAATTACAAGTGATCAGTTAGATTATGATGTAATAGAAAAAGGAAGCGCAGGATTTTTTGGAATTGGAAGTAAACAGGCTGTCATCCGTGCAAGAAAAAAAGCAGTAAAAGAAGAATTTGAAAAAACTATAGAAGAAATTAAAGATATTATAAAAGAAGAGCCAAAAAAAGAAGTCAAAAAAGAAGCGAAAAAAGAGTTTAAAAAAGAAGTAAAAAAAGAGCCAAAGAAAGAATTTAAGAAAGAACCAAAAAAAGAAGTTCATGCAGAAGCTCCTTCAGAGCCGAAAAAAGAATCTGTAAAGGAACCTGTAAAAGAAGTTGAAAAAGAGAATGCAAAGGAACGAGCAGTAGAACTTTGTGAGGTAAAAGAAGAAACAAAGGCTGCATGCGAAAAATTCCTGAAAGATGTCTTAGATACCATGAATATGGAAGTGGTCATCACAACAAACATTGATGAAGACGGAGCTCTTTGCATCAATATGGATGGTAAGAATATGGGAATTCTTATCGGAAAAAGAGGACAAACTTTAGATTCTCTTCAATATCTTGTAAACAGAGTGGCTAATAAACAACAAGATGGTTATGTACGTGTGAAATTAGATACGGAAAACTATCGCAAAAGAAGAAAAAATACATTAGAAAATCTTGCAAAGAACATTGCTTATAAAGTAAAAAGAACAAAAAAATCTATTTCTTTAGAGCCAATGAATCCATATGAAAGAAGAATTATTCACTCTGCACTTCAGGCAGATAAATATGTAAATACACATAGTGAAGGTGAAGAGCCATACAGAAGAGTTGTAGTTACATTAGCCAGACGATAATTTAGTAAGGCTGCAGCCATAATTTTGGTTGCAGCCTTATTTTTAATGATATAGGAAAGTTTGTACTTTCCTATATCATTAAACTCTCTGCGGGATGCGCACTCGCGTGAGCGGCTGGGGAGTTGAAGTGGGCTTGCCCACTTTGTTATTATATAGATATTATATTAATGGAGATTTATTTATGAAAAAAGATACAATTGCTGCAATAGCAACGGCCATGTCGAATTCCGGTATAGGGATTGTTCGTATTAGTGGGGAGGAGTCTTTCCAGATCATTGATAAGATATACAAAAACAGGTCAGAGAAAATATTATCAGAAGAGAACAGTCATACGATTCATTATGGTTATATCTATGATGGTGAAGAATTAATTGATGAAGTTCTTGTAATGCTGATGCGAAATCCTCACAGTTATACAGGGGAGGATACTATTGAAATTAATTGTCATGGCGGTGTATATGTAGTAAAAAGAATATTGGAAACGGTAATTAAATATGGCGCAAGGCCGGCAGAGCCGGGAGAATTCACCAAGCGGGCATTTTTAAATGGAAAGATGGATCTTTCTCAGGCAGAAGCAGTTATTGATGTTATTGAATCAAAAAATGAATATGCCTTAAAGAGTTCAATAAGCCAGTTAAAAGGTTCTATGCAAAAGAAAATTAGCGAAGTAAGAGAACAGATATTATATCATACTGCATTTATAGAGACCGCTTTGGATGATCCTGAACATATAAATATAGATGGATATGGAGAAGAACTCCATGAAGTAGTAGATAAATTGTTGATAAGTTTAAAAAAACTCATTGATTCTGCGGATAACGGAAGAATGATAAAAGAAGGGATTAAGACAGTTATTGTTGGAAAACCCAATGCCGGGAAATCTTCTCTTTTGAATCTTCTTGTTGGAGAGGAAAGAGCAATTGTTACGGATATAGAAGGTACTACAAGAGATATCTTAGAAGAAAATATCAATCTTGGAGGAATTAGTCTCAATATAATCGATACTGCCGGGATTCGTGATACGAAGGATGTTGTCGAAAAAATAGGTGTAGATAAGGCAATCCAGTCGGCAAAGGATGCAGATTTGGTCATTTATGTGGCAGATGTATCAAGAGATTTAGATAAGAATGATTTTGAGATTATGAAAATGATCCAGGATAAACAGGTATTGATTCTTCTTAACAAGTCAGATTTGGAATCTGTAATAGAAAAAGAAGATATAAAGAAATATCTGGATAAGCCTATGATTGAAATTTCTGCAAAAGAAGAAAATGGTATGGAAGAATTGGAAGAAACATTGAAAATGATGTTTTTTCATGGTAATATTTTTTTTAATGATGAAGTTTATATTACAAATATCAGACAAAAAACAGCTCTTATAGATGCTTATGAAAGTCTTAAAAAAGTAAATGAAAGTATAGAAAATGGAATGCCGGAAGATTTCTATTCCATTGATTTGATAGATGCTTATGAATCTTTGGGAAGTATCACCGGTGAGACGATAGGAGAAGATTTAGTCAATGAAATATTCAGCAAATTCTGTATGGGAAAATAAAGATGAATTAGATATTGCTGTTATCGGTGCAGGACATGCCGGATGTGAAGCAGCGCTTGCATCTGCAAGACTTGGATTGAAAACGATTATATTTACCGTAAGTGTGGATAGTATCGCATTAATGCCTTGTAATCCAAATATCGGTGGAAGTTCAAAAGGGCATCTTGTAAAAGAAATTGATGCGCTTGGCGGAGAGATGGGAAAAGTGATTGATAAAACATTTATTCAATCTAAGATGCTTAATAAATCTAAGGGGCCTGCAGTTCATTCTCTCCGTGCACAGGCGGATAAAATGGACTATACGAGAACTATGCGAAGCGTGCTTGAGAATCAGGAAAATCTTGAGATAAAACAGGCAGAAGTAACAGATATTTTGACCGAAGATATCAAAGATGCAGATGGAAAAGTAACTGGCAAAAGAGTTATTGGGATTCAGACATATTCCGGTTGTATCTATCATTGTAAAGCGATTATTTTGTGTACTGGAACTTATTTGAAGGCGCGCTGTATTTATGGTGACGTAAGTCAATATACCGGTCCAAACGGGCTTCAGGCAGCAAATTATCTTACGGATTCTTTGAAATCTTTAGGGATTCAGATGTATCGGTTTAAGACGGGAACCCCGGCCAGAATTGATAGAAACTCCATTGATTTTTCAAAAATGGAAGAACAATTTGGTGATGAAAGAATTGTCCCATTTTCTTTCACAACAAATGCAGATGAGATTCAAAAAGAACAGATTTCCTGCTGGCTTACCTATACAAATGAAAAAACACATGAGATTATCAGAAATAATCTCGACAGGTCTCCTTTATTTTCAGGAATGATTGAAGGAACTGGACCGCGCTACTGCCCTTCTATCGAAGATAAAGTAGTAAAGTTTGCAGACAAAGACAGACATCAAGTGTTTATTGAGCCGGAAGGAATTCATACGAATGAGATGTATGTTGGAGGAATGTCAAGTTCTTTGCCGGAGGATGTACAATATGCGATGTATAGAAGCGTTCCCGGACTTGAGAATGTAAAGATCGTTCGAAATGCATATGCAATTGAGTATGATTGTATTGATGCAAGACAGCTATATGCTACATTAGAATTTAAAGAGATTGATGGATTATATAGCGGCGGTCAGTTTAATGGAAGTTCTGGATATGAAGAAGCCGCGGCACAAGGACTTGTGGCAGGAATTAATGCGGCGCTTAAACTTTTGGGAAGAGAACAGATTACGATTGATCGTTCAGAAGGTTATATCGGTGTTTTGATAGATGATCTTGTGACAAAAGAAAGCCATGAACCTTATCGTATGATGACCTCCCGTGCAGAATATCGTCTTTTGCTGCGCCAGGATAATGCGGATCAAAGACTTACAAAAAAAGGATATGAAATTGGTCTTATTTCTAAAGAAAGATATGAACATTTGGTTGAAAAAGAAGCAAGAATAGAAGAAGAAATAGATCGTCTTTTACATACAAACGTAGGTACTTCAAAGGAGGTACAAACATTATTAGAGGAAAATGGAAGTACACTTTTAACCTCCGGTACGACGCTTGCAGAGCTTATCAGAAGACCGGAATTGTCTTATGAAATACTTTCTCCGATTGATAAACAAAGACCAAATGATATTAGTCCCGAAGTTGCGGAGCAGGTAAATATTAATATTAAATATGATGGCTATATAAAAAGACAGAAAAAACAAGTAGAACAATTTAAAAAATTGGAAACAAAAAAGATTCCTGAATCCATCAATTATGATGAAGTGAAAAGTCTTCGTATTGAGGCAGTTCAAAAATTAAAAGAATTGAAACCGCAATCAATCGGACAGGCATCCAGAATATCTGGCGTATCACCAGCAGATATATCTGTTCTTCTTGTATATCTGGAACAGTATAGAAAATAAAATTAAAATTAAATAGTTATAAATATAAAAGAGGTTAGTATGATTCGTATTTTTGATAAAAAATTAGCGTTATTAGGGATTCAATTGACAGAGAAACAGAAACAACAGTTTGATAAATTTTATGAATTGCTTGTAGAGTGGAATAAAGTCATGAATCTGACCGGAATCACGGAATATGAAGAGGTAAATGAAAAGCATTTTGTGGATAGCGTTGCTTTAGTAAAAGCAGTTTCTTTGAATGAAAAGCAGAATCTGATCGACGTAGGGACAGGCGCTGGTTTTCCGGGGATTCCGTTGAAAATTGTTTTTCCACATTTAAAAGTCACTTTGTTGGATTCTTTAAACAAACGAATCAAATTTTTGGATACTGTAATCGAAGAACTAGGACTTGAACATATTGAGACGATACATGGGCGCGCAGAAGATTTTGCAAAACAAGCACATTATAGAGAACAATATGATATCTGTGTATCCAGAGCAGTTGCAAATCTAGCTACACTTTCGGAATATTGTCTTCCATATGTAAAAATCGGTGGATTGTTCATACCATATAAATCAGGAGAAATTGAGGAAGAACTCTCCCACTCTGAAAAGGCCATTACAATTCTTGGTGGAAAATTAGATCAAGTGATAAAATTTGAACTTCCGGGAAGTGAAATAGGAAGATCTTTTGTAAAGATTGAAAAAGTAAAGTCTACGGCAAAGAAATATCCAAGAAAAGCAGGTCTTCCATCCAAAGAACCATTATAGAAAATGAAAATCCCAGTCTACAAAAAGACTGGGATTTTATATTACATTTTTTCCGCAAATAAGATTTTGATTTGCTCCAATACTTTTACTGGAGATTCCAAATGAGGTAATTGTTTTACATTTGATAATTCAATAATTTCAATAGATGGCATGATATCCTTGTATGTTTTTGCATTTGCAAGATTTTCCGGATCACCATCAGATGCAAGTATATAAATACTGTTATCCAACTTTCTTAGACAATGCAATATGTTTGCGTTCATATATTGGCTTTGAATGCTTGAAAATAGATATTTGGAATATCCATGATTATTATGGGCAGCTTCATAATAGGCTTTTACAATATCTTCACTGACATTTGCTGGATTATAGAATCCTTCAGTGATTAATTGTGCACTGATATTTTCTTTACTATGAATAATATTGTAAATCATAGTTCCGATAATTGGCATATCCAGGATAAACTTCGCTGTTTTAGCACGTTTTGTTGGTATCTTGGATAATTCTTCGAGATTTTGTGGATTAATCAAAATAATTTGATTAATAATAGAATCATCATTTAAAGCAGACATCAAACCAATTGATCCAGCATTGCCGGATACAATCATATCTGTTTTGTCTTTGATTACGTTTTTAATAAAATCACATATTAATTGTACATATAAAAAATTGGTATAGGTGAGATTAGGTTTATCAGAGCGTCCGCAACCTAGTAAATCAATTGTATATACGGTATACTCTTTTGATAAATCTTTTCGAAGTTGATTCCATTCATACCTGGAGCTGCATGAAGTTAAATCATGAATCAATAAAAGAGGCTTTCCCTCTCCTTCTTTTGTATAAAATATATCTCCAAATCTCCAATTATAAGTTTTCTCATCATCTTCTGAAAGCAAATCATCAAGTGTTGAAGAATAAGAAATGAATTTATTAATAAAGTGAATCACTGTCAATGATAAACCACCAATAGAAGCTAAAGTAATAAGTTTTTTTGCTAATTTCATAGTGAAGACCTCCTGTTTACTATCTAATTATTATTATACTATATATATAAAAACATGAAAAGAAATTTATGGAATCTTTTTACGACATAATTTACGAATGTTTCACGTGAAACATTCGTGAGTTGTTTTGAAATTTTATGTTTCACGTGAAACATTTGTAAGTTATATTGATGTTTCATGTTTCACGTGAAACATTTTCTGGATTATTAAATAAAAAAATGGTATAATGATAAAGCGAAAGAAAGGTGATATAAATAATGGAAAGAATTATAGCTGTTGCTAATCAAAAAGGCGGTGTGGGAAAAACTACTACTGCTATAAATTTATCCTCATGTTTAAGTGCGCTGGGTAAAAAAGTACTGGCAATTGATATGGATCCGCAGGGAAATATGACAAGTGGGCTTGGTGTAGATAAGGATGAAGTAGAATATACAGTATATGATTTGATATTAGGGGAAACGGATATTCAGAATGCTATTGTAAAGGATGTAATAGAAAATCTGGATGTATTACCTACTAACATTGATCTTGCTGCTGCTGAAATTGAATTGATTGGTGTTGATGAAAAAGAGTTTATTATCAAAAAGGCTGTAGAAGGTGTAAAGGACAATTATGATTTTATTGTTATTGACTGTCCACCATCTTTAAGTATGCTTACAATTAATGCTATGACTACGGCAAATTCAGTGTTGGTTCCGATACAATGCGAATATTATGCTTTGGAGGGATTGAGTCAGCTGATTCATACGATTGAATTGGTTAAAGAAAGATTGAATCCGGATTTAAGTATTGAAGGCGTTGTATTTACAATGTATGATGCAAGAACAAATTTATCTTTACAGGTGGTAGAAAATGTAAAGGACAATTTGCAGCAAAGTATATATAAAACAATTATTCCGAGAAATATTAGATTAGCGGAGGCTCCTAGCCATGGATTGCCGATTAATTTATATGATGCGAAGTCTACAGGTGCGGAAAGTTATATGTTATTAGCAGAAGAGGTAATTAATAAAGGAGAATAAGTGATGGCAGTAAAACGTGGAGGATTAGGGAAAGGTTTAGACAGCTTGATTCCTGAGCCTAAAAAAGCAAAACCAGCTGTTTCAAAGCAAACTTCTCAGGATAAAGATAAAGAAGAGGCGAAAGGCGGAGAATTTATCGTTAGTATAAATAAAGTTGAGCCAAATAGGGAACAGCCTAGAAAAGCATTTGAAGAGGATGCTTTATATGAACTTTCGGATTCAATTAAGCAGTTTGGCGTATTACAGCCATTGCTGGTACAGAAAAAGAAAGATTATTATGAGATTATTGCCGGTGAGAGGCGTTGGCGGGCCGCAAAGATGGCTGGAATAAAAGAAATTCCAGTGATTGTAAAAGAATATACAGAGCAGGAAGTGTTGGAAATTGCTTTGATTGAAAATATTCAAAGGGAAAACTTAAATCCAATTGAAGAGGCAATGGCATTTAAGCAACTTTTGACGGTATATAATTTAAAGCAAGATGAAGTCGCGGAACGTGTGTCTAAGAGCAGAACGGCTGTGACAAATTCTATGAGACTTTTGAAATTAAGTGAAAAAGTACAACAGATGGTAATTGATGATATGATTTCTACCGGTCATGCGCGTGCACTTTTGGCAATCGACAATGAAGAGCAACAATATGCGTTAGCAATTCGGATTTTTGATGAAAAATTAAGCGTAAGAGAAATTGAAAAGATTATAAAAGAATTGAAAAATCCAAAGAAAAAGGTTGAAAAAAGGATTATTGAAAATTCTTTCATTTATCAGGATCTTGAAGAAAAAATGAAGGCTGTGATCGGAACAAAAGTAAGCATTAATCAGAAGGCAAAAGGTAAAGGGAAAATTGAAATTGAGTACTATTCTGATGAAGAATTAGAACGTATTTATGAAATGATCTTGAACACAAAACAATAGTTATAAATATTTTTGACGTTTATATATCTAAAGAGCGGGAAAACTCTAAAAATAATGAATATATTTTATGAGAGAATAGATGAAAAGGAGAAAAATCAATGTTAGACATTAAATTTTTAAGAGCAAATCCAGATATAGTGAAAGAGAATATTAAAAAGAAATTCCAGGATGAGAAACTCCCTCTTGTGGATGAAGTAATTGAATTAGATAAAGAAAACAGAGAAATTAAGCAGGAAGTGGAAGTATTAAGGGCACAAAGAAATAAAATATCCAAACAAATTGGTGCATGTATGGCTCAGGGAAAGAAAGAGGAAGCAGAAGAATTTAAAAAACAGGTTGCAGCAAATGCAAGCCGTGTAGAAGAACTTTCTGTAAGAGAAAGAGATGTGGAAGAGAAAATCATGAAAATCATGATGACAATTCCAAATATCATTGATCCTTCCGTACCAATCGGAAAAGACGATTCCCAGAACGTGGAACTTGAAAAATTTGGCGAGCCGGTCGTTCCTGAATTTGAAATTCCATATCATGCAGATATTATGAAAACATTTGATGGAATTGATTTGGATGCTGCAGGACGCGTGGCGGGCAACGGTTTCTACTATTTAAAAGGAGATATAGCAAGATTACACTCTGCTGTCATTTCTTATGCCCGTGACTTTATGATTGACAGAGGATTTACGTACTATATTCCTCCATTTATGATTCGGAGCAATGTCGTTACCGGTGTAATGAGTTTCGCAGAAATGGATGCAATGATGTATAAAATAGAAGGCGAAGATTTGTATCTGATCGGAACAAGTGAACATTCTATGATTGGTAAATTTATCGATCAGGTAGTGGACGAAGAAGAACTTCCACAGACAATGACTAGTTATTCTCCGTGTTTCCGTAAAGAAAAAGGTGCTCATGGTATCGAAGAACGTGGTGTATACAGAATACATCAGTTTGAAAAACAGGAAATGGTTGTTGTATGTAAGCCGGAAGATAGCCCATACTGGTATGATCAGTTATGGAAAAATACAGTAGATTTATTCCGTTCACTGGAGATTCCAGTTCGTACATTGGAATGTTGCTCCGGCGATCTCGCAGATTTAAAGGTGAAATCTTGTGATGTGGAAGCATGGTCTCCAAGACAGAAGAAATATTTTGAAGTAGGAAGCTGTTCAAACTTAGGTGATGCGCAAGCAAGAAGATTAAAAATCCGTGTAAATGGAAAAGACGGAAAATATTTTGCACACACACTGAATAATACAGTGGTGGCGCCGCCTAGAATGTTGATCGCTTTCCTGGAAAATCATTTACAAGAAGATGGAACAGTGACGATTCCGGAAGCGCTCCGTCCTTATATGGGTGGTAAGGAAAAGCTTGTTCCAAAGAAATAGAAAGGGATAATCGTGCATAAATATTTAAAAGCAATTGGTTTTTCGGATGCAAAATTGAAGAAAGAAGAAGATGCGTTGATTAAGCAGACCATCGATCTTTATACAGATTATGATTCTGTTTCTATCACGGAAGAATATGGATTTGCAGAGTATTGTAAAGAATATGGAGACCGTATCGGAGTTAAAGTATGTGGTCAGATAAATGAAATGAAAGAATTTAGTCCAGAATCTTATTTTCCATATTTAAAAGGAAGCGGAATCACATCTCGTGCAGATATTACAATTGAGCAAAAAATTGATAAAGTAGAATATCTAGGTGTCTGTGAAGATGTAAGAATCGGAATCAGCCTTATCTTCCATTTGCAAAATATCGTAGAGTATCTGAAAGAAATAAAATTACGTACTATTTATGATAAAAAGATATCCGTTACATTATGCGGATTAGCTGAATCGGGAACAATTCTCTTCCCGATTCAAAAAGCCGCATCAACGCAGCAAACGAAAAAAGAAGAATCTAAAAATCGTATGATGCTTCTTAATGCAGCCAGAAATGGAGATAAAGAAGCAATTGAAAGCCTTACTATGGAAGAGATGGATATTTACTCTAAAGTAAATATGCGCATCGCCACAGAAGATATATTTACCTTGGTCGATACATATCTTATGCCGTACGGATTGGATTGTACTATGTATTCTATTCTGGGGGAAATACTTGAAATTCAAGTGGTAAATAATAAAATCACTCAGGAGGAATTATATATTATGAAGCTGGAGGTAAATGAGCTTCAATTCGATATATGTCTGCCGGTACGGGGGCTTTTGGGAGAACCAAAGGTGGGAAGAAGACTGAAGACAAATATTTGGCTGCAAGGGAATATACATTTTGGATAAAAAACATCAAGCGAAACCGTCAGAGGGTTTTTAAAAACCCTCTGACGGTTTCGCTTGATGTTTTTTATTCTTCCCCAGATGTTTTCTTATATAAAAAATCATTAAAAATAAAAAGAATTAAAAAATATGAAAAAACCGTTGACATTATGCAATTCCTTAGGTATAATACTATTTGCACTGTGAAGTGCAGAACAAAATACTGAATAAGAATTCAGCGAGGAGAAATACTCAAGAGGCTGAAGAGGCGCCCCTGCTAAGGGTGTAGGTCGGGCAACCGGCGCGAGGGTTCAAATCCCTCTTTCTCCGTTTCATTTCTTGAAAAAATGAAAATCAAAAAAATAAAAAAAGTGGTTGACATTGAGAAAAAGAAGTGATATACTAAACAAGCTGTCGCGAGAGACAGCGAAACAGAACAGGAACTTGACAATTAAATAATAGACAACAACCCTGAAAATTTCAGTGAGAACAAGGAAACGGAAGAAGAAATTCGAAAGCGGACTTGGATCTTGCAAAGAGAAAATTTCAGAGCGAACCAATCGAGAGATTGGTATCCTTAAAAAAACAGT
>CAJUFN010000003.1:0-68753 GCA_910585545.1 uncultured Lachnospiraceae bacterium
TCAAGGTTTTTAATAGATTTAAACAATAAAAAAACAGGTAGTTTTTGACACTACCCACACTAAAGAGAGGGGAACTCTATGAAAGAGAAGAATCTAACAGAACCAAATTTACAAGCAGCGCCTAAAAAACGAAAGAAATGGCCTGGCATTCTGCTCATTGTCATTGGCGTTATTGTTTTTGCTTCTGCCTTCGGAGGCGGCAGCAAAGATGAGAAGAAAAAAGATAACGACAAAAAAGTAGAAGATACCAAACAGCCGGCAGCATCCAACGCTGATGATGACGCCAAAAACGAAGATGACAGCATTCCAAAAGAGTATAAATCGGCTTTGAAAAAAGCAAAAAATTACAGCAAAACGATGCATATGTCTAAAGCTGGCATCTACGCTCAGCTGACATCCGAATATGGAGAAAAATTTTCCGAAGAAGCTGCCCAATATGCTATGGATAACTTGGAAGCAGATTGGAAGGCCAATGCACTTGCAACCGCTGAAAACTATAGTAACAATATGCATATGTCCAAGACCGCTATCTACGAGCAGCTCGTGTCCGAATACGGCGAAGAATTTACCGAAGAAGAAGCGCAATATGCGATCGATAACATCAAAGCAGACTGGAAGGCGAATGCATTAGAAAAAGCCAAAAGCTATCAGGACACCATGGATATGTCTCCAGAAGCGATCCGTGACCAGCTCGTGTCCGAGTACGGCGAGAAATTCACTCAGGAAGAAGCTGACTACGCAATTTCTAATTTGGAATAACAGTTTAGCTATATATAAGGTCGTAATTTGGAATAAATTGTCGAAAACCAGTCCTTGACAGAAATGCAGGTATTGCATATAATGAATACTACGTCTGTTGTACAGTATCAGCATATATCAGGGCTTGTACTGGTTTCGACGGGGGTCTAGAAGGTAGAGTAGCCATCCGCAGTGCGGGACTGCGTATCAATCCGCAACTTAAAATTAAACGCAGACGAAAATTTAGCGTACGCTGCCTAAGTTGCAGCAGTCGGCCTTAAGTCTCTCATCGCTTAAGTAACCGGCTTCAACCAGATGAGGCACTTTGTTTCCAAAGCTTTGCGGAAATAAAAGAATTTATGAAGCTACTAAAGTGAATAGCCTGTTGTCGGGCGATTCACGGAGGGAATGTCAAAACGACAACTGTGATTGGGAGAAGCTTTATTGGAAGGGCTTTCGGACGCGGGTTCAACTCCCGCCAGGTCCATTCTTTGATTCAGAATGTAAGAAGAGCAAGATGTGTATACATATCTTGCTCTTTTTTTACTCTGTTCAAAAGATAATTTTTCATGTACAATGAGAAAATACTACGATAGAAAGAAGGTTTTGTATGAAATATAAAAATATAGTATTTGATTTTGGAAATGTAATCGGAACCTTTGACCCGGATTATATTCTCGGGCAATTCTGTGATGATAAAGCAGATTTCCCCATTCTTTCTAAGGCGATCTATCAAGATTGGGTTGAATTGGATGCCGGTACATTAGAATATGAAAAAGGCGTGGAGCTTGCGATTGCCCGCGTACCTGCGCGCCTGAAACCAACCCTGGAACATTTTTTCAAAGACTGGTACAAACACCTGACACCGCTCCTGCAGACATGGGATTTTGTACATGAATTAAAATCAAGAGGCGTGCCAATCTATCTGCTTTCCAATGCTCCCCAATATTTTGCGGACCATGCAGATATCTATGAGATCATGCAGGAATTCGATGGTGTTCTTTTCTCCGGTCCGGTAAAACTTGCAAAACCAGACCCTGCAATTTATAAACTTTTCTTTAAGACCTTTGACTTAAATCCAAAGGAATGTTTCTTCTTAGATGACCGGATAGATAATATCAATGCCGCGAAAGCCTGCGGGATGGATGGAATGGTATACACAGGGGATGTGGATGCCGTAAAAAAAGCAGTTGGATTTTGACCAGCTGCTTTCTCTTCTTCTTTTCTTATTCCAATCCCAATATCTCTGCCAACACTTCCACAAGAATCTCATTTGTACAAGATTTGACATATCCCATCATGTGAAGCGATATCTCATCCCATTTCTCGGCTTCGCTAAGTTTATCATCTTTTTTTGTCATATCGATAAGCTGCACTACCTGCGGTGCAAGCTCCTCATATGCTTCTATCGTCTTTGCACTTACCAGCTTGTGCAGCTGTTCTTTATTCGTCGGTACCATATACGCTCCTTATCCAAAATTCCTTACTTTAAATTCTCTTTCTGCCTCTCGTTTCTGATCTTTCTTTGCAATATCGTCGCGCTTATCATACAGCTTCTTACCTTTTGCAAGACCAATCTCCACTTTTACCAGACTGCCTTTAAAATATACTTTCAACGGCACAATCGTAATTCCTTTTTCTTTCATTTTGCCGAGCATTTTCAAAATTTCTTTTTTGTGCAGTAAAAGTTTTTTCACCCGAAGTGGATCTTTATTAAAAATGTTTCCCTTTTCGTATGGGCTTACATGCATTCCATAGATAAACATTTCACCATTTTCAATACGGATAAATGCCTCTTTAATGCTGCATTTTCCCATACGCAGTGATTTCACCTCGGTTCCATGAAGCGCGATTCCCGCCTCAAAAGATTCCAATATAAAGTAATCATGATATGCTTTTTTGTTGTTGGCAATCAGTTTTCCATCGCCCTTCGCCATCTTATCTTCCTCCTCTTGCCAGTTCAAAATCAATCGTGCGTGAAAAACGGTCCGTTCCAGCCACCTCTACTAGCACCTTTTGCCCTAGCTTATATGTCTTTCCGGTATGATTTCCTACCATCTCAAATCGGTCTTCGTAATAATCATAATGGTCGTCTTGCATATTCGCCACATGGATAAGCCCTTCAATCGTATTTGGCAGTTCCACATACATTCCCCATTTCGTGATGCTGGAGATGACCCCCTCAAATACTTCTCCTTCATGCTGCTCCATATACTCAACTTTTTTCAGTTTTATAGTCTCTCGCTCCGCTTCCTCCGCGCGTCTCTCCATCTCACTGGAGTGTTTTGCTACCTCCGGCAGAATCTTATCGTAATGCCCGATGCGTCCTTCCTGCATCTTTCCACGCAAAGTTTCTTTGATAATCCTGTGAATCTGAAGGTCCGGATATCTTCGAATCGGCGAAGTAAAATGACAGTAATACGTTGTCGCAAGTCCAAAATGTCCTGTATTCTCCGGCGTATATTTTGCCTGCTTCATGGAACGTAAGGCTAACCTGCTAATCAGATCTTCCTCCGGCGTACCTTCAATCTTTGCAAGCAGCTTCTGAATCTCTTTGGGACGTATCTCCTTGTTCGCCACATGCAGCGTATGCCCAAAATTGTAAATAAATGTCATCAGCTTCTTTATTTTTTCCTCATCCGGAATATCATGTGTTCGGTAGACGAACGGAATCTCCTGCCAGAAAAAATCTTCTGCTACAGTTTCGTTGGCGGCAAGCATAAAATCTTCGATAATCTTAGTCGCAACATTCCTGTCATACGGCTTGATTTCCACCGGTCTGCCCTTCTCGTCCAGTATCATCTTCGTCTCCGGAAAATCAAAATCAATCGAACCGCGTTTTTTACGCTTTTCTCTCAAGATCCCCGCCAGTTCTTCCATCAGTTCAAACATCGGCACATACTCTGCATATTTTTCTGTCTCTGTGGCATCTTTCTCTTCCAGGATCTTTTTCACGCTCGTATAGGTCATGCGCTCATCAACGCAAATCACCGTTTCTGCAATCTCATGATCTACGATATTTCCTTTTTTGTCAACCTTCATAATACAGCTAAGCGCCAGCCTGTCCTCGTGTGCATTCAGCGAACAGATTCCATTTGACAAAATATGCGGCAGCATCGGTATCACTCTATCTACCAGGTAGACGCTTGTCCCACGTTTATATGCCTCGCGGTCCAGCGCACTGTTCTCCTGCACGTAATTAGTGACATCTGCAATGTGCACACCCAGTATATAATGCTCCCCCTCTCTTGTCACAGACACCGCATCATCCAAGTCCTTGGCATCCTCGCCATCAATCGTTACCATCTGCCATTCGCGCAAATCCTTGCGCCCCGCCATATCTGCCGTACTGACTGGTTTCGACACACGCTCTGACTGATTGAGTACCTTTTCCGGGAATTCTACCAGTAAATCATAGCCTCTTACGATAGACATGATATCCGTTCCGGGATCATTGACATGTCCGATAATCTCAATAATCTTTCCCTCCGGTTTTTTCTTTTCTCCGCCATAAGAAGTAATCTCTGCAACCACCTTATGCCCGGTCACCGCTCCTTTCGAGCGCTCTGCCGGAATAAAAATGTCCTGCATGATCCGCTCATTATCCGGCAGTACGAACCCGAAATTTTGATTCTTCTGAAAATATCCAACGACTGTCGTCATCCCATGAGAAATGATTTTTGTAATCTTTCCCTCTCTTCGTTTTCCATCCTGAGACTTCTTAACAAGCACTTCCACCGTATCCAGATGAAATGCACCGTTCGTATCGTCCCCGGAAATAAAAATATCTTCCTCCGAGTCTTCTACTGTCACAAAGCCAAAGCCCTTTGGATGTGCCTGATAAATCCCTCTTACTCCTTCTGCTTTGCCCTTCACATACTTTCCCTTCTGGGTCACATGCACTTTTCCATCCGCTTCTAAAGAATCCATCACTGCTTTTAGATCCTCACGCTCACTTTTTGGAACCTGAAGAAGCATGGCAAGCTCCTTTAGCTTCATTGGAACATACAACTCATCACAGATAAACTCATATATAATTTTCTTTCGCTTCTCAAATATCTGATCCATTCAACTCTCCTTTGAATTTTAATCTTTATACTAAAATCTACTCTCGTCCACTTCCTGGGCGAATCCTCTCTTTTCTTGCTTCTCTCGCCCAGCCCCTGGGTGAATTCCTAATTTTCTTGCTTCTCTCGCCCAGTCTCTGGGCCAATTCCTAATTTTCTTGCTTCTTTCGCCCAGCTTCTGGGCAGGTTCACACTTTTCTTGCTTCTTTCGCCCAACCCCTGGGCGAATCCCCACTTTTCTTGCTTCTCTCGCCCAGTTCCTGGGCGAATTCCTAATTTTCTTGCTTCTCTCGCCCACTCCCTGGGCAGATTCCTAATTTTTTGGATTCTCGCGCCCACTTCCTGGGCGGATTCCTAATTTTCTGGATTCTCGCGCCCAGCCCCTGGGCGGGTTCCCAGAGGATTTTACTTCATAGAAAATGCAACTCAATTTTCTATGAAGTAAAAAAACACTCTATATAACAATAGAGTGTTTCCTTTCCAGCTTATTCATTCGTAATTAAGCAAATACTTTCAAATTCAATACTGCTGCCAGTACAATAAATAAAATTGCAACAAACTTTGTTGCTTTTACAAGTGCACCTTCCATAGAGCGTCCTTTATTCTGACCCCAATATGTCTCGGCTGCACCGCTAATTGTGCCAAGTCCTGCTGACTTTCCTTCCTGAAGAAGTACGATTGCTGTAAGTGCAATACAATCTATCACAAAAAGAATAGTTAATACAATTTTTAAAATATCCATAATACACCTCCTATAGAAAAACCACATTCATATTAGCATATTTAACCATATAAATCAAGTCCAAAATCTGTTTTTTTGTGATATTCATGGCCAAACTGATACGGCATTTTAAATATAAGCGATACACTCTACTTCTATGAGTCCTCCAAGCGGCAATTTTGCCACCTGCACGCAAGAACGTGCCGGATATTCCCCATCAAAATATGATTTGTAGATTTCATTGACTTTCACAAAATCATTCATATCCGCCAGGAAAATTGTTGTTTTTACGATTTTACTGTAATCGCTTCCTGCCTCTTTTAAAACTGCCCCTATGTTTTTCATAGAAAAATGAGTCTGTTCCTCTACACTTTCCGGAATTTTACCCTCGGCTGGATTAATTCCAAGCTGTCCGGAACAATATACCATTCCATTTAATTTTATTGCCTGCACGTAAGGTCCTACTGCTCCAGGTGCATCTGTTGTTGAAACTGCTTCTTTTATCATGCTGTTACCCTCTTTCCTAATACCAAACTTTGCTAAGTTCTATAATCTTATCCTTTGGTCATTGTACCACGGAAAAGCAGACAACGCAATTGGATTTAAAATTTGTTGATTTTTGTATTTTCTTCTGCTAGACTTTTGTGTATGAGTGAAAACAAGGAGTGATTATGATATGAGCCTTAGAATTCCAATTGAAACTTCCGCAAGACATGTACATATTTCTAAGGAAGATTTCGAAAAATTATTCGGCGAGGGCGCAAGCCTTACATATGTAAAAGAATTAAGTCAGCCGGGACAGTATGTGTGCAAGGAACGTGTTACCGTATCCACCCCACATGGCTCCTTTGAAAATATGGCAATCCTCGGACCTTTCCGTAAAGAGACCCAGATTGAAATCTCTGTAACCGATTCCAGAAAATTAAAACTCCAGGTACCGATTCGGCAGTCCGGAGACTTAGAAGGAACGCCTGGCTGCACTTTGACCGGTCCAAACGGTTCCATAGAACTTGACCGCGGTGTCATTGTGGCCAAACGCCATATTCATATGACCCCATATGAAGCCTTACGCGAACGCGTCAAAGATAATGACAACGTCTTTGTTATTATGGAAAGCTTCGAACGT
The DNA here is from genome assembly GCA_910585545.1 of uncultured Lachnospiraceae bacterium. GTDB lineage: Bacteria > Bacillota > Clostridia > Lachnospirales > Lachnospiraceae > An181. The sequence continues at coordinate 6,653 of CAJUFN010000003.1, forward strand.
TCTCTTATTTTTGCGGATGTTGTAGTCCGTGTTCATCCGGATTACCGTCTGGCAATGCATATTGATACCGACGAAGCAAACGCTGTGGCAAATACGGAAGATCCAAGCGGAGTAATCCTGAAATTGTTTGGAGGAACAGCCGTCGATTTGAGAGAATGGTCGGAAGAAATACAGTCCGGGATAAATAGATTTTAATCTTGTTTGAAATATCTGGCATGATTTAGTCATAACTAATTCAAGCATAATTCCTTTAGACATAAGTGATTTGAATATATCTGCGATTTGGACATATCTAAAAAAGAATTTGCGCATATATCCACACGTTGGGAAACTTTACGAGTTAAAAAGCTGAAATGTCCAATTTTTTCATAGATTTGGGAAATTTGTGGGTATAGAGCTATTTTCTCAGTTGCTCATGCCCAAGCGTTGGATATAGGAAGCGCATAAAAAAGAAATATACCCAAGCACCAAAATCTTACTTCATAACAGGAAATATACCCAAACAAAACAAAGAATGTACTTCGCACATTCTTGCGCCTGCGGCGGTCGCATACGGCTACTTCTTTGTACGCCGCAATGCGCATCCCGCGAAGCGTTTTAGGATATAGGAAAGTACAAACTTTCCTATATCCTAAAAAAGAATTCCGCCTTGCAGAATTCTTTTTTAGATCAATCTTCTTAACAAATTTTAATATGACTTAATCTGTCAGACTCCCGAATATGCCGCGAATCCTGCGTCTATCGGAAGTATCACCCCAGTCACTGCACTTGCTGCTTTATCATCGCAGAGGAAGAATACGCTTCCAAGAAGCTCTTCACTTTCGACGAATCGTCTCATCGGCGTACTATTCAAGATTTTATTAGAACGTGCAGTCGGCGTGCCGTCTTCCTGAAAGAGAAGCGTCCGGTTCTGATTTGATACAAGGAAGCCCGGTGCGATTGCATTACAGCGAATGCCTGTCCCTGCAAAATGTGTTGCAAGCCACTGTGTGAGGTTGGAAATAGCTGCTTTCGCACCTGAGTACGCGAGTATTTTGGTAAGCGGAATATATGCATTCATAGAAGAGATATTGAGGATAGAGCCTTTTTTTCTCTCTGCCATATCTTTCGCAAATACCTGTACCGGAAGCAGGGTTCCCTGAAAGTTAAGCTTGAACACAAAATCCACCCCATCCATATCCAGATCAAAAAATGTTTTCTGTCCTTCTTTTGCTTCATGGTGATATTCATTATCTGTGGTTGCACTCGGATGATTTCCTCCGGCGCCATTCACAAGAATATCACAAGGACCGAAATCTTTCAAAATCTGCGCATGGGCTGCCTCCAGTGATTCCATTTCCAACACATTCACTTTGTACCCTTCACAAATATAACCTTGTGCTTTACATTCTTCTGCAACCGTCTTCACCGCTTCTTCATTCAGATCCAATGCCGCCACTTTTGCACCCGCCTTGGCAAATGCTTTTACCATCGCCTGACACAGTACGCCGCCTGCGCCTGTTACTACTACCACTTTTCCCGAAAAATCAATGTTCAAAGGTAACTCTATCATTTTTCTCTTTCTCCTTTCAAACCTATAGATGAAAACCAAAAAATTCATTTACATTGTTAAAACAGATATCCTCCACAATTTTCCTAAGCTGAGTTTCGTCATCCGGATACTGTCCGCTCTCCACCCATTCCCCGATCAGCTCGCAGAGAATACGGCGAAAATATTCATGCCTCGTATAACTTAAAAAAGAACGAGAATCCGTCAGCATCCCTATAAAACATCCTAGCATCCCATTGTTGGCAAGTTCTGTCATCTGCGCACGCATACCGTTTCGATTATCATTGAACCACCAGCCGCTTCCATGCTGTACGCGGCCTGCAATGCCATCTCCCTGAAAACATCCCGCAATCGAAACCAGGGCAGTGTTATCATTTGGATTCAACGAATATAAAATGATTTTGGGAAGTCCTTCATTCTCTGCAAATGCATTTAAAAGAGGCGCTACATTCTCTACTCCCGACTGGCTATTCACCGCATCGTAACCACTGTCAGCGCCTAATGCAGCAAACTGACGGCTGTTATTGTCACGCAGACATCCAAAATGAATCTGCATCACCCAATTTAATTCTTTATATTTCTTTGCACAGGCGATGGTCACCAACGTCTTATATGCTTCTGCCGCTTCTTTCTTCGGGCATTCCCCCTTCATCGCCATCTCAAAAGCTTCCTGTGCAAGGGAACTCTCCGGTTTGGCATACATACAATAATCAAGTCCGTGATCTGCACAAAGACATCCCACAGAGGCAAAATACTCGATTCGAAAAAGAAGCGCATCGATCACATCGTTTACATTTTTTATTTCGAACCCACACACATCCGACAACCGCTTGACATAATCAGCAAATCCCTTTTTCTCAATCTGAATCGCTTTATCCGGACGAAACGTTGGAAGTACTTTGATTTTCATTGTTTTATCTGCCGCAATCGCTTTGTGCCAACGCAGGTCATCACACGGATCATCTGTTGTGCCCACCGCTTTTACATCAAACATTCTCATCAGTTTCCTGGCACTGTATTTTGCAAGCACCTCATTGCATTGATCGTAAATCGCATCTGCATTTTCCTCACAGAGCGGTTCTTTAATCCCAAACACTCTGCGAAGCTCCAGATGACTCCAGTGATACAACGGATTTCCAATCAGCCCCGGCAAAATCTTTGCAAACGCGCGGAATTTCTCCCTCGGGTCTGTATCTTGCGTGATAAGTTCTTCCGAAATGCCGCCAAAACGCATCTGCCTCCATTTGTAATGGTCACCCCCAAGCCACACTTGCGTCATATTCTGAAACCTTCTGTCCTCCGCAATCTCCTGCGGATTGATATGACAGTGATAATCAATGATCGGCATCTTTTCTGCCACTTCATGATACAGCCATCTGGCAGTTTTTGTAGATAACAAAAAGTCCTTGCCCATAAATTTACTCATCATTTGCCTCCTTTACTCGCCAACTTTTCCTTCAAGCCGCTCAAGCATGTCCCAGCATCCCCAAAGATACATGATGCCAAGCGCACGGTCATAAAGCCCATAACCCGGACGGCAAGTTGCCTCTTCTCCCCAGATATGGCGCCCATGATCTGGTCTTACATAGCCTTTGAATCCGCAGTCATGGTATGCTTTCATAATCTCAACGATGCCGGTATCTCCATCGCAGTCTCTGTGAGATGCTTCCGTAAAATCACCATTTGAGAAATGCCGTACATTGCGGATGTGTGCAAACGCGATACGGTCACAATATGCACAGATGATATCAGCCACATTGTTATTTGGATTTGCACCAAGTGAGCCAGAACATAAGCACAGACAATTATGTGCGTCATCTACCATACGAAGAAAATGTCCGATAGAATCCTTATCACACAGCAGCCTTGGAATTCCAAAAATATCCCACGGCGGATCATCCATATGAATCGCCATCTTAATTCCTGTCTCACGGCAAGTTGGCATCAGCGCCTCAAGAAAATATTTTAAGTTTTCCCAAAGCTTTTCCTTCGTCACGGGCTTATATGCTTCAAAAAGTTCATCCAGCTTTGCCATCCGCTCCGGCTCCCAGCCCGGAAATGTCATGCCATGAAGATTTTCTAAGATATACTGTGCCATTTCCTTATAATCATCTTGTATACGGCTCTTTTCATAGTAAAGTGCATTCGAGCCATCCTCCAGCGGATGAAAAAGGTCCGTTCTGGTCCAGTCAAAAATCGGCATGAAATTATAAGTCACAACCTTTACCCCGAATCTGGAAAGATTTCTAAGTGTTGTTTTATAATTTTCAATATATTTATCTCTCGTCGGAAGCCCAATCTTGATATCATCATGGACATTCACACTTTCTACAACCTCCATATGAAATCCTGCACGCTCAATCTGATGACGCGCTTTTTCGATTTCCTCTATCTCCCATATTTCTCCGGGCTGCTTATCATGAAGCGCCCATACAAGTCCTGTCACTCCCGGAATCTGCCTTATCATCTCCGGAGTAATACTATCATTCCCCTCGCCATACCAGCGAAATGTCATCTGCATAAGTTTCCCTCCTTTTTAAATCAATCCTGCTGCCATCGGTAAGCCCGTACTTAAAAACGGCACGTAGGTAATGAGTAATAATCCTGTCAAAATCGCCAAATAGTACCAAATCATATAACTAACCGTCTTCGCCAGCGTAGTACCTCCGACTTTAATCGCTACAAACAAAGTGTTTCCAACCGGCGGCGTAATATTTCCAATACACAGGTTGTAAACAAGAATCAGACCAAAGTGTACCGGATGCATCCCGAATGTCTTCACGATTGGCAAAAACAACGGTGTGAAAATCAAAATTGCCGGCGTAACATCCATAAACGTACCTGCAATCAGCAAGATCACGTTCATGATGAGCAGGATCAGGATATAATTATCGGTAAGTCCAAGAAGCGCCGCGGAAACAGCCTGCGGAATCTGTAAGAACGCCATCACCCATCCAAGAATGTTGGATACACCGATCAAAAACACAACCATACCGCTCATCTTCGCGCTGTCTACCACAATTCTCCAGAATGATTCCACGGAAATATTGTGATAGCACATGCCAAGAATGAGTGCATATACAACCGCGATGGCAGATCCTTCGGTTGCCGTGAATACACCGATTACGATACCGCCGATTACGATCACGATCAGCGACAATGCAGGAAGTGCCTTGATGGTAGCCCTTAAAAGATTCATCCAGTCATATTTCCCTTCACTTCCCCGATACCCTTTGCGTTTTGCAAGAATGACGCCGACAATGATACAGCACAATGCCCAAAGCATACCTGGAATATATCCTCCAAGGAACAACGCCGCAACGGAAGTTCCGCCAGATGCCAAGGAGTAAGTAATCAGCGCATTGGATGGAGGAATCAGAAGTCCAGATGGGGCGGAAGCACCGTTGGTTGCCGCACAAAGTGCCGGATCATATCCAAGCTCTTCTTCCCCTTCTTTTACCATGCTTCCTACAGCAGCTGCAGCAGCAGCCGCAGAACCTGAAATTGCTCCAAATAATGCGTTTGCTCCTGCATTGGTCACAAGAAGTGCGCCCGGAAGCTTCCCAAGAATCGCCATTACAAAGTCTACCAGACGCTTTGCGATCCCACCTTGATTCATCAGATTCCCCGCCAGAATAAAGAAGGGAATCGCAGTCAGACTGAATTTACTCATTCCGACAAAGGTTCGCTGTGCGGCAGTCACTACAGACACGTCAAACGAAACCGTCTGTAAGATCGCAGTCAAGGCTGAGATTCCGATGGAATATGCAATCGGCACCCCAAATGCCAACAGTACGAGCAGTACAGCCAAAATCATCAACAAAGATTGAATTGCCACCTATACCACCTCCTCTTCATCCGGACTTTCTTTTAAAATATCGATCACATTCATAACTATATAAATCATATTTAATACTCCGCAAAGCGGCAGTATGATATAAAATATCCCAATCGGTACGCCAAGCGAAGAGGTCATCTGTCCCATCGCAAGTATCACGATCTGATATCCTCCGAATACAAGAATGATTGCCGAAAATAAGAATGCAATGACTTCGCCAAGACAATTCATTATTTTTTTGCCGGATGTGCCTAGCTTGTCTACCAGAATCGGAATATTCATATGCCCGCGCTCCCGCGTAACAATGCATACACCAAATAAACTCATCCATGCGAACAGATACCCAACCAACTCTTCTGACCATGTGGATGGATTCTGCAAAATATATCTTGTAAATACCTGCCAGCAGGTTAAAACCACCATTGCAAGGAAACTAATCCCTGCAAGTCCGTTTAAAATACGGGTAATTCTGTTACGAATTGTTCTCATTTTAATTCACCTCCTATTCTGCCGTTGCCGGGTTTGCCGCATTGTGGCTTTGGATTTTCTCATAGATTGGTTTCAGATCCGGATACTGCTTTAGCATACTGTCATGCATCGGCATACAAATTTCCTGAAATGGTTTGGTATCCGGATAAAGAAAGGTCACGCCTTGTTCGTTTTGCGCCTTCTCTTTCGCGGCAGCTACTGCTTTTACCCACTCTTTTCGCTCCACACGATTGACCAGTTCAAATCCCTCTTCAAAGATTTCCCGTTCCTCTTTTGAAAGTTCCTCTAAGAAAGCAACGTTTCCAATCAAAATGTCCGGAATCATCTGGTGCATATTGTAAGAATAGTATTTACATACGTCACCATGCCCATTCGATGTCAATGCCATCTCATTGTTCTCGGCACCATCAATGACCTTTGACTGAAGTGCTGTGTATACCTCACCAAATCCCATCGGTGTCGCAGAACCTCCCAGCAATTCCATCATCTGCACGTTTGTCGGCGACTGCTGCACACGTATTTTCAATCCTTTTAAGTCCTCTGGTTTCTCAATCGGCTTTGATACCGTATAGAAGTTACGCGTACCAGCATCAATCCAGGTCACTGCTTCAAATCCTGCCTGTTTTGTGGATTCAAAAATCGGTTCTATGATCTTTGGATCGTCCATAGCCGCATGATACGCTTGCGTCGTATCGAATAAAAACGGCATGTTAAATAATGTATAATTCTCCGAGAATGTCTCTAAAATGGAATTACTTGCCACGCAAAAATCAATTGCTCCCGTCTGTGTAAGCTGTACCATATCAGTCTGCGATCCTAAAAGCTCGCTTGGATATACCTCTACGTTATACTTATCCCCCAATTTTGATTCGATATACTCCTCAAATTCCATCAATGCAATATTTGTGGGATGATCCGTTGCCTGATTGTGCCCGACACGGATGATTCTTCTGTCATCCTTCTTGCTTGTCCCACAACCAGAAATTAATATTATGGACATCCCTATACAAACACCCGCTATAAGCAATTTATGCCATCGCTTCATGATTTTCCCCTCCTTTTGGTTTTGGCATTTTCATTGAAAAAAGTCCCAGGCAAAAACCTGGGATTTTCTTTGCCGAACCTATCTGGTTCCATAATAATCCTTCAGTGGATTTTCATATTCTGCCGCTGTTCCAAGGCGTTCCTCGATACGAAGCAGCTGATTGTATTTTGCCACTCGCTCAGACCGGCACGGCGCACCTGTCTTAATCTGACCTGCATTGAACGCTACTGCCAGATCTGCGATAAAGCTGTCTTCTGTTTCCCCGGACCGGTGAGAAATAACTGCGCGGTAACCGGCCTTTTGTGCCATTTGGATTGCCTCGATAGATTCAGTCAGCGTCCCTATCTGATTTACTTTGATCAAAATTGCATTTGCCGCCTGCTTATCAATTCCAAGCGCCAGACGTTTTGTATTGGTCACGAACAGATCATCCCCCACAAGCTGTACATGCTGACCCAGTCTTGTGGTAATCAGTTCCCATCCCTCCCAATCGTCTTCATCCAGCGGGTCTTCAATCGACACGATCGGGAATTCTTCAATCAGTTCTTCGTAATAGTCAATCATTTCTTCTGTAGAACGGACCACCTTTTTGTTATGCGCACGTCCTTCGCCTTCGAATACATATTTCTTGAAATCGTCATCATAGATTTCTGATGCCGCCACATCCATGGCAAATGCGATGTCTTCACCAGGCTTATATCCTGCCCTCGTAACAGCCTCTGTCATATAAGAAAGCGCTTCCTTTGCATCTGCAAGATCCGGAGCAAATCCACCCTCGTCTCCAACTGCGGTTTGATGGCCTTTCTCTTCTAAGAGACGTTTCAGTCTATGATATACCTCCGCACACATCCGAAGTCCTTCCTGAAAACAGCAGGCTCCCACAGGCATAATCATAAATTCCTGCATATCAATACAGTTATCGGCATGACGCCCGCCATTTAAAATGTTCATCATTGGAACCGGCATCTTTTTTGCACTCACACCGCCAAGGTATGCATACAACGGCATATGAAGTGCTTTTGCAGCCGCACGGGCACAGGCTAAAGATGCCCCGAGCATGGCATTTGCTCCAAGATTATTCTTGTTCTCCGTGCCATCTCTTTTGATCAGAAGCTTATCAATCTGTGACTGCTCCAATACATTTACTCCAATCAATGTCTGGGCAATGGCATCATTTACATTCTTCACTGCCTCCTGAACGCCAAGCCCTCGATAACGCTTTTCACCGTCTCGAAGTTCTACCGCCTCGAATTTTCCGGTGGAAGCGCCAGATGGAACTGCCGCTCTTCCTACATATTTTTCGCCCGCAAGGACTTCTACTTCTATTGTCGGATTGCCGCGGGAATCTAAAATCTCACGAGCAAGAATATCCGTAATTGGTAAATATTTGTACATGTTTTCTCCTCCTTTTTATTGATATTATGACCGCAAATGTTTGTTCCATACGGAAAAGGAGGGCAGAATAATTTGGCAGTTTTAAATTTTTTTGGAATTATAGGATGTCCTCTGAAGTACCTTTCAAATTATCTTGAAATTATCTGAAAACAGGGTTGCCATATTGAGATTTGAGCGTTACAATCAAGGTAAATTCAGAACTTGTTGCTCACAAACACACAGATAAAATGGAGAAAAGATATGAAAACGAAATCTACATTTAAGACTTATTTTATGCTTACGTTATGCATTGCCATGATGGCGGTCGGAATTTATTTTTTCAAATTTACAAATAATTTCACCTTTGGCGGTGTGACCGGTCTTGCCGTGCTGATTGCTAAAACCGGGTTTATCAGCGCCGGCGATTTTACCTTCGCGGCAAACATTCTTTTATTATTGATCGGTTTTCTTTTCCTTGGAAAAGGATTCGGATTTAAAACGGCCTACTGCAGCATCCTTCTTTCTGTGATGCTAAGTGCTCTCGAGCGTATCTGTCCGCTTAGCGCACCTTTAACGAACGAACCTTTGATGGAACTGATATTTGCCATTGCCCTTCCGGCTTTTGCATCTGCATTCATCTTCAACGTAGGGGCTTCTAGCGGCGGTACCGATATTATTGCTATGATTTTGAGCAAATACTCTTCTGTAAATATCGGAAAGGCGCTTTTACTTTCTGATATCAGCATTACCGTTGCTTCATTTTTCGTCTTTGGCATAGAAACCGGGCTCTACTCTGCGCTTGGCCTTACAATTCGTTCTGTGATGGTCGATAGTTTTATCGAAAGTTTAAACTTGAGCAAATACTTCAATATTGTATGTAATTATCCAGATCCGATCTGTGCATTTATCAATCACACACTGCACAAAAGCGCAACTATTTGTAAAGCAAAAGGAGCATTTTCCGGTCAGGATAAATACATCATCTTTACCGCTATGACTCGTTATCAAGCGATAAAGCTTCGTAACTTTATCAAGGAAAAGGAGCCGGAGGCTTTCATCCTTATTTCCAATACCAGTGAGATTATCGGAAAAGGATTTCACTCGATTTGATATACCTGACAGCAAAAAGAGGAACGAGTGACTGCTACTTGCCACTTGTTCCTCTTTCGTTGCTTTTTCTTTTTCATCTGATGTTTCTATCTAATATTTCTATTCTACGATCAATCCCTGCGCCTGCATCACATCCACAACTTGATTTACATATTTTTCGCAGAGTTCATCTGTCGCTGCTTCTACCATCACACGGATCACCGGTTCGGTTCCGCTTTCTCTTACGAGAATACGTCCGTCATCGCCAAGCTCTTCTGCCACTGCCTCTACCGCTTTTACAACTTCCGGATTCTCTCTTGCGGTCTTTTTATCCTGCACTCTTACATTCTTAAGAAGCTGCGGATAAATCTTTACTTCCTCCGTAAGTTTTGCAAGTGACATCTTCTTTTCAAGAACAACTTCCATCAGCATAAGCGATGTTAAAATACCGTCACCTGTTGTTGCATGCTTACTGAAAATGATATGACCGGATTGCTCGCCGCCAAGATTGTAATTGTTCTGGACCATATTTTCGTAAACATATTTATCGCCTACTGCCGTCTTCTCATAACGGATTCCTGCTTTATCACAAGCCTTGTAAAGACCTAAATTAGACATGATCGTTGTTACAATGGTATCATTATTCAATCGTCCGCGTTCTTTTAAATATTTTCCGCAAACATAGAGAATCAAGTCACCGTCTACTACCTTGCCTTCTTCGTCTACGGCGAGACATCTGTCTGAGTCTCCGTCAAATGCAAATGCAATGTCTAAGTTTTTCTCTTTTACAAATGCCTGCAGATGTTCGATATGTGTGGAGCCGCAGTCGGTATTGATATTGGTTCCGTCCGGATTATTATTGATCACGTATGTCTTTGCGCCAAGCGCATCATACACGCTTTTGGCAATCGCGGATGCGCTTCCGTTTGCACAGTCAAGTCCAACACGCATGTTTTTGAAAGAACGCGTCGCAAGCGAGATCAACTGTCCGATATAACGGTTACGTCCTGCCGAATAATCCACGGTACGTCCGATATGTTCTTTCTTTGCCAGCGGCAGTTCCCCGATTTCTCCATCAAGATATGCTTCGATCTTCGCTTCGATCTTCGCATCCAGCTTCTGTCCCATACCGTCGATAATCTTAATCCCATTGTCATAGTATGGATTATGGCTTGCAGAAATCATAATACCGCAGTCAAAGTCTTCGGTGCGTGTTACATAAGACACGCTAGGCGTTGTCGTAACATGCAATAGATATGCGTCTGCACCGGATGCAGTCAAGCCTGCCGCCAAAGCATATTCGAACATATAACTGCTTCTTCTTGTATCTTTGCCAAGTACCACGCTGGCTTTGTGTTCCTGTCCATAATACCATCCAAGAAAACGTCCTACTTTAAATGCGTGTTCTACAGTTAAAACTTCATTTGCTTCTCCCCGAAAACCATCTGTTCCAAAATATTTACCCATCGGTATACTCCCTTCATTTAAACAATCGTCCGATTTTTTTGCACTTTTTCATCCACGATATTCATTATATAACTATCATTTTCAAAATACAACTCTTATTACAAAATCGTTGCAATTTTGTACTATATTACCATGATATATCTTCATTTGGCATGATTTTTCGTGATTTGTGAATCACACCCGCTGCGCCTGCGATGTCCGCCGCAAGCCAGCCAATCGGAATTGCCCACCAGATCATTGTCACTCCAAACCTTCCGGCAAACGCATAGGCAAGCGCTACGCGCAGTCCCAGAGAAATGCAGGTAAGTACTACTGACATTTTCATCTGTCCTATCCCTCTGAAATATCCATAGAATAAGAACAGATATCCTATCAGGAAATAAAAACTGCCTTCGATCCAAAGGTATTGCTGTCCGCAGGCAATCATTTCTGTCTCGGATGCCTTTATAAAAATATGCAGCAGCGGATTCGAAAAGAATATCACAATTGCGGATGAGACCAGTCCAAACACGGTGATTCCCGCAAATGCCTTTTTCGTTCCTTGTCTGATGCGTTCTTTCTTTCCGGCGCCGGCATTTTGTGCGATATAAATCGAAAATGAATTTCCGAATTCCTGTGACGGCATATAGGCAAAGGCGTCTATTTTTACCACTGCTGCAAATGCTGCCATTACCGTCACGCCAAAAGAATTCACCAGTCCTTGAATCATCAAAATCCCAAAATTCATTACCGATTGCTGCAAGCTTGTCAGCATACTATAATTTACAATTTTTAGTAAAAGTTTCTTTTCTATGCGAAGCTCTTCTTTTTTATATCTTAAGTACGGTACTTTCACAAAACAGTATCCTGCCGTCAGGATTCCCGCGGCCGCCTGTGCCGCCACGGTTGCATATGCAGCGCCTTCCACACCCATTTTAAATCTTACGACAAATACCACATCCAGTACGATATTTACCAGGCAGGCAGCTGCCAAAAACACAAAAGGCATAAACGAGTTTCCGATGGAGCGTAAAACGGATGCAAAATAATTATACAAAAAGGTAAACATCATTCCCCATAAAATAGGCAGCAGATAGTTTTTTGTTTGTATGAAAATTTTGTCTGGTGTATTTAAAAATTTAAGAATCACATCAAGCTGCGTCAAGGCGGCAATATTTAAAATCATTGTGAATCCGGCGATGAACACAAACGACGCGAAAATGCTTTTCTTTAATGCAGTGATATCTTTAGCCCCAAATAGCTGTGAAAATAAAACTGATGTGCCCATGCATAATCCAATCATCACAGATGTCAGAAAATTCATGAATGAAAAGGACGCGCCTACCGCCGCAAGTGCATCTGCGCCGATATACTGTCCGACTACAATCGTATCCACAACGTTATAGAGCTGTTGAAATAAGTTCCCCATGATAAAGGGCAAGGCAAATAGAACCATTGCCTTACCCTCGTTTCCAGTTGTCAAATCTCTTTTTTCAAATATAGCTTTCATTGATTTTCTTACTCTTTTGTACTTATTTTTTCAAAATGCTTCTCGCTACGGCGATACCGTTTGCAGAAGCCTGCTGCAATCCTCTTGTCACAGAAGCGCCGTCTCCCATAGCGCGAAGTCCATTTAAACTCGTCTTAAAATCAGCATCTACGAGTACTTTATTGGAATAGAATTTTACTTCTACACCGTACAGCAATGTTTCATCGCTGGCAATACCTGGCGTCACTTTATCTAACGCTTGAATCATCTCGTCAATCGCAACCATGATTCTATGCGGGAACACGAGTGACAAATCGCCTGGAACCGCGTCTTTTAATGTCGGAGTAATGTTATTTCTTACAAGCCGCTCTTCGGTTGTTCTTCTGCCTCTGCGGAAATCACCGTATCTTTGCAGCAAAATCCTTCCGTCACACAGCATATTTCCAAGCTGTGCTATATGCTTTCCATATTCAATCGGAGACTTAAACGGCTCCGTAAAGTTTTTAGATACTAGCAGCGCAAAATTCGTATTATGCGTCTTCATATCTTGCGATTTGTATGCATGCCCATTCACAACGGCTAATCCATTCTCATAATATTCCGTTGCGACCTCACCGGACGGATTCGTACAGAACACGCGCACTTTGTCATCAAATGTCGGTGTATAATATACTAACTTCGCCTCGTAGAGCTTTTCATTTAACTCTTTCATGATCTCATCGCGTACCTCTACGCGTACGCCTACATCAACCGTACCGTTCTTCGTTTGGATATCATGTTCCTTGCAAATGTTCGAAAACCACTCAGAACCTTCACGGCCCACGCCGGACACAATCTCCGGTGCGAAATATTCTTCATCCTTATCTGTGACAATTCCCTTGACTGTACCATCTTCGACAATCAGATTCTTCACCATTGTCATGAATTTGATTTCCACGCCTTTTTCAAGTAAATGCTCCTGCAGTCTCGTGTATATTTTATAGCCCTCTTCTGTTCCTAAGTGACGAATCGGACACTCGATCAACTTCAGATTCGCACGAATCGCCTTTGCACGGATACGCTCAATCGACTCGTAATCATCCAGTCCGTATATCTTCGTATCCGCACCAAATTTCAAATAAATATCATCTGCTTCTTTCAAAAGCTCAATCGTTTTCTCATATCCGAGAATCTCCGGCAGCGTGCCGCCAACATCCGGCGAAAGCGATAATTTCCCGTCCGAAAATGCACCTGCCCCCGCAAATCCAGTTGTAATCGAACATGGCTTGCATCCGACACATACCTTCGTCTTACGCTTCGGACAATTTCTCTTTTCAATCGAACGCCCCTTCTCCACAATCAGAATCTTCATATCCGGCTTCTTTTCAATCAACTCATATGCACAGAAAATCCCGGAAGGCCCCGCACCAATAATAATCACATCATAATGATTCATTTTATCACACCCATTTCCTTTGGTTTTTGGTAATACTCTTGTTTTTTTGAACCAACATGCTTATCATAGCATGGTCATTGTCAAAAATACAAGGGGAATTCTCTGCATAAATTAGAAATGTATGAATAAACTGTACAATTCTCCAAAATGGGGATTTTGAGGGAAGAAAAGCCGGGAATACGCAAAAGAAATTGTGTGAAAAGGTAAATTTGCGTCAGAGGGTTTTTAAAAACCCTCTGACGCAAATTACCGATTAGTGATGGAACAACCGTATTCCGGTGAATGCCATCGCCATATTGTATTTATTGCATGTACAAATTACATTATCGTCACGCACAGAGCCTCCTGGCTGCGCTACATACTTCACGCCGCTTTTGTGTGCCCGCTCGATGTTATCGCCAAATGGGAAGAATGCGTCTGAACCGAGTGCTACGTCTGTCATCTGATCTAACCACGCACGTTTTTCTTCACGTGTAAACACTTCTGGTTTCTCTTTGAAAATATTCTCCCATGCGCCGTCTGCGAGCACGTCCATATAGTCATCACCAATGTAGAGGTCGATTGCATTGTCTCTGTCTGCACGTCCGATGTTGTCTACAAATTTAAGACCGAGTACTTTTGGACTTTGGCGCAGGAACCAGTTATCTGCCTTTGTCCCTGCCAGACGTGTACAGTGAATTCTGGACTGCTGTCCTGCTCCGATTCCGATTGCCTGCCCGCCTTTTGCATAACATACAGAATTGGACTGTGTATATTTTAATGTAATCAAAGAAATAATCAAATCAATTTTTGCTTCATCCGGAATTTTTTTATTCTCAGTCACAACATTCGCAAGCAATTCATTATTAATAGCAAGTTCATTTCTGCCTTGTTCAAATGTAATACCAAATACTTCTTTGTGCTCAATCGATGCCGGCACGTAATCCGGATCAATCTGGATAATATTATAATTTCCTTTTTTCTTTTGCTTTAAGATTTCTAACGCCTCCGGCTCATATCCCGGTGCGATAACACCATCGGATACTTCGCGCTTAATAATTTTTGCAGTAGCTACGTCACACACGTCGGATAAAGAGATAAAATCTCCAAAAGATGACATTCTGTCCGCACCACGCGCTCTTGCATAAGCACACGCCAGCGGTGACAATTCTCCAAGATCATCTACCCAATATATTTTCGCAAGTGTTTCATCCAACGGAAGACCTACTGCTGCACCTGCAGGTGATACATGCTTGAATGATGTTGCTGCCGGAAGCCCTGTTGCTTCTTTTAATTCTTTTACAAGCTGCCATCCATTGAATGCATCAAGGAAGTTGATATATCCAGGCTTTCCGGAGAGTACCGTGATCGGGAGCTCCTTTTCGCCCTGCATTGCAATCTTGGATGGTTTCTGGTTTGGATTACATCCATATTTTAACTCAAGTTCTTTCATTCCTTTATCCTCCACCTTATTGGTTTTTATTCACAATCTTTGTCTCATACGCACCTGTTGCAATATCAATATAGCGTACGAACAGAGAAACTTTATTGTCTTCATTTAAGCTTTCCCAAAGCAGTGTTGTAAATGCTTCCATATCATTTGGGATGGAAATGAGTTTCGGCTCGCCTTCAAAGCTTGGCAGCGGATTGCCGTCACATTTATATGTATGAATGAAATGCCCCTCTCCTGCTACCGGATTCTCATATGCAAACGTATAACGATTGCATGCATCCGGATTTCCATTATTACTTTTTAAGATGGACATTGCATAATTATATATTCCATTTTCAATGTGCATAACACCTGAGATACGCGGCGTATAATTCGGTCCGTCCGGCTCGAATTCACGGCTTCGCAAAGATTGTTCAAATGTCAGCTGCTTGTCCATGCCTTCGTAAATCGTATCTGTCTGGTCACCATTTGTCACAATTGTTTTATTTCCTAACACTCTTACCGGAGCATAAATAATCAGACTTGGATCTGTCAATTTGGATGGATCAAATGCCTGTGTACGGATGCCTTGCCCTTCTTCTACAAACACACGGTTTCTGCTGTTCTCGCTTCTTCCCATAATAAAATAAGCCGTAACTGCCTTTGTTCCGTCTTCGGAACGTCCGATGATAATGCCTCTTCCCGGATAAGAATTATTTTTCAGTTCTTTTTCGATGGATAACATTTCCATAAATACAATCTCCTTCTTATTATAAATAATCTTCCTTTGTATCCTTTTTATTATAATACAAGGAACTACCAGTATACTAGTAGTCCCTTCAATATTTCTTCTTATAGATATTTATTACAATTGTTTATAAATCTCGCCTGTTGCGTAAGTACATAAGAATCGCCATTGCACCAATGATCAGATAGCCAATCAGACTATAACCGTCCGGTACTTGTCCAAACAAGAAAAATCCGATGATTGCCGAAAAAATAACGATGGAATAATCATATACCGAAATCTCCTTCGATGGGGCATAGCAATATGCTGCTGTAATCGCAAACTGTCCTCCGGTCGCTGCCGCACCTGCCATTAAAAGCGCTCCAAACTGCCAAAGCTCCATCGGCACATAGTGAAAGATTAAATACGGCACAACCGTCAGACAAGAAAACATCGAAAAGAAAAAAACAATAAACTTGCCCTGCTCTCCCCTCAGTCCCAGATATCTCACAGTTGTGTAGGCTGCTCCTGCCATCATGCCTCCTATGAATCCAATGAGCGACGGCGCTAATTCCATATTAGCAAAAGTCGGCTTGATAATAAATAAGCTGCCAAGAAATGCAATTATTATGGCCGACACCTGAAAGGGCGTACACTTTTCTTTTAAGAAAAAATAAGAAAATATCAATGCAAAAAACGGAGACATCTTTTGTAACATAGAAGCATCAGCCAGCAGCAGATGGTCCACCGCATAAAAATTCCCAAGAATTCCAAGTGTTCCGCAAATAGAACGAACTAACAGGAACTTAAGATTCCCCTTCTGCCACCGAAGCGGCACATGATCTTTCCTAAGCAGCACGAACGCTACAAACGCCGCCACCAGATTTCTAAAAAAGCTTTTCTGAATGGATGGCAAATCCCCGGAAAGACGCACAAAGGTGTTCATCCATGCAAAGCAAAATGCCGACAATACAATATAAAATATCCCTTTTAGTCTGGGATTTTTTTCAAACAGCCCTGTCATCATATCCTCCTCATCTTTTCTTCGCCCTATATCTTAACACATCATTCGCAAAAAGAGCAAACGCAAGGCGGCCAAAAACCAGCCGCCCTTTGTTCTTTCACTATTTTTACTTATGAGTCTTCTTTCTATACACTGTTGCCACTATACTTGCGCAAGCCGCAAACATCAAAATCAAATAAAGATAACCATTCATAGCATCCCCTGTCTTTGCTGATGTTTTTGCTGTTGTTTTCGCGCCTGTCTTAGTTGTTGTCTTGCCTGCAGTTGCTGTGCTGCCGGAATCATTAGAAGCGATCTTATCATCTTTCTTAAGATTATCCACGGAAGCATTCAATGCTGCTACTGCTGCGTCAACTTCTGTCTGGTCTGCATTCTCATCTGCCAATACAGACTCTGCCGCTGCCATTGCCGCTTTCACTGCTTTTACAGTTTCTGCACTATAGCCGCTTAAATCCATTGATTTTATTTTTTCAAGCAGCTCATCTAACTTATCTTTATTTGGCTGCTCTCTTAAGCCAAAGATTGCATTTTGAAGTGCCGCATAGGCTTCATTTACTTCATCCTGAACCGCATCGTCATTCTTAAGCACTTCTCTTGCTCCAGCCAATGCTTCCTCAAACGCTTCTTTCGTCGTCTTTGTATAGAGATCTTTCTGCTCTTCGTATTTTTTTGCTTCCTTTACAAGTCGCTCTAATCTGCTCTTATCTACCGGATTGATCACCAGTCCATCTATTGCTGCTTTCAATTCATCACGTGCGGCATCAATTTCTGCCTGCAAAGCATCCTTGTCCGCCAATACAGCTTCTGCTGCTGTCAATGCCGCTTCCAAAGCTGCTCTGGATTCCGGTGTATAAATACTAAGGTCCTTTCCAGAAAGATCAGCCACTAACGTCTTTAATTCTTCCGTATTCCCGGTAAAGCTTAAAAGGTGTACTCTGCTAAGAAGCAAATCATAAGCCGCATCAACTTCTGCCTGCGTTGCATCTGCTTTTTCATTTACTCTAACTGCAGCGTCAAGCGCATCTTCCAATGCTTTTTTTACACTTTCCACTACATACTCATATTTCTCATCTGCGATCTGACTTTGTGCATATGCAATCAATGCCTCCAAATCAGCCTTATCCGTCTCTTCTGGTTCTGTCTGTGCTTTTTCAAAGACAGCTTCTAACGTACAGTCTTCCTCTGCCGCAAAGGTATAAATCGCTTCTGCAGATACCATATCTCCTTCTGCAGTCTTCCAGCCTTTAAACTCATATCCTTCTGCTGCTTTTGCTTCAACCGTTACTTCTGTCCCCTTTACCACACTGTTTGCTTTGGAAACCGTACCGCCTTCTTCTGCTTTCGGAATAACGATTACAGAATCGTCCCCACGGATTTCAGCAATACTATATGCTTCATAAATCATAACGTCTCTTGCCTGCAGCTCGCCTCCTGCATAAGAATCATACTTTTCAAAAATCAAACCAATATCATGATTTGGAAGCTGCGTCAGACAAGAATACCCATATCCAACCTGCGCTCCATGCACCTGCATAGAATATGCCCAATCAATACTGTATTTGTCATATCCTTCCACACCTGTGTCTGTAATAAGGCCGATTTTAACCTGTCCGCCTCTTCTTCCGCCTGCTGTCGGAGTTGATAAAATAATGGCTTCCTTCCCATCGATCAATCCATCGTAATTAATTACAGAAAGCTGTGATCCGTAGCCCGGCTGAGGAATATTTGTAGTAACTCCTTCGCTCCATGTCTGACCGCCATCAAGGCTTGTTGCCATTGCTACTGCGCCATTTCTTCTTGCATACACTTTCAAGCTGCCATCCGGCATCTCTACAATCTGAGACTCTGACATACCATTCGCAATACTTCCCTCAGGACCATCTACATAGGTCCATGTCTGGCCATGGTCATCGCTGTATGCCAAGTCGCATCCCTGTGACTGATATAATGGCAGAATCAGACGTCCTTTATACTCACCGTTTTTAATCTGAAGTCCGCGTCCTGGTCCTACGATAAAAAGACGAATATCTTCTGACTTAATCATGGAATTTAAAATAATAGGATCTGACCATGTCTGTCCCTGATCATCACTGTATTTCATGTAGATATAAGCGGTGTTATACACCTGGAACTCTGCGTTCGAATAGAAGATGCTCATCTTCACATCTTTATCCGTGGTCTTCTGTACAAACTGATTATTTGTAAATTCGATATCCTTTTGCTTCACTGTCAACGCCTGCCCGTCTTTCAGGAGTTCGAAATTAGCATTCACTGTGTATTCGGTAGCTGTCCCAGTAACATCGTTCCATACGACTCCATCACGGATACTATAATTATATGCACTCTCTCCTGCCTTCTTCAGCATCAGATATTTCTTTCCGTCAATCTCTTTATAGCCACTACCTACCTGTGACTGCGGAGAGCCTGCCCCTGCAACAAATGCGTCTGAAACAAGGAACAATCTTCCAATCTCCTCATCTTCAAACATAACCGGGTCTATAAAGGAAGCGCTGCGGTCATTCCTTTGTCCCCAGCCTGCCGGCAAATCAACCATTGTATCCGCATAGTCATCGAAATGGAATGGCATTGTTGGTTTCTCCCATGTTTTTCCGCCGTCTGTACTTCTTGCAAATGCGATATCTATATTATTCGGAGAGTCATGTGTTCCTCCAAAACGTGCATCGATCGCACTTACTACAGTGCCGTCACTCAACGTTAAAAGTGATGGAATTCTATAATATCCACAATTGAGTCCATCCACCGAAGAGAATATCTGATCTTTACCACTGTAGTTCGTCTCATTTGTAAGTTCTATAATTTCTTCATCGGATAACGCGATTTCATAAACTTTTGCCTTATGAATGGTTCCCTCAAAATTATACGCAGCACTTCCGTTTCTCATTACGGAGCCCAGCGTGATACTGTTCACTCCGGTTATGTCTGAAACAAATTTATAACCGCCAAGTCCTTCTGCATCTACTGTATTCACCAATCTTCCGTTTACAAAAATCTTGTACTGCCCGTTAATTTTATCTGCCTTAAATGCAACTGTGTTCTTTGCACTTTTTTTATTAAAGCTGCGTCTTACGATATTGGGAATCGTAAAACGATTATAATTAAAGCCTGCATCATTTCTGATTTCAGCGCCTAACGTCTCATTTGGCTGTACATAAATATGGAAATGTCTGTTGTTATTTCCCGTTGTACTGTTACCGATGCCAAGCAAAGACTGTACGCTTCCGTTACCTGTTGATGTATACTGTACAACGATTGTTCCTTCGTCCATTGCTTCGACTGCATCTGCCAATTCTTGGTCATACAGCTCTACCGGATTGCCTTCCTTAATTTCTTGCTCTTGTGTCATATCAATAATGAGTCCATCACCTGCCGCACGGATTACAAACGCCGCCTCGCCGCTGTGACCTTCTTCCTCTTCATGTCCAATATGAGATGCTTTGATACGAATGTTGTATGTTTCTCCCTTGGTCAGTGCTTCTTTGATCTTCAGCACATTGCCATCCAATATAAACATATCATTATCTTTTGAGCCTTCACCGCTCACTAATTCATATGTATAGTCACCTTCCGGCGCAAATCGATTCAAGATAATCTCGCAAACACTGTCTCCGGATGCAAGATTGATTGCTTTTGTTCTGGAAAGCGTTGGTTCTACGGAAGCCGGTGCAATACCTGTGATACGTATTTCCGCCGCACTGCTGAATTCTTTTTTATCCTGATCACTTAAAGAATCCAGTGAAAACAGTCTTATATAACGCGCCTGTCTTGATTTAAAAGTTGTATTTTTCCATTTATACTCAGAAGTCCATGTTCCGGTAACCGGTTCGCCCCAGTTCTCTCCATCCTCACTGAATTCAATCCGATACTTCGTAATGTTACCATTGACAGAACCTGCTTGTCTTGGAAGATACCGCAATCCATCTACTTCACATGAGATGCCCAAATCCATTGTAATATAATGATCTGCTCTTCCTGCATTATCTGCCGGATTCCAGTTTGTATGCCATAACGTTGCCGGGTTTCCATCCAGCACATTCGCAGCCACGTCTGAGCCAT
Source organism: uncultured Lachnospiraceae bacterium (assembly GCA_910585545.1). Classification (GTDB taxonomy): domain Bacteria; phylum Bacillota; class Clostridia; order Lachnospirales; family Lachnospiraceae; genus An181. Next base: position 27,643 of record CAJUFN010000003.1, read on the forward strand.
GCGCATTTGGTGAGCTTACGTCCTGAATCGGAATATCCTTAGAAGTATCATTCGAAGATGTCTCGTTTGTAACTCCTTCTTCTATTTCCTCTGTGATCTCTTCTGCATGCATTGCAAGAATGTCACTTTCCTGCCATGCATAATTGCTAATCTTCACATCTTTGATGATACCATTAAACAGATAATTATTCGTAGTGGATGCCCCAACTTCAGAACGCTTCAGTCCGCCGACCGTAAAATAGTCTGCTTCAATCCCTCTGTTTTGTGCAAATACCATTTCACCCGTGTAATCTGCCGTGTATTTATCACCGTCAATATAAAAAATGTACTTATCCTCTGTTACACAAAATGTCAATGTATGCCATGCACCATCAGTGTAATTCTTGGAAACTGTTTTCCTGATACTTGGATTAGCCGCAATATTGCCGGTTGCCACATCATTGCGAATTTCCGCCCCCAGTACATTACCGCTCATTAGATAAATAGCAATATATCTATTAGTATGTGACTTATCACTAATCCCCATAAGTGCCTGAAGACCTGTACTGGTTGTCTTAAATCTGGCGCTCCAGGTCGCCGTTTTTTGATCCTGATAGAACGTCATATCATCTGAATCCGCATTCGCTATGATTTCCGCCGCACTACCAGTAAATGTCTGACTTTCTTCCAGAAAAATTCTCGTCTCGTCGCCTTCAGCTGCCTTTACGGATGTTTCCATTGCTGGTGCCCAAAGCATTACTGTCATAACGAATACAATCATGAAAGCCAGTGCTTTTTTCATGCTTTTCATATTTTTCTCCTCCTTTTTGCATTTTGCACAATTCACTCCTACATATTATAATATTTTAGGCACTTTTGCAATATTTTCCAACCCTCTATCTGTTTTATTTTCTCTATTTCACCGCAAATCCATAAGTGACTCTTCCATTCTTCCACTGCGCATCTACCTGATAGATCGAACCCGGAACCGCGTCTTTTAAGGTAGCTTTTTTTCCATCTAATTCTACTTCTATTTTCTCACCTTTGTCTGCATCTGCAATGGTTGCAGTGTCATCCCATCTTGTCACATTCACGCTCTGCGGTTTCTTCGAAAACACAAATAACAAATCTTTGTCATCTGTATTGCAGTTAAGTGTCACCAGCTCAGAATCCGCTCTCTTCCACTCCAGTACATGCATCGCATCTGCCACAACATTTTGAGTCTCCCCATTTTCATCTACATAAGACCACTCAAATCCCCCTGAATTAATCGCTGTCGTTGCATTCGCCATTTCCTGTTTATTCTCAATACTTAAATATGGAATTTCACTTGCATCCGGTGCACTATAAATCTGGTCAATCAAATCCTGATATTTTTCGGCATCTTGCGCCGTTCCGGCTTTCGTACGCTCCATCCTTGTCACACCCAGATACTGCAACGGATAGCTCTCCGCTACCATATCGCTGCCATACATCGCGATCACATCTCCAGCACTTAAATCTTCCTGTGAAATTTCTTCTCCATTTTCGTCAAACAGATTTTCATCCGGAATCGGCGCATAAAACAGCTGTTTATTTTCCTCTTCTACAAAAATGTAAGAATCCTCATCTTCTCCATATGTCAGATACATTCCCGTCACTACTAACTCGTCTTGCCCATCTCCGTTCATCGCTTTCGCCGTTGCCGGTGTACCCATACCTTTATTTTGTACATCCGCATCCTTTTCTTTTTTACCACAACCTGCGCACACAGCAAGTGACATCACACAGACTGCTGCGATACAAACCCATCTCTTCTGCATTTTCTATCTTACTCCTTCATAATTTTATTTTTATCACATACAGCGTTTTAATAATCTTTTATCTTACAGGAAATACCTTGTCACGCTAAAGCGTGAAAGTTTTTCCTACGTGAAAGCTTTCCCTATAAGATAAGAAAGAAACGCTTCGCATCCCTCAACCACATCCCGGTAAGTCACATCGAAATTACCTGTATACCACGGATCCGCAATCGCTCTTGGCTCATCTGAAAATTCCAAAAGCATGTGTATCTTCCCTTCCGGATCACCGCCTGCAATACGATTCATGTTTCGAATATTCTCCCCATCCATTCCAATAAGATAATCATATTGCTCATAATCTTTTTTCGTCATCTGCACTGCACGATGAGGAAGAATTGGAATTCCAACTTCCTTCATCTTGTTTACCGTACCATAATGGGGACCGTTTCCAATCTCCTCACGGCTGGTTGCCGCAGAATTAATATAAAACTTGTCTGATAAGCCACGCTTGTTGATCATGTCCTGAAAAACAAACTGCGACATCGTTGATCTGCAGATATTGCCATGGCAAATAAATAGTATTTTTATCATGTTCTTATATCTCCTTAAATCGTCGTATTTCCTTATATTTAAAGGCTTTTTACAACTTTCATTTTTCTTGTAGTTTCTTTATCTTTGTAAAGAGTTTTCTCTATACATCTTTCTTTCTGTTTTCCAAATACTCTGAAAAAGTATTGGCTGGCAATTTACGCTTCTTCGCCAACATTTTTTGCCAAATATTATTTCCTTCTGACTCTGTTATTAGTTCTTTCTCAAGAGCTTCCGCCAAAATCTCCCCTGTATCTATATGCTTCAAATTATACATTTCAATATAAGGAGCAATATCTTTATAATTGTTACTTGCAAGAATCCCATTATATGTTTTAGCTAATGCAATTCCACCCGCTTCACCACGACCAATACTTTTCTGCCCTTTCTTCCCACGTACAAGTGTAGTATACAATTCATATTCTTCAGTCCCTGCCTCAATCGCCTTTACTGATATATCTTCGTTACTAATCATGGCATCTGCACGTTGCTTTAAATGCGGAATGTTTGGAATTGACAGTTCCTGATAAACTGGTTCTGGTAAAACAATTTGTCCTCCATAAAGTTCATGTAAAATACTTGTATCATTTATCCATAAAAAAGCAGATAAACAATCTGTATCAAAAAATAAATCATTAGTCATTCAGATTAGCTTCCTCCTCATCATAATTGTATACAATATCTGCTCTATACGCTTCTAATAGGAGTTCTTCTCTCCTTCCTTCTGAGATAAGATCTTTTTCTGCTATTCTCTCAACCTTTCGAATATATTCTCCCGTAGTAAAAAACTGTTTCTTTTCCTCTGTAGAAAAATACAATTCCTTTCCATAACCTAATCTGGCAGCCACAGTAGAAACTGTAAGCTTTTTATATTTATCTGCAATACTATCACTAAGCAGGTTGTCACATACTAATCTATGAAGCATCGCTTGATGACTTACTTGGAAAAATTGTTCAGCGTCAATTATTTTTTCGAGACTCCATTTTTCTTTATCATGTTCGTATTCTAATAAAGCATCATACGGCATTAATAAATAGCTTGCAAATTGATCCGCTTCTCTTTCTGACTCGGATTTGTCACTATTCATACTCATATCGCAAATTACTCGTTGCATCCCTTCTTCATACAAGACGTGATATAATTCATGTGCTAAAGTAAATCTTTGTCGTCCATATGATGTTTTTGAATTTATGCAAATAACAATATCCTCTTTTTCTTTTGTACACATACCACTGATACGTGATGACATTGGATATTTAACAATTGTAATTTTTTTGTCTTTCCAACCATTGACAATTGCAAAGATATCAATTGGGGAATACCCATCTTCACTCCATAACCTTCGTGTTCTCAATGCTAATGAATTTAACTCCTGCGCTGTTTTCATAAAGATTAGTCTCCTATCATTTCATTCATATAACGAATGTTCATAACTATTTTATTGACTGCCGCTATACTTTCCAAATCCTCTGATTGGATTCCATTGGAACGAAACGCAAAATTCAAGGGAATATAATCGTCTTCCACCCCCATCAAATAAGTATCCGAACATCCAAACAGGTTGCAAATTTTTTCAATAAGCGTAACACTTAGATTTCTCGTTCCATTTTCCAATTTAGTAATCATTGACTGATCGACATCCAAATAGTTTGCTAATTGTTCCTGAGTTATTTTACTTTCTTTTCTAAGTTGTTTTAAACGAATATTTTTTGTGTTTCCATCCATTTTATATTCTCCTTTCAAAGAACACACTTCATGTTCATTTACATTATACTCTATTATTGTCATATTTTCAATATTATTTCTATCCATTTTTATGACATATATTTTATCTGATGTTTACACAAGATTAATAATATCTTTTTCTTCCTACCCTGCAATAAATAAATTACAGATGATTTTCATTTTTCAAAAGTTGTAAAATCGTTGTAAGGTACGCCCCTATTATGAGGAAACCCTCATGAAATAAGAAAATTTAGACAAAAGGGAAACTTCTGCCGTGGCAAATAAATAATACTTTTATTATGTTACACAAAACTTGAAACGGTCTCTCAAGTTCACTTTCTGTTGCTTGTTCTAAATTTAATATTTTCAAACCAATTCATGTTAAATTTTCAAGGTACAAACAAAATCAGATAGTCATCTATTTCCTCTACTTCTCCACATACCGCCTCCGGTAATATTCCATCGTTCGATATTCAATGATATCTTTCATCTGTTCCTTAAAAGCTTCCTGCTTAATTACCTCTGCAAGTTCATCTCGTATTGCTAACGCATATCCTTCCTTATCAATAAAGAATCCCTTGCCAGAAACTTTTAAAAACTTGATCGGCATACTTTTAGCCTTACTTAAATGCTGCTTGTCACTAATCTTCTGATATTCCTCATAAGAAACCATGTTCGGAAAATCCTTCCAGTTGGTTCCACGATTAAAGAATTTTTTCCAACTTTCCAATACTTCATCATCTGTAACAGCGAGTCTTACATTACCTTCATTGTAGAATCCTAACAAAATTGGCATCTTATACACTTTCTGCATGTCAGTCATTTCAATCAACTGAAGGAATTCTCTTCCCATTCCGGAATAAACCTGGAGTTCTTCTTCCGACAATTCATGTATTTCATAAAGAAAATCCATGTATCGTTTAAACGGATTCTCCTTAGAATGCTTCATACAGTATTCGTAAATATCATCATCCATATTAGTAAAAAGCTCCATACGCGTCGGAACTTTTCCATCCAACAGTTCTTTTACACGATAATATTCCTGCTTAATTCTTTCTTTGATAGATAATGACTTCTTATCCATTTCTCGAAAGAGGTCGATTAATCGCATATCAAAATCCACGATACAATCATCTGGATATTCGATTTCATAATAATCATAAGCAGTTCTTTCTCCGGCACGTGCTCCACCACTCAGTAAAAACGGTGCTCTGCCAGCCTTTTCGTAGTTTCCGATAAAATCAAGAACATTTACATACTCTTTTCCTTTGTATGTGCGAAGGCCACGACCTAATTGTTGTAAAAAAACAGTTGGTGATTCAGTCGGTCTCAAGAACATAATCATATCAAGAGATGCAATATCCACACCTTCATTGAACATATCCACTGAGAAAATAACTTGTATTTCTTGATTCTTTAATTTCTCAATTGCCTGATTTCTGTCTCCTGAAAATTCACCATTTGCATTACTATATACAGCTACGGATTTTACACCACGTTTGCAAAATTCTTTCGCCATTTCTTCTGCGTGTTTTCTTGAACTGCAGAACCCCAAAGCACGTTTAGAACGATATTTCTTGTAATATTTATAAATCAAATCGTATCGCTTAACGTTGCCAATATATTTATCATTCAAATCCTTCTCATCGTATCGGCCTTTTACCAATCGAAGTGTCGAATAATCTGTTTCGTCGTAAATACCATAATAATGGAATGGAACTAATGCGCCTTTGTTGATTGCTTCTTTCAAAGTAATCTCATACGGAACATTGTAATCACAAATTTCATAAATGGATTTTCCATCCATTCTTTCTGGTGTAGCAGTAAGCCCCAGCATAAACTGTGGCTTGAAATAATTTACAATTCTCTGATATTGGTCTGTAACTGCATGATGGAATTCGTCAATCACCAGATACGTAAAATAATCTGGTGAAAAATACTCCGCTGTCAAATATTCACTTCTACCCAGAGTTGCTACAGAAGCAAAAATCACAGACTTTTTTGTATCTTTTTGTTTTCCATAAAAGAATCCGTAATCATCTGAATGACGTACGTTCTTAAATGACACGGCCGCCTGCTTCAAGATTTCTTCTCTATGAGCAACAAACAATACTCTTTCATACTTTTCCGAATCAAACGCTGCTAAATATGTCTTGCCCACGCCAGTTGCGGCATGAACCAATCCACGTACAGCACCTTCCGCCCTGCTATTTTCCAAAGCACAAAGTGCCTCTATTTGAGCACCTCTTGGTTGGAATAACATTTCAACCTTTTTGTCCAAGTCTTCCTGATCGTACTTTGCGAGGTCTTTTGCAAGCGCTGGTTTATGCCAGTTCTTGGAGTATCTCGTCAGCTCTGCATCATCAATCACATACGAATGATTTTCGAATAAATCCACAAATGTTTCATAGAACAAGTTGAAATTCCGACTATCCTGTTTACTGCTAAAACGATAATTCCATTCTATTCCGGAAGTCAGTGCACTTCTAGAAATATTAGAGGATCCGATATAAATTTCACTCATATTCTCATAATGGAATATATATGATTTCGGATGGAAAGAACGCTCCTTATCGTTGTAGAAACGTAGTTCCACCTTATCGCCCAATTCCTTTTTAATAAGGAACAGAGCTGACGGTTGCGTAATTCCCAAATAATTTCCAGTTAGAATACGAATCTGGACACCACGATCCAAAGCTGCTTTTAAATCTTTCAGCAGCATTTTTACACCGGATTCCATAAGGAAAGACACAATAATATCAATCTGCTTTGCTTGAGCCATACTAAGCTTCAACTGATAAAGCAAAAATCTACTTTTATTTTTATCGCCGGTCATGACGTCCGTTGATTCAATATGCAGTTTCTCTATTTCTAATTTTTCTTCAAAATTAGGTTGAGCCATTTTTCTTCTCCTCTTCCCGGACGCACATCTGAAGTAATCCACTGTTCTTCGATTCTCAGATCCGTAACATTCTGTAATAATTTATCAAAAGTCTCTTCCGTCATATCCGTAAAATATCTTCCGTTTCTTTCTCCGGAAAACGTACCATACTTAAACGAAGTATAAATGATTCCATTTGATTTTACGGCGATTGTCATCTTTTTCATCACATCTTCTAAATCGCTGAGATTCAGATGGAGAATGGATGAACATGCCCAGATACCATCATATTTCACTGCTTCTGATAGTTCTTGGAAACACATGTGTTTCACTTCAATACCCGTAAGTTCACTTGCCAATTTGCAAAGTTCTGCAGAGCCATCAACAGCATCTACTTGGTAACCTTGCTCCAAGAAATATTTTGTATCGCGGCCAGAACCGCAACCAAAATCAAGAATATGTGCTCCAGCTTGCAATTTGTTCAAAAATCGATTCTGCATATGATGAAATTCCACATTAGCTGTAGTTTCTACAAATTGTTCCGCATTTTCATTATAGTATTCAATGGTTTTATCAATCTTCCTCATTCTATTTGCCTTTCTAACTTCCCAATACTTCACTTTAACATCAATCTCTATATTATTTTTTTAGCATGCAACACCACGCCGTTTTTACAAATTACACCAATCAGATAATTTATTATACAGTTTTATTTTTTCAAAGTCTATACAGCAACAAAAATGAGAGAGAGAATCAACATCTCTCCCTTATAGACTACACAGTTGAATCGAACGAGGGCTGACGCCGGAACGTTCCGCTAATTCTGCTTGAGTAAATCCATATGCTGTACGAATGCGCTTTAAATTCGTTTCAGGAAAATACTCCTTTATTTTTGAATCCACAATGGCAACAAATTTTGTGATATCCGCTTCGTGGAGCGTGTAGTACATTTTTTGCAAATCTTCAGAAGAAAGAACCTTGAAAATATCACTATACTTCCTGCCTGAATGCTCATGTACGGTAAAGAAGCAGGCAACCGAAAACAAGAAATAGACCGCCAGCACCACACTATTCCGAGCCAAAGACCAAAAGACAAGCATTGTGGAAATGTGCATAACAGGCTATGGAATCCCTCTCATTCTTCTCTTTTTTACTTTCATGCTTTATAGTGTTTTCTGATTTGTGAAAATTGAACAATTACCGTTATACCGTTTTTTGAGAAGATGAAAATTGGGTGAAAGTTTAATTCAAGGATTGACAAAATCAGATTTGCGGTTTATGATATAATTCTTGTTATATAACATAAATTATTAAACAGGAGGAAACGCTATGCCGCCAAAACCTAAAATCACAAGAGATATGGTTATTGACGCTGCATTGGAGGTAGCCCGCAAAACAGATGCGGAAAACATCAATGCACGAACAGTATCAAAAAAACTAAACTGTTCCACGCAGCCCGTTATGTATCATTTTGCAACGATTGAAAATTTAAGAAAAGCTGCTTATAAAAAAGCAGGTGAATATCATACGGAATATCTGATGAACATTCCAGAAACACAAGAAGATATAATGCTTGGAATCGGGTTAAATTATATCCGCTTTGCGGTAGAAGAACCTTATTTGTTCCGCTTTCTGTTTCAATCGGGGTTTGCCGCCCACAACAGCTTGCTTGAAATGGTAAATTCCGAGGAACTTATACCCGTTATTTCTGTAATGCAAGAAGAAATGGATATGAATATTGAACAAACAAAAGAGGTTTTTATAACGCTTGCGTTGTTCGTTCATGGATATGCCAGTATCATAGCCAACAATTCATTGGAGTATGATGAAAAACTTATAACAACCCATTTGGAACGGGTATGCACAGGTGCGATATTAGCGATACAGGAGGCAATGAGATGAAAAAGTTATATGAGAAAAACGAGCAGACTTTTGCGATTGTATGGATAGTATTTTATTGTGTTCTGCAATCTTTAGCAAATCCATTAAATAAAAGAATAGGGATTGATTACTCTGCAAGTGCTATTTTTTGTATTGTACAGACCATTATTCTTTTTGCCTTTATCCGAAAAAACAATTTACAGGAACGGTATGGACTTTGTAAATCACCTGTTCCTGCCCGTCGGTTTCTTTACTATGTGCCACTTTTTATCTTAGCAACAGGAAATCTTTGGAATGATGTTGCTGTCAATTATTCGCTATCGGAAACGGTTTGCCATATTGCGTGTATGCTATGCGTTGGATTTTTAGAGGAGGTGATTTTCAGAGGTTTCCTGTTTGTATCAATCGCAAAAGAGAATGTAAAATCTGCAATCATTATCTCAAGTGTAACCTTTGGTGTCGGACATTTAATAAATTTATTTAATGGCAGCGGTATGGACTTGGCAACTAATTTGTGTCAAATTTGCTTTGCGATTGCGCTAGGCTTCTTGTTTGTAACGATTTTTTATCGTGGCGGAAGTCTGTTCCCCTGCATTATTGTCCATTCTGCTATTAACACTCTTAGCATTTTTGCAAATAAAACAGATATTACCATGGAAAAGCACCTTGTTCATGTATTCATTCTAACATTTATAACTATTGCCTATAGCTTAATCCTTACAAGAACACTTCCGAAAAATCAATGGGAAAATACGAATGATACAAGGAATAAATGATATGGTAAGTGTGATTTCAGAATAGGTGCGCTGCCCTACTCTATGTATTGTAAATCTCCGTTTCTCAACAGCTGAAACTTCCTGGCATATATTTCGTCAAATACCTTCTGGACAGATACTCCCATTCGCTGATGTCCCGATAAAGACCAGACTTTGTATTCCGTCTGGTTCTTCAAAAATGCAGACAAACGATCATAATACTCTTGCATTTCAGTTTTTTCATGCCCCATTTTCATTAGCTTATGGAAAACTCCCAAGATACTGATGCAATTAATAGGTTCTGTCAGACTGGCTATGCTCTGTCTTGCCTTAAAATCATCTGAGCAAAATACATATACCTGATTACTATGAATGATTTGCATCATTTGAATCAAAACGTATGTCTTTTTTTCTCCTACTCCATTCTTATGCGGAATATTATCATCACAAGCCTTTAATGCTGCCAGAAAGGTATCTACATCCTCCAAACGGTCGATGGTGCTCATAGAACCATAATATTTTTCAAAAAATCCGGCATTAAATGTTTCACAGCTTATTTTCAGTAATGTTAAGTACATATTCGTTGCTGCCATGCCGTACAATCTACTGAGTTCGTTCACTATATCACGATCAGAATACATCTTTATTCTTCCAGCCTTGATTTTTTCTTCAAGCCAAGGATTCGGATCCGGATTTATTTGGTGTCTTGTCAGTTCTTCCTTTATCATTTCATGACAGAAAAAATCGTAATCCTCAAAATCCATAACGAGATCAGTTAATGTATGATTATCCTTATTTCTTGCCAAATGCGATTTATATAAAAAGTCTGTATCCAACAAGGCATACTTTTTGTATATTTCCATGGCATTACCTCACTGTTTGGTTAAGCGATTGACAATTTCATTTAACTTGGCCTTATCACTTTCTAAGCGCTCATCACGAGCCGCTTCTAATTGCTCAACATCATAAATTTGTTCTGATAAGCTTCCAAATCTAATGAGATTTTTAGTAACTGCCTGCCACCTCGCAGCCTTACCGGTAAGATCAATCTGTTTGTTGATTTCTGTCTCATCAACCTGCAAAAGCTTTTTTGCTGTCTTTATATCAATTTTATCTTCTTCGAACAGTCTCAATACAACAGCCTTATAAGGGATAGCAAAAATATCCATTATTCTAAGCACTGTCTGTATCGAAGTATCCTTATATGACAAATTGTAAACATCCGTCTGCTCTTCAAGTCTCTCCTTCGGCGCAAGTAAAAGTGCTGCAAACGCATTCGCTTCCATATCCTCTACTTCTTTAGCTGCATCATCCAGAACATCTGATTCTAAGATTGAACCGGATTGTAAGAGAACCGGATCATTCTCTTCCAGATAGCAATATATATGGTACAGTTCATGTGCCGCTGCAAAGATCTGCTTCGATAATGGTAAATCAGAATTAACCATCACAAACATGCGCCCTTTTCGAATAAAAGTACAGGCACATAATTCTTTATCTGCAATAGGATATCTAAGCAGATCAAATGACATCTCATGACGGGACACATAATTTTCCAGAACATTAAAAATATCATCCTGAATGATATTATTTTTGTTATAAAGAGAATTAAAACGTGTCACACATTCACTTATTGTTTTATATTTCTTTTTGTCCTTTATAAAAAGACTATTCTCTAAAACTTTACACATAGGCTTACGCCTCCCACGGCTGCAGCATTTTCTCTGCATTTTCACGAGTGCGTGCATAGAAACAAATCATATCTGCAATCTCGTCTGCAATTTTCAGTCCTTCTTTTGCTTCTGTAGATTCTACCCTTCCCATAAATGCTTTTACTGCATTAGTCTCTGGAATAATCCCCGGAATCTTGACCAGACTTTCCATTGAAACGCCAAGAAATTCTGCAATCTTCTGCAGCTCAACCGCATTGATTACTCTGACTCCACTAAGCATCTTACTTATAATCTGCTTAGACACGCCGAGATAACCAGCCAGATCAATCTGCTTCTTCCCATTCTGTTTCATGATATTTATGATATTGTTACTGATAATCTCATTCATGTTTACCATCACAAGCACCTCCAATAATAATTGCAATGCAAATCTATTTCACACTCTTATTATATTCAGAACGCTCACAAAAGTCAATATTTCATTGACTTTTGCAACATTCAATCTGTTTATTGTTTTTATTTCGGCAACTTACAGAGTGGTTCAAAATATATTATTTCTCTGTTTGACTGTTCTATACCCCCTGGACACCAATCAACAGTTATGCACCAATTTCCACTCTTCCCTCGCAAGATATGCTTATTTTCTCGCAAGATATCAAATCAATTTGATATTTTGCGAGAAGTATTGTATAATATGCGAAATAGATGTTAATTATATTACTGATTGGAGTTGATAATAATGATGACATGCAAAGAAAAAGCTTTGGAATGGGGTCTATCGATTCGTACAATAAATAATTTTTGCAAACAAGGTAAAATTCCGGGCGCCATAAAAGTAAATAGTCGCTGGCAGATTCCAGATGATGCCAAAAAACCTGATGATGGTCGCATCACCTCTGGCAAATATACTACATCTGCTGAACCTCAAGTTCTTAAAACTCTTCCAATAGGAATTTCAGATTACGCACGAGCACAATCTCAATACTATTATGTTGATAAAACTTTAATGATTAAGGAATTTCTTGACCAGAAGCCACTAGTTTCTTTATTCACCAGACCTCGACGTTTTGGTAAAACTTTGAACATGGATATGCTCAGAGTATTTTTTGAAATTTCAGATGAAGACACAAGCAAATATTTTGTTGGAACTAATATATGGAAATGCGGTAAGACTTATCACGATCATCAAGGAAAATATCCGGTTATTTTTCTTACATTTAAAGATATAAAATTTGAATCTTGGTCCATAACACTTGATAAAATAAAAGCACTTTTACAAGCTGAATTTGGAAGACATCAAATACTTCTTGATAGCGATAAACTTGCTCAGTACGAAAAAGAACATTTTTTAAGAATTCTTAATGGCACAGCATCTGAAGTAGACCTTACGTCCGCACTAGAAAAGCTATCACAAATGTTGAGAAAGCACTATAATATAGCACCAATTATTATCATTGATGAATATGACACGCCAATTCAGGAAGGCTATTCAAAAGATTTCTACGATGAAATCATTGGATTCATGAGAAATTTTTTCTCCGGCGCATTCAAAGATAATAAAAATCTTTCTTACGGTTTCCTCACAGGAATTGCACAGGAAAGTATTTTCAGTGGACTTAATAATTTAAATGTGAATTCCATTATGGATTGTGATTATGATAAATTCTTTGGATTCACCCATCAAGAAGTTCTTGATATGCTTGCATATTATAATGTGCTTGATAAAGAAGAAGAGCTTAAAGATTGGTATAATGGCTATCTTTTCGGAAATGAAGAAATCTACAATCCTTGGTCCGTAATCAACTACGTATCAAAAAGCTGTGTTCCACAGGCTTATTGGGTAAATACAGGCAAAAATGAGATTCTTGATGACGTGTTAAAAGTTGCAACTGATGATATCACAGAACGCCTCCATGCTCTGTTGCAAGGAGAAAATGTTGTTGCACGAATTGATCAAAACGTTGTTTACCGTGAACTTTCTGAAGATCCAGGTAATATTTATAGTTTATTGTTGGTAGCCGGTTACCTCAAAATATCAAAAAAAGAACTTCAACCGGATGGTTCTTATTTGTGCGAGGTATCCATTCCAAACAGAGAAATTGCTGCCGTTTATAAAAGCGAAATACTCTCCCATTTATTGCAGATTGGTGCAATTACAAGAACAACTGCAAATAAGATTGCAGAAAGTCTTTATATTGGCGACTTGTCTAAATTACAAAAAGCCATTGCTGAATACATGGATAAATCCATCAGTTTCTATGATGGCGGTTCAGAAGGATTTTATCATGGATTGTTTTTAGGCCTTATCGCTTTGATGGATAATCAATATAAGATTAAATCCAATCGCGAATCCGGAGACGGCAGATATGACATCTGCTTATTCCCAAAAACTTCAAAATATCCAGGTATCATCATGGGATTCAAATGGGGCAGCAATCTGAATAACGATACACTCGATAAACTTGCTAAAGAAGCATTAACTCAGATTGACCAGAAACGCTATGATTCAGAAATGTCTGAGATTGGTGTTACCAATGTCCTCAAACTCGGAATCGCCTTTTCTGGTAAAAAGGTTAAAATCAGAACAGAATAATCATCAAAGTGTCAAATACAATAATAGTAACAAATAGCCGGGAAGGTGAGTGTCCTTTATCACCTGACCCGGCGAAAATTTATTTACAGTTACATAATATTCGGTTATTAAACTCACACATTAAAAATTCGGCCAATATTCACAATATCATCATAACTTACCAACGTTACATTTCTCATTTCTTGAGCCTTTTCCATGCATCCTTTTGTAAATCCAGTTTTAGAAAACAGGAAATAGTGTACCTTTGTATAATGGAACAATCCGCTTCGGTCAATCAAAGTCTCTAACACATCAAGGTCAACATTCTCGTTTCGCCATTTGCATTCGGCAAAGATAGCCGAACTGCTATCCTGCTCGCCCATAATATCAATCTCTGTCTGAACTTTCTTTCTTGGATCATTTCCCCACCAACGCCCAAGCGATACAAATTCTATTGGCATACGCCCTTCTAGAAGCAATTTCCATAAATACTGCTTACATATTTCTTCAAATACTCTACCCATATAATCACTGAGCTGTGCTTCGATTCTCTTGTAAACAAGATTCACGGCTCCTCTTGCAATGGCAGAAGTATTATCCAGTACAAACCGTAGTGCTTTCTCCCACAATCCCATACACATATGCTTTGTCTTCATCTGACAACCCACTTAGATAAGTACAGCACTCTTCAAAATCAAACGGCATAATCTTCATCTGTGCAGTTCTCCTACCATAAAGCGGAGCTTTATACGCAAGAACATGATCCTCCATGTATGACATTGAAGATCCACACAGGATAAGCATTAATTTTGAATTGTCCTTGTATTTGTCAATTAGCATCTGCAATGTAGAAGCAAGACTTTTTGATGCTCTTGCCACATATGGATATTCATCTATAGCCAGTATAACACGGTCATTCTCTGCTAACTTAAATGCATACTCTAGTGCAGTCTGGTAAGACAAAAAGGATGTCTCTGCCTGAATTCCGCTGCTAAACTCAATGATACTTTTGCTGAAATTCTCCAGATTCTGCTTCTCATTACTCTCTACACCCATAAAATAGATAGCCTTTTTATTATCAATGAAATGATTGATCAAAGCTGTCTTTCCTACACGACGACGTCCGTATATTACGACGAATTCAAACTTATCTGATTTATATAATCTGTCTAAAGCTTCTAATTCTTTGTCTCTTTCAATAAACATATCTGCACCTCCATTTCTACATCCTCATTATAATGCTAATATATATTTTAGTCAATCGTACTTTACTAAATCATATCTTATTTAATTTTCACTCTCTGTATGAAACATCAAATCTCCGTCTTTTATCTGGATAATTTCATCGGCTTCTTCTGCCAAGTGTTTACTGTGTGTTACGACAATTACACATTTTCCAAGTTCGTGTGCTGTTAATTTTAATAGCGCGATAATCTCATTTGCAGTAGCTTCATCAAGATTTCCTGTCGGTTCATCTGCCAGCAATACTTTTGCGTCACTGGCTAAAGCTCTGGCAATGGCTACTCGTTGCTGCTGACCGCCGGATAGCTGCAAAACATTTCTTTTCCAATCTTCGCAAGGAATATTTACTTCCCGTAACAGAGTTTCCGGATTTTTATTCCCGCCCAGTTTGACATTTTCCTCCGTAGTCAGATAATCAATCAGGTTATAATTCTGAAAAACCAAAGATACATTATGTTTCCTATGGAAATTTAGTCCTTTTATCTGTATATCTTCACCGTTATAAAAAATGTTTCCCTTTACCGGAGTATCAAGTCCGGCAAGCAACGATAAAAATGTTGTTTTTCCTGCACCGCTTTGGCCCACGATCGTATAAAATCTGCCTTCCTCAAATCCTATAGATACATCTTTTAGAATCTGTTTCTTTTTCTGTGATTTATAAAAATAATCTACATTCCTTACATCTAATATCATTTCCGAAACCTCCTTAACTCATTTCACTAAAAATATCCTTGGGATTCCTGCGTATTACCATAATGCCGGAAACACCAACTGAAAAGATAATCATTACAACGATACAACCCATGTCAAGTAACATAATCTGAGGTGAAATGGCTACAATAACATCTGTAACCGTTTGTTCTGATTCTTCAAATGGTTTCGCAACTTTCCCCTCGTCTAACAAAGCTTGCTCCTTTTCCTGCTGCACCTGTTGTTCTACCAAATAGTTTGCAGTTATCTTTGAAACACCGGGCGCTGCGGTAAAAGACAGCATAATTGCCATAGCAGCAATTAAAAATGCTTCTAAAAGAATTTGTCCTAAAATTTTTACCTTTGCTGTTCCAAGTGCAAGTAAAATACCGATTTCCTGAACCCTGTTTTTTATCCAAAAGACAAATACCAAACTTAAAATAACAGAACCGGCGCCAATTACTATAACAAGAAGCATTTGACTGATGTTCTCTAAATCATTGAAATTAGAGGACATCGTTTCAAGATTTCCGTTATTGTCAATCAGATCATAGCGTTCCCAATCAATATCCACTTTTTTAATTGCTTCTTTTACAGAATCATATTGATTTACATTCCGGACTTTAAAATATGCTTTCTCATATAATGGATTCCCTGTGTTCCCATCTGCTTTCTCCGGAAAATCCAGATCCGTGAATATCACATTTTCAGAACGGTAAGTATCGCCCCACATATAAGGCGTCATTTTTTGTTTTACTTCATAAACACCAACAATGACCGCTTCACAGGCAATCGAGTTTTCTTTATCATGGTAATCATTGAATTTTAACTTATCCCCTAAAGCCAAATGATTTTTTTCTGCTAATTCCTCTGAAATTACACATACATTAGAATCATCTGCATTTATCAGACGGCCCTCTTTTATCGTTACATTTCCCGATAACACATTAGAATCCATCTCCATTTTTTTATTCCCAATCAGACTAACTCCTAAAATATCCGAACTCTGGTCTACATCGCTGTCCTCTATTCTGGAAAAATTCACTGGATTTACCGCAGTAACAGCGGTTGTTAGGTTATAATCGAGAATCCCTGAAACAGACGCAATTTCTTCTATATCTTCCATTCGTAGTGTTTCAAATGAATTATCTGTAGATACTCTCCAAGACGTACCCCCTGCAAGTTCCAGTTTTTCCACGAGAACGCCATCCAGGCTGCCCTCCACATTTTCCCCAAGTTTGTTTAATACTTCGTCAATCCTTGTATGACGGTTCGCTTCATTTTCTGCGAGCAGAAACCCTGCACCTACAGCCTGCCTTGTTTTATCTTGAGTTGCTACACTTGCATTTTTGCTTGTCATACCGGATAACAGAAACAGGCTGATAATAAAAACTACTAAAAAAAGCAAAATGCTCTTTACAGGTTTTCTTATTACAGAACGCACGGCCAACTGAAAACTGTTCATTTCTTATCCCTCCATTCTTGATAAAGTGTCTCTAGGATTCGCTTTTAATATTGGAAACAGCGAAACCACCACCGCCGCCAATACAATGAAACTCCCCAAAATCATTAAACTGCCTATATCTTTTCCTTGTAGAAAAACATTCAAAGAAATTTCTGTTGTTTCCGAATGAGTAAGCGCTTTCTGTAAAAATCCAGCCATAAGACTGCCCAAACCACAGGCACCAATTACAGATACCATAAACACCAAAAAAGACTCCAAAAATACTTGTAAAAAAATACTGTACTTTGATTTGCCAATACTAGTAAAAATAGCGGCCTCTTTTTGCCTTGTACGCATCCACATACAGAGTAAAAGTGATACAATCACGATTCCAGTTATAAGTGTCAGAACAAGCATAAGATTTGCTACTCTTGTAATCTGTTCTAACGGCAGCGCCATTTGTCTGTATAAAGTATCAGAAGAAGTAAAACTTACCTTTTCAGAAAGAACAGAACGAAGTTGTTCCTCCATCATAGAAAGCTGCTCAGGATTTTTACAGTATACCGAAACTTTATAATATCCTGTATTTCCCAAGAACTGCGAATACGATTCGTTATCTACAAATATCTGGTTTTCAATTCTGTCTGCCGAATTCATTTTTTCTGTCTGTTTTCGTTCACTTCCTGCTAAAAACAACCCGACAATTTTTAAGGAAATAATCTTCCCTTCTGCATTTTCTATTTTAATATCATCCCCCAACTCTAACCCATTGGAATCCGCCAGCAAAGAATTGATAACAGCCCCTCTTTTATCTTTTGCAATATATTCGCCAGAAACAAGGCGGTATTGCCCCTCATAAAATGCACTGTCATTTTTCAAATCATCATAAGAGAGCAGCGCTATTTTCTGGTTGTTTTCTTCCATAGAATCATTGGTCGTGACAGGATAAAAATTGTTTGGAAACGCCTGCCCTTTATCCTGACAGTTGACCTCCGATACTTCTTCTAAATTCAATATTTCTTCTACTTCTTGCTGTGTTATCTTATTTTCTTCTTTTGCAATTTCCAAAACAATTTTGGATTTGGCTTTTTCCTGTATCGCGACTTTAGAATCTTTTGTTGCCCTAAGGATCATATTGGTGCTCAATATCATACTGCTAACCAGTAATAACACGAAAAACAAAAGAATCGCTTTTGCCTTTTTCCTTTTCAGATAACGAAACGCCAGTTGATAAAATGTCACAAATGTACCTCCTTTACTCATAACGCACAATGATTATTTTTGCAGCTGTCAGATTATGCGTATCTTCAAAATCACCATAAATTAACAAAGAAGTTTGTTTCTTTATATCTGATATGGAAGCGTCGTTAATACTTGCTTTTCCAGTTGTTATATTTATGTTTGCTTTCTGGAAAATGCAATCTGTTTTATAAGATATATTTACATTCGTTTCATCATTCTCGTTTCCGGGAGCAGCGACAACCGCTGTATTTTCATCTTCATTTGTTACTGGAGTGACTGTGCAGCCACTATCAGAAAATTCAACAACACTTCCTTGTAGATTTGCTGAACGAATCAAGCTCTCCCCATCTGTATTGTCTGACGTCCCCACATTATCTGCCACGTTTGATATGTCATTACCCTTTGAATCATTGACGGTATTATCATTTGTGGCATTGTTCTCTGTATTTTTTGAACTTCCACCTTCTGATACTCCGCACCCGGACAATGCCAGAACGCACATTCCTATCAATATACCTCGCATAAACTTTGTGAATTTCATTATCATTCCACCTTTCTTTTTTGATTGTGCCACTATTTTAAATAAAAACCTTTCCAAAAATCCTGTAAGATGAAAGAAATTCTTTCTGGTTTTTTACAGGATTTTTAGATACTTCTCTGTTATACTGTTTTTTATGATAGGTAGAAAGGGATTGGGTAAATATGAAAATACTTCTATTAGAAGATGATTTAGAACTTTGCAATATCATACAACTGGAATTAGTGAAAAATGGATATATCGTTGATTCCTGTAATAACGGAGAAACTGCTATGTTGTATGCTTTAAATACAGACTACTCTTACGATCTGGCCATTATAGACCGTATGCTTCCTGTGATTGATGGTTTAACCATTATAAAGGCCATGAGAGCCAAGGGAATCTCTATCCCCGTTATCATCATTACCGGAATGTCTGCACTTGATGACAAAATAGAAGGATTAGACGGTGGCGCTGACGATTACTTAGTAAAACCATTCCATGTGCAGGAACTGTTGGCAAGAGTACGGGCTCTGACACGCAGACCAGCAGAAATAAGAACAAATGAAAAAATGATTTTTTCAGATTTAGAATTTGATAAAATGAACCGGGAATTACTTTGTAAAGACAAACAGATTCTTTTAACTGCAAAAGAATCCGAATTATTATATGTTCTCATGCAAAATCCGGAAACGCTTTTTTCAAGAGAACAACTCATATTAAAAATATGGGGAACAAGCTCCGACGTTGAACCGGGAAACGTAGATAATTATATCTCTTTTCTCCGCAGGCGGTTAAAAGAGCTTCAAAGTTCCTGCAAAATAAAAACCGTCTATGGCGCCGGATATAAACTGGAGGGATTCGATGCTTAATAATTTATATAAAAAGCTGCATATCATGTTTACAATCTCGATTATGCTGATCATTACACTGATTATAGGTATTCTTTCCGTAAACTATATCCAAGAGCAGTCTGTGAATGACAGTACCTTTTTTCAGAGAATGGCTACATTTATGATTTATCAGCTGGAAGACAGTGACCAGAACATAGAAGCCGTACTACATTCTTACGAAGATAAATATTCTATATTCTGCTCTGCTAAAGACACTAATGGAACTGTGATATATAAAAGCAACTTGAATTTCCCTACGGATGCAAAAACACTTCTGGAAAATTTTAATAGTCAAATATCCAAGCAGCTGACACTGGTTACAGATCCTTCGTCTATGTCAGAGCAAGATGGGATTATTGAAATTACTGGCACATCCAATGAAAAATATTGGGGAATTTCCGCAAAAGTAATTTCCAAAAACAATAAGACGTATTATTTAGCACTGATTTATAAGCAAAAATCCGCTTTTCAAATCTTGCAAAAACAATTTCCTTCCTATTTTGCTCTATGGTTTATTGCTTTATCATCCGTAATCTTTGTAAGCCGGCTGCTATTGAAGAAAGCATTTAAACCGACAGAACAGGTTTTAAAAAGTCAAAAAGAATTTATTGCTTCTGCCTCACATGAACTGAAATCTCCGCTTGCGGTCATTCTTGCTAATGTTGAGCAGTTGGAGCAACAGGCGGATAATCAAGGACTTCAAAAAACAATAAAAACTATAGATTCTGAATGTATGCGAATGTCAAGGCTGGTAAAAGATATGCTGCTTTTAGCGTCCTCTGACGCTAACACATGGTCGTTATGTAAAAGTGATGTTAATATTGATACGTTACTGATTACTTTATATGAATCTTATGAGCCGATTTGCATTAGCAAAAAAATATCTTTACATTTGGATATTCCGGAAAACAGTTACCCGACGCTTTATACAGATCAAGAAAGGCTCATGCAGATACTGAATATTTATATGGATAATGCAATCCACCATTCCGTAAATAACAGGCATATTGAAATTCAAACAGAAGTAACGGCAAAAAATATAACGTTTCTTGTGGCAGACCACGGACAAGGAATTGCCCCAAAAGACAAGCCATATATTTTTGACCGTTTCTATTGTGCTGATAAATCAAGAACTGATAAATCAAATTTCGGTTTGGGATTAAGTATCGCTAATGAACTGGCAAAAATGCTGAATGGCAGGGTTGGATTCAAAGATACACAAGGCGGCGGCGCTACGTTCTTTGTAACCATTCCTCTCAAATAGTTATGAAGGGGCTTGCACGCTTTTTTCTGCAATCATCGCTTTAATTGCTTCACAGGCAAATACCGCTGTTCCTTCACCGCCAACCTTGTCTATATTGTCTGTAAAATCTCCGCCTCCGGCATACATTGCCCCAAGCCCCAGAAGTATCTCATCGGTACATGTATAATAATTCTCCGTGATATGATCCTGGAGTTCTTTCGCCAAAGCCACTGCTTCGGCACTGGATGGCGGCAGTTCTTTTATCTTGCTAAACTTGGCAAAGATATTCATCATTTCTACATTCAGCTTCTGCTGTACCTCCTTGCTCCGTCCTTTTGATTTCTGTTCATATTCTTTATATGCGTCTGTCTTTCCCCAGGATGCTTTTGCCTGCGCCGCATATTCATTGATTTTTCTTGTATCAAATGCCTCAAAATTCATCCGCTTCACTCCTATTGCTTTAATTCCACAGGCAAGATCAATCAGATTCTGCAAATGCTCTTTCCGAAGCTCCAGCAAATGTATCTGCTGTTCCAATGCCTTACTCCTGTCAAAATCAGGACTATCCAGAATCTCCTTAATATCTTTCAGTGAAAATTCCAGTTCTTTGAAAAGCAATATATGCTGCAGGCACTCTAACGCTGTTTCATCATACAGCCGGTAGCCTGCTTCGGTTACTTCTGTGGCCGGCAGAAGCCCGATATGATCATAATGGTGGAGAGCGCGTATACTTACTCCCGATATTTTGCTGACTTCATGTACTGTCATCATTGCAGATCACCTCTTTCTCTGTGGTAATCCTACTATAAACTATGACGTAATGTCAGAGTCAATACTTTTTTCTAAATATTCTCCTAGATGATTATTTTAAATCATGAAAATATTCAATTTCAAAAATTCCATAACCACTCTATTTAATAATTTCTTTATACCACTTTAACGGAACAGTATCAACAACATCGGAACAACACTTTTCAAAATAACGGAACAATGCAGAATCCGTTTTATTCTAAAAAAGCACCTGCATAGCCGCATGATGCCTTCTACTCTCCTGGAAAAAGGAATTTGTACATATATAGTTTTCATCAGCTGGATCGTAGTTTTACCATGAAAAATAAGTTCCGCATCAGATTTTTGGATTTCACTTGGAAGTATAATAATTCTCCATGCATGTTAATAACTAATCCTAAAGTAATCCAAATATGCTTTATATCTATCCTGTGCCATCAAGCAAGTATCTGTCAGATAGCCTTTCTCATTGTTCCATTCCTTTAACCCACGGTAATAGAACATTTTTAAATTATCTTCGATGATGAACGGAACAATATTGTATTTCAGACACTCCTTGAACATAATCAGTCTACCCACACGACCATTCCCATCCTGGAATGGATGAATTCGTTCAAACTTCACATGGAAGTCCAGAATATCTTCAAAAGTCTTTTCTTCTTTTCCGTTGTACTCTGTCAACAGAGCTTTCATTTTATCGGCTACTTCTTCCGGAAGTACTGTATCCATACCACCAACTTCGTTCGGCATTTTTTTATAATCGCCAACAGCAAACCAATCCTTTCTGGAATCACTGGTTCCGTTCTTCAGGATCAGATGAAGTTCTTTTATGGACTTCTCTGTCAGTGTCGCTTTTGCATTGTCGATAATCATATCAATACAACGGAAGTGATTTGCTGTTTCAATCACATCATCCACATTCAGCACTTCTTTTTCTACACCGATAGTGTTAGTTTCAAAAATATATCTGGTCTGATCATGGGTAAGGCAGCTGCCTTCGATACGATTAGAGTTGTATGTCAAATCTGGTAAATTCCGCCGGAATATTTACTTGCTTTCTGTTCTTGCAGAATATTTAGCAATGTAATCGGCTGCTCTTTCTTCTTATTGGAGCGCTCCGGTTTCTCTGCATTTTCAGGAATATTCCAAGTCTTGCCGGTAAGAAACGCTCCATTTACTCGTCCCTGTGCACAGTAATTTCTAACACTGCGCTCCGACACATCCCATTTCTTAGCTATTTCAGTAACTGAAAGGTATCGCATCTGCTCTTCTCCGTCATAAATCAACTCTAAATTTAAACTTCATTACGATATAGTATACCACGTTATCGGCAAAAATCTCAACATTTTTATATTTAATTTGCATGTTTTTTGCCGTTATTGGAATTATATATATTATCTCAATAAAGCCATTCATTCCTTTCTTTATCAAATATATCTCTCTAAATGCTTCATAATCCGCTTTCGAGATTTGATGCTGTTCTCCTGCATTCTGTTTGCTTATGGAATATGTTCTTTCACTGCATCCAGCAAATATGCAAATCTCCATCAACAAATCCAATACCAACCGCTTGATATTGTTTTAATTTATAAGCATACTTTCCATCGGCAAGATATTCTTTCACTAAACCAATAAAAAATGTTTCTATAAGTAACAATTCAATCATAGCAGATTTGTTTAAGAAAGCGTACAAGAAAGAGTCTTGAATTCAAGGAATTTATGTGAAGCGGGTTGGACACGGATGCGCAAAACTATACGGATATGCCCACTCGTTGGAAAAAATTTGTGAGGTTGCAAGCTGAAAAGTCCAATTTTTTCAAACTTTTGCGAGATTATGGGGTATAAAGCTTGTTGTGTAGACATTCATGACCAATACGATGGGCATAGGAAGTCTGTGAAATGAAAAAATGTCCAACAGCACTAGGCAAGGATCAACCACATATGGAATGTCTTTTCATCAAAAGAAGCTGCTGTGCAAAGGTCTCACACACCAGCTTCTTTTTCCAAAACTATCTTTTAAAATGATCTTTCAATGTCGGTACTGCTCCAAGTGCCGTAAAGAGGTAAATCATCCCCAAATCTTTATAGTACATTCCACTATCAATCGCACCTTCACTAAGCAGCATCGGTACCGACATAAACGATGTTATGGCATCCACTTCGTATACTTCTGCCACTAAAAGTGCATACGTAGCCCAGTTACTAAGATATACCATCACAATCATAAGTACCGCACAGATGACAATTGCTTTTACGCTGAATCCCTTGCCAAGTATCTGATAGCCTTTCAAAGCACAGAATCCCATAATCACACCGGAAATAGAAGCTATGTATCCCCACTGACCAAGCAATACAATACATACCGCACCAATCAATGTTCCTGCAAATGCTCCAATAATTCCAAGCACCACTCTTTCCTTCGACGCTTCCTGTACATTCGGTGCTGCAGAATAATTTGCATCATACTCATAGTTCACTGTTTCTGTTCCATTTCCTGCATTGTCCATCTGTCTGTTTTCATTTGTTCTTTCATTCCATTCATTCATGTTCTTTTGTTCACTCATTCTTTTGTCCTCCTCTTGTTTTTACTCATTTTTTCAAACCTATTCCCACAATTCTGAAAACTATAACAACACACTCCTCTCCATGATCATACTCTTCATTAAAATTTCTCTTCCCTGTCGCATAAAAAATGGTCCCTCACCAATGCATAAATTCCTAATACTACTTAATATACTTCAGCCAAATTTTATATTTTTCATACAATCGCTTATAGTTTAATTCTTTAACAGAATGACACGTACAATTTATCACAATTGCTCTGGGATCTAATGCTCCTCCCGTAAATCCAAGTAATACTGGCATATTAACAGAAACCATGTTTCTAGGCTTTGTATAATATCCCCAATATATTTTTGGTGCATTATTCCTGACCATCACCTCCGCAAAATATATGGCAACATCCATCGCTATATTACACGTACTTAATGCCAACTGTTCTTCTGGAACATAAGGTCGCATCCAGTATACTTCTTCTTCCCTTTCCTTTTCTATCTCCTCTGTAGAACGCGGTTCTACAACAATCTTTCCTTCATACCACTCCCAAAGCTTTATCAGAGACTCCGGCGTAAAGTCGAATGAAATATCTTCTCTTTCTTGATAAACTAAGTTCTGCAAATATTCAATTCTTTCTTCCCTCTGCTCCAAATACCACCGAAAATATTGTTCTGCTTCTTTTTTTGTAAAATTAACTCCGGCTGCTTGAACGTCTATAGGTGATTTTATTACCCTTTGTTTCATATTATTTTAATCACTCTCTTTAGTCTTTAACAACATTTTCCCAAGTTTATCATACTACTGTCCGAACAAGAATATTTAAATCTTTTATTTGCTCCCGTACAGCTTCCAAAAAAATTTTTCCCTGTTCAGGAATTTCATATTTACAATAAATTTCTATAATAAATTTTTGAAATGTTATGTCTTTATACATTTCCTCATATTGTTTCTCTTCAATAAACAGAATATAAGAATTTAGCTTATTCTTCCATAAATCTAAATGTTTTTCTATATTCCTCCATTTTACATGGTCACTCACCATCAATACCAAGGCATCCTCTTCCTTCGAAATTCCAACTCCATCTATTTTATGTACATCTTTAATTGACATAATAATTATTCCCTTTCCTGCTAAATCCTATTACGTATTTTCCAATATAACACCCTACACTTATGTAATACTGAAGGTTTCTTAGCCACCCAGTCAAAGAAATCTCTTCCTTCGTTTTCAAAACCACCTGATTTCCCAGCCTTTAATTCTTTTGCTGCAAGTTCCTTTGCCTTTTCCTCCATTCCCATGTCTATGTAAGCCAATACTTTTAATGTACTTGAATATATGATTTCATCATGTTGCATAACATAGTCATTTACGGAGTTCTTTCTTAGAAATTCACACTTCCTTTCTTCAGCCTGTTTAAATATTTTTTCGGCATAGTACTCCACATTTCCTGTTATCATCCAAAATTCTTGGGCTATCATAATTTTAGGTGCTGAAAAAGCTCCAACCGCTCTCAAAGATTCCGGTTCATTACAATTGGATTCCATATTCATAATCTTCCAGAAAATGTTATCATATGAATAATTCTTTATATATACATTATAATCAAAATTGTGAGTGTCCATTCCTGCAATAAAACCATATGAGATACAGACAAACACTTCTCCTTCTCTCTTAAAAAGTCTTTGATCACGATGCCCATATCCCCTCTCTTTCCCCAGCGCCCTCATTGTTTTAATAAATTCCTTCTCAAGCTCTTTCATTTCTTTCCATTTCACCCTGTTCACCTCCCATGGCATTTTTGAACATCCACGTAAACTCCAAATGTCCGAACCCCTGCCTTTTTATCGTTTTTCTTTTCTCACAAACGGGAAAAATAACTTAAATTCATTAAAAAAACTATTAACATTTTCTCTGGATTTTATAATGCGTTTATTAAACAAATTAACATATAGGTTACAAAACGAAGCCAGAATGGGGAATCTGCCTTTACACAGATGTCCCCATGAAACAGCTTCCTATAATACTATGTAAAGCCTCCCTGTTATCTTAAATTGTATCAATTATTTACAAATCTGCAACATCAAAATAATGGTCTAATAACTTTAACTGCCGTTCCGATATCTATAGAATATCCACCCGTAAATATTCCTTTTCCTCTTCCAACTACTGTTGCACCATGCTTCAAAATTTCTGCGAATGCCACTTCTTGATTTTTCCTTAATGGTGCTGTCCAAGAAGATTTAAATTCGTGAATAACCACATTTCCATTTTTTTCAAGCCCTATAGCGTCTAGTCTTGTTCTCTTTCCTGACGGTGTTCTTACTGTTATCTGTTTTTGTGCCTCTGCATATTTTTTCTGGAATTGAGCAAACTTCTTGTTTTCAAACGCGGCTCCTCTTCTCCTATTCTTTTCCAGAATTTCTGCTTTAGATTTTCCTCGATTGGAGAATCTTACAATTTTTTCCTTACCTTTCGATACAGCCTGCTTCACCTTTGAAACTGTCTTTTTAACTGCTTTTTTCGGCTTTTCCATTGCCTTTTTTACTTTGGATATCTTCGTCTTACTTGGCAGTTTCTTCTTTATTACCTTAACTGCTTTCTTGGCAACTTTAGCAACCTTTGGTCCCACGACTACCCCGACTACTGCTCCGCCTATTGCACAGCCTGCGATGATCGCTACCTTCTTCCAGCCTTTTGCCTTGGTCTTCTTCGCAATCTTGCTTCCTGCAAAGATACCTGCCGCTGCTCCGACAATTCCACCGACAATTCTGGAAATGGCGATATGTCCGCTTGGGTCTTCGTAGTTTACCGGGTTGTTTGCACAATATGTATACAGGTGAAGCGTGGATGGCTTCTTAATATTTCCGCGGTAGCTGTCGCGGCTTAGGAATCTTCCGTCTTCCGGATCATAGTATCTGGCATTTAGATTGTAAAATCCTGCACTTCTATCATAGATAGCTTCATTATAACCGATTTCGTTATAGAAGTCTGTGTTTCCGTAAATATTTGTTTGTCCAAAGGCAACAGTTCAACCATAGTAGATTGGTTTAAGAAAGCATGTCGGAAAGCAGCTTGAATTCAAGAAATTTATGTGAAGCGGGTTGGACACAGATGCGCAAAACTATATGGATATGCCCACTCGTTGGGAAAAATTTGCGAAGTTGCAAGCTGAAAAGTCCAATTTTTTCAAACTTTTGCGAGATTTTGGGGTATAAAGCTTGTTATATGGACATCCATGACCAATATGGTGGGCATAGGAAATCTGCGAAGTAAAAAAATGTCCAACAGCCCATAAGCGAGGATTTCACCACATATGGAATATCCTTTCATCAAAAGAAGCTACTGTGCAAAGATCTTACACACCAGCTTCTTTTTCAAAAACTATCTTTTAAAATGATCTTTCAATGTCGGTACTGCTCCAAGCGCCGTAAAAAGGTAAATCATCCCCAAATCTTTATAGTACATTCCACTATCAATCGCACCTTCACTAAGCAGCATCGGTACCGATCTAAACGATGTTATGGCGTCCACTTCGTATACTTCTGCCACTAAAAGCGCATACGTAGCCCAGTTGCTAAGATATACCATCACAATCATAAGTACCGCACAAATGACAATTGCTTTTACGCTGAATCCCTTGCCAAGTATCTGATAACCTTTCAAAGCACAGAATCCCATAATCACACCGGAAATGGAAGCTATGTATCCCCACTGACCAAGCAGTACAATACACACTGCACCAATCAATGTTCCTGCAAATGCTCCAATAATTCCAAGCACCACGCTTTCCTTCGACGCTTCCTGTACATTCGATGTTGCAGAATAATTTGCATCATACTCATAGTTCACTGTTTCTGTTTCTGTTCCATTTCCTGCTCTGTCCATCTGCCCGTTTTCATTTGTTGTTTCATTCCATTCATTCATGTTCTTTTGTTCACTCATTCTTTTGTCCTCCTCTTGTTTTCCTGTTTTCATCCACAAATCAGCTTTCTATCTTGTCCCATACCTCCCTTTCCTCCAGAACAATGTGTCCACTCCAAGGAATACGTATAAACACGACTTCCCCGTTTCTCAAATAACGCGTTCTTGCAGAGCTCGCTATCCCAAAACGATATATTTCCCCATCTGTCCCCTCAACCTTTATCTCTTTCTCTTCAGTCTTATATGGAACAATCGCATATTCATATGGCACCTTTGGCTCATCCTTAAATTCATTCATTGTTTTTCGGAATATATATGCACAAAATATAAGCCCAGCACTTCCCAAACCACCTATCACAAAAGACAGATTTTTATACTCCTCTATAACTCCAATATATATTACACCTGTACATAATATCATCAGCGGTACACCCGCCAAAAGCATAAAACACATTCTCCTCAACAGTTTATACTTATACTCCTGATATTTTATACTTGTTTTTATGCTCATCTGTTGTAATCGTTCCATTCTAATTCCTCCTAACCTTGTCCTTTTGTCCTCTTACTCCTTTGGTACTGATATGTAATCCCACGTCTCCATAGTCTCAGTAAACGTCTTTCCTTTTGCTTTTGTTCGAACGATCACAACCAAAGTGCCATCCTTAGCCTTTACTTCATCGTCAAACTCCATTTTACAAATTTCCTCCTGACCATCCGTATAGACAAATATTTTTTCTTCATGAATATCCAACATTGTTACCGCATATTCCACTCCATACTCCGCTGCCGATTGAAGCCACCCATTCTTTTTGGCAAATCTTCGAAACAGAAGGATTGGCGTGATTAGGAAAAGAAGAATTACACCTCCTGTAATCAGCCATTTCACTTGAGAATCCATAAGCGTAACCACTATAAAGGCACCCATACTCCAAGTAATTTCCAATGCTAACAACATTTCATTTCGTTCTCTTTTCTTCTTGGCATATTTATACTCGCAGTATCTCTTTGCTCTCGTATAATTTAATGTTTGGAACTGTACCAACTGCCTTTGCTGTTCTTCTTTTAACTTTGCTGCTTTCTCTTCAATTTCAGCCTCCTTTTTAGCTTTTTTGCGCTCGTCCGTCCACACATACCCTCGTTTTTCTAATAAATATAAGTATCTGCATACTTCTCCGACTCCATACAACACACACAAAGCATATCCTACTATATTACCAATTAACATACTTTTAACTGGTATCCAAACCCAGCCCCATAACAATATCGAAAACATACTTGATCCACAATGCCACAGCTTCCAAAAAACAATGCCTTTTCTTGTCATGCAACGTATTTTTCTGTTTCGTATATATTGCACGAAATGAATCAGTACCATTGTCATTATTATAATGGTCATGGTACCCCTATCTGTTGCAACATCTCCCCAAATATAAGGTCCCTCTTTCTCATAATCTGTCTCTATACCGTTTATCTTAACCGGAATACTATAAGCTATGTATTCTCTTACTTCTACCTGATCTCCCACTTCTATATTTTTTGAAGCTAACTGATCAAATACTTTTTCCTTCTGCGTATCAGAATCTATACACACTACCATATAACCATTGAAATCTCCCAACGATATGCCATACTGATATTTTTTACATTCTGTTACAACTCCTTGATATACTTCATAAACTTCATTCACACTCGCAGGTATCTGCAAAAGCATTGTTCCCATCATAATTATCACCAAAAGAGGACCGCCAACCATCCATCTGCTTTTTCCTGGATTCTTTTTACTTTCCTCAACTGTGTCTTTCATATAACTTTGAGCTGAGAGCCAAAGAGGAACCGCCATCACTTGAACAAATGTAAGTATATAAGATCCCATTCGATAAACCTGCATTATACTTTTCTCTTCCTCCTCAAAATCAGACTACTTTTAAATACTAATACTTTTTATTTTCTTGCCTTGTAAGATCCCAGATTAATCCGGATGTAAAATCAAATACGTCTTATCAATTCATTCTTTTTTCTTACAAGAAAATCATACACTTTTTTAAGTATCCTTTTTTCATTTTCTTCTCTCGTATGCTCAGTAGGATTATAATCATCTTTTATTGGCATGTAAGAAATAAACTTTTCCATATCCTCGGGATAATCAAAATCGGCATAAATTACATCCAATTTACTAGATAATTCCTCAAAACTTAATTTTTCATTTAATAAGCTTTTGATTATACAATATTGCCACTTTATTGATGTTGCCTTACTTTGTGTATTGTGCTCTCTGTCTAAAATTTTTTCAATAATTTCGATTGCACTTAAAATATCATCATTAATCCACGCTAATTCCATTAGCTCCTCAGAATAATCATCGCTGAACTCTAAACACCGTAGACGTCAAATCGTATACTTACCATTCACTTGAGTTATCGTCTATTCTATTCCTAGATATTTCTTAGTTTTTAATGTTGCCATAGAAAGACTTTCAGACGAAATTTTGTAATATTCGCTTACTCCCACCTCATATACAGGTAATAAAAGATTTTCAACTGTTTCTGAAATAGATTGTTTTAATTCATCCTCTTTTCCATCCTCAAGGTTAAAACCACCCACTATCTTGCTATCTTTCTTGAAAATGAATCTTCCTCTTATATCACATAAATACTCTTTTGGATATTCTAAATCTGGATTTATTTCTTTAATTAAAATTCCATAGTTTAAATAATAACTATTTTCAAAATTAGATTTTTGAGTATCAATCACGATTATCAATTCATTATTACTAAGGTAATATCTTTTGTTAGTATAGTAAAATCCATATTGCTTCAAAATGTTACTTAGTAGTTTTTTAAATTCCTTCTTTTCCATATATTCTCCTTTAGTCTGTAAAGAATGCTTCGCACCACTTTCGTGGCATGGTTCTTAACAGAGAGTGCTCTTTTATTGTTTTGGGTTGGTCAAGAGGACTTAAGGAGAAGTTTGTTCTACTCAATCAACATCAACTACTTTTAA
Source organism: uncultured Lachnospiraceae bacterium (assembly GCA_910585545.1). Taxonomy (GTDB): domain Bacteria; phylum Bacillota; class Clostridia; order Lachnospirales; family Lachnospiraceae; genus An181. The sequence continues at coordinate 59,017 of CAJUFN010000003.1, forward strand.
AATCAAAGACTACTATAAACTCTTAATCATATCGATTTGTTCGCTCGACAAATCACATATAGCAAATCCAACTATTCGATTCTCACTATCCACGAAAATTTCAAGCTTATCCGTTTTATATGAGTTCTTGAAACATGTACCCCTTTCAAAAAAACAATGAAGTGCATCATTTTTCAGTTGAACAGAATAACTTTGGCAAACATCAAAATATTCATTTGTATGAGTAAAGATAGATGCATCAACTAGAACATTTCCCCTTTCCACAACAACATTAGCGCTGTCATGTTCTACCTTATATGTAGCGTCAATATAAAAAGTTATACTAGCTAAATAATTACTCTTACAATTTATTCCAATTTCTAAAGGGGGAATCCCCGTCACCTTAGTCAATCTCCAATAACTTAGTATCTCATCATTCTGGAAATCATTAATTATTGATATCATCAATAAATCATCAACTACTTTTTCAAAGGCTATATTAGTTTTTGATTCTTTTCCAATGCCTATTTGCTTTAAATACATTTCTTGACCTCCTATTTGTACAATGCATGATATATAACTCCCGTGTCTCCGTTTATACCAATTTCCCATCCGCCAATATTGAAAAAGTTTCTACCTAGCTGTACTTTTGGCAATACTTTTGTCAAAGAATCTTGAAAGCTTAACAATAATTCATTTTCAACCATAATTGAGCTTTTTGCCGATTTAACAAATTCCCCCATATGTTTGGTTGCATTACCATGTACCCATACTTCATTTCCATTTACTTTCATTCCCTTTATAGTAAAAGATTTTGGAATATTTGTTCCTTCAATTACTTCTTGAGTCGCATTAATATTTTTATTCCAAGTAATTTCATATTTAGCTCCCTTGTTCGTACTATAATTTTTCTTTCCCCCAGGCCTTTTTGCTTTTAACTTACTCTTCACGTCTGACAGCTTACTTTTGCCCTTCGAAATAGCCTGCTTCACCTTTGAAACTGCCTTTTTAACTGCTTTTTTCGGCTTTTCTACTGCCTTTTTTACTTTGGATATCTTCGTCTTACTTGGCAGTTTCTTTTTTATTACCTTAACTGCTTTCTTGGCAACTTTAGCAACCTTTGGTCCCACGACTGCCCCGACTACTGCTCCGCCTATTGCGCATCCGGCAATAATCGCTACTTTCTTCCAGCCTTTTGCCTTGGTCTTCTTCGCAATCTTGCTTCCTGCAAAGATACCTGCCGCTGCTCCGACAATTCCACCGACAATTCTGGAAATGGCGATATGTCCGCTTGGGTCTTCGTAGTTTACCGGGTTGTTTGCACAATATGTATACAGGTGAAGCGTGGATGGCTTCTTAATATTTCCGCGGTAGCTGTCGCGGCTTAGGAATCTTCCATCTTCCGGATCATAGTATCTGGCATTTAGATAGTAAAGTCCTGTGCTTCTATCATAGATAGCTTCATTATAACAGATTTCGTTATAAAAGTCTGCGTTTCCGTAAATACTTGTCTGTCCAAAGTCCGTATATTGATAGGAGACGATGCTCGCTCCGGATGCGTCCCTAAGATTCGTAATGCTTCCTGCCGGATCTTTGTGGTAATAGTAATATCCTTCACCACTACCTGTCTTTCTTCCTGTCGCAATGATATTTCCTGCTGTTCCATGCAGATTCAGGCTTGTCCCTTTGCCGCTTCCATCTTCGGTATAGAGGACACTGCCTTGGCTATAATAGTAATTTGTCGCCGTTCCATTTTCGGATTTCTGGATGCGTGTACCGGAGCCATTGTACTGATTCGTCTGCTGGGTGATGGTCTTGCCGTTTTCTCTTACGGTGCAAGTGGAAAGTCTGCCTGCCGGGTCATAGGTATTCTGCGTTTCTTTTTTGCTGATGCTGTCTGCTGCTTTCAGCTGATTGCCGTTCGCATCATACTGATAGTTCTTAGACTCTGTTACGGTTCCGTCTGCCTTCTTTGTCTCACTGGATAAAAGCTGATTGAGGCTGTTATAGGTATACCGTGTCGTTTCCGCTGTGCCTGCGCTGCTCTTTTCCTCTGTCAGGCGGTTGCCGACTGCGTCATAGGTATAGGTAGTAACATAGCTGTCTGCTGCATCTAACAAGTCTTCTACTTCGGTCTTGATAAGGCGTCCTCTCGCATCATAACTGTATCTGCGCACTTCATTCTGACAATCTGATGGGCTTTGCGGATACAGGTTCTGGATGGTTTCCTCTACAAGCCGGCTGTTTTTGTCATAAGAATACGTATAAGATTCTTTTACCGTTCCAGGCTCGGTGCTGTCCATATAAGACATCGTTGCCGGTCTTCGGCAGTCATCATAAGTATAACTGCAGGTGGTATACGCCGGATTTTCTACTCTTTCACCGGTATCTGAGATAGCGCGGTAATCCTTGATTGCCGAAACTGCTCCATACGCATCATATTCATAAGTACGAATGATGGCTTTCTTTCCATCCTTCCATACTGCCTCTATTCCTTGCAGCCATTTATTCGTATCGTATTTGTATTCCAGGGCTGCAACCTTCCAGTCAAGCTGTGGATAAACGACCGATAATAAATTGCCGTCAATATCATAGTTATACTTCGTTGTATGCGCTTCTTTTTCAGCTGCCGTAATTGCAGTTGGCGCTTTATTCGTATTTAATTCGGTTACACCGGTCAAACGTTTCAATCGGTCATACTTGAATTGGGTATAACGGTATAAGGTTGCCGTTGTTCCGCTTACGGTATAATCCAGCATCGTAGTCACATTGTCAGATTTATCATAAGTGTAGTTGGTACGCAGCACCTCCGCACCGGATGCATTTTTGTAATGTACCGTAGTAACACGGTCTTTTCCGTCATAATCAAAGATACGGCTTGTACCAAGGCTGTCTGTCTCTTTCGAGGTACGTCCTTTACTGTCATAGGTGTAACTGGTGCTGATTGCAGATACGCTTCCATTCCCTTTATCTGCTATGCTGACTGGCTGCATCGTGATGTTGTAAGTGGTTACCGAAGTTCTTCCAAGCGCGTCGGTCACGATATTCTGCGTATTTCCGTTCTTACTTGAGGTATCAAATTGATCGTACTGATATCTCGTTACACTTGCGGCTTCTCCTGCGATCTCCGGTTCTGTCACGGATGTCAGTCTTCTGTTCGCATCGTAGGTATAGGAGGTCGTATTGCCTTCTCCATCTGTCGTAGTCAGTACATTTCCGGTACTGTCATAGGTCATCTGCTGTGTCAGCGAATCGCTTGTCACGGTAAATGCATTCGTTTCTGCATCATATCCCGGATTCAATATCTGGCCTGCGGCATTTCCATTTTTATCATACAGATAGGCTGTAACAATCGGATTCTCATTATCCGGATCTGTTCCAAGCTGGCAGCTTGCCACTACATTTCCATCCGTATCATAATCGTAGTCTACATACAGACCATCTTTCTTCTGGCGAATGATCTTGCCAAAGGTATCCGTGTAAGTGACTTCCATAATCTCGCCATCCGGATTCTTTTCCGTTGTGATCAAGACATGGTTTACCGTTTCTTTTCCTTTCCCGGTGTTGATTTCCACGCTGCCATAGCTATACTCTGTCGTCCAGTTCTTTGACAAGTCATCTTTCTGGATTCCTTCTTTTACCAGACGGTTCATATTGTCATAGCCATAGGTATAGACCGTTCCGTCCTCCGCAACTTCCTTTACACGCGTGCCGTTGGCATCATATTCATATGTGATGACATCTGTAATTTCCCCCTGTTTTACGGTAATTTTTTTCACACGTCCAAATGGATCATATTCCGTCGTGGTAGCTGTTCCCATGGTGTCTGTGGAACTGATTTCACGCCCCATGATGTCGTATACGGTTGTGGTAGTTACCGTGTACTGACCGGATTTTTCTGTCTGTACTTCTGTTTTCTTGCCTGCTGCATCATAGGTATAGGTCGTCTCCGTAGAGGTGTCGTTGGCGCTGTCATTGATATAATACTCACGCTCGGACTTAATCTCACCTTTTATCTTGCCGGCTATCGGATCATCCACTTCATAATAAGTCGTCTCTACGACACGTCCGTCAATGGCATCATAAGAACGGATGACATTTCCATAGCTGTCATAGGTGTATCTTTCATCTAAGACAAAATATCCTTCTGCATTCACTTCCTGATATCCAACCGGATAATCTCTTAAATGCTCCGGTGCATTCGGATCATAAATATACGTACATTTAACACCATCTTCATCCACTTCTTCTGTGATACTTTCCCTGTTGGAATATTTTGTCGTATCTGTTTTTTCTGTTGTCTTTTCTACGACTTTTTGCCCTTCTAATTCCTGATATACGGTAGAATAGATCGATTTTGTACGCAGATTGTCTGTATATTCATAGGTGACAGAACTTCCCTTGCTGTCTACCATCTGGATGCTGTTACCGGAAGAAGGCTCGAATGTATTCGTTTCCAGCAAAATGCGCTCTGTTTTGTCGTTCTCGTTTACTTCTTTGTACGCGGTTGTCTTATTATGCTCGGTGTCATATTCAAGGGCAATCGCTTCCTGGTTTGGATATATGATCTTATCTGCCTTTTTCCCATCATATTCTATGGCGTAAATATTTCCGCAGGCATCCGATATATCCGTCAGCTGCCTGTCTGCATTGTATCCAAGCGTCCACTCCCTGGTAGAGGTCTGGTCCGTTCCGGTTTTTACTACCTTTGACAACCTTCCGTCACTATATTCGTAATTTACCTTACTGGTATCCGGCAGACGGACTTCTTTTACCGTAAGGACATCCGGCCTTGCTTTGCCTTTGATAAAATCTGCTTCCGTGTAATAGTCAAATTCCATCGTTAAGTTTTTACTTGTAATGACCTTTGCAAGAAGACCTTTATTTGTCTCATATTCAAACAACAGGAAATTCCCGTTTGCTTCTGACATGTAGATCAGCTGACCGCTGGAGTTGAAGCGGTATTCTACATTGTCTTTTGTTTTCATCGTGAACTCACTGACCACTTTGACTTTTTTCTTCTTGTCCTTGACTCCTACGGTTTTGTCCGGAAGTTCTACTTCTTCGGTCTTGGATTCCTTTTTCAGCTCCGTGTATTTTCCCATGGAGGAAATGTAGGCTCCATCGTCTTTCTGACTATAGAAATACAGTGTGCCGTCACCGTCTTTTAAAACGATATTTTTAAAATCCAGGGAATCGTTTTTACAGATGTTGACTAATTCCATATCAAAACTATGGGTCCAGCCCACTCCAAACGCGGTTTTCTCGGAGGACTGACTGTTGTAGGTACGCTCCAGCATGACCGGAAGCTGTTCGTTTGGAATCTCTGTATCCACTTGCGTATACACGAGATTCCCCTTACTTTTTTCAATTGCTCCGTTTCCCGATGGTGTGTCAAACTCTGCATATTCCCAGTATTCTTTTAATCCAAGGCGTTTAACATATTCATCTGCATCAATAACGGTACTCGCTACTTCTTCGGAAAAGCTGCTGGCTCTTATGATATTTCCGGCACCATCCTTTTCGACTGCCCGAATCCGATAATAAAATGTCTGTGAATAGTTGACATTCATCTCTGCCCAATAGTTTGCTTTCAGATTAGAAGCTACAAGATTATCGGCAGATGGAACAAATCCTTCATCCTGTCCACGGTATACTTCATAAGTCACATTCTCCGGCCAAGTCCCCTGAATACCGTCCCATTCCAGATAGGTTTTGTAATTCAGCTTATCTTTCACACCCGCTTCATATGGATGGTAATTTTCAGCAGGAGATAACTCGAATGTTTCTCCGTCGATACAGTCTACCTCTAATGTCCAGCCAAGCGTACTGAGGTCTCCTCCCATCGCGGTTATCCTTACCATATCCGCAGTTGCCTTTCGGCCATCTCCTAATCTTGCAATCTCATACCTCGTGCTGGAAAAAGTATCAAATATCCCCAGCCCTTCTATGTATAATCTGACATGCCCCGCCTGGTCTCCCATATTTAATTTGAATGCAACACATCCATCTGGCAGTCGTATGTCATCACTCGTCCTGATTGGAATAATCTCTTTATTTTTAATTCGTGGTTGGCTGTAATATAAATTCATTCCATTATCCACTACTGCCAAAATACTGTGCGAACCGCTTTCAACACTTGGAAGATTACTGTTCCAAATACGATCCGAACTTACCAGCTCTCCATCACAATACCATCTGGTAGTTCCGGCTGGCACACTGGAAGCTGACGGCCATTTTTCCAGTTCAATCTTGTCAATATTCGCCGGAAATACAATATGCTTTGCTGTATGTGCCGTATATCTTGGGCGTTTAATGATAAAGTCAGGACTTACTCGTTCTGGCTGACTAATCTCTCCTTGACGGAATACGAAAATATCTGTTTCTGATTTATTTCCTGCTTTATCAAAAACTTCAAGACATAATTTATATGTCTGTCCTACCACTAAAATGCTTGTATCAAACAGACCGATGTATCCATCCTCAACTGCACTTTTCCCTTGCAGCAGAACCTGATCCGCAGTAGTTCCTTGGTATCTTAAGAATATTCTCCACTCTGCCAGATTTTCGTCCGAAATAGTTCCATAGATGAGTCCTCTGTCCGCACTATTTAATATTGCAACCGGTCTTGTCTTATCTATGGTACATTTTGCAGTCGCCGCTTCTCCTCGGTTCCCGAGTATATCCACTCCGCATACTTCTACATCATATGTGCCTTCTTCATCCGGCAGCTGCACTCTGATCGTTCCACTTATCTTTGCTTCTTCGTTTTCTACGGTCACCCATTCTTCGCTTCCCGGAAGTTTATAGGCGATTCCTGCTACTTCGGCAGCGGCGTATGTGAATTCCCAGTCTATGTCTACCGCTCCGTTATTTGACATCTTTGGTCTTACGATTGGCGCCGATAACTGATTCACAATCCGAATCGGTTTTTGTACTTCAGCAGTAAACCCTACGGAATCTTCCATCGTAAGCTTTAGTGTATAGCTTCCGTTTGGAATATCCGGAGTGAAGACATTTTGTATCTTGGATTGGGTCGAATTCGTGTAGATATCCTGTACAAACTCCCCTTTGCTGTCATATAGCTTCATGGAACTTGTCTTGATCGGAGAACCGGTTCCATCTACTTCCCCAATGATTTCTACTGTATCCTGCAAAAGCTCTGTCTCTTGTGCGGTCCCGCTTGCCAGGACTTTGATATTGCCTTTTGGCGGTGCATTGTCAACTTTTACAATTGTTGCGTTCTCTTCTCCTAATGCACTGCTTTTTCCTACTCCCCGGACTGCAACCTTATATGTCTTATAAGAACCGGATGGCACGGATTTTCCTACTATAACATTTCCGCTTCCATTCGCAGTCGTACCGATTTTTGTACTTGTCGAATATCCGGTCTCTGCCTTTATTTCTTTCTTCGTTTTCTCGTCATACTCTGCACTTCGATACTGGATATAGCTAAGTTCTCCCGACGTAATCCCTGCCCATTCTATCTTTGTCGCGTCTCCTGCTTTGACATATTCCGGTACTGCTTTTACGGAAACCGGTTTCGCTGGGCGGTCATAATATTCTATCGTTAATTTCGGACGATAACTTGCCGTCGCATGACGCATGCCAAAGAATTTTGCAAAGTAACTATTGCTGCTTTCATTGGCATTTTTCAGAACCAACCCGTAATCGGTATAAGTACGGTCCGCATAATTCTGGAAAAGTGACGTCAAATTCATTTCTGTCTTGCCATACAATCCTTTGGTTGTTACACTTCCCACCACGCCGCCGGTTGTTCCTGGCTGATTATTCCATGTAAGCTTATCTAATTCCCACCATTTTGCTGCACGGTATGCCTGAATTGTCTTGCCTGCTATGGAGCCGCCTGCTTCCGTCAGTGTAAGTGTTGCTTTTTTAACATAGCGTTTGGAAATCTTGCTCAAATCTCCAAACATCAAAAAGGCTCTGGATACGCCTTGCTGGCCTTTTCCCAAATAAAATGATGTCACATCCCACTCCAGGTAATTGTAGCTTGGATAACTGCTAAGTGCATACACTTCGCTCATCTGGGAATCACTGTTCCATATAATAGTTGGATCGATCGTTACTGGATATACACGTTCTTCATCATCCAGATAGGCTTCGTCCACCGTCATGGTAATCCGATACCGACCTTCCTCTTCATCCAATGTTTCCAATGAGTATGCAACGTCTTCGCTGTAGGCTTCTCCAGTCGCATCATTCATATAAGGTTCCTGGATTCCTGCTGCGATTTTTCCATCTGCATAAATGGTCATTCCACCGCCTACGATATTCTCCCGTATCGTCATTCCCGGAATCTCCAACAAGAAAGAAAACTCATTGTTCTCTGGTCTGGACTTCAAAATAATTTCTTCCTTGATACCATTTTCAAGAGACGTATACTCGAAACTTACATTTTCATCCGCAGATATATAGGAAGTTTTGATTGGTTCCATCTCTTCTTCTGTATAGATATCTTCTACTTTTTCCGTCAGAAGATGAACCGGCTGCGTCTCTGGAACCTGAAATTGTACAGTTGCTTCCATCGGTACAAACCGAATTTGCTTCTCTCCTTTTTCCATCAAAAGCGGCGTTTCTTCTGTCAGATTTTCCGGAAAATAATGCTTCATATCCCCTTCTTTATTCTCATATGCATAAGAATCAAGCATATTTCCCAGTTCACTTGTCTCTTGATTGACCTCTACCAATGATGCATCATAATCGACAAGCTCCCCTTCTTCATCCCGAAAACGTACATCCTGTGCATAGAATTCCGTGACGCGTAATCCATCTCCGATATCATATGTCGTAGAATTTTCAGTGCTTTCGGATTCGATGACATTGTCTTTGCCAACTTCATAGTCTTTCATTTCCTGAACTTCTTCTGTTTGAAGCTCTTCCTGCGACCCTGTTTCTCGCGCCAGACTTTCAAATGACAATGAAGTCATCGATACAGCAACAATCAATATTGCAGCAACGATTCGCTGCCAATTATAAAATAGTCCCTCTCGTTTTCTCATTCGTATGTCCCTTGTCCTTTCTTAATATGATTTTGTTCCGCTATAATGTGTTGACGTTTTCGATACCGACCTTCTATAGCAAGTTACATTGGCCTTCACCCTATAGGCTCCTCTGGATACTGAAATGTTTTTTGCAAAATTATAATAATAATTATTTGCCGTTCCGCTCCATGATTTCACAGTAGTCCATGTACCACTGTTATTTTGCTTCTGCAAAGACATTACTACTGTAATCTTGGTGACTCTAGACATATTTCCGGTTACTTTACAGGATGCCGTTGCCATACCGGAAGATCTGCCTAATGTAACTGTTTTCGTTGCGTCTATACTCATCGTTGACGCACCCCGGGTTGCATATCCTATCAAAGTACTGTTGATAAAAATGCACAGCACCAGACATATCCCTATCCAGATTCTACCCACCTTTCTTTTTTGCTTCATTTTTCCTCTCCTCCATTTCTCTCTTTTCACACTAAAACGAATAAGACTTGCATTTTGTTACATAAAAACGGAAGATTTTTATTTTTTTTTGCATTTTATATTTTACTGTTAGGATTTTTCCAATTTTTTATATCAAATAGTAGCCCTCGGACATTTTTGTCGTATGTCTGGAAACAAAAATAGCCCGGGCGTGGGCTAAAAAACTAATATTTTTATATGGGTTTCCCAAGCACTGGGCATAACACTTATTTTCCTCTCTCATTTCGCCCATGCACTGGGCGTAACACTTATTTT
>CAJUFN010000003.1:68853-74883 GCA_910585545.1 uncultured Lachnospiraceae bacterium
ACTGGGCGTAACACTTATTTTCCTCTCTCATTTCGCCCATGCACTGGGCGTAACATTTATTTTCCACGCAAAAATAGCCCGGGCGTGGGCTAAAGAGTTGATATCCTCTTATATATTGCCCACACGCCGGGCTAAAACTGAACTTTTACTTCTTCTTTAATCATTTCAAACTTTCACAGATTTTTAAAATTTCCCCTCTTGGCAAATCTGTCGCGGAAACCATATACAAACAATTTTCCGTTTTCCATACTGCTCTTATCGTTCCATCTTCTTTATAGCACAACTGTCCTTCTTCTCCCAACTTCGGGTATGATTCCTTGACGATGTATTCGTTGTCTACAGCCATCAAAAGACCATCTGTAATCTGATCTTGCTGTACGAACACAGACCTGCCCTGCTCTTTATTTTCATAACTTAAGAAAGAATGGGTGTCTCCCACATCTTCTATCGCAAGTTCATATCCTTTTGGAATATATTCCGGATACAGCGGTACGAATTTCCCAACCTTTTCTTCTTCGGAAGAAAACAGAAATTCGGTATAACTTTCATAAATGGTTTGCACAAAATCATATAATTTTTGCCGTACTGCTTCTACACTTAAGGAAACCGTGAGTGAACTAATGGTGACAATACTCAACACTGCCGCCACACGTCTCCACGTTGTTACCGGAACGCCATACTTTTCCTTCTGCCTTGCTCTTTTTAAAAGCTTTTGCATCCGCTCATAAAATTCTGCCGTAAATTCATGCGCAATCTCCTGTTCGGTTGGGTATGTATCCAACAATTTTTCCTCCAGGCCAGGCATATAACGATATAAAAGTTCATCTGTGACCTGTATTCTATCCATTCATATGCACCCCCGCATCTTCAAGAAGCTCCTGCAAGAGTTTCTTCCCTCTTGCCAGGCGCTGCCTTATGGTTCCTTCGCGCATATCCAGGACATCTGCAATTTCCCGGTTGGCATATCCCCAGCCGTATTTGAGCTGGAAGATTTGCCTGTAGGTAAACGGTAGTTTCAAGATGGCTTCTTCTATTACTGTAATTCCACTTACATTTACTTCCGCCGTAAAATGATATTCCCGTTCCACCTCTTCCCAGGTCTCATGGCTATTTCGTTTTTCCTTGCGCCAGATATCCTTCGCTGCACTTTCAACCACTATAACGACGAAACGCTTCGTTTTGTTACATTTTATTTCATCTATTTTTTTCAAATATTTTGTAAGCTTTATAAACGCTTCATGAACAGCATCTTCTGCCAGCTGTTCATCACGAAGGATTTCCCATGCACATAAGTACATGAGTTTACTGTACTGATAGTATAATTGTTCAAATTTACTTTTTTCTTCTTCTGTATCTAACAGGCTTAAATAAAACAGCATTTCTACCTATCTGCCATATTAATCGCTTCAATTCCAACACTTCCGCCGCGTACTACTTCCAGTGTCTGGAATTCTTCCTTCATTAATTTGATGACCGCATCATTCTTCGTTGCTTTCTGGACAAACTGCAAAAGCACGCTGTCCCTTCCATAATCTACCACTCTTGCACCAAATGTCTGTGCAATCTGGAACAATTCTTCCTTGTCTTCTCTCGTACATTTCTTTACTTTCACGTAGAGAATTTCCTGCATATAAATGGAAGAATTCGTAAAATCCATGACTTTGATAACCTCTACCATACGATTCAGCTGCTTTTTAATCTGCTCAAATGTTTCCTCATCGCTGAAGGTGGAAATCGTCATCCTGGACACGGTCGGATCTGCTGTTGTACCTACCGTCAAACTGTCGAGGTTGTAGGATTTACCGGAGAACAACCCAGAAATCTTAGAAAGTACACCAACCTGATTTTCTACATAAAGCGAAATCCATCTTTGTTTTAATCTCATATCCATATCTGCGTTCTCCTTTCTTAACAAAGCAGCATCTCTTCTAACGTTCCGCCCGGTTTGATCATCGGGTACACCAGTTCTTCTTCATCAATGATGAATTCAATCAAGAACGGACCATCTGTATGTTTTTTTGCTTCCTCAAATGCTTTCTCGATATCTTCTTCTTTTTCTACACGCATGCCATCTGCTCCATAACTTCTTGCAAGCTCTACAAAATCCGGTCTGTATTTTGGCGGTACTGTCATTCCCTCCTCCATCGGATTTAATTCCGTCATAGAATAGCGTTTTCCATAAAATAATTTCTGCCACTGGCGCACCATGCCAAGATAACTGTTATTGAATACGCATAAGATGATTGGAAGCTTCTGGATAGTTGCTGTAGCAAACTCCTGGATATTCATCTGGAAGCCGCCGTCTCCATTGATCGAGATAACAGAATAATCCGGGCATCCGATTTTCGCTCCGATTGCGCCTGGGAACCCATAGCCCATCGTTCCAAGACCACCTGAAGTCAGAAGCTTTTTATTTTCATTGAGCTCTAAAAATTGCGTTGTCCACATCTGGTGCTGTCCTACATCTGTTACGACAATCGCCTTATCAAATTGTCGGTTAATCGCATCAATGATTTTCTTCGGCGTTACAACCGGTTTCTCTTTCATTGTAAGCGGGTACTCTTCTTTCCAGTTTTGAATATCCGAAAGCCAGCTCTTTCGATCACTTGGCTCTACATACTCCAGCATTCTTTCAATTGCTTCCTTGGCATCTGCAACAATCGGAATATCCACCTGAATATTTCTTGAAATAGATGCTGTATCAATATCAATGTGAATAATCTGTGCATTTGGCGCAAATTCATGGATTTTCCCAGTGATACGGTCATTAAAACGTGTACCGATCGAAAATAATACGTCACAATGTCCGACTGCCATATTGGAGGCATATGCTCCGTGCATCCCCATATTTCCAATGAATAATGGATGGTCTGTCGGAATCGCGCCCTTACCCATAATGGTCGTCACAACCGGTACTTGCGTAATGTCAACCAGTTTACGAAATGCTTCGTTCGCATGGGAAATATTTACGCCGCCGCCTGCGAGAAATAATGGGCGTTTCGCCTTGTGCAGCATCTTAATCGCACGTTTGAGCTGACCGATATGTACTCCGGTGCTTGGCTTGTAGCCGCGAATGTTTACCGTCTCCGGATATTCCGGGCTTCCAAGTTCCCCCATAACGTCTTTTGGAAGGTCAATGACAACCGGGCCTGGGCGTCCTGTTCTTGCGATGTAGAATGCCTCTTTAATGATTCTTCCCAAGTCTTCTCTATTACGCACGGTCACACCGTATTTGCAAATCGTTCTGGTGATTCCGATAATGTCTACTTCCTGAAATGCGTCATTTCCTATAAGATTACGTGCAACCTGTCCGGTAAAGCATACAAGTGGTACGCTATCCATATTGGCAGTTGCAATGCCGGTCACAAGATTTGTCGCTCCCGGTCCGCTTGTTACAAGGCAAACCCCTACTTTCCCGGTTGCCCTTGCATATGCGTCAGCGGCATGCACTAATGCCTGCTCGTGCCGCGGCAAAATAACTTTTGTATAATCTTGTTTATATAACTCGTCACTAATGTCAATCGTACATGCGCCCGGATAACCAAACAGTACATCTACTCCTTCTTCCCGAAGCGCTTTTACTAATAATTTGTTTCCTGTGATTTTTCTCATACAGCTCCTCCTTTATATAACTAAAAACGCCCCAAGCTATCATGCTTAGGGCGAATATGCATCCGTGTTACCACCTAACTTCAAAGATTTCTCTTTGCACTCTGCCAGCACGGACGATTGCTTCCATACTGCTTCCCTTTAACGCTGGAACTGCGTCAGAGCCTAGTAAGAATTTTTCAGAAAAATTCCGTTCAGTCTGCTGCTCGAAGGCTACTTCCATAGTCTCTTCTCGAAGATTCACACCAACCATCTTCTCTCTTTGCTTCCAATGACTATGTACTCCTCCTTGTCATCGCATTTTTCAATGAATTTATGGTCATTATACGTGTTTTCGGAATCCTTGTCAATTGTTGTTTTTACTCTTCTTCCGGCTATTTTCGCCTCTCGTACCTTGCAAATACATATTCCAGGTCAAAATAGGTCATTTCCTCACTGACACCGGTCAGCTCCCATTCTTTATCCTCATCCAGATTTGGAAAAAATGTGTCTGCCTCATATGCATGGTCAATCTTTGTTATATGCGCCATATCACAATACGGCAGCAGCTGACGGTATATACTTTCCCCTCCTATGACATAAATGCTTTCTGAATTATATTTTTTCAGCTCCTCCAGGAGTTCTTCTATACTGTTTACTACAATGGCGTCTTTCACTTTATAATTTTTATCTTTCGTCAGAACAATATTAGTCCGCTTCTTTAAAGGCTGTCCGCCCGGAAAACTTTCCAGCGTCTTTCTTCCCATTACGACTACATTTCCCATAGTTGTCTCGCGAAAGAATTTCATATCCGCCGGAATACTCACAAGTAATTTATTGCTTTTTCCAATCGCCCAATTTTTGTCCACTGCTACAATCAAGTTCATTCCATATTCCTCCTGTCACTCTTATACCGCAATCGGGATATTTTTAATCTGCGGTCCGGTCTGGTAATCATCCAATCTGATATCATCTGTTGTAAATGCATAGAAGTCTTTAATCTCCGGGTTTATCCAGAACTTCGGCGCCGGGAAAGGTTCTCTTGCGATCAACTCTTCTACGAGCGGAATATGACGGTCATAAATATGCGCGTCTGCAATCACATGCACGAGTTCTCCGACTTCCATATCGCACACCTGCGCCAACATATGCATAAGCACTGCGTACTGGCATACATTCCAATTATTTGCTGCAAGCACATCCTGGGAGCGCTGATTCAAAATCGCATTTAATTTTAACTTGTCATGACCCTTTTCTTTCGTTACATTAAATGTCATGCTGTATGCGCAAGGATACAAATTCATCTCGCTTAAATCCTGGTGTACATAAATATTGGTCATGATTCTTCGGCTGTAGGGGTTATGTTTCAAATCATAAATAACACGGTCTACCTGATCCATCATTCCTTCTTTATATTTATGTTTTACTTGCATCTGATAGCCATATGCTTTACCGATAGACCCGCTCTCATCCGCCCAACTGTCCCATATATGGCTGTTTAATTCATTGATATTATTGGATTTTTTCTGCCAGATCCAAAGCATTTCGTCTACGCAGCTTTTAATTCCGGTTCTCCGAAGGGTCAGCGCCGGAAATTCTTTTGCCAAATCATAACGATTTACAACGCCGAAACGCTTTATCGTATAGGCAAATCTTCCGTCCTCCCATTTCGGACGCACTTTTTCTCCTTCTGTACTCACTCCATGATCTATAATATCCCTGCACATGCTGATAAAAATCTGGTCTGCATATCCCATCCGTTCAATACCTCTTCTACTTTCTTCTATTTGCTGAATCCTATCTATAACTACAGTTTTTACGGTTCTTCTATATTATATAATACTTTTTCCAAGGCTTTGCAAAGTGCGTTACTTTCCTTTTTTGACATTCCAAGTACAAGCCGCTTATCTAATTTTTTGCGCTCCGCTTCCATCCTTTTTTGGATGTCGTATGCCTTTTCTGCCAAATAAATGTTTTTGCACCGCCTGTCTCTCGTGCTTGGCACGGAAAAAATAAATCCTTTTTCATCCAATCGTTTTAAAAGTCCAGTTACTGTCGGGTTCCTCAGAGACATATTTTTCTCAATATCTCTTTGTGTTACTTCTTCTTTCTGGCTGTGAAACAGGTAGTTCAAAACTGCATACTGGGATGCGGTAATGCCGAGGCGGCGCAGCCTGTTGTTGAAGTCTTTCTCATATATATTATTGATCTGCTTTACAATCAGCCCGATTGATTTTTGCTCTTCCATGCCGCACCTCTTTTTTGTAATTTTCTGTCTGCATTTTAAACCATTTCGCAGTATGTTACGATTTTAGCATATTTTCCAGAAAAAAAGAACCTCCCTTTGGAAGATTCTCTATACATGCTTGTATTTCTATGTGTGCTTATTGTTAATAGAAATAAAGTTGCTTGCAACGTAAAAAAGCACGAGACGGGATTCGA
>CAJUFN010000003.1:74983-196461 GCA_910585545.1 uncultured Lachnospiraceae bacterium
ACCCGCGACCCTCGCCTTGGCAAGGCGATACTCCACCACTGAGCCACTCGTGCATAATTAACAATTATTTAGTTTTAAGCTCCAGTCTTTTATCTGACCTTCTGCTTGAAAGCACGAGACGGGATTCGAACCCGCGACCCTCGCCTTGGCAAGGCGATACTCCACCACTGAGCCACTCGTGCATTTTTACTTTACTTGTTGCGAACAATAGATACTATACTATATACATCTTATTTTGTCAATGGTTTTTAAAATTTTATTTTTTATTTCAATCATGCGTTTCAACAAGGTATTGTGAATGGTAAATGACATATTGTATAATATCTATGTATAATATTTATAAGTATTTTCATTTCCAGAGGAGGCATTACATATGAATGAGATAAAAAAAGAAGCCAGGAAGCGCCAGGCGCAATCCATTATCAAAAATTTGGAAAAGCGTAATATGGAAGGTTATTACTATCCAACCTGTGAAGAAGCAAGGAATGCTATTCTTAGCTGGATTCCGGATGGTGCATCTGTTACCTGGGGAGGCTCTGAATCTATTAAAGAATGCGGTCTTTTAGATGCCCTTAAAAACGGAAATTATGAGGTGCTTGACCGCTCTAACGCAAGGACTAAAGAGGAACAGCGCGCCTATCTTCAAAAAGCAGTCGGAGCTGACTATTTCTTTATGAGTTCTAATGCAGTTACTTTAGATGGTCAGCTAGTTAATATTGATGGCAATGGCAATCGCGTTGCATGTCTTATTAATGGACCTAAATACGTAGTTCTCGTTGTCGGCATGAACAAAATCGTTTCTGATGTCGAAAGCGCCGTACCACGTATCCGCAATATCGCATCCCCACCGAATGGCGTACGTTTACATACAAACACACCTTGCGAAATTACCGGAAAATGTGGTGACTGCCATGCACCGGGATGTATGTGCAGCCAGATTGTAATCACAAGACACAACCGCCATACAGGACGTATCAAAGTCGTATTCGTGGGTGAAGAACTCGGCTATTAAAATTTTGCGTCAGAGGGTTTTTAAAAAGCCTCTGACGCAAAATTAGCCTTTCGGACTATTCAGGCAACTCCTTTTCCTTGTATTTTCAATGTTTTTTAATGATTTCCTTACCATAATCTATCATGAACACGCCTTTAATATTGCTTCATCCTAAATTGTTCCTCAGACTCAAACTATTTTTTCCAATATATGATACTTTTTCTATCTTATCCTACTATTTATCCGCTTAAACTCTTTCTGACAATTCGCTTGACTTTTTATTCCCAACTCATAAAATTCTTAATTATAGTTAATTAGCGTCAGAGGGTTTTTAAAAACCCTCTGACGCTAATTTCTAATTTCGTGAGCATTTCTCAGCATCCAGTGCCAGCACAAACATTAAGACTCCTAATGCGTCTTTGGGTTCTGCCACATCGATGACATAAGTATCTGTCAATTTAAATATTTGCTTTGATATTTCCGCCACTTTATTGCCATCTGCGGCAGTGATGGTATAGTCCCATTCCAGCCATTCTCCTTCAATACTCCAATCATAATAATCAATCTTATATTGCGGCTTGAAAAATGCAAATTCTTTGCTGATACTGCCTACATATGTTTCTCCAAAATACATTTCAAATTTAGGCATAAATGTCATCATTTTTTCTTTCACTGTCCCAACTTCTATGCCATTCATATCATAAATTTTCAGACAATGTCCCCATGAAAATTCTCCCTTGACTTCATAGACGATGTTACCAAATTCATCATAAATGTCATAGCTGTCAAACCATGAAAACATCCGTTGTTTAAAAAGCAATTTCATAATTCATTCTCCTAACACAGATTTAATTTAGCCGCTGATCGGATTCTTACTTCCGATTTTTACCAGAAAATGCAAGGGCAAGATAACAATCCTGCCCCAGCTCATAAAATCTTATTCTTCTTCTAATTTTGCCAGTTCCAGCCCCAATTCCTGAAGCTGTACCGCATCTGCCCCGCTTGGTGCGTTCGTAAGGAGACATGATGCATCTTTGATCTTCGGGAATGCGATGACATCACGGATGCTATCTGCTTTTGCCATCAACATAACGATACGGTCAAGTCCATACGCAAGTCCGGCATGCGGAGGCACCCCATATTTGAATGCCTCAAGCAGGAAACCGAATTTTTCCTGTGCCTGTTCCGGTGTAAATCCAAGGCATTCAAACATCTTACTCTGAATATCATTCTGGAAGATACGGACGCTTCCGCCGCCGATTTCATTTCCGTTAAGAACGATATCATAAGCTTTTGCACGCACTCTTCCAAGATCTGTTTCCAAATATTCCAAATCCTCTTCCATCGGCATCGTAAACGGATGATGCATTGCCGTGTATCGTCCTTCTTCCTCGCTCCATTCAAAGAGTGGGAATTCCGTAATCCAAAGGAATTTAAATTCATCTTTATCAAATAATTCTAATTGTTTTGCAAGTTCCAGACGAAGTGCGCCAAGTACATCCCACACAAGTTTTGTCTTGTCTGCTGCAAACAATAACAAGTCGCCATTCTCACCATCCATTGCTTTGATAAGCGCCGTCATCTCATCTTCCTTCATGAATTTTGCAAAGGATGATTTCACGCTGCCATCTTCCTGAATCGCAATATATGCAAGCCCTTTTGCACCATAACCTTTCGCAAATTCCACAAGCTTATCGATTTTCTTTCTTGGCATTGCGCCCTGCCCTTTGACGTTAATACCTCTTACAGAACCGCCATTTTCAATAGCGCCTTTAAACACAACGAATTCGCAGTCTTTTACGACTTCTGTCACATCCGTAAGTTCCATTCCAAAACGAACATCCGGTTTATCAGAACCAAAACGATCCATTGCTTCCTGCCATGTCATACGCGGAATCGGAAGCGGCACTTCAATATTCATAATATCTTTAAATAATCTTGCCAGCAACCTTTCATTTACATCAATGACATCATCAATATCCACGAAAGACAATTCCATATCGATCTGTGTAAATTCCGGCTGGCGGTCTGCACGCAAATCCTCGTCACGGAAACATTTCGCGATCTGGAAATAACGGTCGCATCCGGAGCACATCAAAAGCTGCTTGAACAGCTGCGGTGACTGCGGAAGCCCGTAAAAGCTTCCCAGATGTACACGGCTTGGTACAAGGTAATCTCTTGCCCCTTCCGGTGTCGTCTTTCCTAAGATCGGCGTTTCGATTTCAAGGAAACCTTCTTCAGTTAAAAACTGGCGCGTCAATGTAGACACCTGGCTTCTAAGAAGCAGGTTTCTCTGCAAATCAGGTCTTCTGATATCGAGGAAACGATATTTCAGACGAAGTTCCTCCTTTGTCTTGCTGTTCTCCTCAATCGGAAACGGCGGCGTCTCAGATTCAGATAAAATACGAAGCTCCTCTACACGAATCTCAATCTCACCCGTTGCGATATTTTCATTCACAGCACCGGAACGCGCTTCCACTTTTCCCACTGCCGCGATAACGAATTCACTTCTAAGCTTTGCAGCCTTTTCTTTTAACTGTTCATTTTCTTCAAAAATAAGCTGTAAGATACCAGAACGGTCTCTCAAATCCACAAATACAATTCCGCCTTTGTTACGGTTTTTCTGAACCCAGCCCATAACAGTAACGCTCTCTCCAATATTTGCTTTGCTAAGCTCTGCACACCTATGGCTTCTTTTCAAGCCACGCATTGTCTCTGCCATGTTTCTTCCCTCCAATATATTATAATTGTTCCACTGAATCACGATAACAGTCCGTGATATTCTCATATCCGTCTGCAATCAGCTGATCCTTCTGGAATTTTTTATTCTTCTTCATATTCGCAATCAGCACCTGTCTTCCCTGCGCACGATCTTCTTTCGCCATCGCAAGAACTTTTAAGATGCCCGCCTGATGCATTCCTTTTTCAATCAAATACGCTTTCTTCTCACCTTTTCTTGGAACCTCATATCCATTTTCCAATAAAAGCATAACGATTCGCTCGAAACCAATGGAAAATCCACAAGCCGGCGTATCCTGACCGGTAAATTTGCCAATCATCTTATCGTAACGACCGCCGCCTGCCACAGAACCGCCAAACTCATCCATCGTCACCTCGAAAATGGTTCCGGTATAGTAAGACTGTCCTCGTACCATAGTTGGGTCAAACTCTACTTTAAAGTCTGCCTCTTTTGCGCTTTCTACGCTGGAAATGATAAGTTCCATTCCATCCGCAATCTTTTCGTCCAGGAATCCTTTCAATTTTTCTTTACAGTAACGGATTCCTTCTATGTCCCCGCTGATTTCATCAAATAACGCTAAATACGTATCCACATTCTCCTGCGTATATCCCATCTCGACAAGCTCTGCGCCAACACCTTCGGCACCGATCTTATCCATCTTATCCAGGATAATAAATACTTCATCATAATCTTCTTCTTTAAATCCGCTGTATCCTGCCATGGCTTTCAAAATATTGCGGTCATTGATACGCACGGTAAAATTATGGAAATCCATTTTACCAAGCATCGCCGTCGTAGCCAGAATCAACTCGATTTCTGCAAGATTCCCAGGCTCGCCCAGGATATCGATATCACACTGCATAAACTGGCGGAAGCGCCCTCTCTGCGGACGGTCTGCACGCCATACATTTCCAATCTGCAATGCCTTAAACGGAGACGGCAGATCATTGGCATGGTTTGCATAATATCTCGCAAGCGGCACAGTCAAATCATAACGAAGACCTCCATCCACCAAATCGATCTCTTCTTTTGCGGCATCGATTTTTAATTTCTCGCCGCGCTTTAAAATCTTGAAAATCAGTTTTTCATTATCTCCGCCCTGCTTACTGCAAAGGTTCTCAATATGCTCCACACATGGAGTCTCCATCGATGTAAATCCAAACGTTTTATACGTATCTTTAATCATCTGGATGACATAATCGCGGATTTCCATCTCTCTTGGGAGCATGTCTTTCATGCCGGTTACCGGTTTTTTCTTCAATGCCATAACCATTCTCCTTTTCGCTCTATCATCTCATCAATCCGATTGATGTATTCTTTCAAATCTTTGACATTCTCGGTGCGTTCGATCCGATACTGTATCTGCCCATCTATTTCCTTGGGGAACACAATCTTCGTGCTCGCACCGGCCCCGCAGGCGACAATCGTCTGCTTCTCTTCCATAATAAGTATATTGTATATTCCGGCTTTGTCAACCTTTGCATAGCCAACATTTTCAAAACTTCCGGCAATATTTTTCTGACGGTACAAATAATAAGGCGTCATGTCCATTTCTTTCGCCGCATCCTGCGCCATAACGATCATTTCTTCGAGTATCGCCGCTCTTTCTTTTTCCTGACTGGCGCTGCATTTGAATTCTTCTAACTGATTCAGCTTAGAAGCACGTTTAATCGCAAGCGAATGTACCGTAAGATTATCCGGCGACAACGCCTTAATCTTCGCAAGCGTATCTTCCATATCTTCTACAGTTTCCCCGGGCAAGCCGGCAATCAAATCCATATTAATATTGTCAAAGCCAAGCTCTCTTGCCATCTCATAGATGCTTACAACATCTTCCACCGTATGCCGTCTCCCAATCAAATCCAACGTCTTTTGCTGCATCGTCTGGGGATTGATTGAAATCCGGTTAATCTTATGGTTTCTCAAAACTTCCAGTTTTTCCTTCGTAATGCTGTCCGGACGCCCTGCCTCCACCGTAAATTCAATCAGATGCTCATAAGAAAACGTTTCTTCCATATGAGTGAGAAGCCTATCCATCTGCTGCGGCGTCAAAGTCGTCGGAGTACCGCCTCCAATGTAAATCGTATTTAGTTTTTTATGTCTGGAAATCTCACCCACATAAGAAAGTTCCTTACAAAGCGCATCCAGATAATCCTCCACATATTTCTGAAACGATGCAAGCGGATAAGACGTAAAGGAACAGTAAATACAAGTTGTCGGGCAAAATGGAATTCCCACATACAAGCTGTATCCCTCCTTATAATCCAGCTGTTCTAATAATACTTTTTCACGCTTCGCAATATCAAGACCAAGCTGTGCCTTTTCACGAGTCAGAAGATGCTTCTCCATCATCTCCGTCACAATATCTGCTTCCTCTTTTCCCTCCTCAAGAGCCTTCATCATAATCTTCGTCGGACGAATCCCGGTTAAGATTCCCCATGCAAGCTCCTTGCCTGTAAATTCCTGAAACTTCCGGTACATTTTTACATTCACATAATGTTTACGCTCTTTTCGCTCTGCAAAAGCTTCGATCTGTGCATTTTCTACCCGGAAAATCTCCTGCCCATCTCTCACAATACGAATCAAAAGCGTTTGTTCTTTATCTATGTACTGCTTCAATTCCTCCCCGGGAAAGAAAGCCTTTGCCATATGATATACATCATACGGATAAATCTCATTTTGAAAAAATAACTCTATCATAAACTCCTAACCTCCCAAAAAGAACAGGTCAATTTCTAATTAAGGACGTAGACTCTTTTAAAATCTACGTCCCCAATTTAAATAAATGGATTCCTTTCTTTCTCGAATCCGATCGTTGTTTCCTCCATATGACCTGGATAGACTCTTGTTTCCTCCGGCAATATCAACAACTTTTCACGAATGCTTCGTATCAGTGTAGATGTACTTCCGGTCGGAAAATCTGTTCTGCCGACGGACTGCATAAATAATGTATCGCCGCTGAACAGCACATTCTCATCTTTTTCATAATAACAACAGCCGCCTTTTGTATGTCCCGGCGTGTGAATAATACGAAATTCAAATCCTGCCGTCGAAAGGATTTCTCCATCTCTTAATCCGACCGCTTTTTCAAACGTATAAGCCGCGCCAAACATTGCGCTTAAATTCTCCTGCTCATTTTTCAGGACTTCCACTTCCATCACATGCGCATACACCGGCACCGGAAATTCCCTAAGGACTGCATCCACGCCTCCGATATGGTCGATATGTCCATGGGTCAAAAGTACCGCTCTGACTTCCAGACCTTCTTCTTTGATATGGCTGCAAACATAGTCCGGAAACGCTGCCGGATCTACAATGACCGCTTCCTTTGTCTCTTCATTTACCGCCACATAAACATTGGTTCCAAAACTTCCAAGTACAAAGCGTTCTATCTTCATATCAAGTATTCTCCCGTCAACTCTTGGTCCAAATCACAACAACTCTTCCCAATGCATCTATCCAACATTACGCTCAATATCCAATACACCCGGCAATTTTCTAAGCTTATCGATCGCCCTTGCCAGCTCCTCACGGCCATGCACAATGAAGCCCATTTCAATCGTAGCCGTTCCCTGCTTGTTTGTACGAACATTCATCGATTTTACATCCATCTTCATCTCGGTAAATACTTTCGAGATTTCCATCAAAAGCCCCTGCTGATCATTGGCATACATTTTAATCTCCGCCATATACTGTCCAACAGATTCTTCTGCAGTCGCCTCCCATTCCGCCTCGATGAGACGTACACGTTCTGTTTCTGACAAATGCAAGATATTGATACAATCTGTGCGATGGATGGTCATGCCTCGTCCCCTGGTCACAAATCCTACAATCTCGTCACCCGGAACCGGATTACAGCATCTTGAAAATCTTACCGCAATATCATCAATCCCCTTCACGACAATACCACTCTTCGATTTTGCAATATGCACTTTACGCTTCGCAGCTTCATTTACCTTCTCCAGAATCGTCTCGTCCGTGATCTCTTCTTTATGGTCTTTTGTATATTCTTCCAGAAGGCGGTTTACTACCTGACCTTCCTTAAGACCGCCATGCCCAATCGCTGCCAGTACAGAATCCCAATCCTTAAAACCGTATTTTCTCTGTACGACCTGCATATATTTCGGCTTCGTAAGCTCACTCCATGTCAAAGCTTTCGCCTTGCAATATGCCAGAATCAACTCTTTTCCGCGGATGATATTCTCTTCTTTAAATTCTTTCTTAAACCACTGATTAATCTTATTCTTCGCCTGCGTACTCTTTACGATCATAAGCCAGTCGCGGCTTGGTCCTTTCGAATTCTGTGAAGTCAGTACTTCGATCCGATCCCCGTTTTGAATCTTATAATCAATATTTACAAGCTTGCCATTGACCCTTGCGCCAACCATTTTATTGCCGACTGCCGAGTGAATCGCATAGGCAAAATCCACCGGCGTAGAGCCATTCGGCAGATTCTTCACATCACCATTCGGAGTGAAGCAATACACATCCTCGGCAAACAAATCCAAATCACCTTTCAACAGGCTTAGGAATTCTCTGTTATCCGTGTCCTGCTGCCACTCCAAAATCTGCCTCAGCCAACTAAGTTTTGCCTCTTCCTGCGCCTTGACATTTTTCTTGCCATCATTGGATTCTTTATATTTCCAATGCGCCGCAATACCATATTCCGCCGTCTTGTGCATCTCCTTTGTTCGGATTTGAATCTCAAAAGGCTGCCCCACTGCACTAATCAACGTCGTATGCAGCGACTGATACATATTCGGTTTTGGCATCGCAATATAATCTTTAAATCTTCCAGGCACCGGCGTATACATCTCATGAATCACGCCAAGCGCCGCATAACAATCCTTTACAGAATCCACGATAATACGCACTGCAAACAAATCATAAATCTGATCCACCGTCTTATCCTGGTTCACCATCTTTTTATAAATACTAAAGAAATGTTTGACGCGCCCTTTCACCTCTGACTTGATATCGCTGTTTTTCATATGCTCAGACACTTCTTCCACAATCTGTGCCACGAATTCTTCGCGCTCCGTCTTTCTCGCATTGATCTGCTGTACCAAGTCATAGAAAACTTCCGGCTGTGAGTAACGCAAAGACAAATCGTCAAGCTCCGTCTTAATCTTAGAAATACCAAGCCTTTGTGCAATCGGCGCATAGATATCCATCGTCTCACGCGCCTTTTCTTTCTGCTTTTCCGGGCGCATAAACTGTAAAGTCCTCATATTATGCAGACGGTCTGCAAGCTTGATCAAAATAACGCGGATATCCTTTGCCATCGCAAGAAACATCTTACGAAGATTTTCTGCCTGAATCTCCAATTTATCCGAAGAATAGGAGAGCTGACCCAATTTTGTAACGCCGTCTACTAAAAGCGCCACTTCTTTGCCAAACTCCATTTCTATTTCCTGTTCTGTCATGACAGTATCTTCCACGACATCATGCAGAATTCCTGCCACGATCGTCTCTTTATCAAGCTCTAACTCAGCCAGTATCATTCCCACCCACAAAGGATGAATGATATACGCTTCTCCTGATTTACGGAATTGCCCCTCATGCGCTTCCCTCGCAATCTTATAAGCCTTTTCAATCATCGAAATGTCAGTGGATGGATGATATTTTCTCACCCGTTTAATTAAGGTATCATACAATACCTCCGGGTTTTGATAATCTTTGGGTGCCTTCACGGCATGACCATCAACGATTTCCAGACTATGGACATTACTCAAATCTTCTAATACGCTATTTGCCATACCAAATCCCCTTTCTCTTATTCCTTAAAAATAATCTGTTCTATTTTCCCGGATAAGAAACAATTGTTTCTACATCATATCCTTCTAATTTTTTTCTGCCTTCCAGACCGGCAAGTTCCATCAAAAATACAATCTTTACTACTTTCGCGCCAAGCATCTCGATTAACTTGACAATCGCCTCGATGGTTCCCCCTGTTGCCATCAGATCATCAATGATCACAACTTTCTGTCCCGGTTTGATGCTGCTTTTATGCATCTCAATCTCTGCACTTCCGTATTCCAAGTCGTATTTCATTGAAATAGTTTCGCAAGGAAGTTTTCCCTTTTTCCTGACCGGCACGAATACCTTGTGCATATTATACGCAATCGGCATCCCGAAAATAAATCCTCTCGATTCCGGTCCTACCACCGCATCGAATTCCACATCCTTTAATTTCTCCTGAATCAGATCGACCGACATCTGCAATCCGTCTGCATCCTCCAGGATACTTGTTACATCTCTGAAAATAATTCCTTCTTCCGGAAAGTCCGGAATACTTCTTATATAATCTTCCATCTGCTTCATTGTTTTTCTCTACTTTCCTAACAAAATCTTTACCTAGTATACCATCTTTTCCGACCTTTTTCAAACAGTTCCGACACTTTACGACATCCCCACCGGCATTACCTATAATTTAAAATCGTAATCTGCAGGCTTTTTCGCCCCATATATTCATTTATTCCCGGATAATAGGTGACTGCCATCTTAATTCCGGCTGCCTCTCCTGCAAATACCTGCTCCGTCGCCCTTTTCCCAAACTGTTTTTCCATATAATCCATCATCTTTTCGGCATCGCCAAAATATATCGCATCCATTTCTGTCTGGTTTGCATCTTTCACGCGGAATTTCAATATATTTCTATTTTTGCCCAAAATCCATGCTTTTAAAAACTCTACATTGCGTTCTGCAAAAACCGGCTTGGTATTTCCCTTTCCAAAAGGCTCTAAAAGTTGTAATTCTTCCACTAACGCCTGCGTCACTCCAAGAAACGGCATCTGCATATCGATCAATACCTTCTCTGTCAAATCTTCCCTGGAAAGATCTGCTTTTGCATTTAACTTGTTTCGGAATGCTTCCAAATCAGCTTCTTTCATGGAAAGCCCCGCCGCGAGCTTATGCCCGCCGAATTTTGTAAGAAACTCTTTGCATTCATTTAATTTCTCATACATATGATATGCTTCGATAGAGCGTCCGGAACCTTTGATCCCCTCTTTTGCGCTTGTCAGCACAAACACCGGTTTATAATAACGCTCTCTGATTCTTCCGGCAACAATCCCCGCAAGGCTTTCATGGCAGTGCGGCAGATAAACGACTAGCACACTATTCTCTTGCATACCATTTTCCTCCACCTGAGAAATCGCTTCTTCCACCGCAATCTGCGTCATTTCCTTACGACTGTCATTTAAAGCTTTCAAATCTCCTGCCAGAATATCTGCTTCTTTTTTCGTCCTGGCACACAAAAGCTCCAGCGCACGCTTTGCAGTATCTAATCTTCCGCTCGCATTCAGACAAGGTCCGATTACAAAACCGATATGATAAGCGCTTAACCGCTTCGTCTCTAATCCATTACACTCCATCAGCGCTTTGAGTCCTAAGTTCCTTGTATGCTTTAACATTTCCAGCCCTTGCTTTACGAAAATGCGGTTCTCTCCCACAAGATCCATCACATCTCCTACCGTCGCAACCGCCACATTTTCCATAAGATAATCGACATCTTCCACATCCTTGCCATTGACTTCAAGCAGGGCTTCCACAAGTTTGTATGCCACCGCTGCTCCACACAGCTCTTTAAACGGATACATACACATTTCCTGCTTTGGGTCCACTACCGCATCTGCAGGCGGAAGCTTATAATACCGTACTCCTTCTCTATCTTCATATGGTACTTCATGATGATCGGTGACAATGATTGTCATCCCCATCTCTTTTCCATATGCAATCTCCTCTGTTGCGGCAATTCCGTTATCACAAGTAATCATCGTATCGATACCATCATCCAACGCCCGGTCTATAAGGCTTTTGTTAAGTCCATAGCCATCCTTCATCCGATCCGGAATGTCTGTATCTACCTCTGCCCCCAGATATTTTAATCCTTCCAGCAGAATATATGTTGCGTTAATACCATCGATATCATAATCACCGATAATCCGGATTCGCTCGCCGGTACGTATTTTCTCAGTGAGAATCTCAACCGCCAATGCCATATCTTTCATCAACATTCCATCATGCAAGTCCGCAATCGTTCCGTTTAAATACTGCTCAATCTGTTCATCCCCTATGATATCTCTGTTGCGGATCAAACATGCCATTCTCGGACTTATATGAAATCTTTGGGAAATCCCTTTAAAGTCCGCACCTTTATTTAATATCATCCATCGTTCCATATTTCCATACCACAAGAGGCGCTGCAGATTTTCCTACAACGCCTCTTTTCACTTCATTTTTATTTTGTAAATTTTTTCTTCATTACATACCAGAATGCACCTGTAATACATACAGAAGAATATGCTCCGCATATGATACCCACCATCAGCGGCGCCGCGAATTCACGGATAGAGCTTACGCCCAGTACATACAGTACTGCTACCATGATAAATGTAGTCAGCGATGTATAGATACTTCTTGTCAATGTCTGTGTAATACTGTCGTTTACAACTGCTTCCAGACCTTCTTTGCGTTTTGCTCCTTTTAATTCCTCACGGATACGGTCAAAGATAACAATCGTTGCATTGATGGAATAACCTACAATTGTCAGCATGCATGCGATAAATGTGTTACCTACGGAAATTCTTACAACTGCATAGAATGCAAGAACAATCAATACGTCATGAAGAAGTGCCAAAACCGCACTTGTAGCAAATCTGACATCTTTAAATCTGATCCAAATATATATCAGCATACAGATCGTAGCAACGATCACCGCAATGATTGCATCCCGTCTCATCTCTGCACTTACAGTAGAGCTGATATTTTCTGCTGTAATCAGGGAATCATCTACACCAAATTTTTCTACCAAGGCTGCATTTAATGCTTCACGTTCATCAAGTTCAAGCGCTCTTGTCTTAATGATAACCTGTTTCGAATCTCTTACTTTCTGTGTCTGTACGTTTGCATCTTTCGTTACCTCTTCTACAACCGGTACGATCTCAGAATCGATTTCTTTAATCGAGTAATCTTCGTTGAATGTCACATTCGTAGATGTACCCCCCTGGAAATCTAAGCTATAATTCAACGCGCCTTTTCCGCTTCCTGAATTGATACCCATGAATATAGGTCCTACCAAAACCAGGATAAGGGAAATTGCAAAAAATGCTTTTCTCTTGGAAAGGAAATCGATTGGTTTTCTTTCCTTCTTTGTACCATATAATTTTGGACTCTTAAGCCCAATTGCATAAAATGCAAAAATAATGATTCTTGTCACAACAAGTGCTGTGAACATAGACACAATGATACCGAGTGCAAGTGTATATGCGAAACCTTTTACGCTTCCGGTTCCCATAATACCAAGTACAAATGCCGCAACCAACGTTGTAACATTTCCGTCAATAATTGCGGATAATGCCTTCTGGAAGCCAACTCTAAGTGCGGATTTTACATTTCTTCCTACGCTTAACTCTTCTCTTACACGAGCAAAAATAATTACGTTCGCATCAACCGCCATACCAATAGAGAGGATGATACCTGCAATACCAGGCAGCGTCAATGTAATATTAAACGCATTCAATAATACGATTACCAATCCCGTATAGATTATAAGTGCAATACTGGATGCTAATCCCGGAAGAAGATATACGATGATCATAAACAAGAATACGATTGCAAGACCGATCGCACCTGCCATAAGGCTTGTACTGATTGCTTCTTCTCCAAGCTGTGCTCCTACTACGTTAGAGCGAAGCTCTTCTAACTCTAACTGAAGACCACCGATACGGATCGTGGAAGCAAGCTTCTCTGCTTCGTCAAAAGACGCCTGTCCATCAATGTATGCGGTTCCTCCTGTGATTGCTGTCTTAACAGTCGGGCTGCTGATGGTTTGTCCATCATAGATAATGGCAATTCTTTTTCCTACGTTAGCCGTTGTTGCATCTGCAAATTTCTGGGTTCCTTCTTCATTCAAAATCAGTTCAACTGTATATTCCTGTTTTCCTGTTGTCTGATCTTCCCCAGTCTTTGCTGTTGCTGTCTTAATGTCGGTTCCGGTAAGTACTGTTGTTCCATCTTCTGTCTGGAACTCTAAAGAACCTGGCTTACCAAGCTCTTCCAATACCTTGTTGGCATCGGTTACACCTGGAATCTCAATGTTGATACGGTTATCGCCTTCCTGATAAACTGTTGCTTCTGTGCTGTAGGATTCCACACGTTTCTGTAACTTATAGATCGTGTCATCCATCTGTTCCTTTGTCGGATTGGCATCCTTTGCCTGATATGTAATACTTACACCACCGGCAAGGTCAAGACCAAGTTTGATGTTCTTTGCGGAGCCGATAGACCCGCGGCCCCATCCCATAACCGCTGTAAAACCTAATAATGCGATCAAAGCGGCTGTCAGAATAAGGCTGATAATTCCTCTGCTTTTCTTCATGACTTTACTCTACTTCCTTTCTTTACTTCCCGTCAGCTAACGCTGCCTTTATCATGATTGCGCATTCGACACGCTTACGTTCCATCTCGCACGCAATATCGTATGCTTCATGGATTGAACCATGAAATTTATATGCATTTGCCATGCAGCCGCCGCTGCAGTAAAATCTGGCAAAACATTTTTTACATTTTTCTTTGGAATACACGCTGCATCCTCTGAAATCTTCGGCAATCTCTGGTTTCACAATTCCTTCGTCCACATTGCCCATCAGGAATTCTTCCTGCCCTACGAACTGATGACAAGGATATAAATCTCCCCACGGCGTCACAGCTAAATATTCTGTTCCGGAACCACATCCGGATAATCTTTTTGCCACACACGGACCGCCTTCTAAATCAATCATAAAATGAAAGAAATTGAATCCTTTTCCTTCTTGTTCTCTCTCTATCATATATTTTGCAAGCTTGTCGTACTCTTCAAAAATCTTTGGCAAATCCTCTTCTTTGATCGCGTAACTTTCTGAGTCTTCACCGACTACCGGCTCGATAGACATCTGCTTGAATCCAAGCTGTGCAAAATGCTTCACGTCTTCGGAAAAATCAAGGTTATTCCTTGTAAAAGTTCCTCTTACGTAATATCTCTCTTGATTCCTGCTGTCTGCAAGCTTTTGAAACTTCGGTACGATCAATCCATAGCTGCCCTTGCCATTACGGAATGGGCGCATATAATCGTTGATTTCCTTTCTTCCATCCAAGCTTAAAACGACATTATCCATCTCTTTATTGGCGAACTCCTGGACTTCGTCATTTAAAAGAACACCGTTTGTCGTCAATGTGAAGCGAAAATGCTTGTCATATTTTTTCTCCTGCGCTCTTCCGTATGCTACCAGGTCTTTGACTACCTGCCAGTTCATAAGCGGCTCGCCCCCAAAGAAGTCCACTTCAAGATTCCTTCTCTGTCCCGAATTGGCAATCAGAAAATCCAATGCTTTTTTTCCGACCTCAAACGACATAAGGGCACGTCTTCCATGATATTCTCCCTCTTCTGCAAAACAATACTTGCATGCGAGATTACAGTCATGGGCAATATGTAAACACAGCGCTTTTACGACTGTTTTTCGTTTTTTCACTTCTCCGATATAATCTTCATAGATATCTTTCGTAAAAAGCTGTCCATTTGCAGTAAGCTCAGCGATATCCGAAAGCGCTTCCCTAAGCTCAGTCTCGTCATACATCTGCCCCAGCTCTTCTTTTACCATATTCCAGGTGCTGTCCAAAGTAAGCGTATCCTTCGTCTGTTCCGGGTTACTCCTGTCCAGACATGCGATCAAATCATAGCACATCTGATCCACCACGTGCACGCAGCCGCTGTTCACATCCAGAACAATACTGTATCCATTATTTTGGTACTGATGAATCACAACAGTTACCCCTTTCTTATTTTCTCTTGCTGTTTCGCATCTTCAACCCGGAAAATACTTAAACAGCAACAAGCAGCGACCTAAGCCGCTGCTTTGATCTTTTCGTTATACAGATAAATTATTTCTTTTGTTCACAAGTCTGATTTCCTACTGTACAAGATGTTTTACATGCAGATTGACAAGATGTCTGACATTCTCCACATCCACCTTTTTTCACTGTGTGATTCAATGTCTGTGTATTTAATGTTTTGATGTGTTTCATCTTATTTCCTCCTTATAGTTTCTTTGCTTTTGTCATTATAGCACACACGCTTCTATTTTTAAAGTATATTTTTCAAGTGTTTTCAGGAAATCATTCCCCCAAACATCCCTCCGCCCGCACATAAAATAAATGCCGTGATAATACTTGTTCCGTTTCCCTGAATGGTACGGTATACGCCAAAAGATATCCCCAAAAGCAGAAGAAAATAAATTGCTCCAAGCAGCATTCCGAAAAGGAACCGTCTTGTATGTACCAGCTTCCCGATGATCAGCCCCCCTATAAAGGTTGATACGATATATATTACGATAATCCCACCCGACACTTTTGCCTGATCCAAATTCATTTTATATAGTAAGAATGCCAGAATTGCCAGCAGCACCCCTGTAACCATATACGATGCCAGCAGCGCCTTTAATATCCAGAACGCATAATTGTTTTTCTGCAGCTTTTTTTCCATTTGTATGTACCTCCTTGAACTCTCATTTCTTAGATTTTCCTGATAAATTAATTTCTTTTTTCTAAGATATGATTGTCCAAGAAGTTTTAGACCTTACTGTTCCATCTGACGCCCAAGAAATTCTGCTGCGACCATGGCAACCTTCCTCTCTATCTCTTCCAATTCCTTTTTTTCGCTTTTCTCCAGAATTACTACCGAGCCGATTGCATCCCCTTCGCTGATGATCGGACAGATAATCTGGAATGCATATTTTTCTTCCTGATCGGTCACAATCGGAATATATTTTTTCTCTCCTGATTTTGCCAAAATCTGTTCCCGCTCTTCGATTACTTTTGTCAGATATTTATGAATATGACGATCCTGGAATTCTTTCTTTCCATTTCCGGCAGCTGCCACCACCTGATCCTTATCTGTCACACAAACAAGTACCCCCAGCGTCTGCGCCAGACTTTCCGCATACAATTTTGCAAACGTTCCAAGCTCCCCGATCGGCGAATACTTCTTTAGAATAATCTCGCCTTCACGGTCCGTGAAAATCTCAAGCGGATCACCCTCTCTTATTCTTAATGTCCTGCGGATTTCCTTTGGCACAACTACTCTTCCCAAATCATCTATTCTACGTACAATGCCTGTTGCCTTCATACTATTTTCCTCCATTTTGTCTTACAGATATGTTGCTATTATCTGTCAGTTCTGGTGAAAATATGCATGTACTTTTTTGCCTCTTCTTTCATGCTTCCCGGCTTATTGTACCTCGCTTTTTCATATAATTCATGCGCATCTGACGCATTCTCATAATCCGGTTCTTTAATTCCTGCCTTTCGCTCTATCTCACTTGGCGTCTCACAACCTGTTAAGGTCTCTTCTAATTCTCTGCGCACCATCTTTTTGTAGGCACGCCTTATCTTCTGTTCCGGTGAATTTCGCGCTCCTCTTTCTTTTTTCGCTCTTTTCTTTTGTCCCGGCAATTCTTCGCTTCCTTCCCGAAGAAAGATAATCTCATCCGCCTCTTCCTCCGAAAAATTAGACATCGCCTTTCGCACCGCCCTCATAACTGCCCAGAATAACGCTGCAATAATTGCAAGTACAAAAAGAAATGCTGCTGCCTTGGAAACATTTAAAAGCCATTGAGGCGTTTCTTTTACATTTCCTCTTAGGTGCTCGATTGTCTCCATAACCCCCTCGGCTCCTATCGGTTTTTCATAAACTTCTTCCTGCACATATCTGTCAAATATTTGCTCTTCCAGCTTTATATCCAGATTCGCAAGCGGCTCTTTCTGATAAATTGCTGCCGGTACGATTCCAATCGCAAGAAGCAAAATCCCGATTCCAACCATACCCATCGCTATCTTTTGCATCATTTTTATCGGAACATTCGCCACATGCCTGTTCTTACTCATAAAATCCAACATCCGGTCAATATAGTGATATGCAAAACAGACAAGAACCTCAACTGCCAGCAATGCAAAAATGGTCTTTACCGCAGCCACATTTTTTAACAATGCTGCCGCCACATACAGCATAATCCACACAAGAAAACTGCTTACCCTTGGCACATCTAAAATATCCGGCACTTCCTGGAATTCCTTTTCTTCCATAGCGCCTGCCATCCCCGGTAATTCCTGCATCTTCTTTCGGATGCTTCCTTGTCTTAGTTTTACCAGCATACGTCCAACGCATATCCCTATCACCAGCATAATTGCCAGTACATCCTCCGTTATAAGGTTCACTCCTGCCACAAGAAGCACTGCTGCTATCACAAACAGCCACAGCTGTTTTATACGCCGTACGCTCACATATGTAATGATAATACAGATTTCAAATACCGCTGCCAGCATTACCTGTTCAAGCTTTCCCTTTTCCTTTGCCAGAAAACAACTTCCTGCAACATAGATACTTTGTATGAACAGCACTGCATGAATCCAGGAAAGTACCATCAATATCCTTGGTTTTCGTCTGACCATAGCTACACCTCCCATGCAATTACCTGGATATTTTTGTGTCTGACCGCCTTTGGAGCCTCTCCTTCATAAGACGGGCATATCCAAATTATCATACATCCATCATAGGAAAGTGATGTAATTGCCTCCTTCGTCTTTTCATCCTGATTTGCAGAAATAATGACGCACACCTCTTCATTATGTATGTTCTTTCTTTCCTGTATCAAGAACTGTGCAAGAGTCGGCACCTGTTTTGCAAGGTCGATACAAGCAAGCTTCCGATATATCTCCTGCACATGCCCCGCGCCGCCCTTTAGCACAGTTTCCTCAATCCCATTGCCGGTTACCGTAAGCTCCATCTTCTGTTTCACTAATTGCAATGCCAAGGATGCCGCAATCCGGATTCCTTCTTCGAGCAACGTTTCCTTGGATACCAATGCCGAATCTTCTGTATCCAAAATCATCCGTACTTTGATTTTCGTCGTAAAATCAAACTGATTTACCATCATCTGTGTATTTCTTGCAGATGCCTTCCAGTTAATATGGCGCATCGGATCTTCCGGACGATATTCTCTAATTCCGGCGAATTCAAACGGATCTGGATAGAGCCTGTTCTGTGCGAGCACCGTCCCGGATATGGCAAGGCAGACAGGCGTGATTCTTCTTGTATCTACAAGTCTTGGATAAACATAAAGTGCTGTCCTTTGGGGACATATTTCCCGATACTGTTTCCGGAAGAAAAAATCATGCCCGATGACTTCCACCTCATTCATCGTATAATGTCCTCTTTTTTCACACACAAAAGAAAGCTTTCGTATCACCTTCTGATGCATGAAAAGCGTAAAAATATCTCTTTTATAACTATAATCCGTCACATTGGCATTCTCTTTTGCCTCACCGGTAAACTTTAAAGCACGCGCCATCTTGAGGTTCACTTCCAATGCAGGAAGCGGAAGCCACTTATCATTCGTAATCTCTTCTCTAAGAAAAGACGCATCTCCTTCATGGACGGACAGCTCGGTAAATCCTGCGTTCACTTTAAGATTCTTGTTCCAATATCTTTGATACAGCTTCTGCTGCATAAGATACAACAATCCTAATGCCATAAGAAGCATCCATATCATCACTCACGCCTCCTAATGTTTCTTCCATTCTTCGGTTGGAACCGGAACCGTATTTAGGATTTCTTCGATTAAAGCTTCCTCACCCTTGGTTCTCCCTGCCGCAGCTGCCAGTCCGATTCTATGTGACAGCACCGGAACTGCTATACTCTTGATATCTTCCGGAATCACATAATCTCTGCCCCCAACCATGGCAAATCCTTGTGCTGCCCTTATAAATGCCAATGTGCCTCTTGGACTGACACCATACTCTGCTTTTTCGTGTCTTCTTGTCGCACGCACAATCTCAATCATGTAATCCAGCAAATCTCCATGGATATAAATCTCCTGGCACTGTTTCTGCAATGCTGCTATCTCTTCTTTCGTGCACACGCTGCCCAGACCCGCAAGCGGTTCTTGTCTCATAAAACGCTCCGCCATGGCAAGTTCCTGTGATTTTGTCATCTCTTCCATCGAGATACGCATCAGAAAACGATCCATCTGTGCCTCCGGCAGCGGAAATGTCCCCAGATTTTCCACTGGATTCTGTGTTGCAACAACGAAAAACACCGTTTCCAGCGCCCTTGTTACCCCGTCAATCGTCACCTGATTCTCCGCCATGCATTCCAAAAGGCTGCTCTGTGTTTTTGGCGTCGCACGATTGATTTCATCCGCCAGCAAAATATTGCAAAACACCGGTCCTTCCTGAAAAATAAATTTACCTTTTCCGGCATCATAATAATTAAGCCCGGTCACATCGGAGGGCAAAAGATCCGGTGTAAACTGCACGCGCCCAAATTTTCCCTCCAATGATTTTGCAAGTGACTTTGCAAGTACCGTCTTTCCGGTCCCCGGCACGTCTTCCAAAAGTACATGTCCTCTTGCCAGTAAACTCGTCAATAATAGTTCTGTCGTACGCTCGTTTCCAATCATGACCTTTGCAATATTTTCTTTTAATCGTCTTAGAATCTCTAGATCCATCTCGTTCTCCTCCGTTCCTATTCTCCTATGACCTTGGCTTTGTCCCACTTTTACTCTGTCTCAATCCTCACTTTGCTTCCACCGCAGCCTGCCATAGCCGGCGTCACGATCAACCTCATTCCAATCCGCTCTTTTATTTCCTCCACATGGGTAATGAGTCCAATATTCATACGGGCATTGCGGATACGCTCCAGTGACTGCATCACAACATCCAGACAACTCTCATCCAAGGTTCCGAATCCTTCATCCAAGAAAAATAATTCCAATGGTGCATTTCCCTGCATCTGTATCTGTACCGACAATGACAATGCCAGTGCCAAAGACGCCATGAATGTTTCTCCGCCGGAAAGAGTTGCCGCCTCTCTTGGCACGCCTCCATTTTTATAGTCCCGGATAAGAAACGCTCCCTTTTCGTCCAATTCCAGTCCATAATTGCCATTTGTCATTTCTTTCAAACGGATGTCTGCGTCTACCGATATATATTCCAGATAATACCTTGCCACAAAGTTGACGAATTTTTTCCCGGAAAGCAAGGACAAAATCTCACCAATCAATGCCATCTGATGTTCATTTTCTTCTTCCTGTTCTTTCAGTGCTTTCCACCTTGCGATTGCCTTTTCCTTTTGCACAATCTCCTGACCAAGTAAGACCAGGCGCTCTTTTCCTTCTTCCAAACCTTGCGAAAGCGATTCCTCTTGTAACCTTTTTTCTCTGAGTTCTTCTTCGGATACCGACCTTCCATTTAACTGTGTTTCCACTTGCACCTTTCGGATATCGTATTCCTGCCTGTCTTTTTTGTACTTCTCTACGGCAGTCTCGCTTTTGAGCAATTCCTCTTTCTCCATGCGATTCCGCTCCAGCCATGATTTCATATGTTCCTTTTCTTTTGGAATCGAAACCTCTCCCTCTGCTTCCGTCATTCCTTTTCCCAGTAAGGCATCGGCAGACTTATATCTTTCATTCTGCACGGCAACGTTCTCTTTCAAATGCTGAAACGCTTTCTTCTTTTCTTCCCATACTTTGGTAGTTTGCTCTGACTTCTTTTTCAGGGCATCGTTTTGTTTCTCCAGATACCGGACTTTCTCTTCATTCTCCCGCAATTCTTCTTGGGGATTTTTGCAGGTTCCGCCCCTCTTCTTCCATTCTTCTTGCCATTCTTCCAACTGCACACCATATATCTTTTCCTGCTGCTCTGATCCTGACAACGACAACTGTTTCTTTGTGATGATTTCCTGCTGCTTTTTATTTTCTTTCCGTAAATCCGATAATTTCTTTTCTATGCTTTTTCTTTTTTTCCTGGCATTTTCACATGCCTCCACGCCAACTTTCGCAGTTTTCTTCTTTATATGATGTGTACTTCCGCATACCGGACAAGGCTCACCTTCCGTAAGATTCTCCAAAAGAATTCCTGCAAGATGTTCCTCATATAATCTTGTATATTCCTGCTCCCATCTCTCTTTTTCTTCTGTCAGTTCCTGCTCTTTCCGAAGATTCTCTGCCAAAATCTTCTCTTCTGCCGCAAGTTCCTCTCTGACTTCTTCCTGACTCTTTCGCACACTCGCTATGGTAGTCTGCAGCTCTTTCATCCGCCCTTGCAAAATGACCGCCTCTTTTAAACGTTCATTTTGAATCTGTAACTGCACTCCTTCTTCCTGCCATGCACGCTGTGCCTTCTCGTATTCTTCATGCAGCGATTTCCACTCTTTTTCCAGAAGTTCCTTTTCCGAAGACAGCTGTGCTTCCTCTTTCGTAATATTGTCCAATTCTGCTTTTTCTTTCGCATATGCATCCCATAACTGACCGAGCCGTTCTGCAATGTTAGCTAATGCAATATCCTTTTCTTTCTTCTGTATTTTTTCTTCCTGTTCCAGTAAACTTTGCCGATGTGCTTCTATCTTCTTTAACTCCTGTAAAAGCACAAAAATCTCTTCTTTTTCTTTTAGAAAAACCTCACATGCCGTCTTTTCTTTCTGCATCTCTTCCAGCTGCTTTTTAAGCTTCTTTTGCTCTTTCTTCTGTTCTTTTAAGAGATTCTCCTCTGCCGGCTCCAACGTTTCTTTTGCGCCCTCGATTCTCTGCTTCTTCGCCAGCAGCACATTTCTTCGCTTCTTTGTACGATTCGCAAGGATCTCTCCGTAAAGTTCCAGATGAAATAACCGCTCCAGCATTTCATTGCGGTCTGCGCCCGTCAGTTTTAAAAATTCCGAGAATTTTCCCTGGGGCAGGATGACCGTACGGAAGAAATCCTCTTTGGTCAGCCCGATGATGTTCTGTATCATCTTTGTCACTTCCGTTACTTTGTCCGCAAGCACCTCTTTGCTATTCTCAAGTACCAACCTTGCATAATCTGTCTTGATCCCGCCTATTCTTTTGTCTCTCTTAAATCCTCTCGTAATTCGATACGTATCTACTTTTTCCGAGCGAATCTGAAATACATACTCCACAGATGCTTTTTCACAGTTGACATTCATATAGTTCTTGCTCTCTCTGGCTACGCTCCCATAAAGCGCTAACGTGATTCCATCGAGAATACTGGTCTTTCCACTCCCGGTCGGACCGAATATCCCAAACAATCCCATGGAGGTCAGAAGCGCAAAATCAATTTCCTGCTTTTCCTCAAAGCTGTTAATTCCCGTCATCACTAACCGTAATGGTTTCATCTTCTTCCTCCTCCAAAAGTACGTTTAATAACTTTGTAATTTCCTCCGGCACCGCTTCGCTGCCCCGGACCTCTTTATAATAAACTTCAAACAATTCCTGTACGCTCTTTTGTTTCCAATCGGTATATTTATATTCTTTTTCACTCGTCCTCCACACCGGAATGATTTCCAAAATATCTTCTTTTTCCTGCTTTAACGCCTTTAACTGGTCTTCCAAAATCACCCCATCCGTGCGAATCTGCATATATACCCAGCACGATCTATTCACATTTTCCCTGCATTTTTCAAGCGCCTCTTCATAGCTTTCGCATTTCCACAGCTCAATTGGTTTGGGATTCGGCAGATAGATTTCTTCCGTCACCGGCTCCTCTCCTGGATGCATCGTTACCATACGACAACTCTTTGCCACCGCATGTTCCCCCTTATGATAAGGCAGAATCGAGCCGCTGTAACAGATACGCCCATCTGTTCCCGGAACTTTCTGCGGCTTATGCACATGTCCAAGGGCAATGTAATCTGCATGTTCCGGAAAAATATTCGCTGGCAAAATATAAGAACCGCCAAGCTGCACGCTTCGCTCAGACCCATCCGGTGTACTGCCGAATGTATAAACATGACTTACCATAAGATTTACCGCGCCTTCTTCAAAATGTTGATCACATTTTAAAAACCACTGTTCCATCCGTTTCGTATAATCCGCAATACGCTCGTCCTCTTCATTATTGGTATACAATACTTCGTTCAATCGTTTCTCGCTGGGATAGGCCGCGCATACTACAATCACTTTTTCCTCTCCGCAGGAAAAAGAAAATGCACCCTCTCCCAAAGATGTAATCTCATACTTTCCATATCGTCCGGACGATATCTCGGATTTTGGAGTCCCATAAATCAGGATACCATGCTCTTTGGCAAGCGGACGTACTGCCTCTAACCTTAAGGGCTGGTCATGATTTCCGCCCACAACCACCACGAGACATTCTCCATCCCGCCCAAATGTTTTTAACATCTCATAGAACAGTTCTTCCGCCTGTGCGCTTGGATTGCTGTTGTCGAACACGTCTCCGGCAATCACGACCATATCCGGCTTTTTCTCCTGCATCTCGTGTGTCAGATAACCAAGCACCTCTCTTTGTTCCGCAAGCCTGCTCCTTCCTTCCAAAAGCTTGCCAAGATGCCAGTCTGCTGTGTGTAAAACCTTCATATATTACCATTCTATTCCTAAGAGGAATCCTTTCTCTTTTAATTCTTCGATAATTGCTTCCAAATCCTCCTGTGTCTTAGCTTCTATTGTATGGAAGTGTCTTCCTGACGTCAGATTTTTAAGTGGTCTTGACTGCCCGGATGCGATTCCCTTTACAAATGTCTTCACATCTTTTCTGGAGGCGAGATTCAATTCTGCCTTCAAATGCCCATAAATCTCATGTTTTACAAACACATCTGCTACGCATCCGCCCATGTCTACTACTGCATTTAACTCGTCCTCAATCTGTTCATCGCTGTGCCATACTTCCACGACACAGTAAATTTTTTCCGTCTGCTGCAAAAGATATCCCTTTGTCGTAGAAAAAATCTCATAATCCCCTGCTCGAAGAAGTGCAATGTCCTGCACGATCACCTGACGGCTCACCTCATACTTTTTTGCAAGCGCCGTTCCGGAAATCGGCTCTTTTGCATGCATTATATCGTTTATAATTCCTTGTCTTCTCTCGTCCCCTGTCATCTTGAAACTCCTCTTCTTTATTATAAATTTCCGACTTGCTTTTCTCTCTTTTTAAGTATATCTGTCTCTTTGAAATCTGTCAAAAAGTTTCAGAAAGTACTGGATTTTTGCTTTTCGCTTTTATATAATAAAGTGGAAAAATAACATATCTAATAAAGGAGGTTCTTCCAATGAGCAAAATAGATGAAGTAAGAGCAGCTATGGTCGCTGCCATGAAAGCAGGCAACAAAGAAGCAAAAGAATCCTATTCTCTTTTACTCTCTGCTTTGAAGAATAAAGCAATCGACAAACGTGCCGACCTTACCGAAGAAGAAGAGACACAGGTTATATTAAAAGAAATCAAACAAACTAAAGAAACTTTAGATGCTACACCGGCAGAGCGTACCGATATCATCGAGGAATGCCAAAACCGTCTGGCAGTTTTAGAGCAATTTGCTCCAAAACTCATGGATGAAGCAGAGATCAAATCTGTGATCGAAGGCGTCCTTGCCGAACTTGGAATCACTGCTCCAACCGGAAAAGATAAAGGAAATATCATGAAAAACCTGATGCCGAAAGTAAAAGGAAAAGCAGACGGCAAACTGGTAAATGAGATTCTTGGAACTTATATGCAGTAAATGAAACGGGAGTATGTCAGAAATGATATGCTCCCTTGTTTTTTTCGAAATTCGCGCATATAATAAAAGTGTGATTTTAAAACACCAAAACCTTAATAAAAATGTGAGGGATGAATCTATGGAACGATTTATTTTGAAAAAGCTACTAAACTGGAAAAACTCTCCTTACCGCAAACCCTTAATCTTGAAGGGTGTGCGTCAGGTGGGTAAGACTTGGATTCTCAAAGAGTTTGGTAAACGCTATTATGAAAATACTGCCTATTTTAACTTTGATGAGAATGAGGAATACAAGCAATTCTTTGAGACTACTAAGGACATTACACGTATTCTGCAAAATTTGATGCTGGCCAGCGGTCAGAAGATTCTACCAGAAAAGACACTCATCATCTTCGATGAAGTACAGGACTGCCCAAATGTCATTAACTCTATGAAGTATTTTTGCGAAAATGCCCCACAGTATCATATTGCCTGCGCAGGTTCTCTGCTAGGCATCGCCCTGGCAAAGCCATCTTCTTTTCCTGTAGGCAAAGTCAACTTTATGCAGATTGATCCTATGACTTTTGAAGAATTTCTGCTTGCCAATGGTGATGATAATCTACTGGCATTTTTACAAAGTTGGGATACCATTGAACCGATTCCTAATGCATTTTTCAATCCTCTTTATGAGAAATTGAAAATGTACTATGTCACCGGTGGTATGCCTGAATCTGTGCTAATGTGGACGGAAGCTCGTGACGTTTCTGCTATGCAGGAAGCCTTGGCTGGCATCATTGGTGCCTATGAACGTGATTTTGCCAAGCATCCCAATATCAGCGAATTCCCAAAGATCTCTATGATTTGGAAATCCATCCCTTCCCAGTTGGCAAGAGAAAATAAAAAGTTCATTTACAAGGTTGTCAAAGAAGGTGCAAGAGCCCGCGAATACGAGAACGCTTTGCAGTGGCTGGTAGATGCCCGGCTGGTGCATAAGATTTACCGCAGCTTGGCTCCCGGTCTGCCGGTAGCAGCCTATGATGATCTGTCTGCATTTAAAATTTATTTGGTAGATGTGGGTCTGCTCCGCCGTCTGGCACAGTTAGCTCCTACCGCTTTCGGAGAGGGCAACCGCCTGTTCACTGAGTTTAAGGGCGCACTGACGGAAAATTTCGTGCTGCAAACTCTGATCACGCAATTCGAAGTGGTTCCTCGCTACTGGACACAAAGCAATCCTCCGTATGAGGTGGATTTCCTGATTCAGCGAGAAAATGACATTTTCCCTGTTGAGGTCAAATCCGAAGCCAATATATCCAGTAAAAGTCTTAGGAAATTCAAAGAGCTGTTCCCGGACAAAACCCGCCTCCGTATTCGTTTCTCTCTTGATAACCTAAAACTGGATGATGATGTATTGAACATTCCTCTGTTCATGGCAGGTCAGGCTGATAAACTGATTGGATTGGCATTAAAACATCGATAATAGTATGTAGCATAAATGTTAGAAACTTTTCTTTTTTTATAGAGATAATTTTAGGGAAAGCAACGCCTTAAACGAATCGCTGCTTTCCCTTAGTAATTTACTTATTTTAATTTACTTTCTTTTTCCAGGCTAC
The DNA here is from genome assembly GCA_910585545.1 of uncultured Lachnospiraceae bacterium. Lineage (GTDB taxonomy): Bacteria > Bacillota > Clostridia > Lachnospirales > Lachnospiraceae > An181. The sequence continues at coordinate 101,839 of CAJUFN010000003.1, forward strand.
CAGCACTGCCAAAACCGCTGCTAGTCCTGCTGCCACAGGTATTGCCGCATTAGTGCTGTCACCTGTTTTTGCCGCTGTATTACTAGCTGTTTTATTTTTTGTCTTCTCCGTACTTGTTGTCTTGCCTACGGCAGCCATCTTATCTTTTACATTATCAGAAACTACTTTATCTTCTGCTTCCGCATTCGCTGCTTTCACTGCCTCTTCCAATGCCGCTGCTGCCGCATCGACTGCCTTCTGGTCTGCATTCTCATCTTCGAATACTTCTGCTGCTTGCGCATATGCTGCTCTCACTGCTTTTGCCGTTTCTGCGCTGCATGCACTTAAGTCCATCGCTTTTACTTTTCCAAGTAATTGTTCTAACTTGTCTTTGTTCGGTACTTCTCTTAAACCAAAGATTGCATTCAAAAGTTTCGTACGTGCTGCGTCGATTTCTGCCTGAAGCGTATTCCCTTCTGCCAATATTGTTTCTGCTTCCTGCAGTGCTTCAGCAAATGATGTCCAGCTGCCTGGTGTGTACTTCGCTTCACTTTCCTCTCTTGCAGTTACTACAAGGGATTCCAGCCTCTCCATATTTCCTTTGAATTCCAGGAGGTGTACTGTCTTAAGAAGGTCGCCATATGCCTTGTCGATCTCTGCCTGGGTTGCTGTTGGTTTATTATTTACTATGATTGCATCTGAGAGAGCCTTTTCAAACATTTCTCTCACTCTTGCAACTACATATTTGTAGCTTGACTCTTCTTTTGCTTCTTTCGCGTATTCAATCAGCACCGCTAAGTCTGTCAACTCTCCTATTCCTTCTGTCATAATAGTAACTACAACAGAATCACTCTTTGTTGAATCAACATTGGAAGTTGCTGTAACCAGGTATTTCCCTGCCGGCGTCTGCACAGTAGTAGTCAACAACCCGTTTTCATCAATCAAAAGCCCTGGTATGGATGTCGTAGTATCTTGACTGTCAGCCGGTACAACACTCCATGTCACACCACCATTTATTTCATGATTTGCATCAATGATTAACGGTAATTGAATACTTTCGGCCGCCCCAATGACGAATCCGCCTTCCGGAATTTCCTCCTTCGGAATAATAACTGATGCAATTTCTGCTACCGTTTTTACAACTATGGATGGGCTGTACCCATATGGATTATCATATCCCGCAGGCACTTCCAACTGACCTCTAAACACATATCTTGTCGGTCCGTTGTCCATGTTATACGGAGGTTCTCCATCCCAGCGTATAATCGGAACTTCTATTAGGGTTCCATCGTCCAATATTATATTGAGCTTGTCCCGAAGTCCAAGCTCCGATACCGGTTTTCCAAATGGAATGACAATGCCAGGAAGGTCTTGCATAGCCACATATATTTTCGCAGTCACCGTAACTTGAATCTTGATTGGCAAGTTTGTGTAAGCAGATGTTCCCTTTACAGTGAATGTTCCTCGTTTACTATATAATTCTTCCGGAACATTTTCCCAGTCCACTGGAATCTCTCTCGATGTTCCGTCAGAATACTTAAGAGAAACTGTCTCTGGAAGCACCGGTGCTATTGCGCGCTTTGTAGTAATCGGCGCTACCTCGACACCTTCCTCGTATGTATTACTAATAATCAATGACGGCGCATAGTCTACATGTTTTGACTCATCTCCTAAAATGTCTTTTGCATAGGCTGTGGCACCTTCCTTGGAAATAAAATCAAAACCCGAGTTATCATCATCGTATCCTGTACTATCGGTAATTGCAATAAGAAAACTGATCGAATCACCCTTTGCATTCTTGATTGCCTCTGTAACATCAAGCTCAATCGTATGATTATTGTTCATAATATCTTTATTAACAAATTCTACTCCATCCATGACAATTTCCGAATCCGTCCACCACTCAGAAGCCTGTGCCCATGTTACTGTATCTTCTGTCCATTCCTTATCGCCGATATTATAAATCCACAGTTTTCTAGCCGTACCTTCGAGACCTCCTTTTTGACCTGCAAGGTCATAACGCGATACATGAAGCTGTATTTTTGCATTCTTCACAGATGCTTTATCGCCGTCAAACTCTGCAAGATCAAACCGAATCAATGAACGACGATTATATTTCGATGTGGGTTTTCCATCATTTCCGCATGCATTTTTTACTTTCAATGTATAGTTGTTATTGAAACTGTAGTATGTAGATGCATTTGACCCATATGGATATTTTCCACGCGTATCACTTGTGCCTGTTGTAATCGTTCCTTCTGCATTTACCCCAGAACCATATTCAATATATGCATCCTCGCTTGCTGCAAATTTCTTTGTTCCAGTCTCTTCTGATACCATACCCACTACTTTAATTACTGCAACTGCTTTTTCTTCCAAATCTTCTACACTGCCCTCCACTGTATAGATGCCTTCTGTTGTATACTGATCATAAGTGAGTTCATCCCATACAACAGCCTGTTCTTCACTATACACTGCACCGGTCACAGAATCTTTGTAATTAACCATAACTGTTTTTGGAAGTGCCGGATAAATACCTGCCTCTGCCTCCACAGTAACTGACTCAATTCCGGTAAACCCAAGCCTAGGTATACTAAATTGGTGCGCGCCGATATCCGGGTTGCCTTCTACTTTGTTTCCAAAAATATCCTTTTTAACGGCTCCGCTTGTCTTCTTCCCTGTCCCAAGTGCCGGTGAATCTTCCTGCAGCTTGAATCCTTCCAGATTCTTACGAAGTGTCTCTACAGAACATCTCTCATAAATGTCTTCTGCTGCTGTACTTTCAAGACTCTCCTGCTGCTCCTCAAGAAATGCAACTCCTGTTTCCTCAAGTACAAGTCTTGGATCTTCGCCAATGTTATTCCCCTGTGCAAGTTCTTCTGCATCAAATCCACAGTTGAAAAATGGCGTAGCATCTCCTGTCTTTGTACTATAAAGAATATTATTGGTCATATATGTACCCGGATCATTCGGAAGACTGCCTACGACTCCTCCTTTATTCTGATTATGAGTATATACCCAATAAAAATCTCCTGCGCCTTCTTTCAACACAATATTATTCCAAAACGTAGAACCCGTTGTCATTTTACTCGTGTTATTATTGCCGCCGCCTTCTGAGTACATAGAGGTCGAAATACCATCACCAACATAAAAGGTATTATTGTAAATAGATGCCTGCAGCTGTCCTTTTGTCGCAGTATGGAAAATGCCCTGACGTTCATAGTGATAGCCCGTCCCTTGATTTCCGGCGCCGTCATTTGCACTAATATTATAACATACCGTAGCATTATCGCTTTTTCCATTCATAAAAAGCAAAAATCCACCGCGGTTATTGTGACTGTAGTTATACTGATATGTATTATTCGGGCTGTCCAGATCAATATCATATGCCTCGCCGTCATTATATCCATAAGTGATTCCATACGTGTCATTATACTGGAATAATGCATCGTTAGAAGACATAGACCATACACCTGCAAAGTTTTTCACACCAAAATCTGCATTACAAGCCTGTTTAATCACATTGTTCTCAACAACACCTCCACTTTTTACTTCACTTAAAACAATTGCATCTCCTGCAACATCCTCAATATAGTTATTACGGATTACGATATTTTCAAATCTTTTCTTAAAAGTATTTCCGGATTTGCTTGTATTACTATTACACTTCGTGCGGATACCTTCCAGACCTACTCTCTGCACATAGTTTCCTTCGATCAGCACATTCTTAAATCCTGCTCTGGATTTTGTGTCAAACGCCAGACCTATTGGATATGTTCCATCCGGCTGAAGATAATGCCCCAGAATGATAATCCCTCCGGTTGCCTTCAATGCAGGACGGACGGACTGAAGACGAGTCTGCACATCATGTACATAACAATTTTTAATCGTAATCCCTTCACATAGACTAGCCTGTATGTCTGAATAAACCAAAATTCCTGCACGCTCTGCATCATTGGCAGTATCTTTTTTATAAGCCTCATGATCTGCAGGATTCACACTATTAGTCACCTCTAAGTTTCTGATTTCCCAGTATTCCTGATTGTAAAGCATCACCGCTCCGGTAATGGTATAGTTTGTAGTCCCCGGCGCTTCTGCGCCGCCATAAATTTCTGTTCCTACATCAGGAATTGTTGCATAGCTTTCACCCCAGGTAGAAACCGGTGTGGTTCCCATACCATTGATAACCGGTCTGGCACCTTCCCCATAACGATCAATCACAATATTGCTTCCTGGTGATCCACTTCCCTTCGGAAACAACTGCTCATTCCATACACAGCCTGCTTTTAGCAAGATGCGATCACCCGGCCAGAATCTTGTTGCATTAACGTTAGAGAAACTCTTCCAGGCTTCCGCCTTGCTCCTTCCGGAATTACCGTCATCGCCATTTTGAGCATCTACATAATATGTAACACCCGCTACAATCTCTCTGTCAGGTTCTACTGCGTTTTCTCCCGCAGCAAATACAGATAGTACTCCTGCCGGGGTAAGCACTGTACTCAGTATCAGCACCAATGTCATCAAAATACCTGTCGCTTTTTTCAAACGCTCTCTCATACCTTTCCTCCTCTTTCTGTCTTTCCTATATTTTACATTTTATCAACTGCTGCTTTTTATGTATATATGGTAATCTTAATTTTTTTGAATTTAGATACATAGATTGACAAAATCTCCCGCCAAAAGTTAAAATATTTGCATACTAGAAAATGAAAGAGGTATCCTATGTCAGCACATCAAAATATTGGCACGATTAAACACAAAAAATTTTTTCTCATAGCTTCTCTAATTACTTTTTGCATCGCAGCATTTTGCTTATATTCCTTTTTACGCCCTGCCGGAAAGATTAACGAATACCCGATTCCACTTGACGAATTACAGTTATATGCCGACACTGCTCGTTCAGATACCATATCTCACTTCTATGTTGAGTATGGTGCGGACTCCAACGACAGTAAATTCTGGGACACCGAATATAATGGAATAACCCCGAAAGATTATCTTTTAGACACTGCCAGAAAACTTATTCTAAGAGACCATGTCTTGTGGGAATTAGCCGCTGCTCACGGTATCAACGCTTCACTAAGTTATGTGCAAAAAGAAAAAGACTGGAAGGCAGAGAACAATAAGCGAAGCCACAAGCAGCAAACCGAACAAGTCATTTACGGAACCGAAGAACTCTCCATGGAACAGTATCTCTCCTATAAGCGTACAGAATTAACGGATAAATTAAAAACGCTTCTTCTGCAAACGGATTTAAAACCTACAGAAGCAGACCTTAGACAGGCTTACAAAGAACTCCCCGAAGAGGTGCTCGATAAAGGCTATTTTGCGTCTATCGTCGAATTTTCCTGCAGTGATTCCGAAATTGCGCCTCGCGTATTTGAAGAGATTCATAATCAGATAGTTCAGGAAATCCCGATATCCAAACTTACAAATTCACTCAGAGATATCTACGGTAATGTTTTATCTGTGGAAATTTATGAGATAACTCCAGAAATTCACCGAGAAGATACCTCTCTTCAGCTTATCTATGATATTTGCCGTAATTTAAAAGCTGAAACTTTTAGCAACGATGTCGAGGATCAAAATCCAAATATCATGTACTATGTTTTGGAAAAAAATGATTACGGGCAAATGACCTATGAGGAATCAGGCGATTATGCAAAGATCAAATGGATCAACGAACAATTTGATGCTTATCTGACCGAAATGACCCAAAAAGCAGATGTAGAATGGAATCTGTCAGTAATTCGCAAAATCAAAATCACCTAATTCAGCCTATAAATGGGTTATGTTGCGGGATTGTGAAAATGAATATATAAAGCAACAACAACTTGCAATTTATCTATTTATATTTAATTTACTCAATAATGCTTCTTGAAGCACCTGCGAGAAATTCACTCCCATTGCAGTCGCTTCTTCATTCAGCCATTCCGGAATGCTAAGCGTCTTCTTCACTGCCTTTGCATTGTGCTTTTTCTTGTACTCCAACATATCAAACTCCACAATTACCAACGTCCCATCTTCAATCTGTATTTTATCTATCCAAGATGGCGTTGGAATTTTTTGTTTCTCTTCTTTTCGGCTTGTTAATGCAAGTCCCAATGCCTCAACTGCCATCTCATAAGCCTGCTCAATATTATCCCCTTCTGTTAAGCATTCCGGAAAATCCGGAAAAGATATCCAAAATCCTCCTTCCTCCGCTTTATGAAAAATTGCAGGATAAAATAATTTTTCCATACATAATACCTCCGTTTATTATTCCAGGTGGCAGGGCTATTTCAGCCCTGCCTGTTTCAATATTGCCTGCTCCAATCCCTTTTTCATGGTCTTAGAGTGATAAGGAATGATTGCGGTTCTTCCATTTTCATGATTCTTCATTTTCACATGAGAACCATTTTGACTTAATTCCTCAAACCCATTGTCCTTGAGATGCTTTATCATCTCTTTCGGTGCCATTGGCATCTTATGTATCACCTTTCCTTATCATTCTTATATTATATTACGTATTATTACGTATGTCGATATTCTTTATGTATTATTACGTATCAAAACATTCTCTGCTATTGCCTTGTCAAACCTGTAAGCACTACTCAATGCTACGTATTGCATTTACCATCAAACCATATAAGGCTTCTAAAAAGTACAATTAAAATTTATCCGGCCTATATTGTAAACCTATTTAAACATATGAGTTTACAATATTCGAAAAACATGTTATATTATATACTGTTTGAAAGGGTGATGAAATGACAACGAAAGAAAAACTACTTGAGTTATTTGAATCTAACAGAGATGTATATTTTTCAGGAGAAGATATTGCTCATAAGCTTTCCATATCCCGAACCGCCGTTTGGAAGGCTGTCAAGGCATTGCAAAGTGAAGGATATGCTATTGATGCCGTAACAAATAAGGGATACTGTCTCTTGGCTCAAACGGACATCTTATCGGTACAGGGAATTCGTAAATATCTGCGTTCTGAAATAATAGATACGGAAATTTCTGTGATGAATGTTACAACATCCACCAATGCGCTTGTGCGAGATAAAGCAAATACGAGAACATCAGAAGGCTATATTGTTCTTGTTAACGAGCAGACCGCAGGCCGCGGAAGATTGTGCCGCAGCTTTTTTTCTCCCAAAGATACCGGTGTTTATATGAGTCTTCTCCTGCGTCCCCAAAACTACTCTGCAAAGCAAGCGGTAAAAATCACTACCATGGCCGCTGTCGCAATGTGTGAGGCAATCGAAGCGGTGTCTGATGAAACAGCCAAGATTAAATGGGTGAATGATATTTTTGTGCGTGGTAAAAAAGTCTGCGGAATTTTAACAGAAGGATCTTTTAATCTGGAGAATGGATTGCTGGAATATGCCGTACTAGGTCTTGGAATCAATATTTATGAGCCAAAGAATGGATTTCCGGAGGAAATAACCTCTATTGCCGGATCTATTTTTCAACAAAATCAAAACGATGTTAAAAATCGTTTGGTTTCCGAATTCCTGAACCGTTTTTATGGGTACTATACTGCTCCTTGGCAAACAGATTATGTAGAACATTACCGAAATCGCAGCTTTGTCATTGGTAAACAAGTTACTTTAAAGTCTGCCAATGAATCCAAGAACGCCGTTGTCACTGGAATAGATGATGAATGTCATCTGTTAGTGAGATATCCCGACGGCACAGAAGACTGCTGCTCATCCGGTGAAATAAGTATCCAATTATAAAGGAGATTCGTATGAAAACAAATAAAACGAAAGATTTAATGATGTGTTCCCTTTTTGTTGCTCTGATCGTTGTAGGAGCATTTATCAAAATTCCGATTCCGGTTGTTCCGTTTACCTTACAACTTTTATTTACCATGATGGCAGGACTTTTGCTTGGCGGAAAACTTGGCGCTGCCTCTGTCGGAATTTATATTCTTATGGGACTTTTAGGGCTTCCTGTATTTGCTGAAGGCGGCGGTTTTGCGTATGTCTTAAAACCAAGCTTCGGATATATTATCGGATTTGCAGTTGCTTCCTATGTGACCGGCATTATTGCCAACAAAGTCCCTAATCCAAGTTATAAACGCTTGTTTGCGGCAAACTTTTCCGGTCTTGGAATTGTTTATCTATTCGGGATGGTCTATTACTACTTCATGAGTAATTTCTATCTTGGAAATCCCATTGGTTTATGGCCGCTGTTTCTCTACTGTTTTATTTTGGCTGTGCCAGGTGATATTGTGTTGTGTATTCTGGGCGCATCTCTTGGAAAAAGGATGATTCCCCTTATAAGAAATAATCGAATGTGATGAGGATATGATAATGAATCTAAATGAATTAACAAATAAAGTTTTAAAGGGCAAACAGATTTCAAAATCAGAGGCATTGTTTTTATACCAGCAACCTCTTTCGAAACTATGTGAAAACTCGGACAAAATCCGCCGGCATTTTTGTTCAAATCAGTTTGATATTTGCACCATTGTCAACGCGAAAAGCGGAAACTGTTCTGAAAACTGCAAGTTTTGCGCACAGTCAACCCATAACCATACCTGTTCCGCCACCTATCCTTTGCTTTCCAAAGAAGAACTCCTAACACAGGCAAAGAACAATGCCGCACAGGGAGTCCTTCGGTATTCTATTGTTACTTCCGGAAAGCGTCTTTCGGATAAAGAAGTGGATGAAATGTGTAAAGCAATCCGGGAAATCAAAGAAAAAGTCGGTATTTCTGTCTGCGTCTCTTTTGGCTTGCTAAACGAACAGCAGTTTCGGAATCTGAAAAAGGCAGGCGTGACAAGAGTTCATAATAATCTGGAAACCTCACGAAAAAATTTTCCAAACATCTGCACCACCCATACCTTTGACGACAAAATACAGGCAATCCGGGCCGCACAGGCTGCGGGGCTTTCCGTTTGCAGCGGTGGTATTGTAGGACTTGGAGAAACGGTGGAGGATCGAATTGATATGGCTTTTAGCCTGAGGGAACTGGGCATTCGCAGCGTACCGGTGAACATGCTTAACCCCATCCCCAATACGCCGTTTGGAAACAATGAGAAATTGAGGGAAGCGGATATGCGCAGAATTGTCGCTGTTTATCGTTTTATACTTCCTACAGCCTCTATCCGTCTTGCAGGCGGCAGGGGTCTGCTCCCGGATAAAGGAAAAAGCTGTTTCAATTCGGGGGCTAATGCGGCGATTTCGGGAGATATGCTGACAACCGCGGGAATTACAATCAAAACAGATATGAAATTGTTAAACGAACTTGGATATGAGGCGAAAATTTGTAATGAGTAAGAATATATTTATTATCGGGACAGGGACGGATGTAGGAAAAACATATGTAACCGGACTGATTATCAAAAAGCTTCGGGAAGGTGGAAAAAGCGCCGCATACTATAAAGCGGCTATGAGCGGCAACGAACGGAACGCAGACGGCAGTTTAATTCCTGGTGATGCCTTGCAGGTAAAGACTATGTCAGGTATGGAACAGCCGCTTGAAGAGATGTGTCCGTACATTTATGAAACAGCTGTTTCTCCACACTTAGCAGCAAAAATCGAGGGAAATCCCGTTGAAATGGAATACATGCTGAAAGGTTTCGACAATGTGTGCAGTAAATATGATTATGTTACAGCGGAAGGCTCAGGCGGAATCCTTTGTCCGCTGCGTTTTGACGAGCAAAAAATTCAGCTTGAGGATTTTATCAAAGCTCGCAATTTATCCTGTCTGATAGTTGCAGATGCAGGACTTGGCACCATCAATGCCGTTGTGTTAACGGCAGAATATATGAAAGCCCGTAAAATGCCCATAAAAGGCATTATCTTCAATCACTATGAACCGGGCAGTAAATTACACGAAGACAATCGCTTTATGTGCGAATCTATGACGGGATTGAAAGTCGTAGCTTGCGTCAAAGACAAAGATACTGATTTGGAAATTCCGTTTGAAGTGTTGGAAGGATTTTACGAAGAAACGGAGGAAGCATAAAATGATCTGGTATCCATACGAACAGATGAAAACCATGAAATCGCCCTATAAAATCATCAATGCCAACGGGGTCTATCTTTATACCGAAACCCAGGAACTGATTGATTCGATATCGTCTTGGTGGAGTGTGATCCATGGTTATAAACACCCCGAACTCAATCAAGCAATCCAAACACAGCTTGAAAAATTTGCCCATGTGATGTTGGGCAGTTTGACCCACGAACCGGTACAAACACTTTCCGAAAAACTCCAAAGCTGGCTTCCGGGCGATTTGGATTACTGCTTCTTCTCTGATTCCGGAAGCGTCGCAGTAGAAGTTGCTCTTAAAATGGCGCTGCAATATTTCATGAACCGGAATGAAACAGATCGTACCATGGTGCTTGCCCTGGAACACGCTTACCATGGAGATACCTTCAAGACCATGGAAGTGGGAGACGATGAGGACTATCATTTCGTTTTGAATGCATACGGTAAAAGCCGCTATGTTGTACATATTCCAACCGAGATTGAAGCGCTTGAACAGGCTTTTGCAGCATATCATGACCGCTTAAACTGTTTTATTGTAGAACCTTTACTACAAGGCGCAGGCGGTATGCGAATGTACGATATTTCTTTTCTGAAGCGTGCAAGAGAACTTTGCGACCAATACGGTGTACTTCTTGTTTTTGACGAGGTTGCGACAGGATTCGGACGTACCGGGAACCGCTTTGTAGCAGATTTGGTCTTACCTGATATTCTTGTTCTGGGTAAGGCTTTAACGGGCGGATATATCGGCCACGCTGTTACCGTTGCAAACCGAAAGGTATACGAAGGTTTTTATGATGACGATCCTTCCCATGCTTTCATGCACGGTCCTACCTTTATGGGCAATGCCCTAGCTTGCAGGGTCGCACTCAAATCCATAGAATTATTTGAAACACAGGATTACATGTCTAAAATCCGCAAGATTGAAGAAATCACCCGCCGTGAAATGAAAGCTTTTTCTGATCCACGCATTAAAGAAGTTCGTATTATGGGTGCTTGCGTGTGTATTGAAGTATATCATTCCGATACGATTAAGGGTTACCAACAATTTGCTTATGAACGAGGGGTATTCAGCCGCCCATTCCTGAATTATATGTATGCAATGGTTCCTTACGTAATCGGAGAAGCAGAACTGATCAAGGTTTTGTGCACGATGAAAGAATGGTTTTCTATAAAACACTGATACATTAATTAAAATATTCAAGGGTTCCCCAGAAATCGGTGAACCCTTTCACAAATCATATTCCATACTCTTTTAGGAGTTTCTCCTGATATTCCATATCGTTTACCGATTTTTCCAGATCTTCAAATCGCTTGTCTGCTATAAGTCTCACATTTAACTTATTCACCCGATCCCTTCCTTTTACTTCTCCGATTTCTTTCCCATCCTCAAGTCCACTTTCATATGCCTCTTCCCTTTGTACCTCGATATCCAAATCATAATCATATTCTGCAATCAACATATTCACTACCTCGCTTCCTTTCCGCCGCAGATAATCGGCAAGGATTCCCTTCTTAATACATTCTTCAATCGCTCTTTTATACGCATCCTTACTTCCTTGCTGCTCATATTTTCCAATCATGTCTATAAATTGTCCGTATTCTTTGAGTACCTGACACCGATTCAAAATCTCATGAGATTCCTCTGGATTGATATTGATTACCTTCACACTTAATTCCAACATCGGATTGTCTTCATCTATCATATAAGAATCCGATAGCTTTAGTATCAACTCTTTCTCCCATTTTTCCTTTCCATTATAAAATGTATAAAACTCTGGTTTCGGTAATTTCACTCGTTTCTTTCTATAACGATCCCTTACTGGCACAAGCTGTTCGTAGGCACGTCCAATATACATAAGGCTCCGAAGCGGCATATTCTCATTAATCGTTGCCTGGTGTTCTCCAAATACCAAAACTTTTCCACCCACTCCAAAGGAAACATCGTTTTTAAAATTCATATACAAGACGTTATCAATTCGAAGTTTTTGAATGCGCGTTCCTTCCGGGAGCGCTTCCTCATTCAGTGCATTATACAGTGCGATATCATTTGCTTCTGCCGTCTCGTCTTCATAGAATAAATCAACAAATACACTGTTTTTTACTTTTTTGTTTTCTCTTGATGCCATAAAATCTCCTTCCTTCATTTTACATGAATGAGACTTATGACATTGTTATAATTCTATGTAAAAATTATAAACAGAAATGAACGAAATCGCAAGTACATCCATGAAAAATTTTTATAAAATGATTATTAATTGGTAACTTGAGGGATTTCCTCAACAGACAGTCTTAGAAACTGTTTGAAATTAGTCCACAGATAGAATTTCTGTGCGTGATTATATCGTAACATACTAGCATAGATTCTTCAACAAAATATGTTCGACAAATAAGCCCAAAGACAATTCGAATCGTATACAGGAAGCATCAAAAAGGAGTCGATACAAAAGTAGATGATTCCTCTACTTTTGCATCAACTCCAAAAAGGTCACTTAATTTAGTCTATTTTTTTCTTCCAAGACATAATCGCTGCTAAAACTGCCGCAAGTCCTGCTGCTGCCGGAATTGCTGCGTTAGCACTGTCACCTGTTTTTGCTGCTGTGTTGCCAGCTTTCTTATCTGTCTTGCCTGTTGTCTGCTTGCTTCCTGCATTGTCAGAAGCTACTTTATCTGATGTTTCATCTTTTTCATCAGATACACTGCCATTACCAGAAGCATTGTCTCCAGCTTCTGCATTCGCTGCTTTCACTACTTTTTCTAATGCTGCAACTGCCGCATCTACTTTTTCCTGGTCTGCATTCTCGTCTTCGAATACTGCCATGGCTTTTGCATATGCTGCCTTCACTGCATTTGCTGTTTTCGCACTGTATACGCTTAAGTCCATTGCTTTTACTTTTCCAAGTAAGTCTTCTAACTTATCTTTGTTTGGTGTTTCCCTAAGTCCAAAGATTGCGCTAAGAAGGGAACTGTATGCTGCGTTTACCTCATCCTGCACTTCTGCGGTTTCAAGTACGTCCCTTGCTCCTTCTAAGGCTGCCGTAAATGCCGCTGCCGTATCCTTGGTATACTTCGTAATCTCTGCTTCGTACTTCGCTGCGTCAGCTACGAGTTTTGCAAGTTTGTCTTTGTTTACCGTAATCTTCACAAGTGCATCCATTTTCGCCTGCAATTCATCACGTGCCGCGTTAATTTCTGTCTGAAGTGCATTTACATCCTCAAGAACTCCTTCTGCCGCTGTAAGCGCTGCTTTAAACGGTGCCCAGCTCTCTTTTGTATATGCACTTTCTACCTTTCCTTGTGCAATACTTACAACAGATTGCAATGTCTCGGCATTGCCTGTGAAGTCTAACAAATGTACTTTCGCAAGCAGTGCATCGTATGCTGCATCTACTTCTGCCTGTGTTGCTGCTGCATCTGTATTAACCGCAACTGCATCTGCAAGGGCTTTTTCGAATAACGCTTTTACCTTCGGTACAAGGTATGCATAGCTTGGTGCCTCCTGTGCATCCTTGGCATATTTGATCAATGCCGCCAAGTCTTCCTTATCTGTTTCTACCGGTTCCGGATCAACAATCGCCTCATCCACATAAGTAACAATTGGTGTTATGTGAAGAGATGGTTTTGACGGTCTGTTCTTGTTGTTTGCTTCTACACGAATCCAGTCACCTTTCTCTACTTCAATCTCTCTTACTCCGACCTCGGCTTTTTCAAGACTTGTAACAAGTTCATAAGTATCTCCTATGACTTCTCCATTCTTTGTGAAGCTTAAGATAACACTTCCGCCCGAATTCGGACTCTGACGCAAGTATGGTTCGTCATCTTTTACCGCAATGGTAATCTTACCACTCTTCGGTGCACGGAATGCCATTGACATGCCATCTGTCTCAGATGTTGTTGTATCCATCAAAAGACCATGTGTGTTCTCATCTGATGGAGTGCTATGATTTGGAAGATCCACGCCTGCTCCATAATAAGTATCTACTACCCAATTCGGCCACTGGCTGTCATATGTTTTGATATTCTCATAATCTTTTCCTGGGTACTGTACCTGAGCAAACCATACATTGCCTTGCTGCGGACCAGCATAATCAAGCGCCCACTGATATGTGTTCTTGGCTTCGATAGTATATGTATTTTCATCCCCGTTTTCTGCAACAATCACAACCTGCATTCCTGCTTTTATATTTCCATTAATTACCTCAGAACCGTTATCCAGCACTTTTACAGTTGCTGCCTCATGTACGCTGATTCCTTCTTTCACTTCTTTTACGGAAGTCGCATTATTCTCAAGAACCGGAATATACATGGTGTGATCTTTCACCATATAGAATGCGGATTTGATTTCGTTGTCATTGCTTGCAATTACTTTCTCACTCTCGCTTTCCACAGCTCCTATATCTACCGTTCCTTTGATCGGATTTCCAAAGAAATCTTTTCCGCCATTGTTTTCGATTTCTTTTCCTGCTGCAATTGCCGGTGAATCATCTGCCAGCATGTATCCTTCGAATGCGGTTCTCTCATGCACGATGGATTCTGTAATTTCACCTGCTGTGATCTTAGCAGCTGCTGTTGGTGCACTGCCCGGATTCATAAGCTTCGGATCCTCTGTAATAGCATTTGCATCATTCGTTGGTGTATTTGCGTAATTATAGTAAATATTATTATCGTAAATGGTAGCATTTGCATTTGTGTGCTTGAACCAGTTTTCTGTCTTTGCTTCTTCTCCACTGTAATAGATAATATTATTTTCCACTACCATAGGACCTCCGCCCATGTTCGTACGGATAAAATCAATTCCTTCTTTTACATAGAATGTATTGTTGTACACATGTGCATCTGGCTGTCCCGCTGGATTGATCACACCGCCCAAATCATTCTGGCTGATGTTATAACGGAAGATATTGTTGATTGCCTGTACACCACAGAACATTACACTTCCGCCGCCATTGTTATGGCTATAATTATATTGATACAAAGTTCCGTCACCGTAGTCTGCATCCCATGCCTGAGCATCCTGATTCTGGCATGTATCAAAGGCTTCATTATACTGGAAAACAGCGTCTTTACATTTCCATGGCCAGATAGCTGCCGCTACTCTTCCGGAACCGGTCTGGCTGTAATCTGTTGGATTAATCTGTCTTGCCACACCATCTGATACGTTATATTCGATCAATGGCCTGTCACAGTACATAACTGTAATCGCATCACCGCCGGCATCTTTTACATAGTTATTGCGGATTTCCACATTGGTAGAACCATATTTTTCAACTGTTTCGTCAGAGATTACTCCGGTTGTAAATTTATCCCAATTATATGTATATCCGACTGCGATTCCCCATCGATTGACATAATCTACATAACAGTTTTCAATCTTGACATCGTCATATTTCGCAATACCTGTTTCTGCCTCATTCTCAGGCTCAAATACAGTAAAGTAAATTCCGCCGTTATTCATATGTTTGTCATACACATTGCCAATAACATCATGAATATAGAGATTATCCAAATAAATATGATCAAGGGTTCCTTTGTCCTTTGCAACTCCTGCCACACCGGTACGGTTCATGACATCGAGTGCATTATAGGTGGCTTCAATCTTGGGAGCTTCATTGGTAATCTCCAGGTTTTTGATCTCAATGTACTCAACATCGTAAAGCAAAATGGATGAAGATACATATCCTTTATATTTATGACCTGTCGAATCCAAACGTTTCCCATAATCCTGATACCATACGCCTTCACCGTTGGTGCTGATGACCGGCAGATTCCCTTCACCGTAATTGTCGATCACAATCGGCGCTTCCTCTGAACCGCTTCCTTTAATATGAAGGAATCCGTCCTCGAATACGGAACCACACTCTAAGAGTACCTGGTCTCCTGGTTGAAGTGTAATATCATTAATTTTATCGAGACTATAGAACGCCTTCCCCTCGGACAGCCCGTCGTTGTTGTCATTACCACGCACAGTACTTACATAATAAGTAGTTCCCACTGCCTTTTCTTTGTTCTTTGCCTGAACAGATGGAGCCGGCACTGCACTTGTCAGAATCACTGCCATCGCCATCAAACCAGCTAATAATTGTTTCCTTTTCATGCCTATTCCACCTCCTCATATCCAACGCGGATTTCTGCAGCAGATGCATAGATATTAGAAGAATTCGATGCACTGTCAGTTGCGACCAGTTTTACATAACGTGCGCTTACCATATCAAATTCTGCATATTTCACTGTTGCATCTACGCTCCATGTTCCTGTTGCAATCGGTTCTCCCCAGTTGTTGCCGTCATCACTTACATAGATTTCGTAAGCCTTGATCATACCGTTGGTTCCGCCTGTTCCAACCATTCCACGCGGCACATATTTCAACATAGAGAATTCTTTCGTCTCTTTCATATCAATTGCAATCCATGTTTCTTCTCTTTTGCATCCATTCCAGCTTGTGTGCCACATCGTTGCCAAATCATTATCCAATGCGAGATTTCCGCCGCCTTCTGATGAGTTATTCGGCTGGAAACTTCCAACCTCAGCGGTCATGCCTGCCGGGTCATACTCTACGTAAACCTTCGGTACTACGATCGTGTATTCTTTTGCATTCTCTCCATGAGCGAAAATCACTTTCATGCCGTCACTTACTATCGCGTCATCTGCCATCTCGTCTTCTCCCGAAAGTACTTTCACGTCAATTCTTTCATCATAGATCAAATTCTTCTTAAATTCTGCAACAGTCGTTCTTTTGTTCACGTCTTCGATCGTATCTGCCGTCACGTTGTAAACATTGGAATATACTGCTAACAGCACTGTCTGCGTCGGTGTATTGGTCTGGTGTACACCGATATCAATGCTCAGCCCTTTGATTTCATTTCCGAAGAAGTCCAGTCCACCGTTGTTCGGAATATATTTTCCTGCATTGATTGCCGGAGAGCCTTCTTTTAACTTGTAGCCGTCAAATTGTGTTCTGTCATGTACTACAGCCGTTGCTTCTGTCGGCGCACTTCCCGGATTTGCGAACATCGGATCTTCTGTAATCGCATTCGCATCGTTGGAAGGTGTATTGGTATAGTTGTAGTAGATATTGTTGCTGTAACGCGTTCTGTCTGCATTCGTCTGGCTAAACCAGTTTTCCTCTCTTGGAGATGCCCCTGTATAGTAAATAATATTGTTCTCTACTATCATCGGACCGCCGCCCATGCCCGGGCGAATGAATGGAACATTTTCTTTCATAATAAATACATTATTATATACATGTGCATCTGGCTGTCCTGCCGGATTCATCGCACCGCTTAAGTCATTCTGACTGATGTTGTAGCGGAAAATATTGTTGATTGCCTGTCCGCCGCAGAACATTACGCTTCCGCCGCCGTTGTTATGGCTATAATTGTACTGGTAGACAGTTCCGTCACCATAGTCTGCGTCCCATGCCTGTCCATCCTGATTCTGGCATGTATCAAAGGCTTCATTGTACTGAAAAACAGCGTCTTTACATTTCCACGGCCAGATAGCTGCTGCTACTTTACCGCCATTGATAGACTGGCTGTAGTCTGTGTCATTAATCTGTCTTGCCACCCCATCCGATACGTTGTATTCTACTAACGGTCTGTCGCAGTACATCAGAGTAATTGCGTCTCCGCCCGCATCCTTAACATAGTTGTTTCGGATTTCTACGTTCGTAGAACCGTATTTTTCGATGGAACTATCGGAAATCACTCCGGATGTAAATTTATCCCAATTATATGTATAACCCACTGCGATTCCCCATCTGTTAACGTAATCTACATAACAATTCTCGATTTTGACGTCATCATATTTTGCAATACCTGTCTCGGCTTCATTTTCCGGCATCGCCACCGTAAAGTAAATCCCACCATTGTTCATATGTTTATCATATACGTTTCCTATTACATCATGTACATATAGATCGTCAAGATAGATATGATCGATGGTTCCTTTGTTCTGTGCAACCGCTGCCACACCAGTACGGTTCATTACGTCGTTGGCATTGTAGTGAGTCTCTACGTCCGGTGCTTCATTCGTAATTTCCAATCCGCTGATTTCGATGTATTCTGAATCGAAAAGCAGGATGGATGAGGATACATAGCCTTGATACTTATGTCCGGTGGAATCCAGACGTTTGCCATAGTTCTGGTACCAGATACCCTGGCCGTTGGTGTTGATGATTGGTTTTGCCCCTTCTCCATAACTTCCAATTTTAATCGGCGCTTCCTTGGTTCCCTGCACATCCTTCAGGTGGATATATCCCTGAAATACAGAACCTTTTTTCAGAAGTACCTGATCACCCGGCTGCAACTCTACATTTTTTAACATTTCCAGTGACTGCCATGCTTCTTTTTCAGATGTTCCATCATTCGCATTGTCGCCTTCGCTGCTGAAATAGTAAGTTGTACCCACTGCTTTTTCCCTCGGCGCCGCTTCTACCTGTGATATCCCGCCAGTTCCCCAGGATGTACAGACAACCGCAAACGCACATACAAGTGCTGCAATTTTTCTTTTCATAAGCTCTTCCTTTCTTTGTTATATGATTTCTTATTTTCTATCTTACCATTTCCTTTTCACTTTTACTTATATAAGTCCGTCCCATTTCGCTCAATTTGTATATAATTCGGAACTTTTTTAATTTTGACCCTCTTCATTTTTTAACTGACGATAATTCTATTTGTCTGAGTATTACAATTACTACTAAATTTCCTTTTCATTTTTTTTGCATATCGCCATACACAAACAGTACTTTTCGTTCCGAATTATATACATTTATTCTATAAATTCTTGCATTGGAAACGGGATATATAATATAATAGGCCTTGAAAGAAACTTTATGGCTTTAATAACTTTAAAATATTCGAGGAAATCATAATGAATCTGTCTGCAAAAAGTATTACTGGTGCAAAAGTACAATTTCGCGATGAGACCTATCGCTTTGGGAAACATCTGCATACAAGCATAGAGCTTTATCTTTTAAAGGCGGGCGCCTGTTTCATGGATATCGGGAATCAGACCATTCATTGCAAGGAGGGGGACTTTGT
The DNA here is from genome assembly GCA_910585545.1 of uncultured Lachnospiraceae bacterium. GTDB lineage: Bacteria > Bacillota > Clostridia > Lachnospirales > Lachnospiraceae > An181. The sequence goes on from CAJUFN010000003.1 coordinate 120,843, forward strand.
CTTAATCCTTCCGCATGTTGTCCATTCCTTTTATGTAGAAGGCAACTCTACCTGCATTTTTTCACACATTCATTTCGAGCCGGATGTTTTCTCCACAATTATGTTGTCCGAGGAGACAGAATATCCGCTTAGCCTTATGAATGCGTTGTTATTTGCGTGTAATTCATACCATCATCAGAAAACAGATTCGATCATTTCAGAATGTATCACGAAAGTCATCAATCTATATCACCAAGAAACCACTTTGCTTGACTTTGCACAGATCAATATTACTTTAATAAAATTGTTTCTCCATGTTTTGGAAATATATGAGGATTCTTCTCCTACTGCACACACGGAAATACAAAATCATTATATTTCCTTTACGCTTGATTATATCAGTCAGAATTACATGAACAAAATCGTCCAGTCTGAGATTGCCGATTCACTTCATATTTCTGTGCGTTATCTTAGTAAGTTATTTGCCAGATATATGGGGTTGCCAATGTCCAATTACATTAATATTTTCCGAATCAACAAATCTATCGTATTGATGGATACTACGGATATGACTTTGACTGAAATTGCACTGGCGATTGGGCTTAGCAGCTCTCAGCATTTTTCCAAGCTTTTTACAGATGTCATCAATATGACGCCTTCGAACTACCGGAAACAATTTCTGAGCAAAAAGTAATAAAATATGTAACAGTTCAGCCATGCACAAAGTCACAAAAATCTAAATTCAAACTTGTTTGAAAACGAAGATTTTTTGTGTACTTTGTATATGGCGCTCTGCCATAAGCGAGGATTTAGCCACGTATGTGGCGAAATAGGCTGCAAAGCAGCTAATCCGAGCTGTTATGGCTGAACTGTTACTAAAATATATATAACTAAAGGAGACAAACGTGAAAAAGAAACTGATAACTGGGATCGCTATAGCAGCAGCGTTGGCTGCTATTGGCGGCGGAATTTTTTATAAAAATACAAGATTTGAACTTGAAATCAATTCACAGGAAATCGTACGTGATGAATTTCTGTATGTGATGAACCAACAGGTATATCCTGTGACACAGGAGCTTACCCAGAAAAACAACGTGTCAGTAAATTCTGACTTCTGGACAAAAGAGATAAATGGCGAAATTCCATATGAAAAGCTTGCGGATGATACAATCGAGCAGTTAAAATATAACCGGACTGTCTATGAGATTGCAAAAGAACAGGGTCTGGTAGACGAAATCGACTATGCACATATGCTGGAACGTATGGAGGCGGAGAACAAGGACCGGGCGAAAAGAATTGCCAATGGCGAAGCTGTGTATGGTTTATCTGAATTTACAACGGAGCTCTATATGGAGTATGAGATGGATTCTTTCCAGAAAAAATATTGTGAAAACCTCCAAAACGAGGGAATGAGTATTGCCGATGAAGAACGCCAGACATACTATGAAGAAAATAAAGATGCTTTATTTGTGAAAGATGATGATATTACTCTTGATTACGTGAAAATCGATTCTATGGCCGAGGGGCTTGCGGAAACACAGATGAGTACACTTAAGAATATATTGACGGATATTTATAAACAAATAGATGCTGACCATTCCTTGAAAGCTCTAATTGAAGGAAATGACGCTCTGGCTCCATATTTTGCACATGAAGAAATCTTGTCTTCAGAGATGTCAGCAAAATCAAGGGCAATCGGGGATGTTATAGCCCACGGATATGAGCTTGGGATTGGAGAGAGCACCCCGGTAATTGATGAGGAAGGCGTACTCTACTTGATTCAGTGTACCGCAAAAAAAGAATATGATTATATTCCTATGGAGGATGTGAAGGATAATATTGATAAAGAGTTAAGAGAACGCCACTATAATGAAATTATTGAGAAACGGGCTGCACAGTCAGATTTACACTGCAGCATAGAAAAAATATATTCTTTTGTGAAAAAACATATAACAAAACGATAACTTTGTACATAGTTTAGGGCAGCCGGTTCACATTCCGACTGCCCTTTTTCATCCTCGTTTTATTCAAGCTTCTCTTCGGAAACTATTATCCATATCCTCTATACAACTACCGTCGCTCAGACATTTTTTGATTGCCTCATTTAACGAGAGCATCTTATCATCCAATTCTGATACCATCTGTGCACATTCCCGCAAATCACGGCTTATGTATTCCGGCGCGTTTCCTTCAAATTTGTAATAAATCTTATGCTCCAGACTTGCCCAGAAATCCATCGCAATTGTCCGGATCTGAATCTCTACTTTGGTGTCTACAACACTGTCAGAAAGGAAAATCGGCACGGATACTAACATATGATAACTTTTGTAACCGCTTTCCTTTGGATTCTTAATATAATCTTTGATAGATAGTACTTTTAGATCACTTTGATTGCCTATCATCTCTGCCAGACGATAAATATCCGATGTAAACGAACAGATGAGACGAACACCAGCGATGTCTTTCACATATTTTACCATGTTCTCAATGGATGTCGTATGTCCATTCCTTTTTAGTTTCTTCACGATACTTTCCGGTGTCTTTATTCTCGTCTTAATGTGCTCGATTGGATTATATCTGTGTACATGCTGAAATTCGTCATTTAAAATTTCTAGTTTTGTTCCTACTTCTTTTAAAGCTGCATTATATAGGAATATCACTGTCTTCCAGCTATCTACATCTTCATAATTCCTTATTGCCGCTTCCATAAACATAAATATTCAACTCCTCCTGTATACACACTGCTTTTGCATACTTCTTAATTATATCATACGCAGAAGTAATTGTCACAAATTTCACAGGATTTTTAAGAAATTCTTATGAATATTTATTAGTTTTTTACATAAATCGACATTTCCTTTGCTAAATTGTGTTACTATGTCTGCCTCTTACATTTCAAGCTTCATATCTCCGACTTTAATCCATCCTTTTTTGCGCATTGCTTCGGAAATAAGCAATGTCACAATCGCTGGCAGGATAATCTGAATCGCAAGAATCTTTATCATAACCATCGTTGCCGGTTCGGTAGCAGTCATGGTCTGGTAAGTCATGATCTGTCCTACGAGCCCTGCGGTTCCCATCCCGGAACCGGTTGCATTACTCGTCATATGCAAAAGCATTGTTCCGACTGGTCCTAATATTGCACTTGATAAAATAGCAGGAAGCCAAATAATCGGTTTTCTTACAATATTTGGTACTTGCAGCATGGAAGTTCCGATTCCCTGTGCCAGCAAGCCACCCATTTTATTTTCGCGATAGCTGGCAACCGCAAATCCGACCATGTTACAACAGCATCCGACTGTTGCTGCGCCTGCCGCAAGCCCTGAAAGATTTAAAATAATTCCAAGCGCTGCTGAACTAATTGGTAATGTCAGAATCATTCCCATCAATACGGATACAACAATTCCCATAAGGAATGGCTGCTGTTCAGTACCCCAGTTAATGATTGAACCAAGTCCTGTCATGAATGCAGAAATCGGCGGTCCGGCGATCAGTCCTACCGCGGAACCCACTCCAATCGTCACGATTGGCGTTACCAAAATATCTACTTTCGTTTTTCCAGCCACTAAGTGACCAGCTTCGATTCCTATGTACGCTGCAAGAAATGCACCAAGCGGCTCGCCCGGTCCTGCGAAAACCATTGCGCCACCTTCCGCCAGTACTTGCCCAGCCAAAAGTTTACTTGCAAACGCACCAACCATACCCGCAGTTGCCGCCGATACAATCACCAAATTACTCTCTTTAAACTTACAAGCCACACCAACGCCGATACCCGCACCGGTAAGCGCCGCTGCAACCTTTCCAACCACAAAAATCAAATCTCCGTAAGTACCGCCGATAAACGTGCCAATCTGCTGGATAATCGTTCCGATAATCAGCGTCGCAAACAATCCCTGCGCCATCCCACTCAAACCATCAATAAAAAACCGGTCCAACCATTTTTTTATGCTCTCCATGATAATTCCTCTCTTTCTACTTCCTTTGAATTTACACAACTGTTTTACAACTGTCTTGTCATCTAGACGAGTTTATCACATTCTTTCCCGTTAAGCAAGCGGTAAATTACCGTCAGAGGGTTTTTAAAAACCCTCTGACGGTAATTTACGGTTTCACACAATTCAATCCCCTGTTTTTCGGGCTTTTTGGGTAAAACCGGAGCAAATCCATGAATTGTAGAGATTATTGCAGCAATTTACGTTTTTTCAGACAAGCGTTGTAATTACAGGCGTTTCATTTTATAATAAATAAAATTGACTAAAATTTTAAAAAGACAAAAGGAGATTCTATTTATGTTCCGTTTATGGGGAAAGATAATAAAAGATAACCGCCTATTGCGTGATACTGTAATTTGTGATGACAGTGATGATACGCGTACGCATAAAATTTTTCATGCACTGGATGAAATCTGCTATGAATTTGATTTGAGCAAGCCTATCTGGCTGGATTCTACGATTGCGGAATTTAAGCGGCATGACAAGGCGCGGTTTTATCAGGATAATTTTGTAGATACGATTGACTTTGATTATCTTGAGATTCATGTGATTGAGGAGTAACACTGCAAAATATTAACGATATATCCTATACGGCTTTCAGCAAGAGGGGAGCAAGTGACAGATCTTTGTCGCTTGCTCCCCTCCTATATGGCAGTCTGCTTTACGCTTGCCTTTTATTGTATTGCTATATCTTATATTGTTATATCATTATGCGATATGATTTAAGACTTCTTCTGCAATATTTCTTGCATGATCAGAAATACGCTCCAGGCACACAAGCGTATCTAAAAATACGATACCGGCTTCGGTCTGACACTGATTTGCTGCAAGGCGCTCGATATGCTCTGCACGCAGCATCACCTCAAGATTATCTGCCTTCGTCTCTTCCTCGATCACCTTAAGCGCCAACTCTTTATCCTGATTTCGATAAGCCTCTAACGCATATTCATAACTCTTAGCACATACATCCATCATAGAACGTAAATGTTCTTTTCCTATTTCCGTAAAGCTTACTTTATGCTCTATCAGATTTTCTGTAAACTCCGCAATATTCTCACAATAGTCACTGACCCGTTCCATATCGGAAGCTACCTGAAGAAGACTTGCCGCTTCTTTGTGTTCCTTCTCACTGACACTAAGAGAGGTAATCTTAATCGCATAACCAGTAATTCCGGCGCAAAGGCGGTCAACCTTATCCTCTTCTTCTTTGATACGCATAATATGGTTGTAATCCATGCTAAACAACACTTCTTTTGAACATTCCATACAATTTTTTACAATCTCTCCCATACGGACACATTCCGAGATGGTAGACTGCAGCGCGATACCTGGCGTCTCCAACATACGCTCATCGAGCTGTACCTTGCTCTCGTCAACTTCCACATCTTCCACATGGCTGATTTTCTTTGCAAGTTTTATAATCCAGTCAGATACAGGGAAAAGCAGTAACGTTGTACCAATATTAAACAATGTATGCACCGTACTGATCTGTGTCTGAGAAATCATTCCTGCCGCATACTTCGGAAATACAACAGACAATAATATAATGGCAATAATACTGAAAATAACCGTACCTATAATATTAAACAGAAGATGCATTCTTGCTGCAACTTTCGCATTTTTCTTGGCGCCCATACCGGAAAGCATCGCTGTCACACAAGTACCGATATTTTGCCCCATAATAATATAAATAGCTGCGCCAAACGGTACCAATCCTGCCGCTGCGAGACTCTGTAAAATCCCGACAGAGGCCGAAGAACTTTGAATAACCGCTGTTACAATCGCTCCGGCAGCAATACCAAGCAGCGGATTGCCGCTAAGCGCCACAAAAATATTGCGGAATCCTTCCGAATCTTGCAGCGGTGATACAGAATCAGACATCACGGAAATACCAATAAATAAAAGTCCGAATCCTATAATAATGCTTGCAATGTCTTTCGATGACCGCCTCTTTCCCGTCATCATTACAATTACACCAATAATAATCGCAATCGGTGCAAGATTATCCGGTTTTAAAAATTTTGCCCACTCTGCACTGGACACAAGCCATCCCGTCACCGTTGTACCGACGTTGGCACCCATGATAACCCCCATAGCCTGAGAAAGGTTCATAATACCTGCATTTACAAATCCTACAACCATGACCGTTGTCGCTGATGAGCTCTGAATGACCGCCGTAATAAAAGCTCCAAGCAACACACCCAGGAATTTATTCTTTGTCAATGCCTCCAATAGCGATCTCATCCGGTTGCCAGCCGCATTTTCCAACCCCTGCGCCATAATCTGCATACCATAGATAAACATCCCAAGCCCTCCCACAAATGGGATAAGAATATTTACGTAATTCATCTTTTCCTCCTGTTGTAACACATTAACTTTTCATTTTTGCTACAATACTAAAATAGCATTCCCCTTTTACAAACACAAGCGCTTTTCATTTTTTTTAATGCTAAAATTTTACATATTTTCAGCCGATATTTTGTGCACAATATTTACCAAGAATATGCAAAAAATCTTGCTTTTAGCATCCCCATTTGTTACAGTTATTATAAAGGTGAATATGACAGTGAATAACCTGCCTGTATTTACGCATAAATATATCTTCAAAAAGGAGATACTTAATAAAAGGAGGATGAACCCAATGAGAATTATTAAAACAAAAGACTACGAAGAAATGAGCCGCAAAGCTGCCAATATTATCGCAGCTCAGGTAATTGCAAAACCAGATTGCGTTCTTGGACTTGCAACAGGTTCCACACCAATCGGAACTTACAAAAATCTGGTAGCAAAATACGAAGCTGGCGACCTTGATTTCTCCGAAGTAAAAACGGTAAACTTAGATGAATACAAAGGCCTTACACGCGAAAATGACCAGAGCTACTACTATTTTATGCATGACAATTTGTTCAATCACGTGAACATCGATCTTGCTAATACCAACCTTCCTGACGGAACAAAAGAAGACGCCGATGCTGAATGCGCTGCTTATGAAGCATTGATCAAATCTTTTGGCGGCGCTGACCTTCAGTTATTAGGTCTTGGACACAACGGACATATCGGCTTCAATGAGCCAGACAGCCACTTCCCGGTTGCAACACACTGCGTAGACCTTCAGGAACGTACGATCGAAGCTAACAAACGTTTCTTCGCTTCTATCGACGATGTTCCGAAACAGGCTTACACAATGGGTATCGGCACTATCATGTCTGCAAAGAAAATCCTCATCGTAGTAAGCGGTGAAGACAAAGCTGATACGGTAGCAAAAGCATTTTTCGGACCTGTAACACCAGAAGTTCCTGCTTCCATCCTTCAGTTACACGCTGATGTTGTTCTTGTAGCAGATGAAGCAGCTTTATCTAAAATTCCACAATAAGATTGGAGTGAATTTCTTTGATTATTAAAAATGTAAACGTATATGGTGAGGATCAGCAATTCACACCAGGTGAGATTTATATCGAAAATGGCCTGTTTGCCGAAAATGCATCCGCAGATGAAGTCATTGACGGAGAAGGCTGCTACGCCATTCCAGGACTTATCGACATCCATTTCCATGGATGCATGGGACATGATTTCTGCGACGGTACACACGAAGCAATCAAGGCAATCGCAGAACACGAAGCATCTATTGGTGTTACAAGCATCTGCCCTGCCACAATGACACTTCCAATTGAAGAGCTTGAAGATATCCTCTCCACAGCTGCTTCTTATGATAATGCATCCGGCGCTCACTTAGTCGGAGTAAACATGGAAGGCCCATTTATCAGCTTCTCAAAAAAAGGCGCTCAGAATGAAAAATACATCATTCCTTGCGAGGAAAGCGTATATCGCCGTTTCCAAAATGCTGCAAACGGACTTGTAAAATTCATCGCTGTCGCACCTGAGATGTGTGATACAAAAGATTTTATCCATGCAGTAAAAGATGAAGTTACTGTTTCCCTGGCACACACAAACGCCGACTATGATGCAGCAAAAGCCGCTTACGATAACGGCGCAAGCCATGCTGTACATCTCTACAACGCAATGCCTGCATTCACACACCGTGCTCCGGGCGTGATCGGCGCTGCAAGAGATACCAAAAACTGTATGGTAGAATTGATCTGTGATGGCGTTCACATTCATCCATCCGTAGTACGCGCAACATTCGAGATGTTCGGCTCTGATCGCATCGTCATGATCAGCGACAGTATGCGCGCAACCGGCATGCCGGACGGACGCTACACACTTGGCGGACTCGAAGTAGACGTAACAGGCAATCGTGCCGTATTAGTATCCGACGGCGCACTTGCAGGTTCTGCTACTAACCTTATGGATTGTCTGCGTACAGCTGTAAAAGAAATGGATATTCCATTGGAAAAAGCAGTCGCATGCACCACGATCAATCCTGCAAAAGCATTAAAGATCGAAGACAAATACGGCAGCATTTCCAATGGTAAAATTGCCAATCTTGTTCTTCTTGATAAAGATTTAAACTTGAAAAAAGTTATTATCAACGGTTAATAAATGCCACAACAAAAGCTCCGGCGAATCACATCACCGGAGCTTTTTATATTACTTAGATTATTTTTCTGTTGTATTATCGGCAGACTCTTCTTCTACTTCTTTCATAGTCACGCCCTGACTTACAAAATCAACCTTTTCCCATACTTTCTCATCCACCTCTACCTTTGCTGCTTTTTCCCAGCCTTCGTAGATCTCTGTAAAACGATCATTCTTACGCTGATTAATGATGGACTGCTTTTCTGCATCTGTCGCTTCACGATCCAATGCGCTGACTAATTTTGCAACATAACATCCATTTTCACTCTCGATCACACCGCTTGTCTGACCCTCGCTCAACGCATTTACTGCCGCAATCATCTCTGTGCTCGGACTGGTATCTTCCGCGTCAAACGTTTTATCTGTTGCCTCATAACCCTGCTCTGTCGCATATGCGGCAAAATCCTCTGCTGCGCCGGCTCCGTCTGCAAATGCCTGTGCACTTGCTTTCACTGCTGCCTTTTCTTCCTCCGTCATCGTCGCAGAACTTCCATCCTCAGCCGTTTTGCTGTATGAGAAAGAAACATACTGCATTTTCTTCTGCGCCGCCTCTTCATCAGACACTTCCGTACTTACATCCGCTGTCATCGCGTCTGTCATTTTCTTCTGAATCGTAAGAAGTGTAAGCAACTCTCCTACAACCTTCTCATCTGCAGTTGTCATCTCTTTTGCTTCCAGATTATTCTTATCAACAAATTCAAATGCTGCCTTATCAATCTTTGCCTGTTCTTCCTCTGTAATCTCCACCGAATAATCTGCCATATGAGATTTCAAAATATACATCTGCTCTAAGCCCTTAAGTACACCATCTTTGATCGTATCTTCGTATGTCTCGCCTTCCGTAAGCTCCTGTGCCCAAAGATCTTCTCCTGCCATACCTAACATCTGTGCGTAAGAAGATTCTACCTGTACCTGCTGATATCTTGCATAAAAATTCGCAACTCCTAAGTTAATCTTTTCCTCGCCCACAGTTGCTACTACTGCATTCTTGTCTAACTTGCTTCCCACTCCACATCCTGTCAATCCTGCCGCTGCTACAGAAACAGCAAGTAATGCTGCCGCAGCCCTATATTTCATGTTTCTCATAATATCTTATTATATCCTCCTTCGTATCGTCCTAACTACATAATTATAGCCCTTTTTCCCTATTCAATCAATCCTTTTATATCATTTAAAATCTTTTTCACAAATTCTATCGTATTTTCATCTCTTTCTTTTTTACTTTTTCCTTTTCTCTCGTAGAGAAAATACGGATTTGTCTCCACTTTGAATTGAAGATAGTTCTTATAGGAAGCTAATAGAGCCGGTATTTTTGCCGGGCTCACTTTCGCCCTTTCATACATCGTAAATTTAAACGTCTCTCCTTTTTGTTCTACCGCCGTCACATAAGCACTATGCGCAAGCGCTTTCAGATGAGCAATATTCAAAAGCTGCTGTACCTTCCTTGGAATATCGCCATAACGGTCGATGAGTTCCTCGATCATATCATCCATCTCTTCTTCGCTTTCGATACCCGCTATCCTCTTATAAACATCCAGCTTCTGATATTCATTCGGTATATAAGAAGATGGAATATAAGCATCTACATTCAAATCTACCGTTGTCGTATAGCTCTCCTCTTCCTTTTTCACTCCGTCCAATTCTTCCTTTAAATGTTTGACCGCTTCATTTAGCATCTTACAATATAAATCATATCCGACCGCTTCCATATGCCCATGCTGTTCTGCGCCCAAAAGATTCCCCGCACCTCTTATCTCAAGGTCACGCATAGCAATTTTAAATCCGGACCCTAGATCTGTAAATTCTCTGATCGCAGCAAGACGTTTCTCGGCAATCTCTTTTAAAAGCTTATCCCTGCGATACAGCAAAAATGCATATGCCATCCTGTTCGAACGCCCCACGCGTCCCCGAAGCTGGTAAAGCTGTGAGAGTCCTAATCGATCCGCATCATGGATAATCATCGTATTTGCATTTGCAATATCCAATCCCGTCTCAATAATTGTCGTGGATACAAGCACATCAATCTCTTTATTAATAAATGCCAGCATAATTTTCTCTAACTGATGCTCCTTCATCTGTCCATGCGCATAGGCAACGACTGCTTCCGGCACCAGTTTTTGAATTCTTGCGGTAAGTTCCTGTATATCTTCCACACGATTATATACATAATAGACCTGTCCGTCTCTTGCTGCTTCACGCTCGATTGCCTCTCTGACCAGCTCTTCGTTATATTCCATCACATAAGTCTGTATCGGCATGCGGTCCTGAGGAGCCTCTTCTAACACACTCATGTCACGAATCCCGATAAGGCTCATATGAAGAGTTCTCGGAATCGGTGTCGCTGTCAGCGTCATCACATCAATATTCTCTTTCAGCTTTTTAATCTTTTCTTTATGCTGTACGCCGAATCTTTGCTCCTCATCAATGATCAGAAGTCCCAAGTCCTTAAACTCTACATCCGAACTCAAGACCCTATGTGTTCCGATGATAATATCAACCAGACCCTTCTTTGCATCTGTAACTGTCTTTTTTTGCTGCGCCGGCGTCCGAAAACGGCACATCAAATCCACGCGGACCGGAAAATCTTTCATTCTCTGAACAAACGTATTGTAGTGCTGCTGTGCAAGGACCGTCGTAGGAACAAGATAGACCACCTGCTTGCTCTCCTGTACCGCTTTAAATGCCGCCCGGATAGCAATCTCCGTCTTCCCGAATCCGACATCCCCACAGATAAGCCGATCCATGATCTTCGTACTTTCCATGTCCTTCTTCACAGCCTCAATAGCAATCTCCTGGTCTTGTGTCTCCTCAAATGGAAACATTTCCTCAAATTCCTTCTGCCAGATGGTATCTTTTCCATACTGATATCCCTTTGCCTGCCCTCTTGCTGCATAAAGCTCTACCAGATCTTTGGCAATTTCCCGAACAGCTCCCTTAACTTTCGTCTTCGTCCTGTTCCACTCTTGTCCTCCAAGCCGGTTCAGCTTTGGCTTCTTTGCATCAGCACTTGCGTACTTTTGGATCAGATCCATCTGCGTTGCCAGAATATAAAGATTGCTTCCTCCCGCATAGGCAACCTTCATATAATCTTTCGTCACCTTATCGACTTCGATTTTCTCGATCCCCTGATAAATACCAAGCCCATGATTTTCATGTACTACATAATCTCCGACTTTTAGCTCTGTAAAACTATTTATCTTTTTTCCTTCATAGCTTTTTCGTTTCTTTTTCTTCTTTACACGCCCGAAAATGTCGGTCTCCGCGATGACAATGAATTTTAACATCGGGTATTCATAGCCATTGGCAACATGCCCGTAAGAGACCAGAATCTCTCCCGGCTCCACTTCTCGCTCCAAATCCTCACTGTAATAACTTTTCAGATTATAGTCCCTGAAATCCTCGGCAAGACGTTTTGCCCTCGTTCTTGACCCCGACAATAAAACAACACGGTATTCATTTCGCATAAACCGTTTCAAATCTTTGATCAACATATCAAAACTGCTGTTATACGAATTTACGCTCTTGGCAAGTACACTGTACATTGCTTGGATTTTCATTTCTTTCGCACGTACTTCTAAAGCCGAAAATGCCACTCCGGCATACCGCTCCATCTTTGCCGCAATCTCTTTTGGCGTATACAGCTTCGCCTCTGCCGTTGTCACTTCGTATCCGCTTTCCATACGATTCGCCTGTGCGGTCAGAAACTCCTTTTGCACCGCCTCTCCCTTTTCCATAAGACGCATCGGTTCATCAAGAAACAATATACTTTCTTTTTCAGGAAAATAATCTAAAAATGTAACTCTTCCTTCCGTCTCTTCTACGAATTCCGTTGCCGGATAGACGACTGCCTCTTCAAGATTCTCGATCGAACGCTGACTTTCCAGATCAAACGTACGGATGGAATCCACCTCATCCCCCCAAAGCTCAATACGAACCGGTACTTCCTCCGTCAATGGATAGACATCAATGATTCCTCCTCGAACCGCAAACTGTCCAATTCCTTCAATCTGCGCTTCTCTTTCGTAGCCAAGGCCGGATATCTTCTGTATCAGCTCCTCCATATCTACAGTATCTCCCAAGAGAATGCTGATACTTCTCTTCTTCACTTCCTCCAAAGGGAGCAATGAATCCATAAACCCATCAAAACTTGTAACAACTGTCGCCTGCTCTTCCTCCAGTAAAGCCTGCACTACCTCCATGCGCTCTTTCAAAAGCTCCTTGCTCCTTAGATCCGCCTGGTAAAACAGCAAATCTTTTGCCGGATAAAGATAGGTATGCTCATCTAAAAACTTGTATTCTTCATAGATTTGCTTTGCTTTTAACTCACCGGAACAAGCGATGATTTTATATCGAAAACCATCGCTAAGTGCATACATCATATGTGTTTTCTGAGAATCTACACATCCCGCAATCTGTAAAATCCCCGCCTGCTTTTGTAACTGTTTTCTGATGTCCAGAAGTTCTGCCAACCCTTCTAAAGGCTTTATAAGCGTCTGCATCTGTCAGTTCTCCTTTCCAGCTACCTTTGTATTAAACGCATTCATCGCGCCGTCAACGTCACCTTGTACGATCCTTGCCGCTGCCATGACCGCTTTGTCATATCCTTCTTCCATCTGCACCCTCTCGGTCTTTGAGAAATGTCCCAGAACATAATCCGCCAGATCATATCCTTTTGGTTTTTCTCCTACCCCTACTTTGATTCTTGGAAATACATTGCTCCCCAAATGTGCGATAATATTTTTAATTCCATTGTGGCCGCCTGCACTTCCCTTCTTACGGATACGAAGCTGTCCTACATCAAGACTGATATCATCATAGATGACAAGCAGCTCTTCGTCCGGATCCAGTTTATAAAATTCAACTGCACTTCTTATACTTTCTCCGCTTAAATTCATAAATGTCTGCGGTTTCAAAAGAAGTACTTTCTGACCTTCGATTACCCCCTTGCCGCAATATGCGCGGTGTTTTTTGATATCCATGGCAATCCCATATTTATCCGCTATCTTATCTATGACGTCAAATCCTACATTATGTCTTGTTTTTTCATATTCCTTTGATGGATTTCCAAGTCCAGCTATTATAAACATCTTTTTTCACCCCATTCTTTCTCTATTCTACTAAAGACCTTTCTATTTGTCACGCAGTATTTCCCTTTCCGGTTCTTCCCTCTCTTATGCATATTTTTCCATTTTCATTCATACACTATATTAAAAGCAAAAATTTATTTTTATCATAATCAGGAGGGTTTTTCATGAGTTCCAAAACGAAAATTGTCGTTCTTCATATGAAAGAAATCATCTACACCGTATTATTTGTTATCCTGGGAATTCTTCTCCTTATACTGCTTGCAGTCATGTTCTTCCCAAAAGATAAAGAGACATCCACCGGCACGGCAAACTATACGCCTGGCGTCTATACCTCCTCCGTTACCTTAAATAACATGGAACTTTTGCTTGAGGTAACCGTAGATGAATCACATATCAATTCCATCCGCTGTTCCAATCTTGATGAGACCGTTACCACCATGTATCCGCTCTTTTTACCGGCGGTCGAAGACATCGCCGATCAAGTTTGTGAAACACAGTCGCTGGAAAACATCTCCTATGCCGAGGAAAATACTTACACATCGCAAGTCATCTTAAATGCCATCGACGATGCACTGCAAAAAGCAAAAGTGGACGGGGAATAATCCTCCGTCCATTTCCTCTTTTCCAGAATCAATCGTCACTTAAGACTTATCCTTCCACGATCAGATACTGTCCGCTTGAAAGCGGAAATACTTCTGAAGCTTCTTCTAATTCGTCATAAGACATTCCATCCACATCCGCTCCATTTTCTTCAAAGTATTCCTTTACTTCCTGGATTGAATCCACAACAACTGCCATGCAGTCTTCCAGAAAGGCTTCTGCCTCCTCCAACGTCTCTGCGACTGGCTCGTCAAACAGCTGCGACTGTTTTTGTAAAAATGTCTTTATGCACTCCTCATCATATTCATACATGTTTTCCATCCTCCCTTATGTAATATTATATCCATTTCTTTAATTCTTCCGGACAATCCACCATATCTTTTGCTCCGGCGCGTCCTAACATCTCTCTTGTGCGAAATCCCCATGTCACGCCAATGGTTTTCGCTCCGGCGGCCTCTCCTGTAAGGATGTCTACTTCCGAATCTCCTACATAGAGACATTCTTCCGGTAAAACCTCAAGTTGTTCTAAAATATAAAGAACCCCTGCCGGATCCGGTTTTCGCTTGATTTTGTCACATTGCCCCTGAACATGGGAAAATATCTCTTCTCCAAAAAAAGTTCTCACGACCTTTATCGTCTGTCCATGCGGCTTATTGGAAAGAACCGCAAGCTTAAGTCCTGCTTCTTTCATATACGCTAACAATTCAGGAATCCCTTCATACGGCTTCACTTTATAGGTACAGTTTATGCCAAAAATCCGCTTATATACCTCCTCGGCCTCTTCTATTTTCGTAAGCTTAACATCTCCGGCGGCCTCGAGCGCTTTTTCTAACAGTACCTTAGCTCCATTGCCCACAAATTGCCTGCATTGATCTGCTGTAATACAAGGAAGTTTTAGCTCTTTTAATGTTGCATTGACGGAGTATATTAATGACTCCAACGTGTCTGTCAATGTTCCGTCCAAATCAAATATACAAGCTTTATACATTCTGTTTCACCCCTTTGTATCAATATCATATTATGAACCTTGCCAAATTTCAACTACTATCTTACGTTTGTTCAACAAAAAAGGAGCTCCCGCCCCTTTTTCATCGCTCTTTGAGATATTGCCTCATCATCGCAAGTGCATTCTTTTCCAGCCTGCTTACCTGAGCCTGTGAGATATTGACTTCCTGTGCTACTTCCATCTGTGTCTTCCCCTCAAAAAACCGAAGATTGATAATATAACGTTCCCTCTCCCCAAGCCTCTTCATTGCCGCCTCCAAAGAAAGGCTCTCAATCCATTTTTCTTCTTTATTATTCTTATCGCTGATCTGATCCATCACATACAGTGCATCGCCGCCGTCACTGTAAACCGGTTCATACAAACTTACCGGCGTCTGTATTGCATCCAAAGCGAACACGATATCCTCTTTGGAAATTCCGATTTCCTCCGCGATTTCCTGCACTGTCGGCTCCTTCAAATGTGTTTTCACATAATGTTCTTTTGCATAAATTGCCTTATACGCAGTATCCCGCAGGGAGCGGCTTACGCGTATAGAATTATTATCCCGCATATAACGTTTGATCTCTCCAATAATCATGGGAACTGCATAAGTCGAAAACTTCACCATCATGTCCGGATTAAAATTATTGACCGCTTTGATAAGACCTATACAGCCAATCTGAAACAGATCATCTGCATTTTCATTACTGTTCGAAAAACGCTTGATCACACTTAATACTAGCCTTAAATTCCCCTTAATATAAGTTTCTTTCGCCTCTTCATCCCCTTCCTTGATCCTTCTAAACAACTCCTCTTTTTCCTTTTCCTTAAGAAGTGGTAATTTAGATGTATCCACTCCGCATATTTCTACTTTATTCAACGCCATTGCTGTCATCCTCCCAGAAATATTTCTAGTAGGATTTTTTGCATTTCCATGTTCATCTATTCAACCGCAGAAAAAATATAAAAATTAATAGACCTTGACAATCCCGTCAAGGTCTATGTTCCGCATGGATATATATTTTATTTTTTATTATCTATTCCAGTTTTTCTCCTGCCTCTACCGCATTGATCATACTTTCGATATTCGCAATCGATTCCATGTCCGGAATTGTTACATAAAGAGAATTTCCGCTATATGAATAGCAATATGCGCGGTCACCGGTACCCGTTGCTGCTACCGAATGGATATTCCATCCCTTGAGCGTCGTCAACTGATTCTTTACGAGACTTTGCATTTGCTTTTCCGTCATGTTTGTCTCTGCGCTTTCACTGACTTTATCTAACAGCTTCGGAGCACGCACCAAAATCATCGGCGACATTACTTTCTTGATCATCGCCTCGATCACCGCCTGCTGATGCTTTCCACGCTGATTATCCCCATCCGGAAGATTATGTCTCTCACGGCAAAATGCAAGCGCTTGTTTCCCGTTGAAATGATTCATGCCTTCCTTCACATCCATCACACATTCCGAGTCTTCACTCGTTGTAAATGCCATATCAGATTTTACATCAATACCGCCAAGAACATCTACCATTTCTATCAAAGAAGTAAAATTCACACGCACATAGAACGGTACTTCCATCTCATACAACGCTCCTAAGGTTGCCATAGAACGGTCGATCCCGTAGATACCTGCATGGGTCAGTTTATCCTTTTCCCCATTGGTCACACCCGGAATCTCCACATAATAATCTCTCGGGGTCGTCGTCAGAAGTACCTCATGCGTATTCGGATTCACCGTAGCTATGATATTCACATCGCTTCGGCTCTCCTGCGTAATCTCTCCATACACATCAATACCGCTGATATAAATGCTAAATGGCTCTTTCGCAGTATTAATGCCGCTGACATCGGCAAGATTCTGACCCTCTACGCTGATTTTATCCAAAGCTGCCTTCGTAATAATACTGTAATAACAGCCCCCTGCCGCAAGCAGTATCATACCGCAGGCAAGAACCCTTCCGGCTCCTGCTTTTTTCTTCTTGTTCTGCATCCGGTAGGCCGCCATCACAAGGAGTATCCATAAAAGAGCTAAGATCGCAATATAATGCAGCGGAATCATTCCCAAATACAAAAATGCTGCTAAAAGGCAACCTCCGGCTGCCATCTGCACCTTCGCAAGTCCGCCTCCCTTTGGCTTTGCAGGAGCCTCTTTTTTCTGCTGCGAAGAATTCCTCCTCTGCCCTTGCCTAGGCCGCCGATTCTGATTCTGATATCTCCGGTCCAAATCCTCCGCACTGCGTCTTCTTCTAACCGGCATCTCTTCCTCTATTTCTATATCATCTATTTCTATATCATCATAATCATCCATACCATATTCTATTTCATATGGATCATAATCTCTCATTCTTGCATGATTCTTCTGTCTTTCCAGCTGTCTTTTTTTCCTTCTTTTTAATTCCTCGTACTCTTCCCTTTCACGTCTTCCTGGTCTGGCCATCGTTTTCTCCTTTGTTAAATATTATTCTCCCCAAATTCTCAAACCTATCAGCGATCCCACTTATCCGCCAGATTATGAATCTGATTCTCGAACTTTGCAAGATCTTTGTTGGCAAGCCCTTCATTCTTCATTACAACCTCAAGCAAACGTCTTGCTGCGATCACTACACGATCAAATGCATTACGTGCCCTCGCTGTTGACGGTTTTTCCGGCGCCTTTTTCTGTTTTTTGATTCCTTCACTTAGAATCATATTTGTCGCCAGATCTACGCATCCTCCGGAATATGGCGCAAATGCAGGTATCCCAAATGTTTTTGTTACCGTATCTGCAAACTCTTCCGTCACCGTATCCTCTCCATGTACTACAAATACGTGCTCCGGCTTCTTTTCAAAACCGTCCAGCCATGCAAGCAGGCCATTCCTGTCCGCATGTCCGCTAATCCCTCTCAGACTTTCAATCCTTGCTGCTACTTCAATCATCTCGCCAAATAACTTCACACTCGCAGCGCCATCAAGAAGTTTTCTTCCGAGCGTACCCATTGCCTGATATCCCACAAACAATATCGTACACTCTTTCCTCCACAGATTGTGTTTCAGATGATGACGGATACGCCCCGCCTCACACATGCCGGATGCGGAAATGATCACCTTCGGATTATCATTAAAATTGATCATCTTTGACTCATCACTGGTAACCGTAGTCTTAAGTCCAGGAAATACAAGCGGATTGATTCCTTTTTCCACGATCGCCATCGCTTCTTCATCAAAGCATCCTTTCATATTCTTTGTAAATACGTTTGTCGCTTCAATTGCAAGCGGGCTGTCTACATATACTTCAAAGCCCGGATACTCCGGAAGTAATTGTTTTTCTTTGATTTCACGAATAAAATACAATAACTCCTGCGTCCTGCCAACTGCAAATGATGGTATCACTAAATTGCCGCCTTTGTCAAATGTCTCTTTCAAAATACGCATAAATTCGCCTATGTAATCGGGCATCTCATCCCCATGTGTACGGTTGCCATAAGTAGATTCGATTACCACATAGTCTGCATCCTTAACCGGGGTCGGATCTTTGATAATTGGCTGATTCGTATTTCCTACGTCTCCGGAGAACACGATCTTTTTTGTTGCCCCATCCTCCGTAATCCACACCTCGATACTGGCAGAGCCAAGCAGATGACCGACATCACCAAATCTCACCTCAATCCCGTCATATAACGAAATCTTCTGATCATAATCACAAGGTGCGAACAACTCCACCGCTTCCAGCGCATCTTTCATCTCATACAATGGCTCATACAAGGCCGCTCCCGAACGCTTTGCTTTACGATTCCGCCACTCTGCCTCAAATTCCTGGATATGCGCGCTGTCTCGCAGCATGATATTGCAAAGATCCGCGGTCGCAAAGGTAGAGACGATCTGTCCCTTAAATCCATGTTTACAAAGTAACGGAATCAATCCGGAATGATCAATATGCGCATGCGTCAGCAGGATACAGTCAATCTGATTCGGCGGCATGGGAATCTCCTGATTCTCATACAAATCCGGCCCTTGCTCCATTCCGCAATCAATCAAAATATGTCTGCCGGCAGCCTCCAGTAAATGGCAGCTTCCTGTCACTTCATGAGCTGCCCCGATAAATGTCAGCTTCATAATGTCAACCCCTTTTTGTTTTATTGTACCACCATTTTATTCGAAACGCACCATCTCTTTTTTCAGTCTCTGCATAATCTTTTTCTCCAATCTTGAAATATAAGATTGTGAAATTCCCAAAATATCTGCTACTTCCTTTTGCGTCTTTTCTGTTCCATCCGGGGAATCCAGCCCAAAACGCATCATCACAATCGTCCGCTCTCTTGGCGACAGACAATTGATTGCTCTTCCAAGAAGTTTTCTTTCCACCTCATTTTCAATATCCCTCGAAATCGTGTCCTCTTCCGTTCCAAGAATATCCGAAAGCAGAAGTTCATTTCCATCCCAATCCACATTCAAAGGTTCGTTGATCGAAACTTCCATCTTCGTCTTACTCGTACGTCTCAAATACATGAGGATCTCATTCTCAATACATCTGGAAGCGTACGTTGCAAGTTTAATATTTTTATCCGGTTTGAATGTATTAATCGCCTTGATAAGCCCGATCGTACCTATGGAAATCAAGTCTTCTACTCCGACTCCGGTATTATCAAATTTCTTTGCTATGTATACGACAAGTCGTAAATTATGTTCAATCAAAAGTTTTTTTGCTCCCTCATCCCGTTCTGAGCCAAGTGCTCTGATCATCCTTGCCTCTTCTTCCACTTCTAACGGTGCCGGGAGTACTTCAGAACCTCCGATATAGTGTATATCCTGTTTTTCCGGGAAAAATACTGCCCGAAAATTCGGAACTAATTTTAATTTAAACTGATTTGGTACATTTACTTTTATGACCATCTATATACCTCCTATAATAACAGCAGGATTCAAAATCATCTCATATTCCCCAGACTTCGTCACGTTCCTCGTGCTCAGTGCCAGATATGGCTTTTCTATCCACTCTTTTGTGTCACGATGTATGCACATCCGGTCAATCTGAATCACCGGCATGCTTCCTTCTTCCTCTCCTACCGTGTGGTACTTTATATATTGTATGCTATGTATTTTTTGTGTGAGAAACACACTTTTTGCTACATCTGCATTCAGTACGCTTACCGGCTTTCCATAATAATTTTCCCGCAGCTGATTTCCGGTATCAATTAACGCATCTACCGTACATTCCTTTTCTCCCAAATACAGCGTCACCTTACAGCGATATGTATGTAACCGGTACAGTATCGCAATAAAATGAAAAATTCCCTGTATCAGATAAAAGCCCACGAGTGCAAGGATAAAAAACATCCCTGCGATTCTCCTTATGTACGGATGGAATACTTCCATGATTCCTCCAAATAAAAAGCTGCATATGTAGAGTAGGACAAAAGCCTTTGCAAATAAGTTCCTGCTATGAATTCTAAGTCCAATTTTTATCATGCACGTGCTTATCAAAGTGTGAAACAATATGAATCGAAACGTATTTCCAATTGGCATGACAGATGCCATAACCGCCGCAAACGCCCCTAAAAGCGCTCCTGATATCAATGAGAAATGTGTGGCAGAACATTTCAATATCTTTTTCACGGTCAGGAGTACCAGGTAATCCATCATGAAATTCGTAAGAAATAAAACGTCTACATACAATTCGTAGTACATGTTTCACCTTTCTTCTCTTTCGAGACTAAATCGATTTTGTTCTCAAGCAAAATTATTATAGGAAATCAAGGCTTAGAAATTTGTCATAAGATAGGAAAAAGTTTTGATTATTTTTCGACAAGCCGCCATTTATTTTTGGCAAGACTAATTAGGCATAGAACCAATAAAGAATGTGCTTCGCACATTCTTGCGTCTGCGGTGGTCGCATACGACAACTTCATTGTACGCCGCAGTGCGCATCCCGCGGAGCGTTTTATGCTATAGGAAAGTTCGAACTTTCCTATAGCATAAAAAAAGTTCAGCCTCTATTGGCTGAACTTTTTTGTTTACTTTATGAACGAATCCTTATTTCTTGAAGAAATCCGGAATCTTGATAGACTGTTCTCTTACTCTGCTCTGTGTCGGTGCAGATACATTCTGATATGAAGGAGCGGATGTTCTTGTGCTCGCTGCGCTTGAATCAGCTGTTCTGGATGCATATGAAGAATATCCTGATCTTTGAGCTGTTCCCTGCTGCAGAACGGATTTACCCTGACCTTCCAGTCTTGATTTTAATTTGGAAGCAGAACCTCCAACGTTATGTAATCCTGTTGCAATAACAGTAATCGTTGCTTCATCTGTCTTGCTGTCATCGAACATTGCTCCGAAGATAATATTTGCTTCTTCGCCTGCAAGATCCTGTACATATTCTGCTGCATCACTTGCATCCATAAGCGTGATATCACCGGAAATATTGATGATAACATGTGATGCGCCTGAGATCGTAGTCTCAAGCAAAGGACTTGCAACCGCTTCCTTTACTGCTTCAAGTGCTTTATCATCGCCTTTACCATATCCGATACCGATATGCGCAATCCCTTTGTCTAGCATAACAGTCTGGATATCTGCAAAGTCCAGATTAATCAAAGACGGAACATTAATTAAATCTGTAATCCCCTGAATACCCTGCTGTAACACTTCATCTGCCTTTTTCAATGCCTCCGGCATTGTGGTTCTTCTATCAACAATCTCAAGAAGCTTGTCATTTGGAATTACGATCAGAGTATCTACATTCTCTTTTAATTTTTCGATACCTGAAAGAGCATTCTGCATACGTGTCTTGGATTCAAAACGGAAAGGTTTTGTTACAACACCTACCGTAAGTGCTCCCATATCTTTTGCGATTTTAGCTACTACAGGAGCTGCACCAGTTCCGGTTCCGCCTCCCATACCACATGTTACGAATACCATGTCAGCACCTTTAAGTGCTGCAGCGATTTCTTCTGAACTTTCTTCTGCGGCTTTTTCTCCAACTTCTGGTTTTGCTCCTGCGCCAAGACCTTTTGTAAGCTTGTCGCCAATCTGCATCAGTGTCGGAGCCTTGCATAACTGAAGGGCCTGTTTATCTGTATTGATTGCAATGAATTCTACACCAGCTATCTGCTCGTCAATCATACGGTTTACTGCGTTGTTACCGCCACCACCTACACCAATTACTATAATTCTTGCAGCAGCTTCTGATTCGTTTGTTTTAATTTCTAACAAGAGCTTCTCCTCCTTTGTTTCTTTCATTATCGTATACTCCCTCTGGGATGTATGATTTCTGCATATAGTTATATAATATAAGCTTTTCCACAAATAATCAATAGAATTTTTCGTTTTTTCTCGGGTTTTTCCTCTTTTTTTAAAGAAACCGAGGTTTTTTCCCCATTTCTTATATGTACAAACTATGTCATTTCCTAGTTATCACCATGATTTTACTTACTCCTGGGTCTGATCTTCTCCGTCTTGCGGTTCCTGCACCGGCGGCGCTGCTTCAGGCGAAGCTTGCGGTCTTTCCCCTTTTCGGAAACTGATATCTCTATTCTTGCTCGAAAACTTCTCTAGATGCAGCGTACCTTCCTGGCCTGTCAGCTTTTCCAAAAGCGGCGGAAGCTGAAGCACCTTATCCGTTATATTACTGGAACCAAGTTTTGCATAAACGGTTCCGATCCAAAGTTCAATATTACTTCCGTCACACACGATTCTGTCCGGAACCAACTCTATCTTTTTTAATGTCTGCGTAGTTTCCAGCATCGCCTCAAAAATCTTTTTATTTTTTACCGGCAATGTCTTATACAATACGGCGTCCGTTACTTCCATTCCTTCGATATAAGGAATATTCTCTCTTAACACCGTATCTTTCACTACTACAAGACCTTCTCTGTCAAAATAAATATACTCTGAGGTCCCCGCCATATAACCGACAATCTTCTTCTCTTTTACGTCCACCTTCAAAGTCCATGGATTCTTAAGAGTAATTTTCACATCTTCCATGTATGGCAGCTTTTCGTCTTTGCGTATTGCCTTTTTTATCAGTACATATATCGAATTCGTCGAAAAATCATCATTCTGCACCCAATCTGCAATCTCTGCTCTGGAGCTGTATTCATTTCCCGTAATCTCTATCTTCTGGACATGAAAAAGCACAATAAATGCCAGCGCAATAATTGCAATCCCAAGTACCAGTACCAGAAATGCATATATTTTATGGCTCTTTGGATTTTCCGGTTTATTTACCAAAACCTTCATGTTGCTTCTTGTACCTTTCCCCATGTTTCTTCCTTTGCCCCTTTCTTATTTATTTTGTCTTTCTTTATTCTACCAAACGAGACACACTCAGTACAAGCCCCATTTCCAACATCAGAAACACGACTGAGGTTCCTCCGTAACTGATGAACGGAAGCGTGATTCCCGTATTTGGTATCGTATTCGTAACTACGGCAATATTTAAGATTACCTGAATCATCATATGTGCCATTGCACCGGTTGCAATCAATGCTCCGAACAAATCCTTCGCATGCGTTGCTATCACAAAAAATCTCCAGATTAAAACCAGAAACAGGCATATGATAAACGATGCCCCAATCAGTCCCAATTCTTCGCATATGATCGAAAAAATCATATCATTTTGCGCTTCCGGAACAAATCCAAGCTTTTGTATACTGCCTCCGATGCCTTTTCCAAACAGACCCCCTGAGCCAATCGCATATAATCCTTGCAATGTTTGATATCCTTTTTCAAATTTCTCCGGATTACGCCAAATTTCCAGCCGTTCCAGCCGATAGCTTTCCAGCGCAAGAAAAACTCCCATGAATCCCGCACCTAAACCACCCAGCCAAAAAAACTGTGCATATTTGGGACTTGCCACGAATACAAGAACTACCGCAATCCCAAGAATGATAATTGCCGTACTTAAATTGTTCGTACCTACCAGTGCTACAATCGGAAGAACCGCCGCCACAACCTTGAATAAGCTTCTCAGCTTTCCGATTTTCTTAATGTTTTTTGTAACCAGGCATGCCAGAAATAAAATCACTGCTATTTTTGCATATTCTGATGGCTGAAAAGAGAATGGTCCGAAAGACAGCCATCTTTTGGACCCATTATATTCCTCTCCTATAAGTAATACTGCGGTCGAAAGTCCGATCGCGATCAAATACGCTGCCGGCGCAAATGGTTTCCATACATGATAATCAATCTTTGCTGCAAAGAACATTGCTGCCAGTCCCAATACAGTCGCAAATGCCTGTTTTTTCAGATAATAGTAAGGGTCCTGGAATTTTACCTGTCCATTATATGTACTTGTACTGTACAAGATCAGCAGACCTATCACCGCCAGTATCAGTACAATTACCACAAGCCCATAATCCCATCCTATTTTCTTCTTTTCACGCGGCACACACGTTCACTCCTTATAAAGAATTTACGATTTCTTTGAATTTATCTCCGCGTTCTTCATAATTCTTAAACATACCCCAACTTGCACACGCAGGCGAAAGAAGTACCGCTTCTCCTGGGTTTGCAAGATTCACGCAAGTCATAACCGCTTCTTCAAATGTGCCTGTCAGAATAATATCTTCAAATCCATGCCTTCTTGCCGTGGCAGCAATCTTTTCTTTGGTTGCTCCTAACAGCACCAATTTCTTTACTTTCCCAGCAAAGGCCTCTATCCACTCATCATACTCTGAGTCTTTGTCGTATCCGCCCCCGATCAGGTATGTCGGTCTGTTCATCGCCTGGATCCCCTTGATCGCCGCGTCCGGATTCGTTCCTTTAGAATCATTATAGTAAGCAACTCCATTTTTCTCGCACACAAACTCGATACGATGTTCTACTCCGGCAAATTGCCTGATCACTGTTTTCACAATCTCTGCCGGAACACCATATGCAAGTGCGATAGCTGCTGCTGCCATTACATTTTCATAATTATGTATTCCCAGAAGCTTCAGTTCATCCACATGACAAAGCTCCATCTTTACTTCATTATTATAGATGATGCACTCATCTTCCAGATAAATGCCTCTTTCTAGTTTACGCTGGCTGCTGAAATATATGACATCTGCTTTCACATGTGAACCAAATTCCCGCAGCACCTCATCTTCATAATTCAATACACAGACTTGTTCCTGCGTCTGATTCTTTGCAATATCTTCTTTCGCTCGAATATATGCCTCCATCGTATGATGACGGTTCAGATGATCCGGCGTAATATTTAAAATCGCGCTCACTTTCGGACAGAATTTATCAATTGTCTCCAATTGGAAACTGCTGATTTCCGCAACCGTGACAGAATCTTCTGTGAGCGTATCTGCCACTGCTGTATATGGATTGCCGATATTGCCTACTATGTATGTACTTGGATTATAACTTCGCATGATCTCCCCAAGCAGCGCCGTCGTTGTTGTCTTTCCATTCGTACCGGTGATTGCCAGTACATCACCTTTTCCATAAGCATACGCTAATTCAATCTCTCCCCAGATCGGAATATCTGCCGCTCTCATCTTCTTCACGATTGGAAGATCTGTCGGAACTCCCGGACTCATAACGACCAGTGAAAGTCTATCTAAAATCTCTTCCGGGAATGTTCCAAGCACGATTTCCACTTGAGTTTTCTCCCCAATCTGTTGTCTCATCTTTTCTTTATCAAGTGTTTCATTTCCATCATAGAGAATGACTTTCGCACCTTTTTTTTCCAAAAGCCTGCTTGCTGCGATTCCACTGATCCCGGAACCAAATACAAGTACTTTTTTATTCATGATATCCATATGCTTCCTCCTACAGCGCCAACAATGCTATCAGACAAAGAATTGCTGTAATAACAGAAAATACCGCTACTACTCTTGTCTCCGACCATCCGCACAGTTCAAAGTGATGATGAATCGGCGCCATCTTAAAAATCCTCTTACCGCCTGTTTTCTTAAAGTATGTAACCTGTATCATAACAGATAAAACTTCTACCAGATAAATTAATCCTACAATCAATATAAATAATGGCATCTGAAGCATATATGCGGCAGACGCTACAAAACCGCCAAGCGCAAGCGAACCGGTATCTCCCATAAAAATACTCGCCGGGTATACATTGAATAATAAAAATCCAAGCAGCGCACCTACAACGGCACATGTAATCGGTTCAATACCGCTCTTTGTTCCTACTGCTACCACGGTAAAGAATGTTGCTACCAATACTGTCACGCTTGACGCAAGCCCATCCAGACCATCGGTAAAATTCACGCCATTGACCGTTCCGATCACCGCAAAGAACATAACCGGAATCGCAAGCCAGCCAAGATCAAGATATTTTCCTCCTGAAAATGGGATCAAAAGTGTCAGCGGCACGTCTGTAAACTTCACAATATAAAACGCGAATACTGCTGTGATCACAATCTGTAATGCCATCTTCTGCATCGGAAACAATCCATCCGAACGGCGAAGGACCACTTTCAGATAATCATCCAGGAATCCAACCAGGCCAAATCCAAGCGTTACGAAGAGTACCGGAATAATCTTTGGATAATCCTTGATATAAAATAACGAGGTGATTACGATACTCGCTAGGATCATGACGCCTCCCATGGTCGGTGTCCCTGCTTTTTTCAAATGGGATTTTACGCCCTCTTCACGCTCTGTCTGCCCCATCTTCAGTTTTCTTAAAAATGGTATGATAAATGGTCCCATTGCCACGCTAAGTGCAAATGCAATTAATACTGGTACTACTATAATATACTCCATACTACACCCCTTCATCTCTTTCGTTATTCTTTTTAATCTAAATCAGTATACTCTATTTGTCTTTCTTTTTCAACTATTCCTCTTGTTTTTCCCGCATGATGCTTTCATCTTTTTCATATCCAAGATACGGAAGAATATTATCAAAAATATCCCTGATCACCGGAGCCGCTATCGTTCCCCCATAATACACTCCTTGCGGATTATATATGATGCACATTCCAAGCACTTGAGGATCATCTGCCGGCGTAAATCCCATAAAAGATGAGATATATTTATTTGCGCTTCGCGGAAGCGTCTGGGAAGTTGCTGTTTTCCCTCCGATTCTATATCCGTCAATATATGCATTCTTTCCGGAACCTTCCGAAACTACACTTTCCAGGATTTCCCTCATAGTAGCCGAGATTTCTTTTGATACCACTCCCTTTTTTTCCTCAAACTCAAATTTATCCAGTTCCTGTCCTTCCTCATCCACTGTTCGTACCGCAAAATGCGGGGTCACACGTCTTCCGCCATTGATGATGGAACTAACTGTCGTTGCCAGCTGTATCGGCGTAATCTGAAAGGACTGCCCAAAAGTCATGGTTGCCAGTTCCACTAAACCAATGTCTTCCTGTTTATGCATAATCGTTCCCGCTTCTCCCGGAAGATCAATTCCCGTCATATCCATAAGACCAAACTGGCGGAAATAATCGCAGAATCTATCTGCTCCTAGCCTAAGTCCAATATCCATAAAAACAGGGTTGCAAGAATTCTGCACTCCTTGCACAAAATTCTCTGCTCCATGTCCTCCCACCTTATGACAGCGAATCCTTCGATCCTCTACTACTCTGTATCCCGGACAGGAAAACGTATCACTGGTTTTCACTACACCTTCCTCAAGGCAGGCTGCAGAAGTAATGATCTTAAATACAGACCCTGGTTCATAAGTATCATTGATGCAGCGGTTTCTCCACATCTGATTAAGAAGATCTTGTTTCTTCTCAGGCTCCATACCTTCTGTCCCTTCAACCGTATTTAGTTCAAACGGTTCGTTCAAATTAAATTCCGGCACGTTTACCATCGCAAGAATCTCTCCGTTTTGCGGATTCATCATAATAATCCCAACGCCATCCGCCTGCTTTTGCTCCATCACCCGCTCTGCTGCCTGCTGTGCATACTGCTGAATATTATAGTCAATGCTGATCTGCAAAGACTTTCCGGGAACTGGTTCCATCCTATCTTCCGCAACTCCCTCCAACTCCACGCCTCTGGCATCTGTCGTCGTCAGAATCTTCCCATTCTTTCCTTTTAATACATCTTCGTATTTCACTTCCAACCCAACAATTCCTTGATTGTCTCCTCCCGTGAATCCAAGCACTTTTGATGCGAGCTCTTCATATGGATAGTACCGTTTGAAATCCTCATCTACTTTCACGCCCTCCATCTCATATCCCCGAATTCTATCGCCAATGCTTTTGTCTACATTGGTCTTCACTCGTTCCATCGATGATACTTTCTCTACACGTTTTCTCACCACAGCCTCTTCCATTTCAAGCTCTTTTGTAAGCATCGCAATGACTCCTTCGGGATCTTTAATCTGGCTGTGTATGACTGATATGGTACATACCGTCTTGTTTGTCGCAAGTACTTTCCCATTGCGATCCAAAATCTCTCCTCTGGCCGCTTTGATATCCCGCTCTCTTTCATGCAGATCTTCTGCTTTTTTCTGATAATATTCAGCATCATATATCATAAGATAAACGAGTCTTCCCATCAGAAAAATCAACACAAAGAATGCTGCCAGAAATACCACAAAAATTTTCTTTTTATTGTACGTCTTGTTTTTCATACAAAAACCTCACACAAGCTGTTTCTATACCTTATTACAGCTTCTGTGAGGTTATTCTTCTAATCTTTTTATTCTGTCTGTGCCGGAGCCGATTTTGTAATATTCAGATATGGAAAAGCCTCTTCCATGATCCTGCGCGAAAGTTCCAATACATGTTCACTGTTCGCCTGATTATCTACATTTGGTTCGTCAATAACCACATATACAAGTACCTCCGGTTTATCTACAGGAGCAAATCCACAAAATGACAAAAGATGTTTTCCCGTTCCACGCGGAACTTTTTCCGCTGTTCCTGTCTTCGCCCCGATATCATATCCTTCCACGGCCGCTCTTTTTCCGGTACCATAAGTCATGGTCGCACGCATATATTCTTTGAGCATGCCGGAAGTCTTCTCAGATACGGTCCGTTTTACCAATACCGGATCGTTATTCTCAATTACATTCCCTTTTGAATCCTGTATCTGTTTTACGATATGCGGCTCATAGTAATTCCCGCCATTGATAAGTGAGCTAAAAGCTGCTATATTCTGTACCATGGTAAGGTTAAAACTCTGACCAAACGCATTAACTGCAAGGTCAACCGTACCCATATTCTCAGCCGTGTACAGCAATCCTGCTGTAGCCGCTTCCCCCGGAAGATCTATACCGGTATATTGTCCAAATCCAAATATCCTCTGGTATTTGCAGAAGTCTTCTGCTCCGATCTCCATGCCCATATACATCAGCGCGACATTACAGGAATTCGCGATAGCCTGCTCTAGATTTTGTGTTCCATGTCCTTCTAACTTATGGCAGCCAATGTTCTGTGCTCCTGCAACCGGTCTGAGAGAACCTCCGCATACATAAGTTTCATTTCCTGTCAGCTTTCCGCTTTCCAATCCTGCCGCTATCGTAAATGGTTTCATAACAGAACCCGGTTCGTAAGTATCCGACACGCAAAAATCTCTCCAAATACCCTGCATAGCAGCTACTTTTTCTTCTTTGCTCATGCCGTCTATCTTTTCCTGCGAATAATACAGTGTCAAATCTCTTGGATTATTCAGATCATAATTCGGATAGGATGCCTGTGCAAGAATCTCACCGGTATTCGGATTTGCAATCATAACCGCCGTATTCTTGCTTCCAAGCGTCATTCCGCTTTCCGTATCCCCTTTATGCTCCTCATTAAACTCCCTGATATGTTTCTCTACGATACTTTGCAGATTCAGGTCAATCGTAGATACAACCGTATTCCCATCCACAGCGTCTTTCACGGTACGTTCAAAAGAAGCATCCGAATTCAGATATCCGTACTCTCTTCCATCCGTTCCATTGAGCACATCATTATAAGACTGCTCCAATCCGCCTGTTCCTACATTTCCGCTGGAGGTAAATCCAATCATATCTGAAGCAAGCATGTTATATGGATAAGTACGTACATAATCCTCCTCTAACCAGATACCTGCGATTTTATCTTTTTCCTTTTTTGCTTTCTTACATGCTTCTTCTATCGCTTCAAACTCCTTAGACTTTTGATAAGAGATTCCTTTTGCAAGAATCTTATACCGACTGTCTTTGTCATTCTCCAGTATATCTTTTGCTTCTGTAGTATCAATTTCAAAACAAGTCTCCAATACCTCCATCGTCTTATCAACCCGTTCTTCTTTTGCCAGAAGCACTTTGGCATCCAAAATCACATTATAAACACGTTCGCTAGTCGCTATCTTTGTTCCGTTACGATCAGTAATGTCACCTCTCTTAAACGGAATCATACGACTGTCATATTGCTGCTGTTCCAGCACCATTCTGGTATATTTTTCTCCGTTGGATGCATTAATATATGTAATCCTTCCTATTAATACAACAAAAGCTAGTACAACTGCCATAAATAGCATTACTAGCTTTTTTTGCATTTTTTTCGGAAATCTCTGTCTGATATATTGATATCGTGTTTTCCTTTTTCTTGCCATATTCCCACCTTATTTTGATGCTTTTTGTGACTGTGCAAGTACCCCGCTTTCCGGGATTGCCTCGTATTGTTTTACATAATCATTTGTAGGACTTTTGTATTCAATGATCTGTCCTGGCTGTGCATATACCATTCCAAACTCCGTTATCGCTTTCTCGCGAATCTGTTCAAGATTGATCGTGTCCATGATTGCATTATATTTTGTTGTATTTTCTTCCTGAGCTGACACTAATTCTCGCTGCAGTACGGTAATATTCTCGGAACGTGTTGTTATCTCAGACTGTAGTCTAAGATATTGCACACATACAAGCAATGTGAGTACTGCTGCTATTGTCAGATACGCCACATAGCCTGCATTAATATGTGCAGCATTCCTGCGGTTTTTCCGAACCTGCAGGCTGACTTTTTTCGGTTGTTCCACTCGCACTTCCTGTTTCCCCGGTACAGGCGCTTCTTTACGTACAGTGTTCCCATATAAATATATCTGTTGTCTTGCCATACAGTTTACTCCTTTGCTTACTTTTTATATTAATTACTCACCCTGTGTCTTTTCGAAAATCCTCAGCTTTGCGCTCTTTGAACGGCTGTTCCCCATAAGCTCGTCCTCACTTGGCAGTATCGGTTTTCTTGTAACAATTCTCCCCTTCGATACCTTGCCGCATACACAGACCGGAAACTCTCTCGGGCATGTACATGGATTTTCGTTTTTCTTAAATGCATTTTTTACGATTCGATCCTCAAGAGAATGGAATGTGATAATACACAACCTTCCTCCCGGATTCAACATTTCAATCATATCGTCCAAACTTTCTTTCAAGACCTCTAACTCCCGATTGAGTTCTATCCGGATTGCCTGAAACGTACGCTTCGCCGGATGCCCCGGCATTTTCTGAAATTTCATCGGGATTGCTTTCTTTATAATCTCGATCAGCTCTCCCGTCGTCTCTACAGGACTTTTTTTTCTCTCTATGACAATATGCTTTGCAATATTTTTTGCAAATCTATCTTCCCCATAGTCACGGATGATTCTGTAAAGTTCCTGTTCACTATAGGTATTGACAATGTCCTTTGCCGTCAGTTCCTGACGTCTGTCCATTCTCATATCCAAAGGTGCATCTTTCGTGTAGGAAAATCCTCGTTCTGCCGTATCTAACTGATAAGAGGATACGCCCAGATCAAGCATGATTCCATCCACTTTGTCAATTCCTAATGCTCTTAGCTGCAGTTTCATGTCACAATAATTACTCCTTACTATTGTAACTTTCTCCCCGAAACTGCTAAGTCGGATACCGGCCGCCTCAATCGCGGCTTCATCCTGGTCTATTCCTATAAAACTCCCCTTGTCGCCCAACCGCCGGCACACCTCGCAGGCATGTCCCCCGCCGCCAAGCGTTCCGTCTACGTAAATTCCGTCTGGCTTGATGTTCAGACCATTTACTGTCTCTTCTAATAATACTGATACATGATGAAATGACATATGAACCTCCATAAATTATATGCTAAGTCCAAGGTCTTCCATATCATTTGCGATATCTTCGATATCAGCCTCTACTTCAGCATTACGTTCATCCCAAGCTGTTTTGTTCCAAATTTCAATTCGATCTAGTACTCCTGCTAAAACAACTTCTTTTTCCAGCCCTGCATATGCTCTCAAAGCGGAAGAGATGAGCACACGACCTTGCTTATCAAGGTCCCCATCAACTGCACTTCCTAAAAAGAAACGCTTGAAGTCTCTGGCTTTTTTGTTTGTGAGTGGTAAGGTTCTTAGTTTTTCTTCGAAGGTTTTCCATTCGTTTTCAGGATAAATGAAGAGGCATCCATCCATTCCTTTTGTAATCATGAAGTTCTCCCCCAGATCTTCACGAAACTTAGATGGAATAATCAATCTGCCTTTCGCATCAATACTATGATTAAATTCTCCTGTCAACATTGGACTCACCTTCTTTCAAATGGTCTGCCACTTCTCTCCCATTTGGCACCACTATTCACCACTTTCTACCACTTAGTATCATTGTAAACCACTTTTCCAACGTTTTCAAGAGGTTTTTCATGTTTTTTTGTTTTTTTAGTAACAGTTCAGCCATGCACAAAGTCACAAAAATCTAAATTCAAACTTGTTTGAAAACGAAGATTTTTTGTGTACTTTGTATATGGCGCTCTGCCATAAGCGAGGATTTAGCCACGTATGTGGCGAAATAGGCTGCAAAGCAGCTAATCCGAGCTGTTATGGCTGAACTGTTACTTTTTTTTAATAGTGGAAAAATCCTTTGATATCGCCGTTTTCACGGAACAACAGCTATTTTGACATAACAAAGTGGGCAAGCCCACTTCAACTCTCCCATCTCCTCACTCATAAGGGGCTTGCACGCTTTGCGCGCCGAGCGTGGTCAGCTTTTGCTGACTGCCTCCGCTCACGCGTGTGCGTATCCTCCCGGAGGGTTTTGTCTTATAGGAAAAGCTTTCACGCTTTAGCGTGACAAGGTATTTCCTATAAGATAAAAAAACCCCTCCGCTTTCTCCTCGTGGGAGAAAGTGGAGGGGTCTCCATCTCTTTCTTATTCCGCTGCATTCAAACCTTCCAAATAGGTGTTGACTGCCTCATAATCTACTTCTGCTACTTCACGCGGCTGGCTATCTGCATACATACTGTAACCGGAATATCCTATCCAGCCAATGAGCGCTGCTCCAATCACCAACAAAATGCCTGTGCGCATCATATGCGCCACCTTTTCTTTTCGCATCGTTTTTTTTCTATTTGCTTTTTCTTGTTTATAACGTTCTACTTTTGCCTGACTCATCTTTCTTGCTCCTTTACTAACAACTACTCTTAAGTCTATCACATTTTCGGCAAATGTACAATAGTTTATACCACTACAATAATTCCTCCATCATTCGCATACATGCTGCTGATTCCTGCTGTGTCTAAAATCAACACCTTTTTGAGCTTTAGTTTTTGCAGGAGCTGATTCTTGACTGCTTCCGCACGTTCTTTACAGTTGCAATGACTAACCGCAAGAATCTTCTTTTCCGGCTCCTCGATTTCTTCCACAACAACATCTATCATCTTGCCCAATGCTTTCTTGATTCCTCGTGCCTGACCAAGCTGAACAATCGTTCCTTGTGGAGTAGCGCCCATATACGGTTTGATATTAAGCGCAGTAGCTACCAATGCTTTCACCCCTGACAGACGCCCGTTCTTTCGAAGCGTTTCCAAGGACTCCAGGACAAAATACGTCTTCTGCTCCTCAATATATGCTTCCACTGTCTCTATAACTTCTTCAAAGCTCATTCCTGCCTCTTCACATTCTGCAATTTTGAGTGCAATCAATGTTTCCCCGACAGATGCCGAGCGTGAATTAAACACATAGATTTGTTTTTCACCATATTCTTCCGCATACAGTTCTTTTCCAAGCATAGCACTGTTATAAGAACCGCTCAGCTCTGCCGAGAGTGTGACTGCATAAACATGCTCTGCATCACAGTGATAATATTCCATATAAGTATCCGGCGATGGACAGGATGATTTCGGGCACTCCGGACTTTCCGCTACCCTTTTCAGGAAGTCTGCCTGATCAAATGTTTCATCATCTGCAATATGATATCCTTGTATGTCTATTCCCAATGACGCTGTCACAAAATTGCCGGATTCTTTCATCTCTTTTGTCAATTCTCCACAGCTGTCAACTACTATTCTATAACTCATCTTTGCTTCCCCCTACGCCGTTTTAATGTATGCGCTTCTAGTATATGTAGTTTTTATTACTACTTATACTAATATAGCATACTTTTTGCGCAGATGCAAAGTGTTTTTTACTCAATACGTATTTTCCTGGATACTCCAAACGCAATTCCCATTTCTGCCATTAAAAATACAATCGAAGTTCCTCCGTAACTGATAAATGGAAGCGTAATACCTGTCGTTGGAATCAAGTTCGTGACTACCGCAATATTTAAGACAACCTGAATCGCAATATGTGCAAAAATACCGGTTACAATCAATGAACCGTACATATCCGGTGCATTCTGAGCAATAAATAATAACCGATACAACATAAATCCAAACAGCAACAACACAATGATTGCGCCAAATACGCCAAGTTCTTCACATATAATCGAAAGAATCATATCATTTTGTACTTCCGGAATGATCATCTTTTGCGTGCTGCTTCCCAGACCTTTCCCGAAAAATCCTCCCGATCCAATTGCATAAAGTCCCTGCATTGTCTGGAATGCCCCTTCAGCCGAATTTCCTTCCGGATCGAGCCAGGCAACAATACGCCCCCATCTGAAATCATCACTTTCTACCATATATTTCCCAAGAAACCTTACCATGATTACTATACCGGCAAGCCCTGTACCCCCTACAACCAAAAACGGCGCTGTCTTTGGGTGAATGACAAAAATCATTCCACAAGTGATCCCCATAACAATAATCGCAGAGCTTAAGTTATCTGTAATCAAGAAGACACAAGCGGCATTCACTGCTCCCCAGGCAAAGATTTCTCCCATACCTTTCCATGTCTTTACCTTTTTTCCAAGTCTACAGATGATAACCGGAATAAATATAATAATCGCAATCTTGGCAAATTCCGCTGGCTGAAGCTGCCCAAACACCGGTATCTTAATCCATCGTCTTGCTCCATATGCTTCGATCCCAATCGGCGTCAAAACCAGAAACATCAAGAAAATCGATGCAAAATATGAAAACTTTGCCACTTTAGAATACCAATGATAATCAATCTTCGATACGAAAAGCATGACAAATACGCTTGCCAGACTAATCAATGCCTGCTTTCCAAAATAAAACATATCATTGCCCCATTTTCCCTGTGCACTGTAAGAACTTGTGCTGTATAACATAACAAGTCCAAAACAAATCAAGAAAACAATGACTGCCAACAGACTATAGTCAAAATATGTATTTTCATCCTTTACCCTTTTCTCTCTTTTTGCGACCTTTTTACTTCTTTTCGCTTTCGCTGTTTTTGACATATCTATACTCCTGTTCCTTAGACCAGGATATATTCTCCTGGTCTATTAATTCATTGCCGGATGCACCGGTTTTTCATGCATAAAATAACGCTCATACCATACCAAAAAGATATATACCGTCCATATTTTCCGACTATTGTCATGTTTCCCCTTTTTATGTTCCTCCAAAAGCCGGATTAAATAAGCGGTATGGAAGAATCGTTTTGACGCTTCGCTTTCAAACATTCGTCTTACCTGTGTATAATACCTTTCTTCCCGGAGCCATACGCGAATCGGAATCGGAAATCCAAGTTTCTTCTTCTCTGCTGTTTTTTTACGGATCACTTTATCCGCCGCAGCGCGAAGAGCTACCTTCGTCTTCGGAGCTCTCACTTTATAATCAAGCGGCAGCCTTTGCGCCAGCTTCATCACTTCTTTGTCGAGAAATGGAACGCGTACCTCGAGTGAGTTTGCCATCCCCATCTTATCCCCTTTCATGAGGATATCATGAACAAGCCATAAATGCATGTCCACATACTGCATTTTCGTTACCGGATCCTTTCCTTGTACCCTTTTATAGAGTGGCGCTGTTACTCTTTGGATTCCCGGAACGCATCCTTTTTTGAGAAGCTTATCCGCTTCTCTTTCTGTAAAAATCGTCGTTGCATTCGCAAAATAACGCTCTTCTAATGTCTTTCCATGGCGCATCAAAAATCCGCGTCCTTTCATTTCCCTTGGCATACACCTTTCGGCAAATCTCCCCAAAAAACGGCGCATCCACATCGGTATCCGGTCAAATCCATTATATTCCAATGGCTCGCAATAAATATTATAACCACCGAACAATTCATCCGACCCTTCTCCTGAAAGCACCACTTTCACCTTTTTTGCGGCTTCTTTGCTCAAAAAATAGAGCGCGACTGCTGCCGGGTCTGCTACTGGTTCGTCCATATAATAAGTAAAGTCCGAAAGCACATCCCAGTATTCCTGCGGCGTTATGACTTTACTGTCGTTTTTCATGCCGATACTGTCGGCAAATTCTTTGGCATCCTGAATCTCGCTGTATTTTTGATCATCAAATCCTACCGTGAATGTATGGTCAACCTGTGAAAGATAGGTCAAGTAACTGGAATCCACCCCGCTCGAAAGATAGGACGCTACTTCTACGTCACTGATTTTATGCATCTTCACAGACTCTTTCATCGTCTCTTCCACTTCATTGACAACTTCTTCAAAAGATTTATCAGTATCTCCTGTGAAATTTGGCTCAAAATAACGTACGGCCTTCATCTTCCCATCCTGGTACACAAAATAATACCCTGGCTGCAGGCAGTATACACCTTTGAAAAAAGTCTCATTCGTCGGAACAAACTGAAAAGAAAGATAATTGCCAAGCGCTTTTTCATTAAATACCTTCTCAAAATGCGGATGCTCCAGAAAACTTTTAATCTCAGATCCAAACAAAAAGGTGCCATTCATTTTCGCATAATAAAATGGCTTGATCCCAAACATATCTCTGGCGCCAAATAATTTTTTTTCACTGCGGTCCCAGATTACAAAAGCATACATTCCTCTTAGACGCTCGACCAGCTTTTCTCCCCACTGCTCATACCCATGCAGCAACGTTTCCGAATCGGTATTCGTCACAAATACGTGTCCGGCTTGGATAAGCTCGTCCCGCAATTCCTGATAATTGTAAATTTCTCCATTAAATGTCAGTACTTTCGAACCATCCTCATTATATAACGGCTGATTTCCTGTCTCACCGATATCAATAATACTAAGACGACGAAAACCAAGCGCCGCATCTTCATCTGTAAACATTCCCGCGCTGTCAGGTCCTCTGTGAACAATCGTATTCATCATATTCTCAAGCACGCGCTCTTTATCTTCCAATGTACCTACGAATCCTGTAAATCCACACATTTATTATTCTCCTTTAATTAACTAAAATAGGATGACCATCTATGGTCATCCTATATTATACCCGCATTCTTTTATGAACACAACTTCTTTTATAATTTGTGTAACTGTTCCTGGCAAATCACCTTAATTCCTGCCTTTGATAATACGGAAACTGCCTTATCATTATCAGCAACACGGATAATCATGTATGCGCTTCCAACACTTCTTGTATTGAATGCATACATATATTCAAGGTTGACATCATTTTCTCCCAACACTTCCAATACTTTATACAATGCGCCCGGTTCATCCGGAATTGCCACTGCAAGTACTTTTGTGATAGAGCATACATACCCTGCGTCTTTTAACACACATGCTGTCTTGTAAGAATCATCCGCGATCACACGCAAAATCCCGAAATCTCTGGTGTCTGCCACGGATAATGCCCGCATATTAATATCATTATCATATAATACTTTTGTAAATTCTGCGATTTTTCCCGGTGTATTTTCTACAAATACAGAAATCTGTCTTACTGTCATGCCCCTGACCTCCTTTTAATATAAATTACGCTTGTCGATCACACGTTTCGCCTTGCCCTCACTTCGTGCGATTGTTTTCGGCGCAACAAGTTTTACTTTTGCATAAATACCAAGCATTGCTTTTAAAGCTCCTATCAGTTCTTTTTCTCTCTCTGCCATCTGACTTAAAGAATCAGAGAACATCTCCGGTGTCATCTCAACCTGAACTTCGATGGTATCACTGTTATTAACCCTGTCAACCACAATCTGATAATTGGCGGCATAACCCTTATTCAAAAGGACTGTCTCAATCTGTGACGGGAATACATTGACTCCTTTAACTATAAGCATGTCATCACTTCTTCCCATCGGTTTTGTCATCTTTACATGCGTCCTTCCACATGAACATTTTTCTCTGCTTAATACGCAAATATCACGCGTTCTATAACGCAGAAGCGGAAATGCTTCTTTCGTAATGCTCGTAAATACAAGTTCTCCCTTTTCTCCCTCCGGAAGCACTTCACCTGTGACCGGGTTAATAATTTCTGCAATGAAATGATCTTCATTGATATGCATACCGCTTTGTGAACTGCATTCAAAAGAAACACCTGGCCCGGAAATCTCTGTCAAGCCATAAATATCGTACGCTTTAATTCCAAGTGATTTCTGGATATCCTGACGCATCTCTTCTGTCCACGCCTCTGCGCCGAAAATACCTGCTTTTAATTTGATCTCATCCTGCATACCTTTCTCATGAATGCATTCTGCCAAATATGCCGCATAAGAAGGAGTACAGCAAAGAATCGTAGAACCTAGATCTGTCATAAACTGAATCTGACGGTCTGTATTCCCAGATGACATCGGAAGTGTTAAGCTTCCCACTTTATGAGAACCTCCATTAAGTCCTGGTCCTCCTGTAAACAGCCCGTATCCATAGCTCACATGTACTACGTCCTCCTTCGTTCCTCCTGCTGCCATGATAGCTCTCGCACAGCAGTCTTCCCACAAATCAAGATCATGTTGTGTGTAAAACGCAACCACTCTTCTTCCTGTCGTACCACTTGTGGACTGGATTCTCACACAATCACCAAGCGGTACTGCTACCAAGCCATACGGATATGCTTCTCTTAAATCTTCTTTCGTAATAAATGGAAGTTTATGTAAGTCTTCTGTAGATCGGATATCTGACGGAGTAACTCCTTTCTCATCCATCTTCTTTCTATAATATGGTACGTTATCATACACATGCTTTACCTGTTTTACAAGTCTTTCATCCTGCCATGCTTTAATCTGCTCTCTTGAGGCACATTCAATCTCCGGTTGATAATAATGTTCCATTGATATTCATCCTTTCTCTTCCCATTTCTTGATGCTATTTAATATAATAACATTTCTCCCGCCATTCGTAAATGGATATATTTAATCTTTTAACGTGGAAAAGTGCCGCATCCATACACGACACTTTTAACACGTTCTCTATCATTATCTACGTGTACATTCATCTTTACATAAATGTGCTGGCTTTGCATCAAACTCCGGATTGAATGCATAAAAGTTTCTGCTGTCAAGATTATCCTGTACGATTCTTAAAGCTTCGCCGAAAAGTAGTTATGTAAGCATACGAAACTAACGACAAAACAAACAGGTAAACAGCAACTCTCCGGATCATCAGCGCCAGGTAAGGGCGCTGATGATCCGGAGAGTAATTGGGAAAGGAGTCAGCTTTAATGTTCATTGTTACAAAGTTCCACCAGGATTTCCTGTTGACAGATAATTCCTGTGTTTTTTATGCTGCATGTTGATAATCAATCACAGCAATCTCCTGCATCAAGTTCTTTGCTAAATTTACAATAATTTCTAACTTTTCAGCAACTTCATCAGTGTAGTATTTTTCTCCACATTGATCACATTCCAGGCAAGGTACGTTTTTAATTACGATAACGCAATTTTTATAATTGACCACATGGGTGGTAGTGCTTTCTACAGTAGTGGTATTTTTACAGAACATACACATATTTATTTCCCCTTTCTTCTTGTTTTTAAATCATTTTCAAATTTTATTGTGTCCGGATAATACGCAGTTATGATATATATATTTATACTATCACACCCGGCAACGATATGCAAAATTCGATTGTTAACAGTATACCCAAAAATCAGGCAGCTAGGATTCGGATAATCATCAGAATAGTCTTCGATGATTTCTCCAGTTGCAATTCCATTTTTGACATCGGCGCGGCTGATATCGCGTTCTTGCATACGTTCTAAACAATGCTTTGTCCAGATTATTTTGGAATCTGCACATAAGGTTTGGTATGTTGTCAAATTCATTTTCTCTCACCCCTTATTATTGGCATACATAGTAAGTTGGGAAGAAGGGATTCCTAAATCCTCACTCGCCTGCCTTTTCGTAAAGCCTCGTTCGATGCGTAAGTCTCCGATTTTCTCATGGATATTTCCAGGCAATTCGGCCATCTCTATCAACTCCCTTAGCTTTATTTTAATCGTTTCCCTGGAAGAGGTCAATCTATACTATTACAAATCTGCAATTTCCATAGTCTCAATTTTCCGGAAATTCAGAGAAACCGGAATCTCGTTTGGAATTCAGACTGTTTTGGAATAGGACAAATTATAACAAAAATAAGATATATGGGTGATGATTATGAACCAGATAACAGAAAAAATAGAAGAATTAAAAGAAATTCATGTTGAAAAAATGCATTTTCGTGTAATCAGTAGACATCCTCAGTATTCCATAGACACCGCTAATCGTATCATTGAAGATCAGAGAAAAAATCTTTATAACATATTTAAAAAGTATGCATGATTTCTAATCTGGAATGCGGTATTCATGGCATTATCAATGTAATGGAGAGTAACTGTTTACACATAATAGGGAGGTATGTGCTAT
Organism: uncultured Lachnospiraceae bacterium; assembly: GCA_910585545.1. Taxonomy (GTDB): domain Bacteria; phylum Bacillota; class Clostridia; order Lachnospirales; family Lachnospiraceae; genus An181. The sequence continues at coordinate 161,810 of CAJUFN010000003.1, forward strand.
GTGTCCAATCGATGCTTTATACGCAAGACAGTCACTGGATAAAAAAGACAGCATCTCCATCGAAAATCAACTTGAGTTTTGTAAATATGAAACTCGCGGAACTGAGTATAAAACATACATTGACAAAGGATTTAGCGGAAAAAATACCAACCGACCAGCATTTGCAAAAATGATGGAAGACATCCAGACAGGAAAGATTAAACGGGTAATCGTCTATAAACTCGACCGTATCAGTCGTTCTATTTTGGACTTTGCAAATATGATGGAAATTTTTCAACAGTATCATGTGGAATTTGTTTCTTCAACAGAGAAGTTTGATACTTCTACGCCAATCGGTAATGCCATGCTAAATATTTCAATCGTATTTGCCCAATTGGAACGTGAGACAATCCAGAAACGTATTGCAGATGCTTATGCTGCGAAAAGTCAGAAAGGCTATTACATGGGCGGTTGTGTACCGTATGGATTTCAGTTGGAAAAGACCATCAGCAATGGAATTCATACATCTGTCTTTGTGCCGGAGCCGAATGAAATGAAACAGATTCGATTGATTTATCAGCTTTATTCGGATCCGGACATGACCTTGGGAGCAGTTATGAGAGAATTGCTTCGTCAAGGTTTTACAGAAAAACGAGGTGCGCCATGGTCTACCGCAAGAATCAGTGAGATTCTTCGAAATCCGGTATATGCAAAGGCAGATATTGACATTTACAATTTCTTTGAAAGTCAGGGAGCAAATATGATTAACCCCGCTTCCGATTATGTAGGAACCAACGGTATCTTCCTATATAGAGGACTGAACGGAGATAAGATAAAGAAGAAACAGTATGATCTGGTGGATCGGGATGTGGTTATCGCTCCTCATTTAGGAATGATCGAGTCTGATATCTGGCTGAAATGTCGGTTAAAAATCATGAAAAATCGCCAGTCAGCAAGAACGAATAAAGGAAAGCGAACATGGCTTGCAGGAAAAGTAAAGTGCAAGAAATGTGGTTATGCCTATACAGTTACAATATCCAATACAAAAGCAGGCAGGTATTTTCAATGTTCAGGTTCTCGGTATTCTATTAAGTGCAAAGGTGCCGGACATACCATCTATACAGATGTATTTGAAGACTATGTTTTTCAGGAAATGAAAAAGCAGCTTGCAAAATTCAAATATCTGTCGGATGAACTAGAAGCGGTAACGCATCCTACCAGTCAAACCGAAAAAGTGAGGATTGCAGAAATCGAACAGGAAATAGGGAACTTACTTGCAAAAGTTCCTGATGCGAATAAGACTGTAATGGAGTATATCAATCGTCGGATTGAGGAGTTGGATAAGGAAAAGCATTCTTTGCAGAAAAAACTAGTTGAACAAAATACAAATCAGAAGACCGAGAATCTGCATAAGATTACCGATTTCATTGATAAATGGGGAAATCTGGACAACGATGACCTGCAGCGTGTGGCTGATATTTTGATTGACCGGATTGATATTGACGAAGATGTCATTGAAATTACATGGAACATCTAAAGAAATCTTTCATTTTTTACTTGTATAAGTACTCTTTGCTTCGCCGAATCTTTGGTAATGTACGATTTCTCTTGCCCGCAAAAAACGAATTGGATCTGCAATTTCCGGATCTTTAATAAGACGCAAAATATTATCATAAGTCGTTCTTGCTTTTTGTTCTGCCGCCATATCTTCATGTAAATCTGTGATCGGATCTCCTTTAGACTGCAAATACGTTGCTGTCCAAGGAGTTCCTCCTGCTGACTGCGGCCAAAGCGCCAACGTATGGTCTACATAATATTTATCAAATCCGGATGCTTTGATCTCCTCCGGAGATAGGTTTTTTGTCAGCTGATATACGATTGCACAAATCATCTCCATGTGGGCCAGCTCTTCTGTACCAATGTCGGTAAGCACACCTGTCACCTGACTGTAGGGCATCGTGTAACGTTGTGACAGATACCGCATGGATGCTGCCAGCTCTCCGTCCGGACCTCCAAACTGGCTGATGATGACCTGTGCCATCTTTGGATTGGTCTGAGTAATTTTCACCGGATATTGTAAACGTTTTTCATAATTCCACATATATTAGCACCCTCCTTCCATCCATGGCCACGGTTCGTCCGTCCAGTTCCATCTGTCATCACAACTCATTACTGCATCATCCACGAGAAGCGGTCCATAATACTTCGCATATTCTTCCAAAGCTGCTTTCCTAAGTTCACGATATTCTTCAAAATGTTTCAAAGCCTCTCTGTCATGCTTATGAGTATCCAAAAATAATTTTGTGTCATCCACAACAAAACTGACTTTACTAATAAAACTTAAAAGTTCTTCTCTGCTTCGTCTCTCACTCATGCCTTGTGTCCCCCTCTCCCACAAAATGGCATATTCAGCTGCTCAAATATCGTTCCGTTCCTAAAAGCCTCCTCCTTGCAATAAATATCTTTCCACTCCTGCCACGGTACATATGCCATTGCAAGACTCATCCATTCCGGAGTCTTTTTCCTGTTTTCTTTGTCACATCCACACCCTGTATCAGATGGCGGATTCATCCGCTCCATACGCCTTTGATGCATTTCGTGGCATCTGCATTCTTCTCTTCCATATGGCGGATGCTGCATATATTGCTGCATATTGTTTCTATAGTTTCGCATATATGCATCCCCTTTCTTCTTCATTACACTTTTATCATATGCATCCGCCATCAAAAATGTTATCGTCTCATTCCTTTCTGCTTACAATATGTAACCAGTATGTCTAAAATTCACCTGTCGTAGGTTTGTCAAGCAATGGATACGGTGTCATCTGTTTTAACAATTTTTTATTTCCCCGTTCCCAGCATACCGTTATCACTGTCCTAATATTTCTTTCAATGCTGCTGACAGACGCATGAAAACGCTCTGCAATTGCCGGATACATACTTTTTGTAATTGCCAGCAAATAATCTTCATCTTGCAGTGCAAGCGAAACTGCATATTGCAAATATCTGTATCCGTGATAAGTAGAATGAATTCCCAATTCATGAATCAATAATTCTATCCCTTCCATGTCCATTCCTTTCTCTTACATCTCATCACCACCCTTTCAATTTACCTTAATTTTACACATTTTGACACCCAATCGGCATATCTTGTCACTATATGGCGTAATTCGATATTTTCTGGCAAAAAAAGAACACGCCGAAGCGCATTCTTTTTATTTTTTACACTTATTTTTGCGATATTTCGCCAAGAGTCATTTCCAAAACTTCTTCGCTATATTCTCCATTTCTTCCCGAAACCTGGATGGTGACTTCTACCGTCTCCCCTGCCTTATAATATTCGAGCTGTGATTTCAAGGCCTCCATAGATTCAACTCTTGTTCCATCAAACTTAGTAATAATATTCCCTTTTGTAATTCCTGCTTTTTCTGCTGCACCGCCTTCCATCACTTTGGATACAAATACGCCTGTCGGCATACTATATAATTGTGCGCTTTGTGAATTCACATCAAGCCCTTCAATACCAATATAGCCTCGTTCCTCCTCATCTACTTTTGTACGCGTTGTTTTATTCATCAAAGCTGTAATAATATCCGACACATCAGATACAGGAATTGCATACCCCATACCTTCCACAGCATCTGCATTCACTTTCACTGTATTGATTCCAATAACCTCACCATTAATATTAAGGAGTGCTCCCCCACTATTTCCAGGATTAATTGCTGCATCTGTCTGTACATATTTTACAGAGTTATTCACATTCTCTTCACTATTCCCACCAAGTGCACGTTGCGTTGCGCTGACAATTCCAGTCGTTACAGACTGACCATAGCCAAGGGCATTTCCAATTGCAATTGCAGGCTCTCCTACTTTCAATGCGGAAGAATCACCTAGGGTCGCAACTGCAATCTCCTCCATTGTATCATCTGAAATATCCTCAAGTGAAACAGCTATAACAGCAAGATCTTTTTCGGAATCTGTTCCCTTAACATATGCTTTTACGCTGGTTTCATCCACAAAGCTGACAGTCAAAGTATTACTTCCTTCTATCACATGATTATTTGTCACAAGCAATAACTCTGTCTCATTCTGTCCGATAATGATACCGGATCCGCTGCTTTGTATCTCTTGCGCATAAGATCCCCCAAAGAAACTTTGTACTTCCTGCAAGCTTAGATTTGTAATCGATACGATTGACGGCATCGCTCTTTCTACTACATCACTGATATCCGATGTCGTCACACTACTGCTGTGATTAAGCTTTGTGCTGTACACCTCTGTATTTGTCTTGCCTGCAGCTGAGATTTTTCTTACATCCGTTCCAAGCATCTTTCCAAGTGCAAAATTCGTCGTCCACATAGCGCTTCCACTAATCGTTCCAAATATCAATGCCAAGCATGCTACAGACACAACCTTGGGTATCTTTTTTTGCTTCTTTTGCTTTTTCAATTTTATACCCTCTTGTGCTCCTCCCATAGCAGGCTCTGCTTCCTCAATAACTTCTTCAAATTCTTCCGTCACCGGCTCCACTTCTGATTCCGGTTTATAATAATTATATTCATTATCCATGTCGATAACTCCTTTCACTGATTTTCTAGAACTAAGTTTACTGTGAAATTGTGATGGAATTGTGATGAAATTTAAAAAAAAGCGTGAAATCCAATCAAACACGCCAAAACCTATCTCCTTTTCCTTGTCGAAATATCTTTCAAATATCCTGTAAACTTTAAAAAGCCGATATCCCTTGAAAAAAATCAAAGGATTTCGGCTTTCTTCTGTCTAATCTAATGTTTAATCCAACTCGATAAAGTCAAAATCATAAGTATCTGTTTTCTTCCTGCTGTCTTCTTCATCAAAGTCAAACTCTTCATCATCAATTTCCAGTTCATCATCAGCGAAGTCATCTTCGTACATTGTTTCGTATGCTTCATCATCGGCCTCTTCATAAATGCCCCCATCATAGAGTTCCTCATCATAAGCATCTTCTTCATCGTCATCAAAATATGCATCTTCGTCAAAAAGTTCCTCTTGTTCGTCCAGATACTCTTCCTCCTCTGGATATTCTTCGTCTTCCGGATAGTCTTCTTCAAACTCGCCTTCATAGTCTTCTTCGAATAACGGTTCTTCCTTTGGTTCCTCTACTGGTTCTTCTACCGGACGTTTGAACTGGCTTCTGTCTTTTTTGACTGCTTTTGTTTTCACGATCGGCGGTTCCTCGTCAATATGATATTCATCATACAAATCATCCAATTCAAGATTGCGATGACGTAATTTCACCGCAAGAATCGTGATAATAACAAATAAAATAAATGCGATAATGCCTGCAACGATTAAAACTTTTTCAATATTCTCTTTAAATACTTCAAGAACCTTTTCAATTCCTGTAGCTTCTTTTTCTTCTTCTTTCTCTTCTACTTCCGGCGCAACAAATTTCTGATAAGTGCCTTCTTCCCGGTCATACTGATATAAAGAGTCTTTTCCGGAACTGTTTGCTGCATAGATAATATAAAGTCCGTCAGACTCTGTATCCTGCCATGTCGGGAATATGAACTCCTGAATATCTAATGTAGTTTCTTTATATGTCTCCGGTAATTCTACCGTTCCATCATTCTCCAAAGGATAAATCGTAGTCTCCTCAGAAATAGCGATTGGCAGACATGGTGTGAATTCTGTTCCATCATAGAAGAAGAACATACCTACCCTGTCACTTCCAACAAGATATAAAAGTTCGCGATCCCCATTATTCTGCTTTGCTCCTGTTACGGATTCTCCCTTATAGTCAATTGTTTGCTTGGAGAATCCTTTCGGAATCTCACTATCCGTAAATTCCGTTGACATTGTATAACGCTTTCCTCCAATGTCAATCTTTGTACTTGGTGCCGGAGGATTATCACTCTTTTCTCCGCCATTCCCTGTTCCTTCCGGTTCTACGCTTTTCTCTCCATTCGGACCCTCTTTCGCAGTAATCCTGGAGGACCCTTTTTCACAATTCAATCTCTCATCTGAATATAAGTATGCGGTATAATCTACGATATCCAGAATGCTCTCTCCTGTTTTTAACACTCTGAAGTCCATCATAAATACCAGCTCTGTTTCGCTTCCTTCACCGCCTCCGGAATAACTGATTGATCCAGCTTCACTTAATGTTACGCCATCCCCTTCTATAAATTCAAGAGATTCGCTGTCATATGTCATTGTGATATCTGCATCACCGATCGGCTCCCCTGCGGTTCGGATAACTCCCTTAATACTAACCGTATCTCCAACTCTTGTTTCCGGATCTGAAAACATAATCCTACCCTCCGCTGCCTGCACTATCTGAGGCATAAACGGGGTGATTAAGCATACTGCAAGTACTAACGCTGCAATTCGTTTCATCATCTTCATATGTATTCCTCTTTCTTCTGTTATTTGAAAATACATGCCCCTTATCATATTAAGCTTATATTCCCTTTTCTAATCATACACTTTTTTCTTTGAAATGTCCACTTTTTCCAAGCTGATTTTCCCACGATTTTTCTGTGACTTTGTGCATGGCTGAACTATTAGATTTTTCTTCTACTCAACTATACCCACATCACTTCTGGTATATCCGGTATTGTTCGCAATCTCATCTGCGATCGTTAATACCCTCTCAGACGGTTGGTAAGATTCCTTTGGATATAAAAATGCATGAAGCTCTTGTACATTTTCTGCATGTCCAAGCGGAACATTAACAAAACCGCATGCCGGAAATGTCTCTCCTTTTAGTTCATATGGAAAACCTGCCGTCTCTCCAAGCGAATATTGCGTCACATCTGCTGCAAGCCCCACCAGCTCTGTCAATCCAAAACTGGTAGATACCTGAGGCAATATTACGTCAATCATAGAATTCAGTCGTACAACATTGGTCGTTTTCACCTTCTCTAAGCTCTTCTCTATGACTATACGCTGACGCTCTGCACGCTTGTAATCTCCTCCTGCCGTCGAACGGATTCGCGCATAAGTAGTCGCTTGCACCCCATCCAGCGTCTGTATTCCAGGCTTTGTAAGATGTATTGCCTCTTTTCCTGCTACCATAGCTGTTTCATCAATAAACGAATTGATTTCACCAACTTCTTCTTCCGTAATCTCTATTTCAATTCCTCCCAGTAAATCGACAGCGTCTGAAAGAGCCTTAAAATCTACTGTGGCATAATCTTGGATAGCCAGATCCAGATTCTCATTCAACATATTAATTGCATCTTTTGGACCTCCTACAAAATATGCATTATTTGCTTTTTTATAGTTTCCATCCTGCTGCTTAAGATATGTATCCCGATAGACAGAAGACATCCTGATTTCTTTTGTCTGATTGTCGATCGAAACTACGATAATACAGTCTGCATGCGTTCCTTCCTCCAGCACACCGTCTCGTGAATCTCCTCCAAACAACGCAATGGTGGTATATCCCTCTTTTTCTACTCCCTCATTAACCTGAATATCCCCTTCGTCCAGAGACACTTTCTGAAATTTATCGTATTTAAACATTGCATAGGCAACAACAGATAATGCCGCCAAAACAATAATTTCTACAAATAAAAATAAAAATCGTTTTGCTGTTCTTTTCTTTCCGGTTTTCTTTTTTCTTACGTTTTTCTTATCTGCCATATTAACTCCCCTTTATATTTGCTGATATTTTTCGGATTTTTTATTTACTAATATTACCCCAGATTTAATTTTTGATTATACATATCGATTACTATATCAGGTTCGTACTTCTCAATATATTCCAAAATGTTTTCGTTATAACGCCCATCCTGCGGGTCCAGATAGCGCAGCTCTTGCACCCCTAACCCCAAATACTGAACCAAAGGCCTTCCATAAGAATGCCCTATCACCAGAACTTTAGTTTCGTTTTTGGCCAACTCATTATAAATGATGTTTTCTACATACCCACCATGTAACAAAGCATTGTATTTATTATGGTATCCTTTATTCTCCAATAGCTCTTTGTCAATAAAACTTTCTTCAAAATCTCCACTTTTTGCAAGAATCAATTCTCCATCAATTCGATGCTCATATTTAAGTCTTGTAGGAAAATTCGGAATTAAAAGAGAAAAATCATCCTCACCTGCGTAATATTTGCCTACTTTGATTCCATAGGAGCCTAAAAATGCTTCTTTATATATCTCCGTCTCATACTTTTCTCCCTCATAAACTTCCATATCAATTACTTGACCGATTAATCCTGTCATTCTATCTGCAATGTCTTTTGCCGCATAAAAAGAAGCTTCTACCGTCCAGTGATGGTCTGTACGATAATACTGTTTCGTTTTTTCATCTTCCCTTAAATCCAGACACGAAATTCCTTTTGTCTTTACTTTTTCCACAAACCAGTCAAAATCCTCCTCTGTAGAATCATCTCCATAATTTTGTAATTCTTTTATATTATCATAATTTTTGTATGGAAGCTGCACAAATAAAAAAGAAATTTCTTTGCCTTCACAATACCGATTCAACTTTTCGACCTGTGCCACTGCTTCTTTATCTATATTGCTTTTCGTCAACGGCATATATAATTGCCCGCTTCCATCCTTCAGCAATTCAAAATTATTAATCTCTCTTTTTCCAAGGGTTCTTTGCACCAATCCATACCCTTCTATCCATATTTCCTGTTGTGTGTACAAAGCCTCGTCTTTTTCCTCGTATAAATCCCTTGCCTTTTCGATATTGGATAATGTAATCCCTTCTTTTATGGTTGCCTTCGCCACATTCAGGAAATCAGAAACATGAGTCTTTAAATGTGAAAAACATATTCCATACATAATGCCAAGAAATATGATTGCAATCATTTTTTCTTCTATATTTTTCTTCATAAATGCCTCTTTTAAAAATTAAAATAGATAAACGGATTATAACTTCCCTTTATCAGATACGTCGTACATACCAAAAACAAAACACTATATGCCAGACAACTTCCTATCGTATAAAAAATATAAAAATCCGTCTTTTGTTCTGCCTTTTCTTTTACCTTTCTCATCACTGGCGTACAACATAGTAATCCAACTATCATAAACAACCAGTTCTCCCTTAAGTACATCAATGCCGTCTCATCCATGCCTAAGTCTCCTCTTATTCCAAACATAGTCAAAAGATACTGCCCCAGTGCATGCATATCTTCAATTCTGAAAACCACCCAACCGATGATTACCAGAATCAATGTTGTACCTTGATATACATATTTCCATTTATTGCGAGATGTCTTTCGAGGTATATCCAATAATTTTTCTATTGTAAGAAGTAGAAAATAATAAACACCCCAAAGTACAAAATTCCAGTTGGCACCATGCCATATTCCAGTCAGAATCCAGACAGTTCCAAGATTCCATATCGTTCTGCTTTTGGATATTCTGGAACCACCCAACGGAATATAAACATAATCCCGAAACCAAGTACTAAGTGAAATATGCCATCTTCGCCAGAATTCCGTAATTGTCTTTGCAATATATGGATAATTAAAATTCTCCAAAAAATGAAAGCCGAACATCAGTCCAAGTCCAATTGCCATATCAGAATACGCAGAAAAATCAAAAAAAATCTGCATTGTATAGGAAATTGCTCCCAGCCATGCTAGCATCACTGTAGATGCACTACCATCGATAATTCGGTCTGCCAGAACCGCAAATGTATTCGCCAGAAGGATTTTCTTACTTAGACCAAGCAAAAAACGTTTGGTTCCCTTGGCAAATTCTCCCCAATTCTCCCGCCTGTGATCAATTTCATCTGCTACCGTCTCATACCGTACAATCGGTCCTGCAATCAATTGCGGAAAAAATGTGATATATAATCCGACATTTAAAGGATTTTTCTGCATCTTCCCATTCTTTCGATATACATCAATGACATAAGACAATGCCTGAAATGTGAAAAATGAAATCCCGATTGGCAACGCAATCTGCGTCTTTACAATCTCCATGCCTGCTATCTCACGGAGACTGGCTGTCACAAAATTCAAATATTTAAAGATAAATAAAATCCCAAGATCAACGGCTACGGTTACAAAAATAATACTATATACTTTGCGTTTCTGTCCACGGAATCTTTCCACCAGATATCCGCCCAAGTAATTCACTGCTACCGTACCAAGTAAAATAAACACGACTCTTGGTTCTCCCCATGCATAAAAAATCAGGCTGACTAAAAATAGAAAAAAATTTCTTACACATCTTGGCAATATGTAATAAAATAGCAACACACATGGTAAGAAGAGAAATAAAAAAATCGTACTTGAAAATAGCATAAACTCCTCCTTTATGTCAACAAACTATCTTATCGAATGGAATCGCGCAAACAGCTTTTTAAATTCTTCTGCCTCAAACACATAATTCACTCCAACGAATACACATACGCTTATCACACCCATGACAGCTCCATACATAATCCAGGCTCCAAATCCTCCCATAACCTGAGGAACAACATACAGCCCTGCCAGGATAAGTGCAGCCATACAGATGGCATTTCTCAAAATGCGTAAAAATGTCTTTTTTCTGCTCCTCTTCACAAGATACTTATCATTGTACAGCATGATGATTACGGCGCGATACCCATAAGAGCAAATCGTTCCGATCAGTGCACCGTTAAGTCCCAATTTTCCAATCAGAGCAATCGATACACTTAAATTGATAGCTGCCTCTAAAACCGCCTGTCCCTGCGTCTCTTTAAAATGCCCTGCCGCACAGATAATCGTAAGACCGGGAATCCTTACATTCTGCAAAAACACAATCACCACAAAAAGCCCTGCTGTCAGCGGACGGATATAATTCACATCTGTCATATTTATCGTATATACCGTCACGAACGGCAATAATAATACTCCCATACAGGTACAGATAATAAACAGTACAATAAAATATACATATTCATAGCTTGAAAAACTCTCACGCAGTGTGTCCTCTTCTTTTTTCGAAATCACTTCTCCAAATCCCGCAGTAAGTCCATTGGAAAATGCGTTTAAAAGCATATTCAATGCATAAACAATCATATTGTAGATGCCATAAACACTGACTTCCAGCAAGGAACGAGCTCCCATGAGCACTGTCATCAGCGCTACATCCGTATTGTTGACGATAATTCCGACTACCTGATGAAGAAGCGCCGGTCCCCTTTGATTTAACGAGGAATAATCCGGTTTTGCATGATAATCCAAATCTTTATAATGTTTGTCCATATAATATTTGATTGCCAGAAAGCGCAGGATAAATACCACCGTTGCCACCGTCTTTACCACAATTACATTGAAATTCATCCGAATCAACACGATGCTGACAATCATATTCAGAAGCGTTCCCACAGCTTCCACGATCGATAAAATATATCCTTCCTGCTTTGCAGTCAGATATACTTTATATTTCCCGATAAAATAAAGGTTTACGAACATGCTGCTTCCAAGCACGATAACAATACTTCGCACAAGAGATGATGGAAGCTGTTCTTTGATAACGTATGGGAAAATAGCTGCCAATGCTATCACAAGGGCAGCAAATATATAACTTATTTTGTTATAAAACCGTCTCGTTGCCGATAGAATTGCATCTACCTGCTGCCTCTCTCCATGAGCCAGCGGATTATAGAGCGCGACAACAGAAGCCGTACCGATTCCTGATTCTGCCAGTCCTAAGTACATTAGAAACTGATTTGCAGATGTTACAAGTCCATTTACCGAAGAACCGTATGCTTCCAGAAAAAACCTCGGAAGGATAATTCCTGACAAGAATACAATTACTTGTAAGATAAGACTCGCCGCCATATTTTTAAATGCCTGCCTGCTTCTCATTCGTTGTTACTCCCTTTTACATATGCTCAAATAACTGAATCCATCTTTGCAGGATACGTTCTTTTGCAAATTTCTCCACAATGTCTTTTGTTCCCTGCGAATATCTTTTCCTCTTTTCTTCATCCTGCATAAGATTTCCGATTGCCGCTGCCATTCTCGCCGTATCATACGGTGGAATCAAGCATCCGCTCTTTTCATCTTCGATGATCTCCGATGGTCCGGTTTCAATATCAAAGCTTACCATCGGCAATCCCAAAGCTGCCGCCTCCAAAAGAACGATTGGAAGCCCTTCTCTGTAAGAAGTCAGCACAAGGAATGCATATTCCTGAAATATCCGATGTGCATCTTTTACATTTCCTTTTAAAATCAATTGATTTTCCAGACCTTTTTCTTTTATAAGAGATTTTATTTCTTCAAACGTCTCTCCGGTTCCGTAAAGATGCCATTCCCACTTGGGGTTCTTTGGCAATACCCGCTCTGCCACTTTCACCAGAAGATCATATCCCTTCTCTTTTCCAAAACGCCCGACAGTAAGTATCTTTTTGCTTTTTATGTCATACGGTTTTTCTTTTTTTAATCTCTCCGTATCAATCCAGTTAGCGATACAAGTCACCTTTTTTTTCGGAAGATGAAATTGTCTGCGGTAATCGTCTCTTGTTTTCTCTGTCAACGTAACCACTTTATGCGACATTCGTGCATCAAAAAAACGAATCAGTGTGATATCCTTCTGATGCCACTGATTCATCAAGGCACCATGATCGCAATAAATGTATTTCGCCTTCGTAAAAGGTCTTGTCCCCCCTACGATAAGCGCAGGGTAATTTCCCATCATCACGACAATATCAATCTGATTCTCTTTTATAAATTTCCGAAAAGGCTTAAAGCTCCTGGCAATAAGATTACGGAGCCTCTCTTCTTTTCCTTCCATTTGTGTATACACAACCCTTGGATCAATCTCATATGCCAATTCCCCATCCATGTTCGTAGCTGCCCACAAATAGACTTTATATGTTTTACATAACGCATTTACCAACGATGCCGTAACTTGTTCCACCCCTCCGGTTACCGACATATCAAAATCCACAAAACAAATCCTTTTCATTCTTATCTCCCCATGGCAGCATACGCCGCTAAGAAATCACCATCTTATTTTTCTGATCTTTTCTGGATAACATTTTATATAATTCTAAATTAAATTTCAATACCATTGCCGCTATTTTACGATTCCTTGTAAAATACGGATTCTTTATAATATCTTTCACATGCTTTTTCAGATACCGCTTCACATGCTTATATTGTTCAATGTTTCGATATTCTTTTTCTTGCAGCATCCGATCCAACACAACAAAATATGCCCAGAATACGCGAAATTCACTTTCCGGTATCAATTCTGGATATTTTTCCCGTACCATTTTTATGTTCTTCTCATATGCTTCCACAATATCATAACTTGACTTCTGATATTTCCTCGTCGTAATACTTCCGCTTCTATGAACATAATAATACAACGGCTGCGTATCAACGCAAACCGTTTTCACCTGCTGCATCAAATCAATGTGGAAAAATGCATCTTCATAATGTCTTCCAACCGGAAAGCATAAATCCTTTATGCATTCTTTTCTTAAAAGCTTATTACAGATGCTTGCCGGTATTTTTTGACCAATCAATATCTGACGATATGCCTCTACGTTATCACAAGTATATTTTTCTTTTTTATGATACTGTGGCTTCATATGACTCTGATACACATTGTAGATTCCGCACGTTGCTGCATCTGCACTGCTCTTTGTTATATTTTCCACCAAAATTTCCAACATATTTTCCGCGATATAATCATCGGAATCAATGAATATCACATATTCTCCCGTTGCGTCCTTAAGCCCTGCATTACGTGCCGCACTTAACCCTTGATTTTTCTGTGTAATCATTTTTATTCTTTCATCTTTTCTTTTGTATTCCTCACAGATAGCAGGACTTGTATCTGTAGAACCATCATTTACAAGAATAATCTCCAAATCATTTAATGTCTGGCTCACAATGGAATCCAGACATTTTCGTATATATTTTTCCACATTATATACCGGAACGATCACACTTACTTTTGCCATTTGCCACTCTCCTATAATCCCCATTCAAACACTGTCTTAAATGGTGTCTGTGCATCAGTCTGAAATACCCTGTGAAGATCTCCGACCGAATTTACTTTTTCATCTTCATATACAATTAATTCCAGTCGTTTCTGAAATTTTCTATCCTGCATACAGGCAACCGCTTTTTCAAAATCTTCTCTTCCCGAACGGCTGCTTCCCACAAACGTCAAACCTTTCTCCAAGATGTCACGCGTATTGATCGCCACGCGGTTCTCACTTACTCCCATCAACATCACGCTTCCCTGTGGTCTTATATAACGAATAATGTCTTCGATCGCGTAGTAGCTGCCCTCACCGCCGCAGCATTCAAATGCATGGTCACATGAAAATGTATCCGGAATAAAGTCTGCCAGTATCGTCTCATCTATAAATGAAAAGTACGATAATTTTCTTGAATTCTTCCCGATGACTACAATCTTGCTTTCAGGAAACTCCAACCGAAGAATGTTTGCCATCACAAAAGCAAGACTTCCATCTCCCCACACGGCGATCGTATCTCTGCGTTCATGTGAAACCACGGAAAATCTTCTCACACTATGCGCTGCTACGCTGACGAACTCCGTTACAGCTGCAAGCTTGGGAGACAGTTTTCCACACGGAACTACTCTGTCAACTGGAAGATTAATATATTCTCTTAAGAATCCGTCGCTTCCACTTGATAAAAATCTGGCATCCGACGCATAATTTTCAAAAATAACCGGGTCTTCGCACCCTTTCACATTTGGAATCAAAGCTACCTTTTCTCCGACTCCGTATGTCCCACTCGGATCATACACAATCTCTCCGCAGCATTCATGAATAAGCGCCATCGGAAGCTTTTTATTCAGCACCTGCTGGTCTCTTAATCCCAGATAATACCTTTGATCCGCATGACAAATCGCCATGTACCGTGGTTTGATCACCACATCTTTGCCAAAATCCATCTCCTCATATTTGATTGCAAATGCTCCTGGAGCCACAAGCTGATAAATATAATTAATCAATGAAATTTCCTCCAACCATTGCCTGCGCGACATTGTAATCGCTAATTGTTGTAAGTTTCATATTTGACGGTTCTCCCTGCACAAGATAGACCGGATGATCTCTTACCACTGCTATCTTGCAGGCATCTGTTAAAATTCCCCTTTCCGCCTCATTCAACTCTTCATATAATCTTCGCAGCAACGTGATCTGGAAACTTTGCGGCGTCTGCCCCTGATACATCTTGTCACGCACCGGAATCTTTGAAATGCTCTCTCCATCTTCAGAGACTACAATCGTATCGGTTGCCGGTATCACAGTATCACACGCTTTATATTTCAAAACCGCATCAATATTGTCGTTAATAATTCTTGATGTAAGGAATGGGCGCACCGAATCATGCGTAATAATATAATGCTCTTCGGACGAACCATGCTTTGCTTCAATTGCATCTACGATATTCATAATCGTACTGTTTCTATCCGTTCCGCCCTCCACGATATGAACACATTCCCGTTTTATTCTGATATATTTTTCCACAAGCGATTCCATATGCGTCAGCCAGCTTGGATGTACGCCTACATAAATTTCATCAATCCGTTCGTTTAGTAAAAACTTCTCCAACGTATGGATAACGATCGGTCTTCCGCCTAAATCCAAAAACTGCTTCGGCATATCTGCAATATTCATTCTGGAGCCAACGCCCCCAGCTAAAATCCCTGCAAAAATCATTTTCCTTCCTCCACACAATAATACTTCCCTTTATAGTCCGAATAACTATGTTCCAAATCAAGATACTTGAAATCATGATGTGGTTTTCGTTTTTCTTTTGGCGGCATCTGCATATAATCACCAAATGCAATCCTAAGATACACATCTGCGCCAACCGGTATCGGAAGACTCGTATCTTCAAACTCCTTCCAAACCGCTTTTCGAAATGCTCCTGCCGGATACTTTTTCTTCATATAATACGGACCGGAGCACAATTCCGTAATAAACTTGCTCTCTTCGATACGGTATCTCGTCATCTGCTTTTTAGCAAATGTCCATATATGATAACGCACTCTCTTAAACGGAACCATCGCAAGCGCCATTTTCCCCACTATCGTCATAAGTTTTCCATGATTGACCGGCACCGTCTGTGCACAATACATCGAATAGATCAACGCCCAAAAGCACTGCATTTTCCTCTTGAATCTCGAATCCGGATATCCATCTAAGGGCAGCACGTCCAATGCAACTCCATGCGGCATATCCAGATCATCCTGATATGGTTTGATCAGCGTCGTTTCTTTATCCCGAATCGTAAAAAACAGGTTCCGATCCACATGATGCTTGTCCGATACACTCAAATAATATTTTTTCGTATCTGCTTTTTCATTCCAAATCTTGATCAGCTTCTCATAATCCTTTCGCGGCATGAAAAAATCAAGGTCGTCATCCCATGGGATAAATCCTTTGTGCCGCAGTGTTCCGATGCAGCCGCCCCCACACAGATAGCATAATAATTGATTCTCTTCACAAAAATCTGCAAAATATTTTGCCATCTCAAGACTTTTCTTCTGCAATGCCATTAATTGTTCCTGATTAAAATCGCTCATAGCAATCTCTCCTAACTGATTTCACCTTGACATTCCTTAGGATACAGATGCAGAAATTTTAAAATTTTCTGTATCCAGCCACATTTCGTACATATAAATGCTCCCAAATAACATGCTCCTACACATGCCCAGAACTGTAACGTTACAATAAAAGTAAGCCATCCTGTAGCTTCTGCTCTTGGCATGAAGAAAATCGTGGTCAGACAGATCAGAATTATCGTACTTGATAAAACTTTCTTTCCAAACCAGTGTACCATTGCAATCGTAATAATACCTAAAATAATACTAAATATGATTACTCCGATGTATCCAAAATCAAAATATGTTTCAAGAATATAGGAAGAGCCTCTCCCATGCCCTTTAAAATATTCTTCCGGATAAGATATATACGAAAAATTGTGTGAAAAATTATTGCTTATCTTTCCTGCAATTTCATTATTTCCAGATGGAATTGGGATACTTCCAAATAATTTCTGCCCAATTGTTCCATGCTTGATATAATCAATCATTCCGCCAAACGTATAATTCTTTGGTCTAAGAGTCCGGATACCTGCCCGATACCCATAAGCAATTGCCATCGCATCAAAACTTACGCCCTGTCCTATAAAAAAATCTGTTAATATCATAAATGGATTTTTAATACTAACAGCATTTCCCACACGGATTGGTGCATATACTGCCATAAAAATCAGCGTGCCCGGAATTGTAATGATAAGTAAAATACTTTCTATTTTACCAAGCCATTTTTTTTCATCCTCTTCTCTTATTTTATCTCTAAGCCAATAATAAATCAGAATAAACAAGCTATTTAACATAATCAGATTACGAAGTCCTAAAAGCAATGAAGGAATTGCTGATATCTCGAAAATCGCCAATGGTACAAAAGCCTTACCCTTTTTAGGCAGCGTTGCCAGAAAAATACATAAACTATACTTGTGAAAAGAGGCAATTGTATGTATGATACCTGGAAGCTTGCTTTGAAACCCATTGTAATATTCTAAGTAATTTCCTCGTCCAATTATCAAAAGCGGCTCTATCTGCTGTATCAGATAAAATATGATAGACACCCCAAACACACATAATGATACTAGTTGTAAAAATGC
Organism: uncultured Lachnospiraceae bacterium; assembly: GCA_910585545.1. GTDB lineage: Bacteria > Bacillota > Clostridia > Lachnospirales > Lachnospiraceae > An181. The sequence goes on from CAJUFN010000003.1 coordinate 179,399, forward strand.
GACCAAAGACTTATCTTTTGATCTTTCTGCCGCCTTAGCCTTCATTCTGGATTTTTGCTTCCTGTCATCATATTTTTCTATAATAACCCCGCCTGCAAAGAGACTAATTAGCGCCAAAAATAAAAGCCCTAATGCAAACCAGATATTCTCTGCTTGCTGCGAAGAAGCATTCCACCATTTTGTTCCTCTGAACATACCAATAATCGGTCTTGACAACAAAAATGTAAAAAATGTAACATGAAGCATTCCAAATACAAATCTCTTGTTCCATTTCTTTAATGCAAAGAGCATACTGTTTAAGTACATAAACAAAAGTCCCAACGCAAACGTATTCATAGATTGAGACCAATACCCGGCTGTAATAGATATAAGCGCACCAAGCATGCAGATACTTTGCAGAACAGTCCATGAACTTATCTTTCTCTTCATTTTGCTTTCATCCATATTTTACTCCTATTCTTTTCTTCTTCTCCAAAACGGCATATGAATGATTCCAACTAATGTACCTAATCCATACGCTATATGCAAAGAAGCGAAAATAAATGGTAACATCAAGTATTGAATATATTTCTTTTCATTTTTCACTGCAATATAAGACATAAACAAATTAACGATCAAATATATAACCCCTAATATACCGATTGGCCACATACTCCATCTCATCAAAATTATACTAGCAATCAATCCTACTACAAAACACAACGGCACAAAATGATAAAGCGAAAAACAATTCGGCTCAATTCCTAAAGTAAGACCAATCCAATATCCATTTCCATACTTTTGCTTCAACATCTTTCGCCAGGTATTGCGTGTATGTTGATATGAACTAATTTCTGGATTAAAATAAATCCTATATCCTGCTTTTCTAATCCGATAATGCATCTCATTATCCTCTGTTCTTCCAAGCTTTTCATTAAAAAGTCCCACTTTTTCAAATACTTCTTTCCGATATGCGCCATGAAAAACTGATTTCACATACCTCTTTTTATGTCCTTTCCGGTAAGGCGCGATACCGCTTCCAAACATTGATGACTCAGCTAACAGCAACGTATATTTCCACGGTGTATTCTCTTCCGAAATATTTGGTCTTGATCCTCCTACTATATGTTCACCTTTTTTCAGGCATTCCACACTTTTAGTCACAAACTCTTTCGGTATCATGGTATGTGCATCTATGCGAATAATGATTTCTTCTTGAGATGTCTGAATTGCAACATTCCAGCCTGCCGCCTGAATTTTCTTAGGATTATCAACAACAACAACTCTGATAAACCCATTATCTTCTTTTGCAAACTCCTGCATCAACTCTTTTGTTCTATCTGTAGACATACTATTGACAAGTATAATCTCCATTTTTTCATGAGGGTAATCCTGATTTCTTATGTCTTGAAACAGTGAACAAATCGCTTTTTCCTCATTATATGCAATTACACAAAATGATACTGTCATTTTCTTCCTCCCGTTTATTTCGTTGCTTCAAACTTTACCTATGGTTCAATTCTCCAGACATTTTTTTCTAAGATATCCCCAATAAACAACTGCAGATCCTAAATATACAATACCTGTTGCTACACCGGCACCCCAAATTCCCCATACTTGTATTGCCATATAGGTTAGTAACACATGAACAGCACATGATATACCTGCAACAATTGCATTAAACTTCGCTATTCCGATTGCCGGAAGGAAATTCATTGGAATCATACGTACAGATGCATTAATGGCATTCACAATCCAAAAGACATTAGAAAGTATAATTGCATCTTCATACCTGTTTCCATAAGCCATTCTTATAACAAAAGGTCCTAATATGATACCTAATACTGTAATGCCCCCAATCAATGCAGATGATACCAAGCCTACCTTTTTTGATAGTTTCCAAATTTCTTCCTTATCCTCCATTTTCGCAATAATCGTAAAATAATAAATAATAATCGATTGTGTGACAAAAGATAACTGTCCTGGAATCAAAATTGCGACTTTATAATTAGCCGTTATAATCTCATCTCTTAATAGTTCATTAATCAATGTCATTTCATTCATAGGCATGATCAGTGAAAAAAGACTGGAAATCATAAGAGATAATGACATTACAATAAATTCTTTTTTTTCCTGAAATGATAGTTTTTGAGCTCGTTCACCTTGCAACTGTTTCTTTAAAAATTTATACGCCAGTAAAATTGCTGTTCCAATTGCCAGATAACGTGCAATCGCAATTCCTTTTACCCCTATGATCACTACAAACATTACGCTTCCGATAAATATAATTGTAGTTTGTACAACTGACATATTCGCAAACAATTTATTATTGGCATGAGCACGGCAATAATTCATAATTGTGTTAAGTACATTCATGAAAATAGGATACAAACACAATACATAAACCATTCCTTTCGCTTCTGGAAATGGAATTTCAAAAAAAGTCACGTATGCCATAACAAATAGAACTAAAATGCTCTGAAATAAGGTGCCATACTTCATTGCAAATAAAAAATATGCCTTGTCCGTTGATTTTTTCTTAGCTGTCGCACAATATTTAAGAATAGCTGACGACATTCCCATCCCTGCAAATGCAATAACATAATTATATAGGTTGTCTGCATATGCTAAATAGGCATAATCCTGCTTATTCACAAGCCGCACAACTACTATACTGGATATAAAGGCAATCATTTTTACCAAAGTATTTCCAATAAATACATGAAAAAATCCTTTTCTAAACAGTTCTTTTAGTTTTTCTTTTAACTTTTGACTTTTTTGTATGTTCTTTTCCATTTTTGTTACTTTCTATCTAAAATTTTTCTAATCTCACCTGCAATGAATTCTATTTCCTCCGTCTTCATATATGGATGCATCGGAAGAGCCAAAACTGTATCACATAATTTCTCTGTATTTTTACATTCCACATATTCTTTCAAATTACCAAAAGCCGTTTGTTTGTGCATTGCTTTCGGATAATATATCATAGTAGGAATATCTTTTTCTTTCAATTTCTTTTGAATCTCATCTCTTTGCTCTTTTGATTCTAGTTGAATCGTGTATTGAGCCCAACTTGAATACATCTCTTTTGGAACTATCGGAGTTTTTACAACTCCATACAAAAGATTGGTATATTGCTCAGCCACTTTATTCACAGCTTCTACTTCATATTCACAAAATGCTTTTAATTTCACTTGAAGAATTGCCGCTTGTATAGTATCCAATCTTGAATTCCATCCAACGCGCACATTATCATATTTAAATGTTCCTTTTCCATGTACACGGATAGATTCTAAATATTCTGCAACTACATCATCATTTGTGAAGATTGCTCCGCCATCGCCATAGCATCCCAAAGGCTTTGCAGGAAAGAAAGACGTTGTAGCTGCATTTCCAAAGCTGCACGCTCTTTTTTCTCCTATTCTGCCGCCGAATCCCTGAGCACCGTCTTCCAGCAATAGTAAGTGATTCTCTTCTGCTATTTTCTCTAAACTAGAATAATCTGCCGGCTGTCCGAACAAATCTACCGCAATGATTGCCTTTGGATTTAATTTTCCTTCTTCCTTTACCGCTTTTATTGCTGCTTTCAATGAGTCTATATCAGCATTGAATGTATCCATACAGACATCATAAAATACAGGAGTGGCCCCTTCAAACGCTACAACCTCTCCGGAAGCGAAAAACGTAAAATCCGGTACAAATACTGCATCCCCTTCTTTTATATCCCATGCCATCATGACCATAGACAGGGCATCCGTTCCATTTCCACAGGTGATACAATGTTTCACACCTACATACTCTGCCAACTCTCTTTCTAATTCCGCCACCTGTTTTCCACCAATAAAATTACAGTCTGACATTACATTCAACACGGCCTGATCTATATCCTCTTTTAATACTCTATACTGTTCTTTCAAATCTCTAAATTGCATTTGTCTTCCTCCCCTGAACTTTCTTTATCTCCATTTCTTTGAGACAATCCTTTTTCGTATTCGTCAAAAGTACAATAATAAAAACTCCAATCCAAAAATTCTTATAAGCAAGAATTCCATGTGGGAATGATAATAATATGCTAAAATATGGTACTCCTATTAATATCCCTGCAAACCAAAACTGATAATTTTTTCTTATTCCTTTTAACACATATACTATAAGTGATATCATAATCCCAAGGCCTAATAATAATTTCACAATTCCACCTGTAACTAAATCAGTAAGCAGAAAATTGTGCGGATACATCCAATGCGTACGGAAAATATTCTTGTCTTTTAACGAAGCATAGGTTCGCATCAATATTTCCTCATTCCTTGGTGTATCATACAAATCAGATCCATAGGAAGAACCTTTTCCAATAAGTTTTTCTTTCGTACTAAATCTCTGAAACTCATCTATAGCAATTTTCCATATAACATTCCTTTTATTTCCAGCCTCTCCGCTGACAATTGTCTTCATGCTGGAGTTAATGTTATTTTCCTTGAATTCTTTTTTACTATTCCCATAATTGTAAACATAATCAAACATATTATTCATACATGCAGAAAAAGCAAATACCCCCACCAGGGTTCCAGCAATTAAGCCCACTATCCATTTTCCCTTTTTTGCTTTAAATTTTATATTTACATGTATAAGAATTCCTACTATTACAACTCCTGATGCACACTCTATAATAAAACTTCTCCTGGAGCCCGCTAAATATATCACGGACAACTCAAAAATAGAATATAGCAACGTTACGGTAAAAAGCATTTTTGAGCCAATGCGTTTTTCCCATTTTAAATACGTCCGCATAATATACCAGATTCCTGATGTAAATCCCAAAATAATAAGCGTTGAAAACTGATTATAATCTGTTATCGTTGAAAGCCGACGTTCATATATAACCGGAAATAATCCAACAAAATAATTCACAATTGAAATAATTGAAATAATTAGTCCTGAAAGTGCTACACAGAATAAAACCCTGTTCATCATTTGTTTTATATCATCTTGTTTCACTGCCCAGATAACCAAATACATTCCTATAAACACTATCATCATGATCGCTACGATATATTTCGTAAGCGCATATGAGATATCTTGCGTATATGAAAAGCTTATTATATCAAAAATTATATAACAGCTCAAAAATCCCCAAAAAATAATATTTGTTTTAATAATCCCACTTATATCACGACAAATTTTGGTCATATTTTTTCTGCCGTTTATAAACACTTCTCTCGCTAAAAGAAGCATACAGCAAATATATGTAATTTTAAATATACTAAAAGAAAAATCCAGAGCACTTTCTACCATTTGCAAGACCAGCGTAATATACCAAACGCCTTCTGCCAATGTAATCTTCTTTGATTTTTCACATTTCATACTATTTAACCCCTTTTTCAATCAGCATTTTCTCCTGATTCAATTCATATGTTCGTCCACATTTTTCACATATAAAAGTTTCCCCAAGAATTTCTCCGCATTCACAAACCCAGGCAATCTGCCTGGCCGGCACTCCGGCTACAAGTGCATAGTCCGGAACATCCTTTGTCACGACTGCCCCTGCCGCAACCATAGCCCATCTTCCAATGGTGTGTCCGCACACAATCGTTGCATTGGCTCCTACCGTTGCTCCCTCTTTAAGCAATGTTTTTTTATACCCAATTCTTCCTTTTGGATACTTTGCTCTTGGTGTTAAATCATTTGTAAAAACCATGGAAGGTCCGCAAAATACATAATCTTGTAACTCTACTCCTTCATAGACAGCTACATTATTTTGTACTTTCACACCATTACCGATCTTAACATTATTTGCGACATTTACATTTTGTCCAAAGCTGCAATTCTCTCCAATGACTGCTCCACTCTGTATATGTGAAAAATGCCAAATCTTAGTTCCCCGTCCAATCTTTACATTTTCATCAATATAACTACTTTCATGCACGAAGTAATCATTCATATTAAAATTCTCCTGTCATATCTGTGCTTGCAAAATCAACTAAAGGAAGTTTCACTGCCTTGCCTTCTTTTTGGCTCTTATAAATAGCAAGTACAAGCTCCAACGCATTTCTTCCTGCATAAGCGTCCACATATGGAGCACGGTCATTCTTGATTGCATCGATCACATCTGCATAAAGACTCGTATGTCCGTTCCCATACACATTACTTGTTTCCTCTTCCAAGCCTTTGTTTGCCTGATCTTTTTCTGTCTCATCGGCAAAATTCCAGACATCAATATTATTGGTTGATTTTCCGCCTAATTTTACGGTTCCATTCTCTCCGAAAAGATACAATGTCTCTTCCAGATTCTGAGGATATACATTGGTAGTGCCTTCAATTGTTGCAACTGCTCCATTTTTAAACTTCACAACTGCCATACCAATATCTTCTGCTTCCAGATAGTGATGGAACTGCTGTCTTGTAACACCATATACTTCCTCGACCTCACCGCCCATCATCCAACGCAGCAAATCAATTCCATGGATACACTGATTCATCAGTGCGCCTCCATCCTGTGCCCAGGTTCCTCTCCACGGAGCCTGTGTATAATATCCCTCATTACGATTCCAACGAACATGGATAGAACCATGGGAAAGCTTTCCAAATCGTCCGCTTTCCACTGCTTTGCGCATTTCCTGTACCGCAATGTTAAAACGATTTTGGTGACATGCTGATACTTTTACACCTTTTTCTTCTGAAAGTCTAATAATCTTATCCGCATCTTCCATGCTCATCGCCATCGGTTTTTCAATGATTACATTGATACCATGTTCAATGCAATATAATGCAATCTCTGCATGGATTCCGCTTTCCGTCGCAATTCCTACTAAATCAAGTTCATTTTCTTCCACTAATTTTTTATAGTCTGTATACCGTTTGATGCTTGTATCATTCGCAAGCTCATGTTTTGCCAAAACCTCTTCCATATGTTCCGGTACAACATCACATACTGCCACAAATTCCAATTTATTATTCACAACTGCTTTTACATGATTTGTGGAAATCCTTCCACATCCGATTAATGCATATTTCATTTTGTTTCTCCTATAACACTTCGATGTTGTTTCTATTTTCAATATTCTTCATCACATTCTTGGTATCAAAAATTGCCACTGCATTTTTCTGTACCATATCATAATCCACATTGCTGTGTGCAGCTGTAACCATAATAAGGTCATAAGACGCAATGATCTCCGGCGTAATCTCTTTGATTCCCTGATATCTCTGTCCTTTATATTTATACTCTGCAACCCACGGATCATAATATTCTACATTCGCCTGTTCACGCTGCAATACCTCAATCACACGAAGTGCCGGACTTTCTCTGTAGTCGTCGATATCCTGTTTATATGCAACACCCAGCACCAATACTTTCGCGCCGTTCATCGCTTTTGCCTGACGATTCAAAATCTTACTTGCGCGTTCCACACAATATTCCGGCATCTGATCATTGATCATCATAGAGCTTTCGATCATAGATGTATGGAAACCATATTCCCTTGCCTTCCAAGATAAATAATATGGATCAAGCGGAATACAATGTCCTCCAAGTCCCGGTCCCGGATAAAATGCTTGGAAGCCATATGGTTTTGTCTTCGCCGCATCAATAACTTCCCACATACTGATACCTAATTTATTGCAAAGCATAGTAAGCTCATTTACAAGACCAATATTAATATTTCTGTATGTGTTCTCCAGAATTTTCTCCATTTCTGCGATTGCAGGTGAAGACACCTCACATACGTCGCCTTCTAATACGGCTCTATACATGGTTGCAATAACTTCTGTAGCATCCTTACCAATCGCGCCTACTACCTTTGGCGTGTTTTTCGTTTTATAAATCAAGTTACCTGGGTCTACACGTTCTGGTGAAAATCCCAAATAAAAATCTTCCCCACATTTTAATCCAGAGCCATTTTCCAGAATTGGTTTAATAAGTTCTTCTGTTGTTCCCGGATAAGTAGTGGATTCCAATACCACCATAGTTCCTTTTGTAAGATATTTTGCAATTGCTTCTGTAGAAGATTTTACATAACTAATATCCGGCTGCTGATGAGAATCAAGCGGTGTCGGAACACAAATCGCAATAAAATCTACATCCTTTACGAAACTAAAATCTGTTGTAGCCGTAAGCATCTTTTTCTCTACAAGCTCTTTCAGGTCACTATCCACAACATCCCCAATATAATTGTGTCCTTCATTTACTAATTTTACTTTCTCATCTTGCACATCAAACCCAATTGTTTTAAATCCAGCTTTTGCTTTTTCTACCGCAAGGGGCAAACCTACATACCCTAATCCTACAACACCAACTATTATTTCTTTGTTTTCTATTTTTTTCAATAACTGTTCTTTCATTTTTTTCTCCTTTTTACACTTTTCATATCTTCTATTACTTGTTTCGCCCTGGCCTCCCAAGTATGTTCCTTTTGAATAGAAATTATTTTCTCTATTTTCTCTACAATCTCTTGCGGATTTTCATGCAACCATTCCAAACATGTTTGCAAAGACTGATAATCACTTTCTACACTCCACCCTACACCCTTTTGTTTGACAAAGGCTCCCGGCACAGTCCCTTTTGTAGCAATTACCGGACAGCCATGTGCTAAATATTCAAATACTTTAATCGACATAGCCATACGAGCATACTCTTCATCTCCAATGAATACAGCACATATATCTGCCCATTCATAATATGGCTTCAATTCGCTACCAGTAGCATGAATAATTTTAATTTTATCATTCAAGTACTTGCCATAACGTTCCTTTTCCAGTTCCCACTCATTTTCCCGGCAACAAATAATCGCGTTTACAAATTCACATTTACTAATTGCTTTTAAATAATCTTCCAGATCATAAATATTACGGATTCCACCAACATAAAACAGATTCAGACATGAAAAGTTCCTCTTTTCTTTCTTTTTACAACACTCCAAATCTAGTTTATCTCCCCCTGGCATAAGTACATCCTGTTTTTCCAATAGTGCTTTATTATTACCCATCCACTTTTTCATGTCATTACTTGGCAAATATAATTTATCTAACAAAAAACGATATTTCTTTAAGTCGTAATAATACAGTGGAATAGAAACGCATCTTTTATAAAAAGGCACCTCTTTTTTATAAAAATCAAATTTCCATTGGATATCTCGATAAAAGAGTCCTATTGGAATATCCTTCTTTTTACAAAATCTAAAAAATCTAAAATCTAAAAACGGATATCTCGGAAGATGATTCTTCTCCGTCAGCATCGTCGGCATTGTACTGCTTTCAGAATATATAAAATCATACTCTACTCCATTTTTTATTTTCTCTTTAATTTCTTTTATTCCATTTTTTCTTTCTTTTCCATATCCCATAATATAATCAACATCGTATCCGTTCGCTCTGAATGCTTCCAACATTTTCATTGGACGCAAACTCGATCCAGATGCTATTGAGCTGTTAATATAATTTGGAATATGAAAAATACATCTTTTTTGTTTCATAACTACTTCAACTCCATCACATCCTTATACAAATTTTCCATAGTATCAATGTTTTTATCGAAATCGAAATATTGTTCCACTCGTTTTCTACCATTATACGCAAATTCTCTTCTCAATTCTCCATTTACAACTAAGCGTTCCAATGCATTTGCTATTTCTTTTTCATCGCCTCTCTTTACAATTATGCCCGTTTTTTCATCTTCGACAACTTCTTTAAAACCATCTACATCCGAAGCAACCACTGGCACTCCCATTGCCATAGCCTCTACTACAGCCACTCCAAAACTCTCACTATCCAACATACTCGTTGCACAAAACACATCAAAATCATTTAGTATTTTCGGAACCTTGCTATTTGGTACTTTCCCTTTAAGATGAACAACCCTTTCCAAAGATAGCTCCTTAATTAGATTTTCCAACTCTGATTTCTGCTCACCATCACCATAAATATCTACTCTTATTTTTTTCACTAAATCTTCTTTCCCGGAATTCTTTAGATTTATGAGCAGTAACTGAACTGATTTTATAAATTCAGAAATACCATACTTAGGTTTTAGCATCTTTATATTTCCCAATAAAATTGTTCCGTCTTTCTTTTTTTCAAATTTTGAATTATCAAACAATTCTAAATCCACTCCAAATGGAGTCACTGCTATATTTAATTTTGAATTATTCATTACTTTTCTCAATTGCTCTGCCATGCAAAAACTTGTAGAAGCTAATCTTGAAGCATAATTAATATTTTTCTTTAATATTCTATTTTTCACAAAATTTTCATATGGGAAATCATACACATCACTTCCCCAAACAGATAACAGAATCGGCCCTATTTTGCTCTTTCTCGCTAACGTTCCATATCCACTTGCATAATGAACATTAATCACGTCCGGATTTATCTTCTCTGTTAACGTTCTTAATTCTCTTGCATTTAAATAGTATCCTTTTACTCCACTGTGCTTCAATGCATGCAGATGAATTTCATCCGAAATCTGATCTTGTTTTGGTTCATGTCCTCTATTAAAAACTAAATAAATTTCATGTCCACGCTTTGTCATGGCATTAACCCATTTAACTGTATGTATACTATTTGCCGCTGAAATAAATAATATTTTCATACTTTCCCTTTTCCTCTAAATACTTTTAAAAATTTTTTCTAAATATTCTGTCAAATATTGATAATCATAATATTTTTTTATATTTTGAGAATTTCTCAATATTTTCTCTTTATGTGTTTTTGACATATTTACAAAATGCAAAATCTCATTTGCATATTCTTTCGGTGAAGAAAATTTTTTACTAACTCCCAATTCATTTTCTATAATCAAATCATATTTTTGAGGAAAATTACATAATATAGGTTTTTCACTTGCTATATATTCAAATAATTTATTCCAGCTACATCCATATTTAGTTAATCCTGTATTTTTAACATTAATAATGTTTAAATCTGCTTTACTAAGAATATAAGGAATATATTTTTTTTCTACCTTTCCCTTAAATTCTACACTTAAATGATTTTCCAAACAATACTTTTCGAGTTCTTGTTTTTCTGTTCCATCTCCAAAGATTAAGAAAATAATGTTATTTTGTCCCTGTTCTTTTAGTATCTTTGCTGCTTCCACTAAATCTTTTAAATGATTTGCCAAACGTATAGATCCTACATATACAACTTTAAATTTTTCACTTTCCAAATCTGAATCAATTAAAATATTGTTCTCTTTATTATATTCAAATTCTTCTAAATCTACTCCATTGTTTATGTGCTGAACCTTTTTCAAATCTATCTCTGAAGCAAGTTTTCTATCTTGCAAATATTCTTTTCCACCTGGCATGGTAAATATCAATTTGTCTGCCTTTTTATAAATCCACTTTTCCAACTGATACAGCATTTGTATAATTGGATTTTTTCTAGACATTCCATTATATTCCACAATTGATTCTGGCCACAAATCTCTAATTTCTACAACTACCGGTATCTTGTATTTTCTTCCAAAGACCAATGCAAAAAAAGCTACAAACAAATCGGGAGAAGATGTATAAATCACATCCGGCCTTTCTTTTTTATAAAAACACTTCATAGTTTTCCGCATTTTAAATGGTAAATCAATCATATTTAGAATTCTCTGAAGTCCATTTCCACGATAATCTCGGCTTCTTACAAACGTATACTCAATCCCATCTACATACTCTTCTTTATAAAGAGTTTTACCCTGTATCATATTGATATCCGTATTATGGATTTTACTGGAAGTAAATATTTTTACACTATGACCTTTTTTCTGAAGATATTTTGAAAAATAATAATGTCTTACTAATCCGCCCATACTCGGCGGGATTGCATAATGGTTCACAATCCAAACGTTCATATGCAGTCTCCTTCACTATTTGATAACAGCCGCTACCGTGGCAAACATTGTCTTTATATCACCCCAGAAGCTAAATTGCTCGATCGCTTTCAAATTATATTTCATTTTTTCCGGAAGAACCTGCTCTATATACACTTCATCCGCATTTTCAGCCGATTCAAGCAGGCGATCTTCATCTTTATATTCGATGCTTGCACGAGACGTAACACCTGCCGGCAAAAGTAACGTTGCTCTCATCTCATTTGTATAATGTGCCACATACTTTTCTACTTCCGGTCTTGTCCCTACAAATGTCATATCTCCGATCAAAATATTAAACAACTGCGGTAATTCATCAAGACGGCATCCGCGAAGTATCTTTCCCATTCTGGTAATTCTGGCATCTCCTTTGGTGGTTACCTGTGTCCCAATCTTATCGGCATTATTTACCATAGTCCGAAATTTAAAAATACGAAACCGCTTCCCGTATGTCGTAATCCTTACTTGTCTGAACATGACCGGTCCTTTGGAATCCACCTTAATTAAAATGCTTAAAACAAGCAAAACAGGCGATAGAATTACTACAAGAATTCCTGCTGTAACAACATCAAAAACTCTCTTAGCAAACAAACCGCCTTTATGCTTTTGTAATATTTCATAATATTTTCTTACTTCATCAACCCTCAAGTCTCCCGGAAGGTTTTCCCACTTTTTCATACTATATTAATCCCTATTCCAAACACTCTTTAAAATTTTCAATAATATAATCCACTTGCTCATCTGTCAGTTTTGCGTGAAGCGGCAATGTAATCTCATTCTCAAATAATGCATATGCATTCGGATAATCCTTAATATCAAATCCAAGATTCTTATATGCAGTAAACATAGGCAACGGTTTATAATGCACATTCGTTGCGATTCCTTTTTCTGCCATTTTCATAATAATCTCGTTACATTTCTCCCGGGTCTTGCCAACTACCCTTACAATATACAGATGACCGCTGGATTCTATGCTTTCATTATAATGCTCCATTATCTTAACCGGGGCATCTTCAAGCCCTTTATTATACTTTTCAATAATCTCTTTTCTTCTTTTTAAAATATCCGGATATCTTTTTAACTGTGCTAGTCCAAGAGATGCCATAATATCGGTCATATTATATTTATAATATGGTGCAATGATATCGTATTCCCAAGAACCAAGTTTTGTTTTCGTCAAAGCGTCTTTAGACTGTCCATGCAAAGATAAGAGCATGAAATTCTTGTATAATTTCTCATCATCTACTCCTTCAATCGCTTTCCATACTAGTGCACCACCTTCTGCAGTCGTAAGATTCTTCACTGCATGGAAAGAAAACGTTGTAAAATCTGCAATCTCTCCACAACGCTTTCCATCGCGCACAGCCCCAAATGAGTGCGCGCCATCCGCAAGTACGGCAATCCTTCCTAACTTTTCCTGTATCTCATTGGATGGCCGGAATAGATTCTTCTTTCGTTCTGCAATCTCATATAGCTTCCCATAATCACAGATAACACCACCAAGATCTACCGCAATAATTGCTTTTGTCTTCTCGTTGATCTTCTTTTCCAACTCTTCATAATCCATCTCATAGATATCTTTTTGCGTATCCACCAATACAAGCTTGGCTCCCACGTGACAAACTACACTTGCTGATGCTGTATACGTGTACGCAGTTGTAATAACCTCATCGCCAGGCCCGATTCCCAGCGTCCTAAGCGCTAGTTCCTCACAAGCCGTTGCCGAATTAAGGCAAACTGCTTTACTCGTATGACAATATTCTGCCACCTGCTTTTCAAATAATTTTGTCTTCGGTCCTGTTGTAATCCATCCACTTCTTAATGTATCTACCACTTCTGCAATCTCTGCATCCGTAATATCCGGAGGTGAAAATGGTATATTCATTGTCTTCATATTTAATCCTCCATGACCGGGCCTTCATGACTGGCTCTTCCTAATTTGCAAAACTCTTCATATATTGCGCTGTCACGTTTCTTATCTTCCTCTTTGATATGATAAGTCGGAACAATTCCCGCAACAATCTGTTTTACATCGAAGCGTTCATCTATCGCTGCCTGCTCTAATTTCTTGAGTTCACTTAAAAAATGTACCTCGTCAAACTCTAATGGTTTTCCAATATATATTAATTCATTTTGTGTTTTTTGTAAACCCTCTTCGTTTGTAAGCAATTCTTCAAATAATTTTTCACCCGGTCTTAATCCTGTATACTTGATTTCCATATCTACGCCTAATGTATATCCTGAAAGCCTGATAAGGTTTTTAGCCAGATCTGCAATCTTCACCGGTTCCCCCATATCAAGGACAAAAATCTCTCCTCCTTTTGCAAACGCTCCTGCCTGAAGTACCAAAGATACCGCTTCCGGAATCGTCATAAAATAACGAATGATATCCGGATGTGTAACCGTAACCGGTCCTCCGGCAGCCATCTGTTTCTTAAATAACGGTATAACACTTCCGTTACTTCCAAGTACATTTCCGAAACGTACTGCAACATACTCTGTCTTGGAATATCTGCTGAATGTCTGAATTACCATTTCACACATTCTCTTTGAAGCCCCCATAATATTCGTCGGATTCACGGCTTTGTCTGTTGAGATCAGAACAAATTTTTTAACCCCGAACTTATCTGCCGCCCTCGCCGTTTTATAGGTACCAAACACATTATTCTTAATCGCTTCATTCGGACTGTCTTCCATAAGCGGCACGTGCTTATGCGCTGCTGCATGATAAACAATATCCGGACGATATAATTCCATAACGCTTTCAATACGTTTCGTATTTCTAACGGAGCCGATTAAGACTTCTAAGTGAAGCAGCGGATATTTCTTCTTTAATTCCTGCTGAATCTCATATGCATTGTTTTCATAAATATCAAAAATAATCAGACATTTCGGATTGTATTTTGCAATCTGACGGCAAAGCTCGCTTCCGATAGAACCGCCTCCACCAGTAACCAAAACAGTCTTTCCCATTACATATCCTGTCACACTGTCCAAATCAATGTTAATTGCCTCTCTTCCAAGCAAATCTTCGATCGAAACTTCTCTTAATTTTGATACGCTCACTTCTTCCGTAATAAACTGATACATTCCCGGAAGTACTTTCAATTTACATTCTGTTGTATTACAAATGCGAAGAATCTCTCTTGTCACCTTCTGTGTCGCAGAAGGAATCGCTAATACAATCTCATTAATCTTATATTTTTTTACATTCTCGATAATCGTATCCTTATTTCCTACAATCGGAACTCCGTGCAGATATTTTCCCTTTTTGGATGGATTATCATCTATAATACACATTACCCTGCGGTTTAATTGTCTGCTGTATTTCAGCTCATGAATAATCATGCTGCCAGCTTCCCCTGCCCCGATTACCATGGTGTTTAAAATATCTTCATTGGTCTGGCTAAATCCTTGTCTGATCAGCCGGAGGGCTCGGTATGAAAATCTGGTTACACTTGTTGTCATAAGCAAGAAAAAGAAATAGAAGATATAGTAACTTCTTGGTATGTCCAGCACTAAAAACTGCATACCGAGTGCCTGAAAAGCAGTTGATAACATACATGCACCAAACACAAGGACAAATTCATGTACGCTTGCAAATGACCATACACTTCTATACAGCTTCATTACCACAAACAGCAGTATCGTAGTTATGATATTGATCAACATATAACTTTTAATGCTGTCAATATAAGTTTGCGGAATCCAGCTATAATGCAATTCATGCCGTATGATCAATGCCAAATACGAGTTCAAAATAATCGTAAACACATCTACGATAAACAGAAAAAACATTCTTGTCCTGGACGTTCTCATATTTATAATATCTTTCATTTTTCTACCTCTTTACATTTGCCTTTAAAATGTTACAATTTTTTACATACTATATTATAATACCAAATCTCACTTACTTATACAACATCTATCTTGGGAATTTTTATAATTAGGTAAGGGCAGTGACTCATATCATCATATGCGCCACCGCCCTTTTCGGAGTCTATCATTGATATACTCTCTTTTTTCTATTTTTATAAGCTTAACATTGCATCGATCATATCGCGGATATCAAATCCATAGCCTTTCTTTGCAGCCCATCCAAGCCCGTCCGGATTATCCGGAATTCCCAAGATTTCTACATACGGTGCACATCCACGCTTTACATATTTAAAACGATTATCCACACACACTCCGTTCAACGGTTTTGTCGAACCATAAGCCTTCAAATGCTGTATCTGTGCTCTGATTCCGGTTCGAACATCTTTAAACGACTCTCCTCGAACTCCTCCGCCGGTTGCACCAAGCCCTGCAAAATTGAACTGCTCGATTTTAACATCTCCTCCATATTGAAGCCAACCGGTTTCTTCCATCGCTTGAGCAAACGCTACTTCTGCTCTTATACCTTCTTTTGCTGCCTCTTCATAATATAGCTGGCAAAAACTTTCTATTGTTGCAGCTCCCCCTTTTCCCAAAGCGGAAGATGGGTACTTTTTACCGCTCTTTTGATAAAATTTTACCATTTGCGAAACTGTTATTTGTGTTTTTCCTTCAATATTATAGTACTCTGCTCTGACGCCATTCGAATCAAAATAGTAACGAACACCATCTATGGTCTGCCAACCTGTTACTCTCACTCCATTACTATTCAGATAATAATAGGTACTTCCAAACGATAGCCAACCCGTATGCATATGCCCATCCGACATCATATAGTAATAGGCACTTCCAAATGAAAGCCAGCCTGTATGCATATGATAATCCGGCGCTATAAAGTAATACCTCTTTCCTCCTATGGTCTGCCAGCCCATTGCTTTTACACCATTTCTATAATAATATCTTTTTCCGTTTTCTGTCTGCCAACCTTCTTTTTTTACAGCATCTCGACGAATTCCATTTTCGTCAAAGTAGTATTCCTTCCCATCTATGGTCTGCCAGCCTGTCACACTCACCCCATTGCTATTTAGATAATAGTAGGTGCTTCCAAACGACAGCCAACCCGTATGCATATGATAATCCGGCGCTATAAAATAGTATCTCTTTCCATCTATGGTCTGCCAGCCTGTTTGCCTTTTTCCATCTTTTGCAAAATAGTATTTCTTTCCTCCTATGATCTGCCAGCCGGTTACTCTCACTCCATTACTATTCAGATAATAATAGGTACTTCCAAACGATAGCCAACCCGTATGCATATGCCCATCCGACATCATATAGTAATAGGTACTTCCAAACGACA
>CAJUFN010000003.1:196561-214477 GCA_910585545.1 uncultured Lachnospiraceae bacterium
TATGCATATGCCCATCCGACATCATATAGTAATAGGTACTTCCAAACGACAGCCAACCTGTATGCATTTGATAATCCGGCGCTATAAAATAGTATCTCTTTCCATCTATGGTTTGCCAGCCGGTTTGCCTTTTTCCATCTTTGGCGAAATAGTATTTCTTTCCTCCTATGGTCTGCCAGCCGGTTACTCTCACTCCATTACTATTCAGATAATAATAAGTACTTCCAAACGACAACCAGCCCGTATGCATATGCCCATCCGACATCATATAGTAATAGGTACTTCCAAACGACAGCCAGCCCGTGTGCATATGTTGATCCGGCGCTATAAAATAGTACCTCTTTCCTCCTATGGTCTGCCAGCCTGACACTTTTACACCATTTTTGTAATAATATTTCTTTCCGCCTTCTGTCTGCCAGCCTTCTTTTTTCACATCATCACGACGGACTCCGTTTTCATCAAAATAGTATTCTTTCCCGTCTATGTTTTGCCAGCCGGTTACTCTTACTCCATTACTATTCAGATAATAATAAGTACTTCCAAACGACAACCAGCCCGTATGCATATGCCCATCCGACATCATATAATAATAGGTACTTCCAAACGACAACCAGCCCGTATGCATATGCCCATCTGACATCATATAATAATAGGTACTTCCAAACGACAGCCAGCCTGTATGCATATGTTGATCCGGCGCTATAAAATAGTACCTCTTTCCTCCTATGGTCTGCCAGCCTGACACTTTTACACCATTTTTGTAATAATATTTCTTTCCGCCTTCTGTCTGCCAGCCTTCTTTTTTCACATCATCACGACGGACTCCGTTTTCATCAAAATAGTATTCTTTCCCGTCTATGTTTTGCCAGCCGGTTACTCTTACTCCATTACTATTCAGATAATAATAAGTACTTCCAAACGATAACCAGCCCGTATGCATATGCCCATCTGACATCATGTAATAATAGGTACCTCCAAACGAAAGCCAACCTGTATGCATATGATAATCCGGCGCTATAAAATAATATCTCTTCCCTCCTATAGTCTTCCAACCTGATGCCTTTTCGCCATTCACATAATAATACTTCTGTCCACCTTCCGTTATCCACCCATTCTTATTACTACTCTCTTTCTTCAGTCCCAAAAACTTTGCAATTCCCGTCGCATCTGCAACACCTAATTTTTTCAAGCCCGCTTCTGTTTTCAGGAAATTCTCCGCATCAGAACTATTTGAAATAAAAGCATGCTCCACAATAATTCCCGGAATATTCTCTTCCTTACAAGAAATCTGAACAGAAAAATAATCGGAAATACTTCCATCCGGATATCTTTCATTAAGCGTCGTATCTTTGCTATAAATTGGTCTTTTATCCAATCCCAGTTTCCCAAGCTCATCCCAGATTGCAGTTGCTAATGCTTTTCCATCCGCTCCTACCTGCGGCTTCCAACTGCTGTTTGGATAAATCACTTCTGCTCCTTGGGCGCTTGAAGCCGTAGATGAGTTCAGATGAAAACTCACAAAAATACGCGCTCCTTGTTTCGCAGCTGCTTTTGCACGTCGGTCAATATCATCTCCGGAGCTTGTACTTTCCGGATAAGGACAAGCAGCTCCCGTCCTTGTCATGTATATCCTGACTCCTTCATATTGTTCCAACTCTGCCTTACAATAATTTGCTATTTTTAGAGTCAGTACTTCCTCTCGCAAACCATTCGCAGAAGCACCCGAATGACTGCTGTCATGCCCCGGATCTAATGCCACTACGATTTCTGAAGCTCTGCTGTCTACAGATGCAGCACGCATTTTAGCGCTTGAACCTTCCATCTCCCTTGAAACTTCCCTAAGCGCTTCTGAAATACCATCCTGCACCTCTGTCTCACCATTTTGATCAATCATCACCACAGATGTTTCAAGTTCTTGTGTTTCCTGTGCATCTAACGGCTTCAACTCCTCAATTCCATCATAAGTTTCATTTACACCAAACTCTGCCGCTATTCCCAAATCGGCTAATGAGAATGTCTGACTAGCGTCCGCTGTTTTTACATTCAATTCCGTAATTTTATATGTACCATTCTGATCCTCTGAGAATTCCTTTTCAAACAAATACAAATTCCCACTATGCTGTGTCGCTTCCCATTCTTCCGTTTCGCTTTCACCAATCAAATTAGCAGTAATACTCTCGATTTCTTCTGTTCCATCTCCCCATGAAACAACCATTTTCTGAGTCTTTGATGCTTCCAGATATGGACTTTCAATATAAACAAAATTTATCCTTTGCTCAATTTCAGATTCCATAGTCTGCGTTTCCGCCTGCATGTCCATCTCATTTTCCTGTGCCCGCACAGGAATCGCTGCGCACATAAGCATAAATGTCAGGCTTAATGCAATCCATCTCTTAAGTATTCCCTTCATACTCTTCTCCTTATTTTATTATCTATTGTTTACCCATGTAACCATCCAGTACTGCATGTCCTGTTTCAAATACGTTTCCTTCTTCTGTGATCTTTATTTTCTCGTAATGATAAGTATCCAGATAAGAATTCACAACACATTTCAGCACTTCCGTCTCTCCTGCTGTTCCCATTCCTCTGACATAATCTCCAAATGCCTTATTTACATCCAGATGAAGGCTTTTATCATCCTCATTCTGTTCGAAATTATTCACCTGGCACTCCTCTGTTACAACGCCTCTATTCTGCAGCTCCATCCAGATTGCAAGTCCATTTATGATTCCGCTCTCGATTTCTTCCGACATAACATTTCCTGTCTCCGGATCAACATAATAACAAATCAATTTCTGTGATGTGGATTCTTTATCCGATGGCTTTGGAGCTTCTGCAGAATTCTCTTCGTCTTTATCCACAGCTTCCTTATCTGCATCCTGCTTATTCATATTCTCTTGTTCCACATCCTGATTAGTTCCGATATTCTCATTATCATTTCCCGCTTTGCTTCCACATGCGGCTGCTCCCACAACTAATCCTAAGATCAACCCCACTATTAACATTCGTTTCTTCATTATTATACTCCTCCTATTTCATGTCATAATGCATCATAAAAATAACTTCTCCGGATACACTCCCTTTTCTATCAGATTCCGTATGGACTGTACCACATATTCTTTATCCTCTTGATACGTCACTCCAAACCATTGATCCTTAGATTCTAACACCTTAACCTGCGCGTTTTCCTCGCGAATCAAGTCTCCGATCACTTTTGGCAATAAATATTCTTTTTTTATTTCTTCCGGTTCTAAAGCCTCCAAAAATTCCCTGAATCCTTGCTCCAGCACACGGAAAAATTCGGGATGAAGCCCCCACATATTCATGGATACCGGCGTATGAAGTGGAAGTGAATATTCCTGTCCATCTACGCTTCCTACTGCCGCTTCTCCCTTCTTTAGAATATCAAATGTCTCTTCAATATCCGTCAGCATATGGTTTTCATCTATCTTGCAGACCCCTCTTGTCACTGCTCCATGTTCGCTCAACGTATTCTCGAGAACAAATCCCACCATGCAAATATCCAAAGCATCTTTTGTGTTTTTGCCTGACAGATACTGATATGCTGCCTGATACGCTTCCTTTCCATAATAATCATCTGCATTGATTACAAGAAATGGTTCCTGCACAACATCCTTACAGCACAAAATTGCTTGTCCTGTTCCCCATGGTTTCTTTCTTTCTTCAAGTTTACCATGAAATTGTGCCGGAATATCTGATAATTCCTGGTATGCATACTCCACTTCTACTACTTTTTCAATACGTTTCCCAATGATTTCCTTAAAATCTTTTTCCAAATCTCTTCTGATTACAAATACAACTTTATTGAAACCAGCCTCCAAGGCGTCGTAAATAGAATAATCCATGATTATTTCGCCATTTGGCCCTACCGGTGCAAGTTGCTTTATTCCGCCGCCAAACCTGCTGCCAAGTCCTGCCGCCATAATAACTAATGCAGTTTTGTTCATTGTTTATCTCCTTGTATTACTGAATCCAAAGATTTTCATAGTTCTTTATATTATAATATACCTTTGCTTTTTTGTCCACATTTTAGCAATGTCCTGCCATAAAATTCACTCTGAGTTCTTCTTTGATACGCCTACTGTTCTTCGCAGAAAATGTACAATAAATATCTTTTGTAAAATAGATTAACCTTTTATCCATATAAATTCTCCACACATGTTTTAGATTGATTAGTGTAGATGCTTTTACTTTATACAAATTCGCTCCCAGATTCCCTTCTAAATGTTTGATGTCCGCCCGAACTATTCCTTCACCTGTCTTATAAATCACTTTGCAATAATGAGTTGATTTAATCTTTTCGATGTAATAAATATCTTCCACATATACTCTCTCATAAAACCTGTCTTCATCCTGCACAAATACATATTCTCTTTTCATAATGGATCCCTCTTCGCTATAGATTCCTTACATCGCATATGAATACAAGTAAACTATACTCTT
Organism: uncultured Lachnospiraceae bacterium; assembly: GCA_910585545.1. Taxonomy (GTDB): domain Bacteria; phylum Bacillota; class Clostridia; order Lachnospirales; family Lachnospiraceae; genus An181. The sequence continues at coordinate 201,026 of CAJUFN010000003.1, forward strand.
TGAGTCCACCACACGAATCGAGTTGTCATATTTTACCGATTTTTGTCGCAGATTGCAATTATATTGCACAAAATAGCCAAAGAGAGGAATCGGTTTCCCGATTCCTCTCTCTTGCTTATTCTCCCAAGCCGCTCTCTATAATATCTATCATACCTTTTAAAGCCTCTTCTTCGTCTTCCCCCTGACAGACTAATTCCAACTCATCCCCACATTTAATGCATGCCCCCAATACACTCAGCACACTTTTCGCATCTCCTGTAACATTTTTGAAATGAAATGTGATTCTACTTTTATATCTCACTGCTACTCTGCAGAAAAGACCCGCCGGTCTAAGATGCAAACCGGTTGTATTTTTAATTATTACCTTTTTACTAACCATATTCTTGCCTCTTTTACTTTCCTATCTCTTTGTTACGATTACCGACAACTTAGCTTCCTCTGCCAATCGGCACTCTCCTATATTCTCTACATTGATCGGAAGCTCATAGCTTCCTTCTTTTGTGATGCCTTTCAAGTCAATAGACACCTTTCCATATAACCTTTCCACAGTAAGCGCCTCCAGCTCTTCATCTTTCCCTGAAAACACAAGAGGAACGGACAAATTATCCCCAAAATCCAGAACAAATTCTTCCGGTGCATTCCTGTTCTCAATCGCATCAATCGCAATTTCAATCGTTTTGGTACTGGCCCTGTCTACCGAAATACTAATCACAATGTTTTTCGCATTCTCATCTACCAGTTCAATTCCTTCCGGGAGATACGCCGTAATATCCACTGTCCTCTCTATTTTTCCCGCCACATCATTCTCTGTCAGTTCTCCTGCCGGTATAACGATTTCTCTTATCTGCGTTAAATCTTCTGCCTCACCCTGTATCTGAACCTTTTCCGGTTCATGAGTAATTCCCGAGAAAATATACCCTTCTGCCACACTAACCTCAGACATATCGATCCTTATCGGAACTGTTTTTGATTTCAACAATCGAATCTGTACTTTTATTCCGGATTTATCCGGCTTGATTGAAAGAAGAGACTGGTCAATTTCATTCTCTCCTCCATCATACAAAATAAGCTTCGCACTCAATTCCGAATCTTCACGCAAGCCGCTGATGTCTACTTGCGCAACCACCTTTTCAATTCTTCCCACCAATGATTTTGGGCCTGCAATTTCAACACTCTCCGAACTTGCTTTTAATTCACCAATCGCATTTTCATAGTCACTTTCACCGATGGTGGTCACGGAAATCGGGAAACTTTTGCTTACGCTTTTTTCTCTTTCTATCTGTACATTATGCGGCGCCGCATATGCTTCCTTATACTTTCCTTCGTAGTTCGGTATGGAAATACGAATCGGCACAAGTGTGTCTAGCGTCAGTTCCCGGATGTCCGCCGTTGCTACAATATCTTTCGCTTTGATATCATCCAAAACGGAACGCTCTGCACGCACAACTACGGTCACCACATTACTGTTATTTGTCGCATAAAAAGTATCACCCGTATTTGTGATCACTTCCTGATGTGTAATATTCACCTCTATATTAGAATATGTTCCTGTCTGGACTGGATCATTGATATTCACCACAAAAATCCATAAAACTATCGCAAACAAAAGCGCCATCGCTTTAAGTGGGAAGTTCTCAATCATTTTTTCCTTCATGTTTTTGTCTTCCTTTCCATAAAGCAAACCGTTTTGTATCTACTATTTTATTCTGAATATAAATCAGGCGCTCTGTCAGATATTCCGGTGTTATATCCCGTACAAGCTGACCGCCTAATGCTGCTGATACCTTTCCTGTTTCTTCCGATACTGCAATGATAAGCGCATCACTGACTTCACTCATCCCGACCGCCGCACGATGTCTCGTTCCAAGTGCTTTACTCAGCTTCGTGTTATCAGATAACGGGAGGTAACAGGTTGCCGCTGCAATTCTATTCCCCCGAATGATTACCGCTCCGTCATGAAGCGGAGTATTGTGCTCGAAAATATTAATCAACAACTGACTAGAAACCATAGAATCCAGTTCAATACCTGTATGTTCATATTCTGTGAGCATAATTGCCTGTTCTACTACAATCAATGCCCCCGTCTTCACTTTTCCCATTTCAAACGCTGCTGTTACAATTCCATCTATTGTCTCATTGCTAAAACGTTCCTCATCCTTTGTCTGAGCAAACGGAACAATAGACGTAATAAAGTTATGTTCGCCTAACTTTTCCAACGCTCGTCTAAGTTCCGGCTGAAATACAACAACCCCCGCAATCGCCAGCACATTCACTGATTTCTCTGCCAGCCAGAGAATTGTCTGCATCTTAAAAATGGCGGCGACCAGAATAAAAACAGCCAATGCAGTAATTCCTTTTAAAAGCATCCAGGCTTTCGTATTCTTAATCCAGACCATAATCCGGTATACAATATATGCGATAATAAGAATTTCAATAATATCCGTTATATAAATATGCGGAATTGATATTTCCCAGCTGCTGTTTTCAAGCATCGCTTCTATTCGCTGCCACATTCTGTCACCTCCCTTTTCTTACCCTTTTTAATTAATCTTCTAAGTTTACCTGTCCTACCTGTCCTACCTCTTCTTCCAGACTTCTCTTCAGAAGCAGTTCATCTACATCATCAGAAGTCATCTCCTGCAATGATTCTTCCGACACATCCTGCCTTACATTAATTTTTTTTACCGTTTTGTTCGGTGCTGATATCGAAATCTTTGGAACTGCTTTTACATAATAATAGTACTCATCATCTTCAAATTGAAGATTCTCAGTTCTTGAATAGTCTACCGTAAATACAAACAATTCTACTACTAATCCAATAAAAACTGCGATTATATTTCCCACGATCATTTCAGCGTAAGGCGCTTTTACATTCAATGCAATATATCCTGTAGTCAATGTCACTACATTAACAACTGCCCCTGATACAATTGCAATCTCCCACGCATGATTACAAGACATTTTCCTTAATGCAGATACTACAAACAGACAAATAACACTTGCTGCAATTATGATCCACATTTCTTTATTACGAAATACCTGCTGCAAAAATACTGTAACCTGCCCTACCAGACCATCTGCACCTTTAATGGTCGCCACTGAATTTTTCACAAATTCTACCATGAAATAGGAAATGGTTCCACACACAATCGGTATCACATATGCCGGTGCACCTATCAATCCAAAGATAATCGGTATCGCATATGGAATTTTCAAAATGGTTGACAGTATCATTAAAAGTATCACAATTGCTGTCTTCGGCGAAAAACGCACATAAAAGATAAACATGAGCAGAAAAATCGCAGCTGATACTCCTGCTACTCCCATAGATACTGTACACATATGTATTACAATCAGAAATGCTATTGCCAATACAACTGCTACCATAGGCAGAAATGTAAAAATGACCGCAAGCGCCACTGCTACAATCGGTTTTGTAATCGGTTCAAAAAGCCCAAAATAATTATTGATCATCATAAATGCTGCCAATGCCAAAATAAACTGGACTGTTTTGTCAATGTATTTTGCATACCCTGCATATGTATTCTGCAATCTGTCTCTCCACACAAAAATCGCGCTCATTTATCTGTTCTCCTTTTCATACATCTTTTTCAATACAAGCAAATCATGGTTAAACTTCTTCACACGCTGTCTGGCACGATTATGCCTTTCTTTACAGATTTTATTTGTCACCACTCCACTTATGATAAGTACGATCAAATATACTACAATTGCTATTATCGCTAACAGAATAATCTTTCTTGTATTCATATCCGCCAACAATTTCTCCCAAAAAGCTATCATTGCAATCGCCGCAGCAATAATATATCCAACTGTTGACCATATTACCGTCCATATCACATGAATACTTACATAATCCTTTCGATAGTAAGCGCTGATTTTTAAATCCTCTTTCCCTTCTTTGCTTTCATAAGAGGCCATTTTTGTCATCAGCTTTACTCGTTGTTCATTTAACATTTCATCACCTCGGCACCCGTTCATTTTCTTATAAACACTCTTTTCAGTATAGCATACTCTCAGAAACCTTGTCCAATACTTATAGTAAAAAAGTACACTTTTACGCCTTGCTTTTTCAATTTCTTCGCCAAACTGTCTATTGTTGCACCTGTTGTATAAATGTCATCAATGATAAGCACATGTGAATATGTCGGCAATACTTTTTGCATCCGAAATGCATGTTCCATATTTCTCCTTCTCTTGGATGGATCTAACCGCTTTTGAGGAACAGTTTCGTTCACCCTTACGGCTGCATCGGAAATATATGGAATCCCCGACATTTCTGAGATTGCTTCTGCCAGGATTTCTGCCTGATTATATCCTCTTTTTCGCTTTCTTTTCCTGTGTACCGGAACCGCAATCAAAGCCTCTATTTCCCATCTCCTGATTTGTTTCCCGCAAATTTCCATAAATAATCTTGCATAATCTTTCGCATAGATTCTTTTATTATGGTATTTAAATCGGTATAAGGACTGCGCTACTGTTCCTTGATGCAAAAATATACTGATTCCTGTTTCAAAAGCATGTTCCCGCTTTTCGCAATCATTGCAATATTCCTGTTCCTCTGCCCGTACAGGTTTTCCGCATTTTTTACATCTTGGCTCCTCTACAAATATGACATTTTCCCTGCAGACACCACAAATGGAATCCATTGTGACCGTTCCGCAAAACGGACATTTATGTGGGTAAAGCAATTCCTTTAATAAATGATGCCACGCAAATACATTCTCTATGATTTTATTCAATTTTTTCCTGCCTGATACACACCGCCATGGTATCGCAGATTCACATATCATTATTTTAACAAAATTCTCGGATTCTCTCCGAAAGACTTGTGTATCGTTTCTGTTCATTCGTATTCTGAACCATGATTTGAAGCGTCTCATCACTTCCTACCAACGTCACGCACTTCTTCGCTCTTGTGACCGCCGTATATAAGAGATTCCTGTGAAGTAACTGTCTTGGTCCGGTCAGCAGCGGAATCACGACCGCCGGATATTCGCTGCCTTGCGCTTTATGTATCGTAATCGCATAGGCATGTTCCAGTTCATCCAGGTTTTTGAAAGAATAGGATACTCTTTTCTTTTCATCATATTCTACTTCCAGTGTTTCTGCATATGTATTCACTTCTGTGATCACGCCCATATCTCCATTAAATACACCCAGCCCTTTATCCACAGCAAGTCCGTATTTCGTACGAATTTCCCACTCTAACTGATAATTATTCTTAATCTGCATGACTTTGTCGCCGACACGAAATACCTTCTCTCCATACTCCTTCTCTTCTTTTCTCTTATCTGCCGGATTCAAATATTGCTGCAGAATCTGATTTAAACGCTCTACACCCAACATTCCTTTTCTCATCGGCGTCAACACCTGTATATCATAAGTCCTCGCATCCACATATTTAGGCAGTTTTTTCTGAATCAACGCCAACACTACCGCAATGATCGTATTTGCATCCTGCCGTTTTAAAAAAAAGAAGTCTTTACTCTTGTTATCTAAGATAAGAGGTTCTCCCTGATTAATCTTATGTGCATTCATCACAATGTCGCTCTCCGCCGCTTGTCGGAAAATCTTTGTCAACTCTACCCTCGCAAATTTCTGCGACTGTATGATATCTTTCAATACGCTCCCCGGCCCTACTGATGGCAACTGATTCTTATCTCCTACAAGCACCAATCTTGTACCCGGGACAATCGCACGCAAAAGCGCGTGCATCAATGGCAGATCCACCATCGACATTTCATCTATAATAATAACATCCGCCTCCAGCGGATTCTCCTCATTTCGCGAAAAACCGCTTTTCGTCTCTTCATCTTCCGGATTCCCGCTCACTTCCAGCAACCGGTGCAACGTCTGAGCTTCATATCCAGTCGCCTCTGTCATTCGCTTTGCTGCACGTCCTGTCGGCGCAGCCAGGTACAACTGACATCCTTCATTTTCAAAATAATGAATCATTGCATTAATGGTTGTCGTTTTCCCCGTACCAGGGCCTCCGGTGAGCACAAATACACCATTTTGAACCGCTCCCACAACTGCCTGACGTTGTCTTTCATCCAAAGCAAGTCCTGCATGCTCTTCTATCTTTTGCAGTTTCTTCTCAACTACACACTGCACTTCTTTATACTCTGCATTCAGATCATGAAGCATCTTAGCAACATTTAGTTCCATATAATAGTACGAAGCAGCATATACACAAGGAGTCTCTCCGACTTCTTTCATTACGACCTTGCGCTCCATTGCCAAATCCATCAGATATTTTTCGATATCATCCAGGCGCACTTCCAACAACTCACTTGCCTTTTCCATTAGCTCCTGCCTCGGAAGATATACATGTCCTTCTGCCACACTTTGAATCAACGTATAAAAAATGCCGCTTCGGATACGAAAATCAGAATCTGTATGAATTCCGATTCGCCCGGCAATTTCATCTGCCGTTTTAAATCCAACGCCTTGAATATCATCTGCCAGCCGATATGGATTTTCCTCTAGGATTCGATATACATTTTGCCCGTATTGCTGATAGATTTTTGCCGCAAGGGTAATCGATATCCCATATTTCTGCAAATAGATCATGGCCTTTCTCATATCCTTTTTTTCTTCCATCTGTTCTGCAATTTCACGCGCTTTCCGTTCACTGATCCCTTTTACTTCCGCCAGACGCTCCGGCTCCTCTTCAATAATACGAAAGGTCTCTTCCTTAAATTTTCGAACAATCCGCCCTGCTAAAGCTGCTCCCACGCCATGTATTGCGCCAGAACCCAAATATCTTTCCATTGAGACAACATCCTCCGCTTCCTTCACTACATGCGTTTCCACTTTGAATTGCTGTCCATAAACGGCATGTTGAGTATAATCCCCTGTCAGCTCCAACATCTCCCCTTCTCCGATATAAGGAAAATTCCCAACGCAAGTCAACTCTCCATTCTCATTTTCCAGGTGAAATACCGTATATCCGTTATCTTCATTTCGAAATACGATATGTTCCACATATCCTTTGATCGTCTCCATTTTTCTTTCCTTCCGTAATTACTATTATGTAAACTTGATTTATCTGTGAAATAAGGGCGCTGCCAGATGCAGCACCCCCATATTATATTTCTTTTCTTCCACTCACAAAATCTACAAACTGCCCCGTCCCAATCGCAACAACTTGCATTGGTTTTTCGGCAGTCATTGTATCAACTCCGGTCTTTTCCTCGATCAACTCTTCCAGACCTCGCAGCAAAGCTCCGCCTCCGGTAAGCACGATTCCTCTGTCAAGAATATCCGCCGATAATTCCGGCGGTGTTCTTTCAAGTACCGAGATCACAGCTTCCACAATTTGTCCGGCCGTCTCGCGAAAAGCCTCTTCCGTCTCCGTCGAAGTTACCGTCACTGTTTTGGGTAATCCCGTCACAATATTCCTTCCACGCACTTCTAATACCTCTTCTTCCACGAGTGGATAGGTCGTTCCAATCTTAATCTTAATCTCCTCTGCCGTACGTTCACCAATTAACAAATTATGCTTTTTCCTCATAAAACGTACAATTGCATCATCAAAATCGTCTCCCGCAAGCTTTAACGAAGCATTAACCACAGCTCCTCCGAGAGAAATCACCGCAATATCCGATGTCCCTCCACCGATATCTACAATCATATTTCCACAAGGTTTCCTAATATCTATTCCTACACCGATCGCTGCCGCCACCGGTTCCTCAATCAGATATACCGCTCGCGCTCCCGCCGCAAATGCAGCTTCCTCTACTGCCTTTTTTTCAATCTCCGACACACCGCTTGGAACACAGATACTAATCCGAGGCTTTTTAAAAGTCTTTTTTCCCAGTGCCTTTTTCACAAAGTATTTGATCATCTTCTCTGTGACACTATAATCAGAAATCACTCCTTGACGCAATGGACGCACCGCCACCACATTCCCGGGTGTTCTCCCCAACATCAATCTCGCTTCCTCACCAATTGCTTTAATATCATTGGTATTCTTGTCAAAAGCTACCACTGATGGTTCCTTAAGCACAACTCCTTTGCCCTTTACATACACAAGAATACTCGCTGTTCCCAAGTCAATCCCAATATCTGCTGACATCAAAGTTCTCCTTTCATCATCTATCCTTCTCGTCTATTTTATCCTTTGTGTCACGCAGGTACGTTTGTGCATGTACCATTATAATAAAATTCCAAATGAATGAAAAGCATTTTTTCATTCCATTGTACTTTCATTACGTGTAATTTCACGCTTTATATATTTTCCTGTGTATGATATCGGATTCTCTGCAACTTCTTCCGGCGTTCCCAATGCAATCACTGTTCCGCCGCGCTCTCCGCCTTCCGGTCCAATGTCAATAATATGATCCGCCGTTTTAATCACATCCAGATTGTGTTCGATGACAATCACTGTATTGCCATCATCCGCAAGTCTTCTCAATATCTCTGTCAATTTATGCACGTCTGCAAAGTGAAGTCCGGTTGTAGGCTCATCTAAAATATATACTGTCTTACCAGTACTTCTCTTGCTTAATTCCGTCGCAAGCTTGATACGCTGCGCTTCTCCGCCGGAAAGCGTCGTTGATGGCTGTCCAAGCCTTATATAAGATAGTCCCACATCATACAACGTTTCCATCTTTCTGCGAATACTTGGCACAGACTCAAAAAATGTCAACGCCTCTTCCACCGTCATATCCAGCACATCAAAAATACTTTTTCCTTTATATTTTACCTCAAGTGTCTCTCGATTATACCGTTTTCCATGACAAACTTCGCATGGCACATAGACATCCGGCAAAAAATGCATCTCGATCTTCAAGATTCCATCACCGCTGCAAGCTTCACATCGGCCCCCTTTGACATTAAAACTGAATCTGCCTTTCTTATATCCTTTCGCCTTTGCATCCGGAGTTGCCGCAAACAAATCACGAATCAAGTCAAACACCCCTGTATATGTCGCCGGATTCGAACGCGGAGTTCTTCCGATTGGAGATTGATCAATGTTAATAACCTTATCCACCTGCTCCAGTCCTTCGATTCGTTTGTGCTTTCCCGGAATCGTTCTTGCACGATTTAATTCTTTTGCTAATTTTTTATATAAGATTTCATTCACAAGCGAACTCTTTCCGGAACCGGAAACACCCGTCACACAAGTCAGTACGCCAAGCGGGAACTTTACGTCAATCCCTTTCAGATTATTCTCTGCAGCCCCGATTACTTTGAGATATCCTGTTGGTTTCTTTCGTTCCTTTGGTATCGGAATCCTAATTCTCCCACTCAGATAAGCACCTGTAATCGAATTCTTATTCTTCATAATCTCTTTTGCCGTTCCGATCGCTACAACTTCTCCCCCATGCTCTCCTGCTCCCGGTCCAATATCTACCACGCAGTCCGCTTCCAACATCGTATCCTCGTCATGCTCCACGACAATCAATGTATTGCCAAGATCTCTCAAATGTTTTAAAGTGCCAAGCAATTTGTCATTATCCCGCTGATGAAGTCCGATGCTTGGTTCATCGAGAATATATGCCACACCTACAAGTCCGGAACCAATCTGTGTAGCAAGTCTGATCCTTTGCGCCTCCCCGCCGGACAAGGTTCCGGTAGGTCTCGCAAGACTTAAATATTCAAGCCCCACATTCACAAGGAAGTCAATTCTTGCTCTGATTTCCTTTAAAATCTGCCCGCCGATCAACTCCTGTGTCTGTGTCAGCTGTAAGTTTTTCAAAAATACCTGCAGCTTCTCTACTGACATGCCGGTCACTTCTGCAATATTTTTATCTCCTACCGTAACTGCCAATGAACTTTTTTTCAGTCTCTGACCATGACATTCATGACATGGCGTAATCTTCATAAAAGTCTCATACTCTGCCTTTATCGTATCGGAACTCGTCTCCCGATATCGCCTTTCTACATTGCGGATAATCCCTTCAAAGGCAACATCATAGATTCCCTCGCCACGCTGTCCTTTATAATATACCTTTACCTCTTTTCCATCTGTCCCATGAATAAGAATCTTTTTCACTTCATCTGAATAGGACTCGAACGGAACATCCAGCCGGAAATCATACTCTCTTGCAAGCGCTTCCAGAATCGCCCTCGTATAACTTGTCTTTTCTGTAGAGGACTGCCATCCGATAACCGCAATCGCTCCTTCATCAATGCTGCGCGACATATCCGGAATCATCAAATCCAAATCAAATTCCATCTTGTATCCCAGTCCGAAACAGACTGGACACGCCCCAAACGGATTATTAAAAGAAAAACTTCTCGGCTCAATCTCATCCACGCTGATACCGCAATCCGGGCACGAAAAACTCTGACTAAAATTAATCGGCTCTTGATCAATCACATCTACCGTAAGAAGTCCTTCCGCCAATGCCAACACATTCTCAATAGAATCTGCCAGACGCTTCTCAATCCCTTCCTTCACTACAAGACGGTCTACAATAATATCAACATTATGCTTAATATTCTTGTCCAGCACAATCTCTTCCGACAATTCATATAAGTTTCCGTCTACACGCACACGGACATATCCGCTTTTTTTCGCACGCTCAAATAATTTTGCATGTGTTCCTTTGCGGCCTCTTACAACCGGCGCAAGCAGCTGGATCTTCGTACGCTCGGGCAGCTCCATAATCTGATCTACCATTTCGTCCACAGTCTGTTTACGGATTTCTTTTCCACATTTCGGACAATGCGGAATACCAATCCTTGCATAGAGCAAACGAAAATAATCGTAAATCTCCGTCACGGTTCCTACCGTCGAACGCGGATTACGATTCGTCGATTTCTGGTCGATGGAAATCGCCGGAGATAATCCTTCAATACTTTCCACATTCGGCTTTTCCATCTGCCCCAAAAACTGTCTCGCATAAGAAGATAAGGATTCCATATATCTCCTCTGACCTTCCGCATAAATCGTATCAAATGCAAGGGACGATTTTCCCGAACCCGACAATCCCGTCAAAACAACCATCTTGTTTCTTGGAATATCAATATCAATATTTTTCAGATTATGTTCATTTGCCCCTCGAATCTTAATATATTGTTTGTTGTCTTTTGCCATTCTACTCTTTTAACCTCTGCTTCAATTCTATTAATTTATCTCTCAACTCGGCTGCCGCTTCAAAGTTCAATTCCGCAGCTGCTTTCTTCATCTGTTTTTCAATATCTTTTATTAACTTTTCTAATTCCTTCGTACTCATGGATTCCGGATCCTTTTCCATACGAAGTTCTTCTGCCGCGACCTTCTTAAAGATAGAAATCGCATCGCGTACGGATTTCTTAATCGTTGTTGGCGTAATGCCATGCTCTTCATTGTACTTCATCTGAATCGCGCGCCGGCGCTTCGTCTCATCAAGCGCAAGTCTCATAGAATCCGTAATCTTGTCCGCATACATGATCACATGTCCTTCTGAATTACGCGCTGCACGGCCTATGGTCTGAATCAACGATGTCTCCGAACGCAAAAACCCTTCCTTATCCGCATCCAAAATCGCCACCAACGTAATCTCAGGAATATCTAATCCTTCCCTCAACAGATTAATCCCTACAAGCACATCAAACACACCAAGCCGCATATCACGTATAATCTCGGTACGCTCCAGCGTGTCAATATCCGAATGCAGATATTTGATGCGGATTCCAAGCTCTCTCATGTAATCCGTCAAATCTTCTGCCATCCTCTTTGTCAGCGTCGTGATAAGAACTTTATTCCCTTTTTCTATTTCTTTATTCACTTCGCCATACAAATCATCGATCTGTCCTTCTACAGGCCGCACTTCTACTTCCGGATCTAAAAGCCCTGTCGGGCGAATCACCTGCTCTGCCCGAAGCAATTCATGCTCCGCTTCATAGTTGCCCGGTGTTGCTGATACAAACATAATCTGGTCGATCCTGTCTTCAAACTCATCAAAGCTAAGCGGTCTGTTATCCTTCGCAGACGGAAGTCGGAAACCAAAATCTACCAGCGTCGATTTTCTCGACTGGTCTCCCGCATACATGCCGCCAATCTGCGGAATCGTCTTGTGTGATTCATCTATGATGATCAAGAAATCATTCTGAAAGAAATCCATAAGTGTATAGGGCGGCTGTCCCGGCTGCAGACCGGACAAATGCCTTGAATAATTCTCGATTCCCGAACAAAATCCTGTCTCTTTGAGCATCTCTATATCAAAATTGGTACGCTCGGAAATCCTCTGCGCCTCTAACAACTTATCTTCCCCTTTAAAATAAGCAATCCGCTCTTCCAACTCTTCTTCTATATCCTTTGTCGCCTTCAGAATACGCTCCATCGGAACCACATAATGAGATGCCGGTGCAATCGCTACAAACGATACCGCTCTCTTAATCTCTCCCGTCAAAATATCAATCTCGGTAATACGGTCTATCTCATCCCCGAAAAATTCCACCCTTACCGCCATATCGCTTTCCTGGGCAGGAATAATCTCAACTACATCCCCATGTGCACGAAACGTACCGCGATGAAAATCCATCTCATTTCTCGTATACTGAATATCAATAAGCTCCCTTAGAAGCTCATCTCTATCTTTCATCATTCCCGGCCGAAGCGGAATCATCATATTCAAATAGTCCTCCGGGCTGCCCAATCCATAAATGCAAGATACACTTGATATCACTATCACATCCCGACGTTCACTCAGAGACGCCGTCGCAGACAAGCGTAATTTATCTATCTCGTCATTGATCGAAGAGTCCTTAGCAATGTACGTGTCAGAAGAAGGAACATAAGCTTCTGGCTGATAGTAGTCGTAGTAGGACACGAAGTATTCAACCGCATTATTCGGAAAGAACTCTTTGAATTCTCCGTAGAGCTGTGCCGCCAAAGTTTTATTATGCGCTATGATAAGCGTTGGTTTATTCAATTTTTCAATGACATTCGCCATGGTGAATGTCTTACCCGATCCGGTAACACCAAGCAGGGTCTGACATTGGTTGCCTTCCTGAAAGCCTTTCACCAGAGCTTCTATCGCCTGCGGCTGATCGCCGGTTGGGGCGTATTGTGATACTAATTCAAAATGATCCATTATATTTCTCCTCTGTTTATAACTCTCGCATATTCAAATCAAAACATATTTCCAAAGGTTGTTTCTATCTTAGTTAGTCCATCTTTTGTTAAATCATCATGTTTTTATTGTTACCTACCCGAGAACAAATGTTCTTCTTTCATTTTATCTTATATGATGTTTAGTGTCAACTTTTCTTTTTAGAAATTCCTTGTACTTCCTTGTTCGGATTTTCACTGTACAAAAAATACTCACTAGATATTTTTATCATATACACAATAATAAAAAAACATCCATACACACCCGCAAAAAGTATCACCTGCTCCAATCGTATCAATCGTATTTTCCTGTAAATATCTTCACGTATAAAGTTATACTTAAATATGTACAATAAATATTAAATAAGAATGTACAAATG
>CAJUFN010000004.1:0-92872 GCA_910585545.1 uncultured Lachnospiraceae bacterium
TCGACCTACGGCTTAGAAGGCCGTTGCTCTATCCAGCTGAGCTACAGACTCATAAGACTAGCTCCCTAGACCTATCTTCTTAAAGCCTCTAAGCTGCTCGCCATTTGGCTTTAAAAAAGCGGGTGATGGGAATCGAACCCACGTATCTAGCTTGGAAGGCTAGTGTTCTACCATTGAACTACACCCGCATACAATCGGGGTGACAGGATTCGAACCTGCGACCTCCTGGTCCCAAACCAGGCGCTCTAGCCAAGCTGAGCCACACCCCGCTCTATTCACTTTTTGTGTGTTTTGCGGTACTCGCTTGACACAAGTAGTATTATACATAAGCACCCCACAAATGTCAACCTCTTTTTTTATTTTTTTTATAATTGATTTTTTGCTGTTTCTTAACCCGTTTTTCATGTGCTTTTTATAGGTTTACAACAAACGTCTCCCTATACATAGTCCGTAAAAAATTGCGCTTCGCCATGTTCATTGATTTCCATGATCATATAACTTCCTCTGTGCCCCTGCTGCCTTGGATAAGAAAGACTTCCCGGGTTCAACACAATCACTCCCTCTCTCTCTTCCAAAAATGGTTTATGCGTATGGCCAAACATCACAATGTCAGCTCCCCTTGCCCTCGCTTCTCCCACGAGCACTTCCACTCCCATAGATACATAATAATAATGCCCATGTGTTATCATCACACGATATCCGCCAATCTCAAACTCCTCTTCTCTTTTCAAATCCGAAAAAAAGTCATTATTACCAGCCACCATATGCACCGGACAATCCAAAGCCGCTTCCACATAAGCTTCGCCGCCTTCCAAATCTCCAAGGTGAATCAACATATCAAATTTTCCGGCTTTTTTAACTGCCCTGTCAAAATTACGGTGATGCCCATGTGTATCACTAACAATTAATATTCTCATATTTTTTCTCCATTATTTCACGCATGCTCCGAAGCGCTCTTCCGCGGTGACTTAGTTCATTCTTAAGCTCCGGCTCCATCTCGGCAGTGGTACAGTTGTACTCCGGTACAAAGAAAATCGGATCATAGCCAAAACCATTGTTACCCTTAATCTCATATCCGATACGTCCTTCTATCGTTCCCCTGACAACCTCCGTGCCTCCATCCGGAAATGCGGCTGCAACCGCACACACAAATCTCGCCGTACGTTTCTCATCCGGCACACCCTCAAGCCGGCTAAGAAGAAGATTATTTTTAATGTCATAAGAAGTATCGACCCCCGCATATCTTGCCGAATAAATCCCAGGCTCTTTATTCAGATAATCGATTTCCAGCCCCGAATCATCTGCCAGAACAATGTCATTTGGCAAATACTTCGCAATCTCACACACTTTGATCATTGCATTCTCTTCAAATGTTTTTCCATCCTCCACAACGTCAATATCTACCCCTGCCTCTTTCATGGAAAGAATCTCCATGCCAAGATCAGCAAGAATCATACGGATTTCCTTCATCTTGTTTTGATTTCCGGTAGCAAATACAATCCTGTTCTTCATATACATTCCTCTTTCATCTATATACTCTCTCGAAATCTATTTGTTTGGTTTGGGCGGTTTTGGTCCTAAAAACTGATAAAAATATGTCTTAAGCATTCCATTATAAATTTTTCTGTTTTTATCTGCTTTCCTTCCAAAATAACGCTCCGTATCTTCATAGGAAGTAATCATATACGCAGACCAGGTATCCAGCTTTTTAAAGCTCTCGCCAAATTCCCGATATAATGCCGGAAGATTCTCTTTTTCTTCCAATCGTTCGCCATACGGCGGATTCGTGATGATAAATCCATACTTTCTTGGATGACGCAAATCTTTCACTGCACGCTCCTGAAAATGGATGAGATGCTCTACCCCTGCGAGTTTTGCATTCTCACGTGCTGCTTTTATCACTTCGCCATCAATATCATACCCTTGAATATCTACCTCTATCTTATCATTCACCAAATCATTCGCTTCGTCTATCGCTTCATACCAGGCATTTTTTGAAATCAGATTTGTCCATTCTTCGGCTGTAAATTCACGATTCATCCCTGGTGCGATATTCGCTGCCATCATTGCCGCCTCAATCGGGAATGTACCGCTTCCGCAAAATGGATCTACAAGAATACGTTCCTTCCTCCAAGGCGTCAACATTATCAATGCGGCCGCAAGCGTCTCTGTAAGCGGCGCTTTGCTCGACATCAGACGATAGCCTCTTTTATGTAAAGAAACGCCAGATGTGTCGATACCTATCGTAACCACATCCTTCATAAGGAACACACGAATCGGATAGGAAGCTCCATCCTCTTCAAACCATTCCACATGATACTTTTCCTTCATGCGTTCCACGATTGCTTTCTTCATAATAGACTGTATATCTGACGGACTGAATAATTTACTTTTCACAGACGCAGCTTTTGCAACCCAGAATTTCCCATTCTTAGGGATGAATTTTTCCCATGGCAATGCCTTTGTCCTTTCAAACAATTCATCAAATGTTTCTGCTTTAAATGTACCTGCTTTTAGAAGTATTCTCTCCGCAGAACGCAAAAACACATTTGCGCGACATATATCTTCATAATCTGCAATAAATGTAACTCTTCCATCTTCTACACTGGAAATCTCATAGCCCAAATCCCAGATTTCCCTTTTTAAAACTGCCTCCAGTCCAAAATGACACGGCGCAATCAGTTCTATTCTTTCCATTCATTGTCTCCTTCGCTCTTTGCTTAACTTCTATATTACGGGTCAATATATTGATTGTCAATAAGCAAAGTAAGGGGCGGAGAAATTCTTTTCCATTCCCCGCCCCCTGCTTTCTCATCTTGCTTTTACACCGCTTCTAATTAACGATAGCAGTTTGAAGCATCGCTGTTTGAAACGCCACCATTTGAAGCATTAGATGCTTTGTTTTTATTAGATGCATTCTTGTTAGAGTTTTTGTTTTTCGCATTAGATGCGTCAGATACATTAGATGCATTTGAAGTTGTTTCATTCTTAGAACTATAATTTTTTGCCATTTGTTCTTCCTCCTAATATTTATTACATCCTTAGTATGTCTCTTTCCGGCTTTCTTATGCGCACAAACTTACTTTTCTTTCAATATTTTGGGAATTTTTGAAAAATTAACTTGCTTTTTCAAAACTTGTATATTATACTGTTTCTTGTAGAAAGTATTCTTTCTGCAACCCCTTATTAATTATTTATACTCCCCTCAAAAGACCGATGGCTCCCCCATCGGTCTTTTACTTTACACAGAACAAAAAATGAAGAATGTGCTTCGCACATTCTTCATTTTTTTATATATCGTCAACGCTTTCCTCCGCTAAAATGTCTTAATATGAAAACGATGATCATAACCGGTATCAAAATCGGCAGTACTATACTGATAATCCCCATGATAAGAGAAATGATGCCAGCCAAAATTCCAACTATCGCAAGCACCAGCAAGGATTTTTGCCACCATTTTCCAAACGTGTACACATGTACTTTATCCTGTCTGTAAGCTTCCTCGCCAGAATCATATTGTTCCTCTCCATAAATATCTGTGTTATATCCTTCGCTCTGATATCCTCCAGACATCTCAACACCTGAAATGACGGAACGCGCAATGATCCATGGGTCTCCTAAAGACTCTATTATTGTTTCCTCGTTCTTTCCGTTCTTGGTTTCTTCTATTATATACTGCTCATAATAAGCGACTTGTTTCTGTATCTCAGATTCATTTAATTCGCCCTCTAAAGACTCCCCAAGCCTATCTAAAAATTCGCCTCGCGTCATACTGCATTCCTCCCGGTGCACTACCTATACTTCAAATATCAACTCTGCATAAGACGGCATCGGCCATGCAGATTTATCTACCAGCATCTCAAGCTTATCAACCGGAATACGCAACGCTTCCATCGCAGGGACAATCGCATCCCGGAAAAATCTCGCCTGCTCTTTTCCTTCCGGCTTTTGCTCTGCTTCTTTATCAAGCTCTTCTAAATTAGTAAGCGCTTCTTTTGCCTCTTTTAGGAAACCGGATACTTCTCTTAACAGTGCAAGCTGTACATCAGCATCCACGCCAGCCGCTACAACCGCATTCACCGCATCTGCCAACGTCTTTGTATACTTTACGACAGCCGGAATGATCTGTTTGCTTGCGACATCGATCATCGTACGCGCTTCAATATTAATCGCTTTGGCATACGCCTCATATTTAATCTCTTCTCGAGACTCCAATTCTTTTCTCGTAAATACATTAAATTTCTCAAATAGCGCTACCGATGAATCTGAGGTAAGCGCCGGAATCGCATCTACCATGCTCTCAAGGTTTGGAAGCCCGCGGCGTTTTGCTTCCTCTATCCATTCCTCGGAATATCCATTGCCATTATAAACAATACGCTGATGCTCAATCGCGTACTCTTTGATAAGATCATGCACTGCCTTTTCAAAATCGCCTGCTTTCTCCAGGATATCACATGCTTCACAAAGCGCCTCTGCAACAATCGTATTGAGTACCACATTCGGTCCTGCCACGGAATCTCTCGATCCCGTCATACGAAACTCAAATTTATTTCCTGTAAATGCAAACGGCGATGTTCGATTGCGGTCTGTCGCATCTTTTGCAAAATCCGGTACCGCCTTTACACCTGTCTCCAGCGTTCCGCCCTTAATACTATGCGTCGCAGAACCAGTCTCCACAAGCTGGTTTAACACGTCACTAAGCTGCTCTCCCAAAAATACGGAAATAATTGCAGGCGGAGCCTCTGCTGCTCCAAGACGCAAGTCATTCCCCGGATCTGCAGCAGATTCTCTTAGAAGAGCTGCATGTTTGTCGACGCTCCTTAATACACACATCAACATCAATAAAAATTGAATATTTTCATGCGGCGTCTTTCCAGGATCCAGAAGATTCTTCCCATCATCCGTCGTTAAAGACCAGTTATCGTGTTTACCAGAACCATTCACTCCTGCAAATGGTTTTTCATGCAGCAGGCAATGCAGTCCCTGACGGTATGCCATCTTTTTAAGTGTTTCCATAATCAGCTGATTATGATCTACCGCAACGTTACACTCCATATAAATCGGAGCCAGCTCATGCTGTGCAGGCGCCGCTTCGTTATGCTGTGTCTTTGCCGTTACACCAAGCTTCCACAGTTCTTCGTTGATCGCACTCATAAAATTCGCAATACGGTCACGAATACTGCCAAAATAATGATCGTCAAGTTCCTGTCCTTTCGGAGGCATTGCCCCAAACAATGTTCTTCCTGCAAAGATCAGATCTTCTCTTTGTAAATATTTCTCTCGATCCACCAGAAAATATTCCTGTTCAATTCCAACAGACGGCTTTACTTTTCTGGAGGTTGTATTTCCAAACAGGCGCAAAAAACGAAGTGCTTGTTCATTAATTGCTTCCATAGAACGAAGCAGCGGCGTTTTTTGGTCAAGCGCCTCTCCTGTATAGGAACAAAACGCGGTTGGTATATATAAAACACAGCTATTCTGGTCTTTCTTTACAAATGCCGGAGACGTACAGTCCCAGACTGTATACCCTCTCGCCTCAAACGTAGCCCTAAGTCCTCCTGACGGAAATGAAGATGCATCCGGCTCCCCTTTGATAAGCTCCTTTCCGGAAAAACTCATCAACACTTTTCCATTTGGCATTGGCGCCGATATAAAGGAATCATGCTTCTCAGCTGTCACACCAGTCAGCGGCTGAAACCAGTGAGTATAATGCGTGGCACCTTTTTCGAGCGCCCACTCTTTCATCTCATGAGCGATTACATCCGCTGTCACAAGGTCTAGATCCTTCCCTTCTTCAATCGTTTTTTTCAGGTCTTTATAAACTTTTTTCGGCAGACGTTCCTGCATCACAGTGTCATTAAACACATTTTCTCCATAAATCGCTGCTACATTTATTGTCTCACTCATCCTTTTGTTCCTTTCATAAATAAAGGCACCCCAATCGCTTGGAATGCCTTTTTTTAATTGTGAAATTAAGCTTTATCGATAGAACCGAATAATTCCATTTTTTCTTTTACAGTTGCTTTGATAGCTTCAAATCCAGGTGCAAGTAATTTACGTGGGTCAAAGCCTTTACCCTGATTATCTTTACCAGCTTCGATGTATTCACGGGTAGCTGCTGCAAATGATAACTGGCATTCTGTATTTACGTTGATCTTAGATACGCCTAAGTCAATTGCTTTTTTGATCATATCTGCCGGAATACCTGTACCACCATGAAGAACTAATGGCATAGCACCTGTCAGCTGCTGGATAGCATCGAGTGTTTCGAAGCTTAATCCCTGCCAGTTTGCAGGATATTTTCCATGAATGTTACCGATGCCTGCTGCAAGCATATCTACACCAAGATCTGCGATCATTTTACATTCCTGTGGGTCTGCACATTCACCAGCACCTACAACACCGTCTTCTTCTCCACCGATAGATCCAACTTCTGCTTCGATAGACATTCCCATTGCGTGAGCAACTGCTACTAATTCTTTTGTCTTCTCAACGTTTTCTTCGATCGGGTAATGAGAACCATCGAACATGATAGAAGAAAATCCAGCTTTGATACATTTGTAGCATCCCTCATAGCTGCCGTGGTCTAAGTGAAGAGCTACAGGAACTGTAATGTTAAGCTCATCAATCATAGCCTTTACCATATCGGCTACTGTCTTGAAACCTGTCATGTATTTTCCTGCACCCTCAGATACACCAAGGATTACTGGAGAATTGCATTCCTGAGCTGTAAGCAGAATTGCTTTTGTCCACTCTAAATTATTGATATTAAACTGTCCTACTGCGTAGTGACCTGCTTTTGCTTTGTCAAGCATTTCTTTTGCTGCTACTAACATAATTTTTTCCTCCGATTCTTTGAATCATATTTTTTATGCAATTTATTATACCTCATCCGTTTTATAAAAGTAAAGTGATTTGGACATCTTTTTACTTTTTATTGGAAAAAAATTTTTTCTTACGTTGCTCCATACTTTCCACACAAAAGAAAAAACCGCGGAACTTCTTTTTCACCAAAGAAATTTCACGGTTTTCCAATGACCCCAAGGGGAATCGAACCCCTGATTCCAGCGTGAGAGGCTAGCGTCTTGACCGCTTGACCATGGGGCCGGATTTCGTACTTGTATATTGTAACGCATTTCATCAAAATATACAAGTACTTTTTTAAATTTTTTTTGCAACACTGCTGTTATAGTTAAACTGCTGCTTCTTTATTCACTTTCCACC
This sequence comes from uncultured Lachnospiraceae bacterium, assembly GCA_910585545.1. GTDB lineage: Bacteria > Bacillota > Clostridia > Lachnospirales > Lachnospiraceae > An181. The sequence goes on from CAJUFN010000004.1 coordinate 7,225, forward strand.
AACAGCTTATCTATCGTAAGTTTTTCAACCGCATTCGCGTCAACCATAATATTCAATGCCTGTTTGCAATTTTGGATTTCGACTGTATCATGCCGGCCTCCAAACTCTCCATCCAATGTCCATGGAATTTCCTGGATAGACTCAAAAGTAACCTGGGAAGCTTTAAACGTATACATATATTTTGTATCAATCTGTTCAATCAGTAAAGCCGCTACGATTTCTTGCAGAGCAAGCGGATTCTTTGGCATTTTTATCAATGTAACTTCAAATTCCCCGTCATCAAACACCACATTTTTTCCTATGATACTACGGAATCCGCCTACAGACTTTGAATTTGTCACCATGCCAAACACAAATTCATCCTCGATCTCCTGACCGTCATAAATCACTTTGATATGATAGGAAGGAATAGCAAACAACCTCTTGGCTCCTTCCAATACATATGCCAAATGCCCCAGGATATTTTTCATTTCCTGTTTCGTCTGATAAGATACATCCGTAAAAAGCCCAAAAGCCGCGATATACACAAACGTATCTTTATTAAATTTTCCCACATCACACGAGAATACAGTTCCATTTACAGCGATACTGGCAGCTTCACGGACATTCTTAGGAATGCTCAGACTGTTTGCAAAATCATTTGTCGTACCTGCCGGAATATAGCCAATTGGGATTTTATCTTCCCGTTCCATCATACCGGTTACAATCTCATCAAGCGTTCCATCTCCGCCGCTGCATACAAGCAAATCATACCCTGCTTTAAATTCCTTCACTTTTCTATATCCGTCTTTATATTGCTGAGTCGGATATACTGTCACTTCATATCCTGCCTTCACAAAAATATCAATCACGTCCATCAAATGTGATCTTAACATACCGGTGCCTGCATTTGGATTATATATAAATAATAATTTTTTCATGTTTTTCTCCTTGCATTAGATCAAAGTGGGAAAGCCCACTTCAGCTCTCCCAACCCCTCACTCATGAGGGGTTTTCACGCTTTGCACGCCGAGCGTGGTCAGCTTTTGCTGACTGCCTCCGCTCACGCGAGTGCGCATCCCTCCGAGCGTTTTATGATATAGGAAAGTACGAACTTTCCTATATCATAAAAAGATTGCGCCTGAGCACAATCTTTTCAAAGATTATTTTGTATTTGTAAAGAAATCTTCAATGCCATCGGCAGCTTCCTTCTCGTCGTCTCCTTCTGTCACTATCATAAATTCATCACCGCTGCCAAGGCTAAGACTCATCATGCCCATAATGCTTTTTGCATTAATCTTCTTATTCTGGAATTCAACGTACACCTTACTTGCATACTGATTTGCTTCCTGAACAAGCAAAGCAATAGGTCTTGCATCTAATCCTTCCTCAGCCCTTACAGTAATTGGTTTCCTAATCATAATGTACCTCCTTGTTTTCCCTTACCTTCTCGGCAATTTCACTTAATTTCCTTAACCTGTGATTGACCCCTGATTTTCCCACAGGCGTTGTCAGCAAACTCCCCAACTCTTTTAAAGTCGCCTCCGGATACTGCAATCTCATGAGCGCAACTTCCAAAAGTCCTTCTGACAATTTCTCAAATCCAACTGTATCTTTGATATACTGAATATCTTCTAACTGCTTCACTGCTGCGGAAACAGTCTTATTAATGTTCGCCGTCTCGCAATTCACTTTCCGATTCACAGAATTCCGCATCTCTTTCAAAATACGAATATTCTCCAGGTTCATAAGCGCCACATGTGCTTCCATCACATTCAGTACGTCTACGATCTGTGTTCCTTCTTTCAGATACACCACATATGCTTTTTTTCTCTTTACTATCTTTGCATCCAGATCAAAACTATTGATAATATCTCTCAGCTGCATTGCCTTAGCTTCTGCTGCGCATACAATTTCAAAATGATATGCTTTTTGAGGATCACTCATAGATCCGCCCGCTAAAAATGCGCCTCGGATAAATGCCCTTTTACAGCAGCTTTGCTGTATCACGACATTTCTTACAACAGAAAGTTCCTCATATATATCGCCATTATCACTTCGAAGTTTGACCGCTTCCAGAATCCTTTGTGCCTCACTTGGATCTTTCACCGCCAGCAAATAGGATATATTTCCATTCCCTCGATTTGTCCGAACTGCAATATCAGTTCTTATATTAAATGCTTTTCGAATCAATGTAAAGCTTTTTCTTACAACAGCAATATTTTCTGTACAAATTTTTAATCTATAATTGTCTCTGCTATCAATTATCACATTGCCACACATACTAATGATTGCTGAAAGCTCTGCAATCTGACAATGTCTCGCTCTGCTTTTTTGCATTGATAATTCTTCTTTTACCGTTCCCGAAAATGACATTTCTACACCTGCCGTTAATTTGCTTTCGTAATCCCATCTTTCTCTATGTCTCTATGCTCAATCCGAATGCCATATTCTTCTTCACAAGCCAATGTACGGTACAATTCATTTGCCAATGTGACCGAACGATGTTTTCCCCCAGTACATCCGATTGCTACTACAAGCTGATGTTTTCCTTCTTGTATGTAATTCGGAATTAAAAACTTCATCATATCTGTTAATTTTTCCAGAAATTCATAAGATTTTTCATTTGCCATAACATAGTCATGAACCGCCGCATTGTTTCCGCTTAATGGCCTTAACTCTTCTATATAATACGGATTAGGCAAAAACCGAACGTCAAATACCAAATCGGCATCATTCGGAATTCCATATTTAAAGCCAAATGAAAGCACGGTGACATAAAGATTCTTGAATTCCTTATTTTTCACAAAAATCTTATTGATTTCCTCTTTCAGCTCTCTTGTTAAAAGTTGACTCGTGTCAATAATATAATCCGCCTTCTGCTTCAAAAACCAAAGTCTTACTCTTTCTTCTGAAATCCCCTCATCCACACGCCCCTCTTTTGACAAAGGATGATTACGTCTCGTCTCTTTATAACGTTTCACAAGCACTCTGTTATTGGCTTCCAAAAATAAAATCTGATACTCAAGGCTTGACTGTTCCAAATTTTCCAATGTCTTTGCAATCTCTTTCAATGCGTCCCCGTTTCTTACATCAATTCCAAGTGCGATTTTATTAATTTCAGAATTTGGCATCAGCAAAAGGTCTGCAAGTTTCGGAATCAACAAGATTGGAAGATTATCAATACAAAAATACCCTGCGTCTTCCAGCATCCTAAGCGCTGTACTTTTTCCTGCACCGGACATACCGGTCACAATCACAAATCTCATCTAAAAGTCTCCTAATCGTCTTACTTCTGTTTCTAAGGTTACACCTGCGTTTCCTTTTACTCTTTTTTGTACTTCTTCTATTAAATCCACAACATCTTTTGCCGTTGCATTTCCCGTATTGATCACGAATCCGCAATGTTTCTGTGACACTTGTGCTCCGCCGAGTTTAAAACCTCTAAGCCCTGCATCATCAATAAGCTTTCCCGCAAAATATCCCACCGGACGTTTAAACGTACTCCCTGCACTTGGATATTCCAGAGGCTGCTTCGTGATACGGCGTTCCTTCAAATCATCCATCTGTGCCTTAATCTTGTCTTTATCACTCTTTTGTAACTGTATTGCGCCGCCAAGAACAACATAACCTTTTTTTACAATAATACTGGTACGATATCCTAGTTCCAGTTCTTCCACAGATAATCTTAGGATCTCTCCATCGTCTGTAACTACTTCCGCCCACTGCAGCACATCTTTCAATTCTCCTCCATATGCTCCCGCATTCATTACAACAGCGCCTCCTAGAGTCCCCGGAATCCCTGCCGCAAATTCAAACCCTGTCAGACTTTCTGCCAATGCTGCATTTGCAATCTTAGAAAGCAGTGCGCCCGCCTGCGCATAAACTACGTTTTCTTTTACCCACACTTCATTCATATGTTTGAAAATCCGGATAATTACTCCACGGTATCCTTTATCTCCTACAAGAAGATTACTGCCGTTTCCTATAACATAGAACGGAACATTCTCCCTTTTACACAGGTCTATCAGAGCTTTCACCTCGTCTGCATTCTTTGCATCTACAAGATAATCCGCATTTCCGCCAAGACGAAATGTTGTATGTCTGCTCATCGGCTCCTGCTCCTGCACTCTTGTTTCTTCTGTTATTTCTATCAATTCTTTTCTAAAATCTATCGTCATAAATGATGTCTCCTGTTTTTCTTTCTGTTTCTTAGCATACAACAAACTTTCCACAAAGTAAAGCGCCCTTTCATAACCTATTTTATCCTTCTTCTTATATGCAAAACCTTGCAAAAATATTTAAAATACGTTATAGTAAAATTTGTATATCTACCGGATTATCCGGCAAACATTTTTATTTTTTTAAGAAGGAGTGAACATATCATTGGACTCGAGTTCGGTCATACAAATTGTAACTTTAGTTGTATTATTACTGTTATCCGGATTTTTCTCATCAGCGGAGACTTCTCTTACCACTGTAAATAAAATCCGTATACGATCATTGGCAGAAGAAGGCAGCAAACGTGCTGTTACCGTTTTAAAAATCACGGAAGATTCCGGAAAGATGCTTAGCGCCATCCTTATCGGAAATAATCTGGTGAACACAGCTTCCGCTTCTATCTCAGCAACAATCGCATATAGCTTCGGAGGCTACGCAGTCAGTATTGCTACATTTATTATCACATTACTGATTCTGATTTTTGGTGAGATCACACCAAAAACAATGGCTACGATTCATGCAGAAAAAATGGCGCTTATTTATGCTCCGATCATTAGTTTCTTCATGAAACTTATGACACCATTTATTTTCATAGTCAACAGCCTTTCCAGAGGTCTTTTATTCTTATTAAGAATTGACCCAAATGCCAAAAATGACCTTATGACAGAGACAGAGCTGCGTACAATTGTAGACGTCAGTCACGAAGACGGCGTCATTGAATCAGAAGAAAAAGAGATGATTTATAATGTGTTCGATTTAGGAGACGCTAAGGCAAAAGATGTCATGGTTCCGCGTATCCACGTTACTTTTGCAGATATAGAAAGCACTTACGGAGAACTGCTTGAGATTTTCCGCGAAGACAAATTTACACGACTCCCTGTTTACGAAGAAACCACGGATAACGTAATCGGAACAATCAATATGAAAGATCTTCTTTTGTTCGATAACAAAAGAGATTTCCATGTAAAAAATATTCTCCGCGAACCATATTTCACATACGAATATAAAAATATTTCAGAATTACTCGTGGAAATGAGGGAAGCCTCATTCAATATTGCAATCGTTCTCGATGAGTACGGCGAAACCGCCGGTCTTATCACATTAGAAGACATCCTCGAAGAAATTGTCGGAGAGATCCACGACGAGTACGATGAAAATGAAGAAGAAAATATCAGAAAAATTAACGATTCCGAATATATCATCGAAGGCTCCACTAATCTAGACGACCTGGATGACGAATTAAAATTTGGTTTAGAATCAGAAGACTACGACTCCTTGGGAGGCTTTATCATCGAACTGCTCGACCGCATGCCGGAAACCGGAGATGAAGTTGTAACTGCCAATGGTATCCGCCTTGTCGTAGAAAAGATGGATAAGAATCGAGTAGAACTCGTACATGCTTACCTTAGCGAAGACTTTTTAAACCAACATCGTAAGGAAGATGAAAACGAAGAAAAAATTGAAAATTAAAAAGTTAAAAAACATCAAACGAAAGCGTCAGAGGGTTTTTAAAAACCCTCTGACGCTTTCGTTTGATGTTTTTTATCCTTCTTCTGCCTCTTCTCCTGCCAACCGCATGATATCTTTGATTTCCTGCTCCGACATATCCATATACACCATCAACTCTTCAAATGTGACTTTGTGCCCGAGTTCATCAGTAAGTTTTGTGATTGCCTCATCCAACGCACTGACTTTTTCTACCATTTTCCGACCTCGTTTTTTCACTTCGGTCTGCTCTTCTATAAGGCTTCTGATACCCTGGCGAATTTCACATAAAACGGCTTTTTCAGGATTGTCGAATTCTGTCAGTCCCTCAAGTGCGAGCATAAGATTGACATTACCTTCTTGCACGAGATCTGCAAAAAAGATTTCCGGATGATATAATTCTTTTGCAATCTCAACAACTTCTTCAAGATAAACTTCTGTCAATCTCGCTTTCACCGAAGTATCTCCGGATGCCAAGCGCCCAAATAACATATCTTTCTCTCCTGGCTTTGCTTGCTTTAATGCCTTTAGATCATTTAAATATTCTTTTAAATAAGCTTCCTCGTCTGCATTCATTTTGAGCTCTTTGTCACCAGTTTTTAGACTGTTTTCTTTTTCATAGCCTTTCACTATGATTTTTTGTGACATGAGATAATCATAAACGAGCTCTATCTGCTCTTGCGATAATTGCTCTTCCTTAAAATATCTCTCGACTTCTTCTGTCGTAATTCTGCTATTTTGTCTGGCAGCAAGTTCTAAAATGCCCTTCAGTTTTTCATGAAACTCTAATCTGTCTGCCATATTTATTCCTCTACATATTTACCGCGAAGCTCGCTTACTTTTGCCGTATATACTGCATTTTGTTTTTGCTGAAGAAGATTTCTGCGGATTGTTTCTCTTACTTCTTCAAATGTTGCGATTGTTTCTTCATTTTTCTTTTCTACTTTAATTAAATGATAGCCAAACTGTGTCTTTACCGGCCCTGTGACCTGCCCAATTTCTGCTGCAAATGCTGCTTCTTCAAATTCTTTTACCATCTGTCCTTTTCCAAATGTGCCTAAATCTCCGCCTTTGGCTCCGGAAGGGCATGTGGAAAATTCTTTTGCCGCATCTTCAAAAGTTTTTTCCCCTTTTCCAATCGCCGCAAGAATATCATTACATTTCTCTTCGGAATCTGTAAGAATATGTTTCGCGTTTATAGTAGCCCCTTTCTTAAATTCCTGTTTGTTCATTTCATAAAAGGCCGTAAGTTCTTCCTCTGTAACTGTAATACCACCCAATATTTCTTTCATAGCAAGCTGTGCAAGAATATCTGTTTTTGCATTTTCAATTACTTTCTTAAACTCTTGCGTTTCTTCCAGCTTCAACTCTTCCCCTAGCTTGGCAAACAAATGCAGGGAAATCAATTGTTCAAGGCATTGTTTTCTAAATTCAGGATTAGAAATATATGCCTGCTGTTCTCTTGGCACTCCTTTCAAGAATACTTCAAAATCCGCTTCTGTAATCTCTTTTCCTGCTATTTTTGCTAATATGTTTGTGCTCATCGCTATCTCCTTCATTTCATCTAAACATTTTCCATATGATTTTCTCAAATCATCATTTATCCAAACTGTTATGGCTAAACTTCTAATCTTTTTTTACAAATATCCGCCAAACAACACTTATCACAATACGGCTTAGTCCTTGCCGTACAGATGTCTCTTCCATGATATACCAGTCGGTGACAAAAATCACTGCCTTCTTCTGGAGGAATGATTTTCCATAATGCCATCTCCACTTTTTTCGGCTCCTTAAATCCATCCACAAGTCCAATACGGTTCACAAGCCTGATACAATGTGTATCCGTTACAATTGCCGGTTTTCCAAATACATCCCCCATAATCAGATTCGCACTTTTCCTGCCCACTCCAGGCAGCTTCAAAAGCGAGTCAAAATCAGTAGGAATATTTCCGCCATATTCTTCTTTCAATATTTTCATGCATGCACTGATGTCCCTTGCCTTACTTTTTCCAAGCCCACACGGCCGGACAATTTGCTCTATTTCATTCACATCCGCTTTTGCCAATGCATCAACATCCGGGAATTTTGCATACAAATCTTCTACCACTACATTTACTCTTGCATCCGTACATTGCGCTGCCAGACGAACACTGACAAGAAGCTTCCATGCCTGGTCATAATCCAACGTACATCCCGCATCCGGATATTCCTTTTTCAAACGTTCAATTACCTCAAGTGCTAATTGCTTTTTTGTCATACGAATTCCTTTCCTTCTCACTTTCCGCATACTCTGTTCTGTATTTAGAAGGTGCTACACCAAATTTTCTCTTAAATACATAGCTAAAATAATTTGGATCCGCATATCCCACTTTTCTAGCTATCATATAACTTTTTTCATTTGTTTCAATAAGCAAATGCGCCGCCTTTTCCATTCGGTAGTCAGTCAGATAAGTAATGAAAGATTTTCCCGTCTCCTTCTTAAATGTGCTGGAAAAATGCGAATTCGATACGCCCAGAAACTCACAGACCCGATCCAAGAACAGCTCTTCTTCCATATAATGGCTGCAAATATAATCTATTGCTTTAGAAATAAATGTTCTCGTTGATTTATACCTCACGCTGGCGATTTGTATCTGAAACCGCAGACTAATATCTCTAAGCCATTCTAAAAGTTCCTGAATCTCCATATTCAAAAGGCTTCCATAGAGTTCTCGTATCTCTCCCGAGAATTCTTCACAGGCAATATCATTATCAGCAGCAAACCGATAAAGGGCACTCACAAGCTCCATCACTGCGATATGATGCTGCTGCAACGATGTAACATTAAAGAATACCTGCTCAAAATACGTATCTGCTGCTTTTAAAATATCCTCTTCAATCCCCAAATGAATAGACTGAAACAACTGCGCCAATCCGGCATCGTTTGTCTCTTTGGAATTCTTAGTCTCCTGAGGAGCAATCTCACGAATATTTACAGCTCGTCCCGTTCCGTAAATTACCCTATACGACACCGCCTCGCTTGCGCTGCTATAAGACTTTGGAAGTTCCATAACACTGGTACATACCTGCCCGATTCCAATCGTAACAACTGCCCCGATAATACGCCTTGCATAACGGCAAAATCGGTCACATTTATCAGTCAGCTCTGACATAACATTTTCGTGCTCAAGCTGAACAATCACCACAAAATCATCCAAATAAGAAAAACTCTTCGCTTTCCATTGTTCTCCCAAATACTCTTTCGCCTGTTTATGCACAGAAGTAGTCAACAACTGATGATCTATTTCCTGCGCCGTCTGACGATGAGAGGTATGAATCACAAGACAGCAAAAAAACGGACCGGTAAATGCAATTCGATACTCAGCAAGATATTTCGGTATCTCCTCCTCACGAATCCGCCCTTCTATAAGAGAGGAATAAAAATTCATTTGCAAGAATGGCAGTGATTCCATATAATATTTCTGCAAAATCTCCACATTTCTCTTGTCACTTATCTCCGCATCCAATTTTAACTTCAACTTAGTTAGAACCTGTGTCAGTTCTGCCGCATTTAATGGTTTCAAAACATATTCTTCAATTTCCAGATGAAGTGCTTCTTTTGCATATTCAAACTCATCAAAGCCCGTAAAAATCAAAATCTTTGTTTCCGAATATTCTTCTCTGATGTGCTTACTTAACTCCATGCCATCCATATAAGGCATCTTAATATCCGTCATAACAACATCCGGCTGAAATTCTTCTATCATCTCAAGTGCTTTCACCCCATTACCAGCATGTCCAATAACAGAAAAACCCAGACCTTTCCAGTCAATTTTCTTCAAAATAGCCTGGATCACTTCTTCCTCATCATCAACCAAAAGTAATGTATACTCATCCATAGTATTCTCCCATATTTTTTATGATAAAAATCAAACCCCTTATCATATAAAAAGAGCCAGAGTTTATCCGGCTCTTTTTTATGACATTTATTATTTCTTCTGTACATATTTCAGACAGTCAAGCATTACTGCTACAAGAATAATGATACCAGAGAATACAAACTGAAGGTTTGTATCAATACCAAGAATTGTCAGGGAGTATGTCAAAGCTGTAAAGATACATACACCAACAACTACGCCTGAAATCTTACCGATACCACCAGTAAAGGATACACCACCTACTACGCAGGCTGCGATGGCATCCATTTCCCATCCCTGTCCATAAGCTGCTGATCCGGAACCAACCATTCTCGCACATTCAAGCCATGCACCAAATCCATATAAAACACCTGCTAAAGCAAATGCTCCAAGCATTACTGCAAATACGGAAATACCTGATGCAGATGCTGCTTCCGGATTTCCACCTACTGCATATAAGTTTTTACCAAATTTTGTCTTATTCCAAATAAACCATACAATAATAATTGCTGCCAATGCCCAAAGAATAATTGTTGGGAAATCATTAATCTTAGGAATAATCATACTTGGAATTGTAGGTTCAATCGCACCAAAAGATACGCCCTTTGTTGCATATGTAACTAAACCGAAAATTACAAGCATATTCGCCATTGTAGAAATGAACGGATGCATTTTGAATTTTGCGGTAAAGAAACCTGCAATCGAAGTAAAGATTGTACAAAGCAATACACACATAAATAATGCAAAGATTACTCTTACACCAACCGGAAGACCCGTAAAATCAAAAATATGTCCAAATACACCACCCGTATTAATACCCTGATGCATAATGATAGTTGCTGTTGTCATACCCATACCTATCATACGACCAATAGAAAGGTCAGTACCTGTAAGGAGGATAAGACCTGCAACACCAAGTGCAAGGAACATTCGCGGAGATGCCTGCTGCAAAATATTAAGTACGTTGTTATAAGTAAGAAGCTGTGTATTCTTTACAACCGGTGTGATAATACACAATGCGATAAAAATAAGTATAATAGCAATATACAAACCATTTTGGAGCAAGAACGTTCTGCGGTTAAATGTATATTTATAATTTTCCCATTTTTGTGCTCTTGATTCCATAAAGGAGAATTTAGACAGACGGAGCATATCAAGCAAATGATATTTGTGACTTAATGCCGCATGTCTTCTGTCTTTAATACTTTGATAATCTTTTTCCAATTCTAACTTAGCATTAGACAGTCTGTTTTTGTAAACATACTTTTCATCCTTGATTTCCTGCTGTGAAGTAAGTTTGGAAAGAATACCTTTATGTTCTTTTTCCAACTCTACGAGTTTTCTCTCGTATTTTTGTTTTGCTTCAATCTTTTCCGCTACACAGCTTTCCTGTACAGGTTTATAATATTCTTTATCATAATGAGCTGCCAGATAAGCTTCTGCATCTGCGATTAATTTGGAAACCTCTCCTTTATTCTTTGCTTCTACTGATTTTGCTTTGCTAAGCTCTTTTTCACAAGCCGCAATGCGGTTTGCTTTTTCGCCTTTTGAAAGTGTACGGTCCCTCTTAAGTCCGTCAATCGTATTCTGGTAAGAAACGATCTTATCTGTCCCATCTACTCTGAGACTGTCAATCTTTTTTTGAATTTTACCGACATAATCGTCGATTGGCTGACGCAGCTGCATTTCCTGATCAGCCGTAAGAATCTTACTATTAGCCATATTCGTTCTCTCCCTCATTTATAGGTATTTTGCACTGAGTCTCAAAAGTTCTTCCTGATTTGTATCTTTTGTATTCACAATTCCAGAAAGATGTCCATTCGACATAACGCCGATTCGGTTCGTGATCCCTAAAATCTCCGGCATCTCAGAGGAAACAACAATGATTGTTTTTCCTTGTTTTGCCATGTTGATAATCAACTCGTAGATCTCGTATTTTGCACCAACATCAATTCCTCGCGTCGGTTCATCCATCATGAAGACCTGCGGACTACGCTCAAGCCACTTTGCAAAAATTACTTTCTGCTGATTACCACCGGAAAGGCTTGAAATCATATCTTCCGGACCCATACATTTTGTATGCATAACTTTGATTTCTTTTGCAGTTGCCTTTACCATCTTTGTGTCGGAAAGCGCCAAACCGGATCTGTATGCATCCAGATTTGCAATTGTAGTGTTGAATGTAAGGTCCCCTTTCAAGAACAATCCATTCGCTTTTCGTTCTTCTGTAATCATCGCAAATCCATGTTCCATCGCTTCTTTTGCAGAATTAAAATTCATAAGTTGCCCGTTTAAGTATACACGTCCTGCCGCTCTGGTACGCATACCGAAGATTGTCTCCATTAATTCTGTACGTCCCGCTCCTACCAGACCATACAACCCAAAAATTTCTCCTTCTCTTACGTCGAAAGAAACATTCTGTAAATGCGGTTCAAACTTGGTAGATAAATTCTGCACCGACAAAATTACGTCTTTCGGCACGTTATCTACTGGCGGAAAACGATTTTCCAAAGAACGACCTACCATCGCTGCGATCAGTTCGTTCATATCCGTATCTTTTGAACTCTTTGTCATAACCAGATTACCGTCACGAAGTACGGAAATCTCATCACAAATTTCAAAAATTTCATCCATTTTATGAGAAATGTAAATCAGCGCGATTCCCTGTTCCTTTAACATTCTCATCATCTCAAAGAGTTTATCTACTTCCTTCACAGTCAATGAAGAAGTTGGCTCGTCAAGCACAATTACTTTGGAATTATAAGAAATCGCCTTGGCGATCTCACACATCTGTCTTTGTGATACCGACATATTTCTCATCGGCTGTGTAAGGTCTACAGTCATACCCAATTTTCTAAAAAGTTCGGAAGCTTCTTTTTTCATTCTTCCCTCATCGATAACCCCTAAAGAATTAACCGGATAGCGTCCCAAGAATAAATTGTCGATTACATTCCTTTCCAAACACTGATTTAATTCCTGATGAACCATCGCCACCCCATTCTCAAGGGCATCTTTTGGTCCCGAAAAGTTAATTTCTTTTCCGTCCAGGAAAATCTTTCCTTCATCCTTCTGATACGTACCGAAGAGGCATTTCATCATCGTTGACTTACCGGCGCCATTCTCTCCCATAAGTCCCATAACAGTTCCTCGTTTCACATTCATGTTAATGTGATCAAGAACTCTGTTACGACCAAAGGATTTGCTCATACCGCTTATCGATAAGACAATATCATCTTTCTTATCTGTCATCTTCTCACTCCTGTAGTATGTATTGATATTTTCCGTATCAACTGTTTACTTGTTCATAAATATTTTCTTGTAAATAGATTTTTTGGGAGAATTTCTTCTCCCAAAAAATCTGCTGCTTTTATTCTCGTGTTGTAATAATTTTTACTGAAGAAGAGCTGTGTAAGATGCTGCGTTGTCTGTCTTAACCATGTTAATTGCATATGCATCATACTCATTAGGGTTACCAAGACGGTTAGTGATGTTAGACTCTGTCTGTCCGTCTCCTCCGATGTATTCTACATCAAGGTTCATAAGATCATCATAGTTCTGAAGTAATGGCTGGTATGTTGAGCTTAAGAAGTTATCTGATGCATTGTAGATGTTAAGCCATACTTTCTTAGTTGGGCTTGTTTCTTCGCTAAGCTGATTAGATACTGGTTTCCATACTACTGTAGAATCTGTGAAATCTTTATAGTTCTCTGCTGTTACTGCTACGTTTAATGCGTAATAAGATCTTTCGTCTGCTTTGTATACATATACATCTTCTGACAATACGTTTCCTGCCTCATCCGCTGTTCCGATACCTGTATCTACATCCACTCCGTCAAGTGCATTACGAAGTACTCTTAATGTTAAGTATGCCTGTACGTCAGCATGCTGGCTGATTGTTCCGCCGTATCCGTCTGCGATTGCAGCTACTGCATCACTGTTTGCATCGTATCCGAATGTTGGTACTTTCTTATCGCTTGACCATGCATTGAACATTGACATTCCCATACCATCGTTGTTAGATATTACAATATCAATCTCATCGCCGAATGAAGATGCCCATGCTCCGATTGCATTACCAGCTGTTGCTGCATCCCATGTAGCTCCTGCTGAGTTTTTCATCTCCTGTGAAGCAAGCTCACGTACTTTCAGGCTGCCTACCTGACCATCTTTTACTACTGTTGCAGAACCGTCACCGTTTGTTCCTACTGGATCACTTACGATTGCTCCGTCTTTTTCTACAGCTGTTCCAAGAGCTTTACGTACACCTCTTGTACGTGCGATAGAGTCATTATGTCCAATATCACCGATTGCAAGTACATAACCGATCACACCATCACCGTTACGGTCGATCTTATCAATGTTTGCTTCGATATACTCTTTTACCATCTGGCCCTGAAGTTCCGCTCCCTGATTTGCATCAAATCCTACATAATATGTATCATCATTAAAGCTTAATGCTGCCATATCTAAATCTCCGGTGGAGCTGTTGGATGGCTGACGGTTAAACCATACTAATGGTTTGTCTTTGTTCTCTGTAGTTGATTCTGTCTTTTTGTCTCCATCTTTCGGTTTCTCTTCTGTTTTTCCACAAGCTACTGCTGAAACCGCAAGAGCTGCTACCATTGCCAATAAGGCTAATCTTTTTTTCATAATAATTTCTCCTCCTTAATATAAATTATTCTTTACATAGTATAACACATTTTTTTTCACTTGCATATTCATTTTTTTATGGTTTTTGTATAATTTTCTACGATTTTCTATTTATTCATATACAAAAATTGCCATAAATATCAATTTTAGTAATTCCTATTTAATCGTTTCAAATGCAAATAATGCTTTCTGACACTCGTCATCATACATGTTTTCCCTTGTCACACACATGACAGATGTATCCACTTTTCCTTTCTTTACAGATATCCCATTTAATAACTTATATGCACTCTCTACTCCAAGATATCCCATAGCATATGGATTTTGTACGATCAACGCGTCTACCTCACCGCTTTCTAACATTCCAACCGACACAATATTGCTGTCAAATGCGACAACATGTAATTTCTCTCCAAGTTCCTTTTCCTGGATCGCATATCCCACTCCAAGGCTTGTCCACTCATTAAATGTTACAACTGCATTGATCTGCGGATATTTTTTCAGAAGCTTCCAGGTTCCTTCTTTTGCATCTTCTATCGTAGAAAGTACATTAATTGTCTCTACCAAACCTACCCGGCTGTCTTTTTCAACGATATCCCGAAATCCTCTTTCTCTCTCCTGACCATTTTCCGTGTTTCTTTCAAAATTTACGATTCCGATATTAAGTTTTTCTTCATCAGACGCAAGAACCGCTTCACCCGCAACACATCCTGCATTATAATTATCCGTTCCAAGCCGGCATAATACATTGTCACTATTCACATCACTGTCAATTACGATAATTTTCACCCCCGCTTCGGCTGCTTCATCGATTGCCTCCGCATTCGCATTATAATCTGCCGCCGACAATACAATTGCCTCATATCCTTCTTCTACTGCCTTTCCAATCATTTCGTTTTGCGTCTGGTAATCTTCCTCATTGTCAGGTCCTTCAAATAAAAGTTCCATATTATATGCTGTGCTTGCCGCATTAGCCCCGGAATATACCGATTTAAAAAAGGCTGATGTGGTAGACTTCGTAATCATGGCTACCTTCCTCTTTTGAGTAGTTCTCTCCTGATTCTCATGACCATTCTTTTCCAGTCTGGAACAGCTCACAATTCCAGTAAGCAATATCCCTGTAAAAAGTAATATAAATATGCCAGCCAACTTTCTTTTATTTTTCTTCATAATTATTCTCCATCACCTTTGGCATACGAATAGTCACTGTTGTTCCTTCATCCAATTCACTTTCGATCGTCAGACCATAATTTTCTCCAAAGTAAATCTTGATACGATCATTTACATTTTTGATACCAATACCTGTTTTTTCCCCAGATTCATCCTGCAGGATCTCCTGACACTGCTCCGGCGTCATTCCCACTCCGTTATCGCTCACGGTAAATACAATATCATCTCCATCCGGATAGATTCTGATTCGAATCTCGCCTTCATCTACCATTCGGTCCAACCCATGGTAGATTGCATTTTCTATGATTGGCTGCAACGTTATCTTATTACATAAATACGGCAGGCATTCTTCATACACATCAAAAGAATATACAAACTGATTTTTATACCTGAATTTTTGAATCTTCAGATAGCTCTGCGCATGTTGCAATTCCTTTTCTATCGTAATCAATTCATGCCCTTTGCTAATACTGATCCGGAACAGCTTTGCCAGCGCGTTGACCATTTCCACTGCATCTTTATGTCTTTCCTCTTCACAGCACCATGCGATCGCATCCAGTGTGTTATATAAAAAATGCGGATTGATCTGCGCCTGAAGAGCCTTTAATTCGGTCTTTCTAAGAGTAATTTCCTCTTCCCTCACCTGCTCTACCAGCTTCTGAATACGAAGCACCATATGTTCAAACGAGTCCGAAATAGCTGTAATTTCTTTCATCCCATTGACTTCCCGAAATACAAAATTATCCGTATCTTTCTCAAATTCCTGCATTTCTTCCGCCAACTGTTTTGCCGGCTTCGAAAAGATTTTCGAAAAGATACTTCCGGCAATAAAGGAACTGATGATCACCACCAAAATAATGGCTAGTAATGTATTTACTGCCTCCTCCACCCTATTGGTAATCATCTCATCTACATAACACACGCCCACGATATGCCAGTCACAATTTTCCAAAGAGACCACGGAATATATGGCCTCTGAATTGATATGTGTTCCCTCACGAAGTTCACCGCTGTCTTTTTCTTCTTTCAGGCCTGCATAGACAAGCTGCTGCTGCGGATGATAGATGATATCGCCTTTACTGTCCATGATGTAACAGTAGCCATGCTGTCCGATTCCAACGTTGTCAATATACTGCGCAATATTGGAAAACTGAATATCCATTGCCACCTGGATACTCTCACCTTTCGCATTTTCCATATATTGTGAAATTGTCACCACCCATGGATAGTAGTCAACAAAAAGTGTCTCTACATGTGGTTTTGAAATATTTAAAAGCTCGCCATTTTCTATAAGTTCCGGCGTGTAAGAAAGATTGCGGATACAATTTTCTTTCAATTTCTGCCCATTTGACCAGCAGTCCAACAGCGCTCCTTCATCATCATAAGTTGTAATTGCCACGATGTCGTTACCTACTTCCATCAGATTGCCGAAGAATTCGCCCGCTTCCTGCTCTCCTTCTGCCATCTTGGTATCCAACATCTGCATGAGCATCTCCATTTCTTCTGTATAGTTGGTAACCATATTTTTGACCTGTCCAACTGCCTGTTCAATGCTTGTGACAACATTTTTTTCTGTTGCATTTTTATAAACCGTAACGAAAGTAAATAATGCGATACTGGACGCACATACAACAATTGCCGTAACGGCAACTGTGAATATCTCCGATATGGATATTTTATTTATGATCGTTTTATTCTTGTTTGTTTTCTTCATGTATTCTCCTGCACTGATTCGGGGACTGTCCCGTGTATTTTTTAAAGCAATAGCTAAAATAATGCTGATCATTATAACCGCATTTTTCAGCCACTTCTCTGACTTTATATGCCGTTCCAAGAAGCAACTCCTCCGCAGCCTTAATCCTGCGTCTGGTGAGAAGATCTTTAAATGTACTTCCGGTATCTTTTTTCATCAGAGCACTTAAATAATTCGGGCTCACCGACACTTCGCCGCTTACTTCTGCAAGTGAAAGATTTGCGTCCATATACCTTTCGTTGATAATCCGTAAAATCCTTTCACATAATACCTCGCTGCTCTTTTTGCGCTGTTCTGCAATCAATTTTCTTGCCATCTGACAAAATTCCATATAATATTGCAGCGTCTGCTTCAGATTTCCTCTTATCTGCATATTATACATCGGAAATTTTTGTTGAAATTTTTCAACAGTCTCATATCCGGTCACTACATATAATGTCTGGAAAACCACCGATGCGATCTGCAGCAAAACAAAATCTGCCGTTGCTCCGGTTATGCTTCTATCCTCAATTTTTCCAAAGAAATCGTTCAGATACTCCGCAACCTCCTGCTCGGTTCCGCCTCTTAGAAGATTCTCCAGATCGTTTATCGTATTCTGCAGGTATTCCTGATTCAGTGTGTTCATCCGCTCCTCATCACCGATAAAATGCACGGCATTTCCATTGTGTCCCGAATAAGCAACGGCACTCATTGCCTCCAGGTAACATCCATGTACACTGCTGATATGTTCTGCAATACGGCTTACACCTATCGTACAGCGATATCCCATGATTCTGTTCACACTCTGACTGATGTCCTCCACGAGAATATGCAGATATTTGTGGAATCCTGCCTTTGTTGCCATCAATAAGGAAATGATCTTCCCCTGCGTGTATATGCTGGCATATCTTACATATTTTCCAAGGATAGAATCAATCGCTTTTAAGCTTGTCCTCGTGGTTTTATTGTTTCCGTTTTGATCCGTGATGCCGGTCACAATGACCGTAAATTTGAATATGTCCTGATTTCCCTTCTCCAGTATGCGGCATGCTACTGCTTCCCGCACTACTTCTTCCTTTTCTTCCTCCGATAATTCTCTTTGAAATCCATCCAATATAAGCGGTGTTAAAAACTCTGATTTGCCCACATCAGCTTCTGCCTCTGTCATCGCAAACTCCCGAAATTTCCTCTCCATTTTATCGCGTATAACCAAAAGCTCTTTCGCGAGTTCTTCCGAAGAAATAGGTTTTAACATATAACTGATAATATTATATTGGATCGCCTGCTGCGCATAGGAAAAATCATCATAACCACTTAAAAACGCAATCTGCATCGTCGGTCGTATCTCCCTCACCTGCCTTGCCAGTTCAATCCCTGTAACAAACGGCATTTTTACATCTGTCAAAAGTAGATCCGGCTCCAGTTTTTCTACCAGCTCCAGCGCATCTTCACCATTACTCGCCTCTCCGACAACCTGAAATCCGATTCCTTCCCAATCAATTTTGCGAATCAATGATCTGCGGATTTCTTCTTCGTCATCTGCAATTACTACTGTATACATCTTCTCACTTCTTTCCGAAACCTTTTGTAATTATTATACACGAATTTTATGGTTTTGAAAGTGTGGTTTTAGGTTCTTTCCTCCATCTTTAAACTCAAAAACGAAGATTGCTTATACATTGCAAGCAATCTTCGTTTTCTGATTCGTTATTCTGATTTGCTAATCCGTTACAATTACTGTCTGATAGCCATCCCGCCTAAGCCTTCTTTCCATCTCTGTCGCTTCTTGCAATGTACCGAAATTACCGACTTGCACACGAAAATATCCATTTCCTTCTGATATAAATGCCGGATAGTCCAATTCCAAAAGCTCATCCAGAAGTTCTTGTGCATATCGTGGGTTTCTAAAAGCTCCTGTCTGCACCGCATATACAGTATCTCCGACGCCGCTTCCGCTAATTCCCAAAGTATCCATGATTCCATCTGCAATTCCCATCGCAATAGCATTGAAATTATCATCAAAAATCTGATTGTCCGTATCCGAGTTAATAAAACCTGCCTCTACGAGAATTGCCGGCATCTGTGTTCTTCTAAGTACTGCAAGATTCGGCCTCTCTTTGACACCCAAGTTACGAAATCCAACATTCTCCAGCTGCTGCACTACATTTTCTGCCATCTCACTCTTGATTCCTTCTCTATTATATACAAGAACCTCTGCGCCGGATGCGGCATTCGGTGTCGGAAAGGAATTCCTGTGAATCGATACGAAGAAATCTGCTCCTGCGTTATTGGCTTTCATTGCCTTCTGCGTCGGTGATTCATATATATCCGTCGTACGTGTAAACTCCACGTCAACTCCTCTGTCTTCTAGAATCTGTCCGACAGCCAACGCAAGACGAAGCGCATCGTCCTTTTCCTGGCGTCCATTAAAAACTGCCCCTGGATCTCTTCCTCCGTGCCCCGCATCAATCATAATTTTATAAGCCATATATTACCCCTGAAATCTTTTTGTAATATAATATGCAGCCTTTTCTAAATGAGTTCTTTTTTTAGCAATCATTCGTTTTAGTTTTACGCAGCTTTTCTCTTTCTCATTTCGATCAGAACTATTCCACTCAATAATACTAATCCAGCAAGTGCAAATGGATTTGCTGCATCTCCTGTTTTTGCTGCTGTATTACCAGCAACTTTGTTTGTCTTACCCTTTGTTGTCTTGTTTCCTGCATTATCAGAAGCTACTTTATCCTCTGATTTTGCTGTTTCATCTTTTTCGCCAGATACACTGCCAGATGCTGCTGCAATTGCTTTTTCCAATTCTGCTACTGCCGCATCGACTTCTTTCTGGTCCGCATTTTCATCTTTGAACACTGCCATGGCTTTTGCGTATGCTGCTTTCACTGCGCCTGCTGTTTTCGCACTGTATGCGCTTAAATCCATCGCTTCCACCTTGCCAAGTAAGCTTTCTAACTTATCTTTGTTCGGTGTTTCTCTAAGTCCAAAGATTGCGCTAAGAAGTGAACTATATGCCGCATTTACCTCAGCCTGCACTTCTGCATTTGCAAGTACGTCCCTTGCTCCTTCTAACGCTGCAGTAAATGCCGCTGCGGTATCCTCCGTATACTTCGCAATTTCTGCTTCATACTTCGCTGCATCAGCTACGAGCTTCGCAAGCTTGTCCTTATTTACCGTAATCTTCACAAGTGCATTCATTTTCTCCTGCAAGGTATCGTGTGCCGCATCGAGTTCTGCCTGAAGTGCATTTGGATCCTTAGCCACTTTTTCTGCCTCTGTAAGCGCTGCCTTAAATGGCGCCCAGCTCTCTTTTGTATATGCACTTTCTACTTTACCTTGTGCAATGCTTACAAGAGATTGTAAGGTCTCGGCATTGCCTGTGAAGTCTAACAGATGTACTTTCGCAAGCAGCGCATCATATGCTGCATCTACTTGTGCCTGACTTGCCGCCTGATTAAGATTTACTTCCTCTGCTTTTGCAAGAGCTGCTTCAAACAGTTCTTTTACTTTGGCAACTACATATTGGTAGCTTGGATCTTCTTTTGCTTCTTTTGCATAATCGATAAGTGCTGACAGATCTTCCTTGTCCGCATCTTCCTCTTCTCCTGAAGCATTGAATGTAATTACTTCTGTAATTGTAGGAATACTATTTGCTTCCCATGCGAATTTCAATGCATAAACATCTTTTCTGAATGGCAATTCGATTTCAGTTAATAAACTATCTAAAGTTCCGACTTCTACCCATTCTTTACCATTCACACCATCAACTAATACTAATACTTTAGCGTTAGAAATAGTGTCTTTTTGGATAATCGTCATTCTTCTAACATCCAATTGTTCAGAAAGAGTATATGTAATATATCCTGCTTCTGTTGTATCTGGTTTATAAGAAGTAGTTAAGTTACCATCAAACATATTTTTAGCTGCAAAGCCATTTACCTCAGGCGCACTTGCTTCAAATGCAGCATCACCAATATTGAAAGTTACTAAGAATTTAGTAATTTCAAATGTAATTGCTTCATCAGTGTTATTGATCAATCTTACATAACGAGCATTCGGCAAATCTGTGCTTGCCGGATCTACAGTTTCCCAAGTAACATTGTTTGCAGATACTTGTAAAGTTAAATCATCACCATTTACTAATTGCAGGTCAATTGAAGTTAATTCTTTAATTCCTAATAATGTAACTCCAATATATTCATCAGGATTTAACGTAATCGCCTCTGCCGGAGATACGATTGAAACCTTTGTTTCCTCAACTGCAGTTGCAATATTCTTTAATTCTTCATTGTTTGTATCAACGAATGTATCTTTCGGTTTGTTCACTCTAAAGTCAGACATTTTCAGCCAAACGTTTTTATCTTTTGTATTTCTGACTCTCACATAACGAGCATTGATTCCTGTTAAGTCTTCTTCTACTGTTTTCTTTTCTACATTTTGTGTGTAACTTCCATATACAGTATAGTTTTCACCATCAGTTGAATACTCTAAATCATAGCCCATCCAGTAATCATTTCCGGAAGCTCCCATGATAAATCTTACTAAACCTAATGGTTTTACTTCTCCTAAATCAAGACCAACATAATCGCCTACCTCAGAATTTTGGTTATACCATACAAACGTATCATCACTTTCATCGGTCAATCTGGCTTCCGTATAGCTTTGATAAATACCATATCTGGATGTGCGAATAACATTTGCAGAGTATTTCGTAGGAGTTTCTTCGGATCCCTGATTATTTATTACAATGTCACGAACGCCTAACCATGTGTTAGATCTGTATGCAGTAGCAATTGCTCTAATTCCTTTCACCGCTTTTAAATCAAGACCGGAAATATTAATTTCTTCTGGCAAATAATATTCTTCACCATTTACATCAATCCATTCTACTCCATCTGTAGTATATTGTACTTTAGCGTTTTGGAAAGTGTCTCTTAAGTTTGCACTTTGTCCTAATCTAAAGATAACACTATTAATATCAGTTGGTTTACTAAACTCAAGACCAACATATGTGCCGGTTTCAATTTCATTTGGTACTTTAAAGATAATTTCTGTACTTGGATCATTATCGAAAACGTTGCTTACTTTACCGGTTGCTCCATCCAAACGATTCGTAATAAAAGTAATGTTTTGTTGCTCCGGATCAATAAGTGCTGTAACTTTGCTATATAAATTCGTATCTAAGTTTTGCATAAATGCATAGATATGCTGTCTTCCTACTCTTGCATATTCTGTATGGTCAACATAGTGGAATCCATGATCTCTTGAGGCATCATATGCTGCAAGACCTCTTGCATAGTAATCCCAAATCGTACTTAATGATTCCTTATTCTGTAATGCTTTTGCAGCATTCAAATAATTAATGATGGAATCTGTTGTATCTTTCCAGCAGTCTAACCAATAGATAATCTGATCTCTTGTTCTTGGATTTCCTGGATTTTCGCTATAAGTATAAGCACATTCTTGCAGTAATTCAAATTCTTTAATCAAATCATCTGCTTTTACAAGAATATCATTTCCAGCTCTTAAATCATTCATGAAATCAGTTAATTTTGGAGCTAATTCTACAGATTCCGGGTTTCCTGTATTAGAATTAATCATATGTTTTCCAAGTTCTCTTAAAGCAATAGAGCTTTCTGTATCATAAACTGTTCCATGATCCATATAGTTGAATGCATCGCTCCATACTCTGTCATAATCACTTGCCGTTTCCCATATGTTCCATGCATAATCTGCATTTGCTAAAATACCATGTTTGCTTGCTTCTGATTGCTGCATTGGATTTAAAACGATACCCGCAATTTTATTAGGATCAGCGCCTGGAATTAAGAATCTGGTTGCTCCGCCCATGATCAATCCATCTTTTGTCTGGTCACTGCATGGCCAGTTAATCCACATATATGCACTTCTTGACATACTGTTATAGAAGTTATTTAAGAAAGTAGCGTTTGTTGAACCAAATACTTGTCCGCCTGTCTGAATAATTTTTACACTTTCAGGCATTCCTCTTAATCCTGTTACACCAGTACCACTTCCATAATAGTTAGCTGGACAGAACGCCATGTCCACTTTCAAGCCTTCTACTGTTTCTTGTTTTTCAATTAACCAGTTTGTTAAATCGGTCATCAATCTAATGTAACTGCTGTCTCCGCCACTTGGTGTAGCAGCATCATCAGCTAAAACAGCAAATTGTCTGATTCCGGCATTCATCAACTGTTCAAATTTTGCTTTAACAATATTTAAGTCTTCATTATAAACAGCGTCTGAATAGAATCTGAAAGCATTTGTCATAAATGGGTGTAATGCATAAACATAGTAACATTTACTCCTGTTACCAGCTTCTGCAGCTATAGAGATTCCTTCTAATTCCTCTTCCGTATATAATTCTCTCCATTGACTATTATGTTTTGGATCATCTTTTGGAGCATAAATATATTGATTTAATTTATAATCTCCGCCAAATGTCATTAAATCTGCACGATCTTCATTCGACCATGGATTTCCATAATATCCTTCGATGAAACCTCTCGCTTTCACGTCAGCATAGTCATTTATTTTCAAATTCACAATGCTGCTGTCTTTCACCTGTGTAAAGATATGCTTTAAAGATGTAATTCCGTGGAAAGCAGCATCTGTATCTTTTCCTAATACAGCAATCACGCCATCTTGTACACTTAAAATATAAGAATCATATTTAGCAAATAATTCTTCATCATCAATTAAATTGTTTTCTTTAAAATAAGTGTCTGCATAATCTTCAGAATTATAGATACCAACAATTACATTTGTTTTGTCAGCATCAATAGCATCCGCAGCTGTAGTTGTTTTTTCTAACAAACCAAACACGTCAGCTACATGATCTTTTGTGTATTTATCAATATCTTGACCATACACTGCGTTTACATCATTCGAAATCGTAAAACTTCCTTCTCCATAAACTACTTCATGAGGTAATGGAAAAATAGCATAAGTTTCAGTTTCATTTTCTGAAGCTGCATTTACAGTTACCGGAGTTAATCCAACAAATGAACTAAGTACCATTGCAAATGCAACGACAACTGTCAATACTCTTTTTAATTTATCTCTCATAACTTTTTCTATAATTATTTAGAAGCTAATAATCATATCTTCCCTTTCTTTATTATTTCTGTCAGATGTTGTCGGTTAAACTTACGAATGACAATGACGGCTTCTAATTGCTGCTCTTTGTACTAACTTCTTTAAATTATAACAGCATCATCAATTGTCTTAATAACCTTATATCTACCTACCCTCCTCTCTTTCATTCTCTTGCGTTGTCTTCCTTAGAATTTAACAATAACACTTTTTTTCAAATATTTAAAGAATTTATCACAAATATTTTCCAAAGTTACGAAACTAAAAAGAGTTTATAATTATCTTTGTCACAAAATTTATCGTTTTTCCAGATATTCTTCCAAACAGATTCCCTGCTCATAGATTTCTCTGGCTGCTTCTTTTCCCACATAACGATAATGCCATTCTTCCGGCATGATTCCAGTAATCTCCTGCTTTTCTTCGGTATAACGAAGAATGAATCCATATTTCCAGCTGTGTTGCGCAAGCCACTCCCAGATTTCATATGGGCTTTGTACATTTTTATCTGCAGATGTAATATCCACCGCAAGCCCAAGCTGATGTTCACTCGTTCCCGGAACTGCTACCCACTGCTTTGCGATTTTTTCTGCTTCTCTTTTCGAATAACCTTGCTCCTGATACATCTTAATCTCATCTTTTAATAACTGGGTCTGCTTTTCATTGGTACGGTAAGAAGAATTTACATACGGAATCAATCCTTCTTTTCTCGCATCATCCAGCATTTGCTGTAGTTCCGGATAAATGCGGCTGTCAACCGCCTGTCCGTCCTTTAATTGTGTAAGCTCTACTTCAAATCCCTCCGGCATTTCATTCCATGGATTGACCAATATCAAGTTCCACGCTTCCTTTTCATCCCTCTTGTCATCTTTCTCTTCATATTTCCCCGCAGACGCCTGGCTTAACATCGGCCTGAGTGCAGAAAAAATCTCCTCTTTATTGGAAAGAACTGCATTTCCCCCTAACGCAACGCACCCTGTCAACAAAATTCCCATACACATTCTTCTTACATTTTTCCTACGACGATTCTTTATTTTCTTCATAATCAAAACCTCCTGTTCTGTATTCATCATACTAAACAAGAGGCTTTTATACTTTAACATACAATTGTTTCATTCCTAAGAAAATATTAAGATGCGATTAATCTTTGACTAACCCTTCTTCTTAAACCTGTAAAACTGGTAAATTGACCTTAAATACCGTGCATCCGTCTTCGCTTTCGGCAGTAATTTCTCCGCCATGAAGAGTTACAATTTCTTTTGCGATTGCAAGTCCAAGTCCGGCGCCGCCGGTATTGCTTGCGCGCGCATCATCCAGACGGAAGAATTTTTCAAAAATAGCTTCTAACTTATGTTTTGGAATTGTTTTTCCTTTATTCTCAAAAGAAATGCTTACGCTCCCCTTTCGTTTCACCGCACGAACCTTGATCTCGGTGGCCGGATAACTGTAAGAAATAGCATTTTTAAGGATATTATTAAATACTCTTGCAAGCCTCATCACGTCTGCATAGACGATCATGTCTTCGTCCGCTTCCAGCATAATGTGATTTCCATGTGCTTCCAGAATCGGATAAAATTCGTCTGTCATCTGCACGAGCATATAATACAAATCCACCGTTTCCTTTTCCAATACAATCTGCTGCAAATTGTAACGGGTAATTTCAAAAAATTCGTTAATTAATTTTTCCAGACGCTTTGCTTTGTCCAGTGTGATACCGACATACTTCGCCTTCTGTTCCATTGGCATTTCCGGAAGCTCATCCAAGAGACTTAAATATCCGATAATCGAAGTAAGCGGCGTCTTTAAGTCATGCGCCAGATACGTAATCAAATCATTCTTCCGACTTGCCTCTTCTCTTAAAATCTGTTCATTTCTTTGCATATCTGATTTTAATTGTGCCATCTGTGCGGAAACTTCCGAATATTCCTTTGGAAATACCTGAGATATTTCCAAATCATTCTGCATGTATCTTTGAATCATATCACTTGTCCAACTGATGGACGAACGAACTTTTTTTTGTGCATAAAAATGACTTGCAAAAACAATTCCTACCGGCCATACTACCACATTTACAAATACAATCAAAAAAATCGGTGTCCTTAGCTTATACCACATCAGATTGTGTACATAAATGCTATTCCCTTGCTTATCTATCATCCATTCCGAAATCGTAAATATATCGGTAAACCATTCCCTGAAAAATCCGTTAAATACATTATCTGCTACCCAGAAGAGCAGCACGCATACTAAAAATCCTACTCCCAGGCAAACAAAAAGTAATCGTTTTTTGCTTTTAGTTCTCAATTTTGTATCCGCACCCCCAGACTGTCTTAATATACTTTGGCTCTTCAAATGAATCCCCCATCTTTTCTCTTAGATGGCGAATATGAACCGTAATTGTATTATTGCTTTTGCTGTAATATTCGTCTCCCCATATTTCACGGAACAACTCTTCCGCGCTGACCACATTCCCTTTTTGCTGACATAAAATACGCAAAATCGAAAATTCTGTAGGCGTCAATGTGAGCGGTCTTTCATTCAGGGTGCACTCATGTGTTTTTATATTCAGCACTAATCCCGAATGCACGATCACTTCTTCTTCCTTTTTCTTGTTTTCACTCTGATTATATCGTGTATAACGGCGAATCTGCGCTTTTACCCTCGCCACCATCTCAAGCGGCAGAAATGGTTTTGTAATATAATCATCCGCTCCTAAAGTCAGACCCGTGATTTTATCAATCTCTTCTCCTTTTGCCGTCAACATAATCACCGGATACTGATACTTTTCTCTGATTTTCCGGCAGAGCTCAAGACCGCTCATCCCTGGCAGCATAACATCCAGAATCGCCATATCAAGCGTTTCTTCTTCAATACACCTCAATGCATCCATGGCCGTGTAGCATTTTATCACTGTAAAATTCTCATTCTCCAGATACAACGCAACCAAATCCGCAATCTCTTTCTCATCATCTACTACAAGTATCTTACTGCTCATTTCCATCACTCTCTTCTTCACTTATTTTTTTCCGGGAGCGCCAAAATCCTGCTGATTCTCCATCTCCTCACCACTTCTGTCATAACAATATCCAGAAGAAATGTAATGGCAAATACCATCACGGCTATACTTAAAATCCACATCTTCCCCCTATATCGCATCACATATACTGCCATGCCCGCTGCTGCCATTCCATATGCCATCCCCGAACACAGCATGGCTTTGACATTTCTCTCGACAGCAACCTTTTCTTCCTTATTCTTTTTCAGAAGCAGCCAAATATTCCACACATACAAAACAGCCAGAGCGCCTCCGGATGCCATAAGCAAACTGCTTTGCCGCAAATCGCGGTAAAAAAAGAACAATTCTGCTCCGTTATACAGAAACCAGCCGGATGCTGCGGCTGCTATGGCACACACTAAAATTCTTATCATCTTCATAACACCCTCCTTATCCTGCCAGTTCCACAGAGTCCATAATCTCTTCTGCAAAAGTAAAGATTTCTCCATCCTCCGACCGAAACAATGCCTTGATTATCTTTCCATCTTTCGCGTAATCGCCATCATCTCCCTGCCCGATGACCATATAAGTAATTCCATTTTCCTCATACATCATCTCGATCGTATCAAACGGATTGAATCCCAGCTTTGAAACTATTTCCTCCGCCATCGGAATCTGCATCTGAGAAAAGCTGTTTCCTCCATCCTTTGACATATAACACAAATCACCCTTTGCATAATATCCAACATCTGCATTGTTCCAATACACACAGCTAAGGTTGGAATACATCCATTCCGGCTGATGAATCCTTGTCCACGTTTTAAGGTCCTCGGAAACAAAGGTCACATAATAATCACTGCCCCCGGTTCTGTCAACTGCCGAAGTTACGTAATATTTGCTCTCACTTTTTGAAACAAATGTATTTGCCCGATATCCCATATCGCTTATCTTGCTTGTCTTCCATGTACTTCCCTCATCTGTACTGTATAACAGCGATACGCCTTCCTCGGGATATGCCACAAACGCCGTAAATTCCGGCGTGACAATATAACTGTTCTCCATAAGAAGCTCGTCATAGGTTCCGTTTGGCGTAATGCATACCATCTCATATCCGTCTTTTACTTCTTTGAATGTCTCTCCGCCGTCATAAGTCACTTGCAGCACACCATCCCGTATGTAATACCCCATCTCTTTATTGGTCTGCATCTTATAGCGCTGTGTCTGCAAACGTTTAAACTCTTCTATCATGGATGGACTTTGCAGCTGATATTCCACCGGCCGCATCCTTTTATCCACAGTCCATATGCCGTCCTTCTTTTCAAAATGCAATACTGTCTGCCAATAATATGTATATAATTCTTTTGCTCCCACAAGTCCCAGATTAGAAATCAACTGAGGACAAGCGCTTGCAGCCTTCACCCTATAATCCAACTGTATATAATACTCTTCCAATATTTCCACATGTTCAAGCTTCGCCTCTCTGATTCGGTAGTCATACGGCACTTTCCAGCCTTTCAACTTTTCAAAATATGCTTCTGTCACACGGATACCAATACTTTCTATGTCAATCCCAACATACTTTCCTCCGATCAGCTCCGGTGGACGAAACACACTCCACACACCCCTGGAAATCAACGCCGACACACTAATTGACAGCCATAACCCTACAATCGTAAGTACTATCGTCTGAAAAATACGTTTTCTCAAGTCTATGCTCCTTTCACTTTCATAATAAATTTATTGTCTAGGACTAATTTTATCTGATTTTTTATCATTCTACAAGCAGACAAATTATAAAAGGCAAACTTTAATAAGGGTTCTCCGGCAATCCGGGGAACCCTTGCTAAATTTACACTACTGATACAGTAACCTCTATTCAGTTTTTAAGAACTCTTCAATCACTTTTACAAATTCTTCTGCTCTTTCATATTGCTCCTTTGCATCTTGCAACGACACAAGAAAAAAGTCTGCATAGTCAGTATTGTTTCGGATTTGAAATGCCTGACTGATATATTTTGAATATTTCTTGTCAAACGTTCCTGTCTTCACATACTCTTTCTGAAAATACGCAATAACCCCGGCATGTTTTGAAAAATCTTGTCCGTCTACTGCTAGCAGTGCACGTACGGCTGTAAACATCGCATAATAAGAACGTCCTATAGAATCTTTATAACTTCCAGCCTCTAAAAGAATTTTTGAGGAGTGTAATCGTTCTTTCGCCATCTCCAATCTATATGCTTTCAATCCTTCCCTATTATCAGGCAACTACTTCTACCCCCTCATTGTGAATGTTTCTATAATAAGGTAAATCTTTTTTATATTTCTCATATTCTGCAAACGGAATAACTGTTGGAGATATGATGGTGCCATACTCCAATTCCAAATCAGCTGAAATGTCCCACACTCTTTTCAACTCTTGCTGAAGACTTTGTCTTTCTCCCTGCACAATAGCTACAATGTCTATGTCCGAATCCTTTTGCTGATCACCCCTGGCATAAGAACCATACAAAATAATTTTCACGATATTTGCTCCATACACTGCTTGATATGCCTGAGCCATTGCCTGCAATATTAAATTCAGTTCATTTCGTGTACACATTTCTTTCACACCCCTCTGATTACAACATATAGCTGATTACTTTTATTTTATTATAACGTAATTCTTCTCAAAATAAAAGTAATCTCTATAATTCACTTATATTAGCTTATTTCTTCTTCCACAACATAATCGCTGCTAAAATTGCTGCAAGTCCTGCTGCCGCCGGAATCGCTGCATTTGCAGTATCCCCCGTCTTGGCTGGCTTCTTTGCCGTATTCGTTGTTGTATTACCCGTTGAAGACGTCTTTATTATATCTGTCTTGCTTTCTGCATTGTCAGACGTTGTATTTCCAGAATCTTTTTCTTCGCCTTCTGCCCTCGCTGCTGCTACCACTTTTTCTAATTCTGCAACTGCCGCATCTACTTTGGCCTGATCTGCATTCTCATCTTCAAATACTGCTGCTGCTTTTGCGTATGCTGCTTTCACTGCACTTGCAGTTTCCGTGCTGTATACACTTAAGTCCATTGCATTCACCTTTGCAAGCAATCCTTCTAACTTATCTTTGTTCGGTACTTCTCTTAATCCAAAGATTGCGTTCAGAAGTTTCGTGCGCGCTACGTCAATCTCTGCCTGAAGCGTATTGCCTTCTGTCAGTATCGTTTCCGCTTCCTGCAATGCCTCAGCAAATACTGCCCAGCTATCCGGCGTATACTTCTCTTTCGTTTCCTCTCTTGCAGTCACTACAAGAGATTCCAGTTTCTCCATATTCCCTTTGAATTCCAAAAGATGTACTGTCTCAAGAAGCGCATCATATGCTGCATCTACCAGTGACTGTGTTGCTGACGGATTGTTATTTGTTGCGGCTGCATCTGCAAGCGCTTGTTCAAACATTTCTCTTACTTTTGCAACAACATATTTGTAACTCGGATCTTTCTGCGCATCCTGGGCATATTGGATAAGCGCCGCCAAGTCTTCTTTATCAGCTTCTTCCGGAATCTCTTCTCCTGCCGCAATGACTCTAACTTCTGCGGCGCTTCCGAAATTGCCTTCCGTCTTGATTGGTGTGATACGTACATTAGTTGCCTCAACATCGTCAAACCCTGCCGTCTTCCAATCTCTCGTCTTGTCCCATTCACCTTCCGTTACCTTTGTATATGTAGCACCATGATCCGAACTTACATATACTCCATATTCTCTGAAGTCACCATTTGTACCAGACGGACGCGGCAAATAACGTACACCACAGACCTTTGTCTTCTCTGCAAGCGCAATCTCGATCCATCTGTTTTCCATCGGAACAGTTCCGCCACTATAGTCGGTATGCCAGATGGTATTTGGATCTTCATCCAACACAAATGCCGCCGGACCTTCACTTGTACTTCCATGCTGGCTTCCTGCGGATGCACTCTGCCCTTCAACAGGAAGGATATATGCATTACCCATACTAGACACCTTTATAGAGTAAGTTGTCTCACCAGACTGCATCTCGGATTTAATGCGGACTTTAATATCTTTTTCTTCCAATGGTGCGTCTAATTTCACCGTATACCCTTTGCCATTTTCCACACGGTTTCCGTCTACATATACGATTGCTTTATCACTGCTTGGCACCGGAGTAATCGTTACCTCACCGGCTTTCTTTCCGATATCTACGGAATATTCCATAATCTCTTTGTTAAACTCTTTGTCCATCATGCCGCCGGATACCTTTAACTCTTTCAATGAGCTGTCTTTATCAAGCTTGCTTATGTCCACCGCATTTTCTTTTGTTTTTATCCAAACCGGTGCACCTGCTGACACATTTTCTGTTTTCACTCCATCATAGAATTCTACAGAAACCTCTCGGTCACTCATAAGCTGCACACTTACATTAGATACTACGTCTTCGCTTGGCACCACTACAAGCGTATCTCCATCAAGATGTGCTTCTGCATTGTATGCCTCAAAGCTTCCGTCTGCTTTTTCATATACATAAGATTTTGTAAGAGCAACTTCGCCAAGCGCCTTAAATACTTCATGCACGTCATTGTCACAGCAAGAACCCTGTCCGCCGCCCATTGCAGTGTATCCGGTTACCCATGTGTTCTTCGGCGCTTTCCACCAGTAACTGATCATCGGTACATACTCTTCACCAATGGTACGTCTTTCGTGTTTCCCTACAATTACATCCCCTTCCGATTTTTCTTCATCTTTTACAAAGAAATTCGTGTCTCTTTGAGGGTCTGAGATAAATGCCCAGTTAAGAATTCCATCGTACCCCATCAGCTGTGCACAGGAACCCATTGCATTCATACCTCTCTCAAGATAAGAAACTTCTCCTGTTAATTCATACATATTAAATAACGCATAAATATTCCATGCAGACCATCCATGAGGAGAGTTCATCATGTTTGGCGCTGTAGAAGTAAGTTTCATCTCTACATCATACTGTGCCTCCCAGAAACGCAATGTTCCGCCGTTCATACGGGAATCCGGAATCTGTGTCTGCTGATGCGAAGTATGGCTGTTTATAATCTTTCTTGCCGCCTCTGTATATTTTGCCCGCTCGGCACTTCCCTCCGGGAACATCAGGGCAAATTCGCTCAACTGTGTTGCAGAGCAGGAATTAGCGCCATCTTCAAACGTACCCTGTCCTTCCGTATCAAAGTTTCCATCAAGCGATACCAGTCTGTCCATGGCTCTTGTCAGGGAATCCATATGAAGTTCATAGCGTTCTGCAAAGTACTCCCTCTGTTCTTGACTTAATGTCTCATCTTCTTTCAGGCTTTTTTCCACATGTGCTAATTCCATAATGGATTTTGCCGGATAGATTACGGATGTATAATCTACAGAACCATTATAATACCCGCCGTTTGCCTTCTGTTTTGTCATAAGAAAATCTGCCAGGCCTTCTGCTTTTTCAAGCTCCTTCATATTCCCTGAACTTTCAAATTTATCTACATAAATACCTAATGTGGTAGAATGATTCTGGATACGGTCCTCCCATGACGTCGGAAGTCCGGTGTTCACATCATACATAAGCGGATATACTTCTTCAAACTTCTCGTCAATCTGGTCATCCCACTTTGCATCCGGGAAATATTTTTTTGCAACATATGCAGAATAGAATCCGTAATAAGTCTCAGCATGAGAACTTCCCTTCTGCGGCGCTTCTACTGCTGCCTGTCTTGCTTTCTCGATATACCAGGACCATGACTTACGAATGCTAAGGTTCATCTCACTTAAAAATCCTGCTTCATTTTCCACAGTAATTTTATAAACACCTTCTGTCTTGTCTCCTGCTTCGAATATTGCAGTGTACACCCCTTCACCATTTTCTGTTAATTCCAGCTCAGAGAGATCGCCTTGTGGAGATTCTATCACAAGCTTGTTAGCTGCAATTGCTTCAGAAGAACGCACTGTAATGCGGCTTTCTTCTCCTTGTGCCAGTGTATAACGATCTGCCTCAAATGTAGGAACTTTTGTACTCTTGGCAATGGTCGGTTTTACTCCGTCTATATCATTTAAATCTTCTACCGGTTTTAGGTAAATATTCCATGTTTTTTCTTCATTTGCACCTAGTTTATTCATATCCTGCGGATGCCTCTTTGGTAATTTCCCGGACTGCAGTACATCCAAAGATGCAGAGTAAATGCGGTGCAGACCACTCTGATAATCCAGCGTGTAGGAAGCAACCGGACTATCTGTTGCGATTGTCATGATTCTTCCAGATGGTGTTGTAAAATACCCCCATGCATGTGTTTTTTCGCATCTTAACAATGTCGGGAAAAGCTGGTCATTGTAATCTGGATATCTTTCCAGATATGTGTTGAATCCAACCTGGATACTTGCCTGGTCAATTGCCACTTCTTCGCCTTGATTGTTCTTTACAGATGCCGTCACGACAAGCTGCTTTTCTTCATTTACGCTATAATGCATGGTAAATGTAAGATCTTTTCCGTTTTGTTTATATGTACCTTTGTAAGTAAGGCTTCCGTCTTCGTTCTGTTCTGTGGCAGTCATTGAGATTTTCCTGCCATCCAGAGTCCATACAAATCCACTGTACTGATCAGTACGCATCGGAATATTGTACATCTCTCCGCCAATCTTGGCCTGTAGGGAAGAAATCTCTCCGCCGCTGTGGTTTATATTCCATTCATCTGTTTTAATTGTCTCTTCTAAGTTTGCCGGTTCCTCATCCGAAACAGTAATGGCGCTTACATTCATGTTACCCCAGACATCATCATACACCTTGGTTACGACTGCACGAACCCGCACCTCATCATCCGCACCTGCAGTCTTATACTGCAGTCTCGCTACCTGATAAGCAGTAGAATCATTCACCGTGCTAGAACTTCCAAATCCGGTTGTATACTGTACCTTCCCATTTACAAGAAGCTCAATTGTTACATCTGCTGCCCACGCCCCCGCATAGAAATTCAGATATTTCATATCGGTGCTTCCCGGCAAAGAAAACTCAATCCCACTTCCTTCTCCTTGGAATACATATGCAAAATGACTGTCTTCTTCTGTTTCCGGAGTAACCCCATCCGAATAGCTAAATGCTGTTTTTGTCTTTTTGCTGATCGGATCTGCTTGGGCTTTTCCAACTAAAGTCACATCCGAAATCAATGTATCTACATCCGCTTTCTTATTATAGGAAACCAATGCCTTATTATTAAGATAAATCCAATCCAACTTTCCATCTGCGGATAAATCTGCCGCTGCCGGAGCATTCCTCATCACGCCGCCAACAATGCTTCCGTCATCCTCTACGCGTTCCGTTCCAAGCGTAATTGCTCCAATGTTCATGTTTCCATAACGGGAATCATATACCTTACCTACTTCTACAGTTACTTTCACTTCATCATCTGCATTATCCGTATGATAATCAAGTCTTAGCACCTGGTATTTTGCCGGACTTCCAGAAGTTGTATCACTGCTTCCAAAAGAATTCTCATATGCCACTTCCCCGTTAATGAGCATCGTCACTTTGATATCTGCTGCCCATGCACCCGTATAGATATCCAGACATCTGTTCTCCACACTTGCCGGCACATTAAACGAAAATCCATTGCCTTCTCCGGTAAATACTAATGCCTTTTTCAACACATCTGGCGATACAAGCGCAGACATACCATCGCTGTATACAAAATTTGTTTTGGAATTCTCCGTCACATAATCACATGCTCCGATCAGGGACATATTCGTCAATCCTGGGTCCACTGTATTCTTACGGTTAAAACTTCCGAATTCTGCTGAATCCAACTGCATCCAGTCTATATTTCCCTGCTTACTTAAATTTACTCTCGCTGGAGCTGCATTCACCTCTGCATTTACCAAACCTCCGGAAATCGGTCTGCCAAATGACTGTTCTTTATCCGAAAGCGCAATTGCCTGAATGCTATGATTTCCATAAGTCGTATCATACACCTTCACGGTTTCAATCTCTACTCTTACTTCATCATCCATATTGTCTGTATGATAGGAAAACATCGTAAGGTAGCTTTCTGCACCAGATGTCGTTTCCGATTTTCCATGCGTATTGGAATATTCCAGTTCATCGTTAATATACACCGACAACTGTATATCAGAAGCCCAAGACCCCGTAAACACGGATACATATTTCTCTTCTGTGCTTGCCGGGAGATTGAATGTTGTCTTACCCCCGATTTTATTAATAACTTGTCCTTTTCTGTTATCTGCTTCAGAACCGGTATACACAAAATTCGTATCTGTATCATTCATAATCTGTGCCAGAGTTCCTGCTAATTTCACATTCGTAATCTGTGATTTTTCTGAACCTGCCCACAAGGACTGATTTTTGTCATTACAGTGTACCCATCCAAGATTCCCATTCTCCTCCAGATTGGCTGCAGACGGTGCTCTTTTTACCGTTCCTTGTACATAACCGGATGCCGCCTGTGCCACAATCGTGCTGTTTTGTCTTTTTATGAAAGGTAAGTCAGCATTTGGTATACAAGAAACCGTTAATGCCGCGGTCATGGTATATATACCTGCCTTTTTCCAAATTGTCTTTCTCTTCATAGTCTTCTCCTTTTACAAGTTTTATTAATTAATCCATTTAATCAATTGTACCATTTTATTATATCCGTTTCCATATAAACATTATTTTTCTATATTTTTGTATAAATGCGTCTTCTCCTTTTATCTATTTTTCACAAAATTATAGCTGCCGCTCGTTCCAAGACAAGCGGCAGCTATTACATCTAATAACGCCTAAGTATTCAGATTAAACTTGTAATAAAACAACTATGCCACACACATCTGCATGATAGCAACTGCATCCGCAACATTGATATCTCCATCGCCGTTTATATCTGCTGCTGCCATCTGACTTTCAGACAATTCTACATCGCCTGCTATATACTTAAGAACTAAGACTGCATCTCTGATATCTACCTGACCGTCAATATTGACATCACCAGGAATAGCAACTCTGGTAACTTCTGCATCGTTGAAACGAGCAGTTGTCGGATTAAGGTCTACGTCGTAAGCTGCACCATCCATAGCGAAGGATACTTTGGAAGTATCGAAGCTAGCGCCTTTCGCAACTTCGAAGATCGCATAACCGATAACCGTATTCTCGGTAACCGGAGTTGCGCTTGCAAATACGAAACGATCGCCATTGCCTACAATCAGGGAACCTGGAGCAGACTCATAACCTACGAGGGTCAATTCAGACTCATCATAGTATACATTTGCTTTTACGCCAGTCGGTCCATACTTGTATCCTAACAATTCAATTGGAACTTTAACCTGATTATCATCAATTGCTTCAACTTCGTTGATTCCGGTAAGATTCAAATACTGTTCCGTACGTTCATCAACGATTCTGCCGCTGTAGTTTAAGCCGAAACCAAACTGATATACATTGTTATCAGCGTCAACATACGGAGTTGTATCCGGAACGTCTTCTGCAGACATTTCAATATGATTCATGCTGCGCGGCATAGTGATTGCCAGCATACCGGTTGGCTCATATCTGCCACTGATGACATTCATGAATGCTTCCTGAGCAGTCTCTACACCAACAACGATAGCGTCTACCAACGGTTCAAATTCTGCCGGAACAACTGCATTTCTATAGTTAAGAATCAGGATGATTGGTTTGTCACCCAAAGCTTCTTTTGCCTGAAGAAGCGTATCCAAAACTTCCTGCGTACCTGGATTCGTGAATCCGATATTACTCATGTTTTGTTTGTAATCGCCGATGGATGGATCAGGGATCTCTGTAGCCTGAACGATGGAACCATCTGCATGATACCAGTAACCGCCAAGAGAAACTTCACGTCCAACTTCCTTCGTATACGGAGCAAACTGAGCTGTCTGAGCCTGACCTTCCACACCATTACTGTTATTCGGACCAGTAAGCATTACGATACCAACATCAGCTTCTTCCGGATTCTCTGTGGTATTATAGAAACGTCCAGCCATCTCTGCAATACCTCTGTTATCATGACCTTGAGCGCCATAACCGCTGGTGCTTCCTCCCATATAGCTGCCAACTGCATAGACTTTCAGCTCGTCATTGTTTTCAAGTGGCAAAATATCGTCATGATTCTTGAGCATAACGATAGATTCATGGTGAGCCTTGAACGCAATATCATTGAGTTCGCTGCTTCCATTCTCTGCATCTGATTTATAAGGATCCGTATATGGATTCTCAAACAGACCACACTTCATGATCGTCTTGATAACGTTTCCTGCTCTGGAATCAACCATATTGTCCATGTATTCCTGGCCATATGCAGGAATGCCAAGAGACGCGTCACCGTTTACACCAAGATCATATGCCAACTGGCAAGTCGCAACGTTACCGGTACCACCAGTCTGAGACATACCGGACATATAAGAAACGAAATAACGCAGAGTATCATCTACACCAAACTTATTCTGCATACCATGATTGGAGTTAGCAGTGCCGCCATAGATACCCCAATCAGAAGTAATCATACCATCCCAGTTTTTACCTTCTCTTAAGTAATCCGTCATCAGCCATTTGCTGTAGCCGCCGCCAACTAAAGAGAAACGTTTGTCGCCAAGGAGCTCATTGTGTCTGCCAAGACCATCATCGCCAACTGCGATACCATATGCTGTCATACCAGCGTTCACAACTTTAGAAGAATGTTCCGGATAGACTCCAATACCACCTGCTGCTGCCATGGTATCGATCATCTTCTCGTAGCCGCCGCCTGGATAAGCCAGCCATCCGCCGATCTGGGTATGACCTTCATAACCAAACTCACCGCCTGCAGTACCAAGAAGATGTTTCGCCATAGCGCCGATGGATTCATTTCCCCAACCTTCCGGTAATCCATAATCTTCATAAGTAGTTTCGGTGGTCTGCATGCCGGCAACTTCTGCCTGTCCCAAGTCGACTAGCAGGTCATAATCTTCGGTAACAGCACTCGCGATACGGCTCCAGGTTGGATGTGTTGCAAGGTCAAGCAATGGCCCAAGCTGCTGGAAAATCTGACTGTTTCTGTATTCTTTAGCAATTGTACGGCCATAAGTATAATGAAGATCAGCACTAAAAGAATTTGCCAGACCCAGAGTATTCGGCCAACGTGAGATAGTTGTTACCGGCGCAAAACCTGTACCGCCGCCGCCTTCATCGTTGGAACCTGTGTCAATAACCCCAGTATGTACCGGGTCTGAGCTGTAAGAATAAGGAATACCAAATTCGGTAGCTTCGGCTCTCATCTGAAGACCATTACCGGTTTTGCCATCCGCCTGTTCGCCTTTTCCGATACTTCTGTTAACAGACATACGCTGTCCCTTTTCCACATTATTTCCGCTATGGCCCATGAGTGCAAATTTCTGCTCAAGCGGCATCTGGGACAGAAGGTCATCTGTACGAGTTTCAATATCCAGACGCCAGTCCTCATATTTGTCAATCTTACCGTTCTTATTGAGGTCTTTAAAATAGTAACCGGAATCTACGTCATACAGGATACCCACACCACTTTCCGTGCTGTAACCAAGGACAAGACCGTTCTTGTTCTCAACAAATCTTATTTTTGCATAATTCTCATACACCGGATCATCTGCCAATGCTGGAATTGCATATGCAGTTACTAACATGCTAGCCGTGCAAAGCGTAGCAATCACTTTTTTCTTATTTACTTTACGTCTCTTCTTCATTTTCCCTTCCTCCTTCTAAATTATTTTTTCACAGTTTTTATTGTTACTTTATTTATTCCTCTTTTTTAGCATCCCTCCTATCACATTACCCACAACAACTATACTCTTTGTTTCTTCATAGCTGCTGCCGATACGATAGCGCTTCCGCCCAAAAGCATAGCTATCCATAACAGCTCTGCGTTTGTATCACCCGTAGTAGGACTCTTCTTCGGATCATCAGATGAGCTGCCTGGTTTATTTGTATTTCCCGGTTCTCCCGGATTACTCGGTTCGCCTGTCCCCGGATCACTTGGTTCGCCCGTCCCTGGACCTTCTGGTTCACCGGTTCCAGGTCCTTCCGGTTCACTTGGCTCACTTGGTTCACTCGGCTCACTTGGCTCGCTGCCGTCATCAGATCCTACTACCACCGAACCATGGCTTGTCACCGTTGCATTATAACTAGCATTGATATCTTCCGGCACCATAAGAGCCTGCACTACTTCTAACTCAGATTCCGTATCCACTGCCGCATTCGGATTCACTTCATATGTATACTGTGCAATAACGCCATCTACACTGCTCTCTGTAGCCGATGCATATACAAAACGGCTATTTTCAACGCTTTTTTCAACCAACCCATTTGGGCATTGCGGTCCTTCTTTGATTTCTACAAGTGTAAGCACCTCTGGATCATGCCGAATCTCGATTTGGATACCAGCTACTGTACCTTGAAGACTGACATCCACTGTAACGGTATCTCCAGGCTTCTCTGCCCTTGCACTAGATACTGACAAGGTTGCCGACTCAGCAGCCAACGCAGGTATTGCAGCTACTGCGGATACTGATAATAACAGTACGAATGACATTACACATGATAATAATTTTTTCATTTGAAAGTCCTCCTAAAAATTTTTTCTAAAAACATAATCGAACACTTTGTTTCTTTACTTATCTCTTTTTTTCTTACTACGAAGGAATACAGCGATTGCTATACCTGCGACAACCACAATAGCCAAAATAGTAAATAGGATGATTCCTCCATTGTTGTCGGACTGTACACTGCCGTTCCAACTACTGGTTAGCGGCTTTGGCACTGATTGTGATCCTGACGACTTTGACTTTGTCGATTGCTTATTTCCCTGCTCGGCTTTTTTCTCTTCCGCAGTCGATATTCCGGAATCTTCCGGCTCCGTGTCACCTGATTCGGAAGTTCCCATTGGTTCCAGGGCCGCTCTGTCTACAACCGTATCTACAGCTTCAACAGTAAGCTCTTCCCCTGCCGCATCATAGACTTGGAACTGTTCTACACGGAATGAATAGGATCCGCTTGCCTTATCGCCGGCACGAAAAGTCAGTGTAAGAACTGTGCCGTTTATCTCCATATCACTGGTTGAAGCGCTGGCAAAGGAAGCATCCACAAATTCACCCGTTACTGCATCCTGATTGAATATTGTCATACTTCCGGAAATCGCATCCGCAGCTTCCATTTCTTCCAAGATCAACGCATCCGTATCATACAACAGACGCCCTTGAAAAGTTGCAAATGTTCCGTTCATGACCAATTCCGTTGTAACCGTCTCCCCAGGGCTGACATTAACATCGTTTACCTGCACGGTCACCTGGCCTGCCGCCAGTACGGTAAGGCTCCCGCCTCCATATATGCCAACCAGCAGCATAAGCGTTAGTACACATCTGAGTATAATTCCCTTCTTCATAAATATACCATCTCCCTTCTCTCGTTTTTACGCTTCCTACTGATTTGTATTGCCAACACTATTCCAATTTGGCATTTTCTGCAATATAGTCAACAACCTTCTGTCCTAAAACTCCTTGTTTTACATAAGGCAAACCATAATAATCCGTTTGTGTGGAAACATCGCTTGACCACAAATGTTCAGAAAAATAGTTTTCTATGTCTTCATCAGTGACTGATATCCCGACATCTTCCGCCACAGCTTGTACAGCAAGGGTATATGTTGCATTTTCTATCAGACTGTCCTGTGCCTCTTTCATACACTCCTCTATGTCAGAAAAACCTTCAACCGTTTTTAGGTATTCTTCCAATTCGATTCCGTTATACTCCGCCAACTCCCGATAATCATTCAACAGAATCTTTTCCTGATATTTTATCAGTGAATCCGGGACCGATTTGACAGAAACTTTCGTCGCAAGATATTGCATAATATACTGCTGCACCAAGTTTTTTTGAATCTGTGCTCTCATGCCCTCTCTCATCTCTTCGATGGTTGTCCATCCATCGCTTTCAGACAGGTGTTCTGCAACGAATGCATCGGTCAATTCTTCCCGTTCCACAATATAATTTATGGTTGTTGTGAATACAGCCGTTTTTCCTCTCAATTGTTCTTCATAATAATCATCAGGAAACGTTACTTCGATATTCATCGTCTCACCAGGCATATGTCCGATTAACTCTTCCAGAAATCCATCAAGAAAACTTAGCGTATCTTGTGCATCTCTTTCGTCATTTGTTTTTCCAATAATGACGTCCACGCCTACTTCCATAGTAGAACCGCCTTCAAACACAACTCCGTCTACTTTTCCCTCATAATCAATGTTCACCGTATCTCCATCGGCAATCGCACGGTCTGTGATTTTATTTCTTGCAATATATCCGGACATCAGAGTATCAATTTGGTATTGAAGACGTTCCTCAGTCACTTCATATACCTCGGAAGGAATCGCAATTCCTTCATACTCAAAATCCTTAATATAATCAAGCGCTTTAATACCTTTCCAAAAACCGTTCTCATCAATTCCCTTACTGTATAGATGCAAGGAATCCTCTTCTGATTCCTCCTCTTTTAAATTACAGCCAGCCAGCAAAATTATTGATATAACAAGCGCAAAAAGCAAAAATAAAACCTTCCTGTACTTCTTCATAACGAAATCCCCCTAACATTGTTATTTCCGGTTTATCTACAAGAATAACTTTCCGTTCAATATCGTCAACATAATTAAGCAAATATGAGCAAATTTATAATACAAGAAATTAGATATCACATAGTAAAACAATAACATATAATAGCTTATTATATTTACACACTTTTTTCTTTTCTAATTAATTAATCGAATTAATAAATATACTGTATCATACTATCTCTGATTTTTCCATATATTTATTCACTTTCTATATTTTTTACAAAAATCTTTGTTTATCTTTGTCTATTTCTCACAAATAGTTTGTATACTTCTAAAAATTCTCAGAACTCCAAAACCTCTCCCAGACGAACAAAAAGCTGATACAAAATATTCTCTCTTGCATCAGCTTTCCTCTATTCTCTATTCTTTTTTACAAATGCAAACGGATCCTCGCAAATCCGTTCAACTGCTATCAGCCCCGATCCTACTAAGATCGCATCTTCCCCGATAGTACTTGTCTCCATTCTTAAAGTTTCCCAGATACTTTTTCTGACTCTTTGCTGTACGGCCTTTTGAACTGTGTTTATAAAAATCTCCTTATCCAATTCAGCCAGCAAATCTCCAATGATAATACTTCCTGGATTTATCTGGTTGATAATATTTACGATTCCAATTCCCAAAAATTCACAGACTTTCAAATATTCTTCAACCGCAAGCGTATCTTTTTTTGCTATCGCAGCTTTAAGTTCCCCATATGAAAAGTCTGATTCTAAAATAGTATCGTCACTCTTTTCCATTCGGCTACGTATATTTTGGTTGAGTACTTCCATGGAACAATACATTTCCAGGCATCCTCTATTCCCACATTCACATAAGGGTCCCTCAAAATTAATGGAACAATGTCCGATCTCCCCTGCCGTATCGCTGTCTCCTCTTAGCAATTCTCCTTTCGAGATAATGCCGCATCCGATTCCTTCTCCTGCTACGACATATACGATATTTTCTTCCGGATATTCCGACTGTTCATCACATTTCCACTGCTCAGCTACTACTCCTGCATTGGCATCATTCTCAATAAATACCGGAATATCAAAACCTTTTTGTATTTCATCCAGGATATCTACGTTTTCAAATCCGGCTGAGTTCGTCATAAAAACAAGCTTGCCATTCTTTTTCTTATACGGTCCTGGTACCGCAACTCCAATCGCCAGTACCTCTCCTTCTTCTTCTGCAATCATTTTCTTTGCATTCTCTCTTACCTCTGCAATCATATCTTTTGCTTCCGTCATTTTCGAAAACGAAAACTGCTTTGCTTTATATAATTGATTATCCATTCCAAGAATGGAAAGACCATAAGATCTTCTGGCGAGTTTAATGCCTAGAACCTTATATTTAGCTCCATTGATCTTGATACCGATCGAACGCCTTCCCTTGCTCCCTGTCAAAAGGCCCTCTTCTATCACAAAATCAGCTTGTATAAATTCATTTATGATGTTCGTAATTGTAGCTCCTCGAAGTCCTGACAGTCTCGCCAGGTCAACCCTTGCACACAATCCTTTTTTTCTCAGCAGATTCAATATAAGCGTTCTGTTAATTTGTTGCTGTCTTTCTTGGTTTATACTTCCTAATGTGGATAATGCTTTCACGACTTCTCCTCTTACATTTTTCTATTCTTGCTTTATTTTTTTATCTTATCACCCCAAAGTAAGATTGTCAAATTATGAGACAAACAACAAAAATAACCTCGCAAGTCCAAGAACTTGCGAGGT
Source organism: uncultured Lachnospiraceae bacterium (assembly GCA_910585545.1). Classification (GTDB taxonomy): domain Bacteria; phylum Bacillota; class Clostridia; order Lachnospirales; family Lachnospiraceae; genus An181. The sequence goes on from CAJUFN010000004.1 coordinate 50,793, forward strand.
CACCTTAAATTTTTTAATAATTTTTATTTTTTCTTCCAAACAAACCATACACCAAGAAGAGCTACCATTCCTGCTGCTGCCGGGACTACCGGATTTGCGCTGTCACCTGTCTTAGCTGCTGTATTACCAGCTGTTTTATTTGTTGTCTTGCTTCCTGTATTATTAGAAGCTGCTTTATTATCTGTCTTATCACCTGCTGCCACTTTATCATCGCCTTCCGCCGGTGTTCCTGTACTAGCTTCCAGGCCGTCTACTGCTTTATTTAATGCGGCAACTGCTGCGTCTACACGATCCTGATCTGCAGTTTCATCTGCAAATATCTCATTCGCATACGCGAGTGCTGCTTTTACTGCATTTGCAGTTTCTGCGGTGTAATTGCTAAGGTCGATTGCCTCAACATCTTTAATAAGATCTTTAAGCGCATCCTTATTTGGCTTTTCTCTTAATCCGAAGATAGCCTGAAGCAATACACTGTAGGCATCATCAATTTTTTGCTGTGTAATCTCTGTATCAGATAATCCTAATACTGCATTTGCAGCTTCAAGTGCTGTATTAAGGTCTTCTACTGAGATATATTTCTCTGCTTCTGCCGCATATCCTTCTCCCTGAACAACCAGTGCCTCTAGCTTAGCCTTGTTAACCGGGCGGCGTACGAGACCTTCTTTTGCTGCCATTAAAGCATCATAAGCATCTTTAATATCCCCTGCAAGAGCATTCTCGCCTAAGTCAAGTATTTCTTTTGCCTTTGCTAATGCATTCGCTAATGCGTTTGCACTTTCTTCTGTGTAAGCGTTCAAATCATATCCGTTTAATACTTCATATTCTGTTTTAAGATCTGAACTATCACCGCCGATGAAGCTTAACAGATGTACCTTCGCAAGAAGTGCATCATATGCTGCGTCTACCTGTGCCTGAGTTGCTGTAACAGCTTCATTTACTGCTTTTGCCTCATTAAGAACCGCTTCAAATGCTGTCCTTACAGCTGGGATTACTGACATATAGTCTTCACTCGCCATCTGAGTTTCTGCATATTCGATCAAAGCCAGAAGATCAGTTTTATCTGCCGTTGACGGATCTACCGGCCCTTCTTCTCCGCCCTCAAATTTTGCGATCAGAGTAAGATTCTCTTCCGGTACTACCGTATAAACTGCTTCTTCACTTACGAGGTTTCCAAGTACATCATACCATCCTGCAAATGTAGATCCGTTTTTGCTCTCTGCTGTGTATGTTGCCGCTTCACTCTTATCAACGATTTCTTTGGAAACAGTCACATTACCAACGCCTTGCACATATGCGCTTGTACGGTATGTCACTTTTGCGAGGTCCTCTGTTCCTTCTAATACGCGAAGCTCTGCTGCACTTCCGAATCCGCCTTCCCCATCTGATACAACTAATTTTACTTTAGAAGCGTTTACCGGTGTAAAATATACCGCCTTTTCATCATTAGAACTGCCCCATGTACCATTTTCGATAAGCGGCTTCCATTCTTTTGCTTCATTTTCATAATAGATAGAATATTCTTTGATATTTCCATTTGCTCCGCTTTGTCTTGGCAAATAATAGAATCCGTTAATGTCGTATGCTTCCTTCATATCAATTACGATTTCCGCCGGAAGGTTTTTCTTACTTGGACTATACTGCGTATGCCAGAATGTCGTTTCATCATTATCAAACGCGAGTGAAACCGGTCCTTCTTTTCCAGTCAATGACTGTTCATTGTCTGTTGTTACTTCAAAGTCAGAAGGATCGATCATATTATAAGTTGCTTCGGCAACTTTTGAAGTAAGTGAAATATTATCAATCACTGCATTCACTGCATTTGTCTTAGAACCGATGCGCTCAATCGGTAATGACAAGGAAGCACGTGTAATGCCGGATGCCTTTAAGTTACCTTCGTATGTATAACTTCCGACTGCACGATAGTCCCGTCCATCTGCTGTTAATACCGTGGAACTTCCATTTGTCTTTATAGTAAACGTCACTTTCTGATTCACCGGGAGCTTGTATCCGAATGAATAATCATAACCTTCTCTTGTAAATCCGAGTGTACCATCTGCCATCACACGGATATCAAATGTGCCGTATTCTGCATCTGCTTCAAATAAAATCTGCCCTGGCATTGCCGGTTTCGTAAATGTAATATCAAATGTAAATTCCTGTCCAGGTCCGACACGGTTAATCGGTGTAGATACATAGCTGTCATCACCGTTTAATACAAGTGCGCCGTCTTCTACTTTGGCATTCACCGCATCTGTTGCATCATAACTATTTTCAGTTCCATCCAAAAGACCTTCTTCAAAATCATAATCTATGATTTCATCTGATTTGCTTTCCACCTTATCATATGCATTTGTGCGTGGGGCTTCACCGATTTCTGCGCTTGCAGCCTGGGCATCAGCAAATGTCATATCACCTTTGCCCCATAATGCAGACGCATAGAATGGCGCTGCATCATAGAAACGGTCATAGATTTCCATCTCACTAAGACCATTCGCCTTCTTGTCAACCATATCATTCCAGATTGCGTAAGCACCGCCAAGCGTCTGCTCAGAACCTGCCGGAACGCCCATGCCGGCTGCCGGGTCATAATTATACATAGAAGCTCTTCCAAGATAATCATAATAATATCCTGCCGCTGGAACAATGTATACTCGTCCATCATTCATGTCAATCAAATCATATCCTTGCTCATACATTGCTTTCGGATTTGCCCATCCATAATTCCAGATGTTCATCTGAACCCCTTCACTTCTTACAGGCGTGCTTCCGTTTCTTGCAGTCAAGCTTCCCCAAAGACGTACGGTATTGCCATTCTCCTGTCCGTGTGCGATAAGATCATCTGTAAACTTGCGGAACTGTTCTGTATATGTTGCAGAATATTCGTCTGTTCCTACATTGATGATTGTATCCTGATCAAACACAGGATTTTCGCCTTTCAAATATTCATCCCAAAGGTTTGTTACAAACTCAAGCGAATCATTGTATTTGCTATGTAAATTAAAGTGGTCATTCTCACGACCGCTTGTTCCCATACGAAGATCCGGACGTACTTTTGTAAATGCAAGAGAATGTGCCGGCGTATCGAACTCCGGTACGATATCCATACCAAGTTTACGATAACTCTGAATCATATCGCGCATCTCATCTTTTGTCCAGAAAACATCTTCACTGGTAAGATCATGTTTGTTAAGATCTCCGTCTGCTTTAACATCAGATTCAAGACGGAATCCTTCGTATGCAGTCATTGCTGCCTCGGAATCAGGATAATCTTCAAGGAATATGTAGTTGTCATTCAAGTGCAGCTGCAAGTCATTCATCTTATACCACAGCATGTTTTTAGCAACTTCATCTACAATCTTCTTAGAGAATGGTCTTCTTGCTACGTCAAGCATGAAACCACGCACTTCATATTTCGGATAGTCACGTGTCTGACCCATCGGGATTGTATTTCCTGTCTGAGTAAGAATCTGCAAAATAGTTCTTGTAGACCAATAAGCGCCTGCGGATGCTTCCGCCTGGATCTCTACAGATTCACCAATATTCATGTAATATCCTTCTTCTTTCAGACCTTTTCCTTCTTCAATCAATGTAAAGAAGAAATCACCTGCATTTGCGCTGTCTGCGTATACAATTTCGATTGCATTTCCTGTTACTTCTTCGTAATCTTTCGCAAATTCTTCTGCTACTACTGCAAGCACTGCTTCATCTTTACTGTCTACTACGATACGGCTGTTTTTGTTGACGGAAAAATCTCCGCCTTTTGCGCCTTTCCACTCTGCAAGTTCCGGTATAACTACCGGTTTTGCATTGTCGCCTTCTTCTTCTTCATATTTTCCGGTAACTACCATATTATATGCCTTGGAGTCTACTGCGTTTTCTTCATTGCCTTCTTCGTTTACGCGGAAATTCATCTGTACTGTTTTTGTAACCAGTGGTTCATACACGGTAAGGTCACGGTCTAAAATCTGCTCGTAATCTGCACCGATGAAGCTGATTTCAAATCCAGGATCTACTTCCGGCATCTCGAATGTTCCTGACGTTCCCTCAATACTTTCCGGAACTTCTATTGCATCAGCTGCCTCACCAGGATTTGCTGGCAGCTCTGCTTCCTCAAATGCTACAGCATAGGATTCAAATTCATAGATTCCAACAGTCGCCCATGTTACTTCGTTTTGCCCCTCCGGTGCTGCAGTCGGATCGAAAGATTCTACATAAAGACGTACATACTGTGTATTGATTGCTTCATCCAAAATGATTGTCTGACGATAATCAGCCGGTTTGGTGTCAAAACTTATTACTGTCTCCCAGTTGCTTCCATCCGATGATTTTTCAATGCGGTAATTCGTAGGATTTTTTCTTTCCCAGTGAATCTTGAATGTCTGAAGTGTCACTTCTTTTCCATAATCAAGACTTAACCAGTGTGCTCCTTGGCTTACAGGGCTTGCCCAACGTGTTGTGTCATTACCATCAATGGCATTTCCTGCTACAAAATTAGTTCCACCCTCATAACCATTGGCTGCCGCTGTTGCGTCCAAGCTTAAGTTTTCTACATCACCAAGCACTTTAAATTCATACAGGGATACAGACTGCCAGCTACCCGGATCTGCTTTATACCCATCTACTGTCAGGCGTACAAAACGCCCAGTTGCTGCCTCATCCAATTTGATGTCACTTGTTAAAGATGAAACGTTCTCTCCATCATCTTTTACGTACACATTGGTCCATTCACCGTCTGCACTGTCAGCAACAGCAATCTTAAAGTTTGTAATATTCGTTCTTTCCCATTCGATTACGAAATGGTCAAATGTTCTTTCCACTCCTAAATCCACCGTTAAAATTCGCGGTGTCTGAGAACTGCTTGGGTTCGTTGCCCAACGTGAGTGGTTTGCTTTTACAGGTTCATCACGGTTTACAATTCCATCTACAGCCTTGTCCGCTCCCCAGTAATCCGTCTCCTGCTCGCTGACCGTTGCAGATGCGCCCAGTGCATAATTTATTTCCAGATCATCTGCCGCTTTGATTTCCTGTGCCGGAACTACGGCAATTGAAGTCAACACCAGCGCTGCGGAAAGTACACCTGCACCGAATCGTTTCCAGTTGTTCATACTTCTTTCCTCCATTCTTTTTATTATATTTGCTTAGTTATACTATTTTATTATCCCATTTTTTGTCACATTTTTCAAGCAATTCTCACATTTACCTCAAAATACTTTTCATCTATATATTCCAAAAAAGGCCGCCCTTTCCAAGGCCGCCTCTATTTTGACTTATAAATTTTATTAATCTATGTTATCTTTTCACAAAATATTCTTCATACCATACAAGGAAGGTATAGATTGTCCAGACTTTCCGCCAATTGTCAGAATTTCCGCCAATATAGTCCTCAAAAATCGCATTGATTTCCGCCATATCGAAGAATTTTTCTGCCATTTCGCTGTGGAACTTTGCCTGTACATCCTGATTATATCTTTCATCCGCCATCCAGATACGAATCGGTACGATAAATCCTAGTTTCTTGCGAAATGCAATCTCTTCCGGCAGTACCTTTGCTGCTGCCGTTCGAAGAGCCACCTTATTCTGCTCCTCGTTCACTTTATATTTGGATGGCATTCTTGATGCAATATCAAAGATACGTCTGTCTGTCAACGGCATTCTCACTTCCAGTCCCGCTGCTGTACTCATCTTATCTACATTCAGATAAATGTCTCCTTCCAGCCAAATCTGAATATCCACATTCGACATTTTGCTTAACGGGTCAAGCCCTTCCATCTCTTCATACAGACCGGATACCAGCTCAATCGGAAGCACATCCGGATCATATTTTTTAAGAATCCTTTTCTTTTCCTCCTCTTTCATGATATTGGTATTCCCCACATAAAATGTCTTCAGGTTATCCCCATATCGTTCTGCATTGCGGTACATATTATAGCCGCCGAAAAACTCATCGGCTCCTTCCCCCGAATAACAGATTTTTGTATGTTCTGCCGTTGCCTTGCAGCCAAGAGCAAATGCGATCGCAGAGGCGTCACCAAGCGGCTGCTCCATATTATACATCACGTATGGAACAATTCCAAAATATTCTTCCGGCGTAATACGGCATCTGGAATTTTCCCGTCCAAGGATGTCTGCCGTTGCCTTTGCCAGTCCTGATTCGTCAAAACGTTCTTCGTCATACCCACAGGAATCTGTCATCGTCACATCAGACATTGCCAATACATAGGAAGAATCTACTCCTCCTGACAGGAATGATTCTGCATATTCACCTTTTTCTTTTACTTCCGGCATAATCTCTTTCAAGGTTGTATGTATCTCATCTGCCCATTCTTCCAGCGTCTTACTCTCATCCGGATGAAATTCCGGTTTCCAGTAACGCTCGATTTTCATTACCCCATCCTGCCATATAAGATAACGGCCCGGAAGCAGCTTTTTTAATCCTCTAAAGAATGTATTTTCTCCGGCAACATATGTAAGTGTAAGATAAATTTGAAGCATTTCTTCATTTAATTCTTTTACAAATCCCGGCTGTTCCATAATTTTTCGGATACTCGTACCATAAAGAAGCTTTCCGTCTTCTGTCTCATAGTAATAAAATGGCTTTGTTCCAAATGGGTCTCTTAGGCAAAATAACGTTTGCTTTTCTTCATCCCAAAGTGCAAACGCAAACATTCCATGCATGTGGTCTGCCATCTCTGCTCCCCAGGTTTCATACGCTTTCACAAGAATCTGTTTCTCGCGTACTTCTCTGTCCAGCTCTAAATCAATTCCAAGCCTTTCACAGAGTGCTTCCCAATTACGAATATGCCCTTTGTATTCTCTAACTTTAATCATATGTATCCTCTCCTGTGCTTTTACGAATCTTTGTTATCGATTCCTGACTGTGTCTCATCACATATTATTATCTTACTGCTGCAACATATTGTTCTTTGTAGGCTGCCGCCAGTCCTTCGTATACGATATTCTCTTTTAGTGTCCGGTAAAAATCAAAAGGTTTGATATTATAAGTTTCTTCTCCCGGAAAAATCTCCACTCCCGAATTATCCAAAACCTCTGCACACCACTGAGAACAGAAATAACGGTTTCTTACATATTTTCCTCTTCCGAACAGCATCATCCAGAAAAGCCCTGCAAAATTATAGTGAAGCTCCGTGCGGCGATTCCAGTATTGTTCCATACATTGTGTAATCTTCTGATATTCTTCCTCTGTCACTTCAATTCTCATAACAGCGATATAGCTTCTGTCAGAATTCTTGGCAAACATGCCGCCTTTTATACTTTCCTTTATTAACCCCGCTACAAATGGATTACTTATCCTCTTTCTGGCAAATGACATCATTTCTCCAAGTCCCGGACTGATTGCCAGCGAAACATGTGAATAACCATCCCCCTCATAACGGTCCCAGAATCTTATTTTTGCCCTCCAGCGAATCAGACGCCCAATAAAGGTGTCCGTATAGCTGGCAACAAGATATATGTATCTCTTTTCCATTTTTTCGCCTCTTTAAATATATTCTATTAAACTACACGAACTGTATTATAACACGACAAATGCATTTTACGCAAATATTCTTAAGTAAAGTATGATATAAAAAGTAACTGTTCCTATTAAAAGGAGCCCTCTACCTTTTGGTAAAGAGCCCGTTTTTATCTATGCAATCGGTTCAAAATCTGCTACTCCATGTTTGCAAAGCGGGCAGATATAATCATCCGGCAATGTATCTCCTTCGTATATGAAACCACATACTTTACATACATAACCTTTCTTTCCCTCCGTCTGCGGTTTTGGCTTCACATTTTTCTGATAATAAGTGTAAGTCATCGTATCTTTATCACTCATCACACGTGCTTCTGTCACGCTGCAGATAAACATACCATGCGTATCTAAATCCACATATTGATCTACCTTCAAAGACATGAATGCATTAATGTATTTTCCCAGAAATACCAATCCGTTGTCAGAACGATACACTTCGCTTCCTGCAAATTTGTCCACGGTTCTTCCGCTTTGGAAACCAAATGTCTCAAATACAGAGAATGGCGCTTCTACAGAAAGACAGTTAACATTCAATACGCCTGTCTGCTTAATAACATGGTGGGAATAATTCGCTTTGTTAATATTGACTGCCACACGATATGGATTATCTGTCAGCTGCGTTACTGTATTTACAATCAGTCCATTATCTTTTGTTCCATCATTAGAGGTAACTACATATAAGCCATAACCAATCTTAAACAACGCTGTCATATCGTTTTTGTTCGCTCTTTCGCCGGACTGTGCCACGTATTCCTTACATAATTCGTCCGCCATAGCTTCTATCTGTTCCATATTTTCATCGCTAAGAGAGGACATAATTCTTAAGTTATTATCCATCCATGTAATATTTTTGCTCTTGGCAAACATTTCTTTCATTACTTTTGCCGCAAGCGGAGCCCAGGAACCGTTTTCAATCAATCCTACCGTACGCTTCTGATAATTACGCTCTGTCAGATGTTCTACAAACGTACGCATAAACGGGAATACGTCTGCATTATATGTGGTCGTAGCAAGTACGAGCTTTCCGTAACGGAATGCGTCTTCTACTGCTTCTGCCATATCTTCTCTTGCAAGATCACATACAACTACCTTCGGGCATCCTTTCTCTTTTAATTTATTCGCTAGTACTTCTACTGCTTTTTTCGTATTTCCATAAACAGATGTATATGCAATCATCACGCCTTCAGACTCTACTGCATAAGAAGACCAGATATTATATTTTTCAATATAATGGTCCAGGTTTTCTGTAAGGATTGGCCCATGAAGCGGACAAATTGTCTGAATCTCCAATGTTGCTGCCACTTTCAGAAGATTCTGCACCTGTGCGCCATATTTTCCTACAATACCAATGTAATAACGGCGTGCTTCGCAATCCCAGTCTTCTTCCACGTCCAATGCGCCAAATTTTCCAAATCCATCTGCCGAAAACAATACTTTATCCGTACTGTCATATGTGACCATAACCTCCGGCCAGTGCACCATCGGTGCAAATACAAATGTCAGGACATGTTTCCCAAGTGTCAGTGAACCACCGTTTTCTACAACTAACTTCTTCCCTTCCAGATTCATACTGCGGAAGAAATTACTCATCATGGTAAATGTCTTTTCATTTGCTACAATTGTAGTATCCGGATATGTTTTCATAAAATTATGGATATTCGCAGAATGATCCGGTTCCATATGCTGAATGATCAGGTAATCTGGCTTTGCACCATCAAGTGCTTTCCCGATATTGTCAAGCCATTCATGAGAAAATCTTGCATCTACGGTATCCATAATTGCAATTTTTTCATCTTTAATTACATACGAATTGTATGCCATCCCATTTGGCACGATATACTGACCTTCAAACAAATCTACTTCGTGGTCATTCACGCCTACATAAATAATGTCGTTCGTTATTTTCATGTTATATACCTCTTCTTAGATATGATGTTTTTGTTATTTTCTTCCTCTGACGCTACAGTATAATGTAACAGTTCAGCCATAACGGCTCGGATTAGCTGCTTTGCAGCTTATTCCGCCACATACGTGGCTAAATCCTCGCTTATGGCAGAGCGCCATATACAAAGTTACAAAAACCTTCGTTTTCAAACGAGTTTGAACTTAGATTTTTATAACTTTGTGCATGGCTAAACTGTTACACTATAATTATAGTCATTTCGCAAAAAGAAATCAATTACTTGTTTTATAAATTAAATACAAGTATAATAAAATAACATATTTAAATAAGATTGGAGAAAAAACATGATACTTCATAATATATTGATAAAAACAGGAGAATTTTCTGCTTCCTTACAGATTACACTTTGGCAGGATTCTCCCGAATTCATGATACAGAAAAGGCCATTGATTCTAATCTGTCCCGGAGGCGGATATCAAAAAGTATCCGACCGCGAAGCCGACCCGGTTGCCGCTAAGTTCTATGCAATGGGATATCATACTGCAATCCTGCGCTACAGTGTTGCACCAGCGCCGTATCCAACAGCGCTTTTGCAGCTTGCAGGCGCCATGAAATTAATCCGCGACCGTGCCAACCAATGGCTGATTGATACAGATAAAGTTATTGTAGCGGGATTTTCTGCCGGCGGACATCTGGCTTGTTCTCTTGGAGTATTTTGGAGAGAAGAATTCCTCGAAAGATATTATAAATGTGACAGTGAGATTTTCCGTCCAAACGGACTGATCCTCGGCTATCCCGTGATCACTTCCGGCGAATATGCACACGAGGAATCATTTGTCAATCTGCTCGGCGACCAAGAAGACTTAATCGACAAAGTATCCTTGGAACATCTGGTAAACGAAGATATGCCTCCTACTTTTCTGTGGCATACAGACTCCGACCCTTCTGTTCCTGTAGAAAACTCGTTACTGCTTTACATGGCGCTTCACCAATACAACATCCCTGCGGAATTTCATGTTTTCCAAAACGGCGGACATGGACTTTCTCTTGCGACACCGCTTTCCCAAGGAAGTGATGGACGTGGTATCCAAAGAGAATGCGAGCCTTGGATTGATTTAGCCCATACGTGGATCGAAAGCAATTTCGGTATCTTTGCTTAAATCTTCTCACCGACAAAGATATCTGCTAGTACCAGACAGGGGAGCAGGCGGCCTGCATTTGCCGCTTGCTCCCCTGTTTTCATACTTATAGATATAATAACAGCTATATCCATCTTCCACCTAGAATCTTCTTTCCCTGTTCCAATACTCTGCGATTGCCCAATTCTGTATTTCCAAATACATTTTTCCGTACAACTCCTCGAATTTCATCCATACTAACTTATGATTATGTTCGATCGGCCTTTGTACCATTTCCAAAAGTTCTCCTGCATAATAAGTCTGTATTGGATGATAATAACCCATTTTGGGATTCTCGATATAAGCTTCTGCAGAACCGATTTTATACTCTACGGAAACCTTATATCCAATCTCTTCCATACATTCGCGTCTGATACAGTCTTGATCAGTCTCTCCCTTCTTCATGCCGCCGCCTAATAAAAAATAGCCTTTCGGAATCTTTACGACTCCGATGTAATCATCCTTCTTCGGAATTAGATATGCACCTTTTCTATTCCTGTATTTCACTTCCTTAGGTGTTCCTACTATCTTATGCATACCCACATCTCCTTTATCCTTTGCTGCCGTTTTTCCTGTCATCTGTTGCCCACGCACTCTGGCTGGTGCATTTTATATTTATCATACGAAAAATATCAGTAATATTCAACTCAATATTTACATTTTTCCATCTTACGCTGCTGCTTTTCCAATCCCCCTTCTAATTCAAGCAATTGCATTTTCTTTTCAATTCCCCCTGCATATCCCGTAAGACTTCCATTCGTTCCCACAACACGATGGCAGGGTACAATAATAGAAATCGGATTATGTCCGACCGCGCCTCCTACAGCCTGTGCCGACATGCGCACCAGCCCTCTTTGTTCTGCGATTTTCTTTGCAATTTCTCCATAAGTCATCGTCTTGCCATAAGGAATCGAAAGTAAAATCTCCCAGACTTCTTTTCTAAAAGTTGTTGACTCTAGCGATAACTGCGGCGTAAAATCCGGCTCGGCTCCGCCAAAATAAATATCCAGCCAATGTATTGTCTCTTCAAATATTTTTAATGGTTTCTCTTTACAGTCTTTTGGCATTGTTGAAGCAAAATATTTCTGCCCATCCAACCACAGACCCGTAAGTGCTGTTCCATCGCTTGCCATCGTAATACCGCCCAAAGGCGAATCATAATGATATCTATATGTCATATCGACACCTCCCTGCCTATAATAATACCACATTGCCAAAAGATATTGACAATTTCTTTTTCCGGGAGTACTCTATTTTAAAATATTTTACCGAAGGAGAACCCCTTATGAACGTTTATTTTGTTATGCTTTATTTTTTTGTATATAGTTTTTTCGGATGGTGTACGGAGGTTGCATTTGCCGCTTTTAAAGAACACCGTTTCGTCAATCGAGGTTTCCTAAATGGACCTCTTTGCCCAATTTACGGATTCGGAGTTTCCATTGTCATCCTGTTTTTAACCCCATATAAGAATAACCTGCCTCTCCTTTTTGTGACTTCAATCCTTCTCGTCACACTGTTGGAAGGACTGACTGGCTGGTGTATGGAGAAAATTTTTCATCATAAGTGGTGGGATTACTCGCAAATACCTTTCAATATCGGCGGTTACGTATGTCTTTTGTTTTCGCTGATTTGGGGCGCATTCTGCGTTGTGATCCTTAAACTATTCCATCCTCTGATACAAAAGCCACTGGAATTTCTGCCATTTCCCATTGGCGTCATGCTCATCGCAATACTAAGCGGATTATTGATTACCGACACTTGTGTGACTGCATCTGAGATTTTCAAACTCAACCAAAATCTCGAAAAGCTGGAAAAAATCGCCGCAGATTTACATGGATTTTCCGACCGGATTGGAATAGATATTTACAAACGAACCATGCATACTATGGATACTGTAGAAGAACTGAATCAGCGCTATCATGAACTGGAACATAAAATCATAAAAACCTCCGCGCGGCTGTTTCTCGCATTTCCACATATGGAATCACGAAAACACAAAAAATTGTTTGCGGAACTCCGAAGGAGAATATCAAAATAAAGCAGAAGAAAGCATCCATTCTGAGGTGACCTCAAAAAAGTGGATGCTTTTTTGTCGCTATTTTCATTTACATTCCATTTTGATTCATATTAAGGACAGGCTTCGTTTCCTGCGCCGGCAGCACTCGATAAAAGTAATACCCCTGCATATAGTCACAGGAAATCCGTCGAAGCAATTCCACCTGTTCGATAGTCTCTACACCTTCACACAATACCTCAAACTCCAAGCTATGAAACAGGTCGATCATACTCTTTAGCAAGGTGATGCCCTTGGAGTCTATCGCTGCATTCAAAATAGAGTGGTCAATCTTGACAATATCGATGGGATAATCCCGCAGATTGGAAAAGGAGGTATAGCTGCTTCCTATATCATCCAATGCAATACGAAATCCCATACTTTTGCTTCGAGACACATTCTCAAAGACCATCTTTTCGTCATGCTTCATGATGTTCTCTGTGATTTCGATTACCAACTGGGAATGGTCAAAAACATACTGTGTGGCAATCTGCTCCAGACGAGATACAAAATCTTCTTGGTCAAGAGTGATTCTGGCGAAGTTACAGCACAGAATGAGCCGCCGCCCCTGCTTTTCCCAGTATTCAAGCTGCTTGCAAGCTTCTTCGAAGATATAGAAATCCAACTCTGTGACGGTTTTCTCTGTTTCCAGAAGTTCGATATAGCTGCCTGGATGCAAAAGACCTCTCTGTGGATGTTCCCAACGAGAAAGTGCCTCAGCACCAAAGATGCTGCCGTCTGTCCGGACAATAAATTGCATATACATCTTAAACTGATGGTTCTTTATGGCCTCCATGGTCTGCTTTCTCAGATGAAGCTTCTCTCTTTCCCGTTTCAGCTGTTCCGCGTGGGAAAATTCACAGGAAACGCCGGTCCTGGCCGCCAACTCATAGCCCAGCTTAGCGTTGAACAATGCGGTATTGCAGTTGCGGTCTGTCGGGCGGAGCATATAAATGCCTGCTGTAAATGTCGGACGATAGTCCTTTCCGTATTTTTCTGTATACCGATTCAGACGAGAAAGCAACGCCTCAACCCATTCTCTCGCCTCCGCTTCACCGCTGGTCGGACGCAGCACGGCGAAACCGCCGCCGCTGACCCTGGCAAAGACCTCGTTATCCCGAGTGCTAAGAGAAAGTTCATTTGCTGCGAAACGAAGCTGTTCTTCCGCTTCCGGTATGCCATAATATCTGTTAGCCTCGGTAAGATCAAAACCGATATAGGCAGTACAGTAAAGCTCTCTGTATTGATCCGAGATATCCGTTTCAAAACGCCGTACGAAATAGGCTTTGTTTCCAATACCGGTTGCCTCATCGATCCAGACGCTTCGATCATCCTTCTTCTTAAACTTACGAAATTTCACAAACAAAATCAGAACCATTATGAACATGAGCACAATCACTCCCAGAAGTACCGGAAGCAGCCAAGCTGGATAAGATTTTTGCGGATGTTCTGCCATGAAACGAAAAACTATACTCGAAATCTCCTGCTCAGATATCTCTTTCAGAGCGTTTTCCATCGTACTTATCAGGGTTTCATCGGCAATAGCCGTATAAGCGAAACTTACCTGAATATCACCGTTCTCTCCAGGAACTGTAAAAATGACATCTCCAGGAGTCACGCTAGTCAGCTTCAGCAGCAAATCTTCTGTTATAACGCCGGATACCAGCTCAGCCTGACCGTTTTTGGCAAGATTAAGACGCCGGTCTTTCTTCCCAGCACAAATGTATGTGAAATTCAGTCCTGTTTTTTCACTGATTCTATTCAGCATCTCTGGTAAAATTCCCTCATAAGAACTCGTGCTCGGATTATAATACTCCGCGGGATAGCAATCGGGGTTCCCCACTACATACACAGTATCCATCCCACCAGCCGTTTCCGTTGTGGAATTCACCGCAGCCATTACAGAATCTGCGAATAGGAGGGTACACACAATTCCCAAAAACAATACGTCTAAACGGAAAATCCATTGTCTCTTCATGGCGTTTCATCTCTACACAAAACGCCAGCATCATAGTCAGTACACCAAACAACTCAATGTAAGGCGATAAAAGTTCATAAAGCAGAAAATACAAATAAGAAATTAAACTCACCGCTCCGTAACGTAGGTTAGCAAACAGACCTATGTGCCGCGTCATACTCTGGAACAATCCCAAATGCCATCGGCGTCGCTGAATGCACAAGTCTCGCAGCCGTTCCGGCACCTGCGTCCAGCAAATTGCATTGGTGGCGTAGCGAATAAGATAGGGAATCTCGTTTGCCTTACAAAACTCGTGGAGCTTCACCACTAATTCCATATCCTCACCCATGGTGGTATGGTCATAGCCACCGCAATTGATAACCATTTCCTTCTGAAAGAGCCCAAATGCACCCGAGATAATCAATGAACCGTTGAACGTATCAAACAGAATGCGGGCAGCCAAAAAGGAGCGATCATACTCCAACACCTGCATGCAGGCAAGGAGGTTGTGCGGCAGGCGATATTTTTTCACCCTGCCGTTTTCCAGTTCTACACCGTTACAGGGACGAACACTGCCTCCCACTGCCACCACATTGTCATCCTCCAGCACCGGACGAACGATTTCCCGCAAAGAATCGTACTGCAAAACGGAATCGGCATCAATACAAATGAAATACGGATACTGAGAGGCATTGATACCCATGTTCAGGGCATCTGCCTTACCGCCGTTTTTCTTACGAATCAAAGTCAATGGTACCTTCTGATCTAAAGCCGTATAAATAAACTCCTCCGGCTGACAGCTCACCTGGCGCCGAATGGGGCGCCTTATAGGATGCATCCTAAACGCTTCTATGAGACGCTTTGAAGTAGAATCTTTAGAGCCGTCATCCACCACAATGATTTCATAAAGCTGGTAGTCCAGCGACAACAAAGACCGGACATTCTCCACCACGGTTAGCTCCTCGTTATAAGCAGGTACGATAATACTGACTGGAACATAATAATTTTTCTCCAAAACATTTTTCATCTCCACCTGCTGTCTGGTCCGGTACAAATTAGACGCTCCCACCACTACGCCCAGAAACAAGAAGGTAGAATATCCGATCAGATATAAAATAAAAAAACACCCACACCATTCATAAATACCTTAATGGCATCCATCAGACCATCCATCATCATATCGCTGCCTCTTTCCGCGCGTTCTGCGCATTTTTCATGTCCAGCCGATATTGTAAAATCTCCCGTGCGTAGCGGTCGCCGCCCTCCACAATATCGCTAAACTCCAGATAAGGTAAATGAAAGGATTCCAGACTCTTTGACGCATTGAAGCGTATATACCAGTTAGAATCGCTCAAAGCCTGTTTCAGCACCTCTACCGTATGCTCGCCGGGATAAGCAGCCAGCGCCAAAACAGCAATAGCGGCATACTCCCAACGTCTCTTTCGTGGATGTCCGACAAAGTCCAGCAACAGAGGATAGGCCGGTTCGTAATGGTTGCGACCAAAATACCGAATACAGGAAAATCGCAGCTCATCATCCTGATGTACATCCGTCAGAAGTCTGAGCAGTTCTTGGCGCAGGTCGCTGTCACTAAACCGGATATAGTCCAGAACTACCACTTTCATAGAAGTGGAAAATTTCTCAAAATCTTTCCATAGTTCGGCCGCCAACTGTCTTTGATCTCCAGGAAAAGCCAGCAAACCGTCCGTAAGCAATTTGGAATGATGGAAACGCCCGCTTTGGTCTGCTTCATGCAAGGCACGAAGAACCCAGTCGCAATCCCCGCTGCTATAGATTACCTGAAGTGCATTTTCCCGGCAATATAATCCCGGCTCCTCCACCCCTTCAAGGTCAACGGAGCCAAATGAATGCGTCCTTCTGTCTTTTCTGTTCCTATACCCACATAGATTTTGTCGATATACTGATAGGCCACACCATAGTTACCGTCATAGTAATCATCATGGATTTCCATTCGGGAGGGATCCGCAAAGTTCAGAAGCTGCCACGGCAACTTAACCTCAATATAGTCACCGCTGCAAATAAAGTCTGCCAGAGAATTAAAATCTGGGCTTTGGGGATTCGCATTGCCATAAGTCAGTTTACCTGTTTCAAAGCTTTCCGCCCGTGCAGTTTGCTTGTCATAAAGCAACTCTGTGGCAGTTTGCAGAATCATATCGACACTGACAAACTTCGGCGAATCCGAGTCGGGTATATTATCCTTTACATAAGAATCAAAGTTGTATACATTTTCCGCATAGGTAGAGCGAAGGGACTCGTATCTCTCCTGTACCAACAGACGGCTTTCATTATAACGTATGGAAATGTAAGTTTTATTATCATTTACATTCATACTATTCTTTCTTCCCCAATCAGAAATGTGTATAGATTTATTTCAAAGTTTCACCATGATTTAAAACAAGCGTGCTGTAAAGAAATAACACATCTTGGTTTTTAAAATCAATCCATGAAGATAACATATCACTTTGTATATATCGTATGTCAACCATTGTGATTTTTGAATATCCTTTCATCAACAAGGGTGCCAGGCTGCTTGAAAATGAATCTCTAAAAAGGACAAGTTCTTTATCGGTCTGTGCATTCGGATTTTCAATCGTAATTAACGAAAGTGAACCAGATAGAAACATTTCATACGGGTCTCTTCCCTCTGCCATTTCGAGATCATAAACCGGAATAATCCGATTATTCTGATGATCTGTCACAATACATTCCTGGAATTCTTTATGTTCCAGATAACGTAATTGATCTGATTCATGAAATAAAGGAGATTGTCCGCTATACGCTCCATAAAAAGGCTTATCCAATGTTACTGCTTCATAAGCTGCAGATATATCACTTCCCATACCGGAAGCCAATTTTTCTGCGACATCAACAATACTTTCCTGTCGCCAATGGGGATCGCTTTTATAAAAATCCTCCAAATCCAACTCATTTTGAATATCAATATAAGTCATATATGTTGTTTTTTCTCGCAAATATTTCAAAAAAGCATCATAATCCATAGATAACACCGACCCTTTTTTAGCCATATAGTAATTCTTATCAAAAATCACTGAAAAATAAACTTTGGTATCTGATCCTTTTAAATAGCGATCATAGATTTTCCTGAAAGCAGATGTTGCTTTATCGATTGAATCTGTATTCATTGGATATTCCATTTTAGATAGGTATCCATCAACATTGTAAATACCTGATTGATCACGCTGATGTAACACAGAAGCTGAAGTATATGCTTTAAGTTTTCGAAAAGGTTCTCGTAATGGAAATTGATCCAATGCATATTCTTCAAACTCATTCATGAACTTTCCTGATAAGACAGAATTGATTTCTTTACCTGGAAATTGTTTTAATAAGCGACGTTCAGCGTATGAAAATGTTTCATCTTTTAACAGGATTCCAAATATTGAAATTCCCAGAAGAATTCCACTTGTTAATATCACAACCATTCCATTTTTTATTTTTGATGACATTTTGAATCCTCCTAAAATCTAAAATAAATAAATGGATTAAACGATCCATCTACTAAATAAGCAGTCACAATAAGAAGCATTACTGCAATCGCAAATGGTTCAATAATATTTATAATATTAACACCCCATATAGATTTTTTTATATGGAGCACTATGTTTTTTAAAAGAGGCGTACAAGCAATCATTGCAATCAAAAACAACATAGAATAGCTGCTCAAATAATATAAAGCTTCCTTGGATACCAGTGGAATTGAACCCATTCCAAACATATTGATGATATCTGAAAAAGCCTCATGTAAATCTGCTGCATTAAATAATACAAAGCTTAAAATTACAATAAACATGACATATAAATGATTTAGGAGCCTAAACTCTTTCAAGTATTTCAGTAACCATAATTTTTCAATCATCAAAATGATCCCAAATCCTATCCCCCATAAAACAAAGTTCCAGCTAGCTCCATGCCATAAACCTGTCAGCATCCATACAATTGCGATATTAAATAGCCATCTTCCTCTTGAAACACGATTTCCGCCTAAAGGAATATAGACATAATCCCGAAACCATGATCCTAAGCTCATGTGCCAGCGACGCCAAAATTCTGTAATGCTTGTAGATAAATAAGGATATTGAAAATTCTCAGGAAAATGAAATCCCAAAATTTTCCCAAGTCCAATTGCCATATCACTGTATCCTGAAAAATCAAAATAAATATGAAGCGTAAAGGCGACTGCATACATCCAATAATAAATTACAGACGGGTCGCTTGTTGCACGAAAAACCGAACATAATTCAGCCAGCCCATTCGCAAGTAAAATCTTTTTGGTTAATCCGATAGTAAATCTTTGAATTCCTAATGCGCTGTTTTTCAAACTATGTGTTCGCTGAGCCAACTGCGCTTCAATATCGCTATAGCGAACAATAGGTCCTGCAATTAGCTGAGGAAACATCGCAACGTAAGCAGCTAAATCCAAGAAATTGCGTTGTGCTTTCACCTCACAACGATAAACATCAATCAAATAACTAATAATTTGGAATGTATAAAAACTGATTCCAATCGGCAGCGCCACTTTTACCGGATTAAAATTGAATCCAACCAGGTTTAGATTCATCACCAAAAAATCAGCATATTTGAAGTAGATCAAAAATCCGCCGCAAATTAAAATCGAAGCACTCAATAAATATTTTGACTGTTTTTTTTCATGATAGCGTTCAATTAATAGCCCAAATATAAATCCAACAAAAATGGAAAGTAACATAAGAAGGATGTATTTGGGCTCGCCCCATGCATAAAAGAATAAACTTGCAATGAACAGCACAACATTTTTCCAGTTTTTTGGCGCTAGAAAATAGATAAGTAATGTATAGGGTAAAAAATAATACAAAAAAGTTATACTAGAGAATAACATACTACTGATTTAAATTTTCTTCAAAAAGAACTTCTGCACTACTATATACCTCAAGAAGTTTTGTTTTAAAATTAGTGATAATTTCTTCGTTTCCAAATGCAGTAACTAAATAATCGCCTACATTAGCCATAATAAGCAAGTCCGGAAAACCACAAATCCATTGTGTATTCATAATATTTTCTTTCATTGCAGAACTTAATTCTTCCATCTTTCCGTCTTTTACATGAAATACACTTCCTGTAAATGTATTCGCATTCATCATGTGGATCAGACTTGCCGCATCGTCTACAAATTCAACGTAATCAGCTGGCAAATAAAGAGTATTTTGTAAAACATCTGTATTTTCTATGCTTAATTTCCCCGGCCCTTCATTCATAGTTTCACCGAAATCACCGCCTGTGGAAGCAAACTTTTCATCTTCTTTATAAGTTTCCCAAACTTTGTTTAAAATTTCTACTGATTCCTTGACTTGAACTTTGTCATTTCCACCATTTTTCGGTTGGCTGCTACACGCACTCATACTCAAGCACATCATTACAGCAAGTAAGATTGATAACATTTTTTTCATTTTAAATTCCTCCATTCATATTATTTACTTCTTTTTTATAGTATCCATTTTTGACTCTCACCAAGATAAACTTGCACCATTATATTACTTATTTCAATTGTCACTGTCAAGTAATCGTTAGCAACCCTTTTCATACAGGACACCACAATTTAACCATTCTCGTCAACCATTTGCTTAAAATGATTAGAACAAATTAAAAATATTTTTTGCACTAATGGCGATCATAAGCGACACAATACCCGCAAATAAAACAACCGCATATTCAAACCCTTTACAGATTTCAAACAGGACACCATAGAATGCATTGCCCAATGGTTGTGCACACATGGAAACGGTAAGAATGACAGCAATTACCTTTCCAATTAAATTTTGTGGGGTTTTTGTTTGGATAAAGGACATCATCTGCACAGTAAAAATCGTTGAACATACCATAATGGCAAAACAGCATACGGTTATGACAATATAATTTATCATTGCAGATGAAAACAGTATCAATGAAGCACTGATAGGGAACACGCATACCGCGCAAGCGATTAGGAGATTGCCTGATTTAGAAATCGCCAGTTTGTTTGCAAAAATGCCTGCTCCGATACCACCAAAGAGCCCACCTGCCGCCAATGCTCCCTGTGCAAAACCATATAGCCTGTTTGCCTGTGAAGCATCTAAATTTAATACTTCTGTTACCAGATATGGAAGTGCGACAATAATCATTGCCGCGAGGAACAAATTAATTCCGCAGATTACAAGAACGGCTTTTCCAATCACAGGCTCCTCCTTTCGTATAAACCGGACGCTCTCTGCAAAATCGGCTCTCGCTGTTTTTAATATACCACCACCTGAAGTTTGTTTCTGGAACGGTATTTTAATGAAAATCTCCATAACCGCCGACATAATAAAGCATACCATGCAAACCCATAATACAGATTTTAATCCATATGCACTGTATAAAATGCCCCCAAGTACAGGGCCCATCAAAGACGAAAACGAGCTGATTGTATTGATAATAGAATTTGCCGCCATAAAATTATCCTGATTGGTAAGTGCAGGGATACTTGCCTGTACGGATGGCTGATATGCACCCGCAATGCCATACAAAAAGCTCAATGTAATTGTCAAAAGGAGAATGAGATTCACTTCATTCATAAGTAAAGAAAAGGCTAAGATAACTGCCGACGTAAAAAAATCCAGTATTACCATGATATTTCTTTTATTAACCCTGTCTGCAACAATGCCGCCAATAGGTGACAGCAAAATAGCAGGAATAAAGGCACACGCCGTAACAGTTCCGTAAAGTGCGGATGAGCCTGTCAAATTTAATAAGTATAACGGTAATGCAAATCTTATTGTTGCATTTCCAAACAAAGAGATAATCTGACCGATGACAACTAACGTAAAATCCTTTGAAAATAGTTTTTGATTCATTCTTTAAACCTCCATTTTTTCTATTCCGTCTGCCAGAATACGATATACAAAATCAGCAACTTAATATGGTTTGAAAACAAAATTAGTATGCATAACACTTTCTTTCAATACCGCACGTTGGTATGTATTTGTTTCAAAATATCTCTGCCCATTTTACAGAGCAGAGTAATTTATTCATGGCAATAAAAACTTCGCAGATTGCGCTTTCTATTGCTTGTTCTTTTGATAGATCGATGCCAACTCCTGCAATCTCTCTAACATTTCGCTATCTACAATATCCAGGCCAAAACCTTGCAGCATCTGTCTGAATACCATAAACTTACGGTAGGATTCTTCTTCAGTACTATCAAATATCATAGGATTCATCCACACATTCGCTGCAAGCAAAATCAGTTCTGCCAATTGCTCCGGGTAATCCGTTTTGATAGAGCCGTCTGAAATACCCTGCCTGATAATCGGCAAAATATAGTCTGGCGCTGCGTTATCTATGGTATCATGCAAAAGACTGAAAAGAAGTTTTGGATTATTATGAAAATCTGGAGCCACTGTAAAAATATCGTCCTGTACCGGTCGGCTGATCGATTCCCTAAAAATTGTTTTTAACTTTTCCTTGCCACTAAGATCCAAACGGTCACGAATGACTGCAAGCATCTGATTAGATTCAGCCGTCATCCTATCTGTAACAGCAACTAAAATATCCTCCTTTGATTTAAAATGATGGTAAATGGCACCTTTGCTAAGACCACCTAAATTATTTATAATATCTTGAATAGAAGTATGCTCATACCCCTTTTCCATAAATAAGCGGAAAGCAACATCTAATATTAAATTAACAGTTTCTTCTGGATGCTTATTTCTTGCCATGTTTTCTCACCTTTCTAACATACTATTAGTATGTATACACATTATCATACTGTTGGTATGTTTGTCAAGATTCTTGTTCACATTTCAGATTGATAATCCGCTGTTCAATTGATTTCTTCTAACAGCTTGCAGGCACATTTTTCCCCGAACGCCGCAGCTTTACTTTACATCGTTTCATATAACACGCAATCCCATATTTCAAAATTTTATCCACTCCGTTTTCCCGAAGTTCCTCGTCATACTTCCTTTCCTCTACCTGTTTTAACGCCCTTTCACAAGCCTGATCAAGAGTTTCATCATTGGCATATTTCACTTCTATCAAAATCGCCATTTCACTATTTTCCGTTTCTATCAGGATATCGCTGTATCCTTCGCCGGTTTCCTGATTGGAAAATACACCCCATCCTTCTTTCACGCCTAAGATTCCAAGCAGTATCCCATGATAAAAGTTCTCTTTCCTCGCCTTCCTCACAAATGTATCCCGGATACTGATAGTCTTTTTCAGATAGTTTTCAAAAATATCCTCTACCTTCGTTTCCTCTCCGTTTTTCAGGGCATCACAGAACCTGCTTAATGTATGGCCGTCTTTTGCAACCCTCTCTTTGAAGTATTCCATAATCTGCGTTTCAAAAATATCCCGGATTTCCAGATTCGGTATCGCAAGTTTATACCGTTTTGCATCAACCCTTCCACGCTGCGTTAAATATCCTGTCATAAATAAAAGACTCCAAACGTTCTCCAAAGACTGATACATTTCCGGATAGATCAGCTCCTGATGAATCTCTTTCGTAATTTCCTCGCCGGCAAGCAGTTTTTCAATCTCCCGTTTGGTTGTAACATTATCAGACATTTGAATAAACTTCTTAACAGCGTCATTACTGCTGGTATTGATCCAATAGTTTTCCGGAAACACATTTGCATGGTCTTTGATTTTATCACAATGGTTCAATACATCCCAAGGACAATATACTTCTGTACTGCCAAAACGATACCCATCGTACCAGTTTTTGATGTCTTCATAGTAATCTTCGATTTCGTAATACTTCAGCATTTCTTTTACTTCCGCATCTGTAAAACCAAAATATTCATCATAACGTTCATCTGTAATTGATAATACTTTCAGGTTATTCAGCCCCGTAAAGATACTCTCTTTTGAAATGCGCATACACCCAGTCATCACTGCAAATTTCAAACTGTTGTTTGTTTTTAGCGCCTGTTCCAACAGATTGCGGATTAGAAATATCATTTGATCATAATATCCATTTTCAAATGCTTTCGCTAACGGAACATCATATTCATCAATTAAAAGAATTACTTTCGATCTATAATGCTTCTCTAATAATTTTGACAATATTTTCAATCCACCGCAAAATACAGTTTCACTCATATTGCTTTCCAATAGTTCTCTATATACTGATTTATCATGTTCACTCAGGCATTCACTATCTGATAGAAACTGAAATTCTTCAGCTGTTCTTTGCATAATCTGAACAGCAAAATTAAATGCCTTATCATAAGTAGCAGCATTGATTCCTTTTAATGATACAAAAATAACCGGATATCTACCCATATATTCTTCACACAATTTTGTATCTTTTGTGATTCCCAGACCATCAAAGATACTGTGATCGCCCTCTAGGGAAAAAAAATGTTCCAGCATACTCATATTTAATGTTTTTCCAAAGCGTCTTGGTCGGGTAAACAGATTTACCATTCCACCACTTAGAAGCAGTTCAGAAATCAGTCCAGTCTTATCTACATAATAAAAGTTATCTTTGATAATCTGCTCAAAATTTTCTACGCCTACCGGAAGTCGTCTTTTCGCTTCAACCATATTATTCACACTCCTTACCTAATAACTGTATTGTACCAAAAGAACAAAACATTGCAAATCCACAAAAGAAAATACATTTAAATTCAACCAAAACGAATAGCCCTTTTAAGGAACAATTATTGTATACTCTCGAAGGTCTGATTGCTGTTATCAGTTTGTGCTTAACGGCTTTTAGACTTGGTTACGCAATAGGAGGCAATCATGCAAAAAAAATAACCGCCCCAGCCTCGCAAACTGAACGGTTATTTTCTTAACTAATCATAATGTGGACTAACCGTCTATCGGTAGCACCTTTTCTATAATCATATTAGCATCATGGGCTAGATATGTCAAACAGATTTCTTACTCATAAGTATAGGATACCTCTGGAATGCAATTACTATAAAAAATGTGTTATGGACATCAGTGTTCTCCTGAATGCTCAACACCAGATAGCTCGAATGTCGTAGACAAATTTCTACGATTCTATTTTTTAATTTCACTTATGATATTCTCTCTTCCCATCTTCCGTGCTGGGAACATAACTGCCACCACTGCAATCACTACATTTAATATCATAATTCCAATCAAAACCAGATTCGGGACATTGGAAGTCAGATGTAAAAATTGAAGCACATGAGCCATGTAATAATCCATTCCCCTTCTAAGAACCAGATTATAAAGCAGGAAGATAAACACATCTGCCAATACTCCATACAAAACACCCGTCTGCAAAATCATCTTGTAAAATCCACTGTCCGTTATTCCCATTGCACGGATGATACCGTATTCTCTTCTTCTGGCAAGAATCGTATGGTTCATACTATTTGCGATATGAAATAGGCTAATGATCAACAGGATTACTGCAATACTGGAGAAGAATATCTGCTGTTGCTTGAGATAATCTTTCTGTGTTTTGATTGCAGAAGTATAATCCTGTAATACTGCCTTTGGAACGTCTCGGATTACCTGCAACAATTGATTGCTCACGCTCTCTGAATCTGCACCATCAGACGGTGACGCATTGATAAAACTGTAATCTGTAATTCCAAAGTTTTCTTCCATCTGCTCAGCGGTCATGATCACACTCTGGGCATTTGTCCAAACCTCTGTATTCAGGAAATCTTCCTCCTGCGCCAACGGTCTGTTTACGATTGCCGCAATTTCAAACTCTTTCTCGATATAGTTTTCTTCATCACTTTGGAATTTTAACAGTTCATCCGTATAGTTCTCTGTCCTTGCTACACGAAGAGTAATCTTATCGCCTGGCTTCTTTCCGTAAAAATAATAATTTCCCTGACCATCCATATTCGCCGTCACAATCACTTGATTATTATTTTTAATTGTTTCCGGCTGAATCTCTCCCTCCAGAATAAAATCCTGAAGCTGTTCTATCATCGCTTCATCGTAACCATACACATTATATTTGATACGATAACTTCCATCTTCCTGCTGATTACAGATTCCATCATATCTCTGGATAAAATACGGCTCCTGATTTTGATATTTGAAATAATCACGCCAATCTTCTTCCGCCAAAAATTCATTTCCGGAAAGCTGCAATTCCCCCATCGTATACTTTGTCGCATATACATCATCTGTTTCCGGCATATTTTTAATCTTATCTGCTACCGCCTTTGGAATCATGTCTTTCAATGAATTAGATTTCAAAGAAATACGGTATTCCGAACCAAGTCCGTCATCCGACATCAACGAAAGTTGTGCATGAACCTTCAAATTTTCTACCATATAAGTAGTACATAAGAAAATACAACCACCGATAGACAAGGATACTAAAATTCCAATCACTTTTCGCTTATTGGCAAACATAAATTTCCGTACAACTACATTTGCCATATTTACATTTCGCAGAGCATATATTTTTCTTCTTTTGGTAAAAGAAGTATCTCCACTCATTACTGCTTTTAGCGAATGTTTGCGAAGTGAACGAACCACGATAAAGGCAACCAGCGCCAATGAAATCAGCAGAAATAGAAATCCAAATACCATTGCATCCACGGAAACAAAAAATTCTACTGCATTTGCTCCTTCCGCCAACGTATGATCGGAAATAGATAGACCAGTCTTCGCTCCGCCAATTCCTTTTCCGCCAAATACACCGCTAAACTTCTGATACACAAGGCTTAATACACCATTTCCCAAAAGACATCCTAGCGGGTATCCAATCAGGAATAACGTCCAAAGTTCTAAAAGTAATGTACCGCCAATCTGCGCTTCACTGATACCTAATGTCTGCAACATTCCGTACTCAGAAGTTCTTTTTGATACAGAAATGTTAAATACACTATATACTACAAAAAGGCTGAACAGACATAACAGGAAGATCATTCCATTATAAGCCAGATTGTAGTCGCTCTGCAATTTCAAAACGATATAAGTGAAGTTTCCTTCTTCATTGGTCAAACCAAATTTCACAATTTCATAAATACTGTTTGGTGCCTCCCCACCGAGATACCGTATAACTTCATCATTGCCGACTACCGCTTCAGAAGATAATTTGTGTTTCTGCAAAAAAGCATCCAACTGTTTATATAACTTCTCATCTTCATTAAATCTGAGATATAAAAACGTCTGACTTCCTCGACCTTTGAAAGAATCGCTTACAAAAACTTCCATTTCACTGGAATTTTCCGCCCATTCACTTTTGAGA
The DNA here is from genome assembly GCA_910585545.1 of uncultured Lachnospiraceae bacterium. Classification (GTDB taxonomy): domain Bacteria; phylum Bacillota; class Clostridia; order Lachnospirales; family Lachnospiraceae; genus An181. The sequence goes on from CAJUFN010000004.1 coordinate 77,650, forward strand.
ACACCCGTGACGATATACTCTTTTTCTCCAATGAGAAGAGAATCTCCAAGATTTCCTGAAAATCCGAGATTACTAAGTACAAATCCGTCTGCCGCAATTTCATTTTCTTTCTCCGGGAACGTTCCCTCTAACAAATCTCTGTGTGCCATCCGACGATAAGTTTCATCGGTATGGATAAAACAGATCAAAAATTCCTCTGCTACTACATCACCAATTTCCATCTTCCCACACTGCTCCAGCGTGTATCCTTCCCCTTCCTCACCGCTTTCCACAGAATCGAAAAGTGCTTTGTCCGTTTCTATATAATAGTGCCAGTTTCCGTAAATAGTCTTTTGGTTTTCCAAATCACTTTTCTGACTGCTATAAATCAAAGAACTAATTCCTGAAAGCAGTGACGCTGTTAATAGGATACTCGCAAAGATTGCCAACGTCTGGCTCTTGTAATACCGCATATATTTCCATGCCAGTTTTAACATACAGCATCACCGCCTTTTGCCGGAAATCTTTTCTTTCCTGTAACAATCTGACCATCCTCAATATGAATCACTCTGTCGCAAGTCTGTGCAATGGCTTCATTATGCGTTACCATGAGAATCGTCTGGTTATATTTGCGACAACTCGCTTTTAGCAATCCCATAACCTCAATGGTTGTAGCTGAGTCCAAATTACCTGTCGGTTCATCGCAAAGCAGGATGCTTGGTTTATTTGCCAAAGCTCTGGCAATCGCAACTCTTTGCTGCTGACCGCCGGATAATTCGTTTGGATATTTCTTGCGTTTTTCCCAGATTCCCAGTTCCCGTAACAACTCTTCGATATATTTACGGTTGATATGTTTTCCACGGTCAAACGTGACTGGTAATGCCACATTATCGTATATATTCAGTACAGGCATTAAGCTGTAATTTTGAAAAACAAAACCGATATTCCTTCTTCGGAAAATGGTCAGTTCTTTTCTTGTCAGAGAATCAATTTCTTTGTTTTTTATGAAAATCTTTCCACTCGTCGGATTGTCTAGACCACCAATTAAATTAAGACAGGTAGATTTTCCCGAACCGGATGTACCTACAATGGCAACAAACTCGCCTTCTTCCACTTTCAGATTGATATTCCGTAATGCCTTTACCTGATTATCTTTTTCTCCATATATTTTCTCAACACTTTGTAAGTCTAAAATACTCATCCGTCATCACTCCTATTTTCTTGATACATCCAGTATAACTGCCGTATCTTGCAATTTCTTTACAAATGGATGATTAGTCCTTACAGTTTTGTAAGAACACAGAAAAACAACTGCCTTTTCCATACTCGGAGTTTACTGTCATATAGCCTTTCTCTTTTTCCAAAATCAGATTAGAAAGATACAAGCCAATGCCGGAACCTTCCATGTTCTCAACTTCCGGACTTCTATAAAATCGTTTGAATATATCCGTCATTTCCTCCTGTCGGATACCACGCCCATTATCTACAATCTGAATCTCTGTATATAAATCATAACTTTTTACACGAATGGAAATTGTTCCTCCTCTATCTGTGTACTTAACGGCATTTTCCAACAGATTTACAAATACTTCTGCCGTCCATTTTCGGTTATGATACAATAATCTGTCCTCAAATGACTCCAATGTAAAGCTGATTTCCTTTTTCTCCAGTTTCTCATAAATCGTATCTACCGCATCTAAAATGGTCTGTTTTATTCCTGTATCTTTCCCTTCGAAACTATCAATATTTTGCTCTAACTTCACCATCTTCGATAAAGACTCCACAATCCAACTCAGTTTATCAACCTGCCGCTGCATCTTTTCAGAAAACATAGCTTTCCGCTCTGGTGTAATTTCCTCTTTACTTAAAATTTCCGCATAAAGAGAAATATTCGCAAGGGGCGTCTTTAATTGATGAGACATATTTGACACTAAGCTTTTAACCTGCTCTTTTTCTCGTTCCGCACTATTCGCGTGATTGCCAAGCACTTCCTGTATCTGCTTGATTTTACTGACAAGAGCAGAATATTCTCCTTCTTCCACATCAGAGGATACAATCATTTCCCGGCTTAATACACGATCCAGCAAACAGTCAATTAAGCGATACGTTTTTCTCTTTTGATATATGCTATATCCAATCGACAAACACAAAAGAACTGCTAAAATTATCGTAATCCACATCTTTTTATTCCTTCCAGATATATCCGATTCCATGAACTGTTTGAATCCATTTCGGTTTCGATATATCGTCCTCTATCTTTGCACGAAGCCTGCTAATATTCACAGACACCGTATTGTTATCCACATACTTCCCATCACTATCCCATATTTTCTCTAAAATCTGCTCCTTAGAAAGAATGTGGTTCTTATTCTCAATCAAATACACTAAGAGACGGTATTCCAATTTGCTAAATGAAATTTCCGTTCCCTGTTTATATACCTTGCAGGCACTCCGATCTATGCTTATTGCTCCCAAGATAATCTTCGTACTTTCCGATTTTTCCTGAAGAATTCGCTTCATTCTCGCCTTTAATACTCCAAGAGAAAATGGTTTTGACAAGTAATCATTTACACCTAATTCCAAAGCCTTTATCTCATCCAACTCTGTATCACGAGCTGTCAGCATAATAATCGGAATATTACTGTAACTCCGAACCTCTTTACAAAGTTCAAATCCCGTTCCATCCGGTAAATTACAATCCAAAAGAACAATGTCATAGCCACCTTTTGCAATCTCTCGCAAGCCGCCCTTTTTCGTCTCTGCCTCTGTCACATCATACCCATCACTAGAAAAAAAGAAGGAAAGCCCTTCTCTTAAATCACTGTCATCTTCAATTATCAAAATTTTATACTTTCCCATCATATATTTCCTTTATTGCTTCACACACTAAATTACGGTTTTTCAAATACACTCTTTACTAGCATCACAAGTATATCACACACCATCTAATAAATAAATTCACAGTTAAAAATTTATGCTGATAACAAATTTCAATATCTGGTTTGACTAAATACAGATATTAGAAAAATAACAGGCAATCATGGACTGCCTGTCATTTAAAATAACTCATATCAAATTTTTATTATTCAAACTCCCCAAAGGAAATGTGTAATCGTAGTATTTCAGCCGCATTTTCCTTTGTTTTCGTATTCATATTATACAGATTTTTGATACTATTTTGAGTATCAACATCTTTTAGTACCACAATAGTTCCACGCTTCTTTATCTATACTACACCTTCTAAAAATAACTTATTTCAGTTTTTTCCTATGTACACACACTATCCAATATGTTTAAAATCTTAACACCAGAATCAAAATAATTTATAACCGTATCAATAGAAACCGAAATACTATCGCCATGAGCAAAGTCATTTCTTAACTGAACAAGAGAATTCAATTTGTCCTTTTCTCCACTTTGCTTTACTTGCTGATCAAACGATGTTTTCCATTCAGAGGATATATTTTCTTTCTTAATGATTGTTATATCTTTGGTATTTAGCCAACATAATATTCGATTTTTAATTAAGCTAATCACAAATTATGAAAATCTTTATTCCTTTATTGTTTCTCATACAAATTCACATTCAATAAGCTTACTGCGACCATTCCTTCAATCTGCTTTCTATACTTACCCAAGACTTTCTTATCCCCTATAACTAATTCATCAAAAAATTTTGCCCCGGACTTTCTTTTTAACACTAACTCTATTGGTTTCGGATTCTTCAATTCATTTCCCTTTATCAGCGATTTCGGTCTTGCCTTTCCTGAATCTACAAATCCTAATGTGCAGTTACCGTCTGCTGTGGCAAAAGTGCAGATCACTCTGTTCTTTTTAAAATCTTCTTCTGCCAACAAGCCATCTCTGAATAGTTCCATCATATCGGGAAGCGCTTTAATCTTTCGTCTGACAGTACCTTTTACTGATTTTTCGTCCTGACCTTTTTTAATAAAATCAAAATCATCTTCGGATAATGAACCGTCAATACACTTATCAAAAAAACTCTGTGCGCTTATTTGTGAATGTACTCCCGTCAAATGCTGGAAGTTATCTTTTTCTGCATCCACTATGTAATAACTTCTTTTTGCAAATGCCTCTGAACAGATCAGATATTCATAATCTACATATATCTCTTTGTATTTCTTCGCCGCCTTTATAATTTCCAACCGGACACGTTCCTTAAAACTTTCCTCCGCCATCGTTACTCCTTTACTAAGAAAAAAGGATGACCGCAGCCACCCTTTCTCTGATTTTTAGCAGTTTACTCTGTAATGGGAATGAGTTTTAGGTCTTCATCCCGACCACTGGAAACGGATTTAAGGTCTCCGTTCCGACCATAGTATCTTCTTTTTGTACTTTTAGTATACACTACAATATGCTAAAAGTCAAACAATAGTGCCATTTTCAGAATACTATATCCTGTCTCCATAATAAATCTTATTTACAAACCACACCATTTATACCCCGTCTGTGCGGCAAACAGTATCATCACACATTATACTCTTTCTATCCCATCGTATAACAAATGGCAGCCATTTACTTACAGATAAGTTTATCAGCTTTTTTACAAAAATCAATGATTTTTTCAAAAAAGCCGCCTGCTCTCAATGAAAAGAACAAGCGGCAATCCACTCAAATCATGTCTTTTTATTTATTTGTACTCATTCGATTTTAGTTCCAAAATAGTACCACGGGCATTATCAGATGTCAGAAAACCCAGTGTTTATGCGGCTTCCCGGCTCCCTGTTTACTACTCCCACTCTATGGTCGCACATGGCTTCGGTGAAATATCCATACACACACGGTTGACATTCTTCACTTCTTTAAGAATTCTGTCAGTAATCTTCTTAAGCACTGCCCAATCTACTTCCTCTACGGATGCGCTCATAGCGTCAATCGTATTGACTGCACGAAGGATGACCGGATACTCAAAGCATCTTGCATTGTCTTTTACACCTACGGACTTAAAGTCTGGCACGATCGTGAAATACTGCCATACTGTCTTATCAAGTCCTGCATTTGCAAATTCTTCGCGAAGAATTGCGTCGGACTCACGAACTGCTTCCAAACGTTCTCTTGTGATTGCTCCAAGACATCTTACGCCAAGTCCCGGTCCTGGGAATGGCTGACGGAATACCATGCCATGAGGAAGTCCAAGCTCAAGCCCACAAGCTCTTACCTCGTCCTTGAAAAGATAGTAAAGAGGTTCTACCAAGGAGAACTGTAAATCTTCAGGAAGTCCTCCCACGTTATGATGAGATTTTACCACTTTAGCTGTCTTTGTTCCGCTTTCCACGATATCCGGATAAATCGTTCCCTGTGCGAGGAAATCAATTCCTTCTAACTTACGTGCTTCTTCTTCGAATACACGAATAAATTCTGCACCAATAATCTTTCTCTTTTCTTCAGGATCAGCAACGCCTTCCAGCTTTCCTAAAAATCTTTCAGAAGCATCTACATATATAAGGTTTGCATCCATCTGATTTTTAAATACTTCAATAACGCTTTCGGATTCGCCTTTACGCATCAAGCCATGATTTACGTGTACACATACAAGCTGTTTTCCGATTGCTTTTATTAAAAGAGCAGCTACTACAGAACTATCTACACCGCCTGACAATGCAAGAAGTACTTTTTTGTCTCCAACCTGACGGCGGATCAACTCTACCTGATCTTCTACAAAGTTTTTCATATTCCAGTTTGCTTCTGCTTTACATTTGTCGAATACGAATGCTTTTAAGATTGCTTGTCTTTCCTCTTCTGCTGGCCACTGCGTATATGTCTCTTCGCATTTTGCAAATTCATGTTCTGCTGCAAGCATCGGGTATCCAGCTGTATAAATCTCCGGTAAAACATCAATACGCTCACCATCTACGATATTGTTCTCTCCACCATTAATGATGATACCTTTTACATTCGGAATCTTCTTTAATTCTTCCACTGTAATATCATGTGGATAAATCTCACTGTAAACACCGAGTGCACGGATTTCTCTTGCAATGACGGTATTCTCTGTACTTCCAAGGTCTAAAATGACAATCATATCTTGCTTCATAGCTTGTCTCCTTTATTATTATTTTGCTGTTTTGAATTTCGATTTACTTATTATAAAACACTTGTCTTTGAATAACAAGCTTTCAATTGTAAAAAATTTGTCTTTTATTTTAAAATTTTTCGTTAATTTACCGAAGTAAAACTTACTTTCCATAAAAAAGAATATTCTTCTGAACCTTAAAGCATCTGAATGTTATATCTTGCAATACATTAGGTAATACTACTTCTATTACACCTTTACAAAAAGTTTGGTGCGGGTTATGTTGTGTTTCATACGGTTTCACCAATATAGACCCTTTCTCAAAATGAATAGTAAATTTTTCACCAAATACATCCAATCGGAAGAAATCGGCATCTGCTTAATTTAGTTATAATTCAAAAACCAGTCCCATATGCTAAAAGAAAACAGATTCCAAGCCTTTCCCAGACTGAATCTGTTTCCCCAGTATCTTTTCTGTTTCCTTTACACATGCTGGTGCAAGTATTTTTCTCTCGTAGCAAGTCCTCCCCGAATATGCCGCTCAGATTTATTCACATCAATCACCTTTCTCACCTCGGCGGCAAGGGAAGGGTTAATCTGCAAAAGACGTTCTGTAACGTCTTTATGTATGGTACTTTTGCTTACTCCAAACTTTTTCGCAGTCTGCCTTACAGTTGCTTTCTTCTCAATAATATAATAAGCAATTTCCACTGCACGCTTTTCAATATAATCCTTCATAAAACCCTCTGCATTCTCTGTTGTTACAATCTATGCAGAAAAGTTTTTATTTATTCTTTAAGAAAAAGGCAATTCATCATCCTCTTTATTGTAAATCATACGCCTTGCATTTTCCTCACTTTTATCTTATACTACTTCACGAAAAACACAAAAACATGAGGTGAGACTATGGCACAAAAACTTATTTTTTTCGATATAGACGGAACAATTTTACCGGAAACCGGTGAACCGATTCCCGAAAGCACCCTTGAAGCAATAAAACTTGCCAAGGCAAACGGGCATCTGACACTGATCAACAGCGGGCGCACAATGACAGCCATTCCCGATTTGATCAAGAACTTAGGATTTGACGGATATCTGTGTGGCTGCGGTACACACCTTTATTATCATGACGAAGTACTGTATTCCCATACAATTCCACATGAACTGTGTGTAGAGACAGTCGAATTCTTAAGGGCATGTAATGTTCCGGTATTTTTTGAGGCAGATGAAAAATTATATATTGATGGAGCTTCAAAGGCAACTACACCAGACTTTGAAATACTGGAACAATTCTTTCATCCACAAGATCTCATGGAACTTTCTGCCAAGGAAAAAATGACTTACACTTTTGATAAATTTTTATTGATGGATAATGGAGAAACCTGCGATTTCGAGAAAGCCTTAGAATTTTGCAAAGAGCATTTTGATCCAATTGACCGAGGACGCGGATTCTGGGAAATTATACAAAAAAACCATTCCAAGGCAACAGCAATTCAGTTCTTCATGGAGTATTTTCATGTAGCTTTGGAAGATTGTTATGCGATTGGTGACAGTACCAATGATTTATCCATGTTGAAATTCGTGCCAAACAGCATTGCCATGGGCAACAGCGATCCAAGAATCCTTCCATATTGTTCTTATAAAACAACTGATATTTTGGACGATGGCATTTATAATGCTTTAAAGCATTTTAAGATTATTTAAAAGCGTCCTCCCCCTGATCCAGATAAATCTTCCGCCACTTTCTTACGTTCTCACGATCAACATGAAAAATGTCTGAAATCTGGTCGGAAGAAAGCTCTGGATGTGCTAACCAGTATTCTATCACCCAAATTTTAAAATAAAAATCATAAGTAATATGTTTTTCAGATTTTATTTCTGACATAAAATATACGCCTCCAAATATCATACATAATTTATTGTCACATACTATGTTAACACCTCAGTACAACTCATTCAAGGCAGGACAGGCATTTTTATTTTGATTTATTTTTCTTATTCTGTTTCATTGCCTGCAACCATAGTCTTCAAAGTTGCACTTCCTGCACTATAATAAGTTTCCGGCTCATAAGCCATTAATTTTAAAATAATCTCTTCTCCCTCATCAGGAACTGTGCCAAAATGAATTGATTGAATATATTCATCTGGCTTAATTAAACCTGTCTCTCCCAGAATGTTTCCACTATTGTCTATCGCACGCAGTTTCATCCACACTGTGTTACAAGCAGGATTCGTAAACCAAATATCTGCTTTACTATCTATAATCTTTACTATCCCACAAACAGAAACTTTAAATTCCTGTGCATCTAATTCTTTCCACCCTAACTCAGCAGGAACTTCCGGAGTTCCTGTAACAGCCGTACTTTCAAAAGGCGGAGGAGTAAATTCAAGCTGTTTATTTTTCTCTTGTCTTGTCAATGCCCATAGCATCACAATTATAGATATCAAACAAATCACAATCATAAGGGCTATAACCAGATTGTTTTTCTTCTTATCCGTTTTCACTTTCTATTATGCTCCTTCCTTTTTCTGATGTTCATCCACAACATTCTTAAATCCTGAACGCTAAGTTATGAACAAACATCAAAATCCAAGACGAAGCAATATTTCGCCTCGTCTTGGAATATCTCTTCTTAAGAAATTGTAATTGTAATCGTACCGATTTTTACATCAACACCATCTTCGTCCAATACACCGGCTGGTTTTGCTGTAATTGCTTCAGAAACAGCTGTACCAGCCGCACCATCTACGCCATTATCTGCAGTAGCAACATTAACCTGATCATTACTAAAATTCATAGAAATATCTTCATAGTCGCTCTCCGCAATATAGCTGGCTGCTGCGGTAATACCTGTATTGGAATGATTTGTAACCGTAATTGCTCCTTCACTCCAATAAGGCTCACTGGTAGGCAAATATGTATGAGACTCAGGATCCCATTTCGTATCCGCATCTGTATAAGTAAAGCTCATTCCCTGCCAGCTAATATCAACGCTATAAATCTTACCACTGTCGGCACCGCTATTGTAAGTAGCCTTTACATCAGTAGAAGCACTTTCACCATTACCTATAGCAAAAGTAGTAATACTGAGACTTAAAACCATCATCATGCTCAAACACATAGAAACTATTTTTTTCATACTTTTAATCTACTCTCTTTCTTCACATTAATTAGGCGTTTCGCATATGCCTATTCCAATTATGCGATTTTCACATTAATCGTTCCAACCACAATACCTGTTTCCGTAACATCTTCATTTGGAACACCGCTAACAGTCAAAGTTGCAGTAGTACTTGCAGCACCAGCCACATCATGTTCCACACCTGCTGCTAGATTTACCGCTGAATCTGTGTTGCTCAAAGCTGTCGTAACACCATAAGTTGTAATCGGTGCATGTGCAAACGTTACATCTACAGCTACATTAGAATGATTTGTAACGGTAACTTCGGCACTTTCCTTATCCCAACCGGAAATAACGTTCTCTGTATAGGCATGAGTGGAAGGATTCCAATCCATAGTCCCAGCCTCAGAATAAGTAAACGTCATATCTTCCCATTCAATATCAACACTGTAAACATCCGGTGTCGTAACAGTATCGGAATATTTTGCAATAACGTCAATATTCTGACTTCCATTCTGCCCAACAGTCTCGGTAGCAAAGGCTATCGTACTCATGCTCATAACCGTTGCCAATGCAAGAATCATTTTAATAGTTTTTCTCATCTTAATTTACTCCTTTCCTTTTATTTATTTACGCCCAAAGGCAATAAATACATCATTCGCTGACAGTAATGGTAACCGGTATTTCCGTATTCACAACTGCCTTTTCACGAGTTTCCGGATGATAATAGAGAACAGCGAATTTCCCTTCATAAACCCCCGGCTCCAGCATTTTTTCTTTATGATCTAATAAATTTAGATTCATCACTTGTTTACCAGGCTTTATCGTTCCGGACTGGACAATCACTTCTTCCCTAATCACAAGCTGCAGAACAATATCTTGATTCGATTTACCAGGATTAGCAAAATACAGTTTCGCCGTTCGATCCCCCAAATCAACAGTCACTTCTTTGGAATAACTCAGGCTTACGGAACCTCCGCCTTCTGGCTGTTCCATTTTCTCAGTATCGTCATCCGGAATTGCTTCTGAATTCTCTTCTTCCTCCTGCGGTGCATAGTCCGGCGCTAAAACCGTTTCCTTCTCTCGAAAAAATATAGCCCAGACTGTAACGCACACTGCAATTATTGTAATCAACAATAAAGCGTAAATTATCCCTTTTTCTTTCGCTGTCCTTTCTTGGTTCTTACTCACTTTTTGTCCCTCCAATCGTAACGGTTGCCCTGCCAATCACTGTGTTTTCTTCAAGATTTCTTTCAGGCTTTCCGGAAAGTGACAATCTCGCAGTCAATTCATTACCTACTGTTAGCTCAGCAGTCCCAACAACATCAAAGCTTCCTATTATATCAGTACGCTCGCTCGTATAAGTAAACGTTGCCGTTGTCATCTTCGCACCGGTATTTTTAACGGTTACATAGCCTGTTCCATTGTCAGTCCAACCAGCCCCTTCATAAGTATAAGTCCTTGCGTTCCAGATACCATCTGTGTATTCAAATTCCATTTCTCCCCAGGAAACCTCCACATTGGTTACATCCGGTTCCGGTGGAATCTCACCTTCCGGAGCATAGTTAATCTCAATCTTGTCTGTATAAGTCAGCTTGTCTCCTGCCGCATTCTGGATCAAAATCTTTAGAGGTAATGTCAACGTTCCTGCCTTCGTATACGTTTTGGGGATGGTGAATTTTACCTCCGAAAGATTTGAATCTGCATAAGACATCGTGCCGGACATCTTAACATAAGCGTGCCTTACGATATCACGGCTCGGCTGATACTTCACCGTATCCGTCAATACATTTTCCTTATCCTTAACAAGCGAAGTACATTTTGCTTCATGCAGTACGTCATCAACATCTGTAAGATCAATCTGGAATCCACGGATGCCGGATTTTTTCTCTGTATAATCTGTTAATCGGAAGGTCAGCGTCACTTCACTCCCGATAGCTACCGGAGAAGGCGATTTGTCTACTACATATCCATAGGTTTCTTGTGCAAATACCATCAACGGGTTCATTGTAAGCAGCAAAATCATCAGAAGGTATCCTGTTAACTTCATTATTCGTTTCATATCAAACCTCCTTATTCTTCTGCATTAACTTGTCCCGCAATATTTATTGCGTCAAAAATCGAAAGTTCGGACTCATACACATCACTTAATGCAGCCTGCAAATTCGCACCTGTCAACTGACCGTCACCATTGATATGATCAATCACTCCCAAAAGATCAAATATTGAGATTTCTGCATCACCGTCAACATCTCCGCTAATTACTATTTGATATGGCATTCCTTCATATTCTAGTGTATATCCCGTTGCCGCCAAATCCCATGGACTTAGGTCTTCCATCGTAACATCCATACCTTTCTCTTTGAAAAAGTCAAGTATTTCCTCAACGGTTGTTCCTGATTGAAAGCAATAAATATAACCATTTCTGGAATAAGCATCTGTATAACGATACTCCATTGCCCCGCAATTCACGCAAGTGTGTACCTGAATTCCACTCGCTTCAAGTGTCGCAGTCATATCTGATTCATACTCTCCATATTTATGCTTACTGCACGAAGCCATGGACTCAATTGCTATAACATCATCACAAATGCTGCAGCACTTTGCTTTGACACCATCCGTCTCATCACTCGGTGCAACAAGAACATCCCACTCATCGCTGGCACAAGTATGTGCTTCGACTACTTCTATCTCAAACGCCTTGACATTGCCCTCCGGATCCTCGACATAAAGTGTACCGCCAGTCTCATTATGTGGTACCAGAGAAATCATACCCGGTCCGGTAAATGTCAATTTACCTTCCTTCCATTGTGCATTTTCATTATCTACCGTCAACTCATAAGAAGAATTGGATGTCAAAGAATATGCTCTGACAGTCGGTTCATACCATGCCTTAAATGTTCCTTTGCTGGTGTTATCTGAAGCTAAAATATGTGCTGCCTTTTCATTTGCAATTTTGAGATACTCTACTGCCTCCTCATATCCCATAATCTTCTTAACATCAAATCCCCAATTTTTGATAAATGACTCTGTTTCAATGTTTTCACCAAATGAAACAATAATCGAATTGTAGAGATAATCGCCAACACTCTCCACTCCAAAGAATCGTTCACCAGTAGGTGTAACAACAACACTCGTCGGAATTTCTGTACTTGAGTTCTGTAATGTAGTTATGGAAGAACTTTTAAGCACATATCTTATAGGAATGAGTTCCATCGCTTTTTCCATAGCTTCATATGCCCCAAAAGACTCTTTTTTACTATCTATTCCGTCAACAGTTGCTTTCAACCTTGATGCAATATCAGCAATTTTTGCTGCAGTCATCATATTCAAAACTGCTGGATTATCACTAATATTCTGTAAAACATCCCAAAGGTTTGTTTCCCCATTTAGTGTACCGCTTTTTAACTTACTGATTGCTTCCAGCACTTCACTGTTAGAACTATCTGTACATTTACTGAGTAGCTTACTAAATTCATCAAGCAATTTAATACAACTTCTTTTAAGTTCTACACTATTGTCAGTCAAACTGCCAACATAATTATCAAGATTTGCCGATGCACCACTTATGAAATCTATCAAGTCCATAAGTAAATTCAATCCAGTAGCAACAGCTTTATAATTATTATACAGATTCTGAAACTGCCTCATAGATTTCAACAAATTGTCCATCTGTGCCTGAATAAGTTCAGATTCAAAAAATATCTCTATCGGCACTTCCATAATCAATTTGTCTCCTGGATAAAATTTATCAATAGAAATAGCCATACCTCCCGTAGACGGCACCGGATAATCTTCTATTTCCTGTGTCTCATTGCTGTAATAAGTAATTCTGTATTGCTCAATATCCATAATTCTATGACTTACATGATACAGTATCTTATTAGACACATTTTCCAATTCCATTCTAATGGTATAATCCTCGCCCGTAAAAGCAGCATCCGGAACATAAAATCTCAGATGCATAGCACTACCTGCATATACATGAATAGGAGATGCTGTCGTATAAGTATATTCAAACGAATCACCGAATGGAAGCATCGTACCGCTTAACTTGGCTGTAATACTATAACTTCCTTCCTCATCACCTCTCACATACCAATGAATAGATTTACTCTCCCCATGTGCTAGTTCTCCAATATATTGCAGCAATGTTTGCTGTTCGCCTTTCATTGTTGCAAGAGACAATCCTTCTGGTAACATCAATTCTGCAACAGCGTTAGAAACGGTATCTGTCATGGAATTATTGATTGCCATTAATTCAACATCATACATCTCCTTAACCCAACCTACTTCTCCACGAATCACAAGATAGAACACTTCGCTAATTGGATAAACTGAGACAACCTGACCATCATCAAACGTATATTTCGTTCCAACACCTTTCCCCTCATCTACTCCCGCAAATGGATCAATAATAAGCTCCGCTCTATAGCCTTTCCCACTACCACTACTTTCACCACTATCACCCTCATTATCATCTGAAGGTCGATAAACATTCAGTTTACCTGTTTGCGGATTCATATAATAAAATAAACTGAGATAATCAATTTGTGCTTCAAATTCTAGCTTCAGCTCATACTTATATACATGATGATTGCCTGGACTTCCAACATCAATGCCTGCTTCAATCATTTCCTCATAAGTCATCTCACTTGAAGTGAGTTTACCATCTACTAAGTTATTCCGACTAATGCCTATGGCTGGTATATCATTCTCTCCCGGATAAATCGTAACAGAAATATTTCGTACATTATAATTATCAATATAAACAGATATGTTTACAATTCCCGTTGGTACTACCTGAGACAAAATTCCATCCTTATCTGCATATAGCAGACCGTCTCCTTCAGCTTCTGTTGAAATCAAAACACAAGCTCCAGGAACTGGTTTGAGCGTAACCGCATCTACAATTGTAAAATTTGCCAACCCATAATTTGTATTAGTTGTATAGTCTATTTCTTTCCTCGGATCAACAATTTCTTCTTTTTCTTGACAAACACTGCATGTTCGACTCTTTCGCCCCTCTGATAAAACAGACGCTTTTGATTCCACTTTCCATTCGCTCCACATATGCCCAGTTGCAGGAAGGTTTTCCCTCGCTATTTCTACGTTACATACAATACAATGTTTAGTTCTGAATCCACCTTCTGTACAACTACCTTCCGTAGTCTCCCAGTCTCCCTCTGTATGTCCATACGCCTCAAGATAAGCCTTCTCCAATTGTTCTCCACACACAGTACAACTGAGAATTTTGATTCCTTCTTTAGTACACGTAGGCTCGGTCAAAACAACCCAGTTACCTTGCTTATGTCCTAGTGGATTGAGTATTTCTATATAATTATATCCACAAATGCTACAGGTCTTAATCTGAGAACCACCTCTGGTACAAGTTGGAGCTGTTTCTATAACAGCTACATATTCATGTTCATGCTCATCTAACAACACAATAGTATAACCTGCTAATTCACTGACTACATGTGCTTTTGTTCCGGAATTGCAATAGATTTTCAGTTTACTGCAATTACTAAAACTGGAAGTTTCCATAAAAATAACACTATCTGGAATCTCTACTGTATTAAGATTTGCACAATTTGCAAAAGCATTTCCGGAAATAACCTCTACCCCCTTGTTCAGTACAAGGCTTAATATTCCATCACAGCCATAAAATGCATAGCTACCAATAGTTCTCAATTCCTCGTTCATGTTAATAACACGCAATCCAAAACAGTTATAGAACGCATACTTATTGATCGATTCAATAGTAGCTGGCAATGTCAGAACGCTAAGATTAGGACAATTATAAAAACAGTAATCCGGAATTACAGTTAACCCTTCTAATAAATTTATTGTCTTCAAGCCGGTACATTCGTTAAATGCATATGTTCCAATCGCATTCAATGTGTCTGGCAGTACAACTTCCTCCAAATATGTACACCTGCTGAATGCACAGGATGGGATCTCCGTTACTCCCTCCGGTATCTCTATCTTTGTCAGACTGCTGCATCCCCCAAATATATTTCCCTGATAGTTCGGACCAGAACTAGTATAACCGTCTCTTCTTCCTGCTACTGACCAACTGACCGGA
>CAJUFN010000004.1:92972-101838 GCA_910585545.1 uncultured Lachnospiraceae bacterium
TTCTACTTAATTTGGAGCAGCCATAGAATGCTTCATAACCGATGGAAGACACACTGTCTGGCAATTCAACATTAATCAATGCAGTACATTCCCTAAATGTACTCTGACCAAGCATCGTTAAACCGTCCGGCAGCTTTATATCTGTAAGTTCAGTACATTTGTAAAACGCATAACTTCCAATCTTTTTTATAGCACTTGGAAGTGTAATACTCTCCAATGCTGTACAACCATTGAACGCAGAATCCCCAACATTTGTCAGACCATTATTCAGTCGAACATCTTTCAGTTTTATGCAGCCAGCAAATACATTAGAACCCATAGTCTCTACCGTCTCTGGAAATTCCACTGCCGTCAAAGTTTTATTATCTTTAAACACATCCCTTGCAATGTTCTGAACAATATATCCATTAATTTCTGAAGGAACAGCAACCTCTGCTTTAGAACCTGTATATCCAGTAATCTCACAGTATGTTCCATTCAAAACTTTATATGCAAAATCTGATGACTCACTCTGCACAGAAATCTCTGCATCATTATTTTCACTTGTTAAAGATGGCTTTTCTGTAATCTCAGCCGACGGCAAATCCTCAGAAACTTTTTCTTCAATAATTTCCGTTTCCTCCATAGCCTCTTTTTCTTCAACATCTCCCACACTTTTTTCCTGTCGCAACGGTTCATCAAGCTTGTCTACATAATCTGTTTCCGTTTCCTTCTCTATCGAGTCTTCCACAACTGCATGCACAGGAACCGGAAAAACTGTAATTACCATTACTACCGTAAGCAATAACGACACTGTATTTCTTATCCGCCTCATAGACCTTTTCCACACTTTCATCGTATCTCCTCCTCTTTATCTTTTTAAACACCCTACTCCTTTTCCTCCGCCTCTCTTATACTCCTTCTCAGACGACTTAAAGTCACAGGAGTTATTCCCAAGAAAGACACAATATATTTATTGCTTATGCTCTCAAACAATCCTGGATATTCCTGCAAAAACCATTGATATTTCTGAAGTGCAGTGTACTGATTTAATGCTTGTTTTAATTTTCGTTGTCCCTCTAATGCTTTAACCAATAATCGGTCGTAAAGCAATGTAATTTCCAGATAATCCTTTTGCAATGCCATCACTTCTGAAATTGGAACACAAAAAAAGTTTCCGTCTTTTAACATCTCAATCGCTATCGGAGAGACTATGTTTAATTCGAGTTGATTGACTGGTATCACTGGAGAACCACATCGGAAGCAAAAACATTCAGTTGTCTCTCTTCCATCCTCATCTAAAAAATATCCCCTTAAAATTCCTGATTCCATAAAATATATGTAATTCACTATCTCTCCAATACGAACCACAAATTCACCTTTTTTTAGCTTCTTACGTGTCGTCACTTTTACCAATTTCTGTATCAATTCTTCGTCTTTCAACTGATAGACATCATGATAAAAATCATATGCTTCCATATTAGCCCCCTGCTCCCATAATTTTATAATTATCTAATTATAACCCATCTGAATATAAGTCATCATTTACATATGTTAATAAAATAGCCAAATCCTTTTTTTATTCTCTTTATCAGAAACCGCTCTGACAAAAATCGACAAACCTCTCCTCAATAGATTATTCCTATATTTCACCAAAATAACGTTCTATATAAACATAAAATTGCTGCTACAGTAAATAAATCTACCACAGCAGCAATTCGTTCATATTTTTTATGCATTTTTAATTATTTTAACACTCTACTTCTTTTCCTCTGCATCTCTTAGATCCTTTCTCAGACGACTTAAAGTCACAGGCGTTATCCCCAAAAAAGAGGCAATATATTTATTACTGACACATTCAATCAACCCTGGATATTCCTGTAAGAACCATTGGTATCTCTGAAGCGCAGTATACTGATTCAATGCTTGTTTTAATTTCCGATGCTCCTCTAGTGCTTTAGCCAATAACCGATTATAAAGCAATGTGGTTTCCAGATAATCCTTTTGCAGCTTAATCACTTCTGAAATCGGAATGCAAAAAAAGCTTCCGTCTTTCAACATTTCAATCGATATAGGAGATGGTTCATTTAATTTAAGCTCACTAAACGGCATCGCTGTAGATCCACATTCAGAGCAAAAGCAATCAGTTACGTCTCTTCCATTTGCATCTAAAAAATATCCTCTTAAAATTCCTGATTCCATAAAATATACATAATTCACTATTTCTCCAATGCGAACCACAAATTCACCTTTTTTTACCTTCTTACGTGTCGTCTTTTCTACAAATTTCTGTATCAGTTCTTCATCTCTCAACTGATAGACGTCACGATAAAAATCATATGCTTCTATAATTCCTCCCCCCCCCCCAGAATTTTGTAACTATCTAATTATACCTCATCTGAGTATAAATTATCATTTACATATGTTAACAAAATAACCAAATCACTCTCTAAAATCCAATTTACCAGAATACAATCCTTTATCCTTGACATTTTCCACGTCGACAGAAAGCCATTGCTGTAATCACTCCCGAAAGCATAATCACAGCCACTGGCATAGCGCCTGTATCCCCTGTCTTAGGCACTGAAGCCGTTCCTTTTCCCACTGCATCTTTGTATGTCAAAACATACGGTGAAAAAGAATCTGTCTCAAAAGTAAGTACATTATCTTTTGCCTTCGTCTCCAGCTTAACTGCTTTGTCATTCTGATAATGATACATCAAAAATGTTCGTCCTGTCTTTTTGAGTGCTTCCGGTACTGCAATATTTAAAGAAACCTTTTTCATAAGCACTGGTACTGCAATATCCGTCATACCCTCCACTGCCTGTCCATTTGACAGAACATCCGCCTTAACACTGATTTCATAATAACTTCCTATCTTGTAATCTTTCGCAATGGCCGAAACAGCATTCTTCACCTTTTCCTGAACTGCTGCTCCCTTCTGCTCGGTCAATTCCACACGTGTCAGCACAGTATAATTTTCTCCTAAATTAGCAAGCTCTTTCGCATAATTACTCTGAAGGAAAGAAAGCGCACTTTGGCTAATCACATCCGCATCTACCGCAGACACAGTTACTCCAGTTGATTCCTCATATTTAACAGTTGGTTCTACCGAATCTTCCTCTGCAGTTAAATCCAGCTTTGAAATGTCAAGCCACAAACTGGCTTGATTAACAATATAAGCGTCATATCCATCTGCCATAAAACCATCCATATTTACAGCAATCTTCCTTGGTAATTCCACTCCCGGACTCCTTCTTACTCCTTCTGCTAGTGCATTTTTCAAAGCATCTTTATCAATTGTCAATATTCCTTTAGCCAAATCAGCACTAAATCCCTCTGTCAAATCTGGTACATCTACTGTTTTAATCTCTTCATTTCCCATACCAGTAAATATCGACAAATTAGTAATTGCTGCGATTTCAAATAAATTTGTACCATTTTCAAAATAGAATGTTATGTCCTGGCTTCCATCAAATTCTAACTCTACCTCTTCAAATTTACATACTTTACTATTTTCCAGGATATTAACCGTCAAATCGTATTCTGACACATCTTCAAAGCCCATTTCAAGACTACCCTTTTGGAAACTTACAGTCGCTCTATATGAGCCCTTTCTGGCATACCATACAGCCTCCTCCATTAAGCCTCCTTCATATAACTGAAATACTACCCTTGTCTCGTCCATATCTTTAGACCGATAGAATGATATCCTATTCTCTTCACTTTTCTCCAGAATCACACGAATCTCATCTGCTCTATATCCTCCTAAATCTATCGGAATTTCCAAACGTCCTCCGTCAACTGTGATTGTATCCACTGTCACACTTGGTTTTTCTTTCTCATTCGCCTGCGCTTCTGTTGAAACTGCTTCGACTTGCGCC
The DNA here is from genome assembly GCA_910585545.1 of uncultured Lachnospiraceae bacterium. Taxonomy (GTDB): domain Bacteria; phylum Bacillota; class Clostridia; order Lachnospirales; family Lachnospiraceae; genus An181. The sequence goes on from CAJUFN010000004.1 coordinate 96,836, forward strand.
TCTTGACCTGGACAGTTTTCCTCCGCCATAACTGGTAAAATCGAACTCGTCATAAGCGCAGTAATAAGCGTCAACGTTCCGAACCACTTCCCGATTCGATTTTTCTTTTCCATCCTATAATTCCTCCTTAATTCTAAAATTCTTTATAATTCTAGCACTATTTACATTTTCTGGCATTTACATATGTTAATAAACGCAAATAAATCTACCAACTAAAAAACGTCTATAAGACGTTTTGTCATATACACGGCAACATAAAAATAACCAACTGATTTTCGTTTTGAAAATCAATCGGTTATGTAAAATATTATTTTATTCACATTTTTCTTGTTGCAATAGAAATTAACTCTACTATACATCCAAATGCTTCTTTAGATAAATCGCGATATTGCATAGTATATAACAGTTCATTATAAAGCTCTGAATTAATGTGTTTTAAACTATATCCATATCCCTGCTCTTCTGCATAACGTGCTATGGCATTGAAGATAAAATAAAGTGCAAACTCTTCATTAATTTTCGAATCAAAAAAATCGTCGAAATATTCTTCTTTCAAATGAAAAGGTTTTAATTTACTTATCCAAAAAGCAATTAAACCAATTTCCTTAAAATTTGACATCTGAAGTTTGTTATGGTATCTCTCAAAATAATCTTCTCTTTGATGAGTTCGTTCAAATATTTCACGCAATGTAACTACATTAACATAATATATCTCTTTTGCATCACAGTTTTCTAAGTTCTCACAACACTGCCCCATCTCATTATATTCACTAACATATGCCGAAACTGTCCTTTGCAAAAAATTATGCCATAATTCTAATATTAAACCTATTTTTTGTTCCATTTCATCAGAATTCAAACAAATATATTCACTCATAGATACCCTTCCATATTTATAATATATTGCTATTAGAAATTCTATAACTTTTTCTGAGCAAATCTACCATATCATTAACAAACTCTTCCTCATTCGCTGGAATCATTAGTCTATTCACATGGCTTAATCTATGGTTATTATCCCTAATGACTCTTGGCCTTTTTGAGATTTTTATAATTCTATACTTTAATTCATTACTAGTCGCTATTTTGTTAGTATATTGAACCATACATACTATACATATACTCAACAATACTACTGGTATAACAATAAGTACTAAAATATCAATCATAATCTACTCCTATTCTTTTCCACACGGAAACTTATATCTAATATCTACCAAGGGGTTGAAGTGCTACCGATTTACCATGCTGCCTTTGTTGCTTTCCGATTAAGAATACAACCTTATTTTTTATCCATCTCATGTATCTTTAACTTGATTGCCATTCATAGAATCTTGACTTAATCTGTCGTATCCAATATTCGTTGTTCCCTCATGCATCACAGTATATGCCCTATCTGAATGAAGCTGCTGCTCTATCACTACAGACGAAGTACGAATCTTATCACATTGTCCACGGACTCCATCAAATATAGGAATAAACCATACCCCAATACATAATATATAAAATATCCCATAATAACTATTAACTTTAGCTTGAATAACTGGATTATCAGTAGTATATAGACAGAAAGTAATTATCACTGTGAAAAGCATCACCATAAAAATTCCCAATGCCCAATAACGAATTGTTTTTACCTTATCTTCTTTCATAAATGCCAATTCAATATAATCTGACATATTACTGAGGAAATATATAAAAACTGTTGGCAATACTACTGTAACCGAAAATTGCTTAAACAGTATACTCCCCATATAGGTAGTAAGTAAAAAACTCCCTTTTATTATTGCTTTCTTCGGATTATCAAAAAAATATGTATCCATCTCTTTTTCCAAACTCACCCTCTTTACCATAAATCTAAAGTAATTTTCCTCTCAATATCCTTGTTTATTGACTACTTCATTACTATATTTCCAGCGCAGTTTATAGTTGTAATTAATTATAACGCTACAATAATCTTATGTCAACACTTAATCACAACAAAGCTACTAATCTATGCTATCTTACTTTTGGCATCTGCCCCAATAATTTCAGGGATAGGTCAGCCCCGCCTAGTCTGATCTATCCCTGTTCTCTGAACATCCTATACAGGCAATGATTCTTTTTGCCTATTTTTCTTCTTTCTTTACATCTTCATCTACGACTTCTTCTGTAATCTGTTTTATTTCCTTTTTGCTCTTTTGCATAAAAATTATATCTCAATACTCAGACATAATTTAAAATAACCCTTACACAATTTTCTTTAATCCGGGAATTTTCCTTAATATCCATGTAGTCAAGTATGAAGTAATCAAAATTCCAATGATTACAAATATAAATGCCAAAATACCTCCATTTTTATATGGATTGAATCCCATATAGCGAAGGAATAATCTCACGAAAATCATATGAATCAAATAAATTCCAAAAGAACATTTATCAATTTCAATCAATATCTTTCCAATTAGGCTGCATTTCTTTTCATGCAATTTTGTAAACAATGCAAAAGCAGCAATTCCTTGTACAATTACCAGAATAGACCAGTATGCCCAGAAATTTTCGAAAAGAATATTGTCGGTCTGATAACGAATCTGTGTCAAAACAGCAATTAGTATCGTGCTGCCCCCAAGCATAATACCTGCCTGAAAACTTTTTATCTTCCAAATAGCTTTATGAATCACGTATCCGCAAAACAGATAAAAAGGATAGATTGTGGATACATGAATATAGAATCCGCTGTGGAGCTCAAACAGTCCCAAATGTGGAAGCAACGAAAGAAATATCAAGTATACAACTAACAAATATGTTAATTCCCTTCCCGAACTGTGTGCTGCAATCTTTTTGTAAAATGGCAACAATAGATAAAGACCGATCAATAAATACAAATACCACATATGTGACCAGCTTGTACCCGTAAATATTTCATAAAATCCATTCAAAAAGGCTGCTGCTGTAATTGCTTCACCATCCATGAAAATATCAAATACACGAAAAATCATGCAAAATAAAACTAATGCAACTACAATACGAAAAAGATACTTTTGAAACAGCTTTTGATAGGTGATTTCTTTCTTTGGATCCAGTAAAAGCGCTCCTGTTACCATAATAAAACAAGGAACTGCCCACATCATACAATTAGTTACCATATTAGATACAGTATATTCCCAACTGCTGATACTGTCTTTAAACAATAAACTTGCCGAATATGTGACATGCAATATGATAATTGCAATACATGCCACGGCTCTTATATAGGAAAAGCCTAAAAAACACTGTTTAATAGATAAGTCCATCTCCTACGCATCCTTCTTGTGTATTTCCGCCTGATGACTGCTGTTGCTGTCTTTTGGCTTCCTCTTCCGCTTGTCTTCTAGCTTCTTCCGCCTGTCTTCTGGATTCTTCTGCCTGCCTTCTGGCTTCTTCTTCCGCCTGTTTTCTAGCTTCTTCTTCCGCTTGTCTTCTAGCTTCTTCTTCCTGTCTTTTAGCTTCTTCTGCAGCAGCCTCTGCCTGCGCTCTGATATTCAACTCAGCATCTTTTGTGCTAATCTCTTCTTTCGTAGCAACTGACTTATATTTTACAAATGCAACTGCATCTTCCAGACAAATCTCACCTTCTTTGATGTCCGTAAAAGGAAATGCATTTAAAACTAATGTAGACTGGTCATCGAAAACCAATTGAATATCATATTGTGGATCTAAAATAGCTTTCGCAGCATCCGTTTGTGCTGCTTTTGCAGCTTCTATTGCAGATGTAGAATCATAAAAAAGATTTCTTTTTTCATCTTTTACAAACGCATCGTCTGGTGCCAACATATTAGCCGGGTATTCTGTCATAGAAGAATCTTTCACAGATACACTAATAATATCTTTTCCGGTTTTATTTTCCAGAGCAACTTTGTAAACATTTTCACCTTCTACCTCAGAACCAATTGTTTTTAACTCTTCTGCTAGTTCTTTCTTCTTTTCCGATTCTTCTTTTTTCGAACATCCTGCAAAAAGGCTCATACATAATATAATCGCCAAAACTGTAATTATATTTTTCTTTTTCATCTGTTTCTCCTCTTTTTATATTTTTAGTTCATTCGATAATAGTTTGCATATCTCCAGGTTCCTGATGTGCCATAGCTAATCTGATATCCGTTACGTCCCGTTTCATATGTAAAATCTGGATCATATACATATGTAGTACCATTAATCACTATTTCACACCAAGAATGAGGTGTCATTCCGCCACCTATCATCGGGACATATCCGGCAACCTGATGTGCATCATATCCTAAAGCTTTTGCCATGTAATAGAAAGTAGCGGCCATAACATAACAGTTACCTCTGCGGTTCTGGAATCCATAGTTTGCAAACCACTCACTTCCAACAGAAGGTCTCTGTGATAATGTCTGATACCGAATCTGCTTCGCAGACCAGTTAAATGCTGCGCGCAGATTCCAGCCTACACTGTCTAAAATCTTTGCAGCCCTAGTGTATATCGTACTTGCCTTTCCGTCAGGACCAATACGTACACCATCAATAGTGGTATTTCTTGCCATTACATTTGTTTTCAAATCGAAATAATATCGGTAACCGCCAATTGTCTGCCAGCCACTCACCATGAGTCCCTTAGCATTTGCATAATAATATGTTTTTCCAAAACTAACCCATTGATTTTTATAAGGGAAACCGGTAGCAGGATTTTTGTAATATTTCTTACCATTATACTCGCCCCAGCCGCTTTCCTTTTTCATGATGCCATTGCTTTCAAAATGATAGACAACACCGTCTACCACTTTTTCACCAACTGCAACTGCTCCATCTGATCCACAATAATAATATGTTTTTCCAAAACTAATAAAACAATTTTGATAAAAACTTGCATCCGGTCTTGCAAAATATTTTTTTCCATCCGCCTCAACCCAGCTTTGTTTCTTCAACACTCCTGTCTTAGTATCCCCATAATAGTATTTCCCTTTGGCATTGATTATGCCTCTCTGAACGCTTCCATCACTTCCCATGTAATACCATGTGCTACC
>CAJUFN010000004.1:101938-200739 GCA_910585545.1 uncultured Lachnospiraceae bacterium
TTGTTTCTTTAATATGCCTGTCTTAGGATCCGCATAATAATATTTATCTCCAGCACTGATTATGCCTCTCTGAACGCTTCCATCACTTCCCATGTAATACCATGTGCTACCAAAAGTAATAACACGGTTACGGTACAGTACTCCATCTTGTCCTGCAAAATATTTCTTCTCTCCACCTTCTATCCAGCATTGTTTCTTTAATATGCCTGTCTTAGGATCCGCATAATAATATTTATCTCCAGCATTGATTACGCCCGTCTGGACACTTCCATCACTTCCCATGTAATACCATGTACTACCAAAAGTAATAATACGGTTACGGTACAGTACTCCATCTTGTCCCGCAAAATATTTCTTATCTCCATCTTCTATCCAGCATTGTTTCTTTAATATGCCTGTCTTAGAATCCGCATAATAATATTTATCTCTGGCATTGATTACGCCTGTCTGAACACTTCCATCACTTCCCATGTAATACCATGTACTACCAAAAGTAATAACTCTGTTTTTATATAAAAAGCCATCAGCTCTTGCAAAATATTTCTTCTCTTCAAACTCAATCCATCCAGTTTGCAAGACGCCGTTCTCATTGAAATAGTAAAAACCATCTTCGATTGTCTGCATTCCGATTAAACGATTTCCTTGTTTATCTATGTAAACTCTTCCTTCGTCTGTGTTCTGCCAACCAGAAGATATTTTTTCTGAAATAACCATCACCTCTTCCTGAGGCTCTATCGTCTCTTCAACAAGTTTGGAATCTTCTTTCTCTGTAATAGTATTTTCCGGGATATCTCCCTCTGTGTCTGTATTTACGCTATTGAAATCGTTTTCACTAACTTCGTCATCATCATCTGTATCATCAAAAATTTCTTCTGTTTCCGACACTATTTTTTCCTCGGCCTTTGTCACATTTTCTAATGAAAAACTGTCATTTTTTATATCAGTATCAGACGCCATACTTGTCATACTTGCAGATAACAATACGTTACACGATAATAAAAGTGCCAGAATCCGATAATTTCTTTTTTTCATATAGTTCCTCCCTCATATGATATCTTTTAGATAAATATACCTTAATAATTTAATAAATGAATCATTTCTGCCTGCTGGCGAGCTATGCCCTGTTCATTTTTTAATATGGTAAACAGAGCTTAAGTAATTCTCCTTTTTTAGCTACTGCTTACGTGTCGTCACTTTTACAAGTATCTAATTATAGCTCCTATAAATATGAGTTGTCATTTACATATGTTAATAAAAGCAAATAAATCTCCCAGCTAAAAAACATCCACCAGACGTTTTGCCATGTACTTGGCAACATAAAAATAACCAACTGATTTTCGTTTCGAAAACCAATCGGTTATGTAAAATACTATTTTCTTCTATTTCCATGTAATGGATATAGGAAACCTGCCAAGTGAAAAAATATCCCCCTCAACTTGCCCCAATAATTTCAGGGATAGATCAAACCTGCCTGGTCTGATCTATCCCTGTTCTTTGAATATCCTATGCAGGCAATGATTCTTTCTGCCTATTTTTCTTCTTTCTTTACTTCATCAACCTGTTTTGCATTTTCCACAAGCCAATCCACTACTTTTTCCTGCATTACCATCTTCTTCAGATTTTCTTCTCCAATCTGAGTTTTCATGGTTTCCACATCAGTAAACCCGTACATTGTCCCAAACTGTTCCACAAATTTCTCATACTCTTGGGCATACTCTTCGTCGGTCGGCGTCAGTTTTTCTTTTTCACAGATGAGTTCAAATGCCAGATCCTGCTTTACTGAATCCTGAGCAGCTTCCTTATTCTGTTTCTCAAAGCTTTCCATATCCATACCGGTATACTGGCTGATAAACTCTTCGTATTCTACGCCATACATGCTCGCGTATTGCTTATACTGTTCTTTTGCCTGCTCCTCAAGCTCTTCTACTTTGCCTTCCGGATACTTGATTACTTTCGTATTGTCAAGAACTGCCTCCCACGCTGCATTCTGCAAAGCAGACTCTGCGCTTAATTTTGCATTTTCTTCCAGCTCTGCTTTCACTTCCTTCTTATATTCATCTACCGTTTTTGATGTCTCGGATACGCTCGCTACGAACGCGTCATCCAGAGCCGGAATAGATTTTGCCTGAATACTGTTAATCGTAACTGTAAAGATAACATCTTTGCCTGCCAGATCGGCATTCTGATATCCTTCCGGGAATTTCAATGGCAGATCAAATGTCTCACCGATCTTATGTCCGATAATTCCATCCTCAAATCCAGGGATAAAAGCGCCGGAGCCAATCTCTAACGGATGGTTATCTGCGGAACCACCGTCAAACGCTACTCCGTCTTTCTTTCCTACATAATTAATATTCGCAGTATCGCCTTTTTCAACCGCACGGTCAGTCACATCCACGGATGTTGCTTTTGCTTCCAGACGTCTGTTAATCTCTTCATCTACGGCTTCGTCTGTGATCTCTTTGACTTCCTGCTTCTCAATCTCCACACCTTTATATTGGGAAATGCTTACAAATTCATTCTTCAATTCACCTTTTGTCTGATTGCTCCCGCATCCTCCAAGTACCATCACTGCACATGCAGCAAGAAGCAATACCTTTGCTTTTTTCATATCTTTTCTCCTTATGTTCCACTCGTTCTTTGGCATCTTGTCTAAGACACTTGTATTAGTATAGCACATTTCATTTTTTGTGCAAATGCTTTTCCCGGATTTCACACTTATTTCACTTTTTACCCCTCTTATAACAATGGTGATAAAAGCCGACTAAACTGCTCTTTGATGCGTACTATCAAAGAACGACTCTCATAAATTTCCCGCGTGATCAACGTCGACTGCCGGATATCATTTTCAAATGCTTCTTCCAGACACCTCGTTGTCGATTCACTATAAATCGTCGCATTCACTTCAAAATTCAACTGGAAACTTCGGATATCCATATTGGCAGTCCCAAGACAACTCACCTTCCCATCTACGGAAATGCCTTTTGCATGAAGAAATCCATTGTTATATATATAACACTTTGCCCCTGCTTCTATCATTTCACCAAGATAGGAATAGGTTGCCCAATATACAAATGGATGGTCTGGCTTACACGGCACCATGATCCGTACATCCACACCCGATTTTGCCGCAATGTAAAGTGCGCTCAGTACCGCTTCGTCCGGAATAAAATATGGCGTCTGCAGGCAAATACTTCGTCTCGCCTTATGGATAAGCCGTAAATAATTATCTCTGATTTCCTGACTTTTCGAATCCGGACCGCTGGAAATAATCTGTATCGGTTCTTTCCCACCACGCATATAATCCGGTATCTCAAACAGCTGATCCTTTAAAAACAGATTCTCCTTCGCCGCATAATTCCAATCCAGCGCAAACCGAACCGCCAACGTTGTCACCGCTGCCCCTTCAATGCAAAGATGCGTGTCTCTCCAATAGCCAAATTTTTTATCCAACCCTAAGTACTCTCTTCCGATATTAAAACCGCCCACAAAGCCCACACGTCCGTCAATCACAACTATTTTGCGGTGATTTCGATAATTCATACGCAAATGCAGTTTCCCAAAAATCGCCGGGAAAAACTCTGCCACTTTAATCCCCGCACATTCAAGTCTTCTCCAATCTTTTTTACGCATCCCGCGACAGCCCATGCTATCAAACAGTACGCGGACCTCTACTCCCTCTCTCACCTTACGAATCAAGACTTCTTCTATTTTTGCCCACAATTCATCTTTGCGGATAATATAATACTGAAGGTGAATATATTTTTTCGCCTGCTCTATCTCCGTGACCAAGGATCGAAATTTTTCCAAACCATCTGTATACACACGCACATCGTTATTATCAGTCAATACCGCCTGCGCCTCATTCAGATTATATAAAATAAGACTTTCAAACCGCTCCATTTCCGAATCTTTCAGACAGAGCTGTTTCCGAAAAATAGATTCCTCCTGACGCCAGACTGCCGATTTAAGCTCTCCTTCAATCTCCTTCATCCGAAACATGCGGCTTTTCCTAAAATCCTGCCCAATCATCAAATATAAAACGAATCCAAGGATTGGGATAAAATACAGCACCAGAAGCCAGGTCCACACCGTTTTCGGTTCCCTTCTCTGAAAAAAAATAATCACAAATGAAAGCAGAATATTTATGAGCAACAAATGATCAGTGCTCCAAAAAACTGCCCTCTGTACGCTTTCAAATATCGCTCCTGCCATCCTATTTCCTCCCTTCAATCCTTACTTTTTATTATACCCTTTTTGAAAATAAATGTAACCGGAAAACCGCAAATTGCTTGCACTTCCTAACAAACAATGGTACAATATAGTTTATGTAAAAAGCATGTTTACATAAGTATTTTCTATATTATGGGAGGGTTGACATGAGTACGTTTACAATTGTAATGCTCGTTATCATCGTCGTAATGATAGGTGTTTTGATCGGGTTATATTTTTGGGGAAAACGTATGGAGAAAAAGCAGGAAGAGCAGCAGGCTCAGATGGAAGCTGCCTCACAGACTGTCTCCATGCTCGTCATCGATAAAAAACGTCTGAAACTAAAAGAAGCCGGATTTCCTGCTGTCGTTATCGAAAGTACACCTAAGTACTTAAGACGCTCTAAAGTACCGGTTGTCAAAGCAAAAGTCGGTCCAAAAATCATGACTTTAATGTGTGATCCGCAGGTATACGAAAATATTCCTGTGAAAAAGGAAGTAAAAGCAACTGTCAGCGGAATCTACATAACGAGAGTAAAAGGGCTTCGCGGACCATTGGAGACACCGCAGAAGAAAAAAGGATTCTTCAAACGATTATTGAACAAATAAGCAAAAAAAGAAAGGAACTCTATCGGAATCCTTTCTTTTTTTATGCTGTTTTTCATTTTCTTTTCGCCTGCACCTTCATATCAATTTCACACGCTGCAAGCGGCTCATGATTAATCTCCAAATCATAATCTATTTTAATATGGATCAACGTCTCACTCTCTTCCACCTGAAGTTCTTTCGTATATGTAGATACTAAGAGCTGACCATATGGCGTACTGTAATATGTCTGATTTTTTTTTGATTTTTCAAATTGCATATGCGTACTGACAATACCATTTTTGGTAATCTCTACATACTCATCCGCCTTTACCTTAATTTTATTTTTCGTAACCCCCGATACACCTTCCGCCACTTCGTCATACAAGATATAATGTTTCCCATTTTTGAAGAAGTAACTAGCAGGAGTAATGATTTCAACAGCCTCATTTTCTTCCTCCCTTATCTGCGTATCAAACTCTGTCTGCAATCCTGCTATACTAAGCAATACATCCTTTGTCATACTTTTCACCTAATACTCTTCTATGTTAATTTGCTGTGTTATCTCAATATCATATGGCAAAATAGAATTGGCAAACTGCTTAAACTTATCTGCTACATCGCTGACATAAAAAGAGTATGTCGCATGTTCCCCCGTAATGGCGTCATTCACCATATCCTTCTCTTTTAGCAGATGCTTTAAATCCATGGCAGTCTCATAAGCCGGATTCACCAAATGAATCTTATCTCCCATATAATCCATGATCCTAGAACGCAGAAGCGGATAATGTGTACAGCCAAGAATCAAAGAATCAATCTCCGATGTTCTCATAGAATCCAGGTAATAATCGATAATCTCACCGGTCACTTTATGCTTCGCAAATCCCTCTTCCACAAGCGGCACGAACAACGGACAGGCCTTTCCGATCACCGAAACTTCCGGATCCATCTTCTGCATGATCTTCGTATACATCCCGCTTTGCACCGTTGCTTCCGTTCCGATCACACCGATCTTTTTATTCTCCGTCGCCTTTACAGCAGCCCTGGCCCCCGGAATCACCACGCCGATCACCGGAATATCCACTTCCTGTCTCACCACATCCAACGCCAATGCACTCGCTGTATTACATGCGATCACAATGGCTTTAACGCCCTTCGTCTGTAAAAAACGGATAATCTGTCTGGAATAACGGATAATATTGTCTTTTGACTTACTTCCGTACGGCACACGCGCTGTATCTCCAAAATACACCACATGTTCATTCGGAAGATGACGCATAATCTCTCTTGTCACAGTCAGTCCTCCTACACCGGAGTCAAATACTCCAACCGGAGCTGTATAATCTACACCCAAATCAAAAATCTCCTTTTGCCATTTATCTTTTTTCATTGTATCGTTTCCCTTTATATTTGTCAATTCAGCAACGGGGTAGAAGAAAAAAGAATATCGCAGGCAGTCCTGCCTGCGATGCTCCATACAACGATACAATTTTATAATGCAAGGATCTCCGCTGCCTTTATCTGATCCTCCGGAATTTCCTTTTTCATATCCAATGCTTCATCGATGTCAAAGTCGATATATTCTCCATGTCTGTATCCTACCACACGGTTTGTCTTTCCTTCGCATAACAGCTCTACCGCTTTCACGCCCATGATCGATGCATACACACGGTCTTTACATGTTGGGCTTCCACCGCGCTGCATGTGACCTAAGATGGTTGCTCTTGTCTCCATGCCGGTCCTCTCCTCGATACGTTTTGCCATGTTCATGGAATCGCCGACACCTTCTGCGTTAATGATAATATAATGTTTCTTTCCACGTTCTCTGTTCGCTTTAATATCCTCTACAATCGCATCTTCGTCATACCCATGTTCTTCCGGCATGATAATTCTCTCAGCGCCGTTCGCGATACCACACCATAATGCAAGATATCCCGCATCACGCCCCATAACCTCAATAATACTGCATCGTTCATGAGAAGTTGATGTATCACGTACCTTGTCAATCGCTTGCATAGCTGTATTTACTGCCGTATCAAACCCAATAGTAAACTCTGTACATGCAATATCAAGGTCGATGGTTCCCGGGATACCGATCGTATTGATTCCCAGGTTGGAAAGTGTCTGAGCTCCTGCAAAAGAGCCGTCTCCACCGATGACTACAAGTCCTTCAATTCCATATTTTTTTAAGATACCTGCGGCTTTTCTCTGTCCTTCTACAGAACGCATGGAATGACAACGTGCAGTCTGAAGAATGGTTCCGCCTCTTTGAATTGTGTCAGATACGTCTCTTGCCGTAAGACTGATGATCTCTTCTCTTAAGAGTCCGTGGTATCCTCGTCTGATTCCCTGTACATTCAATCCTTTACTAATTGCAGTTCTTACTACGGCACGGATTGCCGCATTCATTCCCGGTGCATCGCCACCGCTTGTCAAAACACCGATAGTCCTGATTTTATGATCTAATGCCATGATAATTCCTCCATACTGATTCTGTATTGATATCATTTGGTATTGATATCATTATTCTCTCTACTTGCCATTCTAACCTATCTATCCTAGCTTTTCAATCGGTTTTTCTACCACTTTTACACAATTTTCTCCTAATTTTCCCATCAAAGCTGATACTATTGCATCATCCGCACGAATGTTTCGGTTCCTTGGCAAACGTTTGATCACTTTCTCCATTTTGCAGTAAATGACGACCTCATCTTCCCCTTCACTTCCTGCAAGCAGCTCATACAATTCTTTCTCCATCAAAAGAAATGCCTGCTTATCCGCAAACTGCAGCCACAGCTCTTTCTTCGTCTGCTCAAATGGCAAAATCACTTCACAGATTAACTTGCTTGCTGCATCATCTTCTTCTGATACACGTCCGCGGACAAATATCTTGCGGTCATCCTCCAGATACATACGGTTTCTTTCATAATCCTTCGGAAATACAACAACCTCTACCGTTCCCGCAAGGTCCTCTACCGTAATAAATGCCATCGTCTTATTAGTCTTCGTATTTTTAATTGTCTTGCCGGTGATCATTCCGCCGATAACCTCTTTCGAACCATCCCTTACCTTCGTATGCCCTGTCTCTTCGTCCAGCTGGAAATCAAGTGTGGTCGCGGTAATATTTTTTCTCCATTTTTCCTCATACTCCTCTAACGGATGTCCGCTGATGTAGACCCCAAGCACTTCTTTTTCGAATGTATACATGGTTTCTTTGGAATACTCTCCCACATCCGGAAGCTGCACATCATACTCCTGTTTTTCTTCTTCCGATACAAGATCAAATAACGACATCTGCCCTGTCATAGAATATTTCCGTTCCTGATTCACCTGCTCAAGAATCTTTACATAAATCACCATGTGCTGCTTTCTTGTCCCCGGAAGGCTGTCAAAAGCACCCGACTTGATAAAATTCTCAATGGCGCGTTTACTCACATCCTTGCCTGACATACGCTCGATAAAGTCTTTTAGATTCTTAAATCGGCCGCGCACTTCCCGCTCTTTGAGAATGGATTCGATGACCGGGCGTCCCACGCTTTTGATCGCGCTAAGACCATAACGGATATTTCCGTTGTCTGCCGAAAAATCGCCTTCGCCAAAATTAATATCCGGCGGCAGGATTTTAATATTCATCTGACGGCTGGAATAAATATATTCCGCCACTTTCTTTGGATTATCAATGACAGACGTCATAAGCGCCGCCATAAATTCTACCGGATAGTAATATTTTAAATATGCAGTCTGATACGCTACAACCGCATATGCCGCCGCGTGAGATTTATTAAATGCATATTTTGCAAAATCAATCATTTCATCATATATTTTATTTGCCGTAGACTCATCAATTCCATTTGCCACACATCCTGGCACACCTTCTTCGGAATTGCCATACACGAAGCTCTGCCGTTCTTTCTGCATGACATCGCCTTTTTTCTTGGACATCGCCCTGCGCAGCAAATCACTTCGCCCAAGCGTATATCCTGCGAGGTCTCGTACAATCTGCATGACCTGCTCCTGGTAGACAATACATCCGTATGTCGGTGCAAGAATCGGCTCTAACTGCGGGCAATCGTATGAAATGGCCGCCCTGTCATTTTTTCCCTTGATATACTGCGGAATAAAATCCATAGGACCCGGCCGGTACAAAGAAATGCCCGCAATGATATCTTCCAGACTATGGGGCTTTAGCTCTTTCATAAAGCTTTTCATCCCCGCGCTTTCTATCTGGAACACCCCGTCTGTCCTTCCTGTTCCGATCATATCCAGAACTGCCTGATCGTTATAATCAATGGCATCCATATCAATTTTTTTACCGCTGCTTTTTTCTGCCAGATGCACCGCATTCTGGATCACGGTAAGTGTACGAAGACCGAGGAAATCCATCTTTAACAGTCCCAATTCTTCCAGCGTTGTCATCGTAAACTGCGCCACAACCGAGCCATCCGAACCAAGGGATAACGGCACATATTCATCCACTGATTTCTGGCTGATGACAACCCCTGCCGCATGCATGGACGTATGTCTTGGAAGCCCCTCCAGTTTTCTCGACATATCGATCAGTTCCCTGACCTGTTCATTTGCCTCATACTCCTTACGAAGCTCATTATTTTGAAGCGCCTTTTCCAACGTAATATTTAATTCCATCGGAATCATTTTCGCAATGGAATCTACAAACGCATACGGCAGATCCATCACCCGCCCAACGTCACGGATAACCGCACGCGCAGCCATCGTTCCAAACGTAACAATCTGGACAACCCGGTCGGAGCCGTACTTTTCCACCACATAATCGATTACTTCCTGGCGCCTCTCGAAACAAAAATCCACATCGATATCAGGCATGGACACACGTTCCGGATTCAGGAAACGTTCAAACAAGAGCTGATACCGAATCGGGTCAATGTCCGTAATTTCAAGGCAGTATGCCACGATACTTCCCGCCGCGGAGCCACGTCCCGGTCCCACCATGATATCATGGTCTTTCGCATATTTGATAAAATCCCACACAATCAGGAAATAATCCACATATCCCATTTTATGGATGACGGACAACTCATATTCCAGACGCTCTTTTAAATCTTCTGATACAATATCATACCGTCTCTTAAGTCCCTCGAAACATAATTTATTCAAGTACTCCCAGGATGTATATCCTTCGGGCACATCATATTTCGGGAGCTTTGTCACGCCAAATTCGATCTCAACATGACAACGATCCGCGATTTTCTGTGTATTTTCAAGCGCCTGCAGCGCATACGGAAAAAGCTCTGCCATCTCTTCTTTGGACTTCACATAATACTGGCCGCCTTCATAGCGCATACGGTTCTCATCGTCCAGTTTTTTTCCGGTCTGAATGCAAAGCAAAATATCATGTGCCTTCTCATCACTCGCGTATGTGTAATGCACATCATTCGTCGCCACAAGCTCCATTTTAGTCTCCTGCGAAAGACGTAAAAGCTGCTGGTTTACGATTCCCTGTTCCGCGATCCCATGGTCCTGGAGTTCCAGGAAAAAATTACCCTTGCCGAAAATCTCTTCATAACGATATGCGCTTGCCTTTGCTTCCTCGTACATCCCTCTTGAGAGATTACGCTGCACCTCTCCCGCCAGACAGGCGCTAAGCGCGATAATCCCCTCATGGTATTCCTCCAGAATCTCCATATCCACACGCGGTTTATAATAGTATCCCTCTACAAATCCCTTGGATACAATCTTCATCAGGTTCTGATATCCCTGATTATTCTCTGCCAGAAGCACAAGATGATAATAACGGTCTTCCTTCGTTCCGACTTCTTTATCAAACCTTGATCCTGGCGCCACATACACTTCGCACCCTAAGATCGGATTGATCCCCGCCTTTTTCGCCTCACGGTAAAAATCAATCACCCCGAACATGACTCCATGGTCGGTAATCGCCGCGCTGTTCATTCCAAGCTCTTTCACTCTCGCCACATATTCTTTTATCTTATTCGATCCATCCAGAAGACTGTACTCTGTATGGACATGTAAATGCGCAAAATTCATATTCCCACCTTTAAAAATAAGGTGTTCTCTCCATGGAAAACACCTTGCATCTTATCTTTCCTGTCCCGAAGATAATCTATTATTTATTCTTCAGAAACTTCTCTATTTTATCGACATCTTCTTCCTCATATGCGACAATTTCCAACTCAAGGACATCGCTATTGGAAAAAATATTTGCCATCGACACATATTGTGCAAGCTTTGATTTTAAGTTCAGCCGATCTCCTTCTCCCGTAATCAATTCTACTTTTCCCACGCAGCTATCCACAACTTTAAAAAAGTTCTCAAGATTTGAAATTTTCTCTACTTTCATCTCCTGTGTTTCCCTCCATGTTCTCTTTTCGTATCTTTCTTAACATTATCATTATACAATATTTTTATCGAATCACAATACTTTTTTCCCGGATTTCGATTTTCCCTTCTTTCAAAAGGCGCCCCACCGCACGCTTGAATGCGTTCTTGCTGAAACCGAATTCTTTCTGAATGCGTTCCGGGTCTGCCTTATCCGTAAATGGAAGTTCTCCATGATACCGTTCCATAACCGCAAGCACCTTTTGTGCATCCGCATCCATCTGCAAAAATGCTTTCTGGCGCACGCTTAAATCTATCTTGCCATCTTCCTTAACCTCTGTTACACGGGCTTCGATCGTATCCCCGATATGAAGTCCCTGCACGCCTTCCCGCCTCGGGATCAGCGCCGAATAGCAATTATCAATTGCTACAAACGTTCCAAAACGTTCACTGATCTCATAAACAATTCCTCTGACCATATCATCTTTTTGGTAAGGCGCATCCTTCTTAAGGTATTCATATACCTTCATCGTCGCACAAAGCCTCTCGCTCTTGTCAATATAAAGCGCTACCAGACATTGTTCCCCCTTTTGCACCTTCCTTGTCTGCTGCTTAAACGGCAGGAACAAGTCTTTTTCCAGTCCCCAGTCGAGAAAAGCACCGATTTTTCCCACTGCAGCCACCTCAAGCACCGCAAGCTCTCCAAGCATGATCTTTGGTTCATTCGTCGTCGCGATCAGACGATCCATCGAATCTTTGTACAAAAATACTTCCATGGGATCTCCGACTTCTATTCCCGCAGGCACCTGTTTCTTTGGAAGAAGCACCTTTTCTTTATCTGTTCCAAGATACACTCCAAAATCCACAATTTTCACAACCGTCATCATTTGTTTTTGTCCTAATTTCATTCTGTTATTCTCCTATCATTTCCAATACAGCATAAGTTTTTCCTTCCTCGCTGCAAAGTCCTATCGTTATCTTATTGTCTTCTTGTCTCAACTTCGGTATTACATGATCTCCATACATTGCAGATTTTTTATATTCCACACGAATCTGCCTAACCGAAAATGCATCGGGCACATACTCTAATGCTGATTTGACATACTGCCCGTTATTCATATGATGATTCGTGTCTAACTGATCTCTCTTCACATAAAATCCTTCGAATATCTTTCCATCTTTTGGAGGCGCAATCTTCCTTGGCGCATATTCCATCTCAAGCGGTGTCTCCGCCGCATAGACGGATATCTCTTCCTCACCTGCTTTCACCGGACGTCCCTTTTCCACATCCATATATACCCAGATGGAATTCGCACAGGCAAGCATCTCACCCTCTTTCGTCTCCAACTTAAAATTCCTTGTTCCGTAAAGTCCATCAAATCCTGTCGGCCACGTGCTTACTTTTATTTCTTCCATCAGCCGCGGACGTCTGTGGATCATGATCTGCCATGCGTTTAAGACCCACACACGTTTATGGTCTTTCAAAAATTCAATTCCTCTTCCAAGTTCTTCCGACTGAAATGTACTGCAGTCCTGAAAATAATTCACAATTGCCGGAATGGTCAAATACCCATCTTCTCCAATTTCACTGAACCTCACTCTGCTTTCTATCGTATACATTTTAAGCTTCCTCCGTTCCTTCCGATGCCACAAAACTTTTCTCTACCGTAATAACGCATTCGTATCTTACATCCTTCTTTTTCATTTCCTGACGGAAACGCTCTTTGATCTGCCTCATCTCTTCTTTACTATATTGATGCGGTACAACCATATCAAAAATCAAATTGGCCTGATGATTCCCTTCTACCATACGGAAATCATGAATGCTGACAAGCGGATCCAGCGCAGACGCCGTCTCTTCCACCTGTTTTCTTATCTTCAGCACACTCTCATCCTTCGTCTCTACCGGATCCATATGAATCACAAGAAAAATACCAAGCTGTTTTCTGGCTTCGTATTCAATTTTGTCAATAATCTCATGGGAGACTTCAATGTCTACATCATTGGGCACTTCTGCATGAATAGATGCCATGCTCCGTCCGGGACCATAATTATGTACGATCAGATCATGCGTTCCCTCAATTCCGTCGTAATGCTCTACAAAACTCGTAATCATTTTGTACACTTCCGGCGAAACCGCTGCTCCAAGCAAAGGTTCCAGCGTATCCTTTGCAATTCCTACACCTGCCCACATCACGACCAGTGATACGCCGATTCCGATAATCCCATCAATATTGATACTGGTAAATCTAAAAAACAATATTGAAAAAATCGTTGCACTTGTCGTAATCACATCTCCCATAGCATCTGTGGCAGTTGCCAGCATCACCTTCGAATCAATCTGCTTCCCAAGCTTACGGTTAAATGCACCAAGCCAGAGTTTTACCGCCACAGATACTAACAAAATCAACACGGATATCACACTGAACCTTAGCTGCTCCGGTTCCCTTATTTTCATAAGGGAATCCTTAAAAAAAGTAAATCCGACCTGAATAACCAAAAACGCTACCACTAACGCGGCTATGTATTCCATTCTTCCATGTCCGAATGGATGCTCTTCATCTGCCGGTTTACTCGCAATCTTCACTCCCACCAGGCTGATAATGGAAGAACCTGCATCGGATAGATTGTTAAATGCGTCTGCCGTTACAGAAATACTGTGCATCATCATACCGATAACCGTCTTTGCCACGAACAAA
Organism: uncultured Lachnospiraceae bacterium; assembly: GCA_910585545.1. Lineage (GTDB taxonomy): Bacteria > Bacillota > Clostridia > Lachnospirales > Lachnospiraceae > An181. The sequence continues at coordinate 115,749 of CAJUFN010000004.1, forward strand.
AACACATTGCAAAAGATGCCTACGATACTTGCCATGATCCCATAAGCTGTACGCACAGACACCTTTTCCACCTCTTCATATTGTTTGATAAAATGCCTTACCAAAAAATTTGTCATTTGAATTCCACCTGCTATTTACTTTCCCCAAAGAAAAACCATTTAATTTTAAACTTTTTTGTCTCTGTTACGAGTTCATATTCTTCTTCCGTTAATGTATCCTTCAGTTTTTCTTTTCCATCTTCCTCCACCACTGCATTCACTGCATCGGTAAAACATAAGGACGGATACAGCATACACCACCAGTTCTGTCCTTTCGCCTCGCCAATCTCAATACGCAGCGCTTCGTATTCCCCGGCAGGAAGCATCACATCTCCATACGTTTTATCCGGAAACGTACTTTTTGTCACCTCAGTGCGGACCGAGTAGGAATACCCTTGCTCTTCAATAACGCACTCTGCTATTTTTTCTATCTCATCCTGATGCCGGATCACCCATTGCTTCGTCTCCTGCCTGTCTGCACCGGCAGGAAGCATTTCCTTCATATATAATATAACCGCTTCTTTTACTTGCATCTTAAGCTCTTGATCTTCTTCGACGTCGCTGTTAGCCAATATATGAAACCGGAACACTTCTTTGGCAAGGTCTTTCTGCAGTCGTATCATTTCCTGTGTAAGCTTACCTTCTCTTGCCTGTACGATTTTCCAAGTGCCAGTCAATGCAAATACAATGGAGAATATGATACAGATCACGGTGCGACATTTTTGCATGTAAAAAATAATTGGTTTTAGTTTCTGATATTCCATAAGCTATGTACTCCTTTTTGTCTGATAACTGGAGTATGCACGGCTTTTTTTATTTTATACAAATTCTCTTTAAAAATAACAGTTTGGTCTTCACCGCTTTGTGCGAATGGCGTCGATTACCGCTTCCACCTGATTGTCAATATGACGGCTGATTCGCTCGGACGCCCCTGCCTTATCGCGTTTTTCAATCATCTCTATAATTATCTGATGCTCTTGCAAAAGCTTCTGATGGAAATCTCTTCGCTTCAGATATTCTACACGGTAGCGGTACATCTGTTCCTGAAGATTATTCAAAAGCTGAATTAACCTTAGATTATCTGTAGCCTTATAGATCACATCATGAAATTTCACATCTGCTTGTGCAAATTTTGTCACGTCATCTGCTTTCAAAGCTTCCTCAAATTCTTTTGCGGTACGTTTCAACTGCAAAATCTCTTCTTCCGTAATTTTGTCGCAGGCAAGCTGCACGGCAAGTTCTTCTAGGGCTTTCCTCACTTCCAGAACGTCCCTTAAACTTTTTTCCGTAATCTCTGCTACCTCTGCTCCTTTTCTTGGAATCATAAGGACAAGTCCTTCCAGCTCCAACTTACGAATGGCCTCGCGAATCGGTGTACGGCTCACACCAAGCTTATTCGCCAGCTGGATTTCCATAAGACGCTCTCCCGGCTTTAATTCCCCTTTTAGTATTGCCTGGCGCAATGTATTAAATACGACGTCTCTAAGCGGCAAATATTCATTCATCGTCACTTCAAAATTCAGCTCCATCCTTAACTCCTCCCCACGTTGTGTATCTTCGTCAGATAAACCTGTCTTGCAAGTCCCTGATGCCTTATCTTTTGCTGTGCGCTCTTTGCTGCTGTCCGGCTTTCAAACAATCCGAATACCGTCGGACCGCTCCCGCTCATCATGGCATTGAGCGCCCCGTTTTTTTTCATGCATTCTTTGATTGCCTCGATCACCGGATACTCTTCTATGGTAACCGCCTCCAGGACATTTCCCATAGACGCTGCGACTTTTTTTAAATCCTGCTCCTCTAATCCTTTCAGCACCCCATCAATATCAGGATGATCCTTGATCTCCTTTGCATCCAGTTTTTCATACACCAGTTTCGTAGACACACTGATCCCTGGTTTGGCAATCAATACATAACATTTCGGCATAGCAGGTAGCGGAGTAAGCACCTCTCCAATCCCTTCCGCCAGCACCGTTCCCCTCATAATGCAATACGGAACGTCAGCGCCCAATAACACGCCTCTTTGTTTTAGTTCTTCCTGTGTCAGGGAAAGCTTGTACATCCGATTCATACCGAATAATACTGCTGCCGCGTCCGTACTTCCCCCTGCCATTCCGGCAGACACCGGAATATATTTGCGAAGCCGAATATGAATTCCTCCCGGCAAGGAAAACTCCTCCATCAAAAGTTTTGCCGCCTTGTATGCAATGTTGTTCTCATTTACCGGAAGAAATCCCCAATTCGTCTCAATCGTAACTCCTTCTTCCTCTGTTTTTTTCAAAAAAACATCATCATATAAATAAATACTCTGCATCACCATACGCACATCATGATATCCGTTGTCCCTTTTTCCAAGAACATCTAATCCCAGATTAATTTTGGCAAGTGCTTTTAATGACATTTCTTGCATCGTATTCCTCCTTTGTATCTTGTATACATTATACTTAAATTATAGTATACTCATACTTTCTTTAAAAATCAACAATTTATCTCCTTCTTTTATCTCCCGCTCTCCTACATCGTTCATCTCTTTGATCGTTTCCACCGTAGTTCCATAACGTTTAGCCAAATCCCACAGCTGATCTCCTTGTTTCACAATATAGCCTGTGATTCCCGGGCGCATCTCCATCTCTTCCTTCGTATAGTCTTCCGTCGTGACCTCCGTGATAACATCCAGCTTTACCGGGCGACGTACAAAACAGCGAAATGCCAGCACCGCTTTGACTTCTGTCTCATCGCTTCCCAGCAGATTGATATTAAGCTGCTCTATCAAATCCGATACATCAAATTCCACTTCTCCATCCATATCATTGCATTCTATAAGATGTGAAAACGGCACCATCCCCTGCCAGATATCAAATGGAATCTCGTCATCTTGTTTTACATACAGAAAATTAATATGTAAGGTTCCTTCCACCAGAATTCCCCCGTCGACGCGTTCCATCCGTTCCAGAGCAAGTCTTCCGCTGCTATGACAAATCTGCAAAATCTTATCCTTTAATTCCGGTACCGGCACGGATTCCGCGATTTTACATTTAGAGTGATTCTGCATTACCATCTGCGAAAACGTCTTTTCCTGCCGCTCTACGATGCATTTTTTATGTAATGCATACACATCGTTTAAGTACTCTACCGGTTCTTCTTTATATACGGCGATTTTTAGACTTAACGTCCCTTCTATTCCAAGAATCCTTGCTTCTCCATCCTCATCCATACGGATATCCACATTGACATCTTCTAACTGCGCTTCCACATGGTGAAACATCTCGTCAGAAGCTCCTGCACATTCTACCCTTCCCTCGTACGGAATTGATTTTTCGATCCAATCCAGTTTTCCTTCCATGGATTCATAAAAGCAAAATGCCAGCAATTCTCCCTGAATAAAAAGTGCGTCTTCCGAAAGTCTTGTATCTAATTTATGATTTTTAATATCACTCCATAGAATATTTCCAATATTCTCCTTGGTTCCCGGAATGGTAATTTCTTCTTTAATCCGATATGTGTCCTTTTTATTGTTCTGCATTTGCAAAAATTCGGCATGCTGCCTTTGCTGACAAAAGTTTTCTTCCTCCTCAAGCCCAACTGTGATTTCTTCTTCTGATGCGTTGATCGGAGCAAGCGCAATATCAATCATTGCCTTCATGCTTAACTTTCTGGAATGCACCATCATAACAGAAAATTCTGTTTTTAGATCCTGTATCTGAAAATGCCCTTCCTCGCCTTCAGTATAGACCATCTCGTCAAACGGAAGATGCCCTTCTAAAGACGCCATCCGCTCTTCCCCTTCATCTGTAATATAAAGTACCTGAAACACAAATTTCCCGGATAGTCTTAAGTAATTCTCCACTCGCTTGATTTCTTCGATCTTTAATTCCCCTTCTGCCAGTACGATTCGTTTCACATCCGGTTTCTGATCCGGGACATTGAAATCATCGTCCAGCATGAACTGATTCGTTACCTGCTTCCCTGCTTTTTTAGACTGCATTACATATTTTTTAAGCTCCATCCTCGATTCCTCCCTTTTCTTTTCTGACAGCCATAGGCTACTCAAATACAACTGTTTTATCTATGAACTCCAGTTTCAGAACAATATACGGATATGTTGGCTTTTCTGATACTGTTTCCTCTTTCGGAGGTCCTTGCAGCATCGTATGTACATAGATGGCATTTTCTGTCTCATACAGCTGGTCTGCCACAATACTATAACCGCTTGTTTCCTGTTCTCCATATCCTTGCGCGATATACAGATACCCTTTGTCCGCATAAGTAAATTTAAATACGTTCTCTTGCTGCTCCTTTATCTTTTCACCTAGTTCTTCGGGGATTTCTTCTTCTGGCACAACCGTAAATTCCAAATCCTTTATTTTCTCTGTTTTTGTTTTCTCGACAGAACAGCCGCAAACTAATGCTGTCACAATAAATACAATCGCTGCAATTTTTATTTTCCCCATGGTTTTACCGATATGTAAATTCTCCTTATATCATACACACAACAGTTGTGAAAAATTCCAAAATGCGATATAATATTTTTTAGTTGTGCTCATGCTTTTAGCACATTGATTTGAAATCAGAAAATCCAAAGGAGGGGATTGCAGACGTTTTCTGCAATCGACACATTATGAATTTTGATACCGCAACCAAAACATATGAAGCAAAACCGCGTCTATCCGGAATTTTGCTTCATCCTACTTCTCTCCCATCCCCATACGGAATCGGAGAGCTTGGACAAGAAGCTTATGATTTTATTGACTTTCTAGAAAAAGCCGGTCAGCGTTTATGGCAGATACTGCCGCTTACACCGACCGGATTTGGCGACTCTCCATACCAGAGTTTTTCTGCCTTTGCCGGCCAGCCATTGTTAATAAGCCTTGATCATTTGATTGAATTAAAGCTTCTTACCAAAGAAGATGTAAGCGATCGTCCGATCATCGAAGATGAAACCGTCCTCGACTATGGAACAATCATTCCGTGGAAAAATGAAAAGCTCGCGAAAGCCTTTGAAAATTATCTTTCTACTTCCGATAAAATGCTTCTGGAAGAATACGACTCTTTCTATGAGGCAAATGCTTTCTGGCTGGAAGACTATTCCTTGTTCATGGCATGTAAAAGTGCAAACGGCGGAAAAAGCTGGCTGGAATGGGATGAAAAATACAAAAATCCTACGAAGGTTTTCAAACAGACACTCTTAAGCACGTTGAAAGATGAAGTCCATTACTACAAATTTGTCCAGTTTATCTTTTTCAAAGAATGGTATGCATTAAAAGAGTATGCGAACAAACATGATGTAAAAATCATCGGTGACATTCCAATCTTTGTTTCTTTGGACAGTGCAGACGTGTGGGCGAATAAAGAATTATTCCAGCTTGATACAAAAGGATATCCGACCGTGGTAGCCGGAGTACCGCCGGATTATTTTTCCGAGACCGGGCAGCTTTGGGGCAATCCTTTATATGACTGGGCCGCTCATAAAAAAGAAGGTTACAAATGGTGGATCTCCCGTGTGAAAAACCAGCTGGACGTTTTAGACTATTTAAGAATCGACCATTTCCGTGGTTTTGAGGCTTACTGGGCAGTACCTTACGGTGACGAGACCGCAGTCGGCGGCCAATGGCATCATGGTCCAAACGAAGACCTTTTCCTTGCGATCGAAAAAGAACTTGGAAAGGACCTTCCAATCATTGCCGAAGACCTTGGCGTTATCACTCCGGAAGTAGAAAAACTGCGCGACCGTTTCCATTTCCCTGGCATGCGTATTTTACAGTTTGCTTTTGAGGGACTTGGCGAGAGTTCTTTCCTTCCGCACAATTTTACAACAACAAACTGTGTATGTTATACGGGAACACATGACAATGATACCACTGTAGGCTGGTATAGCAATGCGCTTCCGGAATATCAGGATAAGGTCCGCCGCTATATGAACACAGATGGCAGCAGCGTACACCTTGATTTTATCCGCACCTGCCTTGGTTCGATCGCCGCATACGCAATCTTCCCTTTACAGGATGTCTTAGGCATCGATTCCAAAGGACGTATGAACACGCCGGGTGTTGCCGCCGGTAACTGGAGCTGGCGTTATAAAAAAAGCGACTTAAATGATGGTCTTGCAGATTATATCAAGAGCTTGTGCCACCTTTATGGACGCTACTGATCCTAGGAGGCATTTATGATAAGATTTATATGTATCGTTGTCTTCCTGATTTTATTTTTGACTTTGTCTCTTCCTATCCTCGGACTGGAATGGCTGCTTGCCAAGATTGACAAAGAAAAAAGCGACTATCGCTCTCTTCGCATCGTACAGAAGGGTTTTCGTTTTATCTTAAAGATAACCGGCGTAGAACTCACTGTCATCGGAGAAGAAAATGTTCCGGATGAGCCTGTACTTTTTATCGGAAACCACCGCAGCTTTTTTGATATTTTGATCACTTATTCACGCTGCAAAAGGCTTACCGGATACGTGGCGAAAAAAGAAATGGATAAATATCCTTCCCTTCGTACCTGGATGCGCCGCCTCCACTGTCTGTTCTTAGACCGTGAGAATCCAAAAGAAGGATTAAAAACCGTCCTGCAGGGAATTGAATATTTAAAAAACGGCATTTCCGTATGTATTTTCCCTGAGGGTACGAGAAATACCGGAAAAGAGCTTTCTCTTTTACCTTTCAAAGACGGCGCGCTTAAGATGGCAGACAAAACCGGATGTGCCATCGTCCCGATGTCTATGAATAATACCGCAGAAATTTTTGAAAATCATTTTCCAAAAATCAAAAAAACACATGTGATTCTGGAATACGGAGAGCCGATTTATCCGGCAGATCTGGAAAAAGACGTAAGGAAACACCTTGGCGCATATTGCCAGGAAATTATACAAGAAACGATTAATCGCAATGCGAAATTAGTCTGACAAAGGAGTAGATGTCATGAATTCATTAAATTTAACACTCTTAACTGATTTATACGAACTTACAATGATGCAAGGGTACTTCGAACGCGAAGAAAATGAAATGGTTGTTTTCGATGTATTTTTCCGCTCCAATCCATTTGGTTCCGGTTATTCAATCGCTGCCGGTCTTGACCAGGTGATCACCTATATTAAAAACTTGAATTTTTCTTATGAAGATGTCGATTATCTTCGCAGCCTGAATATGTTCAGCGAAGATTTTCTTCATTATATCAGCGGTTTCCATTTCAGCGGAAATATCTATGCGATTCCTGAGGGAACGGTTGTATTCCCAAAAGAACCGCTCTTAAAAGTAGTCGCTCCGATCATGGAAGCGCAGCTTGTGGAAACGGCAATCCTTAACATTATCAACCATCAGTCTTTGATCGCAACCAAAGCTTCTCGTGTTGTATATGCGGCAAACGGCAATGGCATCATGGAATTTGGACTCCGCCGCGCCCAGGGACCGGATGCGGGACTTTACGGTGCGAGAGCCGCCATGATCGGCGGATGTGTCGGAACCTCCAACGTACTTGCCGGAGAACTTTTTAATGTTCCGGTAAAAGGTACCCATGCACATAGCTGGATCATGAGTTTCAAAGACGAATATACTGCATTTAAAACTTATGCAAAATTATATCCGAACGCATGCTGTCTTTTAGTAGACACTTATGACACCTTGAAATCCGGTGTACCGAATGCGATCCGCGTATTCAAGGAAATGAAAGAGGAAGGCATCGAACTTAAAAACTACGGTATCCGCCTTGACAGCGGCGACCTTGCATACCTGTCCAAAAAAGCACGTATCATGTTGGATGAAGCAGGATTCCCGGATGCATTTATCTCCGCATCCAACGATCTGGACGAGTACTTGATTCATGACTTAAAGATCCAGGGTGCAAAGATCACTTCCTGGGGGGTAGGTACCAACCTTATCACATCTAAGGATTGTCCTTCCTTTGGCGGTGTATATAAACTCGCAGCTATCCAGAATCATGAAGGCGAATTCGTACCGAAGATCAAACTATCTGAGAATACGGAAAAAATCACGAATCCGGGTAATAAGACCATTTATCGTATTTATGAAAAAACAACCGGAAAAATCAAGGCTGACCTCATTTGTTTTACAGACGAGGTTTACGATACCGAAAAAGATCTCTTGCTTTTCGATCCAATCGATACCTGGAAGAAGACCTTATTAGAAGGCGGTACTTACGAAATGCGCGAACTAATGGTTCCTATCTTCATCAATGGAGAATGCGTATACCAATCTCCTACCGTATCTGAGATCGCTGCATATTGTAAGGAAGAAAAGAATACACTTTGGGATGAAACACTTCGTCTGTTCAACCCACATCGCGTACATGTGGATTTATCCGATAAGCTCTACAAAGTGAAATCAGATCTTTTGAATCAGATGAGTAAACGCAGAAAATAGCGGTAATATATTGAAATCAGATAAAGCGAAACTACAAAAAGGAGATTGTGATATGAAAATTATTGTATTAGCCGGTGGTTTAAGTACCGAACGTGATGTCTCTTTGACATCCGGCGCAGGTATCTGCCGTACATTAAGAGAACACGGACATCAGGCATACCTGCTCGATGTTTTCATGGGTCTGCCATATGATGCAGATAAACTGGAAGAAGTTTTCACCCTTGCGGATGCAGGTCTTGGTATCGCAGACAATATCAAATCAACCGAACCTGATCTTGCTGCGGTCAGGGCAAGCCGCCCGGACCAGTCTGACTGCATGCTTGGTCCAAATGTCATCGAGCTTTGCAAGATGGCTGATATCGTATTCATGGGACTTCACGGCGATATCGGAGAAAACGGAAAACTGCAAGCCGCATTTGACGTTCTTGGCATCAAGTATACCGGTCCGAACTCACTTGGAAGCGCTCTTGCAATGGACAAAGGAATCACAAAACAGATCTTCCAGAAAAACGGTGTTCCTACCCCTGGCGGTACATGGGCTTTCAAAAACGAAACCGATACTTCCCTTGACGCACTTGGGCTTTCTCTTCCGGTCGTTGTAAAGCCTTGCTCCGGCGGTTCCAGTATCGGCGTGTACATTGTTCATACCGAGGAAGAGTATGAAAAAGCCGTACAGGAGTCTTTCCGCTATGAGGATGAAATCATCATCGAACCTTACATAAAAGGCCGCGAGTTTGCCTGCGGTATTATTGATGGGGAAGCCCTTCCTGTCATTGAAATCATTCCAAAATCCGGCTTTTTTGATTATGCAAATAAATATCAGGCAGACTGCACCGAAGAAATCTGCCCTGCAAGAATTGATGAGGAAACTGCAAAAAGAATGCAGGACGCCACAAAACGTGCTTTCCATGCATTAAAACTGGATGTTTATTCCCGTGCAGACTTCCTTCTTGATGAAGCCGGCAACATCTATTGCCTAGAAGTAAACAGCCTTCCGGGAATGACCCCTGCAAGCCTTCTTCCAAAAGAGGCAAATGCCGCCGGAATCTCCTACATTGAATTATGCGAGCTGATCATTCAAAAATCTCTGGAACGCTACGAGAAGAAATAGGAGGCACCCCGATGAAACATATGTCCTTAAAAGAAATCGCGGCTGCCTGCCATGGTAGTTACTATGGAGATGAGTCTTTGCTTGCCAAAGAAGTGCAAGGCGTAGTCATTGACAGCCGACAAATAGAAGCTGATTATCTTTTTATCCCGATTCGCGGCATGCGCGTAGATGGACACAAATTCATTCCGCAGGTAATGGAGAACGGTGCTCTTTGCACACTTTCCGAAGAAGTCTTGCCAGACGCCGCTTATCCTTATATTCTAGTGGAATCCTGTACACAGGCTTTAAAAGACCTTGCAGAGCATTACCGCTCACACCTTGATATTAAAATTGTCGGGATTACCGGAAGCGTAGGGAAAACAAGCACCAAAGAAATGGTTGCTTCTGTTCTGGAGCAAAAATATCAGGTATTAAAAACCGACGGCAACTTTAATAATGAAATCGGGCTGCCGCTTACTATTTTCCGCATTCGTGAACATCATGAGGTCGCAGTACTGGAGATGGGCATCAACCATTTCGGTGAGATGAGCCGCCTCGCAAAGATTGCGAAACCGGATATCTGTGTCATTACCAATATCGGCTTTTGCCATTTGGAATTCTTAATTGACAGAGCTGGCGTCTTAAAAGCGAAAACCGAAGTATTTGATTATCTTACAGACAACGCCTCTGTGATCTTAAACGGTGATGATGATATGCTTGCTACCGTAGAAAATGTGCAAGGCAAAAAACCTTATTTCTTCGGATTGAATAAAGCAGTGGATTTGTATGCTGACGATATACGAGGGCTTGGGCTTGCCGGAACTTCCTGCATCATCCATAATGGAAAGGAAAGTTTTGAAGCCACCATTTCCATCCCAGGCAATCATATGGTATATAATGCGCTTGCCGGTACTGCTGTCGGCTATGCGCTAGGCCTTACTTCCGAAGAGATTAAAAATGGAATCGAGGCGCTCGTTCCGGTCTCCGGACGAAACAATCTAATCCAAACTGAGAATTTTACTATTATCGACGATTGTTACAACGCTAACCCAGTCTCCATGAAAGCTTCTTTAGAGGTACTTGCAAATGCCGAAGGCAGAAAAGTCGCTATCCTTGGCGACATGGGCGAACTGGGCAAGGATGAAAACCAGCTTCACTTTGAAGTCGGTGTGCATGCTGCCGAACTCAACATTGATACCATCTGTTGTGTGGGTCCCCATGCCAAATATATCGCTGACGGCGCAAGAAGTATCGAAGAAGGCTATAGCAGAATTCTTCATTTTCCGACAAGGGAGGAAATGCTTGCTTCCCTCGATACCATCGTCATGAAAAACGATACCATACTCGTGAAATCTTCACATATGATGGGCTTTTCCGTTGTGGTAGAGTATTTAAAAATGTATCATCCAAAATATTAACATACTTGGCGCGGGGATGTGCTTTCACACATCCCCGCGCCAAACAAATTTACTTGTACTTAACGAAAATACCCATTTTCCTCCTGCACCTTGACTCTCTTGGACATATTCTTCCTTCAAATGCTTCCCATGTCCATCGCTTGGACATGAGCATCTGCACAACAAGCTTTATACCCACAATTCTTACAAAAACTAGAGAAAATTGGACATTTCAAACTTGTGACCCACAACTTTTTCCCAACGCATGGACATATTTACATATTTTTCCTCATGTATGTCCAATTGCTTTCACCTAAGCCTCTTTAGCGCCCATTCCCCTTCACAAAAACTAAAAATTACTTGCATTCCCGGCGCAAGAAAGTTATAATGTTATCACTATATTTAATCTGGAGGTGTTCCTATACTTTACAAACAAATTTTAAAAGAAAAAAACTACTTAGAGAAAAAAATTCAAGAACTACAAAATGCAATACAGTCTCTTCCTCCCGGAAAATTAATCTGTGTTCGCAACGGCGATTATTCCAAATGGTATCATCGTATAGGTGATGTGTTGGAATACATTCCGAAGTCTAAACGTAACTTTGCAGAAATACTTGCCAAGAAAACATATCTTGTACTTCAGTTGGATAAGCTCATACTCGAAAAAGCAGCGTTGGAAGCATATCTGAAAAAATATCCCTCAACATTTCCTAACGCCAATACACTTCTTGAAAAAACTTCCTTATATCATGAACTTCTCACTCCCATTTTTCATTCGACCTCTTTATCGGAATGGTCTTTGTCTCCTTACGAAAAGAATCCTAATTATCCCGAACACTGCATACATGAGTCTTGCTCTGGTAATATGCTTCGTTCCAAATCAGAAGTTATCATCGACACCGCATTATACATCAATAAAATTCCATACCGTTATGAATGTGCACTCTATCTCCCCACAAAAATCCTATTCCCTGATTTTACCATACGCCATCCAAAAACAGGAAAAACCTTCTACTGGGAACATTTCGGCATGATGGATGACCCAGAATATTCTGAAAATGCTTTCAAGAAACTACAGCTCTATAATACTTATGGTATCATTCCTTCTGTCAATCTAATAACAACCTTTGAAACTAAGACAAACCCATTGAATTCCGTATATGTCCGAGATTTACTCGAATATTATTTTCTGTAAATCAGCACTTGCCTCCTGCACCTTAACTTTCTTGGGCATATTCTTTCTTCAAATGCTTCCCATGTCCATCGCTTGGACATGAGCATCTACACACCAAGCTTTATACCCACAATTCTTACAAAAACTAAAGAAAATTGGACATTTCAAACTTGTGATCCACAACTTTTTCCCAACGCATGGACATATTTACATATTCCTCCTCGTGTATGCCCAATTGCTTTCACCTAAACTTCTGTTCTTTCTCGAATACCTCCTGACACATTCCCCAAAACGATTTCCGCAGCTCCCCAAGATTCCTCCAACTGGCATTTACATAGTACGGCTGGCACCAAAAAAGAAGCGGTATCAAAACCGCTTCTTTTTCTATATTTCTAAAAGGAATGAGAGTAAAAGTATATGCTTCAAATCACCTTTGAAGCTTACTTTTTATGAGGGGGACGATAGATAAGTTCATTACTTATCTATCTGTCTATTAGTATAAAAGACAAATGTGTCCAAAGTATGTTGATTCTATTAAAGAATCAGAAATTTTCTTAACCGATTCTTAATTCCAGATAAAGTTCCCCTTATCACAACTTCTTTCTCTCATAAAATGCCTTATATCTATCCCTCGTCGTTGGTTAAATGAAATTTATCCAGCACATAGAAAATAAGGCTTAAAATCATTGCTGTCACACATGCCAGAACCATGCCTTTGAGCTCTACATCGCCAAACTTTACTGCAATACCAGAAAGTCCTGTCACAAATACAACCGATGTCAAAATCAAGTTTCTGGATTTACCATAATCTACTTTAGAATCCACAAGGATACGAAGACCGGATGTTCCGATCATCCCGTAAAGCAGAAAAGATATTCCGCCGATTACCGGTTCCGGAATGGTATTGATCAACATTGACAGCTTTCCTACGACAGAACATACGATAGAAAGAATTGCCGCGCCTGCAATCACACGCACGCTGTATACTCCTGTCACTGCCATGACGCCAATATTCTCACCATACGTCGTTGTCGGAACAGAACCGATAAAACCTGAAATCATCGTAGAAAAGTTATCCGCAAATAAAGAACGGTGCAGTCCCGGATCTTTAATCAAGTTTCTTCCAATGATTTTTCCCGTTACGATCTGATGCCCAATATGCTCGGATGCAATCACGAGAATCACCGGAAGAATGATCAAAATCGCTTCTATACTGAATTTGGGAGCAGAAAAGTTCGGCAATGCAAACACAGGCGCCGCTTGCACCTCTGCAAAATCCACTAAACCACAGCACAAGGCTGCGATATATCCTGCAATTACCGCAATCAAAATCGGAATGACTGATAAGAATTTCTTAAACATGACCGAGCCAAACACCGCAACGCCAAGCGTCACTGCGAATACAATTACATTTTCCGTCTGAATCTTCTCATCCAAAAGACCTCCATTGCTTGCCGCGTTTCCGGACAATTCCAGCCCGATCAATGCTACAACTGGTCCCATTGCTGCTGGCGGAAGTACGATATCAATCCATTCAGAGCCGAATTTATAGATAATGAACGCCAGAATACATCCGCAAAAGCCGACTGCTACAAAACCTCCGAGCGCATATTCATATCCAAACTTGCTAATTACGATCCCGGCCGGTGCAAGGAATGCAAAACTGGAGCCTAAATATGCTGGTGCTTTTCCTTTGGTAATCAAAATGAACAGTAATGTACCCACACCATTCATAAAAAGTACAATCGCAGGATTGATCCCAAAAAGAAAAGGTACCAAAACAGATGCCCCGAACATCGCAAACATATGCTGGATGCTAAGGGGAATCAGTAAACTTGCCGGTACCTTTTCTTCTACTTGAATAATTCTTTTTGTTCCCATTAATATTTCCTCCGTATCATTTTTTCTCGTTATCATTTTAACATGATATGGATGGATACACCATCTCTTTTTTGTGTGCTTTGTATATAACTAAACTTTCACATGTTCCTTTTCTCTGTCGGATCATCTTATATGCTCCTTTAAGCAATCATCTTCAAAATCAAACACACACCGCTCAAACGCGTTAATCACGTGTGTATCCTGATATTTATCATACCGTTTGTGATTCCTTCCATAGGACATATGCACATGGCCATGCAAAAAGAATTTTGGCCTGTATTTCTCAATCAATGCAACAAATGCCTTAAACCCTTGATGCGGCAAATCTCTCCCGTCATTCAACTGATATGCCGGCGCATGCGTGACCAGAATATCAAATCCTCTATGACGCAGCAATTTAAACCAAAGCTTTCCGATCCGTTTTCGCATATCCCTTTCCGTATACTGATATGCCCCAGGCTTGTAACGCATAGAGCCCCCAAGTCCTAAAATCCGAATCCCCTTATATACAAAAATCTTATCATCAATGCAAGTACATCCTTCCGGCGGAATCTTATCATACTTTGTGTCATGATTCCCGTGTACATAGACTACCGGGGCCGACGTAAAGGTTGCAAGGAAAGAAAGATATGTCGGCTCTAGGTCACCGCAGGAAATAATAAGATCAATATTCTCCAGCTTGCTTTTTTCAAAGTGATCCCACAGATATGCAGATTCTTCATCCGCAATCGCAAGTATTCTCATAAGTTCTTAACCTCTCTTTACCCCCTGCTGTGATATCACAGACCTTGCCTGTTCCTGCAGTTCCTCTTCCTTTGGAATTGAGCCGATGACATTATCTAAGAGCCAGTCCATCGTCACAATCTGCTCCGGCGAAAGGCTGCTGTTCGGATCAGATTGAACAATTCCGCTTTGAGAATACAATACTCCCGAAAACGGATTAAACTCTCCTCTGCTGATGGTATCCTTTAAAAGCCCTACCAACTTTTTCGTTCCATTGGGCAAACTCTGCGAACAGATAACATCTACCACGCCAGATGACATTCCCCACCAGTAGTTGATTGCTTTTTTTGAATCTGACTTATCATCATATTTCCATGTACCATCCATAATAGTACGTACCAGTCTTTCATAAAATTTCCCCCAGTGCCACAAAGGCATCGCAAGACTTCTCGGATATCCATTCTCCAACTGGTAAATACCAAAGTAACGTGATGCATCCTCGGGAATCACCATATCTTTCCCGGAAATACAGCTTGCCTGCACGTGTCTGATATTTTCATTGACATCAATATCCTTCTTCGATGACCATTCAAGATAAACCTTGGCCCGCGGGTTGATCATCTTCGCTCCCAGAGCAAATGCATTGATGTTTGCAATTGAACCATAGATCGGATAATCCCCGATATAAGCAAGACGGTCATTTTCTGCCATAGCCCCTGCAATCGCCCCCATAAGGAATTTCGCTTCATGCATACGCGCATAATAAGTTCTGATATATCTATGTGAAGTATTCAAAGAGCAATTCAAAATGCGAATCGCCGGATTCGCAATTGCTGCTTTTACACTCGCCTGTACAAACGACGGGGTCGTCGTAAAAATAATATTACAGCCAACCACGATTGCCTCTTCGATCAATGTTTCAATATTCTCTTGTGTTGCATCGTCAAAATAAAACGTTATAACTTCTTCGGGAAATGTCTGCTCCAGATGCAGCCTTCCAAGCTCATGTCCATAAGTCCATGCAGAAGTCGTCGGCGTCTTTGCGTAAATAAACGCTATCTTTAATTTAGGAGCCCCGGTTGAAAGCAGACGGCTTAACAAAGGTTTCTTCTCCTCTGTAGGATTCATCTTAAGTTCAACCTCTTCCTCCTCTTCCAATAGCTTAAATTCTTCCCAGCTCTTTGCAATCAATTCTTTCAGTTCGCTGGTCGTCTTCTCACAGACTTTTTCATAGTCATAAAGCAAGATAAATGCAAGAAAGGCGTCTCCCGGCGTAATTTTTAATTTTCTTCCTCCGTTTGCGTAATATTCTGCCGTAAATCTTGTATAAATAGAACTGAAAGTAAGCTTTTCCTCATCCGTCCATGCTTCTTTTACTTCTTTCCCCAGCGCCTTTTGCAGCTTCACAAAACTTCCCGGCTGTGAAAACCAAATATAATTCACCTGCGACGCCTCATAGAAATCCAGGAATTCATAATAGATTTTATTTTCTTTTTCTTCTGTACGCTTTGGTAAAATACGCGTTACGATACCCGGAATAGATACTACGTCAAAAAATTTCATCACACTGACGCGCTTATTCCCTTCTTCTACATAAAACTTATTCATGTATTCATACGCTTTGATCGGCTCACGAATCCCCTCTTCCACATGGCTTGTACTCAAACGTATCCATTTTTGTGCAAATTCTGTATCTTCTCTCAAAATCGGCATGAAATTACCTGCAAACGCATTGCTTCTTCCACCTGTCTTTGTTCCGACAATCTGCTGGACAGGAATCTGTACGAGTCCAAGAGGAATCTCTGAATAAGAACCTTTCGCCGGCAAAATATCATCCAACACTTCCAGTGTCGGCTGCATTCCCCTCATCATCCTTGCCTGATAATCTTTTTTTCCTAATTTATATGCTTTATTGTAATCTTCTAAAGCCATATGCTCCTCCTTATAATCGAAGCCTCATTTTTTCAGATTGATTATACTCTGTGAAAATGTAGAAATCAAGAACTGTTTTTATTTCCTGGATATCCAGGCGGTCTATATCAAAAGAAGAGGAACAGCCTAAGCTGTCCCCCTTCTACGTTATCCTCTATTCGGAATATCTTTTTTCATCTTGCGATTAAAACTGACGTTTTTTTCTTGCAATAGCCAATATTCCCGCTGCTGCTGCCAGCATCATGCCCCACAGTACAAATGGAGTAGAATCTCCAGTCTTCGCTGGTTTCTTCGTATTTGCTGTATTGCCTGTGCTTGCTACTTTGTCGTCACCCTTGCTGCTGCCTTCAGATACCTGTGCTTTATCTTCGCCCTTGGATCCTGTATTTTCCTCTTTCTCACTTGGTTTTACAGTGCTTTCGGAAAGAGCCGCTACTGCCGCATTAAGAGCTTCTACTGCTGCATCTACAGTTTCCTGATCTACAGTTTCATCTGCAAGCACTTCGTTTGCATATGCAAGCGCTGCCCTTACTGCATGCGCACTCTGTGCTGTATAAGGAGTAAGATCCATTGCGTTGACCTCTCCAATCAGATCTTTAAGTGCATCCTTATTCGGAACTTCTCTCAATTCGAAGATTGCCTGCAGTAATCCCTGATATGCCATGTTAACTTCATTCTGTGTTGCCTCTGTATTTCTCTCTACTTCTTTCGCAGCTGTTAACATCAGATCAAGATTCTCAATAGATATATATTTATCTGCTTGAGCCTTATAGCCTTCAGCTTCGGCAATCAGTTTTCTCAGTTTATCTTTGTTAACCGGAATCAGGACAAGTCCTTCCTCAGCTGCCTGTAAGCCTGCAAGTGCATCTGCAATTTCTTGT
The DNA here is from genome assembly GCA_910585545.1 of uncultured Lachnospiraceae bacterium. Taxonomy (GTDB): domain Bacteria; phylum Bacillota; class Clostridia; order Lachnospirales; family Lachnospiraceae; genus An181. The sequence goes on from CAJUFN010000004.1 coordinate 133,234, forward strand.
GCAAGTGCGTTTTCATCTGCAAGTACTTCATCTGCATATGCAAGTGCTGCTTCAAGTGCTTTTGCACCTTCTTCTTCATATGCATCTAAGTTTAACTTGCTAAGACGTTCATACAATGAACCAAGGTCTGTCTTATCTCCGCCGATGAAGCAAAGAAGATGTACTTTAGCAAGAAGTGCATCATATGCTGCATCTACCTGTTCCTGAGTTGCTCCTGTATTGTTAAATACTGCTTCTGCTTCGCTTAACGCTGCCTCAAATGCAGATTTCACAGCTGGTACCAGCCACTGATAATCCGGATTTGCCTGCTGACCTTTTGCATAATCGATGAGTGCTTCTAAATCTTCTTTATTAGAATCAGAAACCACTTCCGCCATAACAGCCTTATCAACTACTACATATCCGTCAACTGCATTCACTGTTACAGGGATTTCTTTTACGATGCCATTAGCCGTAACTCTTACCTGATATTCGCCAAATGCAATGTTTTTGAATTTGTAGTTACCTAATACGTCTGTCGTAGTTGCTTTTACTACTGCACCGCTTCTGGCTTTTACAGAAGCTCCATTATTATCAATCAATTCTACCTTAGCGCCTTCAATTGGGTTTCCGTCTGCATCTACAACACGTCCTGCAACATTTTGCGCCTCGCCGGATGGCTGATCATAAGATGTCACTTTGACATTATCAATGTGAACCGTATGCGCAGCTCTCGTGTTCAGACCAAAGTATCCTGGCTCTACCTGCATATTACTCATAGTATTATTTACTACAAGTTCACCATTTACCCAAAGTTTGATTGTCTTATCAACAATCTCAGCTTCCAGATGCATCGTCTCGCCTGCTGCAAATGTCGGCCCATCATCCATTGTAGTCCATGCATTTCCTGACTTGCTTCCCCAATACTCTGAGAACCACTCGCTTGCCGAATCACCGGACCCTACATATACTCTGTTGTTCATATCTTTTGCTCTAAATAAGATACCGATACGAGTACCTGCTTTATCAGATGTAATATCCATCTCAACCTTACCGTTTGTAAACATCGGTGCGTTTGTCTCATATACATTCGCATGACCGCCTGGGAAGCTGATTGTATGCTGTCCGTTTCCTACACTGATAGCTGTACTTGAACCGTTGCCGGCTAAGTTATCCCAAGTTTTTACATTGTCTTCATAATCGTTCTCGTAATCTGCTTCAGATCTTGTAAGCGGCGGAAGCATCATGTTGATAACTGCCGTCTCACCTTTTACAACTACAACGTCTTTCGTTGCTGCATCATATCCTTCCATAGAAGCACGTGCCGTATATGCTCTTGTAGCTATGTTTTCAAATACATATTTACCTTGTGCATCCGTTGTTGCCGTCTCTCCTGCAAGTTCTACGAGTGCGCCTTCTACAGGCTCTCCCACTGCTGTAATAACACCTTCTACCCTTACTCTTTCCGGTGTCATAGAGAAGTTCTGTGTTACTTCTAATGCTGACTCGGATACTTCAATTTCTACGACATTTGTAGCAAAAAGATTACTTTCTGCTGTAAGTGTTCTTGCCCCGAATACAACACCTGGAAGCACATAATTACCATTTGCATCCGTTGTCGTTGTCACACCATTATCTGCCGTAATTTCGATATTAGCAAGACCCTTGTTGCCTTCTGTTGCTCTACCGGATACAGTTACTGCTACTACATCCAAAGCTGCAACTGCCGCTGCTACGTCTTCCACTGCTTTATCTACAGTTGCCTGATTAGCTGCAAAGTCTTCCAGTACTGCGTTAGCAGCTTCCATAGCGTCGGCAAATACTTCCCAAGACTCTGGCGTATAGTTGACTTCGTATCTTCCGCTGTTAGCAGCTACGATCTCTTCAAGTTCCACTTTCTGTGCCTTTGATTTTTCGATTACAAGATTATCTAAGATAAAATCTTTGTATCCGCCAAAGTCCGCTGCTCCGCCTGCTGTGCCTTGTGTATCTGCGGCTACGTTGGTAGAGTAGATACCGATCCAAGTCTGATCTCCAGGTTTTCCTGTCAATCTGAATCGGAATGTCTTTGCCTTTGCATTATCAAGATCTGTCATTTCCAGATCATACAGTTCGAAGTTGGATCCGTTAGACTCTCCGTTACCAACTGCAAATGCATATGCACCTTCAGATCCCATCTCATAGTCAAAGCTGATATTGTAAGTTACGCCTTCTTCAAATCTGAAGTTTTGCGGAATTGTCTGATATAACAATTTGCTTCTTTGCGTAAGACCATTTGTCTTCAACGACCAGTTTCCTTCAAGAACATCATCCAATTTCTTCACGCCGTTATACCATCCAGCCTGTGTATATGGAGCATGTTTCTCAGAAAGGTGAGTTCTGTTATCCTGTACACCTTCTACATTACCAATTACAAATGGGAAGATTCCCTGTGGTACTGCTTCGAATGTCTGCACTAACTCATTTTCTGAAATAAACGGATTAAAGTTACCGAAGTTATTTCCTTCGTTTTCTGCATCAAATACATTGTTTACCACTCTGACATCATCAAAATATGTCTTGCCTGCTCCGGCTTCACGTTTCAAAGTAAGTGTTACTTCTCCTTCTTCCGGTGCTGTAAAGAATACATACATATTCTGGAAGTAGCTTCCCTGGCTTGCGATGGTTGCATTGTTTGTGTTATGTGCATAGGACTGTAAGTAGTTCTTTGCAATAGATCTTTCTGTGTAGTTGGAGATCTTTTCTCCATTTACATCTACTTCGATATATGCTTTTGCATCAGATCTGTTATCTACACCAACGTATGCCGCATATTCTTTTCCAGGCTCTAATTCCGTGATTGTCTGTGTCAAAGAAGTCTCTTCTGTCTCGCTTCCAATCTGTAACATCATGTTGTTAGCTGCGCTCCATACGATTTCTGCGCCGCTGCCTTTGATATCCCAATGATCCAGTGTATTACTGTTGAATCCGGTATCAATAAGGTGAGATCCTTTGCTCCATGTAAGGTCTGTAGACTTAATTCCTTCTCCTTCTCCTTTATGAAGGACGTAAGGTGTCTGTGCCTGTGCCTGAATCGTAATCTGGTTACCATTGATTGTTGCAATATCGTTGCATTCTACGTTACCTGTCTCTGTAAGTCTGTAGATGTTTACATTTTCCCAGCCTTCCGGAAGTGTCCATGTAGTTGTTCCGCCTGCCTGGTTCCAGTGATATAATTTCTGGTCAGCGTCTGCAAGATCATTACCGTTTGCATCCCAGAACCATGGAATAAGATATTTTTCTCCATCCATAATAACACGGTCATTGTAAGTCATGATTCTGTGTTTGTAATCTGCGGAAGAACCATTTGTGGATTTTCTTGTAAGAACAACTTTGTTGCCTTCATCATCTTTTAATGTGATTTCTTTTTCCGGTATCCAGTTTGCTCCGCCAACTACTGTCTGCTCTCCGTTTACCCATTTGATTACTTTATAATGCTGGATAAACTTCGTAGAAAGGTTGTCATCGAATAAGTTTTGGATGTAACCTAAGTAATCGTTACGTCCCTGCCATCCTTCGAAGTCTTTCATATCATATCCGCCAAGAAGCGGCTCTACAGCTGCTCCGCCATAGCTTGGGTAATCGCCCATCCAGGAATCTTTCTGGTGGTTACGGATGAAACGTGTGATATAACTGTTGATACCTTTATTAGTAGCACCGCCGTATGTTAAATCGGCTGCCCAGTGCTGGAATGTAGAATCATACTCATTTGCATGTCCCCACTCGCTTCCAAGTCTCCATCCACATGTCTGTGTGATTTCTTTTGCTAACTGGCGGCTTGCCCATGTACCGTTATCGCCTGACTGTCCGTTGCCCCATACGTCAACGTAAATAAAGTCAAGGTCATTATCTTCTCCGCCTAACGCTTCCCAAAGATCCACGAAACGCTGCTCACGTCCGTTTCTAAGGTCATAGTCTGCATCAATGTTGACACCTTGGTCTAACCAGTTCCATCCAAAAGAAAGACTTCCGTCTGCATTCTTTTTCAAACGATCTTCTGTAAAATAGATGGATTCCGGATATGTCTCGGAAGCATTTACATGGATACCAAATGTTGCACCGATTTCTTTACCCTGTGCAAGAAGTTTTTTCATCTCTTCCACTCCGCCGATACGTCTTCCGACATCAGCGTAGTTCAAATGACCAGAGTCATGTCCTTCACTTCCGTATCCCTTTAACAGAATGCTCTGTCCAAGTCCATCTGTATTTAAGTATACTTTCTGCGCATTATCGTATGTCATCAGGAATGGGTTCTGTGCATGTCCGTTAAAGTTCATCGCAATACGAAGAGCTACACGGTCCGGAACTAATTCTGCCCCTACCGGATTATTCATAATATCACGGTATGCAACAGCGCCATCCTGCCAGTCGATGACATCATCTTCATTCATATCGCCCGTAATAACAACTTTTGTAGATGGCATCTCATAATCTTTGTTCTCAATTCTATGAGCTACACTCTTTTGGTATGTCCAATATGTACTGCTAAGACCTGTTTCTTTCACGCCATTTACAGTAGATGTAACAGCCGTTACTCTCTGCCAGTCACCTGTTACATTGTTTTCGGAGTTGCTCCAAAGTCCGGCGCTTAAATCGTCTGAAGAAACAAATGCGTACATATATCCGCGTCTTCCTTCAGTAAGTCCGCTCACGGAGCTGTATGTATCACCAAGAACTGCTGTATTGTTGGACATTACTGCACCTGCAAAGGAAGCACCTGACTGGCTTGCTTTTGCAGTAACAAGGTTGTGATTCGGAATCTCAACTGTCAGGAATGTACCAGCCTCTGCTTCGATATTAGTAATATCAAAACTTAATGTATTCTTTTGCACTTCCAATACGGCTGTAACAACGGCATCAATACCCTGCTCATCAATGGTCATTGTATAAGTAGCTTTGCTGTCAGAATTTTTCTCATATGCTACTTCCGGTGTTACCGTCTTATTATTTACTTTTAACTGTGTAAGTTCTGTTGTCTGTCCATAGAATTTCTTTCCGTCTACGTCTCCGCCTTTCATTGTATAACCAATAACTTGTGGGAATGTATTAGAAATTGCTACGTCCATCACATCAGAAGAAAGAACGTCATCACCTTCGAACTCAATATCGGAACCGCTTGTAAGAACGATATCTCCTGCAGTTACATCATCTTCTTCAATTGTAATGTCGACCGTTCCAGCCTGATATCCTCTCTTTGCCGCAGAGATGGTATAATCTCCCGCCAAAATATCTGTGAAAGAATATCTTCCGTCTGCATCTGTAGTCGTTGTATTCGTATCGCAGGACACTTCTGCGCCTTCTATCGGATTGCCATTTTTATCAACAACTCTACCTGTTACGTTAGCCATCGTGATTTTTAATTCCGGTTCATAAACTTCGCCTTTCTCACTGCTTACAAGCTCCCATGTATCATCGCCGTCAATGACTACATTTCCTTCCCCGTCAGTCAACTTAAAGTCTTTAAAAAGCACATCCGACATCGTTCCACTATATGTTCCCATTCTGAATCCGATATCTGCCGTCTTTAAAGCATTCCATGCATCTTCCGGAATGGTGTATGTGTTCTCCACACCGTCTGCATTCAACGTATAACTTGTTCCATCCCAGCTAAGAGATACACTCATCTCCTCATTTGCCTGTGGTACCGGAACACCTGACAAAGCACTTGTCCAGCTTCCGTTGCCGTCCACTTTGTACTCCCAGAACCAGCCGCTGGCATTGTATCCGACAGATACATAGTTTGCATTATCCGCGATGTATGGTCCTACATTGAATCTTGTGTTCGCCTGTGTTGAATTAGGCTTGATTACGAATGAGATTTCTCCTGCTTCGAGGTTGATTTCATTCGTATTCTTGAGAATGGCTGCATTATTGCCATTATCATTTGTTGCGCCACTCTTGAAATGTCTCCACACTTCCGTAACGGCACGACTCTCAATCTTCAGGTCTTTCGGAGCCGCAAATGCTGTCATAGGTACTGCTGTCACTACCTGTGTGGCCACTAAAGTAGCAGCCAGCAGACCCGATAACCATGCTTTTCTTTTCTTCATGATATTTCCCCTTTCTTCTATCAATGGCGCAGGTATAGCTTGTGCCATTTTTATGTTTTATTTTAACATTTTCTATTTTTCCAGGCAATATATACAACTTTTTTAAGTACGAAAGTCCAAATTTTATAGATTTTTGTACAAATACTTTCCCAAAATATAGCAAAAAATATACCTTATGACAAAAAAGAGAGTCGGTTAATACCAACTCTCTTTTTCATGATGCTATCTTTTTATTCTCTTTTTGCCATATATAGCAGCCACACATGCCGCCATTGCCAGAAGACCTAACCACAGCATTGCAGATGTCTCATCACCTGTCTGTACATTTACTGTTTTTTTCTTAAGCTCTTTCAACGCCTTATTCAATGCTGCTGCCGCCGCATCAACTTCCTCTTGTGTAGCGTTCTTGTCGCTCCATACAGCAAACGCCTTTTTATATGCATCTTCTAACTTCTTCACACTTTCTGGTGTATATGGAGATTTATCCATATCTTTGACTTTATCCAATAAGTCTTTCAGATCGTCTTTATCAGCCGGCTTCGGTGATTCTTCTTTCTTCTTAAGAGCTGCTTTTGCATCTCTTAATTCTTTCACTGCCGCATCAACCTCTTCTTGTGTTGCATCCGGATCGTCATACACAGCTTTTGCCTTGTCATATGCTTCTTTTAATACATCTAAAGATTCCTGTGTATATGAGGATTTATCCATATTCTTTACTACATCCAGCAATGCTCCCAATTCTGTTTTATCAGCCGCCTCCGGTTCGACTGGCTTTTCTTTCTCTACCAGGCTGTCTAATGCATCCTGAAGTTCTTCTTTTGCTCTGTCGACTTCTTCCTGCGTCGCATCGTCTTTGCCTAATATTTCTTTTGCATCTTCGATTTCTTTTTCTAATTCTTTGATGCTGTCCGGTGTGTACTTATCTTTGTCTACGCCTTCTGCCTTGTCCAAAAGATCTTGTAGATCACCCTTATTCACCGGGGTTTCTTTTTCTGTCAGCTCATCCAATGCTTTTTGAAGTTCTTCTGCTGCTTTATCCACTTCTTCCTGTGTTGCATTCTCATTCTTCAACACATCTTCCGCTTTCTGAAGCGCTTCCTCTAACTTCCCTGCACTTTCCGGTGTGTAATCATCTGGATTCTTTCCTTTTGCTTCTTCCACCAATTGTCCAAGAGCATCTTTTTTCACTTTTTCTACCAAGCCCGCCTTTGCTCGATTAAGAGCCTCAAGTGCATCATCAATCTCATATGCCAATGCATTTGCATCATCCAAAACGGCTTTAGCATCAACGAGAGCATCTCTTAAAACTTGAGCGCTTTCATCGGTATAATCAGCAAAATTCACTTTGGAATACTCATCATATGCATTCTGTAATTCGCTCTTATCTTTTGTCACATAATCCAACATATGCAATAAATCCAGTAGTTCATAATATGCTGCATCAACCTCTTCTTGTGTTGCACCTTCACTCGCATTTACTGCATTCGCTTTTTCAAGCGCCTTTTCAAATGCTTGTTTTACTACCGGTACTACATTCACATAAGTCGGTTCTTCTTGTGCCGCAGTTGCGCTTTCAATAAGTGCCTGCAGATCACTCTTATCTGCCTGTGCTTCTTCCTGCTGTACTTCTACTGCCGCTGTTTCATCATAGCTTTCCAGTACGCTTAGTGCTTCTCCTTCTGGAGCTTGGGCTTCGGATGCACCAAATACAGTAAGAGCCTGGCTCGACAGAATCATTGCAGAAACTGCAATCATTATTCGAATTCTTTTTCTGTTAAAAATTTTTCCCATTTTTTTCCCTCCTTTTCCAGAAATTATGCCCTCTTTTATTGTATAACTCCATATATATTCTGTCAAATAGATTTTGTCTTTATGAGACGAAAGGGAAGTATTTCTTTAATATTTCTTTTTTACAGACGCGATAACTCCTGCACATGCTGCTGCAAGCATCATTCCCCAAAGCACAAACGGCATCTCATCTCCAGTCTTTGCAGCTTTTGCCGTGCTTCCTGTAGATGCTGTCTTTTTCATGTTTTTATCTGTAGATGCCCTCTTCTTTGTTCCGCTTTCTGAAGATGTATCTTCTTTGCCATCGCCTTTTGTATCAACAACATGATCTTCCTGTGTATCTTTCTTAAGTGCCTCTACCGCATCCTCTAATGCTGTTACTGCCTTGTCAACCTTTTTCTGGTCTGCACCTTCATCTTCAAGTACTTCATTCGCATAAGCAAGCGCCGCTTTTACCGCTCTTACGGTATCTGCTGTGTAATCGCTAAGATCCATTGCCTGAACGCTTGCAATCAGACCTTCCAATACATTCTTATTCGGAATCTCCCTTAATCCGAAAATCGCCTGAAGCAATACGCTGTATGCAGTATTAATATCATCCTGCGTTACATCATCTCTTGCATATACATCTTGTGCACCTGCGAGTGCGGATTCAAGGTCTGTTACAGACAAATATTTGTCCTTATTTGCCACATATCCGTTCGCCTCTTGTATCAATGCTGCCAATTTTGTCTTATCAAACGGAAGACGTTCTAATCCTTTCCATGCCGCATCCAATGCTGTAAACGCATCTTCGATATCTCCTTTTAATGCATTCTCGCCACGTTCAAGTACTTCTTTGGCGTCCTGCAACGCTTTTTCAAATACTTTTACGCTTTCCTCGGTATAAACTCTGGTATCCAGTCCCTTTAATGTATCGTAAAGTGTCTGAAGCTCTGTGGTATCTCCGCCAATAAAGCTTAAAAGATGTACTTTCGCAAGAAGTTTATCATACGCTTCATCTACTTCATCCTGCGTAGCCGTCGCTTTTTCATTTACCTCGATTGCCTTTGTAAGCGCTGCTTCAAATGCTTGTCTTACAGCTAATACCACATGTGTATATGCTTCATTTTCCTTTTGCGTTTCCGCATATTCAATTAATGCTATAAGATCGGCTTTATCCGTTACTGTCGGCTCGCCGCCTCCTGTCAGTCCGGCAATTGCTTCCTGCAACGCTTCTTTTTCTGCCGAAGTGTCTTCTTTTCCTGATACATATGCTTTTTGAGCTGCGATCAATGCATCCACCATATCAGCAACACTTTCCGGTGTCTTTCCGGTGATATCGATATCTTCTGCCGATGCGATCATTTCTGCCAGACTTGTGTCTGCCGGTACAAGCTCATATTCAAATACAACCTCTGATACCTGATACCAATATTTAACTGTCTTAGTAAGTAAAATCCTTACATACTGTACTCTTGTCTTATCGAATTCGATTGTTGTATCAATCTCGCCCGTAAGTTCTCCGCGTTTCGTCCATTCTCCTTCATTTAAAGCAGTCTCTATATCTGCACCGTGGATAACATCCTTACCGGCTACGTCATCTGGATGAACGATTCTTATAGAAGACATATCCACTGGTTCGGAGAATTTAAATACCACTTCATCTCCTGCAGTCTGATCGGTCTCAAACCAGCATTTTGTATTAAAGTCACCGTCAAGCATCTTAGCATAGCTATAATTCTGATAATAACCAACTGTTGCTTCTACTTCGATCTCAACCTCTTCTGCTTTTATAAGACCGGATTTTGCAGTACGGATTGCCTCTAATGCTGCAAGCCATTGTGCTGCTGTTGTGTCTGCATCTTTGAGTACTTCCTTACCTGCTTCGATTGCCGCCTGATATGCATCGTAACCTTCTACATATCCATCAGATGCTATCGGATAAGTGGTTTCAATGTAAAGTGCAAACCGTTCCAGTCTTACCACTTTTGCTTTCGCCCCTGCCAGTGCTTCATAAGCAGCATCGATCTCGATCTGTTCTGCCATCTCATTTTCAAACACAGCTTCTGCTGCTGCGCATGCTTCTTTATACTCTGCGAATGTTTCTGCAATGTAATAAACTTCATCAAGCGCTGGATACAATGCACCTTCCAGTGCACTCTTATCCGTATCTAACTGGTATAAGAATGTAATCGTCTCTCCTTCTTTTTTGTAAGTACCGCTTACAGCAGACTCGGAGATCACTTTATATCCGTAAAATTCTTCTGCTGCAAATTCATAGTCAGCATCCAGCATTCCGTATTTTACGACATCCTTTTTCAAAACTTTACCTGTATCTGTCACATAGCGAAGCGTTACACTTCCCATAGAATCTGAAGACTGAATCTCTCCTACTTCCGGTAAGGTACTTCCTTTTTCAAATCCTGCTACATCCCCAAGCTTTCCGTATAATTCTCTGAACTCATCCAATGTCAGATTTGTATTTGAATCTGCATTCCATGACTTCGTTGCCATTCCACGAAGCTCCTTACGGATTCCTAAACTAATCTCATCTTCCGTAGCAACGTTTGCATTATCACACCAGATTGCAAGTGATGACCCTGCTACGAAATCTTCGCGGTAATCTACAATCTGATCAACACCGCCACGGCCACAGTACACACCTGGATGCCACTGGTTGAAAATTCTTTCTTCCTGATTTGGATAATCGAAAGAAGCCTCATTCTGATCGTTTCTTAATACATAATAGAAGTAATTTGCATTGATGTTGTAAATCTTCTTAAAGCCTTTATCAATGAATGTCTGAAGCTCTGTCATGTTATAATCCCATCTGGTCCAGTAATCGATTTCGATATAATCATGCATTACTACATTTTGTGTGGTAGATTTATAGAATATACCATCGTTCCAGATACGCGGCGTGAATCCATTATCATGTACAAATTCTGCGATATCATTTACATAATATGCAAATGCATCCAGCCATGTGCTTCCGATACCCTGCTCCTGTGCATAGCTTCCAAGCACCTGATTATATGTATAGTTTGCAGTCTGGAAGTTAATGTACTCGTCTGCACCAATATGGAATGTATCGCTTGTGTTGAACAATTCCATATATTCTTTGTAAAGACTCTTCATGTATGCGACTGCCTCCGGGTTTGTAATATCCAGTGCACTTTCGCTAATCCTTCCTGAGTTATCTCTCTGGCCCCAGTCCGGATGAACATCGAGAATCTGATCCACATGTCCTGGGCTGTCCAAAGATGGAATCACTTTGATTCCGTAAAGTCTTGCCTCTTCTATGATTTCTCTGATCTCTGCCTTTGTAAGGTGCTCTTCTGCCACAATCTCCGGATCTGTCTCACATTCGATTCTAAATCCTAAGTTCTCAGAGAAATGCAGCTGAATGGTATTTAATTTCAGGAATGATAATTCTCTGATATGCTGAATGATCCAGTCTTTCGTAATGTATTTACGTGCGATATCCACATGCAGACGTCTCTCGTCTACGTCCGGATAGTCTTCAATCACGCCATATACAAGCCCTTCATATGATACCATCATATTCTGGATCGTGCGAAGTCCGTAAATCACTGCATTTTCAGATGCGGCAACTAAACGCACACCGTCTTTTCCGATCTCAATTCTGTATGCTTCTTCACTGTCAGAGTCTGCCACTACCTTTTCGTCTTTCTCAATATCAATCACAATATCTGTCGGAGTAATGTTTTCTTCCAGCGCATATGCCATCGTAATCGGATTCTCTGATGGGATTTCTTTTTGCGCATATTCTGCCGCCATCAATTTTACAACTTCGGCTAACCTTTCATTGTCTAAGTTCTCCTGCGTTGCCGGAATGATGAAACGAACTCCTTCGCTTATTCTCCAGATTTTTGCCGAAGGATCTGACGTATATTTCTGTACAACCGGATTTGCAAGCGCTGCAAGCTTTGCATCGCTTAAATCAGACACATCTTCATCACCCGGATCCGTCGTACTTTCATCTGCCCAAACAATATCTCCTGCTGCCGGAAGCGTAACGTTTGCCGTATCAATAGTTCCGTCCGAATTATGTCCTCCCGGTGCCTTAGATACGGAAAGCTGATTTGCCATAAAATCTGCATAGGTTCCGTTTACGCCCTGTTCCACATCATATCCTCTGCCATCATCATGAAGAGGATCTTTAATAGAATCTGTGTTAACTCTCCATGAACGCTCTGCTGTAGTACGGATCTGGTAATAGGTATCGCGGATAATGCCCGTATCACCTACACTATCATTGGCATTGTCACACCAGATTGCATAAGACGCCCCCAGCAAATTACCAGCCAATTCGCCTTGTGTCGGGTAACAGAATTTTCCATCCATAAAGGACATCTGTTGTTTTACACCCATCTTGGAAAATTTACCAGGATTCCATCCCTTATTATTCTGTGCAATTTCATCATTTCTGTTATGTGTCTCATTTACCCATGTTCCATCAAAGATATTGTTTGCGGAACATTTGAACCACTGGTTTCCATATGCATAATACATGTAGTCAGATGTAAACGCCACAAGATCATGTCCGCTCCTTAACAGTTCCAGAACATTTTCATTGGCGCTGCCCGGATCCCAGTATAAAACCTGAATGTCGCTGTCTACTTTTGTACCGCCGCCAACTTTGATTCCATCGTTGAACATACGAACGGTATAATCCATTGCCTTTAATTCTGCTGCGATTTCATTTACATAATCTACATAAACTTCTGAATTCGTGTCATATCCTGTTGCCTCATCCGCAGAAATATTAAAATAAGCACATCCTCTGCTCTTGAAATATTCTGCATATTTATAAATCAATTCCTTTACAAATGATGCTGCCTCTGCATTTTCCAAATTAATCGTACTTGCAGATTTTTTATAAGAATTATAATATTTCAAAATCCAGTCCATATGTCCCGGTGAATTCAGTGTCGGAATTACAGTGACTCCGTATTGTTTCGCTACGGCAAGAATCTCATCCATATCTGCCTGATCTAGTGTCAATGTAGATACAATTTTGGAAAGATCGTCATTTTGTTCACCGTCTGCCCATGTAAGATTCATATCATCCAAAGCAAAACGGAATCCTTTATTATTGGAAAAATCAAGATACAATACGTTCATCTTATTCCATGACATATCTTTGATCATTGCTTTGATCGTATCTACTTCAAAGAATTTACGTCCAATATCCCAGAATAAACTTCTCTCTTTCACATCTGGATAATCTGTTACGGTTCCGCAAGTCATCTCACCGCCATTTTGCATCAATGTGTTCATCGCATATTTGATTCCTACATAACCTTGTGCAGTAATAAATATGTTCTCTTCTGTAATCTCCATCTCATATGCCTGAGAAGCGTCTGCACCGCCATTCTCCACATTGCCAAGGACAATTACAATATCGCCAGCTTTTACCTGGTCTTCAGTTCCGTATACGATCTGAAGTACTCTGGAATTGCCGATGTCTTTTGCCGCAAGCTCACTTGCAGTTAATTTCAATACCTCTGCAATATCTCCTTGCGGTTTTTCATTGCTCACGTAAAAAATACGTGAATTACGCGTCACGGAAAATGTTCCTTCCGATGCATCATACCTTTTTACCGTTGGTAACGAGGAGTTCGCGTCTTCTTGTGACTGTGCTGCAAACACGCCAAACGCCTGGCTGGAAAGAATCATGGTACATACCATAATTGCTGCCAAAATCCTCTTAAACGTGCCTTTTTGTTTTTTGTTGCTAATCTTTTTCACTCATTTTCCCTCCTTTGAGTTAATATACATTACCATTGTACAAGTTGTATGTATATTCTGTCAATTATTTTTTATTTTAATTAGTTTTATACAAAAATACCGCGGAGCATTTCCATGCCCCACGGTATTTTATCACTATTAGATTATTACATTATCTCTTTTTCATTTTACGGATTGCAACTACAAGGATTGCTCCTGCTGCCAAAAGCATTACAACTACTATTGCAATTACCGGAGCTTTGTCACCTGTTTTCACATTGTTCTTTGTATTTGTGCTGCCTGTAGATGCTTTCTTGTCATCCGTCTTCTTATCTTTAGATGCAACTTTTTCATCCGATTTTGTATCATCATCTGCTGCACTAACACTGCCACTGTCCGCATTTGCTGCTTTGATTGCATCTTCCAATGCCTTCACTGCTGCATCTACTTCTTTTTGATCTGCATTCTCATCTTCGAATACTGCCGCTGCTTTCGCGTATGCTGCTTTCACTGCTCCTGCAGTTTCTGCACTGTATACACTTAAGTCCATTGCCTCTACTTTTGCAAGCAAGCCTTGCAACTTATCTTTATTCGGTACTTCCCTTAATCCAAAGATTGCTTTCAGAAGCACTTTATATGCAGCTTCAATATCATCCTGCACAACTTCATCACTCGCAAGAACTTCTCTTGCTCCTGCCAGAGCTGCCGTAAATTCTTCGGTAGATTCCGGTACATAATTTCCAATGTTTTCTTCATATTTAGAAGCGTCTCCAACAAGTTTTTCCAACTTGCTCTTGTCGATTGGATTTTCTACCAGTGCATCCATTGCTGACTGCAATGCATCACGTGCCGCATCTATCTCTGCCTGAAGTGAATTTTCATCTGCAAGTACTGCCTGTGCGTCTTCTAACGCTTTGGCAAATGGCGCCCAGCTTTCTTTCGTATACATCTTTTCTACTTTACCTTCTGCATCACCTACGAGAACGGTTAGGCTTCCTGTATTTCCCGTAAAGTCTAATAAATGTACTTTCGAAAGCAGTGCATCGTATGCTGCGTCTACCTGTGCCTGTGTTGCTGCTGCGTTTTCATTCACTGCAACTGCATCTGCAAGTGCTCTTTCGAATAACGCTTTCACCTTTGGTACAAGGTATTGATAGCTTTCTGCATTCTTTGCGCTTTGTGCATATTCAATGAGATCTGCGAGGTCTGTTTTATCCGCTTTTGATGTTTTTCCTGCATCAATTGCACCTGTAAGATTTACCAGTGCAAGTTTCACATCATAGTTGGTTGCCTCTTCATCTGCAAGAACTGCTTCTGCAATTGCAAGTTTTTCTGTGAATGCTTCCCATGTTCCTTCTGCAAAATCTGCTTCCGTGTACTGTCTTGCACTCGTCACGATTGCCTCAAGTCCGCTCTTATCTACCGGCACTTCTTCAATTACCGCTTCTTCTTCACTTGTAACACGGATTTCCGCTGCCGTTGCCCACCAGTTATCAGAAAGTGCGCTCTTTCCGACAAGACGAACATTCTTCACATTCTCAATCGGCTCAAATGTTACTTTCTTCCAAAGCGTGTCGTATGCCCATGTTCCTTCTGCTACCTTCTGGTACTCACTGCTGCCTGCTGTTTTTACCTGAATCTCATATTCTGAGATACCCTGACGATTGTATCCGCCGTAAGCAATCATTGCCGGAAGATAACGGAAACCATCAACGGTATGTGCTTCTGCAAATTCAAGATCGATCCATCCACCTACGCTTGCCCAGTCTGACCAGTTATCATATGATGTTACCCATGCTGTGCTGACATCACCATCGATTGCAAATTCTTTCGGTCCTGCACCCTCACCGAATGTTTTATTAAGTTCTTCAAGTCCTGCGGTTACCGTTACATTATCTAATGGAATATCGTATACTGCACTGGCTGCCGGGTCTGTATTAATGGAATTCATATATTCAATAGTTGCTCTTAAATGATAGTATGCATTTTCCATATCCGCCTCTGTAGCTCCATCTTTATGAAGTGCTACTTTCGCATCATCTAATGCTTCCTGCAAATACTTCCAATCTTCTAATACATAATCCACTCTGTTATATGCTGCTTCTGCTTCTGCAATCAGCGCTTCCAAAGCTTCCCCGGATATTTCCTCTTCTACTTTTTCAATTACAAGATTGTCAAGAACAAAATCTTTGTAACCGCCAAAGTTAGCTACATTTCCGTTTAAGTCTTTGACATCCGCAACACCGCCTCCGGAATAGATACCGAACCATGTGTTGCCGGAAAGGTCACCGATCAGTGTAAATTCTTTACGGGCAGTCTCCCCTCTTGCAATTGCTAATGGCTGCAGTTCGATTTCTTTCGTGCCATACTCTCCGCTTCCAATTGCCAATGAATATGTCTCATCCCATCCTGCCTGATAATCAAAACTTACTTTGTACTCTACACCTGGCTCAAAACGGAAGTTCTGCGGGATCGTCTGGTACGCAAGTGTGTTGCGTGTGGAAATTCTTTCATTTTTATTGTCATCATAGTATGTATATCCACAAAGACCATTGATCTTCACAGACCATGTACCTTCGATAACATCATCCATCTTCTTAACATCCCATCCTGCTTGTGTATATGGTTCATGCAATTCGGATAAATGAATACGGTTATCTTCTACGCCTTCGATACCGCTTACTACGAATGGATAAAGTCCCTGTACATTTGATTCGAAATCCTGCTCGAATCTTACGATCTTACCATCTTCATCATAGATGATGTTCTGTGAATCATTCTCTACGATACGAACATCGTCAAAGTAGGTATCTCCTTCGCCTGCTTCTTTTGCAAGTGTCAGTGTTACCTCTCCATCCTCCGGTGCGGTAAAGAATACATACATGTTCTGGAAATAACTGCTTCCGTCTACGGTGGCACTTGAATTACTGTGTGTATAAGCTTTTACATAGTTCTTCGCGATAGAACGAGCTGTGTAGTTAGATGCTAATACGTCGTCTCCACACTTGATCGTCATAGATGCCTTCGAATCACTTCTGTTATCTACACCAACAAGTACTGCATACTGTTTTCCGGCTTCTAAGTCTGTAAGTTTCTGAGTCATGGAAATTTCACCGGACAATTTCATCATCGGATTGCTGTACTGACTCTTAGCGATCGCAGCATCTCCCAAACCTTCTTTGGTCCAAGCATCGAAGTTACCGCTGTTAAAGCCTGCGTCTACGATGTGCATTCCTTCGCTCCATGTAATATCCAGGTTTCCTTTTTCTCCTTTGAATACTACATATGGAATCTCGGATTCTGCTGTCAATCTGATTTTTCCGTCTACGACTTCTACCGTCTTTTCTTCTGTCTTACCAAGGTCTGTCAATTTATAGACAACAACATTTTGAAGTCCTGCCCATGAGTCTGGCAATTCCCATTCTGTTGTTCCTCCCTGGGTATTCCAGTGGTACAGTTTTTCATCATCAGAAGCTACTTTTTCCCCTGTGTTGACATCCCAGATCCATGGCAGCAGATAACTTTCTGTTCCTTTGTTTCTTCCCTGCTGAATGTCGGAATTACTTCTGTCACCTACGGATGGCGCACCCTGAGCGATCACTTTGCCGTTCAATGTCATCGTTCTGTTTCTGTATCCTGCCGAATTCGGGTCATTGGATTCTCTTTCGATGAATAAGGTATCGCCGTCTTCGTCTCTTAATGTGATCTCCATCTCTGGTACCCAGTTGGATGCTGAGCCTGCCTGTACCGGTTCTCCGTCCACCCATTTGATTACTTCGTAATGCTGGATGAACTTTGTTGTCAAATCATGTGTATAAAGGTTGGTCATATATGTGTCGTAATCATTACGTCCCTGCCATCCTTCGAAGTCCTTCATGTTATATCCGCCAAGAAGAGGCATCATAGCTGCTCCGCCATAGCTTGGGAAATCACCTACCCAGGAATCCTTCTGATGATTACGTAAGAAACGCATTACTTCACTATTTTCTCCCTGAGAGTTATAACCTCCGTATGTAAGGTCACATGCCCAATGCTGGAAGGTAGAATCATACTCGTTTGCTACGCCCCATTCGTTAGACATACGCCAGCCATTATCGTTGATCTCCTTGGATAACTTACGTGTCTGCCAGGAGTCATCATTGGAACTTCCCGTGTTATTTCCCCAGATATCTACATATACGAAATCAAGGTTCTGTCCCACTAATTCTTCCAATGCATCAAAACGAGCTTCTCTTTCTCCTGTTGCCAGGTCATAGATACTGTCAAGTCCGATACCCTGGTCGATCCAGTTCCAGCCATAGCGAAGACTTCCGTCTGAATTACGGCGTACATTATCCTCTTTAAATGCTTTTGCTTCCGGATACATCTCGCCTGCATTTACATGGATACCAAATCTTGCTCCATACTGCGCACCTTTCGTCATCAAGACATTCATTTCATCTGCTCCACCGATTCTCTTTCCGATGTCTGCATAATCCGGATGTGCAGAGTCATGTCCCTCATTTGCATATCCTTTCAGCAATACAGACTGTCCCAGTCCGTCTGTGTGCATTGCTACACGTTTTACATTGTCAAGCGCTGTAAGGAATGGGTTCTGAGCCTGTCCTCCAAAGTTCATGGAGATACGATACGCAACGAGCTCCGGAACTTCTTCGCTCTTGAATGGATCATTCATAATGCTGCGGTATGCAACTGCACCGTCCTGCCAGTCAATCTGTTCGTCATCATTCATATCGTCTGCAATGATGATCTTTGTCTGCGGCATCGCTGTTTCCTCTACCATATAGCGTCTTCCCCGGGAATCCGTGACTACTCTGTGATAATACCATTTACAGCTCGAAAGTCCTACGGATTTTCCGTCCTCGGTATTCTGTGTCGTCGCCATAACTCTTGTATTGTAGGAACCACCGGATGCTACGGCATATACCACACGTCCCTCATTCTCAGAGTTGCTCCAAAGTCCTGCACTCAGTTCGTCATTCGAAACAAATGCATACATATAATCCTTGTTTAAATTAGTATTGTTCTGGATCTGCACATATTCGTCACCACTGATCCTTGTGTTGCCTGACATTGCCGCACCTTTTAAGTTGGCATTGCCCTGTGTACTGTTAACCGATACCAGACTGTGATTCGGGATCTCGATCGTCTGGATCGGATATCCATCCACGCTGTCCTCTAAATTATTTTCGATCTTTGTGATATTGAACGCCAGTGTGTTTGCTTCTGCAACTAATTCAGCAGTAATCACTGCATCAATGTTATTCCCTTTTACGTTCATCACGTATTGCGCTCTGTTTCCGTCAAATGTAACTTCTACATCATCTTCGGAAAGCTCTACTGCTGTTCCGTTGATTTTGACTGTCTTGATCGCTGCTTCCTGTCCTAAGAATGTCTTTCCTGCCAGGTCGCCTTTCATCTTATATTTTACGACGCTTGGGAAGTTCTTTGCTACATATACATCCATCGCCTCTGTGGAAAGTACTTCCGTCTCAACTGCCCCTGGTTCTTCTGGTTCTACAGGGTCTATCGGGTCTGGATCGGTACTCTCAGCTTGTCCTGTATAATGTATATCTTTTAGTAAAACATCCGTGCCGGTTCCATTATACGTTCCGCCTTTGATCGCGATCTGATTTCCCAAAGTTTCTGCAATTCCTGCAAAATCTTCATTTTCAAATACTACTTCCCCATTTAATGAGAATGTCATCTTATGGTCTGCGGTCCACTCAATACGCACGTCATACTCCGTTCCCTGCGCCGGAACTGCTGCTCTGTCGCCCGAATACCAGTCTCCATCCCCATTCGTATACTTCTGCCAGAACCATCCGCCATTGTCATATCCAACAAACATACCATTCTGGTCTGTGTTATACCCAAGGTATACACCGAATCTGTCACTGTCACTGATTCCGGTATTGGCGTTATTCGTCTTCATCTTAAAAGAAAAATATCCGTCCGCATTAAAATCAAATGTATTTGGATTGACAAGCATTGCCGGATTTGTTCCCGGATTGTTTCTGCTGCCCTCATCCGATGCTTTGAAATGCAGCCACCCATCTTCTACTGCAAACGTGTCTCCATCCGCCTTATTGTCCTGTGTCCATGCATCTTTAACTCCGTCCTCTAATTTTCGGGCTGCTGCTTCTTCCGCTTTTACCAGGGATGCCTCAAAAACATTCACTGGTGTCGCTGTCACTACCATCGCAGCTGCCATGGCTACGCTAAGCCATTTCACCAATTTCTTTTTCTTCATATCGTTCCTCCTTTGGCCTTAATAAGTTGTTGGGCTTTCTAATGCACATTTTCCCTCCCTCCATAAAACCCCCCATATTAATTTCTATTATACGCAACCTCCAACATTTTGTCTTTATACTTTTTCCGTTTTTTTGTGTCTTTTTGCCCCTTTTTTATATATAACAAATTATTTTTTGACACTATGCACAAAAATCTCGTAGAAACAAAGAATGTGCTTCGCACATTCTTGCGCCTGCGGCGGTCGCATACGACAACTTCATTGTACGACGCAGTGCGTATCCTCCCGGAGGGTTTTGTCTTATAGAAAAAGCTTTCACGCTTTAGCGTGACAAGGTGTTTCCTATAAGACAAAAAATAGATGATATTCCCCTAAAGGAATATCATCTATTTTTATTACGCTTACATCTTACCTTTGAATCTCTCTTTTTCTCTTGGCTGCATATCTACCGCTTCCAAGTACAAGCATACTTCCTGCTAACATCAGCCAAATTACAAGAGCGTCATTATCACCAGTCTTTGGTGTACCGTTTGTCTTATTGCCTTGTGGCTTTGATGTATTCCCAGGTTTTGTGGTTGTACCAGGTTTCTCAGGCACTACCGGTTCTTTTATCTTGGCAATAGCTTCTTTTTCAACCTCTCCACAAGTTTCACAAACTCTCTGACGTTCACCTTCCTGTGTCTTCGTTGCCTCTTTGGTCACTTTCCACTCACCATATGCATGTGCAGCTTTCGGAATCTTCTCCGTTCTTTCTTCATCACATCTTGCACATGTGATAATCTTCTCGCCTTCTTCGCTGCAAGTTGCTTCCTTCGTAATCTCTTCGGATTCATCATGGCCAAGCGGCAATATCTGTACTGGCAGTTTCACATCGCAATTCGGATTTGTACAAGCAACTTCTTTTGTTCCTTCTTCGGTACAAGTCGCTTCTTCTATTACTGTTTCCTGTCCATTGAAGTCATGTACATGTGTCTCAGATTCTTTCTGGATACTGCCCTTTTCTTCCTCATCACAACGATTACAGGTTCTTATCTTCTCGCCTTCTTCATCCCATGTAGCTTCTTTGACTACAGACCAATCAGACCACTCATGTCCAAGCATTGCTATAGTTTCTTCGCCAAGCTTCTCATTGCAACGTTCACAAATAATCTCTTTCTTGCCTTCTGCAGTACATTCCGGCTCCGTGATCACTTCTTTTGTCTTATGTCCTAATGCTGCTATCGCTTCTTGGCGTTCTGCTTTACATACGTTACAAGTATAGAGCTTAATTCCTTCTTCCGTACATCCGGCTTCTTTTGTCACCTTGCCTGCGTCCCAGGTATGTGGAATTTTATCTAATGTTTTCGTCTCTAACGTTTCGTTACATGCGTTACATTTACGTACTGCCAATCCTGTTTTGGTACAGCTTGGCTCTTCTTTCGTTGTCCATGTACCCTTGTCATGACCCTTTGCTTCTATTACTCTTACCAGTTTCTCATCACAATTTCGTTCATCACATGAAATCTCTCTTGTGCCTGTTTCCGTACATGTTGCTTCTTTCGTTACTACGCCTTCACCTTTAAAGCTATGTTCATGACTGGTTGACAAGCTTGGCAATTCATTCTTCTCTTTTACATGACATACACTACAAGTTCTCTCCTCTTCGCCTTTCGCATCCCATGTTGGCTGTATTGTAGTTCTCCAATCGCTCCATGTGTGCCCCTTCGCCGGAATCGTCTCTTTTTTCAGTTCTATACTGCAGCGACCGCAAGTAGTTACTTTTTCTCCTGCGTCTGTACATGTCGCATCTTTTTTCACCGTCGTCTTAGGCTCATGTCCAAGTGCTGCTATCTCCTGCGTCTCTTTTTCTCCGTTACATGTTACACAGCTGCGTTCTTTCATACCTTTGGAAGTACAGGTTGCCGCTGTTACTACCTGCCACTCTCCCATGTTATGAGGTACCTTGTCAAGTGTCTTAACAGAAACTACCACTCCGCAATCATTACATGTAACCGTCTCGCTGCCTTCTGTTGTACAATTAGGTTCTACTCTACTTGTCGTCTGACTTGCTGCCGGGTGCTTACATGCAAACCTTACTTCGATATCTTTATTCGCCGTCAGATTTCCAATGCGTGCTGTCAATCTATATGTACCACTTACGCCGTCTTTTTTCGGAACAATCTCATTCTCATCTGTCACTGTAAATGGTGCATCCTTTGGTATCGTTAGATTTGTCTCATCCAAAGATGCAGTAAAGACTACACCAAGCAGACGCTCTCCACGCCCCACTTGTTCAAAGATTCCTAAATCAAACATTGCAGATTGATATTCCGGATCATTCACATCCAGAATGCTTTTTGATTCTGCAAATCTCATACTCAGCTTTTTCGGTTCCTCCGCTTCTTGCTGCAGGAAATCTGTATCCAGCCAATATGCTGCCGGATATTCGCCTGTAATTCCTGTAGGATCTGCCGGCGTATTATTTTGCTCGTCTAAATCTTCTGCAAAAAACTGAGCCCAGTATTTTACGCCTTCATATTCAAAACATCCAATCCCAACATATGCCCATTGAGGATTTAAGATATTTTCTCTATGTCCCATGGTAGAAGCCATCCAGCCTGCCATAACTGCAGTGGCATCATCATATCCAAAAGCAATATTTTCACTTATGCCTCCATATATGGTAAGACCTGCTTCTTCCCATACTGTATTCCAAGGTGTTCCATCCGGACGCACATGATCAAAATTAGCAAGCTGTTCTACTGCTCTTTGAACTGCAAGACCTTCCAGTTCGTCTATCATTTTAACCGGCTGTATTCCTTGTTTTGCTCTTTCCTGATTCACTTTTACTAACACTTCTCTGGCTTCATCTTGGTGAATCTCCCCAACCGTGATCACATAAGCCAGTGAAGATGCTGTTGCTGCCTGTGCCTGTCCCGGTAAGAGCCCTAACAGTAAAACAACAGAAAGCAGCAATGACACTAGTTTCTTTCCCTTCCCTCTCATAATCTTTCTCCTTCTTTGTAAGTAGTTTATAGTATTCTAAGTATACTCCTATATGGAAAGGTATGTCAACAACAAGGGACAAATTGTCTTATAATATAAAAATCACCTAATAAATGCAAAATAATTAATATCAAATACCTTGCCATATATCCTCCCCCAGCAATTCAAATATTGCTTTATCCATTGTTCTGATTTCTTTTATCCTTCCTAATGAAATATATCTATCTATGTTTTGTCGTGTAGTACTCATTATTCGGGCAATATCCGTTGACATTCCATGAGCCCGGAATTCATCCATACAAAACAATACCTCAGGATCTCTCTTTTTTGTATACTCCTCTATACTTTCAAAAAGAAGTTCATAATCTATATTTAATATTTCTGTATTCCTATACCTGCCGCTAACCTTATTCCAACGTTCTTGTTCTATCAATCTACCTCTCTTTTCCAATATAAATTCATAAAACCGTCTATCTTCTTCTCTATAAACAATAGGCAGCATAATATCTGCAATAAGTTCAATTAGATGTGCGACCTGTGATTGTCTTGACTTTGCCCGCATATCTGATGAACATAATACATTTAAATATTTATCATACTTAGAATTTGTATTAAAACATATCGTATTACTTTTTTTCCACTAATTGAAATAATTGCTTCTCTTGCCAAATAATACGCTTCTCCATCGAATGCAGATGATGAGCATTCTTCTATATCATACTTTATCTCCCCATACCCTATCCCACATCTCAACTTTATAGGATAAATTAGAATCTGCAATTTCTGTATATACAAAAATGCTGATTGTAAATGAAAAAACAATCCTTGAAATTCATCTCCTGTACTAGATACCATATCCTTCTTTATTGTATAGCGATATATATTATTCAAATAATCCACACAGTTCATCAATACATTTTGTACATCATATCGTTCGTAATATTTTCGTGATTCTATTACATCAAACATTATAGCTGCATATTTCATATTAATTTACCTCTCATCTTTCTCTATAAATGATATCTCATTTTTTTCCATAAAGGCAACTCTATTTCATTGCATTTTCTAAACGCAACTTTTTTTAATTGCTTTTTATAAACGCAACTTAATATGATTGCATATGAATAATACAACTATATTACAATACTCTTCCTTCAATCCTACTCTTTGTCCAATTTTACTTCCTACTCCACCAACACCCCTTCAAATTATTTTAGTACATAAAAAGACTCCCAAGGAAACCTTGGAAGTCTTAAATTTATTGAATAATATTTGATTATTCGATGATTGTAGCAACACGGCCTGAACCTACTGTACGTCCACCCTCACGGATAGCGAATGTAAGACCCTGCTCCATAGCTACTGGATGAATAAGTTCGATTGTCATTTCGATGTTATCACCTGGCATACACATTTCTGTACCTGCTGGTAATTCACAAACACCTGTTACGTCTGTTGTTCTGAAGTAGAACTGTGGACGATAGTTGTTGAAGAATGGTGTATGACGACCACCTTCATCTTTTTTCAATACGTAAACCTGAGCTGTGAATTTTTTGTGACATTTAACACTGCCTGGTTTACAAAGAACCTGACCACGAACGATTTCGTCACGAGCTACACCACGAAGTAATGCACCGATGTTATCACCAGCCTGTGCTTCATCAAGAAGTTTACGGAACATCTCAACACCTGTTACAACTACTTTACGTGTTTCTTCTTTAACACCAACGATTTCAACTTCGTCAGATACATGAAGAACACCACGTTCTACTCTACCTGTAGCAACTGTACCACGTCCTGTGATAGAGAATACGTCCTCTACTGGCATAAGGAATGGTTTATCTGTTTCACGCTGTGGATCCGGAATATGCTCATCAACTGCTGCCATAAGTTCCATGATCTTGTCGCCCCACTCGCTCATTGGATCTTCAAGAGCTTTTAAAGCAGAACCTTTAACGATTGGACAATCTGTGAATTCATATTCTTCTAACTGTTCAACGATTTCCATCTCTACTAATTCAAGTAATTCTTCATCGTCTACCATATCACATTTGTTCATGAATACTACGATGTAAGGTACACCTACCTGACGAGAAAGAAGGATGTGCTCTTTTGTCTGAGCCATAACACCATCTGTTGCAGCAACAACGAGGATAGCACCATCCATCTGAGCAGCACCAGTGATCATGTTTTTAACGTAGTCAGCATGACCTGGGCAGTCTACGTGAGCGTAGTGACGATTTTCTGTCTCGTACTCAACGTGTGCAGTAGAGATTGTGATACCACGTTCTCTTTCTTCTGGAGCTTTGTCAATGTTTTCGAAATCTACAGCTGCGTTACCAGCAACTCTTTCAGAAAGAGTTTTTGTGATAGCTGCTGTCAAAGTTGTTTTACCATGGTCAACGTGACCGATAGTACCGATATTACAATGTGGTTTTGTTCTTTCAAATTTAGCTTTTGCCATTTTGAATAATCCTCCTTAAAATATAATACGTTCTGTTCAGAACATTATTTGTTTCTGATATTTACTCGGCTAACTCTGATTATATTTCAAATCTTTTTGTTTTTCAAGCCTTTTTCATAAATTTATTTGGTACAAACAGAAGCAGGATTGCCTCTGTCTGTGTACCTTTTTCATTAATCATTTTTGCCTGATAATACTTTTTCCTGTACAGACTTCGGTACCGGCTCGTATTTCTCAAAGAACATAGAGTAGTTACCACGTCCCTGTGTTCTGGAACGTAAGTCTGTAGAGTATCCGAACATTTCGGACAATGGTACGAATCCACGAACGATCTTACCGCCGCCGAGATCATCCATACCTTCGATACGTCCACGACGAGAGTTGATATCTCCGATAACGTCACCCATGTATTCTTCTGGCATTGTTACTTCTACTTTCATGATTGGTTCAAGAAGTACAGGAGCTGCTTTCTTCATAGCATCCTTGAATGCAAGGGAACCTGCAATGTGGAATGCCATTTCAGATGAATCGACTTCATGGTAAGAACCATCATATACGTTAGCGTGTACACCAACAACCGGGAATCCTCCGAGGATACCGGATTTCATAGCTTCTTCGATACCTTCGCCTACTGCCGGAATGTATTCCTTCGGAATAGCACCACCAACAACGGTAGATTCGA
Organism: uncultured Lachnospiraceae bacterium; assembly: GCA_910585545.1. Lineage (GTDB taxonomy): Bacteria > Bacillota > Clostridia > Lachnospirales > Lachnospiraceae > An181. The sequence continues at coordinate 159,210 of CAJUFN010000004.1, forward strand.
ATTTATAAAGCTCTTCACCGTTTGCATCCATTGGTGAGAATTTAACCTTACAGTGTCCGTACTGTCCACGTCCACCGGACTGTTTTGCGTACTTGCTGTCAACTTCAACTTCTTTTGTGATTGCTTCTTTGTATGCTACCTGAGGAGCACCAACGTTAGCTTCTACTTTAAATTCACGAAGAAGACGGTCAACGATGATTTCAAGGTGAAGCTCACCCATACCTGCGATGATTGTCTGGCCTGTTTCCTGATCTGTATGCGCACGGAATGTTGGATCTTCTTCTGCAAGTTTTGCTAAAGATTCACCAAGTTTACCCTGAGAAGCTTTTGTTTTAGGCTCGATTGCGAGCTCGATAACTGGCTCTGGGAATTCCATGGATTCAAGGATAACCGGATGCTGTTCGTCACAGATTGTATCACCTGTTGTTGTATATTTAAATCCGATAGCTGCTGCGATATCACCGGAGTATACTTTAGAAAGTTCCTCTCTCTTGTTCGCATGCATCTGAAGGATACGTCCTACACGTTCTTTTTTGCCTTTTGTTGCATTTAATACGTAGGAACCGGAATTGATTGTTCCTGAGTAAACTCTGAAATATGCAAGCTTTCCTACGAATGGGTCAGCCATAATTTTAAATGCAAGTGCAGCAAACGGTTCTTCATCAGAAGAATGTCTTACTGTGTCATTTCCTTCCATATCTACACCTTTGATGGCTTCGATATCTAATGGAGATGGCATGAATTCGATAACTGCATCAAGAAGTTTCTGAACGCCTTTATTTCTGTAAGCAGTACCACAGCATACCGGAATTGCTTCACAGCTGCATGTAGCTTTTCTTAAAACTGCTTTTAATTCGTCCATAGATGGTTCTTCGCCTTCTAAATATGCCATCATCAAATCATCATCTAATTCACAGATTTTTTCTACTAATTCTGTGCGGTAAAGTTCTGCGTCATCTGCCATATCTGCCGGAATGTCTTCAATAGAGATGTCATCTCCTTTGTCATCATTGTAGATGTATGCTTTCATTTCAAATAAGTCGATGATTCCCTTGAATTCATCTTCTTTTCCGATTGGAAGCTGAATGCAGATTGCATTTTTACCTAATCTTGTTTTGATCTGTTCTACTGCTCCGTAGAAGTTTGCACCTAAAATGTCCATCTTGTTGATGAAAGCCATTCTTGGTACGTTGTATGTGTCTGCCTGACGCCATACGTTTTCTGACTGTGGCTCAACACCGCCCTTTGCACAGAAAACACCTACAGCACCGTCAAGTACACGAAGTGAACGTTCTACCTCTACTGTAAAGTCAACGTGTCCTGGAGTATCAATGATATTGATACGATGCTCTAAAGCGCCTGCTTTTGGCTGGCATTTTTCCTGCAGTGTCCAGTGACATGTGGTAGCAGCAGATGTGATTGTAATACCACGCTCCTGCTCCTGAGCCATCCAGTCCATCGTAGCAGTACCTTCATGTGTATCACCGATTTTGTGATTTACACCTGTATAGTAAAGAATACGTTCTGTTGTTGTAGTCTTACCGGCATCGATGTGAGCCATGATACCGATATTTCTGGTTCTATCTAATGGATATTCTCTTCCTGCCAAGGTTTTTTCCTCCTAATTAGAATCTGTAATGAGCAAATGCTTTGTTTGCCTCTGCCATCTTATGCATATCTTCTTTTTTCTTCACTGATGCGCCTGTGTTGTTGGCTGCATCTAAGATTTCATTTGCTAATCTTTCTTCCATTGTTTTCTCGCCTCTTTTACGGGAGTACAATGTAATCCAACGAAGAGCTAATGCCTGTCTTCTGTCTGCACGTACTTCGATCGGTACCTGATAAGTAGCACCACCGATACGTCTTGCTTTTACTTCGAGAACTGGCATGATGTTGTTCATAGCCTCTTCAAATACTTCAATAGCTGGTTTCTCAGCTTTTGCTTCCACTCTTTCGAATGCTCCGTATACAATTTTCTGGGCAACGCCTTTTTTACCATCTAACATGATGTTGTTGATGAGTTTTGTTACCACTTTATTGTTGTACAATGGATCCGCTAATACGTCTCTTTTCTGAGTATGTCCTTTACGTGGCACGGTCCTTCCCTCCTTAATCATTTTGATAATTAATTCATCGGTACTCACATGTGTCTTTCTAATCACCATATGTTCGCGCGGGGACATCGCACAGAAAATCATTTTCTATATCGATTAAACCCGCAACCTACAGGATTTAGTTCTGTTTGTGATACGATTTTGTTATTTTGTGTCGTTCTTTAAAATGTTCTGCTAATCTTACTTCTTAGCGTCTTTCGGTCTCTTAGCGCCGTATTTAGAACGAGCCTGTCTTCTCTTAGCAACACCTGCTGTATCAAGTGTACCACGAACGATGTGATATCTTGTACCTGGTAAGTCTTTAACACGGCCTCCACGGATAAGCACAACGCTATGTTCCTGAAGGTTATGTCCTTCTCCTGGGATGTAGCTTGTTACTTCAATACCGTTAGAAAGACGAACTCTGGCGATCTTTCTAAGAGCTGAGTTAGGTTTCTTAGGAGTTGCAGTCTTAACTGCTGTACAAACACCTCTTTTCTGTGGTGCAGAAACATCAGTCGTTTTCTTTCTTAAGGAGTTATATCCTTTCTGAAGAGCCGGAGCTGTTGATTTCTTTACAGATGTCTGACGTCCTTTTCTTACTAACTGGTTAAATGTTGGCATTCCTTTCACCTCCTGAATATTTGGTTGCAAGTTGTATTTCTTACTTCGGCACACAAAAAGAAATGCATCTTTTTATGCACGCTTGATTATTGTAGTATGAAATATTTTTCATGTCAAGGGAAAACACTAAAATTAGTGTAAAATCAGCAGAAAATCAGCGGCACTTCTATCCTTCTGGTGAAGTGCTGCTAAAATTCCTCTGTTTTTCTGCTTGATATTTTATGAACCAAGCAGAAGACACCAGAGTGGAAGGGTGATAAGAGATAAGATAGTTGTCAAGAAAATCATTGCCGTTGCATATTTTTCGTCAGCTCCATATTTTGCGGACATAAGCACCGCTGTCACAGGTGTTGGCATTCCTGCCAAAATAACTGTAATTCCCCGCAGCATTGGCTCAACCGCAAACGGCGCAGTGATTGCAAATAAAATCGCTGGAATAATAATAAGTCGAACACTTGTGTAGAACATAAGCTGTTTATCAATCAGCCCCCGCGGATTCATTTCCGCAAGCATCATTCCTATCAACATCATAGAGAGCGGAGTGTTGCAGTTGCTAAGTCCCGCAATCGTTTTCTCCAAGAATACGGGACATCCTATACCTGAAATCATATAGATGAGCCCCAAATAAATCGCAACAAGACACGGATGCGTAGCAACTTTTTTGATTACATTTACCGGCTTTTCATTTTTTATAAAACAAGAAATACCTACGGTCCACATGACGATACGAAATGGCAGCATAAACATGGATGCATAAAAAAGCCCATTACTTCCATATATCCCTTCAATCACCGGATTTCCTAAAAAACCACCGTTGGATACAATAGTCCCATAACGCAGCGGCTGTCTCCTGCTTAGCGTTTCTTTTCTATATAAAAGAAAACTTAACAAAACCGCAACAAGACTATACAAAAGCGATAACCCGATAATCAATGCACATGCCCTCAGCATCCCCCATTCAAAACTCATCATAAATGCATGAAAAATATTAAACGGCAACGTTATGTACATACACAAATCCACCAGATTTTTACGCCCTTCTGTTTTTACAATCCCCTTTTTTCTCACCAAAAAGCCAATGATAACCAGCATAAACATCATCAACTGCATATTAATCATATTTTGAAAAACCATTTTGCATCTTCCTAATACTTTGATATTAATTAAAACTTACCCTTAGTATTTTAGTACAAGCTATTTTTATTGTAAAGTCCAACTAGTACACTTCGCATTTACTTACCGTCAGAGGGTTTTTAAAAACCCTCTGACGGTAAGTGTGGATTTACTATTTCTCCTAATAATCTTTCTGCCTTCTTCTTTGAAATTTTCAGTTCTTTACAAATTATTTGAATTATTCCGTTTCTGAGTTTAGGAGTATCCCAGAATCGCATTTTTTCTTCTATTCCGAAACTATTCATACTATTAAACACAATTATCCTTGCATCCTTTTTATATAATTCCCAGACCTCCTCAGGCAAATCTTTATGTATAAATACATTCGCTTTTTTATGAAAAGCCCTAAATAAGCCAATTTCTCCAAATCTATTTTGTAAATGTAAAAAAGCCTTTTCATGAATTAAGTATTTTTTCCCACTTAAATATTCCTTCATGCTACTATATTTATAATTTTCACAATCTTTGATGAAATTAGCATTCACAGGATTGTTGTGTATATATCTCAAACAATTCCAGTAATACGCTTCATTCTCTATACATTCACTTTTAAAACGCCCTTGAAATACATGTCCTCTCCTTTCCTTTTTCCAATTGTAGTAAATTGCATACTCAGATATTGTTTTTTGCATATATCCTGACAATTCTTCAAGCTGTGCTTTAAGTAACAAATGAATATGATTATTCATAATGCAATATCCATAAATTTCAACATCATATTTTTCAGCATATTCTTTAAAAATACTCAACATTTTTTCTCTTTCTGTATTTTTTGCAAATATTTTCTCTTTGTTTACCCCATGACTCATCACGTGGTATACCTCTGTACAACTAATTTTTCTACGTGTACTAGCCATAAACACCTACTTTCCTTAATACTTGTTTACAGGGGTCTTATTAATTGGATTTTCTCGACATGAAATTGTCTGAATTGTTTGAAATGCTGATTTTGCGTCAGAGGCTTTTTAAAAACCCTCTGACGCAAAATCTTAAACTACTATTAGATCTTTCGTGAAATGATTCAACACCTCGCACCCGTCTTCCGTAATCAGCACAAGATCTTCAATACGTACACCGATTCCTTCCTCTAGAAGATAAATTCCCGGTTCAATAGAAAAGCATTGGCCTACTTGAATAATATCTTTATTACTCGAAGATACATCACCGAATTCATGATCTTCCATCCCAATAGAATGTCCTGTTCGATGTGTAAAGTACAATCCATACCCTTTTTCTGTGATATAATTCCTACAAGCTAAATCAACATCACACATACGGTTACCTGGTTTAGCCGCATCAATTCCGCGTGCCTGTGCTTCTTTTACGATTTCGTACACTTCTCTTGCTTTATCTGATACTTCTCCGATAAAAACGGTTCTTGTCATATCAGAACAATAATTATTAAGGATACCGCCAATATCCAGCACAACAGAGTCTCCGTGCTTTCCTTTCATATCATCTGTCATATGATGCGGATCCGCTCCGGATCTTCCATATGCGGTGATTGGCGGGAACGATACATCCGAATGCCCGGATTGTTTATACATATCCCGAATAATAACATCTAATTCTTTCTCACTATAACCTTTTGCTACCAACGGAATGATTTGCTCCATGATTTTATCATTTGCAATAGAAGCCTCACGCATCAACTGCTGTTCCCATTCATCTTTAATCATTCGTATAGAATCTACAATCAACGAACCATTTAAAAATCGGCTTCCAGCCCCCAATTCCTGCAATCTTAGCAAAAATCTTGCCGGCCACGTCTTATCAATACCAATAGGTTTATCGTGTTCTACAATTCCGCTTAAAATTTCCACTGCATCTTCTACATCGTCATACCACACCAGTTCTACTCCCAAATCCTGTTCTTGCGGAAATAATTTGTTGATTACCAGTTTATGGGCCCCATTTACGTTCAAATACAACGCCAGCAGACGTTCTCCCGGATGAATCCATTTCCCAGTCAAATAAAAAATTGCCGGCGGATCGGAAATAATCATTTGCGGCATTCCTTGTTCTTTCATTTTACTCAAAATCCGTTCTAATTTTGTCTGATCCATCTTTCTCCTTCCTCCATTCCCTACATTTATTTATCACTATTTTTAGTATAATTTCTTTGTATCTCATTTGTCAATCGTCAAGCTTACATTTCTTTTTGCAATAATTTCTTATACGTCGCATCCATCCCGATTGCTCCAAGCGGCGCTGTAATAACAATCGCAAGCACTGCCACTGACAATATGATTTTCCCACATGATAGTCCAAGAGACAACGGCACAGAGCCGATTGCCGCCTGCACAGTCGCCTTTGGCAAATAGGCAATCACGCAGAATAAACGCTCCTTCCAAGACAGCGATGTTCCCAGCATACACAGTCCCACTCCGATTGCTCGAATCAGCAACGCAATAAAAATCATTACAATCGCCGCAACTCCTGCCTCCATCGTATAACGAATATCTACAGCCGCTCCTACGAGCACGAACAAAATAACTTCCGCCGCAATCCACAGCTTGCCAAATTTCTCTGCCAGACGCCTTGACACAAACGCAACACTTTTTATTTTCAAAGCACATGCCATACTCACAACCGCCAAAAGCCCGGAAACAGATACCACTCCCTCAAGGCATTCTTCAACCGCAACAAGAACAAACGAAACTCCCAGCACAATGATAACTTTCATACTATTTCTCACACAATGCTTATGTGCATAAGCAGTCTCAAAAAAGAAACTGAGCAGGATTCCCGTCACTGCTCCCATCAAAACGCCAAGAACAATTGATACCGGAACATCAAAAAAATCCATAAATTTTACAGTATCCCCCTGCGCCATACCCACAAATGTCGTGAATAATACAATCACAAAAATATCATCGCAAGATGCCCCCGCAAGAATCATCTGCGGAATCCCTTTCTTCGTTCCATACTTCGCCTCCATAAGCTGCACCATTCTTGGCACCACTACCGCAGGCGAAACTGCCCCAAGCACCGTACCCATGACAGCCGCCTCCATTCTCGTAACCCCAAGCAAAGCCGGTGCAAACAAGAAAAAAGCAAGAATTTCAAAACTTGCCGGAACAAATGCCATCAGAACCGCCGGGCGTCCCACCTTTTTCAAATCGCTGATGTCCAATGACAAGCCTGCTTTCAGCAAAATAATGATCAGCGCCATCTTCCGAAGTTCTGCTGAAATCCCAAGGATAGATGGATCAAGAAAATCAAGCGCATACGGTCCTACTGCAATGCCCGTAATCAACATTCCCATAATACGAGGCAGTTTCAATCGTTGGCAGATTGCCGCCATAGCAAGCCCCACTAAAAATATAAGTGCCAATGATGTTAACATAATCCCCCTCCAAAAAAGCTGATGCTCCCATGTTTCTATCCACAGAAGTCATCAGCTTTCTATTAAATAATTTTTATATAAGCAACTTTTTATTAATGCTCCATTACCTTCGCATTTTTGAAGTAAATATTAGCCGAAGATGTCATATATACACCTTCAATGTAATCTTTCAATAAATAAGTATTGGACTTGTAGTACAATCCTAATACCGGATAATCTGCAGATACAAGCTCATCTGCCTGAAGTACTAAGTTCGCAAACTTCGCAGAATCCTTTTCTACTTTAATCTGGTCTACCAATGCATCATATTCCGGATTACTGTAGAAAGCATTGTTCGTTACATCATTTGTATAAAGCAATGGCAAGAAGCTCATTGGGTTTACATAATCCGCACTCCAGCCCATTGCTGCCACTTCGTAGTTACCACTCTGTACTGCATCATAGAATACAGCCCACTCAGCAGAACTTACCTCTACTTTAATGCCAAGATTTGTCTCCCACATTTCTTTGATTGCTTCCGCAATTTTCTTCACATTATCATCAGAGTAGTAGGATAATTTTACTACCGGGAAACCTTCTCCATTTGGATATCCGGCTTCTGCAAGTGCCGCCTTTGCTGCTTCCACATCTGCCGTCTCAGAAAGATCAAAATCAGAACGTCCTTCTGTTACATCCTTTCCATCTACCACATATCCCGGAGCCATAAAGCTGTAAGCTGGCGTTCCATCTACCTGCGCTACGTTATTGATAAGCTCTTTACGATCAACTGCCAGGTTCAATGCCTTTCTTACAAGTACATTGTCATATGGAGCCACAGAACAGTTAAAGTTATAATATACCGTACCATAGCTTGGTGCTGTCTTGAATCCGGTATCCTCTGCCTTCATACGAGCAATATCACTAGATGGAACCGTTCTTACACCATCTACTTCGCCGCCTTCATAAGCCGTTAAAGAAGTAGAAGTATCAAGGATATAACGATATGTAAGTTTTTCTAAAGTTACATCATCAGCTCCCCAGTAGTTTTCGTTCTTCTCAAGAGTCATGCTCTCACCTGTTTTCATTTCCGTAATCTTGAAAGGTCCGTTTCCTACATAAGATTCTGCTTTTGTTACCCATTTGTCACCATTAGCTGCAATCGTAGCCTCTTGAACCGGGAAATATACCCACATACTAACAAGATCAACAAAATACGGACATGGAGCCTTCAATGTGAATTCCAATGTCGTATCATTTACTGCTTTAATTCCAACTTCCTCTGCCGATACCTTGCCATCATAGTATTCTTGTGCATTTACTACATAATCAGAAATCATATTTACATACTGTCCAGTAGTCTCAGGTGTCAATACACGAAGTGCAGAATATACATAGTCCTTTGCTGTAAGTGCACTTCCGTCACTCCACTTCAAACCATCTCTTAATTGGAAAGTCCAAACCGTAAGGTCCTCATTCGATTTCCATTCTTCTGCATTTCCTGGCTCAATCTCGCCCTCTTCATTATAAGTTACAAGCCCTTCAAAACAATTTACAAGAAATGGTACTGCAAAAGAGTTACTTGTTACATTCGGGTCGATTGTATCCGGCTCATTGTTCAGGATAAATGTCATCTCCTGCTTTTCGGCAAGCTTTCCGGAGCCCTTCGTCTCTTCCTTCTTTGTGTCATTGATCGTCTTTGGTCCTTCGCTCTTACCGCATCCTGCCAGCACCGCCACGCAGATAACGCTCATAGCGAGAAGTACGCTCAGTTTCTTTTTCATATTATTGTTCCTCCTTCTCGAGAATTTATATTTCAAGCGTATTCATTACGCCGGAAATTCTTTGCATAAATTTTAATATAAATGACATGCCACCATATGTCCGCCACCGACATCTTTCATCTGCGGCGCCACTTTAGCACACTCCGGTTTTGCATATGGACATCTTGTATGGAATCGACATCCATCCGGCGGATTGATCGGACTTGGAATATCCCCCTTAATGCTGCTCTTTTCCTTTGCTTTTGCAAGTTTCGGATTCGCAATCGGGATACTTCCAAGAAGTCCCCTTGTATACGGGTGCAATGGCGAACGGTAAATCTCATCCGCCTCGCAAAGCTCTACCATCTGACCCAAGTACATAACCCCTACTTCATCCGATACATAGCGCACCATAGAAAGGTCATGGGCAATGAATAAGTATGCCCCTCCTTTTTCCTCCTGAAATTCTTTCAAAAGATTGATCACCTGCGCCTGAATAGACACATCCAAAGCAGAAATCGGCTCATCACAGATAATCAGCTCCGGATGCAAAATAAGTGCTCTGGCAATACCAACTCTTTGTCTTTGACCTCCGGAAAACTCATGCGCATAACGGTTGGCATGCTCCTTTGTAAGACCCACACGTTCCAACATCGGATATACAAACTCATTGGCATCCTCTTTTTTCTTTACAATTTTATGTGCTAAAAGCGGTTCCGCGATAATATCACGCACCGTCATTCTGGCATTTAAGGAAGCATACGGATCCTGAAAAATCATCTGCATTTTCTTCCGATAAGGCTTCAATTCCTTCTGCTTTAGATTGGTAATATCGACACCGTCAAGGATAATCTGACCCTTAGTCGGATCATACATACGGATAACCGTTCTGGCGCAGCTTGATTTGCCGCATCCGGATTCTCCTACAATCCCCAAAGTCTTCCCTCTTGGAATTGTAAAACTTACATCATCCACAGCATGCACAATCTGGCGGTGTCCTACCTTAAAATGTTTCGTGAGGTTTTTAACCTCCAGTATATTCTGGTTACTCATGCTCTACTCCTTATTTTCGAAACGGATTATTCTCATCTGCCGGCGCTTCTTCATATAAAAGAAAACATCTGGATTTATGACGGTCTCCCACCTCTACAAACTCCGGCAACTCCTGTGCACATATATTTCTCGCATAAGGACAACGAGGTGCAAACGGACACCCCTTCGGCGGATTCGTCATATCCGGCGGAGAACCTGCGATCGGCATCAGTTTTTCACTTTTATCCTGCTCAAGATCCGGGATAGACGCCAGAAGCCCCATCGTATACGGATGGCTTGGCTTCTCGAAAATATCTTCAATTAAAGCCTCCTCCATCACAAGACCGCCATACATCACAACGACGCGGTCACAAAGCTCCGCTACAACCCCAAGGTCATGTGTAATAAAAATAATACTGGTTCCATATTCCTTCTCAAGCTCCCGAAGCTGCCTTAAGATCTGGTCTTGAATCGTCACATCCAACGCAGTCGTCGGTTCATCCGCGATCAAAAGCTCCGGTTTATTCGCAAGCGCCATCGCAATCATCACTCTTTGACGCATACCGCCGGAAAATTCATGCGGATATGATCTATATCGCTTTTCCGGTTCCGGAATACGAACCTTCTCAAATAACTCCAATACTTCCTGTTTCAGTTCCGCCTTGCTCTTGTTCGGATGATGTTCCTTGATCATCTCCTCTACTTGCTTTCCCGCCGTAATCAATGGATTTAAAGAAGACATCGGATCCTGAAAAATCATAGAAATCTTCTCGCCCCGGATTTCACGCATTTTCTTTTTAGAAACCTTCGTCAAATCTTCTCCATCGAATAGAATCCTACCATCTTTAATTCTTGCAGTATCCGCAAGCAGCTGCAAAATGGACATAGAAGTAACACTTTTTCCGCTTCCGGATTCTCCTACAATCCCTAATATTTCCCCTTTTTCAACCGAGAAGCTTACGCCTCTTACAGCCTGCACTTCTCCATTGCTTGTCATAAAGGATGTCTTTAAATTCTCTATCTTTAATACTGGTTCCATAGTCTCTCTCCTTACTTTTTCAGTTTCGGATCCAATGCATCCCGAAGTCCGTCTCCCACAAAGTTAAAAGAAAACATGATAAGACAGATTACAAGTGCCGGGAATAAAAGCTGATGCGGGCAAGAACGCAATGTCTCTGACGCATCATTACACATCGTTCCAAGACTGGCAAGAGGCGGCTGTAAGCCGATACCCAGGTATCCCAAGAATGCTTCCATAAAAATCGCAGATGGAATCAACATCGTTACGGTAACCAGAATCGCACCCATTGCATTTGGGATCAGATGCTGGAACAGAATCGTTTTTGTCGAAGATCCTATTGTCTTTGCCGCAAGCACGAATTCCTGTGCCTTAAGACTTAATACCTGACCGCGTACCACGCGCGCCATATCCACCCAGTAAACAGTTCCAAGCGCAATGATAATACTTTGCAGACCGGAACCCAAAAATACCATGATCAAGATAACATACAAAGTCAGAGGAATCGTGCTGATAATATCTACAATACGCATCATGACTGCATCGACAGTACCTCCCGCATATCCTGCAATACCTCCGAACAAAATACCGATAACCATATTTACAGCAGCCGCAACAAAGGCTACCATCAAGGAAATTCTCGTTCCATACATAAGACGAGTTAAGATATCGCGTCCAAGACTATCTGTTCCCAAAATGTAAGATTTGTTCCACAGCGTCTTTGACGGATATATCACACCGCTTTCCGGGTCTGCCACAACATACGGGCTTCCTCCGTAATACAAAGCGACTTCCTCCCCGCCGCATTCATAAATCGTCATCGAATCTGCGCTTTCTTCTCTCACTTTCTCAAGCTGAGCTCCCAAAGTGCCGTCTTCATTCACTTCTAATAATTTCAATCCCTGTGTAATATGCAAATATCCTTCGCCATCCGGTCTTTCATACACCTTCATGATCGGCGGGATATTTACAGCCGCCAGCTTCTGTGTAGAATAACTGTAATTTGTAAACAAGGGTCCAAGAAACGCAAACAGCAGTAATATCACAATCATCACCAAACCGCCGATTGCCGTTGGTTTATGGCGGAACCGAAACCATACATCTCCTGCAAAGGTTCTGTTCTTTGCCCATATTTTTTCGCGGTCCTCATTCGAGGACGGCAGCATATCCCATTTCTTATCCATTCTTACATCCTCATCCTTACTCGTACTTAATTCTTGGATCAATCAAACAATAAAACATATCTACGGCTAACGTCATTACCATTAAAAATGTCGCGTAAAAAATAGTAACTCCCATAATCGTCATATAATCCCTGTGTGTTACACTCGTCACAAAATAGCTTCCAAGTCCGGGAATCGCAAAAATCTTCTCGGTCACGAAACTTCCTGTCAAAAGTCCTGCTACGGTTGGGCCAAGTACTGTAATGATCGGAATCAATGCATTACGAAGTCCATGCTTTACGATTACCTTTGTCTCCGTAAGCCCCTTTGCCCTTGCTGTACGGATATAGTCCTGTCCCATTACTTCCAAAAGACTGGAACGCATAAGTCTTGCGATATAGCTTACCGAATAACCGCCAAGCGCAATGACCGGAAGAATATATCCTTTCCATGAATCCAATCCATAAGTCGGAAGGATATTTAGCTGGAAAGAGAATATGTAGATCAAAATCGACGCGATTACAAACGACGGAATCGTGACCCCGATCGTTGCCACTCCCATCATCATCATATCCTGCCACCGCCCATTCTTAACAGCGGCCAAAATTCCCATCGGCATCGCCGCAAGCAACACAAATATCAATGTTACCACGCCTAATTTTGCCGATACCGGAAAACCATCTTTGATAAAATCACTTACTTCTTTTCCGATATATTTAAAAGAAGGACCCAAATCACCATGTAAAATCCCCTTCAAATATCCCAAAAACTGCTCCGGAAGCGGCTTGTCCAGATTATACTTCGCATTTAACGCAGCTTCTACTTCCGGCGACACCTTTCTGTCGTTCGTAAACGGTCCGCCAGGCACTGCATGCATAATCGTAAACGTCAGCAGCATAATCAAGAAAAGCGCCACGATCATCATTCCCAGACGTTTTATAAAATATCGTACCATATATTCGTCCTCCAAGTTTTACTCTTTTATCCCACGGAAAATATTTCCTGTACACGGTCAAATGTCTTTTCCACAAAAACAAACTACTAACCCCGATTATACGCCTTTTCATCATAAATTGTCAATTCATTTTCCCATCCAAAGTCTGCCGGATAATACTATTCATCATCTCTTCTGTCAGCATACCACTCACATAGCCAAATACATTTCCATCGCGGTCGATCATAAACGTCGTCGGATAAGAATATATCTGATATGCCTCGAATAATGCGCCTTCCTCATCCATCAGCACCGGATACGTGTATCCATTTGACTCCAAAAAGGCTTTGATGTCCTCCTTGGAACCTTCCCGTCCATAATTCGGAGCTGCAACGCCAAGTACAATGAGCGCCTCTTCTCCTTCCTTATCATAAGTCTCATGAATTTTCTGAATATCCGGCATCTCCTCTTTACAAGGCGGACACCAGGTTGCCCAGAAATTAAGAAAAATCGTCTTCCCCTTATAATCTTCCAGCGTATGCACATTGCCATACTGGTCCTTCAATTCAAACCCAAGCGCAGGCATTTTCTCCGATTCTTCGGGAGTATTTTCCGCTTCTCCCTGTGTCTGCGATTCTTCCTGAATATCTTCCGGCTCTTTTGGAGACGTTTCTGTATCTTTTTTCGTATCTTTTTGCTTATCTTCAGACTCGTCTTCCGGTTCCTTAGCATTCTCTGTCTGCGTCAGACTTGCCAAATATCCGGTCACATCATTCATCTTCCCACTAAACATCAAAATACCAATCAAAATCATCAGTACCCCGCCAATTTTTACCGTGTACTTCACCACATTCCGATGTTTTTTAAAAAATTCCAGCAGCGATGTGGTAAAAAGTCCCACCGCCAAAAACGGCAGCACAAATCCAAGCGTATAGATTCCAATCAAAAAGAATCCCTTCAGCTTCGACTCCGCCGATGCCGCCATCAAAAGTACACTGGTAAGTGTCGGTCCCACACACGGCGTCCACGCAAAACTAAAGGTAAATCCCATCAGCAACGCAGTCACTGGTGACATTGCAAGCGTATCTAACTGAAATGGTAATCTGCGCTCCGTTCCCAACACCTTGGAAAATCCAAAAATCCCAAGCTGATACAATCCAAACAACACGATTAGCACGCCGCCTGCTTTTACAAAAATATCATGATAAGAATTTAAAAATGTTCCAACCGCGGAGACCCCAAGTCCCAGCAAGAAAAATGCAAAACTAACCCCGATTACAAAAAACAACGTATGAAACATCACTTTGCTTTTCTTATAACGAATCTGTCCGTCCGCTCCTGTTACCGTGGTTCCGCCGGACAAATATCCTATATATAATGGCAATAACGGTAATACGCACGGTGAAAAGAAGCTAAACAACCCTTGTAAAAATACCGCCAATGCCGGTACGCTAATATCAAATGAAAATCCCACGATCATCGTCCTCCTACCTATAATTATTCAAACGGATACTTTACGCCCCATCTTCTTCTCAGCTCATCCATAAGTTCCATCATACGAAGCGTCTCTGCATGCGGCATCTCGGGACACTCTAATCTTCCTTCCTGCACTGCCAAAACACAGGCACGTACTTCGTCTTCGAATCCCGTAAGCTGCTCCGGTACTTTCCTTTCCCATTTCAGATTCCGGTTGCTATCATAAACTTTAATCTTTGTAATATTATTGATTTCTTCCGCGATCAGATACCCTTCGGTTCCATACACCACCCCCATCTGCTCCGTTCCGGAAAGCAGACTGCTGTGAGCAATACCCATCGTACCGTTTTTATATTTCAAAATAGTAGCATTCTGGGCATCCACACCTGTTTCCGTCTTCGTACAGGAGGTAATGATTTCTTCCACTTCCGTTCCAAGCACCATACTGATAAAATTCAAAGGATAGACCCCCACATCAAGCAAGGCTCCGCCTGCAAGTTCCGGCTTCATCAGACGTTCAATCTTCGTAAGCTCATATCCAAGATTCCCGCTCGCCATCGTCACCTGACCAATCTCTCCTTCTGTAATCGCCTCTTCCACCATTACACGGCTTGGCAGATATCTTGTCCAAATCGCTTCCGTAATAAATATATTTTCCCGCTCAAAGGCTTCCAGTACTTCTTTCGTCTGCGCCGCATTTGCCATAAATGCTTTCTCACACAGCACCGGCTTTTTATATTTCAGACACAACATGGCACACTCATAATGATGCGAATGCGGCGTTGCAATATAAACCAACTCCACTTCTTCATCCAAAAGCATCTCCTCATAACTTCCATATGCCTTTTCTACCTTATTTTCTTTTGCAAAATCCTGCGCTTTCTCCAATGAACGGGATGCAATCGCATAACAGGTTGTCTCCTCCATCAGATTCAATGTAAGTGCCATCTTCTTCGCGATAATTCCCGCACCCATAATTCCAACTCTCATATTACTTTTTCTCCTAATTTTCTGTCTCCTGATCTGTTTTCCATATCTGAAAATTCTATTTTTACTGCTGCCTTTAAATCATTCTTTGCAAATAAACCATATCCACCAACTGTACGCCGCATTCATATATCGGATGTTTATAATTATCAAGAAAGAAATTTTTAATGCTATGAGAACGGACAAATCCACACTTTTCATAAAATGGAATCGTTAAAGGACTGTCACCTGTTCCAACTTGCAGTATGGAGTATTCTCCTTGATATTTCTTTGCAATAAACTCAATCATCGCTTTGCCATAACCCTGACCGTAAAACTGCGGAACTGTTGCAATATTCTTAATTTCAAGTACTCCGTCTCCTAAGTCTAAAACAACACATTCCGCTTTTATCCCGTTATCCTCCAAAATATACATTGTGCCTTTTTCGAGATAACGATCAATCATATCTTCTTGTTCATCCGCCAAAAGAAGCAAATCAAGATATTGCTTTTTATTCTCTTTTACTTCTTTTATATTTGTATCTTTCATCTCTTTCTAAATTATCCTCTTTTAAACTTATATTTTCCTTTTCCATAGCCGGATACAGCCTCGATAACATCTGTATTCTATCATAATCAAATATATGAAACAATCCCTCCCATTCGGATCGATGTATTCTAACATCAATCCGAACAGGAGGGGTTACTTATCTAAAATTCAATTTTTCTGTAAGAGCTGATCGCTCCGTTATGCTTCACACTTTCTCCGCAAAATTCATTGGAGAAATCCAGTATTTTTTCCAGTTCCGATTTTGTTATTTTATCTAACTCATCCTTCGTTTTATTCATTGATTTCAATCCAAACAAGAAGGATCCTATGAAACCGTCTCCCGCGCCTGTGGTATCGACAGCCTGTACCTCTTTGCAAGAGGAAAATGCTTTTTCTGTCTTGGTATAGGCATATGCACCTTTGCTTCCGCAGGTATAAATAATCAGCTTCACATTTCCTGTAAATAACTGTGGAAGAGCATTTTCAATTTCCTTCTCTCCTGTCAGAAATTCCAGTTCTTCATCTGAAATTTTTATGATATCTGCCAAAGGAATGAATTCATGTACCGTTTTAAACAGTTCTTCTTTACTGCTCCATAAAGGAAAACGAAGATTGGGGTCAAAACTGACGATTGCCCCTTTCTTTTCCGTTATTTCAACTGCCTTCTTGTGCGCCTCTTTCATAGGAAAATCTCCTAAAGAAACACTGCAAAAATGCAGGGCATAGGCGTCCTCAAACATTTCCTCCGTAATTTGGTCTTCGCAATAAAGCATATCAGCGGAAGGATTTCTGTAAAAGGAAAACGTTCTGTTGCCATTATCTTCAAGGCTTACAAATGCCAGCGCCGTATTCGCCTTATCTGTGAAGCTTATAAGAGAGGTATCAATCCCAAAAGCTTTCAGTTCTTTTTCGATTTTCCTGCCGAATGGATCATCGCCAAGCTGTGTAATTATTTTAGATTTTCCGCCAAGTACACTGAACGCCCCGCTCACATTTGCAGGCGCGCCTCCTGTTTTGGGACTAAAAGATGTAACATTTTCAAAATTGCATCCTGTTTTATCAGGAATAAAATCTATAAGCGCTTCACCAATTGCAATAAGCGTATCCTTCTTCATATTTCCTCCTTATCGTTTTACAGCTGATACAAACGTCCCTCAATCCCGTTCATTTCAAGAACAATCTGTTCATCCGGATAAAATCTGGTTGAAAAAACCGTTTCGCCGTTATTGATATAAATTTCTATTGACGACATATCTACAATTATTCTCACATTCTGCGGATTGTCAAAAAATGCCTTTCTCGTTGTTCTTCCGCTGCCATAGTGTTTATCTCTAAATTTCAGTTCAAAGAGTTTACTATTTTTAGTATAAGAAAATTCACACTTGTAGTCAAATTTCACACTGAAATTTTCTGTAATTTTTCCTTCAAGTTCAAAAGGAAGATTTACTTTTATACTCTCATTTCCGTGAATTTCTCTGCTTTCTTTACGCAGATTTTCAAATTCTTTCACGGGATTCTGTAATAACTTCCCGTCTTCCCCCAGTTTGATTTCCCGCGGGAGTGTCAGACAATGCTGCCAGCCGAGCTCTGTGGTTGCATTGCTGTATTCCGAAGTATCCATTCCAAACCAGCCGATTAAGATTCTTCTTCCTTGATTATCCACAAAAGTCTGCGGCGCATAAAAATCAAATCCCATATCCCATTCGATAAATTCACCAAGCTTGCGGGGATTACTTTTCTCAACAGGAAAATATCCCGACTGATTCAAATTCTGAAATTTTATATCGTATTTTTCAAGTCCCTGCGGACATACGCTTAAAAACCCTTTTCCGCCAAGTTCAAAATAGTCGGGACATTCCCACATATATCCGTAATTTTCTTCTATAATATCAGTTTGGTATTCCCAGTTTTCAAGATCGCAGGATTCATAAAAAAGTACACATCCCTTATCATCTTCTGTTCTTGCGCCAAGTACCATCTTCCATACATTTCCGTCCTGCCATACTTTCGGGTCTCTGACATGACAAGTGCAAAACTTCGGATAATCCTTGTTGCGCAGAACAATTTCCTTTTCACTCATATTGCTTGCGTCCTCGGAAACCACATGGATTACATTTGCCTCTCTGCCTGCGGTAACATAATCATATTCGCCCGAAAGCTTGACATTTCCCGTATAAAATATATGAAGTATATCATCTTTCACTACCGCGCTGCCGGAATATGCGCCATGGCTGTCCTCGGGGATGTCCGGCATAAGTACGGCTTTATCAAAAGTCATATGAAAGAGGTTTTCACCGTGAAAATG
Organism: uncultured Lachnospiraceae bacterium; assembly: GCA_910585545.1. Lineage (GTDB taxonomy): Bacteria > Bacillota > Clostridia > Lachnospirales > Lachnospiraceae > An181. Next base: position 177,632 of record CAJUFN010000004.1, read on the forward strand.
TCCCCATCCTCTGTCAGAATGTCCGTCTGCTCTATCGGGACTATACTGAAAATACACATGATACTCACCATTAAAAAAACAAAGTCCGTTTGGATCATTGAGCCATCCCTTCGGAGGCTCGAGATGAAATTTCTGACGATATTTTTCTGATTTTCTTTCCATTGTTCTTCTCCTTTTAAACAGATTCATCTATCAATTCTTCACTTTTTTCTGATTTTTCTGACTTCTTTGCATTTTTGATTTCAGGGCTGTTTGTTCCGAAAAGAAACGTTAAAACAAATGCAACCGCCATTGCTACCGACATGGAAATGATGTATTTTACAGGATGATTCAATGTAAGAAGAATCGCGAAAATGCCGGTAACTCCTGTCGCCGTTGCTCCAAGATTAAGTATAGAGCATACCATCGCTCCACAGGCTCCGCCTATCGAACCGAAAATAAACGGTTTTATCAAACGAAGGTTTACACCAAAAATCGCAGGCTCTGTAATTCCCAGCATACAGGAAAGTGCAGAAGGATACGCCATGGAACGCATTTTATTATTTTTACTTTTTATCGCAACCGCAAGGCAGGCAGCTCCTTGCGCCATATTTGCAGCAGAAGCAAGCGGCAGCCAGTATGTCACGCCGTATTTTGCAAGCTGACCTATATCAATCACCGTGTACATATGATGAATACCGCCTACAACAGTAGTCGAGTAAAGGCCACCCATAATAAACGAGCCTATTCCGAAAGGCAGCGTAATCAGATTCTGAACGCCTGTGATAAGTCCATTTTCAAAAGCACTGAATACCGGTCCAATAAATGTATAAACCGAAAATGCCGTAAGCGTGAGGCTTACTAAAGGTGTCACGAACATATCAATGACGTCCGGTACAATTTTGTGCAGTTTCTTTTCCAACTTAGCGAGAATAAACGAAGCAATGATAATCGGGATAACGTGTCCCTGATACCCGACCATCGGAACATCATAAAATCCAAGAATCGAAAAGGTTCTTTCATAACCGGCTGAAATAGTCCATGCGTTCTGCAAATCGGGATGAATCAGAAACATTCCGATAACAGCGCCCAAATACGGGTTTCCTCCGAAAACTTTTGTCGCCGAATAGCCTATTAAAATCGGAAGGAACGTAAATGCCGCGTTAGAAAGCAATTTAAAAATCGTAAATACATAACCATCTGTACTAAGACTTAGCATGCCGTTTGAAGACATAAAGTTAAGCGCCTCCATAATTCCCATAATTAATCCGCCCGCAACAATCGCAGGAAGAATAGGAACAAAAACATCGCCTAAAGTTTTAATAAGCCTTTTAAATACATTCTGCTTTTTTGCCGCTGCTTCTTTCAATTCATCTTTGGAAGACCCTTCAATATCCGCCAGGACAATAAATTCATTATAAACCTTATTTACAGTGCCGCCGCCAATGATAATCTGAAGCTGTCCCGCACTCTCAAATACACCTTTTACCACATCAATATTTTCCAGTGTTTCCTGATCAATTTTAGAATTATCTCCGATGATAAGTCTTAATCTTGTGGAACAATGTGCCGCACTGGCAAGATTTTCTTTTCCTCCAATGGCTTCAAGTATCTCTTTTGCTGATTTTCTGTAATCCATAAATAAAATCATCTCCTTATTATTTTGTCGTTTTGTCCGGACTGTTTCATACTGGTTTCACAAATTTATGATATCGATTTCATTTACTATATTCTAATTCATCCTTCACAATTTCGCTATTGACAAACACGACAAACTTACATGAGTATTTTATTTGGTTTCATATAGTTTCATATTTTATTGCAGTTACCGGCACAGTTTACATTCTTTTTGTGGATTCTCTTTCAACAATTTCGTAATCAAGTGTAAGTGTTTTTGGAATGATATTTTCTTTTTTCAATGACAAAAGCAGCATGTGCGCGGCTTCCTCCCCTGCCGTTTCATAATGAAAATGTACCGAAGTAAGAGAACTGGAAGTAACCTTACACAGATGTGAATCTCCTATCCCCGCAATCATCACCTCTTCCGGAACGGTTATCCCATGATTATGTGCAAATATTACCGCCCCGGCTCCAATGTTGTCGGTAGCGCAAAAAATAAAATCTGGTCTATTACGCTTTTTTAATAAAATTTCCGCTTTCTCATATCCTGAATCCATGGTAAAATCCGCCGTAAGCATATTATTTTTTCTTATCTCAATGTTGTAATCACTCAAAGCCTCTAAAAAGCCTTCTTTTCGCGCAAGACCTGCCGCCTTGTCATTTTCCGTAACACCGATAAATCCCGGATTTTTACCGCCTCTTTTTATCATAAGTTCGGTAATCGCATAGGCTGCCTTGAAATCATCATGGCACACACAGCAAAATCCTTTGTATTCCTGTCCCACAATCACTACTGGAACTCTCATTTTTTTCAAAATTGCATCGTGAAGAGGGGTAAAAATCGTTCCAAGAAAAATCACGCCGTCAACTCTGTTATTTCTAAAAAGCTCGAGATATTCCACTTCCTTCTGATAATTATTTGAAGAATTCACGAGCAGAAGCTGATATCCCTCTTCATTCAAAACACGGCTTATCCCCTCGACTTCTCTTGCGCAGCTCTCCGACGAAAGTTTTGGGATAATCACGCCGACAAGCCTTGTGATTCTTTTGCATACATTGTGCGCCTTTATGCTCGGACTATAGCCCGTCTTCTCAACAGCATCTTCAATTTGTTTTCGTTTACTATCGCTCAAATATCCGTCATTAAAATATCTGCTTACAGCCGATTTTGACACTCCGGCAATTTGGGCAAATTCAGTTATATTCATCAGGAAAACCGCCCTTTCTTTCTGCTCAATAATGACAGGTCACAAACCTCTCTGTTCTGATTTCGATCGCCGTCCGTTATTTATTACTCATATTTATCATGTATAATCGCTAATCCCCTTTTTGTCAAGTATTGCATCATTATAAGATACAAAACAAGAGGTAGAATGTTACATCCACCTCTTAATCTTTGCTTCCATTATTCAATTTCTTTTAAATATTTTTCTACTGTTTCCAAGAAAATTTTTGCATTTGCAAGCTGATTCTCGGTTTCCTTTCTTCCTGCTACAAAAAAATCATCATAATCCGATTTTTCTCTCAGAAACGAACCACTTTTTATTATTATGGACAATTCTTTTAGGCTACCTGCCACAAAACAACGCCCTCCTCTCTAACATTCTTATAAAAAGGAAGGATTTTTTCCCATTTTTCTAACTGTAATTCTTTCACTTCTATCACTCAATAGAAAAAATCCGTGACTCACTTCAACACAATCGCTCCCCCAAAAGCATTGGAGGTTCGCTACAAGGCTCACTGGAGATTACCTTGACCAGGCTTTCACTGTTTTCATATATAGCAGCTACATCATGTATTCTACGCTTCATTTCATCACGAATATATAACGGTTCTAAGCACTCACACTTATTGCCAAAACCAAGAAGAATATCATAATAATATTCATTCTCTATGAACGGGAAATCAACAATGTAATGTTCGTCGCCATTGGGAGAAAAGTGTTCATAAGTACAATAATCAAGTACCCTATCCATGATTGATTTATGAATACGGATTTTTATTTTTGTTTGCATAGTTTGCAAAATTTCCTCAAAATTCAAAATTGGTTTTTGATAATCCCGTGGTGTAAAAAATTCCTCTTTCATTTGTAGGTTCAATATGCGGGACAATCTGAATAAGCGGAAATCATTTCGTATATGGCAATATCCTTGAAAATACCAATGACCGCTTTTTAAAACAAGCTGATACGGTTCAACTGTCCGTACAGTTTTCTTTCCGTGATGAGCTATATATTCAAAGGAAACCAGTCTGAAATCTTGCAAAGCCTCTTTGATAATCTCCAAATATGATTGTGTGTTTTGGTTGCCAATCCAAGAACTTAAATCTATACATATTTGGCTTGCTTTTAATTCTATGTCATTTACTTTGTCGGCGGGAATAAAACTTTTGACTTTTGCTAGAGCGTTTATCAGTTCATCTCCCCGTATCATATCCGAAAGGCTTGAAAGCCCCATAAGAATAGCGGAAAGTTCAGCAGTCGAAAAAACATTTTTATCAATTTTGTAATTTTGCATAATTTCAAAGCCACCGCCAACTCCCGATATTGAGCGAATAGGAATACCTGCCATATTAATAGTATCTATATCACGGTAAATTGTGCGCGGCGACACTTCAAACATATTCGCTAATTCCTGAGCCCCTATCCGCTCTTTATCAAGAAGCACCATAATAATACTAACGAGCCTGTCAATTTTCATCTGATAGCCGCCTTTCAAAAATTCTTCTCTCCTATATATTGTTGCCATAATGTTGTCAACAATCACATGATACAATAAAAAAGCAAACAAATCAAATATACAATGAAAACGGAGGAAACTTATGTTTACAATCTATGTTTATGTTCTTGATACTTTAGCCGACTGGGAATTAGGCTATATTACTTCGGAGTTACATTCCGGGAGGTTTTTCAAAAAGAACGCTGAGCGTGTATCACTTAAAACAGTCAGTTATTCTAAAGAGCCAATCCATACCATGGGAGGGCTAACAGTCGTACCCGATTGTTTGGTTGATGATATTGCCGTAAAAGAAACGAGCGTATTATTGTTACCGGGTGCAGATACATGGAGTGAGCCCAAACATAGGGCAATTATCAAAAAAGCAAGTGAACTTCTATCTTTAGGAGCCACCGTTGGAGCAATTTGTGGAGCTACCGTTGCTCTTGCTGATTTTGGATTGTTAGATAATCGGCGGCATACCAGTAATGGGCAGGGATTTCTTGAAATATTTTCACCTGCTTATAAAGGACAGGATTTATATGTAGACAAGCCATCAGTAGCAGATAATAACCTCATTACCGCAAATCCCACAGGTGCTTTGTTGTGGGCAAAACAAATTATTGAGCATTTAGGTGTTTTTCAGGCAGATACACTGGAATTTTGGTATCAATATTTTAGTACTGGAAAAGCAGAATCTTTCTTTGCCCTCATGCAAACAGTAACACCAACGCCGAGTACTAAAAGGCCGTTTTAGTCGTAGGTACAAATTCAATTCGCTTCCAAGAAGTGACAGACAGATTGCTATTGTCAGATAAATATAATATAATAACCACAATAGCCCTCATAAAATGTAAAGGAGAAAAAATTGATGTACATGATGATGATTGAGAAAAGCAAGACCTATAACAAAATGACAAAACAGGTAGTTATGGAACATGTTGAGAACATAAGAAAGCTGGACGATGAAGGAAAGCTGGAAATCTGCGGTGTTTTTAAAGGTTATCCAGGTATGGCAGGTATGTATATCCTAAAAACAGAGAGCCGTGAAGAAGCAGAAGAAATTTGCAAAGCAGAGCCGTTGGTTATGGGCGGATATGCAACCTACAAATTAGTCAGTTTACAGATTGCCAACCGGGAAAATAATTACTTGCTGTAATTACGAAAAAGGGAGGCTCCCCTCCCCATAAATTTTCAAAAGAAAACTTACGTTCTATAATCTACTCCTCCCCCTATCTCCTAATTTTTCTCTTACATAACGCAAACAGGCTCATGGAAAATACATTCCATGAGCCTATGTGTTCATATCTCTTTATAAAGTTTTAAATCCATTCCCATTATTGGTACAAGATTGGTACAAAAATCATTTTTTTATTTTGTTTTACCTTGATTAGTACAGCTTCGCACCTGCCGGAATGTGGTTATCAACCATCAAAAGATTCAATCCTTCTTTTCCATCTTCCTCATGTACTGCCGAAATCAGCATACCGCAGGACTCAATGCCCATCATTGCTCTCGGCGGAAGATTTACGATTGCGATACAAGTCTTTCCAATCAGCTCTTCCGGCTCATAATACTCGTGAATACCGCTTAAAATCGTGCGGTCTGTGCCTGTTCCATCATCTAAAGTAAACTGCAAAAGCTTCTTGGATTTTGGTACCGCTACACAATCTTTTACCTTAACAGCTCTGAAATCTGACTTTGAAAATGTCTCAAAATCAACCGCTTCTTCAAACAACGGTTCAATCTTTACGTTGGAAAAATCAATTTTTTCTACTGGTTTTTCCTCTGCTTTCGGCGCTTCTGCTACCTTAGAACTTACACTATTTTCGGATTTTACACCACCTAAGGACTTCATCGTCGGGAAAGGCAATTGACTTACTTCGTTATTCTTCATTATAGCTTATTTTCGCCTTTTTTCAACAATTCGATTCTTCATTATGATGTGTTATTCACCCGGTAAAACTTCAAATTTGTTGTAAATTTGTTGTAAACCACACAATTTGCTGTACTCACTATCCGTTTCGGACTCTTTCCTAAAATACATCAAGATTGCGTGATAAATTTTCTATTGCTTCCTGTTTCTTCATGTCAGTGACTTCGGCATATATGTCCATCGTTGTTTCAATATTAGCGTGTCCCATGATTGCCTGTATCACTTTCACATTTGTTTCCTTCTCGCAGAACCTTGTACAAAAGGTATGCCTTAAATGGTGGCATGAGAAGTGAGGTATTATGACTGGCTGCCTCTTTTCCTTTTTAGCATTTAACACTTCCTCTGCATTGTACGATTCGTATATTCGCTTGATTGCCCTGTTCACAGCTTGAGGATTATGAAGGTTTCCAAACCGATTGCTAAAAATAAAGCCTGTCATTCCGTCAATCACCGTAGTATTGAAACCTTCTTCTTTCTGTTCGCTGTATTCCTCTTGGAACGCTTCATATACTGCGTCCATCATTGGAATGGTGCGAATACCCGCTTCTGTTTTCGGGAGGGATACTCCAAACTCACATTTTGTTGTGTCGGTTCGCCGGGGATAATATGTAACACTATGGTTTATACTGATTATCCTCTTTTCAAAATCTATGTCCTCCCACCTCAATCCGATTATTTCGCCAATCCTGCACCCCGTACCTAATAGCACTGTAAAAAATGGTGTCCAATGGCAATATACCGGACTTTTAGCTGTGTAGTCCATAAAAGCTCTCTGCTGCTCCAGCGTAAGGGCATGGCGCACACCATGATTTTTCCCCGGTTTTTTCTTAATTTGAGCCATCACTCCATCGCTCGGATTATTTCTGATGATGTCATCTCTCACTGCAAGCTGGAATGTCGGGTGGAGAACGGTGTGGATTGTTTCAAGCGTGTTTATCTGCAATCCTTTTTCATTTATCAGATGATAATAGAAATACAGCACATCTGAATACTTTATCTCTCCAATTTTTCTTTTTCCGAATTCGTCCCTCACAAAACGGTCATACATGTAAACGTAATTCGTATAGGTTGTCCGCCTTAACTCTGTCTTGGTAGTAATATACCTGTCAAATACAAAATTCAGGTCAGCGTTACCTGCCGCATATACATCCAGACCGTCGAGCTGGTCTTTCATCAGTTGCTTTTCTTTTTCTCTAAGCCCTACTAAATCATTCGCATATATATACCGCCTTTTCCCATAAGGATCAGTATAAGTGTACATATATGACTTATCCTTGCGCTGGATTTCTCCCTTTCGTAAAGCCCTCCCTCTATGGTCTTTTCTTGCTTTTGCCATCTCTGCTCCTTTCTTTCAAAAGGAAAGAGATATTTCGTACTGCTACTTACTTTCTTCCATTGAGTATTGAATTTCAACACCCCTGTGTAGCACTTGCGTTATGGTCATGTCATGTTTGGCAGCATAGTCTTTCAGCTTCTCATACTCTGCATCGTCAACCCGGAGGCTTAACGATCTCAGCTTAGGCGAGTCGGTCTTTGGACGTCCCGTTCTCGGCATTTACTATGCACCTCCTTCATAACTAATACCATTATAGTTTGCGTTCTACAAAAAGTCAAGTATTTTTTGTAGAACGGTAATTTATCACGAAACCCTCTTTTCCTTAATCACTCACTAACTCTAAAAGACTCCAGATACTGCTCAAAAATGTCACAGTTTACCAATACTAATTTATCCACCTTATAGATAGCGTTTGCCTGCTTTGCAAGCTCCTGAAATTTTGTCAAACCCATGCTGTACATCTCTGCACCTTCCTTGTATCTGACAAATTTCTTTCTGTCTACCTTCTTTACCATAATTTCCTCCATTCATTGCACAGCCTTATCTGCTAATAAATAAACAGAATACACTTCTCCCCATTTATTAGCAGATAAAAACTGCAATACAGGTGGCAGCTCGTTACACTGCCCACATCGGTCTTGCACCGTCATTCAAATTGACCGGATTGCAGATTTCCTGCAACCCGGAAGTATCATTATCACAGATATGCTTCATCGCCCCTTGTAACCGCTACACACTTTGCCAGATTTCACTCGCTCCTTACCTTTGCTTCAATGCAGTTTTTCAGCATTTCCTCACGTTCACCCTGCCATAAGGCAGGACAGATATGTCATGGCGCATCTGCCTAGTGGCTCCGCATATCCTCACGTCCTGTATGCAATACAGTATTCAATTTTCAATGTACAACGCTGATAATCAGCTATGGAAAAGGACAGCTAACCGCCCCTTATACCGCTTCAAATGCCAATATCTTCGTAATCAGCTTTGTTTCAAGCCTCCGGCGTAGCGTTTCATCAACACAAAAATGCAGCCGCCCACTCTCGTCATACATTTTCCGGGTGGACAAAGTAATTATGTATCCCTCATAATGCTTCAAAACTGCGTTGATTGCCATTACATCACCTTCTGATGCTGCCTTTATGATATGGAAAGGCAGCAAATTCTTTTCTTCCCTACTCTTACATCTCTTTTTCATCTGCTTTTTCCTCCATAATCTTTCTCAAAATCTCAAGTGAGCGTGTCCGGTGTTCGTGGATCGTACTGCGTACAAGGTTCATTTCCCTTGCTATATCCGCATCGCTCATTTCCAGAAAATACGAAAGCAGTATTACATTCCGCTTCCGTTCCGAAAGTGCCTGCAACGCTTCCGCAATTAGGGCGTCCTTTACTTCAATGTCATAGCCATACACTGTAAAATGACTGTTCTCCACTCCATACTCATCCATAACAAACAACTGGTTCAGCTCCTTTTCAGACAGTTCAGAAAACATGGCTTCATGCTCCCTGCGGTAATCCATGTGCCGGTAATAGTTAATCGCTTCACCTTTCAGCGACATCTGGCACAGGCGGTCAAAGCGATGCCTGATTGTCAGTTCATCATGGCAAGAAGGTTTCTTCATACGAGTTCACCTCCTCCCCCGTTGTGACGTGACAAAGGCATACGCCTTTTCCCTTTCCGTTGTATCTGCCAAATAGCAATAGGCTAATGTTCGGGTGGGAGTAAAAATTTTTGAAAAATTTATATAAAAAACGCCCGAACAGGCTCAATGCCCATTGGACGTTATTCATATCTGTTATTCTGTTTTCTCCACAAACTGCGAGCGTGTATAGTTCACTCTTTAAGGTATATTCTGCTTCACTTCCAGTAAAACACCTTATAAAAGAACCTTCCCACGCCAATAGACGGACAGGTTCCCGAAGTCAAAAAAATATCCCTCAGACCGTTCAGAACACATAAATTCCCCTAAACGTACCCAAAGGATAAAAACCACGCAAAAAAACCTTTGGATACTGCGTTTTTTTATATGCAATATCCAAAGTCATTCTATTTTATTGTGTATTATGCCCCTCTGATAAAGTGAATTATTAGTGCATTTTAAAAGTAAAATGTGCAATATACACTATACATGGAGGTGCATATATGGCAAGAAAAAAGAAAATTGACAAGGAAATGGGACTTCGTCTGAAGCAGGCTAGGACTGAACAAAAACTGACCTATGAAGAACTGGCTGAAAAATCCGGCGTTTCCTCACGCTATATCAAGGAAATCGAAAATCATGGAAACGTGCCAAGCCTTGAAAAGCTGGGGCAGCTCATACGAGCCTTACATATTTCCGCCGATCCGTTTTTTTATCCAACTGTCCCGGCAGACAACCTCGACTACCAGCGGCTGTTGGTTTACCTGTCACAATGTACAGAAGAACAGATTACAACAATTCTCGCTATTGTGGAAGCCTATCTTCGGACATATAAAAATTTTTCAAAGTAAATCCACTCCCTCTCCTATCTCTTTTCTAAAACAAAGGCGGCCACCCTTAGCCGCCTAATTACCTCCTTCCTCTGCAAAACTGTGGCTTGTTTTGCTGTACAGAACGCTTCTTTTTAAGGAAGCAGAATATGTCATCATTTGTCATTTCTTCTCAATGTAATAACTGCATGGCATATCAAGCCAAATACAAGAGAAAAACAGCCACCGCCAAATAGTGATGCTCCCCACCCTGCACCCGACATTGTCATAAAACCGCCAACAAAGAAAATACCAATGCCAAGAAATATACCAACACCATAAAAAAGTCCAATTGCCATATCGTACTTATTAAATTGTCGTTTCTCCTTTTTTTCATATGTTTCCATCTTTGTTATTACCTCCTTCGCAAAATCGTCCATGTTGACTCCAAAAAGAAAGCAAATTTTTTTCAACATATTTAAATCGGGTTCATTAACATCTCTCTCCCAATTCGATAGTGCCTGCCGGGTAACATTCAATTCCCCGGCTAGTTCTTCCTGTGTCATTCCCGATTGTGTTCGCAGATGACGTATTTGCTTTCCTGTTGTAATATCCGTCTGTTCCTGGTTCAAAATAGTTCCTCCTCTCTGATACTGATTTTATCAATGATATTTCGCAATAGCCAGCAATGAACACTTGCATTGCGCAAGACGTTACATTATCTTCTGAAACATATGGCGAACCTTATCTAACCGACTATTTGGGCGGCGAGGTTGTACTACAGGTTCCCCTGAAGTTTCCTGATACCCTTTCAATTCTGTCAAGCAAACGCTTCTTCCATTTGTATAGAAATTCAAATCACTTTTGTATTCCCCGATCCGCCGAGCCGGTATTTCTCCAGTTAAAATTGCCTCATTATTTTTTAACGAAGTTGTTTCAATTACCGCATCATATTTCACAGCATCATGATAAGCTCGTGAAAGATATTCCTGCGGCGCAAATAGGGTAAAAGAAAGATAGGGTTCTAAAACTTGCGTTCCCGCTTTTTTTAATACCTGTTCCAACACAACAGGCGCAAGAAAGCGGAAATCTGCCGGAGTACTGACCGGGCTGTAATAAACACCATATTCAAAGCAAATTCTGCAATCTGTTACCTCCCATCCATACACTCCCTGCTCTAATCCATACCGAATCCCTTCCATAACTGCGTTTTGAAAGCTTTGGTTTAAATAACCGAGAGACACTTTACTTTCATATTCTGTTCCGCTTCCAACAGGAAGAGGAGTGACAGCCAAACCAATCGACGCCCAAAAGGGATTTGGCGGTACTTCAATATGAATTGTATAATGAGCCTCTTTTCGTGGTCTTTCCAGATAAATAACGGTAGGCTCTTTTATTGCTACCTCGACACTATATTTTTCATTTAATAAAGAACAAACAACTTCCAATTGTACTTTTCCCAAAAAGGAAAGAATAATTTCATGAGTGATAGAATCAATCATAAAATGCAGAAGCGGATCAGTATCCGCAATCTCTGTAAGGGCATCCAGTAATACTCCCCTTTGCTCTGCTTTGATTGGCTCTATCGTTGTCCGAAAAAACGGCAGGGGATTATCCGTCCACGCCTTGCGTGGCAATAGTTTTTCATCTCCCAGAACATCATTTAGTTTTAATGTATTGTCAGATAAAATAACAATCTCCCCGGAATCAGCGGTGTCTGTTGGGACGATTTCTCCATCAAATGGAATTGACATCTCTGTAATTTTAATTTTTTCCTTTTTTGACAAAAGAATCGTTTCCCGTAAACAAAGCGTACCGCTATAGAGCCTTAAATAGCAACGTCGTTTTTTCTGCTCGGTATATTCAATTTTAAATACATACCCACACAATTCCGATTGACTGTCGTCTGTTTCCAATGAAAAAACTTCTGTAATCACTTCAAGCAATTCTTTTACCCCGATATTGTCTTTTGCGCTTCCATGATATACCGGAAAAAGCGTTCCCCTTTGTACCCTTCGTTTTATTTCTTTTTGCAGTTCCCACAGTGTCAAAGGGACTCCTGAAAGATATTTTTCTAAAATATCATCATTCCCAGCAATTACAGCATCCCACTTTTCAAAATCTGCAACATCAGAAAGTATTATTTCTGAACATAAATGAACTTCCTGCATAACAATCATATCTTCTGTTAATTTTTCTCTGATATTTTGATAAGTTTGCTCAAGAACAACACCACTTTGATCTATTTTATTGATAAAAATGATTGTTGGTATCTTCATTTTCCTTAGCGCATGAAACAGCACTCTGGTCTGGGCTTGTACACCATCTTTTGCGGACACTACTAAAATTGCTCCATCCAGAACCGATAAGGAGCGATGCACTTCTGTTAAAAAGTCCATGTGTCCGGGGGTGTCCACAAGATTAACTTTGTACCCTTTCCAGCGAAAAGATGTAACGGCAGCCTGAATTGTAATTTTCCTTTGACGTTCCAAAGCCATAGAGTCCGTTCTTGTTGTACCTTTATCTACACTACCTGGTTCCATGATTGCCCCACTTGTATACAGCAGGCTTTCTGTCAGTGTTGTTTTTCCTGCATCAACATGCGCAAGAATGCCAATATTAATTATTTTCATATGTCGTCCTCCATTCACAGCCAAAAAAGACATAAAAATCCCCAGCAGTAAAATACTTTTACCACTGGGGATATAATCTGTGGACATACACATAAAAGACACGCACCAATAGGTACTTGCCACTTGTCTTGCTATGTCAATATAAATAAGGCAAAAGTATTCTTAAATTTGGTACAAAAAACTAAGCCCTTGTTCCAAAGGACATCCCAAAGTTTTTTGTTCCCACTATTTGATTATAGTTTTATTTAAGAATACCTTGCCGCATATTTTTTAACTCCTTTTTGGAAATGTAGTAATTATAACACATCTGCATCCGAAAAGAAAGCATTAAATAATATTGACTTACATTGAATTTTCTGGAGACTTATGCTAATATTCAAAGCAACAAATCGAAATATACAAGAGTATCTTTTATGGGAAACGAGATAAATATTGCATTACTTCAAATGCTTCCGGGTAAGGATATTACAGAAAATATGGAAAAAGGCATAATTATTTAAAAAATCGGTGTCCAGAAATGTACAAGATAATTGCAAAGAAATAAACTACTTTCCGTTTATCGGGGAGTTTTCCGTTATGGATAGCCCCCGTCCCGCCTCTTTAACGAAAAATTAAAAAATAGAGCAATCGCAACCATAATCTGAAAAGGGAGATAATATTTAAGAAACATCAAATATTCGGATAATTATCCTGTAAAGGTTGTCATTCTCTGTTCAGATGCAGAGACAATAAAAACAGCCGAACAACATCAAGGAAAATTTGGCTACTCCCCATACTGGCTTTTGCTCAACAACTCCAACCAGTCACCCCAGTAGACAGTAACCTCCATTTTGAAACTGGAATAAATTTGTCGATCATCACAATTCCAATCTCATAGAAATGACTTCCTGAAATCCAGCTATGCGGGAGCGAAATCCTTTGGGATTTCTTCCACACTCGACAAATCCAGCCCGTTCGTACATAGAAACTGCTCTTTCATTTTCAGCAACTACTTTAAGTTCAAGCTGGTTATATCCCGCTGTTTTAGCACATTCGATACACGAAGTCAGCAAAGCCTTACCAATTCCAAGTCCCCAATACTTTCTCACAACACTGATGCCAAATTCTGCTCGATGCCGTACCTTATATTTTGTACCGATTGCCTCAATTCCTGCTGTTCCCGCAATTACACTGTCAACTATGGCAAGCAATTCAATCTCTCTTTCACTCTCAGCTTTTTCTTTCAGAAACTGGCTTTCCTGTGCGGCATTAAAACTGTTTTCATCTGGATATGTAAGCAAATAATCTGTTTCACTATGTGTCAGATTGAAATTATCCACTACAAGCTGACCATCACTCTCTGTTCCATTCCTCAAACAACATTCCATGCCATTACTTAATATTATTGTTTTGTTATATCTCATAACTGCTCCTTTACTGACAACTGTCCTCAAAGCCAGCTTCTTCATCTATACAATATCCTAAGCAGAAAAATGTTTTCTCATTTCATATTGTTTAACAAATACACTAAATTTCAATTTCTTCAAAAAAGCGTTCAATGCCTGATCCCGTTCATCCACATTTATTACTCTCATCTCTAAACTCTTTGTTTGTTTAAGTAAATCTAACAAAATCTCTGTGGCAACTCCCATTCTGCGATATTTGGGATGTACCGCTAACTGCGCAATATCTCCTTTTATTTTGTCCACAATACCATATCCAATCAAGTTTCCATCAAATTTAACAATCGTATAAGAAAAGGATTTAGCGATTGCACAAACAGCATCTTTTGCGTTTTGCCATGAAGGTGGATAAGTCCAAAAATCTTTGACTGCTGTCCATTGATCATCTTGTAATTTTTCCGGATGTTCCAGTTTCCACACTTTATGTACGCCCGGTTCTTTTATCTTGCCCGTCAGTTGGTAACAATTCAATATTCTGTTAATTCGAAATCCCTGTTTTTTATATAAAGTGAGCGCCTTCTCATTATCTTGAATCACTTCCAGTTGATACACGCTGATTTTATTTTTTATACATATAGTGCTAACCAGATTCAATAATTCCCCCATAATTCCTGTTCTCCGAAAATCGGGGGTAACTCCTGTTCCGAGGTCATAGACTGTCTTTTCGTTATCCCAATCTCTCACTCCATTCAAGATAAAACCGACAAGCGTTCTATCTGCAAAGGCTCCAACTGAAACCGCAGGCATAAATCCATTTCTTTTCAGCATTGTTTCAAAAGATTTAAAAGGCATATCAACTGAAACCTGATAATCAGAAAATGCCTGTGTAAACGCTTCGTATATACAAACGGAATCTGTATTTTCCAATGTCCGGTATTCCATATTTTCTCCTAAAATGTCATATTTACTCTATTGGAAGATTATGCTGTTTCAAAAATGAGAGCTTATCCCAATAGCCTCGCTGGAATAAAATTTTCCCATTCACTACCTGAAAAAAACCACACCCTCGTAACCCCAATGGATCTCGCCATTCAAGGATTGCCCATTGCCCATCCTCAAAAATATTTTCTACGATAGCTGTCATATCCGATGTTGAAAATTCGGCTGTGAACATGGTACGGATTGCTTCAATGCCTACTACTGGCTCATTCGCTACTTGGTGATTCGTCGCATTTTCATGATAAAGGGCTGTAATTGCTTCCACATCATGTTTATTGAATGCATCTACCCATAACTGAACAACTTCTTTCGGTCTTAACATTTCTGTTTTTCCTCCTATGCCTTGTGTGTTTTTATTATATCAAAAAGCAAGTTAAAAGTCGAGAATCATGATAAAGGCACAAAAACTCCACAAACCAACACACCCTCCGGGAGTGTCGAGGGTAGAGTAGCAAGCACTGCCCATGTCCGGACACATGGGCGAAATTCCCCATACTTCCCTACCGTCCGCATGATGAAATTTCCATAGGGAAGTATCCCTAACCCTCTTTGATTTTCTTTCCGTTTTTCTCTGCCAGTCCTTGACCTTTATCCGCAGATTTGCTACAATAACACATGGATAATTCTATCCAAAAACAACTGAACAGACACGAAACCAGACTGTTGTAAATCGAACATTTTACAGCAGTTTTTTTATGCCCAAATGCAGGAAGGAGTATCAGAAATGGCAAACAGGACACGCACTAAACGCAATGAAATTTGTCTGAATGACAGGGAACAGTATATTCTTGATGAAAAGTTCAGACTGTCCGGCATGAAAAGCAAATCTGCTTTCCTCCGGAAGCTCATTCTCTATGGATATGTATATGATGTGGATTACAGTTTCCTCCGGGAGTACAACACAGAGCTTGGGCGGATCAGTTCCAGCCTGAACCAGATTGCAAAAAGGATTAACAGCACAAACCATGTCTATCAGGAAGATATGGACGAGGTAAAGGAGTTGATGAAACAGGTATGGCATACACAAAAATCCATGCTATCACAGCAACCGTTGATAAAGCGGTAGCCTACATATGCAACCCGGACAAGACGGACGAAAGCATCTATATTTCTTCTTATGCCTGTGCGCCGGAAACCGCAGCGATTGACTTCAAATATACCTTAGACCACTGCCGGGAAAACAGCCCGAATAAAGCCTATCATCTGATACAGGCTTTTGCCCCCGGAGAGGTCAGCTTTGAAGAAGCGCACCGGATAGGGAAGGAGCTTGCCGACAAAGTTTTAGAGGGGAAATATTCTTATATAGTCACTACCCATATTGATAAAGGTCACGTCCATAACCACATCATTTTTTGTGCCGCAGACAACCTTGAACATAACAAATATCATGACTGCAAGCAGACCTATTATCGCATCCGGAAATTGAGTGATGAGTTGTGCAACGAGCATAACCTTTCCGTCATCATCCCCGGCGGGGAGCGTGGAAAAAAATATAACGAATGGCAGTCAGACAAGAACGGTTCAGCGTGGAAAACGCAGATAAGAAAGGACATCAATGCCGCCATAAAATCATCCTCCACCTATGAGGAATTTCTGCTCCTGATGCGGGCAAAAGGATATGAAATAAAAGGAGAAAATTTCGGAGAAGATACGCCAAAATATATCTCATTCCGTCCACTTGGCAAAGACCGTTTTGTGCGTGGCAGCGTGAAATCCCTCGGCAGGGAATATACAAAGGAACGCATCAAAGAACGCATTGAATTAAAGCGGGAGCGGAAGGCTGTTATCCCTAAAAAAGATTACGCAAACAGAAGACTGGTTGACACCTCTGATGAAAAATTCCGGAACAGTCCGGGACTGCAAAAGTGGGCAGCGATTGAGAATTTAAAGATTGCTGCACAGACTTACAACGAAGCTGGTACTATTAAAGAACTGGAACAAAAAATCGCCACCACAGCCGCCACAGGGAAGGAAGCAAAACAGATTGTCCGCAAGCTGGAGAACCGCATCAAAGACCTTGCGGAAATCATCAAATATGCAGAACAGTATAAGGCAAATAAATCCTATAACATCGCCTACAAAAAAGCTAAGAACCCCGACGCATATTTTCGGAAGCATGAGAGCCAGATCATTCTCTATGGCGGCGCAAGGCGTATGCTGGAACAGGCAGGCATCAGTTTAAAAGGTTTGAACATCGACAAGCTGAAAGCGGAATATCAGGAGCTTACCACGCAGAAGAAAGAACTGACCGCCACTTACAAAAACTGTGATAAGGAACTGAAATCTCTGAACCGGAAACTGGAAAATCTCAACCAGTATTTAGGGCGCACAGAGCCGCAGAAAGGCGCACCGGAACAGCCGGACAGAAATAACACCCCTGCCCGGTAAAAAGGACGAAGAACCGTCTGTTAAGAGCCTGAAAACGCATCGTGGAAATGTGCATAACTCCCCATTCCGTCATGGACAACACCGTTCACAGGACATGGAAAAGCAAAAGGCAGCTTTCCCACATCCTGCAAACAATGTTGCCCACAACTCCATAAAACGGGGAGTTATACACATTACGCACAATGCCGACGCCTGCGGAATCCCATTCTTTCCCTCCTCTTTTTTATATAATCAGAAAAATATTCTTGCAGATTATACCATATCCATGTATGATAATATAAAAATCTCCAAAAAAATAGGAGTGCCGAAGCACCCCCATTTCCTAAACCCTCTTGCAAAATCCGCAGTGTTGGTTTATAATCATCATAGAAGCCGAAGGATTCTAGCACGTCCGACGGTTGTTCAATCGGAAACGAGTAATCAATTTTAGAAAAACAAACGGATCACTGGCTATTCTCTATTCGCAGTAGAGGATAGCCTTTTCCGTTACTTGCGGTTGTGTTTATTGTCTATGTATGTCAAGGCTGCAAAAATCACCAGCACCAACGTAAGCACTTCTAACGTATTCATACCGACCTCCTTTCCGTTTCCAGAAAGGACAACCGCAGACTATCCCTACTTGCTCTAATCTGACTAAAAAGAATTATATCACGTTCTGTCGAATAATGCTATAAAAGTTTCACGATAAATTATTCCGCCGCTTCCAGTGCGACCTGTGCAAATTCTTCATCGCTCATGGCTTCCAGCTTCCCCAAGACCTGCCCTGCAAGCTCCACCATGTCATTGTCCTGTATGTGCGGGATCACGTTCTTTATATCGGCAACCATGCCCATTCTGTCCTGCCCCTCAAACACACACATCAGATTGATTTCTTCCACTGTAAACTTATCCATACGCTTATATCTCCCTCTCTGTTTTTTTCTCAGTTTCTTTTTCCGGAAGCTCTTTTCCTGATCTATCTCTCTGCTCGATGACCGCCTTTTTCTCCGCCAGCTTTTCCTTTATGGAAATCCTGCCCGCCTTGCGTTCCTGCTCTGCTTTCGGCTTCTCATTGTTCAGAACATTATCAATCATGTTGTAGTTACATTCTTCCAGTTCCTCTATCTTCGCAAGCGGCTTATACTCTGCCAGCCTGTCCAAAAGCTCTTTTGCCTTCCTCGCAGTCTGTACTCCCTCACTGTCATCAAACTCCGTCCCTTTCCCGAATATATCCGTTATGCCTTCCCTCATGCTGTCTGAAATCATGGCATTGAGGAAATCATTCAGATATTCCGTATTCCCGTTCCTGATGTCCTCTGCGATATTCGCTACCTGCGCTTCCCTGTCCTCCACCGTATCATTATATTGATAAGTGTCATAGTCATAGGAAAGCTGGTCTATCTCTGCGGCAAGGAAAGCCGCCTGCCACTTCTCCAGAGAACCCCTCACCTCAATGTCTGGCATCTTGTCGATCAGCTCCGCAATCACCGCTACCGCTTTTGGATTGTCTGTAATATCCGGCACATAGTCTAAAACCTCCAGATCGGCAGTCCTGCCCGACACAATATCCATCTGCGTGTCCTCATACGCTTCCGTCCCTTCCGTATGGATATTGATGCCGATGCTCCGGATACCGTTCATCCTCTCCGGCGGTATCTGGTTAAAAATTTCGATTGCTTCCTCCACGCTCGCTATATCCTCATGGTATTCTCCGAGGTTATGGAACTCCCCGCACTCTGCCACCGTAAGGGTAATGACTGTCTGCTTTTCTTCCTGTACCTGTTCTGTATTCCGCTCCTGCAGGGCAGCACGTTTTTCCTCAAGGTACGCTTCCACTCCCGGAAGATACTGCCCAAGCGTCCCGGTTTTTCCTTCTGTGATAGGGTTGATGTCAACTTTCACTCCGCCGATGCTGAAACCGTCCTCATTAAAGGTGTTGAACAGGGAATCTTCCCTTTCCCCGCCCCGGTATTCCACGACCACATCAAGGTCAGAATTTTCCTGCTCCAGACCTCTGCATCTGCTCCCGGACACCGCCACATCCACAAGCTCTATGTCCATGTCATACTCGTCTATTTTGGACTGCAAATAGGTGTATATGGTAAGTTCTATATCTTTCTGTGTCTGCCCATTGATGCCATTCCATAATTCCTCTGTCCGGGCTTTAAATTCGGCTATAACCTTGCTTTCCGTCGCTTCCGGCACTTCCTTTCTGATACGTTCCCCAAGATGCGCCATTTCCGCCTGCTCTGCTTTTTCCATCAATCCATCATAATCAATCGGTATCAGTTCATCATCCGCCTGTATGCTGCCTTCCAGAGTGCTCCGGTGCGTCGGCTCTTTCAAATCTGCCACAATCTCATCAAGTGCCTGTCTTATGGTAATATCCGGATTGTCATACACGCCACCGTCCAATTCCCGGTAATCCATATCATAAATTGTGTAATCATATCCGCCGCTGGCTTCCTGAATACTGATATAACGGTCTGCCAGCCGGAAAGCAAGCTCCGTTTCTTCCCTGCCAATTTCCTTGTCACTGGTATCTATGTATGGGTTTTCCCACTCCATGAACGGTACATCTTCCACGATATGCTTCTGGTTGGCTGTCGGCATGAGGTTCTCCATTTTCCCCTGTTCATAGAGAGTTTCAAACCTGTCCATATAAAGGGAAACATCATCAAGACCGCTGCTCTTTAGCTGATGCTTAAACCGCTGTTTTACAAAATCCTTTATTTCCTCCGGTGACATTTCCCGGTGAACCCTCACCTTGTCAAAACCGACCTCATGATATAAAGTCTGCAAATCACCCATGAAGCGGCTGCTTTTCCCTGCCGCCTTGCTATGCGTAAAATCCAGTGACAGACAGTTTTCATGGTTTCTGACATGAATCAGGTCAAACTCGCTGCCATTAACATTGAAACCGAAGGTTGCCCTTGCCATATCCGACTTATCTTCCATATCCTTTTCCCGGTACTCGGCAAACTTCCCCATTGCTTCCGGAAGGCTGTCAAAGCGCTCTAATCTGCTCTTTTCCGGGCTTCCGTCCGCCCATGTGGATAAATCTTCAATGACATAATAATAAACCTTATCATTGTTGTCCGGCTCTGCCGCAATATTTTCTGCCGCTACTTCCTCTAAAATTTCTGCTGTTTCCTCCATGCCTGGAGATTTCTCGGCGCTGACTTCCGCCGATATGGAAAGTTCTTTTGTAAACTCCGGTATCTCTCTGTAACCAACGGAATCCACATAATGGCTTGTGTTCTCCCCGTCCTGATGCAGCACAACCACATCGCTGACGGAAAGGGAATGTCCGGTATAATCTGCCGGGTGGTCTATGTTGAACTTGGTAAAAATATCTTCAAGGCTCATGCTCTCCCTCAGTTCTTCGGTATAGACCAGAGTGTAATTCTCTCTGGAAACCGGGATACCTTTCATTTCAAGATAATCCATCGCCATAAAACGGATATCCCTTGTTTCCTCCGTATCTTTAAGCTGGTAGATGCCAAACCTTCCCTCATTACCATATAAAAGCTGTGCTTCCCGGTTGGGTTCGCTATCCTCTAATTCCTGTTTTATGGACTGGAACTCCAGATAGGCGCTCCAGTCGTCTTTCTGTACACCGAACAGACCGTCATGCGCCTGTAATGCTTCCTTATCCTCAACAAGCGTTTCCGAACCGTCTGAATAGAGCTGGTACACTGACACATCTTCCCCGAACAGCTCCGATGCCCTGTCCTTTGTCAGAGGGAGCATTTCATCCCAAGAATACCCATATTCGTGCATCTCCGATAACCCCACCATGCCATCCGGAAGGGTATCAATTTCTTTCTCCGCTGCCTTGATTGTTTCCAAAAGAAGCGGTAAATCGTCTTTCTGCTCCACAAGGGAATATGCCAGGGAAGTTGTCTTATACATATCATCCAGCTTATAAGCGTGGTTCATAATCAAATTGCACTCATCACTGTCATAAACCGTCCTGTGAAATTCCATGCGGTTAATAAGCTGTTCTGCCTGCACTGTTGCCGGAAGTTCCGAAGCAATATGAAGCTCCTTTTCCGTCATATCCATATCAAAATCATAGAACTGTGGATAACCGTCATTCAAGCCGCCGCTTCTCATGATCGGTACAAAATCAAAACCCTTCTCCTTCAGATAATCCAGAACGTTTCCGCCCTCTCCGTCCATTTCACGCATCAGTATGTCATAGAGGGTGTTCTGCACTTCTGACTGCATATTTGTGATTTTAATGGTTTCATATTCCCCGCTGTCCGGCATGGAGATTCTCACAACCACATCAGCGTACTCAATCGGTTTATTTGCCTTTTCTCGTTCTTCCTGCAACGCCTTAAAATCGGTTATCTCATAAGTATCCGTATTGTAAGCGTAATCTAAGTGGTATTCCTCCACTTCCTCGCTCCGCTCATTTCCAAGCAGCGTCACCCACGCCCCGGCTCTTTCAAGGTAGGCTTCCACGCTCTGCCTGTCATCGTCTTTCATGGTACGCAAAGAATTAAGAAGTTCTGTCCTCTCCATGCCCTTAACGCTCAAAAGGTCATATTCTGAACGGTCTGTATTCGCCACAAGCAGAATGATGTCCTCCTGCGTCTGTTCTGCAGCACGTTCTTTATCAATCTCCAAAAGCTGTGCTTCAATCCCCTTTATCAGTTCCGAGGAAGTCCGGCGTATCGTATCAAGGGAAGATTTTAACTCCGGCATTTCTTTTCCGCTGCTCCACCCGACGATATACCCAAAAGAATAGTCGGACGTATCAATCCCGAAATGCTGGCAGACAGTGTAGGCGATGCTCTCTGCTTCCACTTCCTTTGTTTCCCTGTCTTTTGCAATCCCTGTTTCCTGTTCAACCTCTTTTCCATGAAGTTTTGCGTGCGCCACCTCATGCACCCCGGTTTTTGCAGTCTGCACTTCGCCCATGCCCTCCTTAATAGCGATAGGGTGGTTTAAGTCAATAAAATAGCCTTTCCTGTCACCCTCCATGCCCTCATAGCGGATTGGTACAGGGGAAACCCTTGCAAGTGCTTCCATAAAATCCCGGTAACGCTCTACATTCCCATGCAGCTCGCTTACTCCAAGTCCGGGAAGCTCTTTCCCGTCCGTCTGCGAATAATCAAACACTGTGACAACCCGGAAGGCGGGTATCTTTATCTCCACTTCCTCCATGACGGGCATCCCGTCTCGGTCAAGCACAGGCTCATTCGTGACCGGATCAATCTTTTCCTGTTCCTCTTTGATTTTGTAAGGTGAAGGCGCAAGGATACGGATACCCCTCTCGCCCTTGTTCACATGGCGCTCAAAATTCTTCTGCCATGCCTTATATCCGGCAACATACGTCGCTCCCGGACACTGCATCTCGATAAGCTGGATATTGTTTGCGCTGTAATTATGGAATTTTGACATGGTATTCAGGTAGCTTTTGTACTTTTCCCCCTCAAATAATTCCTTCAAGCCTTCCTCCAGCCTGTCCGTTATCTCCTTCACTTTCTGTTTTTCAGTCATGGAAACTTTGTTTACATTTACATCTGCCATCTGGTTAATTCTCCTTTTCCTCCATAAAAACAGAGGACAGATAAGTTTCCCTCTCCGTCCCCGTTCCGGATATTTTTATTTGCAGTTATTTTTATAAATATAAAATGTCAAGACCCAATGTACAAAAAATATTATATAAAAATGTACAATTA
>CAJUFN010000005.1 GCA_910585545.1 uncultured Lachnospiraceae bacterium
CCACCAGTTATATATTTGACACCGAACTGGCGCACACTTCCCTTTTCTTCTTATTCTAGCACAGTTTTGTAGAAAAACAATTTTCATTTTTGTATTTGGCGCACTCCTTTCTCATCTTTTTTGAATTTTTTGTCAGATAACAGATTTTAAATCACCACCACTTATTTAACTCGTATTCCACATCAGAATCACCTCCTTTTTAGACAACTAAAAAACGTTCACTGGACGTTTTTGTCATATACTGAGCAACAAAAAAACGAGCATTTCTACTCGTTTACAATTGCGCTCGGACATCCTTGTTTCAGAAGTCCTTCATCTATACTTTTACAATTATATCTTAGCACACCTGACAAGGTACGCCTAGGTTCCTTTACGTTCCTTTAGGTTACCTGGATGTTTGATATCTCCGTCTTCGATACAAAAGAAATATCCAGATAAAGATAATAAGCTGACTGAAACATCGAAAAAACTGCAGCGTCCAGAAATACAAACTCGCTCTTCAAAAATAGATAGATTGGAAAATCTCTGCCCATAAATGCCCATATGCCATATCCTGCGATGAAAGCAATCCTACTGCGACTTTTTGCTTTTTATTCCTGCTGCTTTTCGGGATATTCTTCCAGCGCCTTACCTACACAGGCAATGGCGTTTAGGCTGCGGGGATAACCGATATAAGGCAGGCACTGCGAAACAACACGAATCAAAAAGTCCTTGTCATTTCCCATATTCATATTTCCTTTTGCGTGAGCGATTAACTGCGGCTCACAGCCACCTTTCGCCATAAGAAAACAAAAGGTGATGAGTTCACGCTCTGCCAGAGTAAGACCTTTTCGGGTATAGTAATCGCCGAAGCAGTTTGCCGCAAGCCAGCGGTTGATATGGCCTGTTTTCCAAGCCTCTTTCATATGTTCACCGAAGATTTCTACCTGTGTTTCAATTCCCTTTTCAAGTCGGTTTTTAAGTGTAGTGGTAGCTTGCCCATCAAGAGGCAGCAGAATTTCTTTTTCTGCAAAGATTTTGTTGGTACAGTTCAAAAATGGCAACATTCTGCCATACCCCAAATAGTCGGTTGCCTGATAGACGATTTCTTTTACCATTACTGGCGTAATACCATTTTCAAGTGCTTTCGGCAGCATTTCTTTATATGCTTCTGCACCGCTGCAGCCGATTAGCGTTGATAAAATTGCTATATAGCGTGTTTTTTCATTTAATTGCCCGTTTTCATCATTTGGTACTTCGTTCAAAGCAAAGTACTCAAAACGCTCCATAAATTCGGGATCGGTAATATGTAAATCCATTTTCATTTCTCCTTTCAGATTTTTGGACTACCAGTGGACCAGACATGTTTTTCCTTACTCAAAGACGATTTACCCAAATTTCCAGTTCTTTTTCTGAAACACGGTTCAGCATTTTACCTTCCTCCCAGTTTGCGGTCGGACAGAAAAGTTTCAGTACTTCTACGGTCTTGCCCATTCCGCTGCCACCGCTGGTAGCAAAGGGAACAATACTCTTTCCCGAAAAGTCATAACTTTCCACAAAGGTATTGATAATGGTGGGCGCAACATACCACCAAATCGGAAAACCGATAAACACGATGTCATAGTCACCCATATTGGATACTTTTTCCGCAATTTCAGGACGAGAGTTCGGATTGCTCATTTCAACAGAACTGCGGCTTTTTTTGTTCGTCCAGTCAAGGTCGGCGCAAGTGTACGGTATTTCAGGTTTGATTTCAAATAAATCCGCACCTGTTGCCTTTGCCAAACGCTCAGCGGCGGCTTTTGTGACACCGCTTGCCGAAAAATATGCTATCAGTTTTTTACTCATTTCATTTTTCCTCCAATTTATTGTATTCTTCATCGTTCATAGGCTCGCACCATTCATTCCAAGTGTGCTCTCCTGGCACTTCTACAGCAATATGCGAAAACCAGCTATCCTTTTTCGCACCGTGCCAATGTTTTACCTCTGCCGGAATTGTGATTACCATTCCAGGGCTAAGGGAAACAGGCGCTTTATCTTCCTCCTGATACCAACCTTCACCCGCTGTGCAAATGAGAATCTGTCCGCCGCCGTTTTTGGCGTGATGAATATGCCAATTGTTACGGCAACCTGGTTCAAAAGTTACGCTGGCAAGGAAAACGGCTGTTTCCTGTAGATTTGTCAGCGGATTCAAAAATGATTCTCCAATAAAATATTTTGCAAATGCTTCGTTGGGCTTTCCCATTCCGAAAACATTGTTTTCTTCAAATTGCTTTTTATCCAACACTTTCATTATTCCAAACTCCCTTTGACTTTTCTTTCTGATAAGGATAACTTTCCTATATCAAGATAAAGATGTTCCGTCTTGGAACACCTTCATTATAAATCCGACTATTTAAAATATCTAATACCTATAATTCATCATAAGATATGCTTTTTAAGTATTGACTTGAAAACTCAATAAATGCCGTAACAGCAGAAGAAAAAATCTGCTCTTTTTTCCATGCCAATACAGTATCAATTTTGAGAGCAGGTTTAAGAGGTATAAATCGTAATCCGTCGTAGTTACAATTCAATTTGATACCGATTACTGCACCGATATTGCTTTGAGCCATCATCACCTCATTATATAACAAATTTCCTTTTGCAATAATATCAATCTGCGTAATATATTCGCCAAACCATTTACCAATATTACTCTGCGCAAAATCGCCCAAAGGTAAGATAAGCGAAATACCAACCAAATCCTGTGGCACAATGTACTCTTTACCCATAAGCGGCGAATCCTCTCGTACAAAAACTCCCCATTCTTCTTCTACGGGCATACTGATAAATTCATATTTCCGTATGTCAATCGGTTCGGACATCAAGCCTATATCCAAAAGACCTCTTTCGATGCGATCATGAATATTTCCGGCATTTCCGCTGTAAAACTCATAGCGCACAAGTGGATACTTTTTGCGAAAATCTGCAATGCAATCTGTTAAACAGCGGGTAGATAAAAATTCACCGCTTCCGATTGAGATAACACCTTCCAGATTTTCGTCTTTATGCAGAAAGTCCCGCTTCGTTTTATCTGCCAAGGATAAAATTTCCTGTGCTCTGTGCTTTAGAATCATTCCGTCCTCTGTTAAAATGATATTGTGATTACTTCTGACAAACAGCTTAACTCCAAGCTCCTTCTCCAGATCAGCAATTTGTCGTGATAATGTTGGCTGTGTCAAGTGAAGCTGCCTGGCTGCTTTTGTAAAATTTTCTTCTCTTGCAACTGCCAAAAAATAATTAAGTACACGAAGTTCCATACCAACACCTCCACATACATTTTAACATATATCCGCTTTATTTTCAGCATATCTAATTAACAGATATGCCTATTTAGAATTATATTTGTCAGTCTGCCCCATACTTGCTCCATTTTTATTTTTTTGTAAATTTGCATACCTCTCTTGGAAACCTTAATGGTGATCTCCTCAATTTAGTTTTGATTTAATACGCGATATAAGAAACTAATAGCATCATCCATACTGATTCCATTATGTCCTTTATCGGGCTCGAAGTGCAGAAATACCTCTATATCATTATATTCACCATTGCATTTCATTGTTTCTGCATTTTTCAGAAAAGGTACCAGTTGCGTGGAATTATCCGCAGTTGAACACAAATTTACATGCATATATATTTTGGGAACATAACCATGCCTTTCAAAAGCATCAATAATACTGAAACGTTCTCTATAATTCAGAGCATCGCCGATATTATCAAAGGCGAATGTAATTACTGAAGTTAACGCTTCTTTATAAATCCAATTGCGCACATCAAGCTGCGCATTGTCTGCAATTACCTTTGCACCTTTGAGGTATATTCCCATAATAATCGAAAGATATCCGCCCGCAGAAGTGCCGTAGATTGCTGTATTTTCCAGGCAAATCCCCATTTTTTCGATTATTTTCTTTAGAATCAGACTGCTGTTTTCCAAATAATAATCTTCATTTTTTCCGATTCCCCAACCGACTTGTAAAAAGCTGTTCAAATACAAAGTAGGATCCATACAAAACACCGATGAGGTTTTCAGTGTGTTCGCCCAACTGTGTCTTTGAAATACAGGGATAGTAATATCGCCCTCTGCTACGGCGCCGTTATTAAAAACAACAAGCTTATCATTATCGCTTCTGCGATTGATTAGATATTCATAAGGTACGCCGCCCTTCATTACACGCAAAACATATAACCGGTCGTTTTGTATTTCATAATTGTCCAGTTCGTATTCATGTATTGTAACTTCAGGATACGGCAGCCTTTTCATTTTGATACTGAGACTTGCCTTTTGAATTGTTTGTTCAATCAGCTCTGTTGTTTTTGCTGTTTCCGATTTAATATCGTACTCATTTCCTATATTAAAGCTCTTATCTTTGTATCCATCATATTTATTTAAATACCGGAGTAAAACATCGGCAAGCTCATTTTCGTCATACCCGATTAAATCTCCGCAATTATAATTCTCGATCAATTCTTTTGCCACCCCGACATCTGTAGAAATAATAGGCGTGTTGAGCATTACACTTTCAACCAAAGCAAGGCTGAAGCCTTCACTTAGTGATGTCAGTACCGTTGCTATACTGTTTTTTATATAAGGGTATGGGTTTTCAACAAATCCGAGTATTCGGACGTTTTTCTCCAAACCGTTGTCCTCAATATATTTTTGAAGCTTTGCTTTATCTTCACCGTCTCCCAAAATATAGACCATAAAATCATCACGATGTTTCTTTATCTTTTTTGCGGCTTTAAGCAGCAAAATTTGATTTTTATTGTACTCCAGTCTGCCCAGTGTGGTGAACAGCATTTTGTCGGGCAGAGTGACGGAAACTTTGCATAGTTCCTGAAGCTTCTCTCCATCGACCGAGTTGGATATTTTGATTACATTTTCTCTAATGCCGAAAAGCTCCTGCAGAGCCTGCTGAACAACATCTGAAATGACGGCAATTGAATCGAAACATTTCAAAACATTACTCTGCATTTCATGCTCCTGTCTGACCTGCTTATACTGACTTGTGTTTTCATCGAGAACGGTGTAATCAAGTTCACGCATGTCTCCTCTGATCCAAAGAATTTTTGCTCCGCCCTTAATATAAGAAGCAAAATACGACGGTGCATTGTGATTACATGCAATGATGCAGTCGTATCTGTCATTAATCAGCTTATTGAATTGCATAGGACTTGCTAACAACTTATAGTAATTGTTCAACGCAGCCTGTTCATCAAAATTTTTTTCTGTATAATCGATCAAAGAGTCTAGAATTTTGATGTTGCTATCAAAAATCGTACTATCTGAATTCTTAAACAGCGGAAGGATACTGATATCATACTGTGTTTTATCCATACGATTCAATACATCTGCCAGCGATTTTTCCGTACCGTAACCATAGGAAATACTCCATGTTATAAATAATAATTTTTTCATTTTATCACCCAATCATCAGTATATGAGATATGGAATCAAAAAGTTAATGATTCGGTCCGCGTCGAAAGCGTGCCTTTGAAATCCGAGATTTATTTAGTTCGTCCGCGACTGATTACCTATGTTGTCTTAACAAACAATATGAAAACCAGCTTTGAAGATGTCGCTTATAGTTTGAGAAAAGCAAAAGATGAGTACAGATATACCAGAATTTGTGATATTGGAATGATACTTTTACCCCTTAAAATGCCATTTTATTATGTAATAATCAGTAATTGTATGCGCTTGACCATAGCAAAGCTTGGCTACACCCTATTTTGAAAGTAATGATCTATTTTGATACGATATAATCGTCAACTATAAACTTTGCTGAATAGCCAATACCTGCAAAATAAACACTAATATTTTTTTCTATTTCCTTTATTGTCTTTTTTGCAATCGTAGTAGATTTCGGATAATCCCAGGAATCAATACTATCAACTTCGACAATTCCGGTATCTTCATTAAGAATCACCGAAAGCCATAATCCTTTATCTTCCCATTTCATATAAATAAACTCATATCTCGTCTTGAGCGATCACGCAAAAGGTGCTTTACTGCATTTCCTCATGGCATCTATTTTGTATCCCACTTTTGCACTGTGAAAATAAATTTTAGAATTGTCATAAACATAACTGATAGGAACAGCATATGGATATCCATTATCACCCAGTAATGCCAATACCCCAGAAGTTCCTTTCTCGAGTATTTCAATATTTTCTTTATTGCTTAAAATTTGCTTTTTTCTTCTCATTTCTCTAAACATATCTCTTTACCTCTTTTATCCTTCTAAACTAAAATAAGCACTCGACTACACACCTTCTATGACCTAACGATGTGTAACGAATGCTTTCGCTTCTCTACCCGGTGGCAGACTATTATAGAGTTTTCTGTTATGCCCTGTGCCTATTGCCTTAAACAAATTTTTGCATTCTTTCCTTATCTGGTTACATTCATTATTCATTCCAAAAATCCAATTAGAATAATAGAATAAATAATACAAGCAAAAATCCGCCCACTTACGTGAACGGATTTTTGTTTTGATGCAGGTGGTGGGACTTGAACCCACACGAGGTCGCCCCCGCAAGATTTTGAGTCTTGTGCGTCTGCCATTCCGCCACACCTGCCTATATGAGCGGCTGTTTTTCAACCGCTCAATCATAATAGCATATTCATCTTTATATGTCAATACCGGAATAAATTTTTTTTTGCAACAGACAATGCTTACCTATTCCATTGCGTCTATATCTATCAATGACAATTCTAAAACCTCAAAGTCTTTGTCCGGAATCTCCCATACTCCATCGTCATCCTGACTTACTTTCACTTCAACCGTTGTCGGCTCCTGATAAGTCGCGCTAGCAAGACTTTCCTTAAAAAGCGCAATCACCTTTCCATATAAATCCTGCGCCATTTTTTCATCCGTGAGCTGCTCGCCTCCTTCTAACGCTGCTGCCACGATTTCCTCTACATAGCTTTCTGCTGCTTCCTCAAATTTTTCCATAGCTCCTGCAAAAACATTCATTTTTTCTGTTTCTACTTTTACCATATAAGAACCATCTTTTTCCTTTTGGGCCTCTTTCACCTCATATTTTACAGCTTTATACAAATCGATGCTGAATTGACGAAATTCTTCAAGTGCCTCTTCATTGACTCCAAACTCTCCAAACTGTTCTACTGCTTCATCCAAAGTATCCTCGTAATCCTTGAGTGCCTCTTCTTTGGAACATCCCACAAATTTGATATAGTCTTCCGCTTCGCCCTTCATCGTCATGTCAAGCGTTGCCTTCACATATCCGGCCGCATCAAACTCTTTCCTTTTGCATCCTGCAAAAGTCATCATCACTGCCACAACAAACCCCACAATAAGTACACTTTTCATTCCTTTTCTCATAACATTTCCTCCTTATTTTCCTAATAATTTCTCTCCTATTTCAAAACAATCGAACGTTGCAAAATAATCTTCCGGTTTTTCTGCACGTCTAATAAGCTGTACGCTTCCATCTTCTTTCAGTAAAAGCTCCGCTGATTTTAATTTGCCATTATAATTATATCCCATCGCAAATCCATGTGCACCTGTATCGTGGATCAAAAGCAAATCTCCGATTTCTATCTTAGGAAGCATACGGTCAATGGCAAATTTGTCGTTATTCTCACAAAGCGAACCGGTAATATCATATTTATGATCACACGCGTCATTTTCTTTTCCCATAACCGTAATATGATGGTATGCCCCATACATTGCCGGCCGCATAAGGTTTACCGCACACGCGTCACAGCCGATATATTCTTTATATGTATGCTTTTCATGAATTGCCTTTGTCACAAGACATCCGTATGGTCCCATCATGAAACGTCCAAGTTCGGTATAGATCGCTACGTCGTCCATGCCTGCCGGAGTCAAGATTTCCTCATATACACGTCGCACTCCTTCTCCGATGATACGGATATCATTCGGTTCCTGATCCGGCGTATATGGAATTCCGATTCCTCCGGAAAGATTAATGAATTTAATATGTACCCCGGTTTCTTTTTGCAGCTCTACTGCCAGTTTAAAGAGTGTACGGGCAAGCATCGGATAATATTCATTCGTCACCGTATTGCTTGCCAAAAATGCATGGATTCCGAAATGTTTTGCGCCTTTTGCTTTTAAAATCTTGAATGCCTCAAAAAGCTGGTCTTTTGTCATACCGTATTTGGAATCTCCCGGATTGTCCATAATATCATTGCTGATCTGGAATAATCCTCCCGGATTAAATCGACAGCTGATTGTCTCAGGAATATGACCAATGGTTTTTTCCAGAAAATCAATATGAGTAAAGTCATCAAGATTAATGATTGCTCCTAATTTATCCGCATAGGCAAACTCTTCTTTTGGTGTAGCATTAGAAGAAAACATAATATCTTCTCCTACTGCCCCAATCGTCTCGGAAAGCTTAAGCTCTGTATAGGAGGAACAATCACAGCCGCAGCCATATTCTCTTAAAATATTAATAAGAAATGGATTTGGCGTTGCCTTTACCGCAAAATATTCCTTATATCCTTTATTCCAGGAAAATGCATCCCGAAGTGCCTCCATATTCTTTCGAATTCCTTTTTCATCATAAAGATGAAATGGTGTCGGATACTCTTTTGTAATTGCATCTAACTGTTCTTTGGTAACAAATGGTATTTTATTCATATTTTAATAAACTTCCTTCCTCAGTATATTTTTAAATATATTTTCTTATGACTAGCCTTCAAAATAGAATCTCTTCTGAGCTTCTATTTGACATGTTCATGTGTAAACAAATGATCCTGACAATATTCATAATTGCCATTACATTTCGAACAATAACGGAATTCCAGATCCGGGTTATCAAGCTCGGTTCTTCCGCACACTGCACAACGATGCTTCGCTCCTTGGCTATTCTGGAAATTCTTTTTTCCTTCATTAACCTGTTTTTTAAATTTATGTTTTCGCGCCATCTCTTTTGGTGTATATGGTTTCACATTTCTGGAACAAAGGAAGAATAAAATGAAGTTAAACACCGATGCGATGATTGCTGTTCTTCCTGCCCAACCGCTATGCACAAATGCATTTGCCAGATAAAGAATATCTAAATATCCAATCCATTTTGCTTTAATCGGAATCACCATATTCAGCAAAATTCTCATATCCGGAAAGCTGAATGCAAACGCTAAAAATACGGATAGATTTATATAATACGTACTAAATGAAAGTGCCATCATACTGGAAAGCAATTCACCATAAACTAGATATAAAATGAAAGCCCCAATGACGGTAAAAAATATCCCCGAAAAAATGTAAAGTGTATATCGGAAAGAACCCCATGCTCTTTCGACAGAACTGCCGATACTGTAAAAGCAATACAGAATCAATGCAATCCACAGTATATTAAATAAATCCAAACCTCCAATCGCACTTGGCGGAATGAGCACCCACGAGACCAGACGCCATACCTGTCCCCGAAGGATAGCTGCCGGATCCAGACTGATATAATAAACAAGTGCTGGATTTATCAACTCTATCACATACCCTGCAATATAGCAAAGAATAATATAGATAGTCAAATTTGGAACAGAAAATTTGCCAAACTTTCTCTCCAACTTATTTATGATCTTCATAATATGCTTTCTCCTTCTGTTCCTAAAGTCTAATTTATTCATGTAGACATTGTACCTTTTGAATAATTGTTTGTCAATTTCCAGGTAAGAATTTACAACATTTTAAGAATTGTGTTTTTAAATATCCTGTCGTATAATGTTAGATAGTGTTTAATGAACACTTATTAATAATAAAGAAGTAACAGCTAGAAATAAACCATATACAGTTATTTTGTTTTCATTTTCAGATGTTATAAGGAGTTAAAACTATGAATCAAAGCGAATTATATACACTTGGCATCGATATCGGTTCCACTACTGTAAAAATCGCTGTTTTAAATGCAAATAACGAGGTACTTTTTTCAGATTACGAGCGTCATTATGCCAATATTCAGGAAACATTATCCGATTTGCTTGGACGCGCCATATATAAAGTCGGCTCTGTCTGTGTGTCTCCTGTCATTACAGGTTCTGGCGGACTTACTCTTGCAAACCATCTAGAGATTCCGTTTGTCCAGGAAGTGATCGCAGTATCCACGGCGCTTCAAAACAGTGCGCCGCAGACCGATGTTGCCATTGAGCTTGGCGGTGAAGACGCAAAAATTATTTATTTTGAAGGCGGGAACGTAGAGCAGCGTATGAATGGCATCTGCGCTGGCGGTACAGGTTCCTTTATTGACCAGATGGCTTCCCTCTTGCAGACAGATGCCTCTGGGCTCAACGAATATGCCAAAAATTACAAAGCATTATATTCTATCGCTGCAAGATGTGGTGTATTTGCAAAATCCGATATTCAACCATTGATCAACGAAGGGGCAACGAAGGAAGACCTTGCCGCTTCTATTTTTCAGGCGGTTGTAAACCAGACTATCAGCGGTCTTGCTTGCGGAAAGCCGATTCGCGGACATGTTGCCTTTCTTGGCGGACCTCTTCACTTTTTATCCGAACTTCGCGAGGCTTTTGTGCGTACATTAAAGTTGGATGATGAACATGCCATCATTCCGCATTATTCTCATTTATTCGCGGCAGTGGGTTCCGCGCTCAACTCGAAGAGAAATCTAAAAATTTCTCTTTCCTCTTTGCAGCAAAAACTTGCAGGCAAAATCAAAATGGAATTTGAAGTAGAGCGTATGGATCCTCTATTTGCTACGGAAAAAGACTATCATGCTTTTATCGATCGTCATGCAAAACACCAGGTGCCTGTTCTTGATTTACATAGCTATAAAGGAAATGCATACCTTGGTATCGATGCCGGTTCTACCACGACGAAAGCCGCTCTTGTTGCCGAGAATGGTACGTTGCTGTATTCTTTCTACCACAGCAATGACGGCGATCCGTTAGGTACAAGCATCGCAGCAATCAAAGAAATTTATGCGCAGCTTCCAAAAGATGTGAAGATTGTGCACTCCTGTTCTACCGGTTACGGTGAAGCGCTTATTAAAGCTGCTCTCTTGCTTGATGAAGGCGAAGTAGAAACTGTTGCACATTATTATGCCGCCTCTTTCTTCGAGCCGGACGTAGATTGTATTCTTGATATCGGCGGTCAGGATATGAAATGTATCAAAATCAAGAATCAAACGGTAGACAGTGTCCAATTGAACGAGGCTTGTTCCTCCGGATGTGGTTCTTTTATCGAAACATTCGCCAAATCCTTGAATTTTAGTGTAGAAGACTTTGCACACGAAGCGTTATTCGCTCATAATCCAATAGACCTTGGAACACGCTGTACCGTCTTTATGAATTCTAAGGTAAAGCAGGCTCAGAAGGAAGGCGCTGAAGTCGCTGATATCTCTGCCGGCCTTGCATATTCTGTGATCAAGAATGCTTTATTTAAAGTTATTAAGGTTTCCGATGCATCGGAACTAGGCAGACATATTGTCGTTCAAGGCGGTACTTTTTATAATGATGCAGTTCTTAGGAGTTTTGAACAGATTGCAGACTGCGAAGCAATCCGTCCGGATATTGCCGGAATCATGGGGGCTTTCGGCGCTGCTTTGATTGCAAGAGAACGTTATTCTTTAAAAGGATGCAAAACAACTTCTATGCTCTCCATCGAAGAAATAGAAGCGCTTGAATACTCTACTACGATGACAAAATGTCATGGATGTACCAACACTTGTCGTCTGACAATTAACCATTTCAGTGGAGGAAGACGTTTCATCTCCGGCAACCGCTGTGAACGAGGACTTGGAAAAGAAAAGACAGACAACAATCTGCCGAATCTTTTCTCTTACAAATCAAAGCGTTATTTTCATTATGAGTCGCTTCCGAAGGAAGAGGCAAAGTACGGTGTTGTAGGTATTCCGCGCGTTTTGAATATATACGAAAACTATCCGTTCTGGCATACGTTTTTTACCAAACTTGGATTCTCGGTCGTACTTTCACCGGCTTCCACGCGAAAAATTTATGAGCTTGGTATCGACTCTATTCCAAGCGAATCCGAATGTTATCCGGCAAAACTGGCTCACGGTCACGTACAATGGCTAATCAATGAAGGTGTACCTTTTATTTTCTATCCTTGTATTCCTTATGAACGTCAGGAATTTGCGGATGCCAACAACCACTATAACTGCCCAATCGTAACCTCTTATGCAGAAAATATTAAAAACAATATGGATACGATCATAAACGGCGAGATAAAATTCAGCAATCCATTTATGTCATTCAAAGACGAAAATACTTTGACAGAACGATTGACAGAAGAGTTCTCAAAGGAATTTCAAATTCCTGCATCGGATATAAAAACTGCCGTTCATCTTGCCTGGAGAGAATTGGAAAGCGCTCGTGATGATATTCGTAAAAAGGGAGAAGAAACCCTTGCTTATCTTAAACAAACTGGAAAACGGGGCATTGTTCTTGCCGGACGTCCATATCATATCGACCCGGAAGTCAATCATGGTATTCCGGAACTGATTAATTCTTATGATATTGCCGTACTGACTGAGGACAGCATTTCGCATTTAAAGCCGGTGGAACGTCCGCTCATTGTCATGGACCAATGGATGTACCATTCTCGCTTGTATGCAGCAGCAAACTTTGTAAAAACAACAGAGAATCTGGATTTGATCCAGCTTAATTCTTTCGGATGTGGTCTGGATGCTGTCACAACAGATGCTGTTTCCGACATCCTCACCAAATCCGGAAAGATTTATACGTCCTTGAAAATTGATGAAGTAAATAACTTAGGTGCCGCAAGAATCCGTATACGTTCTTTGCTTGCTGCTATCCGTGTGCGAGAACAGAAAAAAATCCAGCGCGAAATCAAACCTTCATCAATTGCAAAAGTTGCATTTACAAAAGAGATGCGTAAGAATTACACGATTCTTTGCCCGCAGATGTCACCGATTCACTTTGACCTGATCGAACCTGCAATGCGTATGAGCGGCTATAATCTGGTAATCCTGCCTGACAGTAAACAGGCGGTCAATGTTGGTTTAAAATACGTCAACAATGATGCTTGCTATCCGTCACTCATCGTTGTCGGGCAATTGATGGAAGCTGTTTTGTCCGGCAAATATGATACCGATAAGCTCGCACTTATTATTACGCAAACCGGAGGTGGGTGCCGCGCTACAAATTACATCGGCTTCATCCGCCGTGCACTCGAAAAAGCTGGATATCCGCATATTCCAGTTATCTCATTGAACCTAAGCGGACTTGAAAATAATCCAGGATTTAAACTTACTGTTCCGCTTGCAATGCGCATCGTATACAGCGCTGTCTTCGGTGATATTTTTATGCGTTGCGTTTACCGTATGCGTCCATACGAAAAAGTTGCCGGTTCTGCTAATGCTATGCATGAAAAATGGAAAAAAATCTGTATTAAATTTTTGTCCAAAAAATATCCGGGAATAGGTGAATTTAAACGTATTTGTAAAGGAATCATCCGTGATTTTGATAATCTTCCAATTAACGATATCGAAAAACCTCGTGTCGGAATCGTCGGGGAGATTCTTGTAAAATTTTCACCCCTTGCCAACAACTACCTCGTTAGCCTGCTTGAGCAAGAAGGCGCCGAAGCTGTCATGCCTGATTTGGTAGACTTCTTCCTTTATTGTTTCTATAATCAGAATTTTAAAGCCGAAAAGCTTGGCATGAAAAAATCTTCCGCCACAAAAGCGAATTGGGGAATCCGAGTTTTAGAATGGCTTCGCAGCGCTGCTGTCGAAGAATTCAAACGGAGTAAACATTTTGATAGACCTGCCAAGATCCAAAACCTTGCAGGGATGGCCGAAGAAATCGTCTCTCTCGGAAATCAGACTGGCGAAGGCTGGTTCTTGACCGGTGAAATGTTAGAGTTGATACACAACGACGTAACAAATATCGTATGCACACAGCCATTTGGCTGCCTGCCAAACCACGTCGTTGGAAAAGGCGTTATCAAAGAACTGCGCCGTCACTATCCAGACTCCAATATCGTGGCTATTGACTATGATCCAGGCGCCAGCGAAGTAAATCAGCTCAATCGTATCAAATTAATGTTGTCAACCGCATTCAAGAAAATTGAAGTTTAGTAAATATGTCGTAGGCGTCAGAGGCTTTTTAAAAACCCTCTGACGCCTACGACATATTTTTCTCTACATATCTACAATTTTTTCTTGTTTTTCTATTTTCACTACTATATATTGTATTTCGTTATTTTTTCATCCTGATTTTTCTCTCCTTGTCTATTTTGCACAAAAAATGTGTGCAATCCATTATGAATTACACACATTTTACCATTTTCTATGTCGCCCTAATTTTATAAATTTCCTAACAATTTATCAATACTAGCTAATTTTACACTTAAAACAAAAATTTCTGTTGCTGTTGCAAGTTCTTCCAGTGTCGGATAAGATGGTGCAATACGGATATTGCTATCTTTTGGATCTTTTCCATACGGGAATGTCGCTCCTGCGCCTGTCATCACAACGCCTGCTTCTTTTGCTCTTGCTACGATTGCTTTGGCACATCCTTCCATTGAATCAAAAGAGATAAAATATCCTCCGCGCGGTGCAATCCAGGAACCGATTTCCAATCCGGCAAGTTCTCTTTCTAACGTCTCAAGAACCTTATCAAACTTCGGTCTTAAAATTTCTGCATGCTTTTCCATATGCATTACCATTCCGTAGATATCTCCGAAAAATCTTGCATGGCGAAGCTGATTTAATTTGTCATGACCAATGGTCTGAATCTGCATCTGTTTACGGATTGCCACAAGATTCGCATCAGACGCAGCGATTGCTCCAATACCAGAACCTGGAAAACTGATTTTTGATGTAGATGCAAATTTATATACCATATCCGGATTACCTGCTTTTTTACATTCCATAAGAATTTCAACCAGATAATCTTGTTTATCTGCATAAAGATGATGGATTCCATATGCATTATCCCAAAAAATACGAAAATCTTTTGCTGCTGGTTTCAAGCATGCAAAACGATGCACCGTTTCATCTGAATATGTGATCCCCTGTGGATTGGAATATTTTGGAACGCACCAGATTCCTTTGATCGAATCATCTTCTGCCACAAGCTTCTCTACAATGTCCATATCCGGTCCGGTCGGCGTCATCGGTACATTTACCATTTCGATTCCAAAATGCTCCGTAATTGCAAAATGTCTGTCATAACCTGGTACCGGGCAAAGGAATTTTACCTTATCTAACTTGCACCACGGAGTACTTCCCATAACTCCATGCGTCATAGAACGCGCAATCGTATCGTACATTACATTCAAACTAGAATTACCAAAGATAACAATATTCTCTCTTGGAACCTCCATCATATCTGCCAGAAGCTGTTTTGCTTCACGAATACCATCAAGAACGCCATAATTTCTACAATCTACGCCCTCCTCACAGCTAAGATCGGATTCGCTGGTCAATACATCCATCATTCCCATAGACAGATTCAATTGTGCCATGGACGGTTTGCCACGGGACATATCCAGTTTCAAACCTTTTGCCTTTACTTCTTCAAATTCTTGTTCCAGCTCACTTTTAAGCTCCATCAATTCTTCCACACTCATATCTTTATATGCCGTCATACTAAAACCCTCCACTTACTTTTCACTGTTTGTTATTCTATACGCTTTGTGACTTTTCGTCAAGTGTTTCCTGCAAAAAACAAAGAAAAATATTATATTTTCCGCTATTTTTGCAATAAAATTGAATTCCCCGAATGTGTTTCATTCATTTCATCGCTCATTCATGCAAATTGGGGACGCAGCTTTTTAGAAAAGCTGCGTCCCCAATTCAAAACTAATTTATCCTTTTTGATTATTTTACAAGAAGTGATGTTCCTGTCATTTCTTTTGGCTGTTCCATTCCCATAAGCGCAATCAATGTCGGTGCGATATCTGCAAGACATCCGCCTTCTCTTAATCCATATGCCGGATCTGCATTGACAAGAATAAATGGTACTTCATTCGTTGTGTGCGCTGTAAATGGCTCATTTGTATCATAATCAACAAGCTGTTCTGCATTTCCATGGTCTGCACAGATAAACATCTGTCCGTCAACTTCTTTGATTGCTTCCACAGTTCTGCCCACACACGCATCCACAGCTTCAATTGCCTTAATCGCTGCTGTTTCCACACCTGTATGACCTACCATATCCGGATTTGCAAAATTGATAATGATTACATCATATTTATCTGATTTGATTGCTTCCACTAATTTATCACAAACCTCCGGAGCACTCATCTCTGGCTGCAAATCATAAGTTGCTACCTTTGGAGATTTTACAAGAATTCTATCTTCTCCGGCATTTGGTTCTTCTACACCGCCATTGAAGAAGAACGTTACATGTGCATATTTTTCTGTCTCGGCAATTCTTGCCTGCGTCAAGTTATTCGCTGCAAGAAATTCACCAAATGTATTCGTAATTTCTGTTTTACGGAACGCCACAAGCTTATTTTCAATTGTCACATCATACTCTGTGAAACATACATATGTTGTTTTAACTCTTTCTCCTCTGTCAAATCCCGTAAATGCATCATCACAAAATACTCTCGTAATCTCTCTCGCACGGTCCGGACGGAAATT
Organism: uncultured Lachnospiraceae bacterium; assembly: GCA_910585545.1. Taxonomy (GTDB): domain Bacteria; phylum Bacillota; class Clostridia; order Lachnospirales; family Lachnospiraceae; genus An181. The sequence goes on from CAJUFN010000005.1 coordinate 16,609, forward strand.
AAAGAAAATAATAGAATCATTATCTTTAATCGTTGCTACCGGAGCACCGTCTTTTGTGATCACTGTTGGCATTACGAATTCATCTGTCTTATCATCATCATAAGAATTCTGCACTGCCTGCACTGCACAGTCACAGGTCACACCTTCCCCTTTTACCATTGCATTATATGCCAGTTCTACACGATCCCATCTGTTATCACGGTCCATTGCATAATAACGTCCCATCACAGATGCTACTTCACCGACACCGATTTCTTTCATCTTTTCAACAAGCTCTGCCACGTAATCCTTACCAGATGCCGGCGGAGTGTCACGTCCATCTAAAAAGCAATGTACATAGACTTTCTCAAGGCCTTGCTTTTTCGCAAGTTCCAACAAACCGTAAATATGAGTATTGTGACTGTGTACACCTCCATCAGACACAAGTCCGTACATATGAAGTGCACTGTTATTATCTTTTGCATTCTTACATGCTGCAAGAAGCGCTTCATTCTCGAAGAAATCTCCATCCTGAATTGCTTTTGTGATTTTTGTCAGATCCTGGTATACGATACGTCCTGCTCCCATATTAAGATGTCCAACTTCGGAATTACCCATCTGTCCATCCGGAAGTCCTACCGCCATACCGCTTGCATTTCCCCTCACAAATGGGTATTCTGCCATTAATTTATCCATAACCGGAGTTTTTGCTTCTGCCACAGCATTGCCTTCGGTCTTTTCATTTAATCCATATCCATCTAAAATCATTAAAACTGTAGGTTTTTTGCTCATCGCTTTTCTCCTCTTTCCTAATTTTTAAGTTTTTTCTGCCAACTTTCATTCTACATGATTTTTTTTCTCCTTGCAAGACACCCGTCTAAAAAATGTCAATCATAGGTAAAATTCTTTTTCTTGCTTTTCTTCTATTTCTAGATTATAATATTAGTAACAATTACTATTATTGCTTCAAAGGAGGTCACGATATGTTAAAAGGAAAAACAGCTATTATTACTGGCGGCACACGCGGAATCGGCTTCGCCACTGTAAAAAAATTTCTTGAAAATGGTGCAAATGTTGCTTTGCTTGGTTCCAGAGAGGAAACCGTGGAAAAAGCCTTGGAGATTTTAAAAAAGGACTTTGATTCTTCACGTTTCATCGGACTTTATCCAGATTTGAACAGCAAATCAGAAATTGCATCCGCATTGGAAACAATCAAAAATACTTTTGGCAGTATTGATATTTTAGTCAACAATGCCGGGATATCTGCAACTTCAAAACTCTATGATTATGCCGAAGAAGATTTTGCCAAAATCATGGCACTGAATGTCAATGCTGTTTTTAACTGCTCTAAGGCGGCTGCTATCTATATGAAAAACCAAGGCGGCGGAGTCATCTTAAACACCAGCTCTATGGTCAGCATTTACGGTCAGCCAGCCGGCGTCGGATATCCGGCTTCTAAGTTCGCTGTAAATGGTCTTACCAAATCACTTGCCCGTGAGCTTGGAAAAGATCATATCCGCGTAAACGCAGTCGCACCTGGCGTTACCAAGACAGATATGGTTGCCGCACTTCCGGACTCTATGATTCAACCGCTGATTGCAACCATTCCACTTGGCCGTATCGGGGAACCGGAAGAAGTCGCAAACGCATTTTTATTCCTGGCAAGCGATATGGCAAGCTATATCACCGGCACAATCCTTCAGGTTGACGGTGCAGCAATGACTTAAGCGGAGCGTTTTATGATATAGGAAAGTACGAACTTTCCTATATAATCGAAAACAGAAGGCCAAGAAAGCCTTCTGTTTTTGATTATATGTCTCGATTTAATTGTTGATCAATTTATCTTCATCGCTCCAGCTGTAGAGTTTACGCACTTCTTCGCCAACTACCTCTGCCGGATGCTCTGCTGCTAATTTTCTCATCGCTTTGAAATGTACCTGGCTTCCTGCGGAAGACATATCCAGTAAGAAATCTTTTGCAAATGTTCCATCCTGAATATCGGAAAGAATTTTCTTCATTGCTTTCTTTGTATCTTCTGTAATGATCTTTGGTCCTGTGATATAATCGCCGTATTCTGCTGTGTTAGAGATAGAATATCTCATTCCTGCAAAACCACTCTGATAGATCAAGTCTACGATTAATTTCATCTCATGGATACATTCAAAATATGCATTTCTTGGGTCATAACCAGCTTCCACTAATGTCTCAAAACCTGCTTGCATAAGTGCACATACACCACCGCAAAGTACAGCCTGTTCTCCAAAAAGGTCAGTCTCTGTCTCTGTACGGAATGTTGTCTCAAGTACACCCGCTCTTGCACCGCCGATTGCAAGTGCATATGCCAGTGCTACATCAAGCGCTTTTCCTGTAGCATCCTGTTCCACTGCAACCAGACAAGGAACTCCTTTACCTACCTGATATTCACTTCTTACTGTATGTCCAGGTCCCTTTGGAGCAACCATTGTTACGTCGACATTTTTCGGTGGAGTAATACATCCGAAATGGATATTAAATCCATGTGCAAACATTAACATATTGCCTTCTTCCAAATTCGGTTCAATATCATTTTTGTAAAGCGCAGCCTGGCTTTCGTCATTGATAAGAATCATAATGATATCTGCTTTCTTTGCTGCTTCTGCTGCTGTGTATACTTCAAATCCCTGTTCTTCTGCCTTTTTCCATGATTTGCTGCCTTCATAAAGACCGATAATTACATTGCATCCGGATTCTTTTGCATTCAATGCATGTGCATGTCCCTGACTTCCGTATCCGATTACTGCAATTGTTTTTCCTTCTAATAATGATAAGTTACAATCTTCCTGATAATAGATTTTTGCCATGATAGCGTTCCTCCTAAAAATATGTTTTATATGGTGTTAAAGGGGTTCCCTTTAGCATTCTTCCTCATCCGCATAAACTAATCAATAATGTCCTCTACATATGTAATATCTTTGATTCCGCGGGATAATCCGGTAATACCGGTACGTGCAAGCTCCAATATCTCATATCCATCCAAAAGATTTAAAAATGCTTCCAGTTTAGATGGATTGCCAGTAAGCTCAATAATCAATGATTCTTTTTCTACATCCACAATTTTAGCCCGGAAAATATCTGCGATTGCAATAATCTGCGGTCTTTGCATTGCGTCTGCTCTTACTTTTACCATAACCAGCTCACGGTAAACCGAATCATTATCATTTAATAATTTGATCTCAATGACATCTTCCAGCTTACGAACCTGCTTCTCAATCTGAGAAAGAATCTGTTCATCTCCACTTGCAACTACGGTAATTCTTGTGAACCTTGCATCGGATGTCATCCCCGCCGTAATGCTGTCAATACTATAGCTTCTGCGGCTGAACAATCCTGAAATCCTGCTAAGTACACCAGGATTGTTATCAACTAATAATGAATATACCTGTTTCCTCATAAATATCTCCTCCATATTCCAAAAACAGAGTGCGTTCTGTTTTTATATCATAACAATCTTTTATCCTTTTGTCAAGCTTAACTGCTATTTTTTTACTCCTTTCAATCCAGCCATCCTTTTCTCTTAAAATACCAGATTTCCAGCAATACAATCATAACGCTGATAACCATGACAGCCGGATACCCATACGGTGAATTCCGCTCAGGCATCTGAAGAAAGTTCATCCCATACCAGCCTGTAATCAAAGTCAACGGCATAAAAATGGTCGTCACAATCGTAAGAAACTTCATGATTTTATTCTGCCGAAGTTCAATCTGGGATTGATACATCTCCCGAATTTGCATGGAATACTCTTTCAGCGTATGCGTCTGCTCATGAAGCCTTGCGGCACGCCCCGAAAATATGTCAAACAGACGGCACTCCTCTTTCTCAAACAGATGATTACTGTTTTCTGCCAAAAGTTCTCCGATATCTCTAAGCTGCTGATAATAGGAGTCCAATATCAAAAGCTCTCTTCGAATGGTAAGTATCTTTCTGTCAAATTCACCGATTTTTCCCTCCAGAAGCCGCTCCTCAAATGCACTCAGTTTTTCCTCATACTTCTGTAAGAAAATCCCGTCTTCACGGATCAGATATTCCATACACGCAGCCAATACATACGGACCGTTTATTTCCTTTTCTTTCCATCCGAAAACTAATTGTTCTATCATCTCTTTTGCAAAATCGCCATCATCAATAAACGTTATCTTGTCTTTGATCAGAAAATAGCCAATCCATGTTTTTTTTCCAAGCAGCCTTTCTTTGTCCGGAATTACAAATGCTCCCAGCACATAATCAGCCAACAAATCCGCTTTACAATAACGTGCACATGTAATACTATTTTCTGGATAACCAAAATACTGGTTTTTTTCATATTGTTCTGTATACGCTTCTTTCGTAATAACTTCTGCAGACATTTTCATACGGTAATACCTCCAAAGCTCTCTTTTGTTAGTATTACAAATTTTTCAATATCTGATACAATCTGGCTATCGGTAACCCGACGACATTGTTATAATCCCCTTCGATTTTTTTCACAAAAGCCGCAGCTCTACCCTGAATACCGTAAGCGCCTGCCTTGTCCATCGGCTCACCGGTTGCGATATACGCCCATATCTCCTCTTCACTTGCCGGATACATCATAACCTTTGTGCTTTCACAAAAAGATTCTATATACTCCTGCCCACTTTCTTTCACGACGAAAGTCACTCCCGTATAGACTTCATGCTCCTCTCCCTGAAGCATATGCAGCATACGAAATGCGTCTTCCTCATTCTTAGGTTTTCCAAGAATTTCTCCTGCATAAGCCACCACGGTATCTGCACCAATAATAACTGCTTTATCATCTATATCCTTCGCCACATCCAAAGCTTTCCCTCTGGATAGAGCTTCTGCCGCCTTTGCCGGATGCATCTTAGGCAAAATCTCATCTTTGTTACTTGGAATCACCTCATGTTCGATTCCTATCTGTGACAATAATTCACGCCTCCTTGGCGATGCCGAAGCAAGAATCATCCTATAGTCTTCTATATTCTTCATACCCTTCTCCATTTTCCCTGTTATTTATACAGATTGCTTCGCAATCTCTTCTGCCAGATCATTCAAATAGACCCATCGCTCCATCTTTTCTTCCAGCTGGGATTCTGCCGTTTCTTTTTGCATAGTCAACTCGGAAAGCTTCGCGGAATTGGTAGCATTCTTCATCATATCCGCATCCAGCTTCTCAATCGCTTCTTCCAATGCTGCAATTTCTTCATCTATGATTTCATATTCTTTCTGCTCTTTGTATGTAAACTTTAATTTCACCGGACGGTTCTGCTTCCAGTTTCTTGCCAAATCTTTCTTTTCCTTTGCGACTACCGCTGTCTCTTTTCCCAAACCTTCCAGCCGTCTTTGCTTTGTTTCCATATAGTCGGTATAACCGCCCTCATATTGCTGCAAATGTCCGTATCCATCGAATTCAAAAATACGATCTACCACATTATCCAGAAAATATCTGTCATGAGATACTGTGATGACAATGCCCACAAAAGAATTCAGATAATCCTCCAGAATCGTCAATGTAGGAATATCCACATTATTCGACGGCTCATCCAACACAAGCACATTTGCCCCACTCATCAACACCGATAACAGATACAATCTTCGCTTTTCTCCACCCGATAATTTAGTCACCGGAGTATACTGCATATCCGGTGTAAACAAAAATCGCTCCAACATCATGGATGCGCTGATTTTCCCTTCTTTTGTCTGTACATATTCTGCAATATCTCTGATATAGTCAATTACCCGTCGATTGGTATCCATATCCGGCTCCTCCTGAGCAAGATATCCGATTTTTATCGTTTCACCAATGATAATTTCTCCGCAATCTGGTATAACCGCTTCTTTTTCATTTTCATTAATTCCTGCGCTTGCAATCATTTTGATCAACGTAGATTTTCCGCATCCATTCGGACCAACGATACCAAGTCTTTGATTTTTCAGTACAATATACGAAAAATCTTTCAAAAGCGTCTTTTCACCATAGCTCTTACTGATTCCATGCAATTCGATTGTTTTACGCCCCATTCGCGTTTCCACAGATTCCATCTCTATCGTCTGTTCCTTTACAGGCGCCGCTTTCCCCTTCAAAGCTTCCAAACGTTCCAGCCTTGCTTTTTGTTTTGTCGTTCTGGCACGGCATCCCCGCTTTGCCCACTCCATTTCCATACGCAAAACACTTTGCCTTTTTCGCTCTGAAGCTAACTCCATCTCTTCTCTCTCTGTCTTCAATTCTAAGAATCTCGAATAATTTGCTTCATAGCTATAAATATTCCCACGACTGATTTCTAAAATTCGGTTTGACACTTTATCGAGAAAATAGCGGTCATGTGTTACCATAATGATAGTTCCGCGGTAGTTCTTGAGATACTCCTCCAGCCACAGAATCATCTCTTCATCCAGATGGTTTGTCGGCTCATCGAGTAAGAGTACATCAAAATCGCCCGCCAGAACTTTCGCCATTGCAACCTTTCTCCGTTGTCCTCCTGAAAGATGTTCCATTCGGGTATCATATTCCTTGATGCCAAGCCTCGTCAGATTACTTTGTACCTGCCAGTCTTCTCCCTTTGAATCTTTAAGTGCATAAGACATCACCGTTTCCCCTTCCAGGAAATCCGGATTCTGTGCCAGATAAGCAATGCGAATTCCATTCTGTTTTACGATCTGCCCCTGGTCCGTTTCTTCTAATCCCGCAATGATTCGCAGCAAAGTTGTCTTGCCGGTTCCGTTGATTCCGACAATACCAATTTTATCGCCTTCTTGAATTCCCACGGAAACATCATCAAAAATAATTTTTTCTCCAAATATTTTGCTGATATGTTCGATATTTAAAATATTCATTTTCGAAAGCTCCTTAATTTTCACACTTTTTTTATCATAAAGGATTTTTAAGCTTCCGTCAATGGATGAAAAAAGGAACCGGCATTTTCCGATTCCTTTCTATTTTATACTCTATACAAACTTCACTGCTGTTCCATATGCCATAACTTCTGCTGCACCGCTCATAACCGCTGCTGATGCATAACGGATATTGACCACCGCATCCGCATTCATTGCTTCTGCTTCTTCTACCATACGCTTGGTTGCAAGCGCGCGTGCTTCATTCATCATCTCATTGTAAGCCTTCAATTCACCGCCTACCAATGTCTTAAATCCTTGTGTAATATCTTTCCCCAAATTTTTAGACTGAATGGTACTTCCCTTTACAAGTCCTAACATTTCTAATTTTTTGCCTTCAATATAATCAGTATTTACTAAGATCATCTTCTTCTCCACTCCTTATTTCTTTTAATCTTTGAATACATACAAACAATAACACACCAAGTAATGCTGCTGTAACTATAAAAAAGAGTATACTTACAATTCTAGGCGGTTTTGACCATATGACTAACCCCAGATAACCGCCAAAATACGCTCCCACCAGCAACGTAACCACAACAGGTGCTATCATCTTCTTCCCATGCTCACTCATGCTTCTCCTTTCCCGGACTATAATTGCTCCGAATCCAGCACAACCGTAAATGGACCGTCATTTACAAGACTGACTTTCATATCTGCACCAAAAGAGCCTTTTTCTACCACCGGAATACTTTCTTTGCATTTCGAAATAATATATTCATACAATTCTTCTGCCAATGCCGGAGCTCCTGCTTCAATAAAACTTGGACGATTTCCCTTTTTACAGTTCGCATACAAGGTAAACTGAGAAATCAAAAGCAGGGAACCATCAACATCTGCCAAAGCAAGATTCGTCTTCCCGTTTTCATCTTCAAAAATACGAAGTCCGATCATCTTTTTTATCATCTTATCCGCAATCTCTTTCGTGTCAGAATTACTCACGCCGATAAGTACCATAAATCCTTTGTCGATCTTACCGATCATATTGCCATCTACCGCAACAAAGGCAGATGACACTCGCTGAATTACAAATTTCATTTGCTTTTTCCTCCAAATATATGCCCTAATTACTGCGAAGCATACTAGTACTAAACTTATTCTAACACATCTTCATTTTCTTTACTATTCTTTTCTGTACTTATTGACAAAATTGGTAGAATGCATTAAACTTACATTAGGTAGAACGCATTAAACCCAGGAGGTGATTAATGAGATGACTAATATGGAAACACCAAAAGTTTTTGAAAGTGAATACCGTTTCTGCTTGATTTTATGGGAACACGAACCAATCAACAGTACCGATCTTGTAAAACTATGCAAAGAACAGTTAGGATGGAGTAAAGGAACAACTTATACGGTCATACGCCGGCTTTCCGAACGCGGCGTATTAAAAAACGACAACACCATTGTTTCTTCCCTCGTTTCCAAAGAAGAAATTCAAATAGCGGAGATCGATGAGCTTATGAAAAACCGTTTTGACAATTCGCTCCCCGCATTTCTTGCAGCATTTACCAAAAAAGCTCATCTAAGCGAAACACAGTTAACAGAAATCATGAAGATTATCGAAAAAAAATAGGAGGTGTCTATATATGGAAGCTTTATTTTTAACTCTTGTAAACTTAAGCATTCAGGCCGGATGGTTGATTTCTACAGTTGCCATACTTCGCCTGCTGTTAAAGAAAGCTCCCAAGTGGATCATATGTCTCCTTTGGGGGCTGGTTGGCATCCGTCTGATCTTTCCCTTCTCTTTGGAGAGTGGTTTCAGCCTGATTCCAAGCGCACAGACAATCCCTCCCGATATTTCGTTTCATAAACAACCTGCAGTCCACAGTGGGCTCTCCTTTATAAACGAATTGGTAAACCCTGTATTATCCGAGAATTTTGCACCTCAGACAGATGCCAGCGTAAATCCGCTGCAAGTCTTAACATGGATTCTTTCTTTGCTTTGGATTGTCGGCGTATGCATCCTGATTTGTTATGCTTTGATTCGCTATGTAACTTTAAAATACCGTTTGAAAACGGCGACTCTTTTTCGGGATAACATCCGCCAGAGTGAACTGATAAATTCACCTTTTGTGCTCGGCATTTTTAAACCGACTATTTATCTTCCATATCATATTGACAACAACAATATGGATTTTATTATCGCCCACGAACAGGCTCATATCCAACGAATGGATCACCTGACAAAATTTATAGCATTTTTACTTTTGTCCGTCTACTGGTTTCATCCGCTTGTATGGCTTGCATACATCCTGTTTTGTCATGATATTGAACTTGCCTGTGATGAAAAAGTAATCAGAGCTTTCGATACGGAAAAACGAAAGGAATATTCCAGAGTACTGCTTGGTGAAAGTACAAAACGTACTGCCATTCTCTCCTGCCCACTTGCCTTTGGCGAAATCGGAATCAAAGAACGGATCAAAAATGTAATCCGCTATAAAAAGCCCCCTCTTTGGATCATGACATTTTTGATTTTGGGATGCGTTGTCATTGCAGCATGCTTTCTTACCAGTCCAAAATTACCATCAAATGCACCGAATTCTAAACAGAATAAATTGGCTTTTGATGCAGTCTATCCAAGAGAATATCTTTGCCGTACGGTGCACGAAAGCGAACCGAACTTTGCCTATGTATTGTTAGAAAATGAAACAGATTTTCAATTTGTTTATTCCTATTTAAGCAGCCATATTTTGGTAGGAACCTATGAGATTATTGATGACAAGTTAATTTTGAAAAATCAAAATGGGGATATTTATACTTTCCTATATCAGTATGACACCTTAATCTTTGATAAAGAGAATTCCTCTTATATACCTTCATTTCGTTTTTCTGCCGATTTGGATCCGGAACCTGCTATTAAGGACGGAGACAAATTTTTATTAAAAGATGCGAATGACACTTCTCTCTTTGGAGAAACTTTTAGCACGGAAGAGTGATTCCGTGCTAAATTTTTTCTTTTCCAGCGATTTACTCTACTTCATTCCCTGTTACTTTTCCTTGTTTATATGCCGTCGCATTTTCCAGCGTTACCTCGCTGATTGCGGACAAAGCCTCTTCCGTAAAAAACCCTTGATGTGATGTAATCACTACGTTCGGGAAAGATAAAAGTCTTGCCGTAACAGATGACTCCATAATATCATCAGAGCGGTCTTCATACACATTTCTCTTCTCTTCTTCATACACGTCAAGCCCTACTGCAAAGAATTTTCTTGCACGAATCCCTTCAATCAAATCGTCTGTCTTTACAAGTCCACCCCTTGAAGTATTGACTAAAATCACGCCGTCTTTCATCTGCTTGATCGTCTCCCGGTTAATCAAATGATACGTATCTTCTGTCAATGGACAATGCAAGGAAAGCAAATCACTTTGCTTCAATACTTCATCAAGACTCTCATATTTGACAAAATCCAATTCCGGATTCGGATACATATCATATGCAATGACTTTCATTCCAAATCCATAGCAGAGTCTCGCCATTGCCGCACCTATTTTTCCAGTTCCAATGATGCCTGCAGTTTTCTCGTAAAAATTCACTCCAAGCATCCCTCCAAGACTAAAGTCATTTTCTCTTACACGGACATATGCCTTGTGGATGCGGCGGTTTGCAACAAGTGCAAGTGCCATCGCATGTTCTGCGACTGCTTCCGGAGAATATCCTGGAACCCGCATCACTTTCATTTTATATTCTTTGGCTTTTTCAATATCAACGTTATTAAATCCCGCACATCGAAGCAGAATAAGACCTATCCCTAACTCATGCAGAACTTCTATCGTTTTTGTTCCCACATCGCAATTTACAAAAGCACAAACCGCGTCATACCCTTTTGCAAGCCTTGCAGTGCTCGGGTTTAATTCTGATTTCATGTAATCAATCTGAATCTTCGGATATGCTTTATTCTTTCTCTCAAAAGAATCCTGATCATAACTTTTCGTATCGTAAAATAAAATTTTCAACATCCTCTTTCCCTCCTTTTTTAATCTATAATATAAATATTCCCTTTTCAGGCGATATTTATCAACTATTTGCATTTTTATTGGTATCACTAAAAAACGTCCACCGGACGTTTTTGTCGCATGCTTGGCAGCCAAAAAAAGAAGCTGCTTTCATTTCTGAAAACAGCCTCTCTATATTATCTCTTATTCATTTATCAGGAAATATTAGAATTTTCCTTCGCCTGCTGCCTGCTCGATAGCTACTGCTACTGCTACAGTCATACCAACCATCGGGTTGTTACCAGCGCCGATAAGTCCCATCATTTCAACGTGTGCAGGTACAGAAGAAGAACCAGCAAACTGAGCGTCAGAATGCATACGTCCTAATGTATCTGTCATACCGTAAGAAGCAGGACCTGCTGCCATGTTGTCTGGATGAAGTGTACGTCCTGTACCACCGCCTGATGCTACTGAGAAGTATTTCTTTCCAGCTTCATTACATTCTTTTTTGTATGTACCAGCTACTGGATGCTGGAAACGTGTTGGGTTCGTAGAGTTACCTGTGATAGATACGTCAACGCCCTCTTTCCACATGATCGCTACACCTTCACGTACATCATTTGCACCGTAGCAGTTTACTTTTGCACGAAGTCCTTCAGAATATGGTGTTTTCGCTACTTCTTTAAGTTCGCCTGTGTAATAGTCATATTCTGTTTCAACATATGTAAATCCATTGATTCTTGCGATAATCTTAGCAGCGTCTTTTCCAAGACCGTTTAAGATAACACGTAATGGTTTTTTACGTACTTTGTTCGCTTTTTCTGCGATACCGATAGCACCTTCCGCAGCTGCGAAAGATTCGTGTCCTGCCAAGAAAGCGAAACAATCTGTATCTTCTTCCAAAAGCATTTTTCCTAAGTTACCATGTCCAAGACCAACTTTTCTCTGGTCTGCAACAGAACCTGGAATACAGAAAGCCTGAAGACCTTCACCGATTGCTGCTGCTGCATCTGCTGCTTTTCTGCAGTCTTTTTTGATTGCGATAGCAGCACCTACAATATATGCCCAGCACGCATTTTCAAAACAGATTGGCTGAATGCCTTTTACCTGATTGTATACATCAAGTCCAGCATCTTTTGTGATTTTTTCAGCTTCTTCAATAGAAGCGATTCCATAGCTGTTAAGTACAGCGTTAATTTTATCAATTCGTCTCTCGTATGATTCAAATAAAGCCATTTCTTAGTCCTCCTCTCGATTACTCATGTCTTGGGTCGATGATCTTAACTGCATCTGCAACACGACCATACTGTCCCTGTGCTTTTTCCCAAGCTACGTTTGGCTCATCACCCTTCTTGATAAAGTCTGTGAATTTACCAAGGTTTACGAATTTGTAACCGATAATCTCGCTGTTCTCATCAAGAGCAATACCTGTTACATAGCCTTCTGCCATCTCAAGGTAACGAGGACCTTTTGCCAATGTTCCATACATAGTACCAACCTGGGAACGAAGTCCTTTTCCTAAATCCTCAAGACCTGCACCGATTGGAAGTCCGTCTTCTGAGAATGCACTCTGTGTACGACCGTAAACGATCTGCAAGAACAATTCTCTCATAGCTGTATTAATAGCATCACAAACAAGGTCTGTGTTAAGAGCTTCCAAAATTGTTTTTCCCGGAAGGATCTCAGAAGCCATAGCTGCTGAATGTGTCATACCTGAGCATCCAAGTGTTTCTACTAATGCTTCCTGAATAATACCATCTTTAACATTCAGTGTTAACTTACAAGCTCCCTGCTGTGGTGCACACCAGCCAACACCATGTGTTAAACCGGAGATATCTTTTACTTCTTTTGCTTTTACCCATTTTGCTTCTTCTGGGATTGGAGCTGGTCCGTGATTTGCACCCTGTGCTACCGGACACATCATCTGTACTTCATGTGAATAAATCATGTTAAGACTCCTTTCAAATATGTATCTTTTCTCTCTTATAAATGGTTGATAAAAATTTAACACCCATATATACATTTATTTTCTCACAAACTTCTCTGTTCGTCCATACATTTTTTCGTTTTTTTCGTTTTCCTTTACTATTTCTTTTATTATTACGACAATTATTATACACTTTTCTCCTAGCGAAGCGTCTCAGGCATGTCCCAAAATGCTGAATCTTTCAGATATTCTTCCAAATCCTCTTTCTCAAAATCCATCGTAACATAGCCGCCGTTTCCTTCCTCATCAGAATAACTGATTCCTATCTCAAGTCCATCCTCCGTCACGAAACAAACCGGTCTCGCACTTACCTCTTGTCCCTGAAATACTTTTTCCAACATTTTATTATCCATATCAGCAATAAAATCTATCTCCGAATCTTCACTGAGCACTTCATTTCTCCACATCTTTGCGAATGACTTATCAACATTCAAAATCTTATCCAGCGTATATACCTCTCCGCTTTCTAAGTTAAGCATAACGCTTCTCAAATCATAACTTCCGACATACATATTCCCAATATATCTTTGATCCTCAAAGATAACGCTTAGAAATTCCTTTCCCATATAACAGACCTTATATTTTACCATAGATGCAATAAACGGTTCTTTTCCAAGCATCTGCTCCTTCCCTTCCTCGGTAGGTTTTTCATAATAATCAAGGACTGTGCGCATTGCACACTCTTTAAAAATCTGATTTGCTTTCTCCTGCATGCCTTTCTCTAAGCCTTCTATCTTCGGATAATCAATCTCAAATTCCACATAATATCCTGTGCTCGACTCATTGTAATTGTTATATTGATAATGGTCCTCCTCTATTGTATATGACAAACCTTTTTCTTCATATAGGTCAATATCCCAGATTCCATCACTTTCTTCTGCATCATCAAAATCATAAAAAGGATTCATATTTTCGCCAAAATACGGCAGCCTATCTCCAGGAAGCATTTCCTGATCCCAATATTTTATAACTCTTTCTTTCTCCTTTCCCACGGCAAGTATGGTGAAAAACAGCAAAAATACGGTCACTGATGCCAGCACGATCGACAAAACCAAACGTTCTTTTTTATCCTTAGGTCTCATTTTTCCATTCGCAATCGCCTTATATGTCTCAATAAACATCGGAACAAAATCAATTCCTCCCTGACACTGTGCCGGTGCATTCTGCACAAATCCCATTTTCACATAGGCCTCGGCTGCACTTGGCGCCGCATTTACAGTTAGAATCTTACATCCAAAGCGTTGCTGTGCCATACGTGCCATCTCGTAAACCAATGCCGTTCCCATTCCTTCTTTCTGGCGATGTGTTTCCACAAACAGCAATGATATATGTCCGTCTGTATCCATCTGAGAAACACCGCATAATATGCTCCCCTCAAATGCCCCGAACGTAAATCTTTCTTGATTTCTATGCCATTCCAGCTGCTTTTCAAATAAAAGGAAATCTTCAAAATTCTTGATTCCTTCCGGGCTGTACCTTGGCGCCACCTGTTGCATAAATATTCGGTAGCATAAATTCATCGCATTCCATAATTCAGTTTCTCTTATTAGTCGAATCTGCATGTTTTGTTTCTCCTTTCTTTTCTTCTTTTTTATCTAACATTATTTCCATCAGCCTCAACGCCTCTGTCACTGCCAACGCTCTGTTCTGTGCTCTCGTTCCATGAAATCTGCATTCTTTCACAAGCACATCACCTTTTAAGTAAGCCGATACATATATCAATCCAACCGGCTTCTCCTCTGTTCCCCCTCCTGGTCCTGCAATCCCGGTGGTGGCAAGTGCTGCGTCTGCATTTGCGGCTTTTGCAGCCCCTCTTACCATCTCCTCAGCCGTTTTTTCACTGACTGCACTATATTTTTCCAACGTTTCTTTTTTTACTCCTAACAATTTTGCTTTGGATGCATCTGAATAGGTAATATATCCTTCCTCATATACCTCCGATGCACCGGCTATATCCAAAAGACGCCCCGCCAAAAGACCACCTGTGCAAGATTCTGCCGTCGTTATCTTTAAATGCTTCTGTATCAACGTCTGCACAATCGTTTCCTCTAAAGCCGATTTTTCTCCCAAGAACATCTCCATCGTCAAAATCTCTCCTTCCCGAACCAAAAGCAGTTTTTCCAAACCATATATAAAAAGCCACTGTCCTGCGTTTTCGCCGGCACAGCAGCCATTTTTTCTTTTTACATTCCGCCCTGTGTCAGAACCTGCTTATTCTTTATTACATAGTCTACAAGAGATACGATCGTAAGCACAAGCGCAATCCAGACAAGAGCCGTTCCAATGATATCAAAAACGCCTCCAAGGTCCATAATCAGTACAATAATCATCATCATTTGGAATACTGTTTTAAATTTTCCCCAATAGCTTGCCGCGATCACAATTCCACCGTCAGACGCAACCAGACGAAAACCGCTGATAATAAATTCACGGCTGATAATAATGATCACGATCCAGGATGCTAACATTCCTTTTTCAATCATACAGATCATTGCTGCGCTTACTAAAAGCTTATCCGCAAGCGGGTCCATAAATTTCCCAAAATTAGTTACCAGATTATATTTTCTTGCAATCTTTCCATCTAAAAGGTCAGTTAAACTGGCAACAATAAATATTGCAAGCGCAATCCATTTATCTGCCGCTCCTGTAATATCCATCAGCATAAATACTACAAAAAACGGAATCATGATCACACGTAATACCGTTAATTTGTTTGGTAAGTTCATGATATCATCTCTCCTATCAAATCATATTCTAAAGCTTTCATTACCTTGACTTTCACAAAATCTCCCGACATCAGTTCTTCATCCGTGTGGATAAAAATAAATCCGTCTACATTTGGAGCATCTTTATACGTTCTTCCTACATAAGCATTCTCATCGGCTACTTTTCCCTCAATCATGACAAGTAATTCTCGTCCGATCATATTTTCCGCCATATCGAATGCAATCTCCTGCTGCAGTTCCATAAGTTCTGCCTGACGCTCTTCTTTTACTTCTTCTTCGATCTGGTCTTCCATGACTGCTGCCGGCGTATCTTCTTCCTGAGAATAGGTGAACACCCCAAGCCTGTCAAATTCCATCTCGTCAACAAACATCATCAATTCCTCATGGTCTTCTTTTGTCTCACCTGGGAATCCGGTAATCAAGGTTGTGCGAAGTGCGATATCCGGTATTTCCTTACGAAGCTTCGTAATCACTTCTTCCAACTGTGCCCTGGAAGTTCTCCTTCCCATCCGTTTTAATACTTCATCACTGGCATGCTGTATCGGCAAATCCAGATAATGACAAATCTTCGATTCTTCTTTTATAACCTGGATCAATTCATCCGTAATCTCCTCTGGATAGCAGTATAAGATACGAATCCAGTAAATACCGCTGATTTTACACAATTCTTTCAAAAGCTTTGGAAGCGACTTCTCTCCGTAAATATCTTTTCCATAAAGCGTTGTCTCCTGCGCCACAAGAATAAGTTCTTTTACTCCCTGATTCGCTAATTCCTTTGCTTCCGCTAAAATCTGCTCCATCGGAACACTTCTGAAATTCCCTCTGATTTTAGGAATGATGCAATATGTACAATGCTTATCGCATCCTTCCGCTATTTTTAGATAGGCAAAATGACCTCCCGTTGTCAACACTCTCTTGCTGCCTACGCTTGGAAGTCCTGATAGCTCTTTTAAATGCAAAGCATGTTTCCCCTCCAAAGCCTCGTCTACTGCATCTAATATCTCGTCATAGGAATTCGTTCCTATCACAACATCTACTTCCGGAATCTCATCAATGATTTCCTGTCGGTAACGCTGTGCAAGACATCCTGTCACGATCAATGCCTTACAGCGTTCTTTTTTATATTCCGCCATCTCAAGAATTGCCTGAATGCTCTCTTCTTTGGCGTCATGGATAAAGCAGCAGGTATTAATGATGATAATATCTGCCTGCGTCTCGTCATCTGTCATCTGATATCCCCGACCAGAAAGCATCCCAAGCATAACTTCCGTATCGGTTAAATTCTTATCGCACCCAAGTGAAATAAATAATATATTCATACTGTCTCCTCTTTAATAGTTACAAAGACAGATACCATATAAGCACCTGTCCTTTTATTGCGGCATATAAAATTATTCAGACTCTTCTCCGATAATCTTAATCTTCCCATTATTAAGCTCATCAATTGCAATAGAAAGTGGTTTCACACCTTCTTTGTGGTTCACAAGTGCTTGGGAACCATCAATGATCTGTCTTGCTCTTTTTGATGTAGCCAATACAATTGAATAACGGCTGTTTACAATTTTTTCGGCACCCTCCTCAACGTCTTGGTTTACCACTTTCATCAAATCTGAATAAGATGGATGTAACATAAAATATGCTCCTTTCTCATGCTTTTTAGCTTTCTTTTAATTCTGTCTTAATCTGATTCAAAAATTCCATATTACGGAAACACCTTCTGTGTTCTCCTGAAATAATCTGATGCATCTCTTTTACACATTCTTCAAGATCATCATTGACAATCAGATAATCATAATTTTCAATTCCTTTTGCCTCTTCTTTGGCACGTTTCATTCTTGATTCAATGACATCCATTGTCTCCGTCCCTCTTCCTACCAGACGATTTTTTAGTGTATTCGCATCTGGCGGTGTCACGAACAAAAGTAATGTGTCCGGGAATTTCTCCTTTACTTTTAAAGCCCCCTGAATCTCTATCTCAAGAATGACATCTTTTCCCTCCTCAAGCTTTTGCTCTACATAAGCTTTCGGCGTTCCATAATAATTGTCAACATACCTAGCATACTCTATCAGCGCATCTTCTGCAATCATTTTTTCAAATTCTTCCATCGTTTTGAAAAAATATTCTCTGCCGTCAGCTTCCCCTGCGCGCGGTTTTCTTGTTGTCGCAGAAATAGACAACGCATAATCATCATATTCTTTTAAGAGACGATTCATCAAAGTCCCTTTTCCTGCCCCTGAAAATCCGGATACTACAATCAGTATTCCCTTTTTTTTCATCACTTTTCACCCTTTTTCGTCTTTTTATTCTTTCTCTCTTAAAAACTTATTCGATATTTTGAATCTGTTCCCTTACTTTTTCAATCTCTGTCTTAAGTTCAATCGCCCAGTTTGATACTCCCAGATCATTTGCTTTGGAAAGAATCGTATTAGATTCACGGTTCATCTCCTGTGCGATAAAGTCAAGCTTACGGCCAATACCTTCGGACTTATCCAAAGTTTCTTTCATATGCTTGATATGACTTCTCAGACGTACCGTCTCTTCATCGGTACATATCTTATCTGCAAAGAGTACCACTTCTGCTGCAATTCTTCCCTCGTCGATCTTTGAATCTTCCAGAAGCTCTTTTACCTTTGCCTCAATCTTTTCCCTGTATTCTCTGACGATCTGCGGAGAACGCTCTTCTACATGTTCCACCAGCGTAATCATTCCATCCAACTTTTCGATCAAATCCTTTTTAAGCTGCTCGCCTTCTTTTTTTCTTGTCTCTACAAGCTGCCCAAAAGCTCCTTCCAGTGCTTTACTAAGCCCGTTCCAGAGTTCTTCTTCGTCTGCAGACTGCTCTTCCATCGTAAACACTTCCGGATAACGAGACAAGGTAGAGACACGGATATCATTCTCCAGACCGAAGGTCTCCTGCATTTTTTTGAAATAATCCAGATATTCCTTTGCCAATGTCTCATTATATTTCAAAGCCATCTGGCTTTCTGATAAATCTTCATACGTTATAAAAATATCTACTTTCCCTCTGGAAGCATATTGTTTTAAAAGGCTGCGGATAGCAGCTTCAAAAAAATTAAATTTCTTTGGCATACGGATATTCGCATCCAGATAGCGATGATTCACACTTTTTATCTCAACCGTAAATCTTCTTTCTCCGTCAGCAACCTCACATCTGCCAAAACCTGTCATGCTTTTTATCATTTGTTCTCCCTCGTTTCACTACACATACTTATTTATAATAATAAGCTTTTTCACCTCTGCTGTCAACCTGTAAACAATCTGCTTTTTTTAATATATCAGTTGAAAAATGAACTCTTTTCTGTACAATAGAATTATATGATTTTTTAGGAGGAACTATTATGGCTTTAGACGGAATCGCGATTGCTAATGTAACCGCAGAATTAAAAAAATGCCTTCTTGGAAGCAGGATCAGCAAAATTGCACAGCCAGAGATGGATGAACTTCTTTTTACCTTGAAAAGTCCATCCGGTCAATATCGCCTCTGCATCAGTGCAAGCGCCTCGCTTCCTTTGATATATCTAACCGATACAAATAAACCAAGTCCTATGACAGCGCCGAATTTTTGTATGCTGCTTCGCAAACATATAAGCAATGGGCGCATCACAGATATTTTCCAGCCAAAGCTGGAACGCATCATTCATTTTGAAATCGAACATCTGGATGAACTTGGCGATTTATGCAAAAAGCAGCTGATTATCGAGATTATGGGAAAGCATAGTAATATTATCTTCTGTGACTCGAATAACCGTATCATTGACAGTATCAAACATATTTCCGCACAGGTGAGTTCTGTACGTGAAGTACTTCCGGGCCGAGAGTATTTTATCCCGGATACCATGCATAAAGAAAATCCTCTTGATGTTGATGCAGATACATTTATAAAAATGCTGACAGGAAAACCTATGACGCTTTCGAAAGCAATCTACACCAGCTTTACCGGCATAAGCCCTGTTGTCGCTGAAGAAATCTGCCAGATTGCCGCCTTGGATTCTTCTGTCACACCTTCAGAATTACCTGAAGATATGCTCTTACACTTACATCGGCAATTTTCCATTTTCTTCGATGCAATAAAAGAAGAATCGTTTTCTCCCTGCATCTATTATCTTGGAAAAGAGCCAAAGGAATTCTCGGCGCTGCCGCTCTCGCATATGGAAAATTATGAAAGAAAAGATTTTTCTTCTATTTCCGAAGTACTGCGCACTTATTATGCTTCCAAAAATGCACTGACGCGTATCCGCCAGAAATCTGCCGACCTGCGTCATGTGGTTCAAACATCTTTGGACCGAAACCGAAAAAAATTCGATTTGCAAAGCAAACAGCTTCGTGATACGCAGAATCGTGACAAATACAAAGTTTATGGAGAACTGATTCATACTTACGGATATGATCTGGAAGTTGGTGCAAAGAAATTAGATGCTTTGAATTACTACACGAATGAAATGATTACCATTCCTTTGGACAGCCAGAAGACGCCGCAGGAAAATGCACAAAAATATTTCGATAAATACAACAAACAGAAACGTACTTTTGAAGCGCTTTCTTCACTGATCCAGGAAACGAAAGATGAAATTATTTATCTGGAATCAGTCATGAATGCACTAGATATTGCTCAAAATGAAGATGACCTTAATGCAGTCAAAGACGAACTGATTGCAGCAGGATATGTACGGCGCAAATTCACGAAGCAAAAAGTGAAACACAAAAGTAAACCGTTTCATTACATTTCCGGCGATGGCTATCATATGTATGTCGGAAAGAATAACTTCCAGAACGAAGAACTTACCTTCCAGCTTGCAGAAGGCAATGACTGGTGGTTCCATGCCAAAGGAACTCCTGGTTCCCATGTGATCGTAAAAACCAACGGAGACGAGCTTCCAGACCGTACTTTCGAAGAAGCCGGACGACTCGCCGCTTACTATTCCAAAAACCGCGGAAATGACAAAGTAGAGATTGACTACATCGAAAAGAAACATGTAAAAAAAGCAAAGGGCGGAAAACCAGGATTCGTCATCTATCATACAAATTATTCTCTGATCATAGATTCTGACATCTCAGAAATTAAATTGTGTGAATCCTGATCATACCTTAACTAAAAATGTACGCCAGCCGTAAAAACGAAACGGCTGGCGTCAAATCATTCCCTATTCAGATCTTCATACATCTCTTTCATCGTTTTCCCATACACCGGATGTCTTTTGTATGGCTCTATCTCTGCCATCGGTTTTAATACGAATTCCCGATTCTGCATATCCACATGGGGAATACACAAATCGTCTTCTTCCAGCAAAAGCTTATCATATAAAAGAATATCCAAATCCAACGTACGCGGTCCCCAGTGCACCTTTCTTTCTCTTCCTGCCTCCTGCTCCAATTCATGAAGCCGTCCAAGCAGCTCTTTAGGCATCAGCAGCGTTCGCAATTTCAGCGCCCCATTCAAGAACACATCCTGTTCCACACCGCCATATGGTTCCGTTACAATCAGTTCCGATATTTTTTCCACCTTACATCCCGGTGTGGCTTTCAATCCTTCGATCGCTTTTTTTATATATGCTTCTTTATCCCCCATATTGGAGCCAAATGCTATATAAGCTTCATGCCAGCTTCGCTTTACAGACACCGACACCGTATCCAGAGGCAAGCCAATTGGTGCCCACGGTTTTTTTACTTCGATCTCTACAGCCTCTATCTTCTCATCAAAAAGCAAGATATGCTCTGCGAGATGCTCTGCTGCTGCCTCGATCAAAAGAAATGTATGCTCTTGCATCTCTTTTTTTATCAAGTGCGCAATCGTTCCGTAATTAACCGAGCACGTTAAATCATCCTCTCGCCCTGCTTTTCTTGCATCCAGATGCAAAACTGCCGTCACAAGAAATTTCTGACCCAGTGTTGTCTCTTCTGCATAGACACCATGATGCGCAAATATTTCCAAATCTTTTATCTTAATTTGATCCATCTCCATCGTTTTCTTCCTCATTTGATTTTCCGAATATCGAACCTATCCTCTTGCAAGAATCGCCTCAGTCATCTTGATTGCCCTGATATTCTTTTTCACGTCATGAACACGTACAAATCCATATCTGTTCTGTACTGCCATCACCGTTGTCACAAGCGTTCCTTCTTCCCTTTCATCTGCCGGAAGATCTAACGTCAGACCAATCATTGACTTTCTTGATGTTCCAAGAAGCAGCGGATAACCTAACCCTTGAAACATGTCAAGATGCTTCATGACATCTAGGTTCATCTCATAAGTTTTACCAAATCCAATCCCTGGGTCAAGCATGATCTTATCGTCTGCAATTCCTGCTTCCTTCGCTGTTCTCACACATTTTTCCATCTCGGTATACATATCTTTCAGGAAATCACTGTATAGTGGCTCTGATTTATTATGCATAAGGCAGCACGCCGCATTATATTGTTTTACTAAATTCGCCATCTTGTCATCATATTGAAATCCCCAGATATCGTTTACCAAGTCTGCCCCTGCTTTTAAAGCTTCTTTCGCGACTTCGCTTTTATAAGTATCTATGGAAACCGGAATATCAAAGTTTTTCTTTGCAGCCTCCACAATCGGAACGACACGTTCAATTTCCTCCTGCGTACTGATCTGTACGTGTCCTGGTCTTGTGGATTCCCCGCCAATATCCAAGATATCCGTTCCATCCGCAATCAATTGTTCTGCATGCTCCATTGCCAAATCATAGCTTTGAAATCTTCCTCCATCCGAAAAAGAATCCGGTGTCACATTCAAAATTCCCATAACGTACGTATGGTTTACAACGTCAAATTCTCTGTTTCCTATTCTCATGTCTGTTTCCTGCCTCTCCCAGTTGTCCAACTACCTAGTATCTAATTTCCAAATTCTTTTTTTGCGTGTCCCAGTTGCAATTATCTTTTGCTTTACACAAAAAGCAGTTTCTGGATGCCTTGTCCGCATCATACAAAATTTCCGAAAGAGCAGAAGTCTTCAGCGGCTTTTTACGATGCTCTAAAATGGCCTTGAGAATGCCTTCTTTCTCTTCTTCTGTAAACTCTGTTTCTTCCAGAATTCTCTCCGCGATCACGGAGCTTGCCATCTCATGAGGCGTTCCTTCTTCATACTGCTGCCATTTTCCGATATCATGAAGCAATGCCGTCCCATATACCTGTGCCTTTGGTACATCATATCCTCGCTCCATAGAAAAGATATAAGCAAGCCTGGCTACATCCAAAAAATGCTGCATGTCATGACAACAGAAAATCCTATCTTTCTCTGCTTTTTCAATCCGTTTTAAACACTCCTGATAATGCGGATGTTCATATATTTTTGTAACTCTTTTCATTTCTTTTAATCCTTTACCAGATTCAAGAACATATTCTGAAACTTTTCATCTTCTTTAAAAATCCCTCTAGTCACTACACTTACCGTCTTGCTTCCCGGTTTTTTGATTCCCCGCATGGTCATACACATGTGTTCGGCTTCTGCCATTACCATGACCCCTTTCGGTTTTAAATGTTCCATCAGTGCGTCTGCAATCTGTGCAGTCATCTGCTCTTGAAGCTGCAGTCTCCTTGCATAAACCTCTACGGTTCTTGCAAGTTTGCTAAGCCCTGCTACCCTTCCATCCGGTATATAAGCAATATGAACCTTTCCGAAAAACGGGAGCATGTGATGCTCGCACATGGAATAAAAAGTAATATCTTTTTCCAAAACCATCTCATTATTTTCTGCCGTAAACGTTTTTCCAAGATGTTCCCCTGCGTCTTCGTCCATACCGCTGCAGATTTCTTCATACATTTTTGCGATCCGCTTTGGTGTCTCCAACAATCCTTCTCTTTGTACGTCTTCTCCGATTCCTTCCAGCAAAAGACATACTGCCTGTTCTATTTTCTCTCTATCTACCATCTTTGCCTTCCTTTCCACGTGTAAGGCGAATCACTTCGCCAAGATACGATAACGAACCAAACGCAAGAATCTCTTCCCTGTCTCCTGCACGTCCCTTTGCTTTTTCAAGAGCCTCCTGCACACTTCCAGCTGTTTCTGAATTCACGTGATATGCCTTAAGTACCTCTGATAGTTTTTCCTTCGCAAGTGAGCGCTCCTTATTCGGAAGCTCTATTGCATAAATATATTTGAAATATGGCGCTATGATTTCTATCATTTTTTCATATTCTTTATCTTTAAAAACCCCTAAGATTCCGATGATCTTCTTATCCGGAAAATAAGTCCTTATATTTTCCGTAAGCCTCTTTACTGCATCCACATTGTGGGCACCATCCGCAATGATAACCGGTTCTTTATTCACAAGCATAAATCTTCCGGGCCAGGAAGCATTCTTCAACCCTTTCCTGATTGCCCTGTCGCCTATTTTATATCCACATCTTTGCAATCGTTCGATCGCCTCGATTGCGGTAACCGCATTCTCCAGCTGATGTCTTCCAGAAAGTGAAATCTCAACATTTTTATATTGTTTATAAGAAAAACTCTGCCCTTCTAAAGTCTCCTCATGAATGATGATGTTTTCTGGTTCTGCACTGAAAAAGCAGCACTCTTTTTCGTCTGCCTTCGCTTTTAAAATGGTAAATACTTCTTCTCTTTGCGGCGCAGATATAACGTCTGCTCCCGTTTTTATAATTCCTGTCTTGTTCTTCGTAATCTCTTCCAAGGTATCTCCAAGAATTCCCATATGATCCATACTAATCGATGCAAACACGCATACCTTCGTATTTTTAATGATATTCGTTGCATCCAGAAGTCCTCCAAATCCTGCTTCCAATACAACAATATCGCATGCCTTTTCTTTAAAATATAAAAACGCTGCCGCCGTCTCTATCTCAAATACCGTAGGGGAAGGATTCCCCTTTTCTATGCTTCGCCTGGCGGCATTTTTCACCTTCTCTATGATAGCTCCAAGTTCATCCTCCGACATATATTTCCCATCAATCTGAAAACGCTCCAGATATTCCATGACGGTCGGAGAAATATATCTCCCTGTCCGATAACCTGCTTCTGTTAAAATACCGGAAATATAAGCAAGAATGGAACCCTTGCCATTCGTACCTGCTATATGTATAAATGTTAAATCATTCTGTGGATTTTCAAGCTCCTCCAATAAGCCTTTTATACTTTCCAAGCCAAGTACACTTCCGTATTTCGATACCTGATCCAAATATACCCTTGCTTCCTCGTATAACATCCTTTTTGTCCTTTCTTAAATATCATCTTCTATATCTTAGCACAAGTACTAAAAAACGTCCACTGGACGTTTTTGTCGTATGTGATTGCCGCAGTGCGCATCCCGCGGAGCGTTTTATCTTATAGGAAAAGCTTTCCGCTTTAGCGTGACAAGGTATTTCCTATAAGAATCGGATAGGAGGATAATCATTAATTGATTATCCGTCCTTCCACACCACCTGGCATACAGTTCCGTACCAAGGCTGTTCCCTAGTTTTCATAGACTACTAGATAATAGTCCAGCATGGATGTATATCTTTAAGAAGCCGTCCTACTACTTGCTTTCACAAGCTATGGACGGGGACGAAAAAGCGAGCGACCCACGCAGTGATCCGAGAGCGACTGTTGGAAAAGTTGCTTTGCCACAACCTATCCTCACAGAATAATAATACGTCCGCATGGTGCGGTTCTGCCCACAAGAATGGGAATAGTTGAGATACTAACGGAGCTTTCCAAAGCCGTCTGTCTGCTTGCAAAAAATGACACACAGTAAAGGGGGTGTATAGATTATGAACAATACTGATGTGCCTATCTGATTGAAATATTCCTTAACTTTAGAAGAAGCTTCAAAATATTTTAGAGTTGGCGAAAAGAAATTGCGTAGACTGGTAGAAGAAAATCCTGACGCTGACTGGTTCATTATGAATGGAAACCGTATTCAGATAAAGCGTAAATCCTTTGAAAAATTCTTTGATACCTTGAATGTTATATAATGAAAACGGGCTTTGTATGTGGTATAATTAGAGTATCTCATATCGAAGCTCTTTCCGTTCTGAAAGGAGCGAAAAGCAATGTCTGAAAAAAGACGGGAGATACGCATATAAATATGTAGACGCATTTGGAAAAACGTAGTTTGTGTACGCATGGAAACTTGTACCACCAGACAGAACACCAGCAGAAAAACGTGAGGATATTTCCTCACGGGAAAAAGAGCAAGAAATACGTCAAGACCTTAATGACGGTATAGACACCGCCGGAAAGAAAATGACGGTGTATGAGCTTTTTGAGAAGTATCTGAAACAACAGAGAAATGCAAGGCTGACTACACAAAATACTTATAGTTATTTGCTAGAATTTTTGAAAAAGGACAAATTGGGAGCAAAGAGCAAGAAGAACAACTGCTGACCTATGTTCAAAGTGATGTATGCTACCAAAAGCATTATGATGAAATCATAATTTTGTTACGGACTGGACTTCGTATTTCTGAATTTTGTGGACTGACAGTAAATGACTTGGATTTTAAGAATAGAATAATCAATATCGACCACCAGCTTATCAAAGTATCGAAAATTGGTTATGTGGTGCAACCGCCAAAATCAGAAAATGGTATCAGACAGATACCTAGAATTACACCACACATCATGCGTCATACATTCTGCACAAGATTAGCAAATGCAGGAATGAACCCAAAAGCATTACAATATGTTATGGGACATTCAATATAACTATCACGCTGAACCTTTATGCTCATGCTTCGCTGGAAACTGTAAAATCAGAATTACAGCGATTTGTAGCCTAGTAGTAAAAGACAAAATACTACTGATTTACTACTTTTCAAAGCAGATTGAAGCGGAAATAAGCAGAGTTATGCAATGTATCAACCAATAGGAAAGTTAAAAAAGTCCGTAAATACGGGATATTCCAGCATTTACGGACTTATGGATAGATAATAGAAAAAGATTGAAGTAAATATAGTGTAATGTAGAAATGAGCGTGTTATAAGAAAGGAGAAATTTATGAATATGCAAGATACTAGTTAAGAAAATAACAAGAAGCGAATAATAGAATGTGATTGGAATTGTCAAAATTACAATCATACAATTTTACTATGAGAAAAATAATTTGTAAATCTATGAGGAAAAGGAGAGTTTTTAATGAAAAATTTGAGTAAAATATTAATAGGCGGATTAGTATTGATTGGATCATTTATGTTAAGTGGAAAAGTTGAAGCAGCAGAATATAAGTACCCAGTTTATCCAAATTCTCCAGAGTGGGAAGCAAGTACTCAAGATAGAGGAAATTTAAAGGCTATGTTGCAAATTCCACAAAATACTTTAAAAGAGTTATCTACAGAAGAACTCGTAAATGCAGTTTTAGAGTATCCATGTTTTAATGATATGTATTATTATGATTCTAAGCAAGAAGGATTTGAAGCAATGAAAAGTTCTTTTAATGGAATAAATGAGTTGTTTCAAAGAAAAGATGCAGATAGTATTCTGTTAGAAAAATATGATGAGACTCAAAAAGAATTAAAGGACATTAGTAGTGACACGAAAGAATTTTCACAAGAAAATTATGAGTTGATTTGCAGAAAGTCTAATATAGAAGTTCTTTTAGCACAAGAAGAAGTAAAAGAAAATATGACAAATGAAGAACGAAACAAATTGGATAATTTAATTGCAACATATAAATTAACAGAAGAAAAATCAGCAGATCAATTAACATATAAGCAAAATACATATTTTAAAATTACAGAAGAACAGATGACAAATAATATCGAAACTAGGGCATCTGTAAATACGCCAAAGGGAACTCCAGTATATGTATTTTCAAGAGGAGAGCAAATATCGTCTACGGACAAATATTATATGCGTTTAGAGGTAGAACGAGATTTCCCTGGAACAATTATCGTGGGAGATGGGACAACTTGTTATAATTGTCATTCTTTTGCATGGTATTGGATGGATGTAAATAATAAATACTGGATGAATGATCCTTCTGCTTATATGACTGATGGAAGTTATAAAGAGGTAAGTCTTAATGGAAGAAAAATGAATGATAGAATTTGGTTTAGCAAAGTGCATTCAGCAGTAGAGACAGCTCCGGGAGATAAGAACGATATGTTGTCTAAATGGGGAGACTATCCGTTAGTGAGACATAGTTTAACAAATAATCCATATTATACGGCACCATTAATAATAAAAGCATATAGAAGATAATAGATATATTAATGAAAAATAAGAAGTAAAAATCATAAGCAAAAAGAAGGATTTATGAAAAAATTGTATCGCTATTAGCAGTAGTTATACTTGTGATAAATGAGAATACAAATAATATAGTATTTGTAAGTCAAAATAAGTACAATGAAAGCAATGCTGAGTTGGGAAATACAAAAAATTCTTATAAGAAAATTGGTCGTTAGAAGAAGTAATGAATCAATTAAGTGGTGGTTTATTTATTGCTGACACAAAAATACGAGAGTAAAATCAAATACGATTTTACTCTCGTGTTTTAAATCTTTTTTATACGTTTATTTTTTCTTCCAAGCAATGATCGCTGCAAGAACTGCTGCAAGCCCTGTTGCTACAGGAATTGCTGCATTTGCACCGTCACCTGTCTTAGCTGCTGTATTACCAGCTTTCTTATTTGTTGTCGTGCTTGTTGTCTTGCCTCCTGTAGTATCAGAAGCTACTTTATCATCTGTCTTATCACCTGCTGCGACTTTATCATCGCCTTCTGACGGTGTTCCTGCACTGACTTCCAGTCCCTCTACTGCTTTATTTAATGCGGCAACTGCTGCGTCTACACGATCTTGATCTGCAGTTTCATCTGCAAATATCTCATTCGCATACGCAAGCACTGCTTTTACTGCACTTGCAGTTTCTGCAGTGTAATTGCTAAGGTTGATTGCCTCAACATCTTTAATAAGATCTTTAAGAGCCTCCTTATTTGGCTTTTCTCTTAATCCGAAGATAGCCTGAAGCAATACGCTGTAGGCATCATCAATTTTTTGCTGTGTAATCTCTGCATCAGATAATGCTAATACTGCATTTGCTGCTTCAAGTGCTGTATTAAGGTCTTCTACTGAGATATATTTCTCTGCTTCTGCCGCATATCCTTCTCCCTGAACAACCAGTGCCTCTAGCTTAGCCTTGTTAACCGGGCGGCGTACGAGACCTTCTTTTGCTGCCATTAAAGCATCATAAGCATCTTTAATATCCCCTGCAAGAGCATTCTCGCCTAAGTCAAGTATTTCTTTTGCCTTTGCTAATGCATTCGCTAATGCGTTTGCACTTTCTTCTGTGTAAGCGTTCAAATCATATCCGTTTAATACTTCATATTCTGTTTTAAGATCTGAACTGTCACCGCCGATGAAGCTTAACAAATGTACCTTCGCAAGAAGTACATCATATGCTGCATCTACTTCTGCCTGAGTTGCTGTCACATCTTCTTTCACATCATTTGCTGTATCAAGAGCCTCTTCAAATGCCGTTCTTACAGCAGGGATTACTGACGCATAATCCTCATTCTCCATCTGAGACTGTGCATATTCAATCAGAGCTTCCAGATCCTCTTTATTACTTTCCACCGGTACTTCTTCGTAGATATCCGGCAACTCGATAGCTTCTTCTAATCCCATCACTTCTACTTCATAGATTCTGGCAGCGCTGTCACCACCTTGAGTAGGGCGGTCAACGATCAATTTCACATATCTTGCCAGGCTTACTGGGAATGCATCTGTAGTCAGCCCTGCCTTATTGTCGGTTACACTAACAACCTCTTTATAGTTGGATCCATCTTCACTTACCTGAACGCGATATGCTTGTGTATTCAATCCGGAGCCTTCACCGCCGATTTCGGCATGGGAGATCACGATACTTCCTACAGTAGCAACCTCTCCTAAATCAATCGTAAGCGTATGTGGACGATTGTATCCGGTTGCACACCATTTTGTAGAGCTAATACCATCAATAGCCTTTCCTGGGGCTTCTGATGCTCCCGTATAAGACGTTGCTGTAGCGTTTTTACCTAAGGCAACATTCGTAAAGGTCTTCGCTGCATCTTCGGAAACCGTAATCACATTTTCTTGCACAACCGTATCTTCACCCAGTTTGTTGCTTGCAACTAACTGAATCGTATAAATACCTTCTTGCGCATAGCTGATTACCGGATTTTCTTCTCTGCTTGTCTTAATATTTGCACCCTTCATTGTCCATTTCAAATTTGTAGAAGAGATAGAACTTGTATTTGTCAGCTGAATCTCTTGTCCTGGAACAACAAATGTATTGGAAACTGTAAATCCTGCTGTCGGATTTGGATCATAATCCAAAGCGTCTTTTACAAACTGTACTGCTGTTCCTTCAGAAACTAACTTTCCGGATGTCAATGAAGAAGCACTTCCTAAGGAACGTCTTAACTCAGCAACTCTTGCATCATCGCCTTCTCCAATCGCAATAAATACTTCCAATGCTATTTTGTCTTTTTGACCCAATAATTTTAATTTATCAAGATTAGCGCTGCAGTGGCTTAACTGCTCTGCACTAAATTCTGCTTTTAATGTATCAGCAGCTAAAATCATGTTGTCAAACTCTTCTGTCAAAGCTGCAATCTCTGCACTTGCATCTTCACCCTTGGCAATTTTCTTAATAAATGTATCCATCAAGGCTCTGACTTCCGGAGCATCTGCTCTACCTGTAGAAGCCCATCCTGCAACCAGACGAGAAGAATGGTTCGCAAATGTATACATATAAGGAGCTAAGTCTCCATAGAGTAAATCAATCGAATTCACAAAAGAGCGATCGTAATCATATTCTGCTGTATTCCATGCATAATCCGCACCTGTTGCAATTGAAATCTTAGACAATTCAGCGTGCTCCATTGGGTTTACTACTAAGAAATCCAATTCATCAGCCAAGCCTTTTTCTAAGCCGTACACTGGTCCTAAACCTAATTTATTTGTAATATAGTCCGTAACCGGATAGTTCCACCAGATACCGATACGTTCACCGTAGATGGATTTTACAAACTGTGCATTATCTACATTGATTCCTTCCGGTACAACTGCAGTACCAGTCCATAATACGCGGATTCCTTCCTCCAATGTCTCGGAGAAAGCTTTGGTATACTGATTTAATACCGGACCTGCACTCATTGCATTGGTATCATACTCTGTAGGTACCGTAATAAGCGGTGTTACATCCCCTTTTACTTTTACGAATTCCTGATTAAAACGGTTTAATAAAGCCGCCTGATTGGCACCGTCTTTATTAGAAATATCATCATAGAAAATAGCGTAGCTTCTCACGCCCATTTCATACATTGCTTCACATTTATTCATCAATGCCTGGAAGTCTGCTTCCCCTGCTTCTCCTGTAAACCGGATACTGTTTCCCGGAGATAATGCAAAAACAAAGTCTACTTTATTTTCCTTTGCCGTCTGAATCAATTCGTTCATTCTGCCCATCTCAGATTCCGGATATGGCTCTTTCCATTGCTCTCTGTGGTAAGGATCATCCTTTGGCGCATAGATGTAAGTATTCATCTTATGTGCACCATAGAATCGAATCTGATCCAAACGATCCTGATGTGTCCATGGAGTTCCGTAGAAACCTTCGATGGTTCCTCTTGTTGTCATAGTAGGCTCGTCACTGATAATCGCCTCACGTGCTTTAAGTCCGTCTTCATTTACGGATAACTGAGTCAATGTCTGTACTCCATAATATGTACCAACGCCATCTTTTCCTTCAATTACGATCGTATCGTCATCAACGCCTAATACATATCCTTCTTCTTTCAATGAATCTGCATCTGCCAAATTCATTTCTGCTTTTGCCGCATCCAACTCGGCAATCTCATCATCTGCTTCACCGATGATCAATGTCGTAGAAGCAGCATCAAACGTCTCGTTTACCTCAATGCCATTCTCACTTAAAAATGCTTTCAAACTTTTTACTGCGTCCTGATCAGCAACATCTTCACCTTTGATGTTTACAGATGAAGTAAATGTAAGCATTTCATCCACAAGTGTTACATTCTTAGGTGCCGGTACGAACTGAGGTTCAAATAATGAACCTTCTGCACTAGCAGGCATAGCCGGAACAACGCCTATTACAAGACTTGCAAACATCCCGACTGCAATTACTTTTTTCATGTTCTTAAATTTCATAGTCTTTTTTTCCCTCCGTAAAACTTTCTTTTATTTCATCTCAAAACAATAACTCTTTTTCAAATTTTCCTATCACCTTACCTTTCTTTACTCATATAATGGATATTTATCACAGATTTCGGTCACTGCTGCTCTGATTTCATCTGCTTTTGTTTCAAAATCAGTAACCGTCATCTTGATCAATTTAGCGATGACTTTCATGTCATCTTCTTTCAATCCCCTTGTCGTTACCGCCGGAGTACCTATACGTACGCCACTTGTAACAAATGGGCTTTGCGGGTCGTTTGGAACCGCATTTTTATTTACAGTAATATATACTTCATCAAGGCGATGCTGCAATTCTTTTCCGGTAATTCCCATATTCTGTAGATCTACCAGCATAAGATGATTATCTGTTCCGCCGGATACAAGATTGAAGCCTTCTTCCATCAGTGCCTCTGCCAGTGCTTTCGCGTTCCCAATCACCTGTTCCTGATAAGCTTTAAACTCCGGTTTCATCGCTTCGCCAAAACAAATTGCTTTTGCTCCAATGATATGTTCTAACGGACCACCCTGGGTTCCAGGGAAAATTGCCTTATTGATTGCTTTTGCATGCTCTTCCTTACAAAGGATAAGACCTCCTCTTGGTCCGCGCAGCGTCTTATGTGTAGTCGTTGTCACGACATCTGCATACGGAACCGGACTCTGATGAAGTCCTGCCGCCACAAGTCCCGCGATATGTGCCATATCAATAAATAAAATCGCACCGACTTCTTTAGCAATTTCACTCAATCTTTCAAAATCAATCGCTCTTGGATAAGCGCTTGCGCCGCCAACGATCATTTTCGGTCTGCATTCTAATGCCATTCTTCTAATCTCATCATAATCTAAAAATCCTTCGTCATTGACGCTGTATGGTACAAAATGATAATTAAGTCCAGATGCGTTCACCGGTGAACCGTGTGTCAAATGCCCGCCATGATCAAGGTTCAGTCCCATAACTGTATCGCCAAGCTGCAAAAATGCCTGATACACAGCCAGGTTTGCATTTGCACCAGAATGTGGCTGTACACATGCATGATCTGCGCCAAAAAGTTTCTTTGCACGTTCAATTGCAATATTTTCTAAAATATCTACCTCTTCACATCCACCATAATATCTTTTTCCCGGATATCCTTCCGCGTATTTATTCGTTGCAACGGTTCCCATTGCAAGCATTACCTCTGGACTTACGATATTTTCGGAAGCAATCAGTTCTAAATTTCTTCTCTGACGTGCCAGCTCTCCATAAAGAGCTTTTCCCACTTCCTCATCATATTTTGTGACAAAATCCATTACCTCTGTTACCATTCCCATGTCCATCATCTCCTGTTTCTTGTTAAATTTTGCTTTGTAATCTGCTGGTATTATTGTATATGAATACCAGTAATGCTGTCAATCTTCTATTGTCCTAGAAGATAATCTATAAATTGCTGCGCGGTTCTCCCTGACAGACCTCCATGCGACAATTCCCATTTGTTTGCTTCCAGCAAAAGCTTCTCTTCCTCCATCTCGATACCGCTGCGTTTCGCAAGTGTCTTGACAATCTCCTGAAATTCTTTCTTCACTGGTTTTCCAAAATAAACAGATACGCCAAATCTTGCTACTAACGATAATTTTTCCTGAACCGTATCATTCGTGTGAAGATCATCGTCACGCTCATTCTTATCACTGAATTTTTCACGTACCAGATGCCTGCGGTTTGAAGTTGCATAGATAAGCACGTTATCCGGCTTACGCTCCAGCCCTCCCTCGATTACGGCTTTTAAATATTTATATTCGATCTCAAATTCTTCAAAAGACAAATCATCCATATAGATGATAAATTTATAATTTCTGTTTTTAATCTGAGAAATCACCGCATTCAAATCCTGAAACTGATGCTTATACACTTCTATCATCCGAAGTCCTCTATCATAATACTGATTTAGAATTGCCTTGATAGATGTAGACTTTCCTGTACCTGCATCCCCATACAAAAGACAGTTGTTTGCACGTTTGCCTTCTACAAATGCTTTCGTATTATCAACAAGTTTCTTCTTTGGAATCTCATATCCTATCAAATCATCCAGATGTACGTGTGCAATCTTTGTGATCGGTACGATCTCCACGCCTTCCTCGGTATGTTCTATCCGAAATGCCTTGTGGAGCCCTAATTTTCCTACTCCAAACTCTTTATAAAACTGTGTCAAAATATATTTAAATTCCTCTGCATCCTTCGCTTCTCCAAGCGCTTTTGCCAGTGCACAGATACGATCCCGGATTCTTTGGTTATATACCTTTCCCATTACTTCTACGTTTTTATAATCTTCCAGCAGCAAAAAACATCCTGTCCCAAGACTTCGATCAATTTTTTTCAAGTCATAATCAAACAATTCCTTGAAGATCTCAAAGTCATGCAGCGCAACCGCATTGATACTTCCTTTCACCTCTCCTGTAATCTCACAGGCAGTGCTATATGCATTCTCATCATTTGCCAGAAGTAATGTAAGATAAGTATGCCAAAGATTCCCTTCAAATCCATGACTTTCTGAAATCTCCAGAATTTCGTTCATACATTCAAAT
Organism: uncultured Lachnospiraceae bacterium; assembly: GCA_910585545.1. Lineage (GTDB taxonomy): Bacteria > Bacillota > Clostridia > Lachnospirales > Lachnospiraceae > An181. The sequence goes on from CAJUFN010000005.1 coordinate 50,849, forward strand.
AAAAGCGTCTTTAAATCTTCTGCGTTATAATACTCATTTTCATAGTTTTCCATCAGGAAAGTCATATCCTTTAAAATCTTTCCTTCTTCCATATGCCTGTACAACAAAAGTTCGTTCGTTCTCATACTTCTTCCTTCTTTACTGTCTAATAATTACCAAGTATTTTTAAACTTTTGGCTTCTTCCCTCAATCCGCGGATCGCATTTTTGACTGCCCCGTCCGCAAGATTGCCCTCAAAATCCACGAAAAACCGATACTCCCAAGGCCGCTCTTCAATCGGTCTTGATTCGATCTTCGTCATGTTTAAGTCATTATAGATAAAATGAGACAATATCTCATACAAAGAACCACTCTCATGCGGTACTTCGAAGCAGATGCTGATTTTCGAAGCATCCTTTAAGAATACCTTCTGATTCGTGATCACAATAAATCTGGTAGAATTGCTGCTGCTAAAATTAATATCTTTTTCCAGTATCTCCAGCTTATGTATCTTCGCTGCATATTCGCTGCATATTGCAGCCTGTGCCTTATCCTTGTCGTCTAATATTTTCCGTGCAGCCAATGCAGTATTCGATATGCTTAACTGCTCCCAGTTTCTGTGCTCGTCCAGATATTTCTCACATTGCATCAAGCCTTGCGGATGAGAATATACTCTTTTAATATCTTCTTTTTTTGTTCCCGGCAGCACAGACAGCGTATGTGTAATCGGCAAAACTGTCTCGCCTACAATATAATTTTCAAATTCTACAAGAAGATCATATACTTGATTGACCGCCCCGGCAGAAGAATTTTCAATCGGAAGCACTGCAAAATCTGCACTTCCTTCTTCTATTGCCTCCATCACATCACGAAAGGTCGTCACAGAAAAACTATTGGTTTCTTTTCCAAAAAACTTTTCCATTGCCGCCTGTGTATAAGCTCCCTTCGTTCCCGGATATACGATTCTGGAATTTTCAATATCAAGTTTATCAATGCCTATAAACGGCAGCCTTCCAAGCACTCCTTTTTCCGTCAGCATCTGATACTGAAGCTTACGGCTCATAGACATCAGCTGCTTATACAACTCTCTGATACCCTTTTTATGAAATTCCCCTTCTACTTTTTCAGAAACCGCTGAAATTTTCTCTTTTTCACGCTGCTTATCAAATACTTTCTTCCCTGTGTCTATCTTATAATTTGCTACTTCCGCACATACTTTCATGCGTCTTTGATACAAGCTTACGATTTCATTATCTATCTTATCAATCTCTTCTCTTAGTAAATTTAAATCTGCCATGTCCCCACCTTACTTTCAAAATTCTTTTTTATTATAATACAGAAAAGGTTGAAATAAAAGTATTTTTATTATATGATATTGGGAAGCAAAATGATGCCATTACATACCAAGGAGGTTCTTTATGAGACATTTAATGAGTCCTTTGGACTTAACGGTTGAAGAATTAGACAATATTTTAAATTTAGCAAATGACATTGAGCTTCATCCTGAGAAATATGCACACGCATGTGAGGGGAAGAAGCTTGCTACATTATTCTATGAGCCAAGTACACGTACCAGATTAAGCCATGAGGCTGCAATGTTAAATTTAGGGGGCAGTGTTCTTGGCTTTTCTTCTGCGGATTCCTGCTCTGCATCCAAAGGAGAAAGTGTATCCGATACGATCCGCATGGTTTCCTGTTATGCAGACATCTGTGCGATGCGTCATCCAAAAGAAGGCGCTCCGATGGTTGCATGCCGCCACTCTTCTATCCCTGTCATCAATGCAGGCGACGGCGGACACCAGCATCCGACTCAGACTTTGACAGACCTGCTCACGATCCGTTCTTTAAAAGGACGTTTGGATAATTTGAAAATCGGGCTTTGCGGAGATCTGAAATTCGGGCGTACTGTACATTCCCTCATTCATGCGCTGGTACGATACACCGGAATTGAATTCGTACTCATCTCTCCTGAGGAACTTCGCCTTCCAGGCTATATGCGTGAAGATGTGCTTGAGAAACACAACGTTCCTTATAAAGAAGTTGTCCGTATGGAAGAAGCGCTTCCTGAACTTGACATTCTCTACATGACACGCGTGCAAAAAGAGCGTTTCTTTAATGAAGAAGACTATGTGCGTATGAAAGATTTCTATATTCTTGACGCAAAAAAAATGGAGCTTGCAAACGAAGATATGCTTGTGCTTCATCCTCTTCCGAGGGTAAATGAAATCGCGGTAGAAGTTGATAAGGACCCACGTGCCGCTTACTTTAAACAGGTACAATACGGAGTATATGTACGAATGGCGCTTATCTTAACACTTCTTGAAATTGACGTAAAATAAGGAGGAGCACTTATGTTGAATATTAAAGATAAAAGTAAATTAAATGTCAGCGGCATCGAAGAAGGTTTCGTACTTGACCATATTCAAGCCGGGAAATCCATGGATATCTATAAATATTTAAAACTTGATAAGCTTGACTGTACTGTTGCCATTATCAAAAATGCAAAAAGCAGCAAAATGGGTAAAAAAGATATCATCAAGATCGAATGCCCGATTGATTTCATTGATTTGGACGTGCTTGGTTTTATCGATCACAATATTACGATCAATATTATTCAAAACGACAAGATTGTAGAAAAGAAACGTCTCCATCTTCCAAAAGAAATTACAAATGTGATCAAATGCAAAAACCCTCGCTGTATTACTTCCATTGAACAGGAGTTAGAACATGTCTTCGTTCTTACCGATGAAGAAAAGCAAGTGTACCGCTGTAAATATTGTGAAGAAAAATACGAAGGACGCTTACACAAAAAATAAAAGTCAAAAAAATGAGGTCTTGGTCTTCATGCCAACACCTCATTCTTTGTTCTATTTCTCTTAGTCTGTATCTTAATCTGTTTCCAGCAAGACGATAAGCCGGGTTATGTCGTTGAACGGTCATCTATCTAGTCTTAGCGTTGCCGCCAAGCTCGAGCAACCTACCTAAAACGTGACGGGCCGCCACATTGTTTTTATTCGGTCTTGCTTCGGATGGGGTTTACATGGCCCCTGTTGTTACCAACAGGGCGGTAGTCTCTTACACTGCCTTTCCACCCTTACGTCAGCACTGCTGACGCGGTATATCTCTGTTGCACTGGCCTTGGAGTCGCCTCCACCGGACGTTATCCGGCATCCTGCCCTGTGAAGCCCGGACTTTCCTCGCCTGCGTCCTTTCGGAACTTGCAGCCGCGACCGTCTGTCTTACTGGAACACTGTCTGCTATTTTATCATGGATGATTTTGATTGTAAACCCTATTTATGCGTCTTTCAATCCTTCGTCAATAATCAAGTCCTCGCCATCTGCTGCCATTGTCGCCAATGTATCACATCTTTCATTCTGAACATGGCCGTCATGACCTTTGACCCAGCAAAACGTAACCTGATGCTGCTCCTTTGCTGATAGCAGACGTTTCCACAAATCCACATTTTTCACAGGTTCATTCTTTCCACGCTTCCAATTCTTTTTCAGCCAGCTATCTATCCAGTGCTGATTAAACGCGTCTACCACATATTTGGAATCCGAATACACTTCCACCTGACATGGCCGATTTAATGCTTCCAATCCTGCGATAACCGCCATAAGCTCCATCCGGTTATTCGTAGTCCTTACATATCCCTTTGATATTTCTTTTGTATGAAGATTTCCCTTCGTATCCACATATTCAAGTACCGTCCCAAAACCTCCCGGACCGTCCGGATTGCCTCTCGCCGCTCCATCCGTATATATTTTCACCTGCATGTTTCTATTCCTCCCCTGTATTTTTCTCATACATATGTTACAAATTACAGCACATATAATTAAGATAACACATTTTTCTTCTTTTGGAAATTTCTCTGCGTATTTTCCTTATAAGTTGTTTAAATAATAATACATACCATGCCGCCATTGCTGTCATTGACAATTTTCTGCATCGTATCTTGCAGCTTCGATTGACTTTCTTCCGTAATCATTGACATTTTGTTACGCATGCCGTCTTCCACCAAATCTTCGATGGACTTTCCAAATATATTGGTATCCCACATACCATTTTCACTTTCTCCTGCCGCCTTAATATATTCCGCAAGATCCTGTGCCTGCTTTTCATCTCCTACAATCGGTGCGATTTCCGTTTCGATATTGGCACGGATCAAATGAATAGATGGCGCCTGAGATTTGATTTTCACACCATACTTGTTCCCCTGACGAATGATAACCGGCTCTTCCAGTTTGATTTCATCCCGTTTTGGACTGACCATACCGTAACCTTTCATCCGCACGGAAGAAAGCGCATCCTTGACATTTTCAAATTCTTTTTGCATCGTAGAAAACTTTTTCATAACACTCAACAGTTCATATTCGCTTTCGATATGCATTCCTGTCATCTCACTTAGCATTTCATAATAATGAACTTTGGCAACTTCAATCTGTATCCGTACCGTTCCGGTATCCATACAGATTTCCTGTACTTTTGCACCGGATAAATAGGTTCCGCCTGGTTTCTTGATATCGCCTCCTACATCTTGAATCTTATGTATGCTGTCCATAATCTCTTTCACATATTGAAGCAATTCTTCTTTGATACAATGTGTCCTCGGCAGCATTTCTACCCATTTTGGAATATAAAATTCTACTTCCACTACCGGAAATTCAAACAATACCTTCTCCATAATATGATGGATGTCTTCCTCTCTTAATTGTTCACAGTTAACCGCAAGCGCTTCTACACCATATTTGGCCTTTAATTCTTCCACGACTGCTTTGGCCTCGTTTCCATACGGCTTCACCGTATTGACAAGCACAAGAAATGGCTTCTTGATTGCCTGGAGCTCTTCTATGGTCTGTTTTTCCGGTTCTATGTAATTCTCCCGTCCAAGTTCTCCGATCGTTCCATCGGTCGTGATCACAATGCCTATTGTCGCATGATCATGAATCACTTTCTTTGTTCCAATACTTGCCGCTTTCGTAAATGGGATCTCCACATCGAACCATGGTGTTTTCACCTGACGTTCTTCTTCATTTTCAATATGCCCTGCCGCTCCTTTCACCATGTACCCCACACAATCAATCAATCTTACCTTTACCGGTACCCCTTCGCCAAGCATGATCTCGGCTGCTTCTTTTGGTACAAATTTTGGTTCCGTCGTCATGATCGTCCTCCCGGACGCGGATTGCGGCAGCTCGTCTTTGGTACGCATCTTCGCATTCTCATCTGCCATTTTGGGAATGACAAGCAAATCCATAAACCGTTTGATAAATGTCGATTTTCCCGTTCTGACAGGTCCTACTACACCTAAGTAAATCTCACCGTTTGTCCTTGTCTGTATGTCCTTGTATAAATGAAACGTATCCATAAAAATACCCCCTTGCTGTGCTGTTATACTTATATGCACACAAAGAGGTATTTATTATCATATCATTTCACTTTTTTTGATTTTAGCTCCATGGAAGCTCATTACTTTCAGTTTTTCCTTCACGGCCCATCAACTCTTTTACCGCTTCAGCAGCATTCTTGCCCTCAAAAAGCACTTTATTGATCTGTTCGATGATCGGTATACTTACCTCGTATTTTTTTGCAAGCTGTAATCCTGCTTTTGCAGAATAAACACCCTCTACCACCATCTGTACTTCTTCCATAGCTTCTTCCATCGTCTCGCCTTGCCCCATCAGATAACCTGCTTTACGGTTACGGCTGTGTACACTTGCACAGGTTACAATAAGATCTCCAATTCCGGTAAGACCTGCAAATGTCTGCATATGTCCGCCCATCTTAATCCCAAGACGCGCAATTTCAGCAATTCCTCTTGTAATCAAAGCAGCTTTCGTATTATCTCCGTAGCCAAGGCCATCCGCAATTCCTGCCGCAAGCGCGATGACATTTTTTAATGCTCCGCCCACTTCGATTCCTATAATATCCGGACTTATATAGACACGAAATACCTCGCTCATAAATACAGATTGAATGAATTCGGCAGTCTCTTTGTCCTTTGCTCCTGCCACACAGGTCGTCGGGAGCCCTCTTGCTACTTCTTCGGCATGGCTTGGTCCGGAAAGTACTGCCACATTGGCTCCTTTGATTTCTTCTTCAATCTGTTCTGTCAGGGTCATCAATGTATCTTCTTCAATTCCTTTTGCCACATTGACAATGATCTGTCCTTCTTTGATATATGGCGAAACTTTTGCCGCTGTACTTCTTGTAAAAGTGGAAGGTACTGCCATAACACAGATATCCTTTCCCTTTACCGCCTCTTCTATATCCGCAGTAACACAGATATTTTCCGGTACTTTCACTCCCGGCAATTTATCCTTATGTTCCCTTTTTTCTCTAAGCATGCGGACTTCATCTTCGCTGATAGACCAGATTGTTACGTCATGCCCATTTTTACTAAGTAAGATACCAAGCGCAGTTCCCCAGCTTCCGGCTCCCAATATTCCTATCTTATTCATAACTGCCTCCTATTTTTTGAATGAAAGTTTATTTTCGTTTCCTGCGATCAACCGTTTTATATTTTCACGATGTTTATAAAACGCAAGCACCATAAGCGCTGCAACAATTCCGTAGATTTCATAAACTGCCGGCGCTTCCAATCCAAATCTCCCGGTCTGTCCATAAATGATAGTTTCTATCAAAAAAACTGTAACCAGTACGAGAGAACCTAGCGAGACATAACGTGTAATACCCACGATAATGATAAAAACTGCAAACGCAATGATTGCAAGCCACACATTCGTCACAAGCAAAAGTCCGGCAGTTGCAGCAATTCCTTTTCCGCCTTTAAACTTCAAGTAAAACGGATAATTATGCCCAAGCACTGCTCCAAGCCCCGCATAAGTAGACAAAAGCGCAATCAGGTCGGCATGAGTATTTCCGTAAATCAGATGTACAACCAACGCTGCTGCCACACATTTCAAACAGTCTCCAAGGAATGTCACAACTCCCGCCTTCCAGCCAAGCGTTCTCAGGGCATTCGTCGTCCCTGCATTCCCACTTCCGTATTTTCTGATATCAATATGATGAAGCTTTCCATAGATATATCCTGTCTGAAAAAGCCCGAATAAATATCCGATTCCTATACTTATGAGCCTTTCTATCATACTAACGCTCCTTTTCTTTCCTCTCACGAATGAAAAATTTTAACGAAGTTCCCTTGAAACCAAATGCTTCTCTGATTTTATTTTCCAGATACCTTGTATATGAAAAATGCATCAATTCTTTATCATTTACAAAAATCACAAAAGTCGGAGGCTTCACAGAAACCTGCGTAATATAATAGAGCTTGAGTCTCTTTCCTTTATCCGACGGCGGCTGCTGCATCGCAACTGCCTCCATCATTATCTCATTAAGCACGCCCGTTGCCACGCGAAGTGTCTGATTCTCTATGACCATATCAATCATATCATAAAGCTTTGGCAAACGTTGTCCGGTTTTGGCAGATACATACATAATTTCTGCGTATGGCATATAAGAAAGCACCTGTCTTATCTTCTCCTCATATTCATACATCGTCTTATCGTTCTTCTCAATGGCATCCCACTTATTTACTACAATGATGACGCCTTTCCCACGCTCATGTGCAATTCCTGCAATTTTGGCATCCTGTTCGGTTACTCCTTCTTGTGCATCAATCACCATCAAAACGACATCCGCTCGTTCCACCGCTGTTACAGTACGGATGATACTAAATCTTTCCAACTCTTCTTTGATCTTACTTTTTCTGCGCAGTCCTGCCGTATCAATAAATACATATTCTTTTCCATTATATTTAATTGCGGTATCAATGGCATCCCGCGTTGTTCCTGCTACATCTGATACAATAACCCTGTTTTCCCCAAGCAGTTTATTAATGATAGAAGACTTTCCGACATTGGGTTTCCCGACAATCGCGATCCTTGGGCGTTCATCCTCTTCCTCTTCCTTATTGTGTTCCGGGAAATGGCTGCATACCTCATCAAGCATATCGCCGATTCCGAGCCTTGATGCTGCTGAGACGGCAATCGGATCACCAATTCCAAGATTATAAAATTCATAGACATCCGCCATATATTTTTCAAAACTGTCTACCTTATTCACGACAAGAACAACCGGCTTTGCGGACCTTCTTAACATATCCGCCACCTTCGCATCTGCGTCTACAAGTCCCTGTCTTACGTCTGTAATAAATATGATCACATCTGCCGTATCAATAGCAATCTGTGCCTGCTCACGCATCTGTGACAATATAATATCGCGGCTGTCTGGTTCGATACCTCCGGTATCGATCAATGTAAACTGACGGTCAAGCCATGACACCTCCGCATAAATACGATCCCTTGTAACTCCAGGCGTATCTTTTACGATGGAAACCATCTGCCCTGCCAGTACATTAAACAACGTAGATTTCCCTACATTTGGACGTCCTACGATGGCCACTACTGGTTTACTCATAAATCTATTCTCCTTATTTTTTATCTTTTTATAACTGCATCGACAAAATCTTGTCCGCTTGATTTTACAATATCTACCTTCACTTGTAAAGCCTCTTCCAGTTCTGATTTTGTCACATCATCCAAAAATACCTCTTCTGTATCCCGAAACATATTGCAAGGCAAAAGCAGAGAACTTCCCAGTGGTTTCCCCTGCAATTGTGTAATAATATCCTGTCCGGTCACAAGACCTGCAACTGTTATCTTCTCTCCGAAAAACTCATTTTTAATACAGTAAAGATGTGCTGTGAGATTCGGATACTTTTCCTTTAGCCGCTCTAACATTCTTTTAATATACGGATAAGCAAGCTTTGCTGTTGCCAGTGAGATTTCAATCTCCTTTTTGCTGCCCTTTAGCGCCAAGAAAGCCTCCTCAAATTCATCAAGAAGGAGTCTTATCATCCCCACGCCATTTTCCAACTGTAAATATCCGTCATAACGCGATTCTTCCGGCAGCTCTTCTTGTGCCAGAAGATACCACTCATCTCCTGCATGTATAAAATGCATTCCGTATTTTTCATAAAAAATATTCTGCCATCTATGAATGATAGCAAGAACTTCTTTCGCATCTTCTTTTGTAAACGGCTCCAGCGGATACAGTCCTTCTCTGTATTTCGTAAGTCCTACCGGAACGATCGACACACTTTGCAGCTGCGGTATATATTCCGCCATCTTCTCTATACTGTATTCTAACTCTGCTTTATCATTGATTCCTTTGCACAGTACAATCTGCCCATTCAGCGTAATACCGCCTTCATATAGTCTTTGCAATTTTTTAAGGGCTTCTCCTGCAAAACGATTATGCAGCATCTTGCATCGAAGTTCCGGATTCATCGTATGAATAGACACATTGATCGGCTCCAGATGATATCGGATGATCCTGTCAATATCATGATCGCTCATGTTCGTCAATGTGATATAATTTCCCTGCAGAAAAGACAATCTGGAATCATCATCTTTAAAATACAATGTTTCCCTCATTCCTTTCGGCATCTGGTCGATAAAACAAAACATGCACTTATTTCTGCAAGAGCGATACTCGTCCATCAGCCCCTGCTCAAATTCAATTCCTAAATCTTCTTCATAATCCTTCTCTATCTCGAATTCCCATTCTTCTCCATCCGCTTTGCGAACGAGAAGTAAAATTTCTTCATCATTGACATAATAATGATAATCAAATACGTCTTCAATTTCATTGTCATTAATTGAGACAAGAACGTCTCCTGGTTCAATACCGAGTTCTTCTGCGATACTGCCTGTTTCTATCTTACTTATTCTATGTTCGTGCTTCATTTTACAGCTCCTTAAGCTTTCTTCTACCTTATCATACTAAATTTCTATGAAAAATGCAATTTTTTGCCTTCTATTCTTGTCCTTATCCGCAAAAGGTGATATAACAGATGTAGGACTATTAGAAAATACTAGGAGAAAATCATGGCAAATATCAAAATATTAGAACAAACTCTGCCAAAAGCACCATTAAAGATCATCGCGCTGGAAAGCTGCAAAGAGCTTGGGCAGAAAGTAAATGACTATATTGTAAAATTTCGCAAAGAAGCACTAACTGATCCTTCTGCCTCTTTTGCTGACTATAAACATGAAAACTATCTTACCGATCACTCCTGCCCGCGTTTTGGAAGCGGTGAGGCAAAGGCAACTCTTTTGGAAAGTGTTCGCGGAAAAGATTTATTTATTATCGTAGATGTATGCAATCATAGTCTGACTTACACGGTCAACGGTCATACAAATTACATGTCGCCGGATGACCATTATCAGGATTTAAAGCGAGTTATTTCTGCCGCTACCGGAAAGGCAAACCGTATCTCGGTCATTATGCCGTTTTTATATGAAAGCAGACAGCACAAACGTACCAAAAGAGAATCTTTGGACTGTGCGCTTGCACTCGAAGAACTGATGAATATGGGTGTGGAAAACATCATTACGTTTGACGCACATGATCCTCGCGTTCAGAATGCCATTCCACTAGAAGGCTTCGATAATTTCGGACCACAGTATCAGTTTATGAAAGCACTGCTTCGCAATGTGCCGGATTTGAAAATCAATAAAGATCACTTAATGATCGTAAGCCCGGATGAAGGCGCTATGCATCGTGCCGTTTATTTTTCCAATGTCCTTGGCGTCGACATGGGCATGTTCTATAAACGCCGCGACTATTCTACCATTATCAATGGCAAAAATCCAATCGTTGCACATGAATTTTTAGGAGATGACGTGGCTGGAAAAGACGTTATCATCATCGACGATATGATTGCTTCCGGCGAAAGCATGCTTGATGTTGCCAAGAAATTAAAAGAGCGCAATGCAAACCGTGTGTTTGTATGCACTACTTTTGGCCTTTTCACAGAGGGCTTCGCAAAATTTGACGAATACTATGAGAAGGGCTATATTAACAAAGTCATAACGACAAATCTTACTTATCTTCCGCCAGCTGCTATGGCGAAACCATACTTTGTAGTGGCAGATATGAGTAAATATCTTGCCTTGATCATCGATTCCCTGAATCATGATATGTCTATTGGCGACGTTATGGTTCCAACGGAAAAAATCCGTACCTTGCTTGAAAAATATCAGGAAAAATAAATAAATCGAGGACGCAGCTTTTTAACAACGCTGCGTCCTCTGTTTCATTTTCATCTGATTCTAAAACAACCTGGATAGCTCTTCGTGTATTGCATTTCCCAGCCGATAATTAATTTCCTGTCCAAACCATATTTCTTCTGAACGGATGGCTTGCCCCACCAGCATGGATAGTCCGGTCACAATTTTTAAACCTTCCTCTTTTGCAATATTCAAAAACTCTGTCATAAGCGGATTATACACGATATCCGCTGCTGCTTTAAAAGTTCTTATTACTTCACGCTCGACGACACTTTCACCTTCATTCGGGTACATGCCTACTGGTGTTGTGTTGATAAGAATATCTCCAAACAACTCATCTTCATATGTAAAGCATTTAATATATGGAAAACGTTCCTTTAATTTTTCCGCTTTTTCTATCGTGCGTGCAACTACCGTGATTTTCGCTGCACCTCCATTTTTCATGGCATAAATAACCGCACATGCTGCGCCGCCATTTCCAAGGATGACAACATTTTTTCCTTTGACACTTACATTTTGCAGTTCAAACATATAACGGATTCCGATATGGTCACTATTGTATCCGTATGCCTTCCCATCTTTCAAATGAATCGTATTTACTGCACCGATAGCCTTTGCGTCTTCCCCCAGTTCATCCAGATATGCCATAACCGCTTCCTTATATGGCATCGTTACATTCAATCCCATCAGTTTCTTTTGTTTCATCATCTCTACGACATTACACACTTCTTCCGGGCAAAGTTCTATCTTTTCATAAGTCCCCTCTATCCCTAACTGCCGATACATATATTTATGGATTTCCGGAGAAAGCGAGTGCTTTAAAGTTTTTCCAATCACCGCCAAATGCACTGTACTCATTTTTCAAATCCTTCTTTCTATATCACTATACCATTTCTACTTCATCAAAATACTGAATATCAGCAGGATAAATCTCGCTTTCTGAGATTTCCTTTAACAGAATCAAATTCAGGGTATTTTTAAAATTCTTTTTATCCCTGGTAATCGCACTCACCAGGTTCTCCATCGGAATATCTGCTTTTAACGGCAATCCATACATCTTTAATATCCTGCCAATCGCTTCTGCGGTTCCTTCTTTGGTGAATCCTTTTTTTTCGGAAATTCTTGTGATCTGATACATTCCTTCCGCCACTGCCTCTCCATGGCTTTCTCTTGTATAGTGACAATATTGTTCAATCGCATGCGCTAGGGTATGTCCAAAATTCAACAGCATCCGCTCACCTTTATCAAACTGATCTTTTTCCACGATGTCTCGTTTGATATTCACACATCGATAAATAACGGTTGTCATATGTTCTTTCAGATTTTCATAAGAGCCACTTTGTTCTAAAAGTTCAAACAACTCCTTGTCTTTGATGCATCCATATTTGATAACTTCTCCCATCCCATCTTTCAAATAACGCTTGGGTAAAGTTTCCAATACATTCGGATCGATCAATACCATTTTCGGCTGATAAAACGCCCCTACAAGATTCTTTCCTTCCGGCAAATCTACCGCAACCTTTCCCCCTATAGAGGAATCTACCTGTGCGAGTAAGGAAGTAGGAATCTGTATAAATGGAATTCCTCTTAAATACGTTGCAGCCACAAATCCTGCCAGATCTCCAACCACACCGCCGCCAAGTGCGATAATCAAATCACTTCTTGTGATACCTGCTTTTAACAATGCGCTATAAATGCCCGAAAGCATCTGAAAATTTTTAGACTGCTCTCCATGCGGAATGATATAGCTTCCGCAATCATACGATCCATTCAGCTGACTCTCGATACATTCGCCATAAAGTGCATAAACCCTGTCATCAGAAATAATAAAAATCTTTTTCCCATTGAATTTCTCCTTTATATGGCACTCTACCTTATTCAAAATTCCTCTTTCAATATAAATTGGATAGCTTAAAGCCCCAAGCTCGACCATCATTTCCATTAAATCTCTCCCATCAAGACAAGTAGTTCTTACCTAAGTTTCTTTCCTACTACCGGTGCGATTGTCCCTATCGTCTGCAAAAGCATATCATATTTTTCTGGTTTTAATGACTGTGCCCCATCACACAAAGCGCAAGACGGGTCGTTATGAACCTCTACCATCAAGCCATCTGCTCCTGCTGCAACTGCTGCTTTTGCCATTGGCTCTACCAGCCACCATTTGCCTCCGGCATGACTTGGATCAATAATGATTGGCAGATGTGTCAACGTCTTGATAACCGGAATCGCCTGAAGATCCAGCGTATTTCTTGTATAAGATTCAAATGTACGTACACCGCGCTCACAAAGAATTACATTTTCATTTCCCGCTGCCATAATATATTCTGCTGCCATGATCCATTCTTCATAAGTCGCATTCAATCCTCTCTTTAAGAGAATCGGTTTTTTCGTCTGTCCAAGGTGTTTTAATAAATCAAAGTTCTGCATATTTCTTGCCCCGATCTGAATCAAATCAACCTTATCGTCAAATACCTCCAGATGTTCCAATGCCAATAACTCCGACACAATCGGAAGCCCTGTTTCTTCTCTTGCCGCACACAGGATTTCCAGACCATCCATGCCCATTCCCTGGAACGCATATGGGCTCGTACGCGGTTTAAATGCTCCGCCTCTGAGAAGATTCGCACCGGATGCCTTAACCGCCTTTGCAATCTCTATCACCTGTTCTTCAGACTCTACCGAACAAGGTCCGGCGATCATTGCCAAATGTTCGCCGCCAACTAAAACACCGCTCACATTAACTACCGAATCTTCCGGATGAAATGCACGGTTTGCCAACTTATATGGTTCCTGTACATGCATAACTTTATCTACACATGGATCCACCTCAAATAATTTTGAATCAATTCTGGTTGTATCGCCGATACATCCGATAATCGTCATCTCTTCTCCGATAACAGTATGCGGCTGCATTCCCTTCTTTTGAATCATCGCCTCCATACGTGCCACGTTTTCTTTGCTTGTTCTTGGTTTTAATACAATAATCATACAATCGTCCTCCCATATTAAACTTTTTTACAGAAACAAATTTTCCTAATAAATCCTAATAAATTAAGAAAGCTTCCATCCTTATAGAAACTATAAGGATGAAAGCCAAGACTTCCATGATCCCACCTTACTTCACAAATACTTCACAGTATCTGCCTCACTAAGTACACCGGATAATCCGTTTATACTCTTGCATGTTAACGGTTGCTGCCGGAGATGCCTACTTTCGTTTCAGCATTCTACTCCAAGAGGAATTCTATATCTTGTAACATGTCCTGATCCCACCATCCAAGACTCTCTGTATTGTACAATCCGATATATACTATTTCTTTTCATCGTATTTTTAGTAGATGTATTCAATTCGTTTTTTATATTAACTCTTTTTTTCCTATCTGTCAATCACTTTTTCGCTTTAAAGCAAAAAATTATTTTTTAACTATTCTTTATTCTTTCCAGAACTCTGAATAAACGCCGCCCTTTTCCATGTTAATATTTCTGGACTGCGCCAATTCTGATACTGTCACAAGCTGATATCCTGCTGCCTGCAATTTAGGAATCAATTGGATTGCCGCATCGACAGATTGCGTATGAATATCGTGCATCAGGATAATATCCCCATCGCCAACGTTATTCATAACTGTAGAAATAGTGGATTCCGCATTCCTTGTCTTCCAGTCTAACGTATCGATAGACCACATGATAAGCGGATTCTGTACGGTCGATTTCACCGTATCATTCTTCTCTCCCCAAGGCGGACGTATCACAGTCGCTCCTCGTCCGATAATATCTGCCAGGAGTTGATCCACTGTACCTATTTCGTTATTGATTCCTGCAGCATCGAGCTTTGTCAGGTTGGCATGCGTATTCGTATGATTCCCAATCTCACAGCCAATTTCTTCCATCTTCTTTATTGCATCGGGATAATTCGGAATATTGCTTCCAACCATGAAAAAAGTTGCTCTTGCTCCATATTCTTCAAACGCTTCCAAAAGCTCCATGGTACGTTTTCCCGGACCATCGTCAAATGTCAGCGCTACCATCGGTTTACTTGGATCAATACTGCTTTCTTCGGATTCCAGTTTACCATCTTCGGCAAATACACATTTCTTAATGCCGACTTGTTGTTCTCCGGTCAGCATCTTACCATCTTTGTCAAAGCAGTATTTATTCCCGTCTAATTCCAGCCAGCTTACATGTGCCTTTCCTTCTTCTCCGAAATAGTATGTTGCATCTTCGATTTTCTGCCAGCCAGTCAGCATTTTCCCTTCTTCGTCAAAATAGTATTTGTATGATTCGATCTCCTGCCAGCCGATCACTTTCTTTTCATCTTCTCCAAAATAATATGTACTTCCTTTGGACTGCATAAAGTTACTTTTCACATAGGTTCCATCATATAATTTAAATTTATCTTCTTCCCATGTCCCATATTTATTCTGAACTACTAATTTTCCTTCTTTCACGGAAACATTGACGCGCTTCATATATTTGCGTTCTAGTTTTTTCTTCATGTCTTCCGTTAAATTTATCTTAATATCAAATTCGCCTTCTACAGTTCCATCTGCTTTGCAAACTACTTCATAACCTTTTCCTGATTCCAGTTCTTCTACAAAGTCCGCAACCGTATAATTGTGCTTTCTGTCCAATACTTTCTTTAATACCTTTTCCTTTTTTCCTCCGACTTGTACTTCTGCTGTCAAAGAAGGGACTTCCTGTTCTTGCTTCATCTCAAGTTCGGCTGCTTTGAGCACGATATCTATAGGACTTGCATTTCTCATTGCCGCTGCCGTAAAAAATATAACAGAAGCAAAAATGATCAAAACAGAAAAAAGAGTAACATATCTTCGGACCAGACGTCTCTTTCTCTTTCTTCGATGTGCTGCATTCCTTCTGCCTGTCGAACGTCTATCCCCCGCCGCTTGCGCACTTCGTGCAACACTTGAAGCCTTTGTATTATGTACAGCGCTTGTACTACGTGTACCACTCGTACTTCTTCTCGTTTGGCTTTTTGTGCCAGTAGTTCTTTCTTCCTTCATATTTCTCCCTTTCGTACTATTTTGCTACAAAATGTAGCTCCCCCAACATTATTGTATCTTTTGATATTATATCTTGCATTTTATTGCTTAGCAATACGAAATCGGCAAAAAAAAGAAGAAATCCCAACTTTAAGGATTTCTTCATAATTCACCATTTTTTTACAAATCTTCTTCGCTGAAAGCTTCACTGATAGCAGCTCCCGGAGCCACCATTGGCCACACTTTTTCATCACTGTCGATCATACAATCAATCACAACCGGTTTACCAAGTTCAAGTGCTTTTGCAAATACTTCCTTAAACTCATCTCTTGTGGAAGCTCTGAAACCAACTGCTCCCATAGCCTCTGCCAGTTTTACAAAATCAACTGCATCATTCAATACTGTTGCGGAGTATCTTTTTTCATAAAACAATGTCTGCCATTGGCGTACCATACCAAGTACATGGTTATTTATCACAACTTGAATAATTGGAATCTGATGACGTACTGCTGTTGCAATCTCATTCATATTCATACGGAAACATCCGTCTCCGGCAATATTCACTACTGTTTTTTCCGGCATTCCCATCTTTGCTCCAAGCGAAGCACCAAGACCATAGCCCATTGTTCCAAGTCCGCCTGATGTCAGAAACGTTCTCGGTTTTGTATATTTATAGAACTGCGCCGCCCACATCTGGTGCTGTCCTACTTCAGTACAGATAATCGCGTCTCCATTTGTCTGACGATAAATCTCTTCTATAACAAATGGTCCCGCAAGCACCTCCTCATGATAGGTCAACGGATATTTCTCTTTGTAATCTGCAATCTGCTGTTTCCAGTCTTTATGGTCTTGCTGCTCTATACGCGCATTCAAAATATCAAGTACCTGTTTCACATCACCGGTCACACTTGCATGAACCAAGATATTTTTATTAATCTCTGCCGGATCTATATCAATCTGCAAGATCTTTGCATGCTTTGCAAATTTTTTTGCATTTCCGGTCACACGGTCACTGAATCTGGCTCCAATCACTACCAAAAGGTCACACTGACTTACCCCAAAGTTAGAAGCTTTCGTCCCATGCATCCCAAGCATTCCTGAATACAATTCATCCACTCCTGAGAAAGCTCCCTTTCCCATCAGGGAATCACACACCGGTGCATCCAGTTTATGTGCAAATTCGGTAACCTCTTTGCTGGCACCTGACAATACCGCGCCTCCTCCTACAAAGATATATGGTTTTTTAGACTTGGCAAGCAATCTTTCCGCTACTTCAATCTCTTCCATAGAAATCTTTGGCGTTTTTTCTTTCCAACTGCTTACATCCATTTTCACATATTCTGTCTTATTTGCCGTCACATCCTTTGGAATATCAATAAGAACCGGTCCTGGACGGCCGCTTTTTGCAATCTTAAAAGCCTTTCTTATGGTATCGGCAAGCTGCGTCACATCTTTTACGATATAATTATGTTTTGTAATCGGCATAGTCACACCCGCAATGTCGATTTCCTGAAAACTATCTTTTCCAAGCAAAGATACGCCTACATTACAGGTAATCGCTACTACCGGTATGGAATCCATATAGGCAGTTGCAATACCTGTTACAAGATTGGTAGCTCCCGGTCCGCTTGTAGCAAAACACACACCGACTCTTCCTGTCGCTCTGGCATAACCGTCTGCCGCATGAGAAGCGCCCTGTTCATGGGAAGTCAGAATATGCTTAATCTCACCCTGATGTTTATATAATGCATCATATACATTTAAAATCGCACCTCCCGGATAGCCAAACACAGTATCCACACCTTGCTCTTTTAAACACTCTATTACAATTTCTGCGCCTGTTAACTGCATATCATTCTCCTCTTTTATGTATTTTTTCTTACTATATTTTTATTTCTGTATTTCTATTTTCCTTCCGGAATCTGCAATACAGCACCTCTGTTACCAGATGTTACCAAAGAAGCATACCTTGCCAGATATCCGGTTGTTACTTTTGGCTGTTTCGGTGTCCACTGCTCTTTTCTTCTGGCAAGCACATCTTCCGGCACATCTAATTCTAATTTCAGATTCGGAATGTCAATCTTGATGATATCGCCTTCTTCCACAAGCGCGATCGGACCGCCGACTGCCGCTTCCGGAGACACATGTCCGATAGAAGCGCCTCTTGACGCACCGCTGAATCTGCCGTCTGTAATAAGCGCAACACTGGAACCAAGACCCATGCCCGCAATGGCTGATGTCGGATTTAACATCTCACGCATACCCGGACCACCTTTTGGACCTTCATAGCGAATTACAACAACATCTCCGGCTACGATTTTTCCACTCTTGATTGCATCGATCGCATCTTCTTCACAGTCAAATACTCTTGCCGGACCTTCATGTACCATCATCTCTTCTACCACTGCTGAACGTTTTACCACACTTCCGTCCGGTGCAAGATTTCCTTTTAATACTGCGAGTCCGCCGGTTTCACTATATGGATTTTCAATCGGACGAATAACATTCGGATCTTTATTCACTGCATCTTTAATATTTTCTCCAAGAGTCTTACCGGTTACCGTCATGCAGTCTGTATGAAGCAATCCTTTTTTATCCAACTCTTTCATAACTGCTGACACACCGCCTGCTTCATTAAGATCTTCCATATAAGTCGGACCTGCCGGTGCAAGATGACAAAGGTTTGGAGTCTTTTCACTGATCGGATTTGCAAAATCAATCTCAAAATCCATTCCAATCTCATGTGCGATCGCAGGAATGTGAAGCATACTGTTCGTAGAACATCCAAGTGCCATATCCACTGTCAGCGCATTTAAAATAGCATCCTGTGTCATAATATCTCTTGGGCGGATATTCCTTCTATACATTTCCATCACCTGCATACCCGCATGTTTTGCAAGACGAATACGTTCAGAATATACTGCCGGAATCGTTCCGTTGCCCGGAAGTCCCATACCAAGCACCTCAGTAAGACAGTTCATACTATTCGCCGTATACATGCCAGAGCAGGAACCGCATGTCGGACATGCCTTATTTTCAAATTCTGTTACATCTTCCTCACTCATCGTGCCTGCCGCATAGGAACCAACTGCCTCAAACATACTGGAAAGGCTTGTCTTATGACCTTTTACATGTCCTGCAAGCATCGGACCTCCGCTTACGAAAACTGTCGGCACGTTAATTCTTGCCGCCGCCATCAAAAGCCCCGGTACATTCTTATCACAGTTTGGAATCATCACAAGGGCATCAAACTGATGTGCTAATGCCATTGCTTCTGTAGAATCTGCAATCAAATCTCTTGTTACCAGAGAATATTTCATACCAATATGTCCCATTGCAATTCCGTCACAGACAGCGATCGCCGGGAACATGACCGGTGTTCCACCTGCCATAGCAACACCCATTTTTACGGCATTTGCGATTTTATCAAGGTTCATATGTCCTGGCACGATTTCATTATAGGAACATACAATCCCAACTAATGGTTTTTCCAATTCTTCTTTTGTATAACCAAGCGCATTAAACAAAGAACGATGCGGCGCTTGCTGCACACCTTTTGTTACGGTATCACTTTTCATTGTTTATCCTTCTTTCTATAATAATTATAATAGTATGATTATTGTATTCTTTCACAGATCAAATCACCCATTTTAGCTGTTCCAATCTGCTCTTTTCCTTCTGACATAATATCAATCGTGCGGTAACCATCTTTCAACACCAGATCTACTGCTTTCTCAATCGCATCTGCCTCTTTGTCAAGATCAAAGGAAAATCGCAGCATCATTGCCGCTGAGAGAATCGTTGCGATTGGATTCGCAATGCCTTTTCCCGCGATATCCGGTGCCGAACCGCCGCTTGGCTCATACAATCCAAACTTCGTCTCATTCAAGCTTGCAGATGCAAGCATTCCGATCGAACCGGTCACCATGCTGGCTTCATCAGATAAAATATCCCCAAACATATTCTCGGTTAAAATTACGTCAAACTGTTTCGGATTTTTTACAAGCTGCATTGCACAGTTATCGACAAGCATATTTTCCAAAGTCACCTCCGGATAATCCTTTGCCACTTCCTCTGTCACTTTTCTCCAAAGTCTGGAAGAATCAAGTACATTTGCCTTATCGACACTAGTCACTTTTTTACTGCGTTTCATGGCAATATCAAACGCCCTTTTTGCAATTCTTCTAATCTCAGTTTCGCTATATGTCAACGAATCATATGCGGTCATCACACCGGCTTCTTCTACCGTTTTACGCTCTCCGAAATATAATCCTCCGGTAAGCTCACGCATGATCATCATGTCGAATCCGCCTTCTGTAAGCTCTTCTTTCAAAGGACAAGCGCCTTTTAATTCATCATAAAGCACTGCCGGACGTAAGTTTGCAAATAAATTCAACGCTTTTCGAATTGCAAGAAGACCTGCTTCCGGTCTCTTTGACGGTTCTAACTGATACCACGGCGATGTCTTTGCATCCCCCCCGATGGAACCCATAAGCACCGCATCGCATGATTTTGCCTTCTCTATCGTTTCATCCGTAAGAGGAACTCCGTGTACATCAATGGATGCTCCTCCCAGCAATAATTCTTCAAACGAATATGTATGCCCATAAACTTCTCCTACTCTATTCAAGACTTTGACTGCTTCTGTCACAATCTCCGGACCGATTCCGTCCCCTCTTATCACGCCTATATGAAGCTGCATATTTATCATTCCTTTCAACACTATATACGCAATATATTAACTCATTTTTATATTCATTTCAACCTTTTAGCATGCAAAAGCGAAGATACATCAAGCACAGATTATCTTCACACAATACGAAAGGATGTGCTTTCACACATCCTCATTGTCAAACTATTATTCTGGTTTTTCCACCTGCGCGATTGCTGCTTTCTGCATCGGGATACGGCAGTTTTTGTTGCTTCCGAATTCTACGATCACATCTTCGTCTGTGATATCGATAATTACTCCATAAAATCCGCTGGTTGTAAGAACTGTATCGCCTACTTCCAGAGAAGAAATCATTCCCTGAACTCTTTTCTGTTCTTTTCTCTGCGGACGGATTAAAAAGAAGTACAAGCCTCCGAATAATAAGGCATATACTATTACGATCACTCCCATACTCATCGTTCCCTGAGCTGCTAACACTGCATTCATACTTTTATTCCTCCTACAATTATCCTGGTCAGTCGCTATTTCGCTATTCAATAAAACATAATACACAATTTTTACTATGACATCAAGTATAAATATGTTTTTTCATAAATTCTTTACACTTAGCTGTTTTCTCCAGCCATTCTTTTAAGCTTCGCTTCCTTATAAGCCCTATAGTCTCCTGCTTCAATCGCTGCTCTGATTTCTTCCATCATCGTATTGTAGAAATACAGATTATGCAATACGCAAAGCCGCATCCCGAGCATCTCTTTTGCCTTTAACAAATGCCTGATATATGCTCTGCTGTAGCTTCTGCATGCCGGGCAGCCGCAGCCTTCTTCAATAGGACGCTCATCCAGTTCATATTTTGCATTGAAAAGATTCAATTTACCCTGATTGGTATAGACATGACCGTGACGGCCGTTTCTGCTTGGATATACGCAATCAAAGAAATCTACGCCGCGCTCCACTGCTTCTAAAATATTCGCCGGAGTTCCGACCCCCATAAGATAAGTCGGTTTCTCTTGCGGAAGATATGGAACGACTGCATCTAATATACGGTACATTTCCTCATGCGACTCTCCTACGGCTAA
Source organism: uncultured Lachnospiraceae bacterium (assembly GCA_910585545.1). Classification (GTDB taxonomy): domain Bacteria; phylum Bacillota; class Clostridia; order Lachnospirales; family Lachnospiraceae; genus An181. The sequence goes on from CAJUFN010000005.1 coordinate 72,673, forward strand.
CCCGCCAATTGCATATCCATCCAAATCAAGTTTGGCAATTTCTTTCGCATGCGCAATACGGATATCCTCATAAATACCACCCTGATTAATGCCGAACAAAAGCTGATGTCTGTTAATCGTATCCTCAAGTCCGTTAAGTCTTTTCATTTCCTCTTTACATCTTACGAGCCATCTTGTCGTTCTGGAAACGGAATCTTCCATATATTTTCTTGTCGCTACACTTGAAGGACACTCATCAAATGCCATTGCGATCGTAGATGCAAGATTGGATTGAATCTGCATGCTCTCTTCCGGTCCCATGAAAATCTTTTTCCCGTCAATATGCGAATTGAAATATACGCCCTCTTCTTTGATCTTTCGAAGTCCGGCGAGCGAAAACACCTGAAATCCGCCTGAATCCGTAAGTACCGGCTTATCCCAATTCATGAATTTGTGGATTCCGCCAAGTTTCTTTACTACCATATCCCCCGGTCTTACATGGAGATGATAGGTATTGGACAGTTCCACCTGCGTTTTTATATTCTGAAGATCATCGGTCGAAACGGCTCCTTTGATCGCTGCCGCAGTGCCGACATTCATAAATACAGGAGTCTCAATGACTCCATGTACTGTCTCCAACCTGCCACGTTTTGCAAGTCCATCTTTCTTTATTAATTGATACATATTATTCCTTATACCTCATCTGAATTTTTAGTAATGTATGATAACCGGTGTATGATAATCAATCAGATTATACAGCTGCGCTGCTGCTGTCGGCGGCATATTAATACATCCATGAGAACCTTTTGTCTTATAAAGCTCTCCTCCAAACGCCGGCTGCCAGCCTGCATCATGAAATCCGATCCCGGTCCACGTAACACGCATCCAGTAATCTACCGGAGTCTCATAAGAATAAGTACCGTCCGGTAATTTCTCACCTCTTAACGTCTTGTTTTTCTTCATTTCCAGTATATCGTATACTCCTTCTGGTGTAATGCGTTCCGGAATCGGCAGCCCGGTAACAACCGCGCTTTCAAACGCTACTCCTCCATCTTTGACATACCACATATACTGTGTACTCAAATCCACTTCCAAATAAGTATTACCCCAATCCTGTGCGCCATGAGTGGCTGCCGACTGTGCGTATTCCGGCGTCCTTTCTGTCACTTCGCCGCCTTTAATACTATTGATAAGAGCATTGCATTCCGCATCACGGTCAATTTTCCATCCATAGGTACCGCCGGATACTTCTGCCGTTTTCCCCGTTGGCGTTGTGATAGAACGTGTCTTTCCTACCGTATTATACTGTCCGCAGAATTCGTCTATAAAAGCCCCCACTGCTTCTGTATTAAATACCGGCGCCATATTTGCATCCACACTTAACCACTCTGCAATCTTTATCTTGTCCACGACAATCGGATCTGCGCCTTCTAACTTGTATGTAATACTCGCTTTTAAGTACTGATTCATACTGTCTTTCGCTGCAATAACCTCTTTTGATTCAGACGTAAATTTTGGAACAATATAGCAACCCTCTTCTGCCATATTCAAATCTGTTCTGAATTCCGAGATATACTGCTGTACTTTCGCCGTAAAGTTTTCCTGATGAATCTGTGTTCCTACAACTTCCGGCTCCACCGCAAACTCGGTACCGTTAAACTTCGGATGTGCATCTACGGATGCCAGCTGATTTTCTGCCTTCATACATTCCAAAGCAGCCATCTTCTCAGTCAGACTCTCCTGATTATATTCTACTCCTACTTCGACTTCTCGCTCGGATTCTTTCCATAAAGATACCGGCCATAAAAATGGATTCTGGTCATCCATGATTTTATTCAGCTCTTTTTTTTCTTTGTCCTTGGTATATTTGATACCGATATCTTTCCCATTCACTTGTTCTTCTTTTCCATTGGCTTCATGCAATGTCAGAACATAATTATCAACCTTACTTTCCAGATATGCCTCTACTTCCTCGATGCTTTTTCCCGAAAAATCTTTGCCATTAATCTCTGTAGAAAAATAAAAATGGCTTTGGAAGAACAAAGCTAATCCCAGATAAGCGGCTGCGATCACTGCCAAAAGGCTTGTGCATATGATCAATGTAGTCTTTTTTCGTTTTTTTCTCTTTCTTAAGCGCTCCATCTCACACTCACTGTCATCCTGTTCTTCGTATTCGTCTTCATACTCATCGATGTCATCTACTTCGATATCTTCATACTCTTCAATGTCTTCTACTTCGATGTCTTCATACTCGTCATCAGCTTCGTATTCATCTTCATACTCGTCACCGTAACTATCATAGATTTCAAGTTCAGTTTTCTCTGTTTTTTTACTCATTATATACTCCCTTTTTACTCATTGCTGTACCTTTTGATTATAATATAACCTTCTTTAAAAGTACAGAGAAAAATAAGATTGCACCTTTTTTTCTATTCCTATATAATAGGAATAACGGTTTTTAAATATATAACATATAAAACAACTATTTTACAAAAATTTTATAGAAAAGAGGAATGCCTATGTCAGGTTCTATCTTCGGAAATCATTTTCGAATCACTACCTGGGGAGAATCCCACGGCCCTGCGATCGGTGTTGTCATTGACGGCTGCCCTGCAGGACTTGCTTTGTCCACAGAGGATATTCAGCCTTTCCTGGACCGCAGAAAGCCTGGACAAAGTAAATATACAACAAAACGAAATGAAAGTGAGCAGATCCAGATTCTATCTGGTATTTTTGAAGGAAAAACCACCGGAACTCCAATTTCTTTGATTGTATACAATCAAGATCAGCGTTCCAAGGATTATAAAAATCTTGCCGCCACTTACCGTCCGGGACATGCCGACTATACTTTTGATGCCAAGTACGGTTTTCGCGATTACCGCGGCGGCGGACGTTCTTCCGGACGCGAGACCATCGGCCGTGTCGCTGCCGGTGCAATTGCTTCCAAAATTTTGCATACACTTGGTATTACAATACAAGCATATACGAAGGCAATCGGACCTTATAGTATTGCCCCATCGGATTATCATTTTGATGAAATCAATCGTAATCCATTGTATATGCCAAATGCTCAGACTGCAAAAAAAGCAGAAGAATTTCTTTCTGACTGCATGGAGCAACAGGATTCGGCAGGCGGAGTAATCGAATGCCGGATAGAACATCTTCCCGTCGGGATTGGTGAACCGGTCTTTTCTAAACTGGATGCCACTCTTGCAAAAGCAATCATGTCTATCGGCGCAGTAAAAGCGGTAGAGATTGGCGACGGATTTTCTGCCTCTTCTGCACTTGGGAGTCAGAATAATGATGCTTTCTGCCTGGACAAAAACGGTCATATCAGCAAAAGCACCAATCATTCCGGTGGTATCTTAGGTGGTATGAGCGATGGTGACACTGTAATTTTACGTGCCGCTTTCAAACCCACTCCTTCGATTGCCAAGGTTCAAAATACCGTTACGAAGCAAGGAGAAGCAACAACGTTATCAATCACAGGACGGCATGACCCTGTCATCGTTCCAAGAGCAGTCGTAGTGGTAGAATCCATGGCGGCACTCACTGTTTTGGATCTTATGTTTTCTAATATGCATTCCAATCTGGATGGCATATTAAATTTTTATAAAAAATAAAACCTACGGAGGATAAGGATATGTCACACAAATTAATCGACCTTGTAAATATATCAAAGTCATACGGAGATAATCTCGTATTGGACGAATTGAATCTTTATATCCGCGAAAATGAATTTTTAACCTTGCTTGGTCCAAGTGGCTGCGGAAAAACAACTCTTTTGCGTATTCTGGGTGGATTTGAATCTCCGGATACGGGAAAGGTCATCTTCGACGGTGCAGATATTACAAGTCTTGCACCAAACAAGCGCCAACTTAATACCGTTTTCCAGAAATATGCACTTTTTACGCATATGACAATCGCAGAAAACATTGCGTTTGGCTTAAAAATCAAAGGCAAAACCAGGACATATATTAACGATAAAATCAAATACGCATTAAAGCTGGTAAATCTCGATGGTTTCGAGAATCGTATGCCCGACTCCTTAAGCGGGGGACAGCAGCAACGTATCGCAATTGCGCGTGCCATCGTAAATGAACCAAAAGTTCTGCTTCTCGATGAACCTTTGGGCGCACTGGACTTAAAGCTGCGTCAGGATATGCAATACGAGCTAATCCGCCTGAAAAATGAACTTGGCATTACATTCGTCTATGTCACCCATGATCAGGAAGAAGCTCTTACGATGTCCGATACCATCGTTGTCATGAATCAAGGCTATATTCAGCAGATTGGTACTCCGGAAGATATCTACAACGAACCGGAAAATGCCTTCGTTGCCGACTTTATCGGCGAGAGTAATATTCTTCCGGCAATCATGGTCGAAGATAAGCTTGTGAAAATCCTTGGTGCAAACTTCCCTTGTGTGGACGTTGGCTTCGGCCGCAACAAACCAGTTGACGCAGTCATCCGACCAGAAGATATTGATTTGGTAAAACCGGAAGAAGGTATCATCGAAGGTGTTGTTACGCATCTTATCTTCAAAGGGGTACACTACGAGATGGAAGTTTCCGCCAATAATTATGACTGGCTTGTTCATAGTACAGACATGTTTCCGGTAGGTACACAGGTAGGCATCAAGGTAGACCCATTTGATATCCAGATCATGAAAAAACCAGAATCCGAAGATGAGGAGGCTGTTATCATTGAAGAGTAAACGTATCCTTAGCGGACCATACCTTTTTTGGGCAGTTTCCTTTATCATCATTCCGCTGCTTATGATCGTATATTACGGAATGACCAATCAGGACGGTGCCTTCACATGGATGAACCTTGCAAAAATCACAACGCCGGAGAACTTAAAGGCGCTTGGACTTGCTCTTTTATTGTCGTTTATCAGTACGATCATCTGCCTTCTTATGGCTTATCCGCTTGCAATGATCCTATCAAAGATAAATGTCAATCAGACAAGCTTTGTTGTGTTGATTTTCATCCTGCCAATGTGGATGAACTTTCTTTTACGCACATTGGCATGGCAGACTTTATTAGAAAAGAACGGTGTCATTAACGGCATCTTGTCTTTTTTTCATCTGCCTTCGCTTTCCATTATCAATACACCATACGCGATTATCCTTGGTATGGTTTATAATTTTCTGCCTTTTATGGTACTGCCAATCTACAACATCCTTGTTAAGATTGACAAAAATGTCATTGACGCCGCACTGGATTTGGGCGCCAGTAATTTTCAGACACTTACCAAGATCATCATTCCACTGTCTATTCCAGGTGTGATCAGCGGAATTACAATGGTATTTGTTCCTGCACTTACTACATTTGTTATCTCAGATTTATTAGGCGGAAGTAAGATCCTTTTAATCGGTAATGTTATAGAACAGGAATTTAAACAAGGAAGCAACTGGCATGTAGGCAGCGGTCTTTCTCTTGTACTCATGATTTTTATCATCCTTAGCATGGCTTTAATTGCCAAATATGACAAAGATGGGGAGGGGAATGCATTCTAATGAAAAATACAATACAAAAGATATACCTGGGTCTGATTTTTGTTCTGCTGTATGCACCAATCGTCACCCTTATGGTACTTTCTTTTAATGATTCTAAAACTCGTGTAAAATGGGGCGGATTCACCGGAAAATGGTATGTTCGTCTGTTTCAAAATGAACAGATCATGAATGCGCTTTACACAACTTTGATCATTGCATTTTTATCTGCCTTGATCGCAACCATTATCGGAACTGCTGCCGCAATCGGCATTCAGTCTCTGAACCGAAAATTTCGTACCATAATGATGGGGATTACCAATATTCCGATGTTAAATGCCGACATCGTTACCGGTATCTCTCTCATGCTGCTTTTTATTGCCTTTCGTTTTTCGCTTGGCTTTTCCACGATTTTACTGGCACATATTACCTTTAATATTCCATATGTAATTTTAAGTGTAATGCCAAAGCTAAAGCAAACAAATAAACGAACCTATGAGGCTGCATTAGATCTTGGTGCTTCTCCGGTATACGCATTTTTCAAAGTCGTATTCCCGGATATCCTTCCAGGTGTCTTCTCCGGTTTCCTTTTATCATTCACGATGTCGTTAGATGATTTTGTTATCACGCATTTTACCAAAGGACCTGGAGTCGAGACCCTTTCCACCAAGATTTACAGTGAGGTTCGAAAAGGAATTAAACCGGAAATGTATGCACTGTCTACGCTTTTATTTGTATCCGTGCTCTTTCTTTTGATTCTGATCAATACTTCGCCGCAAAAGAAAGAAAATGCACCGAAAAAAGCGCGTGTTTCCAAAACTGCAAAGGCTGCCCATCTTATATTCCGCAGAGTGATTCCGGTTACAATGGCTGCCATTCTTGTCGCAGGTGGATTTTTCTATGGTTCCAAAAATAAAATCAGCGGCGACAATCAGGTCATCGTATACAACTGGGGCGAATATTTAGATCCTGTCGTCCTTGATATGTTTGAAGAAGAAACCGGCATCGAAGTCATCTATGAAGAATTTGAGACAAATGAAATTATGTATCCAAAGATTCAGTCCGGCGCAATCGCTTATGATGTAGTCTGCCCTTCTGATTACATGATTCAACGTATGATCGAAAATGATTTGCTTGCTGAATTGAATTACGAAAACATACCAAATATCAAGAACATTGGTAAACAATACATGGAACAGTCCCGTCAGTTTGACCCGGAAAACAAGTATTCCATTCCATACTGCTGGGGAACCGTAGGCATCTTATATAATAAGACACTGGTTTCAGAACCAATCGACAGCTGGAGTGTTCTGTGGGATCCACAATACAAGGACAATATCCTGATGCAGGACAGCGTGCGTGACGCATTTGCAGTAGCTTTGCGTTATCTTGGCTACTCTTTGAACTCTACAGACTTAGATGAGTTGGAAGCTGCAAAAGAATTACTCATTGAACAAAAACCTCTTGTGCAAGCGTATGTTATCGATCAGGTACGCGACAAAATGATCAACAATGAAGCTGCCATCGGAGTCATCTACTCCGGAGAAGCGATTTATACGCAATTGGAAAATCCTGATCTCGAGTATGTGATTCCAAAAGAAGGCTCTAATGTGTGGATTGATTCTTGGGTGATTCCAAAGAATTCCAAACATAAAGAAAATGCCGAAACTTTTATCGACTTTTTGTGCCGCCCGGATATTGCCAAGATAAACTTTGACTATATCACTTATTCCACACCGAATACGGCTGCAAGAGAACTAATCGAAGATCCTAAGATCAAAAACAGTACGATTGCATTCCCACAGCCTTCCGAGCTGGAGCACTGCGAAACGTTCCGTTTCCTTGGCGATAAATATGATGCCATCTATAACGAGCTTTGGAGAGAGATCAAATCAAAATAGTATATATGAGTATAGAAAGGACAGACTATGAAACGGATATTAAATTATGAAATCACAAAAGAATATGCCGGTCAGCCTGTCCTTTTCTTTTTAAAGCAACATGGGTTTTCCCAGCAAATCGTTACCCATTTAAAAAAGACGGAAAATGGGATTCTCTTAAACGGTATCTGGGCAAGGGTATGGGATATTTTAAAAGAAAACGATGTGCTTACTCTGACAATAACCGAAATAGGCTCTTCGGAAAATATCGTTCCGGTCAAACTTCCATTTCCGATTGTATACGAAGACGAAGATTTGCTTGTCATCAACAAACCGGCCGGCATGCCGATTCATCCTTCACAGGGAAATTTCGAAAATACTTTGGCAAATGCGGCTGCCTACTACTTTTCTTCAAAGAAAGAACCTTTTATCTATCGCTGCATTAACCGACTGGATAAGGATACCACAGGTCTTCTGCTCCTTGCCCGCAACATGTATAGTGCCGCAAGACTTTCCGATATGGTCGCAAAACGTGAAATCCACAGGACTTACCTTGCCATCGTCAGCGGACATTTAGAGAACGAAGGCTGTGTAAAAGCTCCCATTGCCCGCACCGACGGTTCTACGATTGAACGACAGGTAGATTTCCAAAGAGGGGAATACGCCTGCACACATTATCGTGTTTTGGATACAAACGAGCGTTATTCACTCGCCAAATTAAGATTAGACACCGGAAGAACGCACCAGATTCGAGTACATATGAAGTACATAGGCCACCCTCTTCCTGGCGATTTTCTTTATAATCCTGATTATTCCTGTATTTCCCGTCAGGCGTTGCATTCCTATCAGCTAGATTTCAACCACCCGGTAACCGGAGAAAAAATGTGCTTTACTGCTCCTTTGCCAGAGGATATGGATTTGGGCTGGAAATTAAAGAAGGAGGATTCCTTCTAAATACGAAAGCATCCTCCACCGATAAATTCTCTAAGAATCGAATTCGCCGGAATATTTTCTCCTCCGATTCCCACAAAATAATCAAAAAATTTCAAAAGGCGTTTTGCCTCTGTATATTCCTCACAATCCGATTCTATTTCAAACAGTGCGGGCTCAGCATACTGCTTCAGTACTGCCAATTCATAAATCAATGCGGAATTGAACATCACATCCGCCTGCTCTTGGAACGGAAAAATATTTGCTTCCTCTCCTCTTCTGACAGATGGCCACAATTCAATCGTCCGTTTCGCACTTGTTCCCCTTGTTCTTGCATCACGTACAATCCTTCTTATCAGCCGTCCATCTGTGGTCGGTATCTGATTGTGTTCATCAATATTGATCTGTGTAAGCGCACTGATATAAATCTTAAATTTGTTCTCTGTAGGAAGTGCATGAGACATCTTATCATTTAATCCATGAATTCCCTCAATCACCAAGATATCCTGTTCCCCAAGTTTCTTCTTATCGCCTCGGTATTCCCGTTCGCCCGTCTTAAAATTATATGTTGGAAGCATAATTTCTTCACCTGCAAGCAAAGAACACATATCCTGGTTAAAAAGCTCGAGATCAATTGCTTCAAGACATTCAAAATCATATTCCCCGCTTGCATCTTTTGGTGTATCTACTCTGTTTTTAAAATAATTGTCCACTGCAATCGGATGAGGTTTTAATCCATTAGCTCGAAGCTGCACCGATAACCGATGAGAAAATGTCGTCTTGCCAGAAGAAGACGGTCCCGCGATCAAGACAAATTTCACATCCGGCCGCTCTGCAATCTGCTGTGCGATCTCTGCTATTTTCTTTTCCTGCAAAGCCTCCTGCACTAAAATAAGCTCACTGACATCCTGCTTTGTCACCGCTTCATTTAATTCGCCGACCGTTCCTACTTCCAGCATATTTCCCCATTCCACCGACTCCTGAAGTACTTTAAAAAGCTTATGCTGCGGCTTGAACTCTGGTACCACAGTAGGCGCTCCTTTCACCGGCATCTGTAATACAACACCGCCCTCATACAGATATAATTTGAAATATTTCAGGTAAGACGTGTCTGGAACCATATAGCCATAATAGTAATCCTCAAATTCATTCAGGCTATAAATATTCACAGTAGAACTTCTCCTATAACGGAATAACTTCTCCTTATCGTGCATTCCATATTTGGCAAATAATTTTATTGCATCATCCGTAGAAATGCTTCTCTTTTGAATCGGAAGTCTTTCTTCTGACATCTGCTTCATCCGTGCATCTACCTTTGCAAGAAATTCTTCATCAAGCGTGATCTCTCCCTCTATCGTACAATAATATCCTTTGCTCACCGAATAACCCACATGCACTTTTTTTATTACATCATGGCCGCCCACATCATGCACCGCTTTTACAAACAAAAGTTTCATGCTTCTTCGATATGTTTTATTTCCCACTGTGCTTGCCGTTGTAACAAACGAAACTTCGCAATCACTTTTAATCGGTTTTTCAAGCTCCTCCAACCGATTTTCTATCATTGCCAGCACAATATCTGCTTCATATTCACTCTGATGTTCTTTCGCAAGCTCCAAATATGTAGTTCCTTGCGGATATTCCTTCACACTATCACCTATTTTTATCCGATACATCTGTTTATCCATACTGCTCCTTCTTTCTTTGCATGGTTTTATACCTCACAGAATCTGCGTATTTATATAATATGAAATGGGTGACGTACAGGTGCTGGAATAATTTCAATTCCCGGCAATTCTTTTTCCAGAAACTGTTTGATATCCTGAATAAAAATATGTTCCAGACCATAGTGACCGGCATCAATGACCATCAGCCCCTGTGCTACGGCATCAATTCCGGCGTGATGATCGATGTCTCCGGTAATCAACACCTGCGCACCCTTTCTTAAAGCCTCTGAAAGGACACTCTTACCTGCTCCCGGACATATTGCAACCCGGCTCACACTTTTTTCTTCCCCTCCAAACACTTTTACATATTCCAGAGAAAATGCTTCTTTCACAAGCTTTGCACATTCTGCCAGCGTCATCGTCTTTAAGGATCCTACCCTTCCGATTCCTTCCTTTTTTTCCCCTTTATCCGTATCAGACACACCCGTCTCTTCGAGTACTTCGGATTCTGCAAGCATCAACTTATCCGCAGCCAAATCTGCCATCCCAAGCACATCATAATTCGTATGCATGGCATAATAAGCCATTTTATTCTCTATCATTTTAATGATCCGCCGTCCGATAAAATCATCATCCGTCACGCTCTTCATCCCGGAAAAAATAAGCGGATGATGTGTGATAAGCATATCTGCTCCCACACTTACCGCTTCCTCTACAGCTTCATCATCTGCATCCAACGCAACATATATTTTTTTTACTTCCTTTTGCCGGCTTCCTGCCAACAATCCTACATTATCCCAAGAAAGTGCATAACACCTTGGATATGCACTTTCAATCATTTCTATAATATTTTTGCAAAGCATAGTATACCTTCTTTCGTCTCTGCTATCTCATTAAATACTTCTTCTCTTCGCATTCTTGTACGCGGATTCTCTGTACTGCTCAACCGTTCCAGAATAATCTCTTTTTCCTTCAATTCCTGCTTAAGATACTCTAACAAGACAGGATGCTTCTTATGTAAAAGACAAGGTCCGTATTTAAGTTCAATCCCGCTATATGGCGCTGCTTCACCCTTTTCCACACGCATCAGCGGATAATATTTCCCATCTTCATATACGATATCTTCTGCAGTTATATGATATCCTGACTTTTGTAGATAAGCTCTGACTTTTGCAATCTCAGACTGTGGCTGCAGCACCCAATACTTCATATGCTCCAGGACATCTTTCCCTTCTGACATAATTTTTATCATAAGTGCGCCGCCCATTCCTGCGGCTGCCATGCAATCGGCTTCGCCTGGTTTCAGCGCTTTTAGCCCGTCGGAAAGTCTCATCTCAATATATCCAGAAAGATCATATGCCTTGATATGCCTATTTGCACGTTCCAGCGGCCCTTTGTTCACATCCATAGCAAATACTTTTTTGCACTTATAATCTTGCACCAATGCAATCGGAAGATATCCATGGTCTGTTCCCACATCGGCCACCCGAAGCTTTTCCATCTCTTCTTTTTCCGTCAATAACCGGATAACTGCCTGTAATCTCTTTGATAATTCCATACCTGCCTCTTAATCCAGATAATCACGGAGTTTACGGCTTCTGCTCGGATGACGAAGTTTACGAAGCGCCTTTGCCTCAATCTGTCGAATACGTTCTCGTGTTACGTCAAATTCCTTTCCGACTTCCTCCAACGTTCTTGCTCTTCCGTCATTCATACCAAAGCGAAGTCTTAACACTTTCTGCTCTCTCTCAGTCAAAGTATCCAGCACTTCATCTAACTGCTCTTTTAACAAAGTAGCTGCTGCCGCCTCTGCTGGCACCGGCACATTATCATCCTGAATAAAATCACCCAGATGACTGTCTTCTTCTTCACCAATTGGAGTCTCCAAAGAAACTGGCTCTTGAGAAATTTTCAAGATCTCCCGCACGCGTTCTACCGGCATGTCCAATACTTCTGCAATCTCTTCCGGAGATGGTTCTCTTCCAAGCTCTTGCAGCAACTGTCTGGATACACGGATCAATTTGTTGATCGTCTCTACCATGTGAACCGGAATACGGATTGTTCTGGCCTGGTCTGCGATCGCTCTTGTGATTGCCTGACGAATCCACCACGTAGCATAGGTACTGAACTTAAATCCTTTTTGGTAATCAAATTTTTCTACGGCTTTGATAAGACCTAAGTTTCCCTCCTGGATCAAATCCAGGAACAACATACCTCGTCCCACATATCTTTTCGCAATGCTGACTACCAGTCTTAAGTTGGCTTCTGCCAAACGTTTCTTCGCTTCCTCATCGCCGTCCGCCATCCTTTTCGCAAGTTCTATTTCCTCTTCCGCACTCAAAAGAGGCACTTTTCCGATTTCTTTTAAATACATACGGACAGGGTCTTCAATACTGATGCCATCCGGAACGGAAAGATCGATTTTTTCTACATCTACTTCATCTTCTTCAGTGATCACAATCTCGATCTCATCTTCCACATCCTCTTCTGCATTAATACGCAGCACATCAATACCGCTTGCCTCCAGATATTCAAAAATCTTATCCATCTGTTCTGCTTCCAGCTCCATGTCTGAAAAAAAGTCATTGATTTCCTGCAACTCTAAAATACTTTTTTTCTTCTTTCCCAGGGCAACAAGTTCTTTTAACTTCTCTCCAAATTTTGCCATGTTTTCTTCCATATACCTGTGTCCATCCTCTCTTTGGTCCGGCAAACCGTACCAATTGTTTATATTTTATCCTTAATCAATAGAAATATGCAGTGTCTTAAGGCTTAGCAGCTCTCTTTTCGCATTCATAAGTTTCTGAAGCCCTGCCAAATCTGTCGGCTCCAATTCCTGCGCAGACTTTTCTATGCTATGGCTCTTAACCCTTAGCAACGTCTCCTTTAATGCTTTTTCCTGCTCTTCCTTTGTCTTTATTTCTTTTAGTCTTGTATGGAATAAAGAAGCCACCTCCCGATGCTCTTCTTCATCCGTAAATTGATTCATAATCTTAGCAGGATTTACCTCTCCTTGCTGATATTGTTCATACAAAAGCGCTGCAACTTTTTTGTACAATTCCGTTGAGAAATCCTCCGGTGTAATGTAACGCTTAATCTGCGCAAAAATGTTCTGCCCTTCCAGCATCCAAGTCAAAAGTACTTTCTGTGATTTCTTGTAACCATCTTCTTTTTCCTTTGGTTTCCCGGTGATTGCCTTTGGGCGAACAGCCATGGATGCCAGCCCTGACTGCACTGCTGTTCTTTGTACCAGTTTTTTTAACTCTTCATATCCGATTCGATAAGTTTTTGCAACTGCTTCTATATAATTATTGCGCTCAATCTCTTCTTCAAATTCTCCAAGCCTTTTTGCCGCTTCTCTGAAAAATGCGGTCTTTCCTTCCGGTGACTGCATATCGTAATCCCGCTCCAGCATCTCAAGTCCAAACATAAAACCATTCCTTGCTTTTGCGATACGCTCTTCAAATGCTTCCGCGCCCAGATTCTTAATAAATTCGTCCGGATCTTTATATGGCTCCATACGAATCACCTTCGCCGAGATTCCTGCTTCTTTTAAAATCGGCACTGCACGCAGAGCTGCTTTTGTACCGGCTTCGTCGCTGTCATAAGTAAGATACACTTCATTCACATAACGCTTGATCAAAGAAGCATGTCCTGCCGTCAGCGCTGTTCCAAGAGTTGCAACTGCATTCGTAAATCCCGCCTGATGCATGGAGATTACATCCATATAACCTTCGCAAATAAGAAAATAAGATTTTCGGCTTGTCCTTGCACGATGCAATCCATACAAATTCCGGCTTTTGTCAAAAATCATTGTCTCCGGCGAATTCAGATATTTCGGTTTTGCATCTCCCATCACGCGACCGCCAAACCCAATCACACGGTTATTCGTATCCATGATCGGAAACATCACACGATTCCAGAACTTATCATATGCTCCGTGTTTCTCGTCTGCATTGATCAAACCTGCTTTCAGAATCTGTTCATCATTGTAGCCTTTTATCTTGAGATATTGGTACAGATCATTACTGTATTTGTTTGAATATCCCAGGCCAAACTGACGTATCGTTCCTTCATCAAGTCCTCTTTTCGTCAGATACTCATGTGCTGCCTTCCCATTTTCTGATATTAATTGTGCATAATAGTATTTTGCGGCAAGCTTGTTCATGTCCAGAAGAATCTGTTTTAAATCTCTTCTCTCTTTTTCTTCTTTTGAATATTCTGCTTCCGGCAGTTCAACTCCGGCACGATCTGCCAAAAATTTCAACGCCTCTACGAAAGAATAATTCTCATATTCCATCACAAATGTAAATACATTCCCTCCTGCTCCGCATCCAAAGCAATAGTACATCTGCTTTTGTCTGCTCACAGAAAAAGACGGTGATTTTTCATTGTGAAACGGACATAATCCAAAATAAGAGCTTCCTTTTTTTTGCAGCTTCACGTATCCGGAAATCACATCTACAATATCATTTTTCATTCTTACTTCTTCTACGATATCATCTGAATAATACATTCTGCCCTTCCTTCCAAATACATCCCACTATATATAATATTCGACAAGGCTTTCCTATTTCCTTTTAATTTTTCCAAGATTGAGGTATAAAAAATTCTTCAAACATCAAAACCGCATAATTATCCGTCATTCCGGCAATATAGTCACATACGACTTGTTCCTTGCTATGCCCAATTTCCATCATATCATGATACAGCTTTGGCAACTTGTCTGGATGTTTCATATAGTAATCATATAATTTTCCAACAAGATGAACTGCCTTCTCCTCTTCTGCTTTTGCCACCGGATTGCGGTATACATGCTCATACATAAAGCAACGAAGCCTCGTGAGCACATCCTGTACTTCTTCCGACATGGAAATCTCCGGCTTCCCGGTACTGTTACTAATCACATCATGCACCATTGTATTCAGCCTGCTTCTTATCGTTGTTCCAAGTACATCGGTAAATTCCTTTGGAACATCCTCTTTTTTCAAAACTCCTGCTCGAATCGCATCATCAATATCGTGATTCACGTAAGCAATTTTATCAGAAAGCCTGACAATCTGTCCTTCTAATGTTTCCGGCATACTTTTTGTCTGATGCTTTAAAATACCATCGAGCACTTCGTATGTGAGGTTCAATCCTTCTCCATTCTTTTCCAGATATTTCACAACACGTACACTCTGTTCATTATGCCGGAAACCATTTTCACACAATTCATCCAATGCTCTTTCCCCTGCATGTCCAAACGGCGTATGTCCCAAGTCATGTCCTAGTGCAATCGCCTCTGCAAGGTCTTCGTTAAGACGTAATGCCTTGGCAATTGTTCTTGCATTCTGTGCCACTTCCAGTGTATGCGTCATTCTCGTCCTATAATGATCTCCGCTTGGAAGAAGAAATACCTGGGTCTTTTGTTTCAACCGGCGAAAGGCTTTGCTATGCAGTATTCTGTCTCTGTCACGCTGAAAGACTGGTCTTAAATCACATTCTTCCTCGTCTTGCTCCCTTCCTTTGGAATTCCTGCTTAACGTTGCATATTCGCTTAGATACATCTCTTCACGTCTCTCCAACTCTTCTCTGATCGTCATATCTACCGCTCCTTTAGACTTCTTTCAGTCTTTCCTCTATCGCCTCTATCACTGTTTTCAATACTTTTATCCGTGCATAATATTTACAGTTTCCTTCCACAACGATCCACGGAGCATTTTTCGTAGACGTCCGAAGAATCATCTCATTTACCGCCTCCTCGTAAAGCTCCCATTTTTCACGGTTTCTCCAGTCCTCGTCCGTGATCTTCCATTGTTTTTCCGGGTTTTCCTGTCTTGCCTTGAAGCGCCTCTCCTGCTCATTTTTGTCAATGTGCATCCAGAATTTAAGTACGATCGCTCCGGCATCCGTAAGGTCTCTCTCCATATCATTGATTTCTTTATAAGCTCTTTGCCATTCTGCTTTCGTACAGAATCCCTCGATCCGCTCCACCATCACACGACCATACCAGGTCCGGTCAAAAATCGTCACATGTCCCGCTTTTGGCATATCTACCCAGAATCGCCACAGGTAATGATGCGCTTTCTCAATATCATTCGGAGATGCCGTCGGATGTACCACATACCCTCTCGGATCCATCTTTTCAGTCAGGCGTTTGATCGCACCGCCTTTTCCTCCCGCATCCCATCCTTCGAATCCAAGTACCACTGGAATTCTTCTTCGGTACAACTCTCCATGCAGTTTCTCTATCTTCTTTTGCAGCTTCGACAACTGTTCTTTATATTCTTCCTTTGTATAAGCAAGACCTAAGTCTGCTCTATTCAGAATAGATTCTCCAAGTACTTTGTCTTTAGACAATTCTTTGATGCCCCGTTCTTCTGCGTTTCCTTCTTTACGTTTCTTGGCTTCCTCCACTCTTTCCTTGAGAACCTGACACACAATATCATAAATCTTAGCCGTGGCAAATCTTCTGTCCGTCGCCTCTACAATATGCCATGGTGCGCAATCCATATCGGTACGGCTAAGCATTTCCTCATTGATTGCCTCATATTTCTTAAATTTCTTATTGCGCTTTAAATCTCCTTTACTCACACGCCATGCCGTCTCTTCTGACTCGAGGAGCTTATCAAAACGCTTTCTTTGTTCCTCTTTATCAATGGCAAGAAAAATCTTAATAATCACCATTCCATCCGCCGTCAACTGCTCTTCAAAAGAACAGATAGAAGCAAATTCTCTTTCCACCTTTTCTTTCTTCGTCTTCTTGTCGAAACGATCCACGAGCACCTTACGATACCAGCTGCTGTCATAGATTGCAATCCGTCCCTTCGCAGGCATCTTTGTCCAGAATCTCCACAAAAACGGATGCAGTTTTTCCTCTTGGGTCTCGGTCTTAACCGCATATACTTCAAATCCACGAGGATCTAAGGCCTTAATTAATTCTCCGATCTGGACTCCTTTTCCTGCAGCGCCATACCCCTCAAATGCAATCATAACCGGAATTCCAAGTTCCTTACATTCCCTCTGCAATGTTCCAAGTTTCGGCACCAATAACTCCATCTTCTCTTTGTAGTTTTCTTTTTCTAACGTTTTCGCCAAATCCAGCTTTTCCAACATAAAAATAACCTCCTCTCACACCTTTAGAAGATTCCCCGCGCAAATCTTCCTTAATCAAAAGTTTTTCTATGTCTATTATACACTATTTCTAAATACAAAAAAATACCGGAATCCCTTGATTTTATAGTGATAAGGAAGTATAGAAACTAACTTATTATTAACGCTAGTAAACAGAGTGCAAAAAAGAATGTATGATTGATAGCTACCCATAAAACAGTATAAACAAACTGATACTAAAGTAGTTATCTTATGAATTAAGAAGCAAAATGGGTATATTACTAATAATGATATGTCCATTTTGCTTATTTTAATGATTTGTATTCTGAAATATAGGAAAACGCAGATTTCTATGTTATGATACAAACAAAAATTTGCAAAGTAATAACGCTAAAGGGTAGGTAGTAAATATGGGAACAACAAAAGTATTATTAGTTGGAGTGTGTGAATATTTAACAGTTAAGTGTCCTTCTTTGCCTATGTGCAAAAATGATTTGTATGCAATGAGGACGGCTCTCGTCAAAGGGTTAAATATAAGCCCAAACAATATATATTTGTGTGGCGAAACGGGCATTGTAACAAAGAATGATTTTATTGCATCAATACACACTACACTTAAAGATATATCGGAAAATGATACATTCATTTTTTACTTTACTGGTCACGGTGGAAAAAATTGCTTAGTATTGAGTGATGGTTTGATTGAGTTACAAGATCTGCTTAATACAATAGGGCAAATACAAACTAAAAATAAGATTGCCATTATAGATAGTTGTCATTCGGGTGATTTTTCACTTGAAAACATTCCAACGATAGACATTGATGAAACGGTTGAACATTTTGCCGGACGCGGTTTTGCGGTTTTGGCTTCTTGTGGTGCTGAGCAATATTCTGGATTTAACGAAAATAAGGAAATTAGCTTATATACAAGTTTTGTATGTGATGCATTAACTGATCGTTTTTTGATTAGAAGAGGAAAGAAATCCTTGGAAACAATAAATGAAGCAATATTTCGTTTTGCAGAAGTTTCAAATAAAAAAGGGAAGCATAATTTTCAGCAACCAATATTTCGCTCAAGCATAGGCGGAACTATATTTTTTGATGTTGAAGAATACAATCCCTACAAAATTGCAAAAGTATATGAAGAAACAGATAGCTATATTATTTATAATGTTGAACCAGTACATCATGCCGGTGTAAAAAGGTTATCTGCTAAAATAATTTTGCGTTTTCAAAGTTCGATGGAACAAATTGCTGAAATTGCAACAGAGATAAAAAATAAAGTACTTTATTATGACGTATACCAGAATGAAATTGCAGAAGCCCGTTATAAAGGGCGTGCAGCAAATATCATATGGTGCTATTTTGGTTATGATGAAGATGATATGGTTGATTGTAATTTTATTTGCCATTCTACATGGGTTGATGATACACAAGACAAAAAACATTGGTATCGTACATCAAAAAACACTATCGTTGCAAAGGGAGTTCACATTGATGTACACGGTTCATATGAGTCAATAAAGAACTTAAAAGATAACACCTTGGATAAGGATGAATTGATTCAAATTACAAGGGAATATACCGCTAATATTATATCAGTAGCCGAACAATACATCAAAATATTTAGAAAGTATCTCAATAACACTATAACCGAAGAAGAATTGATTGATAGCGTTGTTCCTCTTAATATTGAAATCTTAAAATGGTTTTTGAAACAAAACGCTTTACCAATACCTCCAAAGGAGTTGCATGATTGGGCACATATACACAAAAAACTTTCCTGTACAATACATGATTTTTCTCTTTTTTACGATAAGAAAAATTTAAAGACATGGCAAAGCAAAAATAGAAAATGGTTATTACAAAACGCAATCGAGCAATATGAACTGGAATTAGAAGAATTAAAAGAAGCAGATAAGTTAATTTAAGTATATTTTTTGTTACGCAATAGAACGCCATTTTTGAGAACCGACACATAAAAAGTTAATATATTATAATGCCCCATGCTTGCCCCATTTTCATTTTTTACATACAAAAAAAATACCGGAATCCCTTATCTTATAAGGTTTCCGGTATTTTGGTTGAATGCGGAAGATGGGACTTGAACCCACACGATCGCATTGATCACAAGATCCTTAGTCTTGCTCGTCTGCCAGTTCCGACACTTCCGCGCGTCTCAACAAAAAATATTCTACTATAAAGTTTTCTCTATGTCAATACTTTTTTTAATTTTTTTCTATCTTTGCCGGAAGAATCTTTCTTCCAGCAAAGGTATATAAACTTACTTAAATCTATCAAACATGTATTAAGCTAATTTTGCTTTTGCTGTTTCTGCCAATGCTGCAAAACCTGCTGCATCGTTTACAGCCATCTCAGCTAACATTTTTCTGTTCATTTCAATATTAGCTAATTTTAATCCATACATAAATCTGCTGTAAGATAATCCATTCATTCTTGCTGCAGCATTGATACGAGCAATCCAAAGCTGTCTCATCTGACGTTTGCGCTGTTTTCTTCCTGCGTATGCGCTTGTCAAAGCTCTCATTACAGACTGTTTTGCAATTCTGTACTGTTTTGATCTTGCTCCTCTATAACCTTTAGCCAGTTTTAAAGTTCTGTTATGTTTTTTTCTAGCGTTCATTCCGCCTTTAATTCTTGCCATCTCTTCTTAATCCTCCTTCAATTGTTTATCTACATCTTACAGGTATGGTAAGATTTTCTTCATATTCTTAACATTAGATGCATCTGTAACAGTTGTTTGTCTAAGATTTCTTTTTCTCTTAGTAGATTTTTTCGTTAAGATATGGCTTTTATAAGCTTTCGCTCTTTTTAATTTTCCTGTACCTGTTACTTTGAAACGTTTTGCAGCTGCTCTGCTTGTTTTTATTTTTGGCATGATATATTCCTCCTTCATCTTATGAGTCATTCATACATGACTTATTATTTATGTTTAACGTTTTTCAGTTAAAACCATGCTCATACTTCTTCCTTCCATCTTTGCCGGCTTCTCCACCACAGCAATGTCTTCCAACATTTTTGCGAAATCATCCAAAATATGTTTGCTGGTCTGTGCATGTGCCATCTCTCTTCCTCGGAAGCGAAGCGTCACTTTCACTTTATTTCCTTTTGTAATAAATTTTCTTGCGTTATTCACTTTTGTATTCAAGTCATTGCCTTCAATATTAGGTGACAGACGCACTTCCTTTACTTCAACAACTTTTTGTTTCTTCTTTGCTTCTTTTTCTTTTCTTGCCAGTTCATAACGGTATTTTCCGTAATCTATAATCTTGCAAACCGGCGGTTTTGCTGTTGGAGCAATCTTCACCAGATCCAATTCGGCTTCCACGGCAAGCTTCATTGCCTCTCTCGCTGACATAATGCCAAGCTGCTCTCCGTTTTCGCTAATTAATCTTACTTCCTTGTCTCTGATTTGTTCGTTAATCATTAAATCGCTAATTGTAGTGCACCCCCATCTAAAAATTGATTAATTGATTCTCATACCTTTTGATACATAAAAAAGTGAATAGTCAAAGACTATCCACTTTATACATACAAAATAAATCTATAACAAGATTCATCTAATGCTGCAATATCAAACCATTAGTCACTCGATTGTGCTAAGGTGAGAGCGGATACTCTTCTTTGTTTTCTTCACACGCAATATATCATAGCACATGCCAAGAATTGTGTCAACAGCATTTTTTAATTATTCTCTTATTTATACTTTTAAGAAGTTAAGAGGTCCAAGATCAATCTTAAGACCTGTTGCTACATAGCTTACAAGAATTAAAATCAGGAATACCGGAGCTACCCACTTAATCATGATGCGGAACAAGTTCTGTCCACTAAATGTTCCATCTGTTGCTTTTACTTCATCTTCAATTACTTTTGTCTTAAGAACAAATCCAACAAGAACGCAAGTAAAGAATGCAACAATCGGCATAAGTACATTATTACTTACAAAATCCATAATATCGAGAATACTCATTCCCTTCCAGCTGATACCACTTAATGCTCCAAATCCCATTGAAGATGGAATTCCAAGAACAAGAGCCAGACCAAATACAAAAATAGAAGCACCTTTTCTCTTCCAATGGAATTTATCCATAAAGATAGATACGATCGTCTCCATCAGAGAAATCGCTGATGTAAGCGCTGCGAATAATACAAGCAAGAAGAAGCACGCTCCGATAACGCCGCCCATCGGCATACTGTCAAACACTTTTGGCAATGTAATGAACATAAGTCCCGGACCTGCACTAAGCGCAGAACGATCTCCACCGGAGAATGCAAATACTGCTGGAATGATCATAAGTCCTGCCATAAAAGCAATTCCTGTATCAAACAATTCAATCTGTCTTACCGAACTCTCCAAGTGAGTGTCTTTCTTCATATAAGAACCATAAGTCACCATGATACCCATTGCCAAAGACATCGAATAGAACATCTGTCCCATCGCTGCGATAATCGTACTTGCAGAGAAATCTTTCATATGCGGCATTATGTAATATTTCACGCCTTCCATAGCTCCCGGAATCGTGCAGCTGTATATCGCAATAATAATTGTCAGCACGATAAGGATCGGCATCATGATCTTACTTACTTTCTCTACACCCTTTTCTACTCCAAGGATAACAACAATCGCTGTCAATCCCATAAATACGGCAAACCATAAAAGCGGTGAACCTGTAGAACCTATAAATTCGCTAAAATATCCATCTCCCGCTGCATCACGCACGCCGCCCGTAGTAAATGTAACAAGATATTTGATTACCCATCCGCCAATTACAGAATAGTAAGGGAAGATGATAATCGGTACCAAAGATGCCAGTATACCAACAAAACTAAATCTTTTATCCAGAGCCTGGAAAGCTCCGATCGCACTAAGCCCTGTCTTTCTTCCGATTGCTACTTCTGTTATCATAAGCGCAAAGCCAAATGTAACTGCTAAAATCAAATACACGAGCAAAAATGTTCCCCCGCCGTATTTTGCTGCAAGATATGGGAAACGCCAGATATTTCCAAGACCGACTGCAGAACCTGCTGCGGCCATGACAAATCCCATCTTACTCGTAAAATTACTTCTTTCCTTCATGTTTTCCTCCTCATAGTTTCTCTTTATTGTAATGTGTTGCCTATACAAAATACCGCCGCTACTCCCGGTCCGGTATGTGTACCAATTACAGTTCCGATATCATTAATAACAATATTACTGATACCGTACTTCTTCTCCACGCGACTCTTCAGATAATTTGCATCTTCCAGACAATCGCCATGCGTAATGAAAATCAAATCGTTCTCTGACTCATATCCCTTCATCTGCTCTTCCATCATATCGACAATCTTATTGAGCGCTTTCTTTCTTCCGCGTTCTTTGCCGATTACTTGCAGTTTTCCTTCATCATCCATATGAATGATAGGTTTAATCTGTACCACCGTTCCAAGAATCGCCGTTGCCTTTGACACGCGCCCGCCTCTATGGAGATGGTTAAGATCGTCTACCGTAACATTGGCACAGATTTTTGTACGATACTCCTGCACCCACTGCGCAATCTGTTCAATGCCTTTTCCCTCTTCCTTTTGCTGCAATGCTTTTACAACAAGCATTCCCTGTCCAAGACATGCCCTAAGTGAATCGATGATGATAATCTTCGCTTCCGGATATTTTTCCGCAAGCTCTTCACCTGCAATCCTCGTACTGTTATAAGTTCCGCTAAGACCGGAAGAAAAAGCGATATGAAGAATGTCTTTCCCTTCTTTTAAAAATGGTTCAAAGAATTCGGCGGCCTGTTCCGGATTCACCTGTGAAGTCGTCGGCATAGAGCCATTTCTGATTTTATCAAAAAACTCTTTTGAAGAAAGTCCCTTTCTGTCTTCGTAGGTTTCTCCGTCTAATATATAACTCAAGGGAATATAAGGAATATTCTTATCCTCCAGCATACTTTTCGGCAAATCTACTGTACTGTCTGTCGTGATTACAAACTCTCTCACAAATCTTTCCCCCTTTCACTTGTTCACATATTCTTTTCTATCATATCATCTTTTTCCCGATTGCGCAAAACTTTTTTAATTCATCTTAATGTTCAGATAACTTTTTTCAGACAATGTCTTATTAAACACGACCGCACATACCACGATAATGCAACCCACTGCAAAACCAAACCAGTCAAAAAGAGCAGTCATAATAAGCAGCAAAAGCCGCATGAACTTAAGTGCATAACCAAGTTCAAAATTCGGCTGAGTATAATTAGCCACCGCCACGAAGGCCATATATAACATTACTTCACTATTAAACCACCCAGATTTTACCGAAAACTCTCCCATTACAATACCGGCAATGACACTAAGAGGGGTACTTAGCATACTCGGCGTATTTAACGCGGCAAGTCTTAATCCATCAATAGCAAGTTCCAGCAAAAAAAGCTGCAGTACAAGCGGAATATTCACGGTATCTCTTACGCTCACAAAGGAAAACATCTCCGGAAGCCATTGAGGATTCTGCATGAACAGCAAAAACAACGGCGTCAGAAAGACGGTAAGAAAGGTAATGATTCCCCTTGATATCTTCAGATACAGCGCTGTAATGGTCGGAAAATAATAATCATTCGCTTCTTCTATCATATCCAGGATTGAGGTTGGCAGAATTAACGCAGACGGCGAGTTGTCCACAAGCACAACAACCTTTCCTTCTAAGATACACGCCGATGCCGTATCAGGACGTTCCGTAAATTTATACTTTGGCATCGGATTAAACCACTTTCTCTTAAAAATCCCCTCCGCCAGTGTCTGCTGATTCATCTTCAATGCATCCACCTGCATACTCTTAATATGCTTTTTCAGATTTGACAGAAGTTTCGGGTCTACCCTATCTTGCATGTAACAAAGTACGACATCACTTCTCGATGCAGTTCCCACTTCCAACATCTCCATGATCAGTTTGGGGTCTCTGATTCTCCTTCGCAAAAGCGCCGTATTAAATACAATCGTCTCCACAAATCCATCCCGGGAACCGCGAAGCGCCTTATCTTTATCCGGTTCTCCTACGCTTCTTGCCGGATATGTCCGACAATCGATCACAATACATGCCTCATATCCATCTACAAACAAGCACGTTGCTCCTGATAACACATTACGCAGAATCTGGTCATAGTCTGCAATTACATCTACTTCCACATATGGAACCACCTTACTTGCAAATTCCGTAGCATCACCAGGCATCTCTTTTGCTTTTACAGCAAGGAACGATGCAAGAATCTTTCCCATTGCCTCATCTTTCATAAAACCATCTACAAAATAAAACGTACAATCCCTGCCCCCTATGATAATATCTCTTTGCACAATGTCAAAACTTTCTTTCACCGGAAGAACCATGGATACATACCGTCTATTCTCTTCTATCAATCTGCTTACTCTCTTTGCCATGTACATGCCTCCAACATCTCATTTTGCATATCATATCTGATATATGCTGTTTATCATGTACGATTTCACCCAAAACTATGCAAAAAAGCATACTATAATAGCATGCTTTTTCCCTTCGACTCAAATAATTATTTTGTAGTACTTC
Organism: uncultured Lachnospiraceae bacterium; assembly: GCA_910585545.1. Lineage (GTDB taxonomy): Bacteria > Bacillota > Clostridia > Lachnospirales > Lachnospiraceae > An181. The sequence continues at coordinate 97,292 of CAJUFN010000005.1, forward strand.
CAAATCCGCCGTTTCTCTCTTCTGTAACATCATCATCCATTGTGATTCCGTACTCCACAAAAATCCCTTGCATAAATCCTGTTCCGGCTTTGATTTCTACCGTTTTTCCGTCTTTCGTATCATTCGTAAGCTTCGCGAAAATATGACCTTCATTGTCAGAATAAAAATAATCGCTGTCAATGATTCCAACCGTATTGTTAAGCTGAAGACGGTACTTAAAACCAAGTCCGCTTCTCGGATAACATTTCAGCACCCATTCCGGCTCCATCTCTACCCGGATGCCAGTCGCAATCTTCACTATTTCTCCCGGTAAAATCTTGATATCTTCCGGGGCATAGAAGTCATATCCTGCCGAACCTGCCGTGGCCCTTCTTGGAAGTTTTATATTTTCATAAATCTTTTCAACGAGATCTCTTTCTACTCCCTCGTATGCACTTTGAAACTGTTCAAAACTTACTTTATGAAATTTTGCTATTCTTCTCATCTTTTCTATCTCCTCATGATTGAGCAGGCGAATACCTGCTATGCTGCCTGAATTCTTTATGCATGCAAGACAATCTTTGATGTACGAATTGTTTCCGGAACATCGATCACTCTTTGATTCACACTGCCTTTCCAGTGCAAATTTGCATCGAACTTCTCTAACTCAAATTCCCCATCCACTAGTATATCAATGTATTTCACAATGTCCAAATGCTGGATTTCCTCCCACACAGAACCCGTATAAAGCCAAATTGTCTTGCCTGGATATTTCTCTTTCATCTCTTTTGCAAGCTCTGTTATTTCGAAAGTATTATTAATATGTAAAGGATCCCCGCCGCTGAAAGTGACGCCGCTTATATAGTCTTTCTCCAGCTCTGCAAAAATTTCCATCTTTGCCGCCTCATCAAATAAAATTCCGCTATTTGGATCCCATGTGATTGGATTGTGGCATTCCTTGCAGCAATGTGTGCATCCAGACACCCATAATACTACGCGAAGCCCGTCTCCGTTAAGCATATCATCTTTTGTTATGTTGTGATACCGCATTACATGCTCTTCCTTTCTGCTATTTCTGCCATTTTCGCATCATTCAGACGCGTATCTCCTTTTACTCTCGAGTAAGAAAGATATCCGTTCATACGGTCGATTTTTGTAAGATTTTTACTTCCGCATACCGGACAAACATCCATGGATAACTCCTCATGTCCACAGTCATCGCAATATGCCAAAGACAGGTTTACGCCTTCATAGAATCCCTTCTCCATCGCACGGCGCACCAGCGATTTTATTGCTTCTATATTATAGTTAATCGGATATTTTACATACTGGATCTTTCCGCCATTGCAAAGATCCCAGAAACGTTCCTCTAAGTCTTGCTTCACGACCGGTGTGATCTCTTCTGCTACATGACAATGGAAACTGTTGCTGACATATTCACGGTCAGATACATTCTCAATGATTCCATATTTTTTACGGAACTGTTGAACTTGTACTCCGCAAAGATTCTCAGCCGGCGTTCCGTAAATTGCATACAAATGCCCGTCCGCTTCTTTGAATTCATTTACCCTCTTATTGATATATTCCATTGTCTTCACAGCAAACTCGCCGTCTTCCACAAGTGATTTTTTGTTATGCAGCTGCTGCAGCTCATTCAATGCAGTGATTCCAAACGAAGCAGTTGCTGCTTTTAAAAGAGGCTTGATTTTGTCATAAATACCAAGATTACCTCCATAGAATCCACCTTCACAGTAAGCAAGCGGATTCGTAGATGCTTTCATCTCTCCCAAATATTCGTAAGTACGGATATGGAGCTGGCGGATAAGTTCCAGATAATAATCAAGTACCTGATAAAAATCTTTACTTTCCTGTTTTGCTTTTGCATAGATCATCGGAAGATGAAGACTGATCGCGCCGATATTAAATCTTCCCACAAATACCGGCTTATCGTTCTCATCTGCCGGTCTCATACCGCCTTTTTCATACCATGGCGACAAGAATGCCCGACATCCCATCGGACTGATCACTTTTCCGTATTGCTTATATATACTTGCCACATATCCTTTTCCGGTAAGGCTTAACCAATCCGGATACATTGTCGTTCTGGAACATTCTATACCTGCTTCAAATACATCCTCCAGTTCCTTTCCCGGTCCATGCAGATTCTCATCATACAAGAATACAATCTTCGGAAACAATACCGGTTTTTTATGTCCCGGTTTTCCCTGACCTTTTCTTCTTACTTCTAACATCTTAATCGTTGCCAGTTTCCCGTATTTGGATGTATTGATACCTGCTGTCACGGTAATAAACGGGTAATCCCCTCGGCTGGAAGAAACAGAGTTAAACTTATACTCCCATCCCTGGAATCCTTGTTCCATTTCTTTTTCCAGTTCTTCCCACGCTGTTTTCTGTACCAGTTCTTCTGTAATTCCAAGTGTTCTGTACTTTTCAATATATCTTTCATGAGACTTCTTTGCATATGGTTCTAATATATCATCCACGCTTGGCACTGTAAAACCGCCGTACTGCTGACTTGCCGCGCTAAGTACGATATCTCCGATAACGTCAAATGCCGTATCCAACGTCTTAGGTTCATTATACCAAAGATTCCCCATCTCAAAACCGCCTGAGAGAACATTTTTCACATCGAAGAGACAGCAATTCATCGTATCTCTTCTTGCCGCCATGTCATGAATATAGATGTACCCATCGCGGATTGCCTGAACTTCTTCTACTGTCAGAAAGAACTTTTTATAAAGTTCCTTATTCAGCTCATTAAAAATCAAGCTTCGTTTTGTAGACACAAGCGCACTGTCCGTGTTACTATTTTCTTTATCACCGATATACATGATCGACTGACTTTTCTTGTACACTTCATCTAACATCTGTACAAAATCCTGCTTATAATTTCTGTAATCGCGATAACTTTTTGCAACAATTGGATTCACCTTGTCAAGTGCGCCTTCCACGATATTATGCATCTGAGCAATGTGAATCTCTTCCACGCCCATCTCAGTTACTTTTTCTTCCACAAACTTACATATAAATTTCAACTCTTCATCCGTAAACTTTACAAGCGCCCTATATGCTGATTTATTTACCGCAACAACAACCTTCTGAACATTAAATTCTTCTGCTGTTCCATCTTTTTTAATAACCTTTACCACACCTTTTCCTCCTTTACATTTCTTCTTTATAACAATATTTAGTGATTTCCCATAACAAAATACTATATCTTGTTTGCTCTGAATTAAATACTATCATTATTATTTATTCTGGTCAATCTAAAACTTGATTAAATTGTGCACAAAAATAGACGCCTGGAAAACGTCCATTTTTATATACTATTATTTACTTGATCACATTGAAATCCGGTGCTCCTTCAAGGTCATACGGAGTAGCCTGGTACACATAATAATTAAGCCAATTAGTATAGAGATTATTTGCATGTGCCCTCCATAGTAAAGATGGACGCTTGGTATCATCATCCTGCGGATAATAATTTTTCGGCAGCTCTACGTCATCTCGTCTGCCTTTATCTCTCATATATTCATTGTGCAAGGTGACACGGTCATATTCCGGATGCCCCATTACGAATATCTGTCTTCCCTCTTTTGCCATCGCAAGGAAAATGCCTGCTTCTTCGGACTCGGCAAGAATCATCAGTTCTTCTTTTTGTGCAATATCTTCTCTCGATATTGTTGTATGCCTCGAATGCGGCGCATAAAATTCATCATCGAAGCCTCTGACCAACGGAATCCTTCTATTTTGCACTTTATGCTGAAACAAACCAAACAATTTCTTTGGCAATTCCTTTTTCTGAATACCATAATGATAGTAAAGTGCTGCCTGTGCTCCCCAGCAGATATGGAACGTGGATGTTACATTTGTTTTTGTCCATTCCATGATTTCCTTTAATTCTTCCCAATAATCTACCTCTTCAAACTTCAAAAGCTCCACCGGCGCCCCGGTAATGATAAAACCGTCAAAACGCTGCTTTTTAATCTCATGAAACGGAACATAAAATTTATTCAGATGACTTACAGAAGTATTCTTTGCTTCATGGCTTGATACATTTACGAATACCACATCTACTTGGAGCGGTGTATTCGACAAAGAACGAAGTATCTGAAGTTCCGTATCTTCCTTAAGCGGCATCAAATTCAAAAGTCCTATCTTGATCGGACGAATGTCCTGATGCGTCGCACGATGTTCATCCATCACAAATATATTTTCTTTTTCCAATATCTCCCTTACCGGAAGATCATTTTGCACTCGAATTGGCATAATAACTGTTCCTTTCTTTTTTACTTTTCTTCAGAATCTATATAAACTCCTTCATCTGTCACATAACTATTCTTGTCGTACTTTTCTGACTGTACAGGAAGCTTTTTATGCTCCAATTTTTGATTTATCCATGTCCTTACTATATAGTAGATAACCGCAAATGTCGGAACACCAAGAACCATGCCAACGAATCCAAAGAGTCCTCCTCCAAGTATAATTGAAAAAATAACCCAGAAAGACGACAGTCCCGTGGAGTCTCCAAGAATCTTCGGTCCAATAACATTCCCATCCAGCTGCTGCAAAAACAAAATGAACAGAATAAAATAAAGCCCTTTTATCGGCGAGTCCAACATGATCAGAATCGTACTTGGAATTGCGCCAATATATGGTCCAAAAAACGGAATGACATTCGTCACACCCACAACTACACTCACCAATACAACATATGGCATATCAAGAATCGTCATTCCCAAAAAGCAAAGGACTCCGATAATTGCGGAATCAATAATTTTTCCGATAATAAATCCTCCGAAAATCTGATTGCTCTTTCTGGCAATATGCAATGTCATATTCGCTCGTTCCGGCTTCATCACCGCATAAATCACTTTCTTCGTCTGCGCTGAAAACTTTTCTCTGCTAAAAAGTATATAGACAGAAACCATGATTCCAATTAAGATATGGAATACTGCCTGAATCACATTAAACACGCCAATCGTTACACTTGTCATCAGCGCATTTGTCTGCGGAATCATCTCGCTTCGAAGCCAGGTCTGGAACATAGACATTCCTTCATTAATTACTTTTTGCAAAAAGACTCCTACTGTAGATTTATCAAATACGATATCTTCTAAGCGGCTGGATGCCTCGTTAATCTGACTTGGCAGCTTCAAAACCATATCCTTGATACTGTTATAAAGCTCCGGAATAACCATATTGCAAAGTGCAAGTATAACTAAAAGCGCAAGCATTAAAGATACTGTGATCCCCACACCTCTGGCTATGTTTTTTGCTTTTATATTGTGGTTCATCCGCTCTTCGATCAGAGGATACAGGTAATTCTCAACCCTCTTCACCATCGGATTGAGCAGATATGCAATCACAAAACCGTAAATGATCGGTTTTGCCACATCCACGATCGTCCAGAATATTTTTGCGATCTCTTCCAGACGCAAAATAACAAAATACGAAATCACACATGCCAATGCCACAAGAAACATTGTCATTCCTCTGTTAAAATGCTGACGCAGCTTCGATGTTCCTTTCGCCCCAAATTGAGGGCGCTTTACATAATATGCTTCCGCACCTATTTTCACTTCTTTATCGCGCTGGATTTCCTCTGTCTTCTTCTCCATATTCTATCTCCAATAGTTTTTCTAACTGCTATTATACAACTATACAAATTCCAACGTCAACCTTATGTATGTAAAAAGGATAATATGCATTTTGCATACTATCCTTTCTGCACATCTTATTTATGACTGCATCTAAAGCTTGCACATTCTGTCTCCTGACATTGACAGGCATCGCTTCCTTCTACACTGATTTTTCCTGCTTCACACCGGCAATCATTATTGTAGACACACTCTTGTGCTTTACAATCAATGCTTGAAAGCGGAGACGCCTCTCCTGTCACATTGCTGTAAGAATTTCCTTTTCTCTCCTCGAAGCTTCCGCAACAAGTATCCTGTGATTTTTCTGCTGTGTTTCCTTCTACAACAATTTTATCAAGCGCACAGTAGAATTGTTTGTTATGTGTACATGTTTGTACGGTACATCTTAATTCTGGCATACTGCATTCCTCCTTAATTTTTATAGACAACTACAGTATGCCCAATATTTTTTCAAATCATTCTTTCAAACTATTCTTCCGTCTTCATTTCTCTTGCAATCTTTCCTGCAATCTCGGATTTGATATCTTCGATAAACGCATCAAGCGCTTTTTGACCTTCATCACCTGCAAAACGGCTTCTTACCGCTACAAGTCCCTCTTCTTCCTCTTTTGCCCCCACAACAAGCATATAAGGAATCTTGTTCATCTGCGCTTCGCGGATCTTATATCCGATCTTTTCCGCTCTGGTATCTACTTCTGCACGGATACCAGCTTTTTCTAACTGCGCAAGTACATTCGCCGCATATTCTGTATACTTATCAGAAATCGGAAGTACTTTTACCTGTACCGGTGCAAGCCATGTAGGGAATGCCCCTGCAAAATGTTCAATTAAGATACCAATAAAACGTTCGATAGAGCCAAATGCCACACGGTGGATCATGATCGGTCTGTGCTTTTCGCCATCTGCGCCTGTATAATCAAGTTCAAAACGCTGCGGCATCTGCATATCTAACTGGATCGTACCACACTGCCATGTTCTTCCAATCGAATCTTCCAGATGGAAATCGATCTTTGGACCATAAAATGCGCCGTCTCCTTCATTTACCACATATTCCATGCCAAGCTCTTCCATGGCTCCTCTTAATCCCTCTGTCGCAATTTCCCAGTCAGCATCACTTCCCATGCTATCCTCCGGACGCGTAGAAAGTTCTACATGATATTTAAATCCAAACAAGCTGTATACTTCATCGATCAAGCCTACAACTTTTTTGATCTCATCTTTAATCTGTTCCGGCATCATAAAGATATGCGCATCATCCTGTGTAAAGCAACGTACACGGAACAAACCATGGAGCGCGCCTGATTTTTCATGTCTGTGCACAAGTCCAAGTTCACCGACGCGAAGCGGCAAGTCTCTATATGAACGCGGCTCGCTCTGATATACAAGCATTCCGCCTGGGCAGTTCATTGGTTTTACTGCAAAGTCTTCCTCATCGATCATTGTCGTATACATATTATCTTTATAATGATCCCAATGTCCGGAAGTTTCCCAGAGTTTTCTGTTTAAGATAATCGGTGTAGAAACTTCTACATAACCATTTCTCTTATGGATCTCTCTCCAGTAATCAAGCAATGTATTGCGAAGAACCATTCCTTTTGGAAGGAAAAATGGAAATCCCGGTCCTTCGTCACGCATCATAAACAGTCCAAGTTCTCTTCCGACCTTTCTGTGGTCACGGCGTTTTGCTTCCTCCAGCATATGAAGATATTCTTCCAGCTCTGCTTTTTTCGGATAAGCTGTTCCATAAAATCTTGTGAGCATCTTATTTTTCTCGCTTCCTCTCCAGTAAGCGCCTGCAAGACTTGTGATCTTAAACGCCTTTACTGCTTTTGTATTCATAAGATGCGGACCTGCACAAAGGTCTACGAATTCTCCCTGCTGATAAAAACTAATCTCGGCATCCTCAGGAAGATCTTCAATCAATTCTACTTTATATGGTTCCCCTTTTTCCTGCATAAATGCAATCGCTTCGTTTCTTGGTTTTGTAAAACGCTCAATCGGCAATGCCTCTTTTACGATTTTTTTCATCTCTGCCTCGATTTTATCAAAATCTTCTGTTGTAAATGGTTCATCTCTATCCATATCATAATAGAAACCATCTGCAATAGAAGGTCCGATAGCCAGCTTTGTCTCCGGATACAGACGCTTGATCGCCTGGGCCATAATATGAGAAGTCGTATGTCGGAACGCTTCTTTCCCTTCCTCATCGGCAAACGTAAGAATCTGCAATTCACAGTCATCACTGATGACTGTTCTTAAGTCCACCATCTCTCCATTTATCATGCCTGCCGTCGCAACCCTTGCCAGACCTTCACTTAAATCTGCAGCAATCTCAATTATAGATTTACTTCCTTCATATTCTTTTACAGAACCATCTTTTAATTTAATCTGCATCTTCTTTCCCTCTCTTTTCTTCTGATTTTTCCTGTTTGGCAACAAAAAATCCCTTGCAACAAAATACATCATTGCAAGGGACGAGTTTTTCTCGCGGTTCCACCCCGTTTATCTGACATTGTAATATAATGCCAAATCACTTCATTTAAGATGATAACGGTATCACCGGGCAGGTTTGCTGCCGCTCCGAGGTGGTCTTGGGCTAATTTGGAATAAGAGGCTCTCACCATCCCTCTCTCTCTTTGATTCTTCCTTAGCTTACTCTTCTCTTCTACGCTTTTGCTATTTCCAATTCTAAGCTTCTTTTATTATAACACCGGTGATTGATTTGTCAACAGCATTTCCTCTATAATCTGCGCCGCATTCCGGATAGCACTCAGGCAAGGTCTGTCTTCATAATATTCTTTTGTGCGCACCGATGGCTCTGCCTGGTCTTCCCCTTCTTTCAGATTCAGTATTTCCCGGCAGATAATGCTTCCCTGGCGTTTCTTAAATTCTGCTGCCATTTCCTGCGTCTTGTGGTACACCTTGATTTTATTTTCCCGATCTTCCGAATCCGTATATCCTTCCAGAAGCCCTGCCATCAAAGTCATTCCGCTGACTGCCCCGCACACTTCACGCAGCTTGCCAAATCCTGCTCCCAACGCACTCGTAAGCTTAAGCGCTGTTGCCCTATCAATTCCGGCAATGTCCGCGTAAGCCAAAAATACAGACTGTGCGCAATTATAACCTTCCCGGAAATTAGCTTCTGCCCTATCTACTCTGCTTTCCATCTTTCTTCCTCCGTTTCTCACAGATAAGCTCTTTGCACACCGCAAAAAACTCCCTCACCATATAGTTTGGCCACATTACTTTTTTTGTCCCTGCTGTCACACCGCTTACATTTTTATATCCGACATGTTTTGCAATCCAGATACTGCGAAATATATGGAAATTGTTCGTAACAATCCCCACGCTGCTTCGCTCCTTTTTCAAAAATTGTGCACTGTTTCTCAAATTTTCATATGTCGTTGTCGATTTATCTTCCACGCAGAGGCGTATTTTTGGAAAACCTCGTTCCATAAGATATCTTCTCATAGCTTCCGCCTCTGAGATATCTTCATGCTTTCCCTGACCGCCGGACACGATAATCTTCGTATGTACATTCTTCTTTGTATATGCAAGCGCCGCATCCAGTCTTCTTTGCAAGGTATTGGTAATCTTTTTTCCCCGAATCTGTGCTCCTAAGACAATCAAATACTCCAGATCTTCCGGTGCTTTCTGTCTCGCAAATATCAATATCAGACTTTCCACAGTCAAAAACAAGACAAATCCAATCAATGCCAAAGTCATCACAATGCTGACGCACCATGCCGGAAGGTAACTTCCGACTCTTTCATAGGCAATCAATATGACTCCTGCAAAAAGCCAAAAAGGTGCGAACGTTGTGTTCGGCTTTTTTGTGTAAATACACAAAATCAGCCAATATAAAATACATATGCTCCCGAATATAGCCATTTTTCCCTCCCGGTATATTATCAAAATCAGGCGCCCCTTTCGGACGCCTGATACTTAACATTATTATTTTCCGCAGCAATGTTTGTACTTTTTCCCACTTCCGCATGGACATGGTTCATTTCTGCCGATTTTCTTCTCTTTACGGATAGTACCAGAATTTTTCTGCTCTTTGTATAATACTTTTTTTCTTTCCGGTTCAAAAATCTTATCCCACTGTGGCAATTCATACAGCCAGTCCGCTTTTGCATCGACCATGTTCTTATAAAGCTTTTCTTTATCAAAGGCAAGACTTACAACGGTATCCTCTTCCATAGTCTCGATCGGATTTGGCTCTTTCAAACTTTCGTTGATTCCATCCAGGAAACCTACCATTGTAAATACTTCCTGTCCATATCTTGCTGCCAGCTCTTTTACGGTTCCTTTTACTTCTTCGTCCGGGTTCTCTAAAAGCTTTTCATAGATTTCTTTTTCGATTGCAAAATAAGTACTCCAAAAATTCTGAAGCTGGGTTTTATTCATTTCTTTAGAATAGGCAGTCTCTCTCCACTGTTCTAATAAACTCATTTCTATATACTCCTTTATCGTTTTCATTTTTTTCAAGTGATATTATACACTATATCTTTCTTTTTTTCAAAACATTTCTTTCATAACTTATTTGATTTTTTCAGCATTACTCTTTATAATAGAATCATTATGATAAAAAAAGGAACATAACATCATGAAAAAAACAAAACGTATTTTAGCAATCGCAGGAGTGGTTCTTCTAGTAGCGCTCTATGCAAGCACACTGATTTTTGCTTTTATAGACCATACAAAATCTCTAGGTCTTTTAAAAGCATCCGTTGCGCTTACCATCATACTTCCGGTTTTGCTTTATGCATATACACTTATATACCGGCTTTTAAAAAAAGATGATAATTAGCCTGACAACCATTTAAAGAGAACCCGAAGGACATCAACATTTTTCAGAAAGGAAGTTTTGTTATGGAACACTTAACCATCCCTGAGCACTATCATGCTCCTCTTACAATCCGTGAGACAGAAGTTGCCATCAAAGAAGTAAAAGACTTTTTTGAACGCGCTCTTGCAAAATCTTTACATTTAACCCGTGTCTCTGCACCACTTTTTGTCACACCGCAAAGCGGATTAAATGACAATTTAAATGGCGTAGAACGCCCAGTCACATTCGGTATCAAAGAGCAAAACGACGCACCGGCTGAGATTGTCCATTCACTCGCCAAGTGGAAACGTCTTGCATTAAAACATTACGGATTTCATTCCGGAGAAGGTTTATATACGGATATGACTGCCATTCGCCGTGATGAAGACACTGACAATATCCATTCCCTTTATGTAGACCAGTGGGATTGGGAAAAAGTAATTTCCCAGGAGGAACGTAATACAGAGACATTGGAGTACACCGTCCGCAAAGTATATTCTGCTTTAAAAGAAACAGAATGCTATATATCAAGACGTTACAATTACATAGAAAAGATTCTTCCAGATGATATTTTCTTTATCACCTCTCAGGAACTGGAAGATCTATATCCTAACTGTACCGCCAAAGAACGTGAATACACCATCGCAAAAGCTAAGGGTGCAGTCTTCATCTCTCAAATAGGCAAAGTTCTCGCATCCGGGGAAAAGCACGATGGCAGAGCTCCTGACTATGACGATTGGGAATTAAACGGTGACATCATCGTCTACTATCCGGTACTTGATATTGCTTTGGAACTTTCCTCTATGGGAATCCGCGTAGACGAAGAATCTCTGAAACGCCAGTTAAAAACAGCGGGCTGTGAAGAGCGCTCAGAACTTGCATTTCAAAAAGCACTGTTAAATCATGAGCTTCCGTATACGATCGGAGGTGGTATCGGTCAGTCCCGTATCTGCATGTTCTATTTAAGAAAAGCACATATCGGAGAAGTCCAGTCCTCCATCTGGCCAGAAGAGATCATACAAGAAGCATTGGAAAACGGAATTCAGATGCTGTAAAATTCTTTACATAAAGAAAAAGAACCCTGCTTATATATTGCATATAGAATATTTCTTATGCGATATATAAGCAGGGTTTAATCACGTATACTGAACGGTTCCTATTTTCCTTAGACACCTTGCCGTTTATCTTTGAATCTGCAGAAGCTTCGCCTTCAAATCATTCTCAAGACGGTTCATTTCTATTTCCGCCTCATATCTCTTCTGTTTTCCTTCCTTCTGGATCTTCATTACCTCATCCAGTGTAGAGATCAAGGACTCATTCGTCATTTTTAAGGTTTCCATATCTACAATTCCGCGCTCGCTTTCTTTTGCCGTTTCAATCGTAGCTGTTTTCAACATTTCCGCATTCTTACGAAGCAGAGCATTCGTCACATCCGTAACTTCTCTTTGCGCCTTAGCAGCATCTGTAGAATGTGCAATTCCTAGCGCCATTACCATCTGGCTCTTCCAGAGTGGAATTGTATTCACAATGGTGGATTGAATTTTTTCTACCATCTGTGTATCATTATTTTGTACCATACGAATCTGCGGCGCTGTCTGGATCGAGATTGCTCTTGTAAGCTCTAAGTCGTGGATCTTTTTCTCAAAACGGTTGCAAAGTCCGTCCAAATCCCTTGCCGCCTGTGCATCTTCCGGCAATTTACTAAGTTCTGCCTTCTGAACCAGTTCTTTTAATTCACCGCAGCGCACTTCTTCTAACTTTTTCTTGCCTGCAAGAATATACATAGATAATTCCTTAAAATATGTAAGATTCAGTTCGTACATTTTGTCCAGCACAGCGGAATCTTTCATCAACTGAATCTGATGCCCTTCCAGCACCTTGATAATTTTATCAACATTTTCTTCGGCTTTGTCATATTTCGCGCGCATCGCAGTTACTTTATTGGAAGCCTTCTTAAAAATCCCAAGGAATCCTTTTTCTTCCTCTTCATCGAAACTTTTAAGCTCCGTGACCACACCGGAAAGCAGATCCCCTACTTCTCCAAGATCTTTTGTCTTCACACTCTCAAGTGTGTCTTGAGAAAAATCCGCCATTTTTTTCTGAGTTCCCGCCCCGTATTGCAGTATCATATTTGAATTTCTAAGATCGATTTGTTTGGTAAATGATTCCACCATCTGAAGTTCTTCCCGGGATAACACAGTTTCGTCCCATGGTTTTTCCTGCACTTCTACGACTTCCTCTTTTGTCTCCTCTACTGCTCCAAAAGGATCCAATGTGAGTACCGGCGCGGTATCAAATTCCTTGAAATTATCGTTCATATTGCTCTTCCTCCTGTTATTATAAATTTAATTAAAATCTTTTTTCTTTAATCCCTCCTGTGCCAGCATCGTCTTAAGCACAGAAATATCAGATGAGACATCCACTGCCGTATCCTCAAACAGATCATCTAAAAGCATCATAAAGGCATCATTCAATGTATCCAGCGTATCTTCAATTTCCTTTTTAGAATTTAAAATATTATTTCCCTGCACCGGCTGTCTGTCTAATTCTTCATATGCGTTTAAAAGCTTGATCGTCATCGGGAGATAATACTCCATCAATTTCCTGATATCCGATACTTGCTCTGGATGTGCTTCTACACGATCAAAAATTCTCTGGATTACATTTTCCATCTTCGATATCTTCTTAGAAATCTCTTCTCCCGGAATAGCATCATTACTCGCATGGATTTTTCGAATGTACTCTTCTCCTTCTGCAATCACTTTCATTCCGTCTTTTCCAAGCGTACTTTCTCTTTGCCTGTCCTGATCCTGCCTTTGCACTTCACTTTGGCGCATTTTTTGATATTCTCCATAGGTAGCATGATCTGCGATAAAATATCTCTCCTGCTCGTCAATATGTCCTTGCAGAAACCATCCTTTCCGAATCATTTTCAAAAGGTCTTTCCCGATATAGGATTTGGACTTTCCTATTGCCTTGCTTAGTTCCTCAATCTCGCAAAACTTACGCCCTCCCAGCCTTTTTACATATTTTTCGAAACGTTTTGCCTTTCCGTAACTGTTTCCTCCTACGATTCCTATTACAGCTGCAATCGCAGCAAATACAAGAAATACTATGACCGCCGGCATCCTCGGAACTCCCGGCTCCTCGAACCCAAATAGAGCAACTATAAGAGAGCCGAATGTCCAAAACCCTGCAAACATACCTCCTGCAACCATTGCCAGAAACCCCAAATTTTTAATCTGGCCTGTCCTTTTGTATAAAGCCGGAGCATGAAATTGCGCTCCTTGGTTCATTTGATTTTCCGCCTTCATCTGACTTGTCCGCCGCCTTTGTTCTTCCCACGCCTCTCTCATTTGATTAGTATGATATTCGGCGCTTTCCATCCCACGTCCTGCCATATAAATCGTATTGTTAATGGTATTTCTCACCGTCTCATTCAATCTTCGAAAATCCTGTGAATCCACTGCATCTTGTACCGTGTTACGAATCATATCCCCAATATTTTCCCAGTCATTTCTCAAAGTAACTACCTCCCTGCCACAGACATATTCTGTTTCTATTATACTCTCTCTTCCAACTTTATGCAAAGTAAACTTGGTTACATAAGCGGTGCGACCAAGCGAAGTATCTGCCCGCATGCCTTATTGACAAAATTTCTATGTTTCACTTCTGAAACTGATACTTTATGACATTTTGCAAGCGTATGCTGAAAATCTCTTTCAATGTCATCTACCACCCTGTTATGATAGATAAACACACCACATTCAAAATGCAGATACAGACTCCGGTAATCCAGATTAATGGTACCAACAGTCGCCGTATCATCATCAGACACAAATACTTTCGCGTGCACAAATCCCGGAGTATATTCATATATCTGAACTCCTGCTTCAAGCAACTCTTCATAATAAGTTTTTGCTAGTGCAAACGCATACTTTTTATCCGGAATATGCGGCATGATAATAATCACTTCGATCCCGCTCTTTGCCGTACGCGTAAGTGTGGTAAGCATCTCATTATCCAATATCAAATACGGTGTCATAATATGCACATATTTTTTCGCATGATTCAAAATATGGAAATAGACTTCTTCCCCCACATTTTCATTGTCAAACGGACTGTCTCCATACGGTATTACATATCCGAATTCCCGTTTAAGCTCCTCACTTTTTTTCACCAGATATTTCCCATAGAATTCCGGCTGCTTTTCGCTGACATTCCACATCTGTAAGAATAATATCGTAAGACTTCTAACCGCATCCCCTTTTAACATTACCGCGGTATCCTTCCAATGACCAAACCTTTCTTTACGATTTATGTATTCATCTCCCAGATTAATTCCGCCAGTAAAACCAACCTTACCGTCAATCACGCATATTTTGCGATGGTCTCTATTGTTCTGCTGTGTAGAGAGCACTGGTTTGACTGGATTAAACATCTTACATTTAATTCCTTTTTCCTTTAACTTCTCAGGATAATGATATGGAAGCATGGAAATGCTGCACATACCGTCATACATAAAGCGGACTTCAACGCCTTCAGCCGCCTTGTATTCCAGAATTCCCCTTATTTTATCCCACATATAGCTTTTTTCTACAATAAAATACTCCATGAAAATGAAATGTTCTGCTTTCTTCAACTCTCTTAACAATACCGGAAATTTATCATCCCCCAAAGGGAAATATTCGATTGCAGTATTCCGATATGTCGGAAACCCAAGCTGATTATACAGATAATAGGAAAGATTAGCATTCGCCGGCTTATTTATCCTCAATGCATCTACGATCTGCCTGTCCTGACTTAAATATTCTCTCGTTTCTACCCTCAGGCTATCTAATCTCGCCTCCATCGCCTTCGTACCAATTTGAAACTTTGCGAAAAGATAAAATATCGTTCCGAAAACAGGGAATACCAATATACATAAAATCCACGTTATTTTAAATGCCGGATTCCCCTTTTGATTAATAATATAAATCACAACTCCAGTACTAACCAAAAATAAGACTGCATAAATTGGTATTACGAAATTTCTCAGATAAGTTACAAGGCCAACCATCATAGCGAATTGGATCAGCACCAAAATCACTACAACTGCCGTACGGCCAAATACAACCTGAAGTGCTCCTCTTTTTGCTTTTTGCGCAGTATCTACTGCTTTTTGTCTTCTCATTTTTTCACATCCTTTATGCTACACAAGTTTAGCACAAACTCCTGCTTTTCTCAAGCTATGGAGCATACTAAAAAACATCCCTGGCATGTTTTCTTCATGCCAGGGATTGTTTTAAATCTCTATTTCGGTAATTTAAAAGAACTCTTCAATGATACAATGCGGTTGAATACAAGTGCTTCCGGTTTGGAGTCTTTTGCATCGATACAGTAATATCCGTTACGCACAAACTGATAACTGTCATACGCTTTCGCATTTTCAAAACTTGGCTCTAAATACGCTTCCTTGATGATCTGAAGTGAATTTGGATTCAGATTCAAAGAGCCATCCTCTTTATTGTATACTCCTTTTTCCTCGTCTACAATATTCTCATAGAGACGCACTTCTGCTTTTACAGCATATGGCGCCGGAACCCAATGGATTGTTCCTTTCACCTTACGTCCGGTAAATCCGCTTCCGCATTTTGTCTCCGGATCATAAGTACAATGAATCTCTGTCACATTTCCATCTTCATCTTTTACAAAGCTTTCGCATTTGACAAAATATGCATGCATCAGACGCACTTCGTTACCTGGGAATAAACGGAAGTATTTCTTTGGCGGCTCTTCCATAAAGTCTTCTCTTTCAATATACAGCTCCCTGCAAAACGGTACTTTACGAGAACCTAATTCTTCGTTTTCAAGATTGTTTGCCACATCAAGATATTCCACTTGTCCTTCAGGGTAATTATCAATCACGAGCTTAATCGGATCAAGGACTGCCATCATACGTGGCTTTTTCATCTTTAAGTCCTCACGGATACAGTATTCAAGCATGGCATAATCTACAGAGCTGTTACTCTTGGATACGCCGCACAGATCCACAAACATCTTAAGGGACTCTGGTGTGAATCCTCTTCTACGAAGCGCTGCAATCGATACCAATCTTGGATCATCCCATCCGTCTACAATGCCATCCTCTACTAATTTCTTAATATAACGCTTTCCGGTAACTACATTCGTAAGATACATTTTGGCAAACTCAATCTGTCTTGGCGGATGATCAAATTCGCACTCTCTTACTACCCAGTCATAAAGCGGTCTATGGTCTTCAAACTCCAACGTACAGATAGAGTGTGTGATTTTCTCCACTGCATCTTCGATTGGATGAGCAAAATCATACATCGGATAAATGCACCATTTATCACCTGTATTATGATGACTCATATGAGCCACACGGTAAATAACCGGGTCACGCATATTCATGTTTGGCGAGGCCATATCTATTTTGGCACGCAGCACATGACTTCCATCCGGAAAATCTCCGTTTTTCATCTTCTCAAACAATTCCAGGTTCTCTTCTATACTTCTTTCGCGGTATGGACTATTTTTTCCCGGCTCTGTTAAACTTCCTCTGTATTCACGGATCTCGTCTGCGCTCAATTCGCACACGAATGCTTTCCCTTTCTTAATTAGTTTTACAGCACACTCATACATAATGTCAAAATAATCAGACGCAAAGTAAAGATGTTCTCCCCAGTTTGCTCCAAGCCACTGAATATCTTCTTTAATAGACTCTACGAATTCCATCTTTTCTTTCGTAGGATTGGTGTCGTCAAAACGCATATGAAATGTTCCGTTATATTTCTGCGCCAATCCATAATTCAAAAGAATGGACTTAGCATGTCCGATATGAAGGTAGCCGTTTGGCTCCGGCGGAAATCTCGTGCAGACATTGTCATATACGCCCTCTGCCAGATCTTTATCTATCTCCTGTTCAATAAAATTCTTTGATACTATTTCATTCTCCATGGTTGCCATAAGCTGACCTCCTAATTTATTTTCAAATAAAGTAAAAAAGAATTCTGCAAAGCAGAATTCTCCGCCTGTGGCGAGTTGTTTCCTATGAACTAAAATACCCCCTTATTCGGGAGTAAAAAGCTGCCTAGCGGACTTGAACCGCCGACCTCCGCCTTACCAAGGCGACGCTCTACCTACTGAGCCAAGGCAGCACATCGGCTATATGATTGCCAACGTGTATAATATACAATATTTAACTGCTAGTTGTCAATTGTTTCTTGCAAAATTTCCTGTACTTTTGCTTTTATTCTCTGTAATGCATTATCTACCGCCTTCGGGCTCTTATCTATAAATCTGGCAATTTTCTGATAATCCATTCCCAAAAGATGTAAATACAATACGCGCCCTTCCAGATCGCTTAATCTTTCTTCCAGCCTCGCTTCTATCAATTCCATATATTCCTTATCCAAAAGCAATGTTTCCGGATTATTTTCTTTTATTGGTTCAATACTCTCGATAAGCGGCGCGCTCTTTTCTTCCTGATTCGTCTCGCCTGCCTCATACAAAGATATATAGGAATTCAAAGGCATATGTTTTTTTCGTTTGGAAGCTTCAATCGCCGAATATATCTGTCTTGATATGCAAAGCCGGGCAAAGCTCTCAAATGAAACTCCCTGTTTTATGTCATAGTCTCTTACTGCTTTGAAAAGTCCGATCATCCCCTCCTGGATAAGATCATCATTTTCTCCGCCAATCAAAAACATCGCCTTCGCCCTCTTGCGGACAAGGTGTTTATATTTCTCCATAATGTAATCGGTAATCTCACTCTCGCCGTTTCTTAAAGCCACAATCAATTGTTCATCTGTCATTTGATCATATCGTTTCATATTTCCACCACTTTTTACACTGTTATTCCATTATTTCCTCACCATACGCTGACGCACGATCTCATAGGCAAGTACTCCTGCCGCTACAGAAGCATTCAAAGAATCTATATCGCCCTTCATCGGAATCGAAGCTGTAAAATCACATTTTTCTTTTACCAGTCTTCCCACTCCTTCGCCTTCATTACCGATCACCATCCCAATCGGTCCGGTTAAATTCAAATCATACATCGTCTCTCCACCCATATCTGCACAGACAAACCAAAGTCCTCTTTCTTTTAATTCTTCCATCGTCTTGACAAGATTCGTTACTTTCGCTACAGGTGTATAATTTAACGCTCCCGCTGAAGTTTTAGCCACGGTAGCCGTAAGCCCTGCTGCCCTTCTTTTGGGAATGATCACCCCATGTGCCCCTGCAAGATTTGCAGTACGGATAATAGCTCCAAGATTATGTGGATCTTCGATGTTATCAAGCAATATTAAAAATGGATCTTCCCCTTTTTCCTTTGCCAGTGCAAGCATATCTTCTATATTTGAATATTCATATGCCGCACCATGCGCAATCACACCTTGATGCTTCTTTGTCTCGGAAAGCTGGTCCAATCTTTCCTTCGTCACAAAATTCAGGATCGTGTCATGCTTTTTTGCTTCTCTTACGATGGTTCTTATCGGTCCGTCCTGACAGCCATCCAAAATATAAACCTTATCAATTGGTTTTCCCGACCTAAATGCCTCCAACACCGCATTACGTCCTTCTATCACGATTTTCTCACTATTCACTATGTTCTGTTCCATCTGTTTTTTCCTCCAGACTCTCCAATCCAACTTTTACCAAATCTACAATCCTTTTATATTCCTTTTTCAGATACAAATATCCTATAACAGCTTCAAACCCTGTCGCTCTTCTGTAATCCGTCACAGACTGATTTTTTGCCGGTGATACCGACTTGGCATTCCTTCCCCGTTTGTATACCGCATGTTCTTCCTCAGTCAGTACATTTTGCATGGTTCTCATCATCTTAGACTGTGCCGCTGCCTGTACATAAGTGCTTGTCTCCTGATGAAGTTTCTGTACCGGTCGGTTTCCTTTGCTGACAACCAGACTCTTTATAATCAGATCATATATACAATCTCCTATATACGCCAATGTAAGAGGTGAATAGCTGCCCGCATCCACCTCTTGCATATGAAATACTTCCCGCATATAAGATTCCAGTTCAAATCCTACGCTCTTTTCCATTTTACTCCTTCTCTTGTATCCTCAAGGATGATTCCCTTCTCCAAAAGCTCTGCACGAATCTCGTCTGCCCGTGCAAAATCTCTCGCTTTTCTCGCTGCCTGACGTTCTTCAATCAACGCTTCAATATCCTGATCCAGCATCTCTTCTTCTTTTTCCACAATCAAACCAAGTACATCCGAAAGTTTCACGATCAACGCCTTCAATTCACCAAGATACGCTTTGGAACTTTCTGCTGCTGCATTCGTATTGGCAAATTTCACAAGTTCAAATATAGAAGAGATCGCATCTGCAGTATTAAAATCATCATCCATAGCCGCCTCAAACTCTTCGGCAAATCTTCCTGCCTGTACCAGAGACGCTCTTTCCTCTTCTGACATTTCTTCTTTCAAAGCAACTCCCATAAGATGCTTTAGATTGGCAACTGCTGTCACAATACGCTCCAAACCATTCTTAGATGCTTCCATAAGATCCGCGCTAAAATTAAGAGGACTTCTGTAATGTGCGCTCAGCATGAAAAACCTCAATATCTGAAGATCATACTGCTCACTGATCTCACGTACCGTACGGAAATTGCCAAGAGATTTTGACATCTTATGATTGTCAATATTCAAAAATGCATTATGCATCCAATATCTCGCAAACTCTTTCCCATTCGCCGCCTCGCTTTGTGCAATTTCATTTTCATGATGCGGGAATACAAGATCCTCTCCTCCTGCATGGATATCGATCTGTTCGCCAAGATATTTTTTAGACATCACAGAACATTCAATATGCCATCCCGGACGACCCTCGCACCATGGAGATTCCCATGCCGGCTCTCCTTCTTTTTTAGGCTTCCAGAGCACAAAATCAAGAGAATCTTCTTTTTCATCCTCTCCTGTCACAAGAAGAGATCGTCCGCCTGACTGCAGGTCATCCAGATTCTTATGTGATAACTTTCCATATTCTTTAAACATCCTTGTGCGGAAATATACTGTGCCATTTTTTTCATAAGCGACACCTTTGTCTATCAGCAACTGAATCATTTCGATCATTCCGCAAATTTCTTCTGTCGCCTTTGGATGCGTTGTCGCAGGTTTGACATTCATCCCCGCCATGTCTTTTTTGCATTCTTGAATATATCTTTCTGAGATCTCATTGGCTGACACGCCTTCTTCGATGGCTTTCTTTATTATCTTATCGTCTACATCTGTAAAATTAGAAACAAAATTCACTTCGTAACCCTTATATTCAAAATAACGTCTCACGGTATCAAAGACGATCATCGGCCTTGCATTTCCTATATGGATAAAGTTATATACGGTAGGACCGCATACATACATTCTCACTTTTCCTTGTTCTAATGGAATAAATTCATCTTTTCGTTTCGTTAACGTATTGTACAATTTCATCCTCATTACCTCCTAAAAATAAAAATAGTTTATGTGAAAAAAATATATTTGTCAACTGTTACACAACTTCATTCAGAAAAATGTGGTTTACTTTCTCGTTTTCTTCAAACAACCTTAACGCATCCGCCACTTTCATTATCCTTTTTCCATCTTCAGGCTTTGCACATCTTTCCGCATGTACTTTTTTGCTTTTTTCTATTCTGTAGAAACCGTTATTTGCTTCTAATATCGGATCTTCTATATAAAATTCCTGCTCACAATCCTCTGTGATATCAAACAATTCAAGAAATGCTTCCATATGAACGATACGTGCCATAATGATCGGTCTTTTTTCTTTCGCCCTTTCATCTTCCCACGCCAGTACTTTGCACGTCCTGTCCTTTGCTATTCGCTCTGTCATCTCACCAAGATATGCTTCATATCCTTTTTCAAAGACAGGTTCCCTTAACTCACATTCACCTTCCCTCGCAAAAAATACACAGCCTCTTATCTTCCCATCATCCCGAAGTATACAGATGCCTCCATTTTGTGCTTTTTGTTCTTCCAACACCATTTGGTAATAAGAAACATCCCTTTTCGCAAATACGTTATATCGCTCTCTTAGATGATCTTGCACAAACTTTGCAACCTCTTGTGCATCCTTCTCCTGCATTTCTTCTATTAGAATATGCTCTCCTAACTGCTTTTTGCTTCCCTTTATATATCCTACTTTTTGCTCATATATGAACCTGAAATCAAACGGCGTGTAGATTGCTTCTGCCGCCGGCATCAAAAAAGTAAACGCAATACGCTCTTCATACATTTCCTTTAAAGCAATCTGAAGCAAGCGTGACATCAATCCCTGGTGCCGGTATTTTTCCTGTGTTGCGACCGCTACAATATAGTTACTTTTGCATTCTTTCCCATTCACCATGATCGTATATGGGTTTAAATGCAGCATTGCATGTATCCCATCTTCATCCTCTGCCACATAGATTCTATTTTCTCTTATCTTAACCGAATAATAATAATCAAGAAACTCTTTTGTATCTTCGAAAAATATTTCTTCCCACAAGATTCTTGTTTTTTCATGTTCCGATTGCTCTAATTTCCGAATATTCATGCTCACCCCGGCATCCTTTACTACTTATTTTCTGCATCCTTTGCAATGTGCACAATCATTTCCTGCCATCACGTCATAGCTTCCTAAGTTAGTCAATTTTTCAATCGCACAGATTGCCTGAGAAGAAATCCCCTCTCCTGTTCCGGTAAATCCAAGTCCTTCTTCCGTTGTCGCCTTGACATTAACCTGATCCACCTCCAAATTGAGTGCTTTTGCAATATTCTCTTGCATCTGCTCAATATAAGGGCGCATTTTAGGCTTCTGAGCTATAATCGTCGCATCTATATTCTCTATAATATATAAGTGTTCATCTAACAACTTTCCGACATGTTGTAAAAGTTTGATACTGGAAATTCCCTTGTACTTTTGATCTGTATCAGGAAAATGTTTTCCGATATCACCAAGCGCCGCCGCTCCCAACAGTGCATCCATGATCGCATGAAGCAGTACATCCGCATCGGAATGTCCAAGCAAACCTCTTTCATACGGAATATTCACTCCGCCTAAAATCAACTCTCTTCCCTCTACTAATTTATGGACATCATATCCCATTCCGACTCTCATATTCAAACTCCTTCTATCTTTTTACTAATTATAGCAGTTCTTCAAATCCTTAAGTTTCAGTATACCACAGCCACTCTTGTTTTGCTATTAATAAAAACAAACTTTCCTATATCAAAAAAAGAATCTCATAAACGAGATTCTTTCGCAATAGCGGGAACTGGATTTGAACCAGCGACACCACGGGTATGAACCGTGTGCTCTAGCCAACTGAGCTATCCCGCCACAATTATAAATCCTTAAGTCATCTATTGACTTAAGTAAATGGGACCAATAGGGCTCGAACCTATGACCCCCTGCTTGTAAGGCAGGTGCTCTCCCAGCTGAGCTATGATCCCATATATTGTGTCCGAAGAGTTTGTCCTCTCCGTAACCTGCTCCGCTATTATAGCATTGTCAGATTACATATGTCAACACTTTTTTTAATTTTTTTCATCTTTTTTTCAAATTTCCCACAGATAGTTATTTACCACTCCTATCTGTGGGAAACATTATTCCTAAGATAGAATCCTATACGATTCCCTGTGCAGTCATGGCGTCTACTACTTTTTCAAATCCGGCAATGTTAGCTCCTACAACGTAATTTCCTTTTACGCCGTATTTTTCTGCTGCTGCTGCCGCATTATGACAAATATTTACCATGATGTCTTTGAGTTTTTTATCTACTTCTTCAAATGTCCAGCTTAAACGTTCGCTGTTCTGAGACATCTCAAGCGCAGATGTCGCAACACCACCTGCATTGGAAGCTTTTCCTGGAGCAAAGATAACTCCATTTGCCTGTAAGTATTCCGTTGCTTCTAATGTCGTAGGCATATTTGCTCCTTCTGCCACTGCTATAACACCGTTAGCAACAAGTGCTTTTGCGTCTTCTAAGAGTAACTCGTTCTGTGTTGCACATGGCAGTGCTATATCAACTTTTACACTCCATACGCCTCTTCCTTCATGATATTCAGAATTCGGACGATAATTCTTGTATTCTGTAAGACGTGCACGTTTCACTTCTTTAATTTCTTTCAATGCTTCAACATCGATTCCATCCGGATCATATACCCAGCCATTAGAATCACTTACCGTAACAACTTTAGCGCCTAACTCCTGTGCTTTTTCTGTTGCGTAGATAGCAACATTACCAGAGCCGGATACAGAAACTGTCTTGCCTGCAAGTTCGATACCTTCCATCTTAAGCATCTCTTCTGCAAAATATAAAAGTCCATATCCTGTAGCTTGTGTTCTTGCCAAAGATCCGCCGTAGCTTAATCCTTTTCCGGTAAGAACTCCTTCATATACGCCGCGGATACGTTTGTACTGTCCGAAAAGATATCCGATTTCTCTTGCACCTGTACCGATATCACCAGCCGGAACGTCTGTGTCAGCGCCTATATACTTACATAACTCTGTCATAAAACTCTGGCAAAAAGCCATTACTTCTCTATCTGATTTTCCCTTCGGGTCAAAGTCAGATCCACCTTTTCCACCACCGATCGGCAGACCAGTCAATGAGTTTTTAAATACCTGTTCAAAACCTAAAAATTTGATGATACCTAAATTTACAGATGGATGCAGACGCAATCCTCCTTTATATGGTCCGATTGAACTGTTAAACTGTACACGGTATCCTGTATTCACCTGTACCTGTCCTTTGTCATCTACCCATGGTACGCGGAATTTCAGCTGTCTTTCAGGTTCCACAAGTCTCTCTAATAATGCGTCTTTTCTGAATTTCTCTTCATTTGCTTCCACCACTACCCTAAGAGATTCCAGTACCTCTTTCACTGCCTGATGAAACTCAGGCTCTGCAGGGTTCTTTTTCACAACTAATTCAATTACTTCATCTACATATGACATAACTTTTGACCTCCTGATAATGTTATACTGCTTTTACCCTTTACTATCCTAAAGGAAATATGTTCATATGTCAATATTTTCATTTCATTCTATTACTATTTTTTCTTCAGGCAATATACTTTTTTGCCTTTTTCCATGCGTTCTTCCAACACATCTTTTTTTATCTCATACTCCAAAAACACGTTGATAAATTGTTTCGGATTCGTAACAGCCAGCTTATTTTTACTGAAAAACTGCCCCACCTGAACATTTGTAATGACCTTCTCAATCTCTGATTTCTGTAAAAATTCTTTTTCTTTCAATTCCTTACATACCAGCTTTTCGCACTTTGCATAAAGTCTTCCTGCAAGCTCCACAGACTGATTCTGCGCTTTTTTGAGACCCCATACATAAATGATCGCTCCCATGACCGCAAACATAAGGACATACGCAACGTATCTAATCATGTTTCTTTTCCTCTTTCAAAACAACATATTTGTTGTCCCTCATAATTTCAACAAATTTGATCAGTCTTCCATAAACAGGCTCTGCCTGATCTCCAAATTCCTCTTTTACAAGTTTTCCAACCTCAAATATATTTTTCTTCCCATCCAGCTGCTTCCATACAAAACTGCCAAGTACATCCATTGCGATCTCACTCTTCTTTGGTTTCTTAAACACCTTCTGTGCAATCTTATTATAAAAACCTTTCCACTCTACACAAATGCAAATGATTCCGTCTTCTCGCTCATGCCATTCTATTACCGGGTTCTTTTCAAATACATAATCCAGATAATTGTCTTTTTTCTTTCCTGCTTTAGCCATATTTTCTATCCTTTCCATGCAATATACTGCTTTTCCGTCTGATAGTAAAAGCATGCAGCCTTTAAAAAGCTGCATGCACATTTTTAACCATTCTTACTTGCTTTTATTTTCTTTTGAAAAAATAGTTACTTTCAGTAATGTTCCAACAACTGCTACCGCAAAGATTGCAATCGCTGCGGCCTGACCAACAGAGAATATTTCAGAGATATTGATTATTGTACTTAAGTCTTTATCACCAATCTTAATAACCGCAAAGATTGCAAGCAAGACTCCGACAATACCTTCTCCGGCAATCATACCGGATGTATACAGAATACCTCTGTCAACACAAGCTTTCTTTTTCTCTTCTGACATGCCGCGTTTTTTATCTACAACCAGTCTTACAAGACCGCCGACCATAATTGCCGCATTCAATGAAAATGGAAGATACATACCTACCGCAAATGGCAGCACCGGGATTTTTAAAATTTCAACTACGATCGCGATTGCCGCACCTGCAATAATAAGCCCCCACGGAAGGTCTGCATTCATAACACCTTCTACGATCATTTTCATCATACTTGCCTGAGGCGCCGGGAGCTCTGTAGAACCATAGCCCCATGCTTCATTCAAAAGATAAAGCACTCCGCCAATCGCTGCTGATGAAACAAGTACACCGATAAACTCTCCATACTGCTGTTTCTTAGGTGTAGCTCCTACAATAAATCCCGTCTTTAAGTCCTGAGATGTATCGCCTGCGATCGCTGCCACGATACAGATAATAGAACCGATTGCGATTGCACCTTTCATTCCTGCTGCCCCGCCAAGACCTGTCGCTTTTAACATCAATGTAGAAATCAAAAGCGTTGCAATAGCCATACCGGATACCGGATTGTTACTGCTTCCGATAAGTCCAACCATTCTTGACGATACTGTTGCAAAGAAGAAACCAAAGATAACTACGATCACCGCTCCAAGAAGGTTGATCGGGAAAATAGGAAGCAGCCAGATTGCAACTGCGATCAATGCAACTGCCGCAATAATATACTGCATCGGTAAATCCTGATTTGTTCTAAGTTCACTGTTTCCTTTTCCTTTGTTCTTAGACATACTCTTCATTGCCTGAGAGAATGTCTTTACGATCAACGGAAAAGATTTGATAAGGCTCATAATACCGCCTGTCGCAACGGCACCTGCGCCGATATATTTAATATAGCTTCCCCAAATCTCGCTTGGAACCATCTGGCTGATCGGTTCTGTTCCCGGAAAAATAACCGCATCTCCGGCAAACAAGCTGATCAACGGCATAAGTGCCAGCCAGCTTACGATACTACCCGCAAACATATAACTCGAAATTCTAGGTCCGCAGATATAACCTACACCAACGAGCGCCGGAAGTACATCCATACCTACTGCCGCTCCTTTATATGCTTCGATATCATAATTTACGGAACTTGGGAAAACCCTCAGTCCATCTGCAATAAATTTATAACCGGCTGCCACTCCAAGTCCGGCGAATACCGTAGACGCTTTGGAGCCGCCTTCTTCACCTGCAAGAAGAACTTCTGCACATGCAGTTCCTTCCGGATACGGAAGTACACCATGTTCTTCTACGATCAACGCTTTACGAAGCGGAATCATAAACAGAACACCTAAAATACCGCCTACAAAAGCAATTAAAAATACTTCAATAAGTCCTGGCGCCTTGATTCCTTCTACGCCTTCTTCTGCCCAGATAAATAACGCCGGTAATGTAAAAATAACACCGGCTGCAACTGATTCACCAGCGGAACCAATTGTCTGCACCATATTATTTTCTAATATGGACTCTTTTCTGAGAATCACACGAATAACTCCCATGGAGATAACTGCTGCCGGGATAGAGGCAGAAACAGTCAAACCAACTCGTAATCCTAGATACGCATTTGCCGCGCCAAACACAACCGCAAGAAGTACGCCGAGAATAAATGATGTAATGGTAAATTCCGGCACTACTTTGTCGGCTGAGATAAAGGGTTTAAATTCTTTATTATCCATTTTGTTTCCTCCCATTTTGGTTTTATCCTTTATACTCGAGCCTCATTATATCATCTTTCCAGGATAAAGTCATCTCTTATTTTTATAAATATCTTTATTGAATAATCTTTATTTGAAATATTCTACGCCAGACTCGAATAATTTCAGATCCTGTTCTCCATAAATATTGATTGCCACAGAATCACCGCGACGCTCGGAATGTGCCATTTTGCCAAGCACACGTCCATCCGGACTCGTGATACCTTCAATCGCCATATAAGAACCATTCACATTCCATTCTTCATCCATGCTTACATTTCCGTCAAGATCACAATACTGTGTCGCAACCTGACCATTCGCAAACAATTTATCCAGCCATTCTTTATTTGCTACAAAACGTCCTTCTCCGTGAGATGCCGGATTTGTATACACGCCGCCAAGCTTCGCATTCATAAGCCATGGAGATTTGTTTGTCACAACCTTTGTGTAAACCATCTTCGACACGTGACGTCCAATCGTATTATAAGTAAGTGTCGGTGAATCAGCAGTCTGTCCAACCACATCACCATAAGGTACCAGACCTAACTTGATCAATGTCTGGAAACCATTACAGATACCAAGCGCCAACCCGTCTCTTTCCTGCAGCAGTTTTTGTACTGCTTCTTTCAACTTTTCATTCTGGAACGCAGTCGCAAAGAATTTTGCAGAACCGTCTGGTTCGTCTCCTGCCGAAAAACCGCCTGGGAACATGATAATCTGTGCCTTTGCAATTGCTTTTCCAAACACTTCCACCGAATCACGGATATCCGCTGCATTCATATTTTTAAATACTTTTGTAATGGTCTTTGCTCCTGCCCGCTCGAATGCCTTTGCACTGTCATATTCGCAGTTCGTTCCCGGGAATACCGGAATGAATACCGTTGGCTGTGCAATCTTATGCGTACAGATATGAATGTCTTTTGTATCGTACAACGGGCTTTCTATCTTAATTTCTTTATTGCTTTCTGCTGAAACTGTAGCAAATACTTTTTCCAAAGTTCCTGTCCATGCAGCCATTGCATCTTCTAATGCAATCTCTGTATTTGCATAAGAGAATGTTCTGTTATCTGTCACTTCACCGATTACCGTATAGGTAATTGCTAATCTTGAAACTCTCTCATCCGGAACTTCTGCAATGATATCACCGAATGCCGGAGCAAATAATTCTCTTGCATCCATATTATGCTCTATCTTCACTCCCATGCCATTACCAAATGCCATCTTACTTACTGCCGCAATCACTCCATGGCGGTCAAGTGCATATGCAGAAACAATATTGCCTGCTTTGATATCACTGGTAAATTTCGTATATTGTTCCATTACCTTCTCATAATCCGGAAGATTGAAACTATCTTTGTCAATACGAAGCCATACAAGTTTATTGCCGGCTGCCTTTAACTCCGGTGTGATAATGTCTTGCTGTTTTGCGATATCCACTGCAAAAGATACGAGTGTAGGAGGCACATCAATATCCTGGAAGGTACCGGACATACTGTCTTTTCCTCCAATCGATGGCAATCCAAATCCAAGCTGTGCCTGGTATGCACCAAGAAGCGCTGCAAACGGCTGGCTCCATCTATGCGGTTCTTCCGTCATACGGCGGAAATATTCCTGGAAAGTAAAGCGAATCTTACTGTGATCACCGCCTGATGCAACAATCTTTGCGACAGATTCTGTCACCGCATAAGCCGCTCCATGATACGGGCTCCAGCTTGATACATACGGATCAAATCCATAACTCATCATCGTTACTGTATCGCATTTTCCTTTTAATACCGGAAGTTTCGCTACCATAGTCTGTGTTTCTGTCATCTGGTATTTTCCTCCATGCGGCATAAATACACTTCCCGCACCGATAGAACCATCAAACATCTCCACAAGACCTTTCTGCGAACATACATTTAAATCTCGCAATGTCGCAAGCCATTTTTCTCTCACATCGCCCACTTCTACAAATCTCTTTAACGGGCTGTCCGCTTCGTTTGGAATATCCACTGCAACCGAAGTCTCCTGATGCGCACCATTCGTATCAAGGAATGCGCGGGAAATATTTACAATTTCTTTTCCTCTCCATGATAATACCAACCTTGGGCTTTCCGTTACGACTGCAACTTTTACTGCCTCTAAGTTTTCTTCTTTTGCATATCCTAAAAATTCCTGCACATCTTTTGGATCAATGACAACCGCCATACGCTCCTGAGACTCGGAGATAGCAATTTCCGTTCCATCGAGACCCGCATATTTCTTCGGCACCTTATCCAAATCTACTTTCAATCCTGCTGCAAGCTCTCCAATTGCCACAGATACGCCGCCTGCACCAAAATCATTACATTTCTTGATTAATTTACTCACTTCTTCTCTGCGGAACATCCTTTGGATCTTACGTTCTGTAGGAGCATTTCCTTTCTGAACCTCTGCACCGCAAGTTTCAATGGATTCTTCGGTATGTACTTTAGAAGAACCAGTCGCACCGCCGCAGCCATCTCTTCCGGTACGTCCGCCGAGCAAGATAATGATATCGCCAGGATCAGATGTTTCACGGATTACTGCGCGTCTTGGAGCTGCCCCCATAACTGCTCCGATTTCCATACGTTTTGCCACATAGTCCGGATGATAAATTTCTTTTACCATACCTGTTGCCAATCCGATCTGATTGCCGTAAGAGCTGTACCCATGTGCTGCACCACGCACCAGTTTCTTCTGCGGAAGTTTTCCTTTTAACGTTTCTTTCACAGAAACTGTAGGATCTGCCGCACCGGTCACACGCATTGCCTGATATACATAAGTACGTCCTGACAACGGGTCACGAATAGCGCCTCCAAGGCAAGTCGCTGCCCCACCAAACGGCTCGATCTCTGTCGGATGATTATGCGTCTCATTCTTAAAATTAACAAGCCACTCCTCTTCTACACCATCTACTTCTACCGGTACTACAATGCTGCAGGCGTTGATTTCTTCAGATTCTTCCTGATCCTCCAGCTTTCCTTCTTTTTTCAATTTACGCATTGCCATAAGAGCCAGATCCATCAGACAGACAAATTTGTCTTCTCTGCCTTTAAAAATCTCACTATGGTCATTTAAGTATTGTTTATATGCCGCTTCGATCGGCTCTTTATAATCTCCTTCTCCAAATGTGACCTCTGTAAGCTCTGTTGAGAATGTCGTATGACGGCAATGATCAGACCAATATGTATCCAACACGCGGATTTCCGTCATAGATGGGTCACGTTTTTCTTCTCCTTTGAAATAATTCTGAATATGAAGGAAGTCTTTAAATGTCATAGCAAGTCCCAAAGAATCATATAATTCCTTTAGCTTCGCTTCTTCCATGTCTTTGAATCCTTCAAAAATCTTAACATCCTCCGGCTCTTCAAACACAGTCACCAATGTGTCCGGTTTCTCCTCGACTGCTTCTCTGGAATCTACCGGGTTGATACAATGATTTTTGATTGCTTCTAACTCTTCGTCTGTCAGACTTCCCTCGATAACATAGGTAGTCGCCGACTTAATCACCGGAAGCTCGTCCGCTTTAATAAACTGCACACACTGCTCTGCCGAATCCGCTCTCTGGTCAAACTGTCCCGGAAGATATTCCACCGAAAACGCCTTCGCTCCCTGTTCCATTTCAAATGTTTCTTTATATAAAATGTCTACCGGCGGCTCTGCAAATACACCATTGCAAGCTCTCTCAAATGTCTCATCGGAAAGATTTTCCACATCATAACGAATCAACACTCTGACACCTGTCACTGTTTCGATTCCAAGATAGTTCTTAATCTCTCCCCTTAACTCTTTTGCCTGTACTGCAAATTCGGGTTTCTTTTCCACATATACACGTTTTACACCGCTCATAATGACCTCCTTAAATTTACATTTCTAGTTATTTTTATCGTATCACAAAGTCCTTCATTAATAAAATTAATATATCTTAATAGTTTTATAAGCATTGCTTATTTTGCTTTTTTTCAAGAATTCTATAAACCAAACTAGCTCCCATCAAAGCAATCAGCCAAAGACCAAACATCGTGCCAATCCGTACCAGCATATCGAAGAAAAACCCTTCCGGCAGCATACGGATCATATAATCGACAGCTGGATCAAACAGCCATTCCTCATTATCAAAAACAATCTGATGAAACAGATAAAATACCTTTGTAAAGTTCATGGCACAGGCAATTCCAACTACTGCACATATTCCAAGAAAGACAGCTCCTGCCGTAAACATCATCTTTATGAATACATTTTTCTTCTTCATAAAAATCAGAACAAGATTAAGTCCCAGAACTACCAAAAACAAACCATTGCGGAGTTTCAAGCCCCCTATAAACAGCGTTCTCACTTCCCCCATATGAAATCGGTCTTGCTCATTAAAAAAATCTTGTTCCCTACCCTCAACGGTTGTCCATACAGAGAGTTCTTCACGTTCTCCGATAAGATATGCCATCATCTCTTCGGTGACATACATAACATCTTCCATCTCCATATCAAGCTCTTTTGTCACCTCATATTTTTCATATTCTTTTTCATAAAATTTATAATCTTCATCTCTGTAAACTGCCCATTCAAAGCTAGAAAGCAGCAAACATGCGATGAATAGAAATGCAGCAATAAATGCAATTACTTTCTGCAGCCGTTCCACATACGGATTCATACCAAAATCTCCCTTCGTCTATGATAAAATCTATTGTAAAACTTATTGTTATCCCTTATAATCAAATAAGTACTTATAAGGGGGACTAATATAGATGGATATCAATTATGAATTATATAAAGTTTTCTATTATGTTGCAACAACCTTAAGTTTTTCGGAAGCTTCCAAAAAACTTTTTATCTCACAGTCGGCAGTAAGCCAGTCGGTAAAGGCATTGGAGAAAAAATTAGATCAGCCGCTTTTCATCCGCAGTACAAAAAG
The DNA here is from genome assembly GCA_910585545.1 of uncultured Lachnospiraceae bacterium. GTDB lineage: Bacteria > Bacillota > Clostridia > Lachnospirales > Lachnospiraceae > An181. The sequence continues at coordinate 129,504 of CAJUFN010000005.1, forward strand.
AGTACAGCTCACTCCAGAAGGCGAGATTCTTCTGCGCCATGTAGAGCCTGCCATGAATCTTATCAAACGCGGAGAGGCTCAGATTGCTGATTCTATCGCAGGCGGTGGTCAGATTCGTATCGGGGCAAGCGACACTATATGCCGTTACTTCCTTGTTCCATATCTAAAACGTTTCCACAGAGAGTTTCCAAACGTACATATCAAAGTCACCAATCAGACTTCGATAAGATGTGTCGACCTTTTAGAAAACGGACAAGTAGATTTAATCTTCACCAACTACCCGAACTCCTATTTGAGCAATATGTATACCATAAAAAAAATAAAACGTTTCCATGACGTATTCGTAGCAAATGATTCCTTTTCTTCTTTACGAAGCCGGAATCTCTCACTTGCACAACTCCTGGAACATCCGATTCTGATGCTGGATAAGAAAAGTACCACAAGTGAATTTTTGCACAGCCTGTTCCAACAGCATCAATTAGACCTTGTGCCGGAAGTAGAACTTAGCAGCAACGACCTTCTTCTTGACCTTGCGAAAATCGGTCTCGGAATCGCCTTTGTTCCGGATTACTGTATCAATGAATCTTCTGATGATTTGTTTATCGTAGGCACAAAAAACACCTTACCGGAACGTGAGATCGTGGCGGCTTACAATACGCATATTCCAATTCCCAAAGCAACCATGGAATTCTTAAATTATTTTAAAGAAATTTCTTAAACTTTATCAGCCAGATTTTTGTCGGTCCAAAATCCTTCGATTTTGCGGCCGATTTCTTTTCGGCTGCATACCTCCATGTCGGCCCACTCTCTGGGAAAAATCTCCTGATATTGCCTTTGCATAAACCGCTCATCCAAAAGCATGATTACGCCTTTATCTTCTTCCGTACGAATCACACGCCCTGCCGCCTGCAAAACCTTGTTCATCCCCGGATACAAATATGCATAAGAAAATCCATCCATCCCATGACTGTCAAAATACTGCTTCAGAATCTCTCTGTCATTGCATACCTGCGGCAACCCGGTACCGACAATAAACGCTCCAATCAATGTCTCTTCTTTCAGGTCAATCCCTTCCGAAAAAATTCCACCCATCACACAAAATCCAATCAGACTCCCTTCCCGCTCTTCTTCAAAGCTCTCCAGGAAGATTTCTCTGGCTGTCTCGCTCATATACTGCCCTTGCACGATACTCTCAATATCCAGTTCTATTCCGGTTCTGATACGTTCCTCTTCTACATAAATCTGAAATGCTTCATACACTTCCTCCATAAAATGATAAGAAGGAAAAAAAGCCATATAATTACCGGTCTTGGCTGTCACCGCCTCGTAAAGATAAATGGCATATCTTTGATACATCTGCGGTCCCCGCAGTGTATATTTACTGCTCACATCATTTCCCAGCACAAGAAGCCTTTTTTCTCTTTCAAACGGAGATTCTGCATAAATAGCATAATCATCCTCTTTCGTACTTAATAGCTTTTTATAATACTGAACCGGCAAAAGTGTTGCAGAAAAGAACACCGTACTGTTTCCCATGCTCAAATATTCCTGAAGATTGTTCGCAGGATTCACACAATACAATTTCACCTTAAACCGATTATCCTTTTCCAGTTCCGTATAGATAATATAATTCTCATCCAATCGTTCATGCACATACAAAAACATTCGTATCTGAAAATACAGATCAAGAATCTTTTCACGTAATTCCTGATTATCACAAAACTCCAAAACTTTTTCCATCTCAGATATTACATTAAGCAATTTCAAGGCAAGTACGGATACACTCTTATGGATTTCATAATTTTCACACTCCCGTTTCCATTCCAGCATCTGCTTATTACATCCATCCAAAAATCTTGCCAGTTTCGGACTTTCAAACTTTACCGCCCTTTTCAACGCCAGGAAATCTTCTTTGTACAGAACAGCGCTGTACATCTCCCTTCCCCGCTCCACTAAATTGTGCGCCTCATCGACCAAAAACAGATACTCTCCGGCAATCCCTTCCTGAAAAAACCGTTTCAAATGTGCATTCGGATCGAATACATAATTATAATCACAAACAACCGCATCTACCCAAGTTGACGCATCCAGCGAAAGTTCAAACGGACAGACATTATGTGTTCTCGCCTGTGCTTCTAAAACTTCCCTGCTCATGAAATCTTCCTTCTGCAAAAGTTCAAACACTGCATCATTCACCCTGTCATAATGTCCTTTCGCATAAGGGCAAGCTTCTGGATTACACTCTGCTTTCTCCAGAAAACAGATTTTTTCTTTCGCAGTCAACGTAATGGTCTTCATACGCAGATGTTGTCCGCGAAGCGTCTCAAACGCCTGCTCGGCAACCGTTCGCGTAATGGTCTTTGCAGTCAGATAAAATATCTTCTCTCCCAATCCTTCACCTACCGCTTTTACCGCTGGAAATACAGATGCCATCGTCTTTCCCACCCCGGTCGGCGCCTGAATAAACAATTTTTTCTTCCGCAGGATTGTTCTGTATACCGATGTCACAAGATGCTTTTGTCCCTCTCTGTAATCAAACGGAAATTCCACTCCTTTGATAGACGCATTACGCGCCTTTCTCCACTCTATCTGAAACTTTGCCCACTTTTCATATTTTTTTACGACGTCCAAAAACCAGTGTTCCAGTTCTTCATACCGATAACTGCTCTGGAATTGTTTCAATTCCTCACTTTCCATTTGACAATAAGTCATCTGTACTTTTATTGTTTCCAGATTCTGTTTCTTCGCAATCATATATGCATAGCATTTTGCCTGAGCAAGATGTATCCCAACTGGTTCTTTCAACCGCTCGATATCCCCCAGGATACCTTTGATTTCATCAATCATGATCCCATCGGTCTCTTCGATCACGCCATCGGCACGTCCCTCGACCTGCAGGATAAATCCTTCGCAGGCTACCTGTATCTTTACCGAAACCTCCGCATGATAAGAAGAACCCATCCGTCTTTGTATCTTGCGGTGAATTCTGCTTCCCATCTGCATCGCTTCTTTATCCATTTTTCCGCTGGTCCTGTTATCAATATCTCCGCTTTGTAATACAAACTCTACAAGATTACGCACAGAGATGCGGATGACTTGCTCCTCCATGTTATCCACACTGCCTCGTCTTTTTTATCTCCTGCTTATTGTAACACACCTTGCCTAAAATACCCACCATTTGTTGATTTTGAATTTCTGCTGCAAAATATCATGAATAGATCAAACAGAACGCTTACGAGAACTCGACCATGTACGTTCTTCGATAAATCGGGGCATGCTGTCTTTGCAATCCAAGATTTTTCCGTTCTTTAATCGCAAGACTTTCAACAAAACTTTTCCATAATATCTGATACTCATTTTCAGCACAGGAATACTGTTCGATTTTTTCCATATCTACTTTACTGTCATGCACCAAGATCCATTGTTTCCTTGCCTCATGCACTAAAAACATCTGATGTGTCTTATCACATATCATCCAGTTTTCAAGCGGAAGCCGGTTTGCAAAATGCTCGGCGATGCATGTCAGAATCTGGGCTTTCGGCGCAATCTTGGATATCAATATTCCACTTTCCAATTCCTTAAACCGCACAAACTCCTTGAATATATGAGCTTCATTTGCTACCGCTCTGCTCAATTCAAACACTTTCGCCACTGCCGGATTACTTAGGTGCTCCATGATTTTTCTGCTGTCTTTTACTGTTTTTGCCGACTGCATCACACCCCAGACAGCCGTTCCTTTCCCCGAATCATCCGCAAGGCAGGCATGATAAATATCCCAGTAAGTATCATATCCCATATGTTTTTGAATCAGTCTTTCTACCGCAACAGCTTTGTGCTGACTTTCCTCCACCTCAAAATATTCGCAGAACAACTCCTGTTCTATCTGTCCCCGAATCAAAATGCCGGCATTTTCTATTGTCCTTTCTTCTTTCCATGCATCATAGATGCCGGAAAACACTCCTGTTACCGTATCATTTACTACGTACATCTTTCGCATCACATGCCACCACCCATCGAAATATTTTCTGTCCTGAATTTTACATCATCAAACAAAGAAATCTGCTGATAATTCATATTCCTTATATGATCCGGCAGTTTTTCTTTCGTGCTAAGCAGATTTTTTGTAATATAATCTTCTTCTATCTTCACCGGATACATCATTTTCCCGTTGCAAGTCAAAAAGTAGAGTGCACGTTTTAACACGACTCCCATCTTTTTTAAGTCTGCAAAATCCAACACCCCAAATCTTCTTGCCTTCACAATTCTGGATGCAGATTTATAGCCAATTCCCGGAACCCGAAGCAGTGTATGATAATCTGCACGGTTTGCTTCCACCGGGAACATTTCCAAATGCTGCAGCGCCCAGTTACATTTCGGATCAAATAAAACATTAAAATTAGGATTCTTCTCACTTAACAGTTCCTTCGCCTGAAAGCCATAATAACGCAATAGCCAGTCCGCCTGATATAGACGATGTTCCCGAAGCAGCGGCGGCCCTTCATTTGTCTTTGCCGGCAGCGCTTTATCTTCATTGACATGAACAAAAGCCGAATAGAACACTCTCTTTAATCCGAATTTCTGATATAAAGATTCTGCCACATTGATGATCTGATAGTCCGATTCCGGAGTCGCCCCGATAATCATCTGCGTACTCTGCCCTGCCGGAACGAATCGCGGTGCATTTTTGTACTGAACAATCTCCTGCCTATTCTCTGCCATCTTATTCTGCACCAGCCGCATCGGTGTAAGTATATTTTTACGGTTCTTATGCGGCGCAAGCATACGGAGGCTTTCCGCTGTCGGCAATTCTAAATTCACGCTCATTCTGTCCGCAAGAAATCCCACGCGCCTGATTAACTCCTCATCCGCTCCGGGAATCGCTTTTACATGAATATATCCTTGAAAGTTACATTCATAACGCAACTTATACAGCGAAGCATAGATAAGTTCCATTGTATAATTCGGTGATTTCAAAATTCCGGAACTTAAAAACAATCCTTCAATATAATTACGCCGATAGAATTCTATCGTGAGTTTACACACCTCATCCGGCGTAAAGGAAGTACGCACCACATCATTCGATGAACGATTGATGCAATACTTACAGTCAAAAATACATTCGTTCGTAAATAATATTTTCAAAAGTGATACGCATCTTCCATCAGACGTAAAAGTATGACAAATTCCGCTCTTTTGACAATTTCCGATTCCTGTACCGTCATTTTGCCTGTCTACGCCACTCGACGTACATGCCACATCATATTTCGCCGCATCTGATAAAATATTCAATTTTTCATACATAGACATGCTTTCCTGAATCCGCATATATATCCCTCGCTCACGCAAACATTTGTTCTGTATTTTCATTATAGAACAAATGTTCTTTTCTTTCAAGTGTAAATTTATGGAAAAAGAAAAAAATTCTCATTACATCATAACAAAGTGGACAAGCCCACTTCAACTCCCCCATCCCTTCATTCATGAGAGGCTTGCACTCTTTGCGCGCCGAGCGTGGTCAGCTTTTGCTGACTGCCTCCGCTCACGCGAGTGCGTATCCTCCCGGAGGGTTTTATGATATAGGAAAGTACAAACTTTCCTATATCATAAAAAAGCAGCAACGACAAAGACTATCCTCTTTATCGCTGCTGCTTTTCCTAAACATATTTCACTTTTTAAATCTTTTCCGCAATATTATTCAAATATGCATTCTCTACTTCGTAGAATTTTTCCTTCTCTACCATTTCGGCAAGTTTTGGATCGATCGGCATCTTTCCAAGCACCTCACATCCCAAATCCTTTGCAATTTCTTCGATATGACTCTCACCGAACACATTAATTTTCTTACCGCAGTCCGGACACTCCAGGTAACTATAATTTTCCACAATTCCCAGTACCGGAATATTCATCTGTTTTGCCATATTGTAAGCCTTTGTTACAATCATGCGCACCAGATCCTGCGGAGAAGTTACGATTACAATTCCATCCACCGGGAGAGACTGGAATACAGTAAGCGGCACATCTCCTGTTCCCGGAGGCATGTCGATCAGGAGTACATCTAAATCTCCCCACATAATGTCTGTCCAGAACTGCTCCACCAATCCGCTGACAACCGGACCTCTCCATATAACCGGATCTTCCTCTGATTGCAGCATCAAATTGACAGATACCACTTTTGTGCCGTCCTTTGCCGTACATGGAATCCAGCCAGCTTCCGTACCGATAATCTGGTTATGAAGACCGTACATTTTCGCAATCGACGGTCCGGTAATATCCGCATCCATAATTCCGACTTCATATCCGCTGGCTTTTAACTGTCTTGCAATCGAAGCAGTTACCATGGATTTACCAACGCCGCCTTTTCCGCTTACGACTCCAATTACCTTTTTAATATTGGAAAATGGATTCGCCGGCTTTCTAAAATCTGTTTTCTGGCTCTCACAATTCCCCGCATGTGCACATCCTGCACAAGATTCTTTTGAGCATTCGCTCTGATTTGTCTCTGACATGATTTTCACCTTACCTTAATTTATTTTTATTTATAAAATCAGTTTTACGTTCCACTGCCTTCTATACCTTCCATATCGCGCGTGACATCTTTGAGCCATTTATAGCTTACATACCGCTTGATCGTCAGCGGCACCTTGACAAGTTCATCACTCATCAGCAGGAAATACACGACAAACACACTTGCATGGAAATAAAATGCCGCTATCGCGCCTAACAAAATAGAGAATCCCCACATTGTAGATACATCCATAACAAGTCCAAACTTCGTATCTCCGCCGGAACGGAAAACACCAATGACCAGTGTTCCGTTAATTGCCTGTGCAAATGTAAAGTAGGACATAACAAAAAGCATAAACCTTAAGTAACTTTTTGCTTCTTCCGTCAACGCCAACGCGGAATTTGCAATCGGCGCAGATACCAGAATCAACAGTCCACCGATAAATCCAAGGATCATACTCAGCCACAGGAACCGCTTTGCATAGGCTTTCGCTTCTTCCATCCTTCGTTCCCCAATCGTCTTGCCAAGGTAAATGGCTGTTGCATGAGCAACTCCGAATACGACAACCGTTGCCAGCTGCCTTGCCACCTGTGCTACTGAATTTGCCGCGACCGCAGCGCTTCCCAGGTGACCGATGACCGCCGTATTCGCAGAACTTCCAAGTCCCCACATCAATTCATTTAGCACAACCGGCATGGAATATACCAGATAATCTTTGAATAATACTCTATCAATCTTATATAAATCCCGGATACGGATACGAACCGTCTTATTGCGCACATATGCATACCACAATACGATAAGCGCTTCCAAAATTCTCGAAGTCAATGTGGCAATCGCCGCTCCTTTAATTCCCATCGCCGGAAATCCAAAAAGACCAAAAATCAGCACTGCGTTGAAACATATATTATTCAGCAATGAAATTGCATATACGATCGTCGCAATCAATACCCGCTCAATGCTTCGCATAATATTCAGGTATACTTGCGTAAATGCCATGAAAAGATATGAGCATCCTACGATTTTCAGGTATTTAACCCCTTCTTCGATTACGACTGGGTCGCTCGTGTAAATGTGCATCAAAAGTTCCGGAATCAACAATGCTGCCGCTGCAAATACAAATGCAGTCACAAGTCCGGAACTCAATCCGATTCCAAGCACTTTCTCAATCGTTCTGATATCTTTTTTGCCCCAATACTGCGCTGTCAGAACCGTTGCTCCTGACGTAATGCCCATGAAAATCAGCGTCATGATAAACTGGATCTGCCCTGCAAGCGATGCACCGGACAATACCTTTTCTCCTACTTTCCCAAGCATGATGACGTCTGACGCCGTTACACCTACATTGATAAGATTCTGTATCGCAAGAGGCACTACCAGCGCAAACACCGAACGATAAAACTGTTTCCAGTTAATCTGCACCATCTATTCTCCTTCATTTTACCGAAAAAAATTATCAGTAATAACTGTTTCTGCCTCTTAATCTTCAAATGTTTCTTTCAATTTATCCATGAACCCTTTTTTCTTCTTTTTAGGTTCTTCGCCCGCACCTTTTTCCTGGTTCAGACTATTGCCGCTAAGCTCATCGAATCTGCGGAGCGCCTCTTTTGCTTCTGCGCTTAATTTTTCCGGTGTCTGAATAACCAATGTCACATAGTGGTCACCACGAATCTGTGAATTTCTAAGTGACGGTACTCCCTTATTCTTCAAGCGCACTTTTGTATCCGTTTTTGTTCCCGGTTTTACCGTATACAGCACGTCGCCGTCCACTGTTTTAATACGCACGTCACCGCCAAGCGCTGCCTGCGCAAAGGAAATCGGTGCGGTTGAGAAAATGTGCATATCCTGACGTTGGAAAATCGGATGTCTGGAAACGGTCACTTCCACGAGCAAATCTCCTCTTGGACCGCCATTGGTTCCCGGTTCTCCTTTTTCGCGGATACGTACACTTTGTCCATTATCAATACCTGCCGGAATCGTTACTTTTATTTTCTTTTTGCTTGCAATATATCCCGTACCGCCGCAATCCGAACATTTTTCACGTACGATTTTACCGCTTCCGCCGCAATCCGGACAAGTCTGTACATTCTGAACCGTGCCAAAGAATGACTGGGAAGTATAGACAACCTGACCTCTTCCGCCGCATTTTTGACAAGTTTCCGGTGAAGTTCCTGATTTTGCCCCTGTTCCTCCACACTTGCTGCAAGGATCTTTCAAAACAACATCCAGCTCTTTCTCGCAGCCAAAAATAGCCTCTTCAAATGTGATGCGCACGCCTTTACGGATATTCATCCCTTTCATAGGCCCATTATTAGCTCTGCCGCTTCTTCTGCCGCCGCCAAATAAATCGCCGAAAATATCGCCGAAGATATCACTAAAATCTGCTCCGTTAAAATCAAAGCCTCCAAATCCACCGGCGCCACCGCCGCCGTTTTCAAAGGCAGCATGACCAAACTGATCATACTGACGTCTCTTATCCGCGTCACTAAGTACTGCATATGCTTCGGAAGCTTCTTTAAATTTCTTCTCTGCTTCCGCATCTCCCGGATTCACGTCCGGATGGTATTTCTTCGCCAAGGCTCTGTATGCTTTCTTAAGCGCTGCATCATCTGCATTTTTATCCACGCCCAACACTTCATAATAATCTCTTTTTGTCTCAGCCATAAATAATCCCTTTCTATGCTTTCAGCAAAACGCAAGTATTCTGCGGAATCCTTTTATCAGAATTCCGCAGAACTGTGCTGTTTACTTTTATTCAAAAATTATACTTCTTTGTAATCTCCATCTACGACATCATCACCATCAAATCCCTCTGGTGCCGGTCCGGCTTCCGGTCCAGGACCTGCCTGTGCATTTTGCGCTGCCTGCGCCTGCTCATATACTTTTGTGAACAATGCCTGTGAACTCTGCATCAATTTCTCTTTTCCGGCTTTAATTTCTTCTACCTGAGCATCTGTCATGCTTTCCGGCTGAGATTGTGCAAGCAAATCTTTTAATGCCTGAATGTCTGCTTCTACCGCTGCCTTATCGTCTCCGCTGATCTTATCGCCAACTTCGCCGAGTGCTTTTTCCGTCTGGAATACCATAGCGTCTGCATCATTGCGTGCATCGATTGCTTCTTTACGTTTCTTATCCTGTGCTTCGAACTCTGCTGCTTCTTTTACTGCCTTGTCAATATCAGCATCGGACATATTAGAACCTGCTGTGATCGTAATATGCTGCTCTTTACCTGTTCCCAAATCTTTTGCAGATACATTTACGATACCGTTTGCATCGATATCAAATGTAACTTCGATCTGAGGGATTCCACGTGGAGCCGGCGGAATTCCGTCAAGACGGAACTGTCCAAGAGATTTATTATCCTTTGCGAACTGTCTTTCACCTTGTACAACGTTGATGTCAACTGCTGTCTGATTATCTGCTGCAGTAGAGAAGATCTGGCTCTTCTTTGTAGGAATTGTTGTATTTCTTTCAATCAATCTTGTAGCAACACCGCCCATTGTCTCGATAGAAAGAGAAAGCGGAGTTACATCAAGGAGAAGAATATCGCCTGCACCGGCATCGCCTGCCAACTTACCACCCTGAACAGATGCTCCTAAAGCAACACATTCGTCCGGATTCAAAGATTTGGAAGGTTCTTTTCCTGTAAGCTGTTTTACTTTATCCTGAACAGCCGGAATACGTGTAGAACCACCAACTAATAATACCTGACCAAGTTCGGAAGCGCTAAGTCCTGCATCAGAAAGTGCGCGTTTTACCGGCTCTGCTGTCTTTTCTACCAGATCAACTGTAAGTTCATCAAATTTTGCTCTTGTAAGGTTCATATCAAAATGTTTTGGACCTTCTGCTGTTGCTGTGATGAATGGCAAGTTGATATTTGTTGTTGTTGCAGAAGAAAGTTCTTTTTTTGCTTTCTCTGCTGCTTCTTTTAATCTCTGAAGCGCCATCTTATCTGTAGATAAATCTACGCCTTCCATTCTCTTAAATTCAGAAAGCATATAGTCTGTAATCTTCTGGTCAAAGTCATCTCCACCAAGTCTGTTATTACCTGCTGTAGATAATACTTCGATAACACCATCACCGATTTCGATAATAGAGACGTCGAATGTACCGCCACCCAAATCGTAAACCATGATTTTCTGTTCTTTTTCATTGTCAAGACCGTAAGCAAGCGCTGCTGCTGTTGGCTCGTTGATAATACGTTTTACATCAAGTCCTGCAATCTTACCTGCATCTTTTGTAGCCTGACGCTGAGCATCATTGAAATAAGCAGGTACTGTGATAACAGCCTCAGTTACTTTTTCTCCCAGATATCCTTCTGCATCTGCCTTTAATTTCTGCAAAATCATTGCGGAAATCTCCTGTGGAGAAAACTTTTTATCGTCAATGCTTACTTTATAGTCAGATCCCATCTCTCTTTTGATAGAAGAAATTGTCTTGTCAGCGTTTGTAACCGCCTGACGTTTTGCAGGCTCGCCTACGAGACGTTCTCCTGTCTTTGTAAATGCAACTACGGATGGTGTTGTTCTTGCACCTTCTGTATTTGCGATAACTGTTGGCTGTCCGCCTTCCATAACAGCTACACAGCTGTTGGTTGTACCTAAGTCAATACCTATGATTTTTCCCATTTTAAAATCCTCCTGAAATATGTTTACATTAATTAAATTAGTTCGCTACTTTTACCATACTGTATCTGACAACGCAGTCACGGTATGTATATCCCTTTTGGAATTCTTCCACAATCACATTCTCTCCGGCTTCTTCATCTTCCACATGCATCACCGCATTGTGCAAATCCGGATTAAACTCCACACCTACTGCTTCTATTGGTTTTACCCCAATCTCTTCTAATGTTGTCATGATTTGCTTATATATTTTATCCATACCCTGAACAAACGGATCTTCTTTTTGCTCTTCTGGCACGGCCATAAGCCCTCTTTCAAAATTATCTACGACCGGCAGAATCTTCTCTATCACACTTTTTGCTCCGGTCTCATACATTGCTGATTTTTCTTTCTCTGTGCGTTTACGGAAATTATCAAATTCCGCCATCTGTCTTTTCAGCCGATCTGTCAGTTCTTCAATTTTTTCATCTTTTTTGTCTTTTTTATTTTTCTTTTTGAAAAAGCCCTTCTTCTCGCCTTCAGTTTCTTCTGTCTCCTCTTCCTCCGGGGCTTCTTCCAGCTCTGCCTCGCAGTCATTCTCTGCGTTATCTTCTGCTGTCTCTTCCTGCGTCATCTCTTCTTGTTCTTTTGCAGCTTCCGCAGCTTTTTTCGCCTCTTCCATGGCTTCTTTTACCATTTCTTCCTGATTCTTATGATTCTCCAATGGTTCATCCACCTTTCTTCCTATTCTCTTTTATGAAATACGGTATCGAGCTCTGCCATCAAAGTTTTCAAAGTCTTCATGACATGCTCATAATCCATTCTTTTCGGTCCGATGATTCCTATCGTTCCCTGCATCCCTTCTGCCAGCTCATACGTTGCAGTTACTACACTGCAGTCTTTCATCGTCTGGACCGGAGTTTCGTTCCCGATATAAACCTGTATTCCTTTGTTGTCCTCACTGGCAAGCGTCTTGGTCACAAGCTCTGCCAGCTGTTGCTTTTCTTCAAATGCATTGATGATTTCCTGTGCGCTTTGCTTATCGCTAAGCTCCGGATATTTAAAAATATTCGTTGCCCCGCTTGTGTAAATCTCAAGATCATCATCTAACTGGATTGCTCCGCCCACTGCATCAAGCACATCGCTGATTACTTCACTGTGTACGCCGGCTTGCTCCTTCAGCCTCGCAATCATGCCAAGGTTAATCTCTTCGATTGACATACCGTTAAGACTTGTGTTAAGAAGCATGTTTAGTTTTAATAATGTTTCATTATCTACTTCCTCTTCTACCGTTACGATTTTATTCTTGATAATATTGCCTTCCATAACGATAACCGCAATAAGCTGTGTTTCATCCACTTTTGACAACTGAATAAATTTTAACTTGTTTCTGTTATACGCAGGAGCTGAAATCATAGTCGCATAATTGGTATTCGTCGCCAGTACTTTTGCCGCCTGTTTTAAAAGATGTTCCATCTTATCGGCTTTCTCTAAGACCAGTTCCTTCATCTCTATGATTTCCTGTTCCTTTTCTTCCATCAATGAATCTACATACCATCGATATCCTTTATCGGAAGGAATTCTTCCTGCCGATGTATGAGGCTGCATGATGTAACCCAATTCTTCCAGGTCTGCCATCTCATTGCGAATCGTTGCCGAACTCAAGTTCAAATCTGTATATTTGGAAATTGTTCTTGACCCGACCGGCTCACCCGTCTCCAGATAGTTTTTGATAATCGCATGTAAAATCTTCGTCTTACGTTCGCTCAAAACCACCTCTGTTCCCATCTTCACGCCTCGCTTTCTTCAGCTTTGTTTTATTAGCACTCTTTTATTTCGAGTGCTAACATCTTTGCTGATACTAAGATAACACTGCCATTTTCATTTGTCAACCATGTTTATATTTTTTTTACAATTGTTTATAACAGTTCAGCCATGCACAAAGTCACAAAAATCTAAATTCAAACTTGTTTGAAAACGAAGATTTTTAGTGTACTTTGTATATGGCGCTCTGCCATACGCGAGGATTTAGCCACGTATGTGGCGAAACAGGCTGCAAAGCAGCTAATCCGAGCTGTTATGGCTGAACTGTTACAATTCTTTCTAACGCTGTTCCCGAAATGCAATTTACAGTACGATTGCAGATACGACAGGAATCGTGATCACGGATAAAATCGTTGTCAGAGAAACCCCTTTCGTAACTGTCTCCTGATCTCCTCCGTACTGCTGTGCGAGCATCGCTGTCATACTTCCTACCGGAGTTGCCAGCATGACCATACATACTCCGCAGAGGATTTCATCTGTCACAAACTGTTTGATGATAAGCATTCCCAGAATTGGTATCACAAGAAGTTTCACTGCCGAGAATATCAGAAGCCTTATATCCGCAAACAATTCTCCGAGCGGAATTTTCGTCATCGAAATACCTATCACAATCATACTAAGCGGTCCTGTCAGATTGCTAAGCCCCTCTGTGGCAGCTTTTGCAAATTGCGGAACCGGAAACTTACTTATATATAATACCGCTGCTAAAACACAGGCTAGTACGCCAATGTTCAAAATCTTTTTTATCTGAAACGTTTCCTTCTCTCCATTCGTTCCTTTTAAAATCTGAATGCCATATGTGTAAATGAGTACATTGTACGGAATCATAAAAACTGCTCCATATAATAGTGCACTCTTTCCATAGACTGCCGCTATGACCGGAAATCCCATAAAACCGATATTATTAAATACCGACATTACTTTATAAATACCGTGATCTTTTTGCGGCACTTTGAAAATCCATGGCATGATTTTTGCCAAAAGCAAAAGAAGGATATACATGGCGATCGCGATTGCAACTGTAAGCATCAACGTATCCCCCGTAATTTTACCTTCTTCATTTACAGCAGATGAAATAATCAAAGATGGATTGGCAACATTTACGACAATCCACGATAACTTTTGTCCTGCTTTTGCATCTAACATGTCTTTCTTGCAAGCAATATAGCCAATCAACATGTATATGAACAGCACGATCATTTGTTGTAGTAATAACATTTCTTTTATTCTCCTCTTCGTTTTTCTTCTGTGTATTGTACCAAGCCATCCTTAGAATATCCACATATTTCTTTTACTATTTTATATTTTTAAGAAAAACATTGACAATACACTATTACGGTAGTATGATGAAACAAGATATAAAAACCGATGAACAAGAGGAGTACATTTATCTGCGTATTTACAGAGAGCTTTGGGTGGTGGAACAAAGCAATACAAGATTTTTGGAATGGACTTGTGAGGGCGAACTGAACACGCCGCTGGCGTTAAGTAGGCAAGACGGCTTCCAACCGTTACTATGGAACATGTATGCTAGTACATGACAAAGCGTATTCAAGGAACGAATTTAGGTGGCATAAGCAGGATATAACTCCTGTCCTATTTACTATAGGACAGGAGTTTTTTATCTTATAGGAAATACCTTGTCACGCCAAAGCACACAAGCTTTTCCTATACATCAAGAACGCTCCGGGAGATCCCATCGGTTTCAACCTCAAATTCGCATAAAAAGGAGAGACAATTATGAGTAATGAAAAGACAATCCCTTACAAAATTTATTTAGAAGAAAGCGAGATGCCAAAACAATGGTATAATGTCCGTGCAGATATGAAGAACAAACCTGCGCCGCTTCTTAATCCCGATACATTAAAACCAATTACCCACGAAGAATTAGGCAACGTATTTTGTGATGAACTTGTAAAACAAGAATTGGACGATACGACCGCTTACTTTGATATTCCACAGGAAATTCAGGATTTTTATAAAATGTATCGCCCTTCGCCTTTAGTTCGTGCATACTGCTTAGAAAAAGCATTAGGCACACCGGCAAAGATTTACTATAAGTTTGAAGGAAACAACACTTCCGGAAGTCATAAGTTAAACTCTGCGATCGCGCAGGCTTATTACGCTAAAAAGCAAGGTTTAAAAGGTGTAACGACAGAAACCGGAGCCGGTCAATGGGGCACTGCACTTTCCATGGCTTGCGCTTATCTTGGCCTTGACTGCGAAGTTTATATGGTAAAATGCTCTTACGAGCAAAAACCATTTCGCCGTGAAGTTATGAGGACCTATGGTGCAAATGTAACGCCTTCTCCTTCGGATAAAACGGCAGTCGGAAGAAAGATTTTAGCAGAACATCCTGGCACAAGCGGAAGCCTTGGCTGCGCTATCTCCGAGGCAGTAGAGGCAGCAACTTCCAAAGAAGGTTACCGTTATGTACTTGGTTCCGTACTTTCACAGGTACTTTTACATCAAACCATCATCGGTCTGGAGACAAAAGCTGCCCTTGATAAATACGACATCAAACCGGATATCATCATCGGATGTGCCGGCGGCGGTTCTAACTTGGGAGGACTTATCTCTCCATTCGTTGGTGAGATGCTCCGCGGCGAAGCAAATTACCGCATCATCGCAGTAGAACCGGCAAGCTGTCCAAGTCTTACAAGAGGAAAATATGCATATGACTTCTGCGATACCGGTATGATTTGTCCACTTTCTAAAATGTATACTCTGGGAAGCGGATTCATTCCATCAGCCAGCCATGCCGGCGGTCTTCGCTATCATGGTATGAGCTCTATTGTCTCTCAGATTTACGAGGATAAACTGATGGAAGCGGTATCTGTAGAACAGACTTCCGTATTTGAAGCGGCACAGCAATTCGCCAAAGTGGAAGGTATCCTGCCTGCACCGGAAAGCAGTCATGCCATCCGTGTTGCCATCGATGAAGCGCTTAAGTGCAAAGAAACCGGCGAAGAAAAAACGATTGTATTCGGTCTTACCGGAACAGGTTACTTCGATATGTTTGCATATGGCAAATTCAATGATGGTGAAATGAACGATTATATCCCGACAGACGAAGAACTTGCAGTAGGATTCGCAGGACTTCCTAATGTAGAATAGATTAAAATAAGTCAAGGCCATCGCTTATCCGGTGGTCTTGACTTTTTGTCTACTTATTTCTCATAGCTCTTGCGTTACGGTATTCACTTTACATTACAAGCATCCGACTACTGTCATCGGCAATTATTCCTCTTTGATAGATATATATTCTTCGAGCCGCTGTTGTTCCAGTCCAGCTATCATCTCTGCAAAAGGCGCAAGGTCTCCGTTTACAGCGTAAGTCTCCAGCGCCTCAAAGTATTCCAAACGATTTTCTTTTGCAATAGAGACAGGGAGAAAATTATTTACTAATAACTGGTAGTTCATAATCATTCGAGAAGTCCTGCCGTTACCGTCTGTGAATGGATGGATTCTTACAAACTCCGCATGCGTCCAAGCCGCGAGCTCGATAACATTCAAATCGGTTTTATATGGCAAATCTGCGAAAAATTTTTTAACCTGATAATACATTTCACTTGGTTTTGGAGGCTTATGTCCCGCACCGGTAATTCGAACTTCCACATTCCGGTACACACCACCGGTCAATATATTTTCCATGAGCAAAGCGTGGATATCCTTTACAATATTTTCGTCAAGCAGTTTGCCTTCTGAAACACATTTCTTCACATAGGAAAAGGCTTTGGCGTGGTTTGCCACCTCATAAATTTCACGAAGTTCCTTTCCGCCGACCGAAAGACCATCCTCGATAATTGTTTTGGTCTGAATAAGCGTCAGTGTATTTCCCTCAATAGCGGTAGAATTGTGCGCATATTCAATATTAAAACTATTATTAAAAGCGGATAACACCTCCGGCGGAAGTTCCCTGCATTTTTCCTCTGCAGTTTCTTTGAGTTTCAAAAGCAATTCGTAATCCATTTCTGCTCACCTCTTTTTCTAATTGCGTGTCGCTTATTGTATCATACAAAAGCCTAAAATTCAAGATAAGTAAAACACTTGAGTTTCCGCAGATTTATCCACAGAACCCTAATACCTTCAGCTTTATTATA
>CAJUFN010000006.1 GCA_910585545.1 uncultured Lachnospiraceae bacterium
TTATTTTTTGGTTGTTTTGACGGTAAGGGGAGGGTGGGTGAAAGGGTTGCTAAGAAGGCATTGTTGCCCAGATTGTGGGCAAAAGGAGTCAGTTAAGAAGGATTCTTGCCCAGGCTTTGGGCACATAAGTGAATTGAAAAAGACTTTCGCCCAGGCTTTGGGCACATAAGTGAATTGAAAAAGACTTTCGCCCACTCCCTGGGCGAAAAAGCAAGTTAAAAAGAATTGTTGCCCAGCGCATGGGCACATGAGTGAGTTAAAAAGGCTTTTCACCCACGCCCTGGGCTTTCTCATTAATTTGAAAAGGTTTTTCGCCCGCCTGAACTTCCAAAATTAAATGTAACAGTTCAGCCATAACAGCTCGGATTAGCTGCTTTGCAGCCTATTTCGCCACATACGTGGCTAAATCCTCGCTTATGGCAGAGCGCCATATACAAAGTACACAAAAAATCTTCGTTTTCAAACAAGTTTGAATTCAGATTTTTGTGACTTTGTGCATGGCTGAACTGTTACAATTAAATTCCGTTTTTAGTAATCTTTTCTATACACTTGTCAGATTTTATGCTATAATATCCATAACTTAATAGAAAAGGAGTTGAGCTTATGAATTATATCATTAGTGGCAAAAATATCGATGTAACACCAGGCTTAAAACAAACCATCGAAAAAAAATTAGGAAAGTTAGAACGCTATTTCACTCCTGAAACAGACATCGTTGTGACACTCAGCGTAGAAAAAGAACGACAGAAAATCGAGGTTACCATCCCGGTAAAAGGAACTATTATTCGTTCCGAACAAGAAAGCAATGACATGTATGTATCCATTGATTTGGTTGAAGAAGTAATCGAACGTCAGCTTCGCAAATATAAAACAAAGCTCATTGCTAAACATCAGGAGGACGTTCCTTTTAGCACTGGATTTTTTGAAGAAGAGGATGATACACCGGAAGAAGAAGTTAAAATTATCCGTACCAAACGCTTCGGCATCAAACCAATGTATCCGGAAGATGCATGCATTCAAATGGAACTGCTCGGACATAATTTCTTCGTATTCTGCAATGCAGAAACAGATGAGGTTAATGTCGTATACCGCCGCAAAAATAATACATATGGTTTGATCGAACCGGAATTCCAATAAAATATTGTATAATTGAATCAGCACCATCCGTCGAACGGGTGGTGCTGATTATTTTGAACAGAAAAGAACATACAATAGAAAATAATCTCTTTTTAGCTTCTTGATGCATATAGTATAAAGAAACATAAATTAAAAAGGTATGCTAAGATATGAGAGAATATGTAATTTTATCATTAGAAACACATCTTTTTTTTGGAAGAATCATGAAAGAACATTCTCTATTCCTGCTTGCTGGATTTCCTGCAAAGGAAACCGAGTTCATACAGCGTGCAGATCAATTCCGGGAAGAATTTGAAGATGGCCTTAGAAGGACGGTAAAGCTTGCGGACGGCATAGTAAGCAAATCGGTTCTAAACTCCGGAGAAATTGTAACAGAATTTACGAAGAAGGCAGAGTGCCAGACTAAAAATCTAACAGGGATTCCGATTGATATCAAGATTACTGAGGCAGAAGAACGAATCTGTGCAGGAAGCCGTGTTACCGTAAACAGAGAAATAGTTTCTCGGGTAAGAATGCTCAATCGGCAAATATTAAGAAGTCTGAATGGATTGATTGCATTTAAAGAAGAAATTCTAAGAGAAGTAAGAAGATGCAGACTTTATACGGCGAACTATCCACTGCTAATCGAGCACATTCTAAGAGAAGCGAAACTGTACCGACAGATTATTTCAAACCTTGAAAGAAGGGGACGAATCTCCTCTCCTGATTTAAGGAGTCTGGAACTTTTCTGGAATCAGATTATGATGGAACACGCCCAGTTTATCCAAGGACTGTTAGATCCGACAGAATGTGAATTAATGGAGACCGCCAATGGATTTGCCAAAGACTATTGCCGCCTTTTAGAAGAAGCAAAAGAACAAGACCAGAAGGCGATGAATGCCCTGACGTCAAAAACTTTACAGACAACAAAGCAGTATCAGAAGTTTAAGACAGCCGGAACAGAAGGCATTACCGGCTGCGAGATACGTTCTGTCATACTTCCGCTTTTGGCAGATCATGTACTCCGTGAAGCAAATCACTATCTGCGGATTCTGACACAGGCACAGAAAGGTGCTGATTCATATGGAGTTATGTAAATATCCAAAACCAGAAAAAATCAGGACATTTCATATTGAGGCGATACAGATTCCCATCGTGTATAATAAATATGGAGATTATGACCCAAACGGCCTGATTTATGTACTGGAAGAAGATTCAGAACGAATTCAAAGAGAAGCCCTTCAAAGATTTGAAATGGATATCCCACAGCCATATAAGGAAGTGCAGCCATTGGTAATCCGGGCAAATCTGGGCGATACGGTAAAAGTCAGATTCCGAAATTCTCTGAACCGCAGACTGTCGATTCACGTACAAGGACTTTCTTATAACATCAATACCTCAGACGGAAGCAGTGTAGGATACAATGCCGACAGTACCACTAGCGGAGAAATCTGGTATACCTGGTATGCAGACACAGAAGGGGTATTTTTGTTTAATGATATGGCAGATCCTAGAAGCACAGAGGATGCAACCAATATTCATGGTCTGTTTGGAGCTATCATTGTAGAAGCGCCGGAGGCGAAATGGTTTGACCCGGAAACAGGAGAAGAATTGGAAAGCGGATTAATGGCGGATATCTATGAACCTGGGAAGCCGGCATTTAGAGAGTACAGCGTCTTTTTCCACGATGAGCTGGAAATTCTGAATAAAGATGGGGAACCGCCGATAGACCCTCATACCGGTCTTCCATCGTCTACAACAGCAATCAGTTATCGTTCTGAACCTATGCGGAACCGGATGCCGCATACACATGACCCGGCTGATTCTGCGGAAGATATATCTATGAGTTCCTGGGTATATGGCGATCCGGCGCCTCCAATACTATTCGCCTATATCGGTGATCCGGTAAAGATACGGCTGCTTCACGGCGGCATAAAGGAAACCCATGTTTTTCATCTTCACAATCATCAGTGGAGGCTGGAGCCGGAAAATCCGGTTTCGACAATTTTAGATTCCATCAGTATCAGTCCACAAGAATGTTATACGTTGGATATTTTGTATGGCGCAGGAAGTTACAACCGCGTAATCGGAGACGTCATCTTCCATTGTCATCTTTATCCGCATTTTATTGATGGGATGTGGACTTTGTGGAGGATCTATGACCGGCTTCAGGACGGAACCGGAGAATTGCCTGACGGAACACCGATTTTGCCTCTTATGCCACTGAAAGACAGGGAATGTCCGCCAAAGAAGGATATGATGCACCCAGGCTATCCAAATTTTATTGAAGGCAGCTTTGGTGAACGCCCTCTTCAGCCGCCACTTGGCGTATTACGTCCGAATGGGGATGTAACAAACGAACCGACGCCCCTTGAAACTGCCAATTTTGTGGAAAATGCTGTGCCCGGTGCGTTATATACGGATACCTGTCCATGCCATGCAAACGAGAATATAAAAGTATTCGAGATTGCCATGGTGCAGGCGAAGATCACCTATAACCGCTATGGATGGCATGATCCGCAAGGACGTTTTTTCGTCCTCAAAGAAGAATTGGAGCGTCACGGAGGACTGGAGTGTTATATCCGCAAAGTAGAAAGACAGGAAATTAAAGTGGAACCGTTGGTCATCCGTGCAAATGCGGGGGATTGTATCGAACTGCGAACCACAAATCTTTTGCCCGAATTTATGGAAGGCAGTCCATTCCAGCAGCGAACCAAAACAGATATCGTAGGCCATCACGTGCATCTGGTAAAATTTGATACGATTGTATCCGATGGGGCAGCCAATGGCTGGAATAACATTGCAGGCGCCAGACGGTATGAAACATTGGTAGAGCGTTTTTTTGCGAACGAGGAACTGCGGACGGTATTCTTCCATGACCATCTGTTTGCTAATGTCCACCAACAGCACGGATTGTTTGGCGCGCTGATTATTGAAGAGGCAGGCGCTACGTTCCACAACCCGCAAAACGGGAAAGAACTGCATTCCGGAACGCAAGCCGTCATCCGAAGAAGCGATGGCTCATCTTTCAGAGAATTTACTCTGTTTGTTCATGATTTTGCTCTGCTTTTTGACAGAAAGGGCAACCCTCTTAATCCGCCGGAGGTTCCAGGCTCCCATGACGATCCAGGAGTCATGGGAATCAATTACCGCTCAGAGCCGATGCGGGAACGGCTTCGCAAACGGGAAGATCCCGCATACCTGTTCAGTTCCTTTGTGCATGGCGACCCTGCGACGCCGATTCTCGAAACCTATCCGGGAGATGAACTGATGATCCGTCTGATTGACGGGGCGCACGAAGAACAACATTCCCTGAATATTACAGGAATGTCATGGAATAAAGAATTGGCAGACCCAAGGTCACCTTTCGCGGCATCTCAGACAGTGGGAATATCGGAAGCATTTAACTTAAATATAACAGAAAAATACGCTGCCGGAGATTATCTTTATTATTTCGGCGGAATCGATGATGCATGGCTTGGACTGTGGGGAATCATTCGAGTGCATAGAAGATATAGGAAACACTTAAAACCATTATGTCAGGGAAAATCTATGATTCATCCTCTTCCTCCCTGCCCTTCCAAAGAAGATGTGGTTCGGCGTTATGATGTCGTAGCTTTGCAAAAGAAGCTGATTTACAACCGATATGGCGACCATGATCCAGACGGACTGGTATTTGTTCCTTTGGAGGATGTGGATAATGTGATGGCAGGAAAATGCATGCCTAAGCCTCTGATTCTTCGGGCAAATGCAGGTGACTGGATAGAAGTAACCCTGCACAACGCATGGGATCCCAATCATCCAATTCCTTATTTTTCTTATCCAAGAGTGCCTTTAGATAAAGAATATACCCCGTCTATGAGAGTATCTTTAAACCCACAGTTCCTGCGGTATAATCCGGTTTGTGATTCCGGTATTAATGTAGGATATAATGAAATGGAGCAGACCATAGGGGTAGGCGAGAGCAAACGATATCTCTGGCATGCAGACCGGGAATACGGAGCCTGTATCATACAGTCCTTTGGGGATATGAGGAACCATCGTTACCATGGATTGTTCGGTGCAGTGATTATAGAACCGCCAGGTGCAGAATGGTATCGTAATTTTTCCAGAAAGAAAGACAGCTTTGCAGAACAGGCAGTAATCACAGCGCCAGGGACAGAGAGTTTTCGGGAATATGTCCTGTTTATCCAAAATGGAATCCGTCTGCTTGACGCAGAAGGTAATCTGGTCCAGACTGTGGCGCAAAATAATGATGAGCCGGCAGATGCAGAGGATACAGGGGAAAAAGGATACAATTATCGTTCAGAACGGTTTTCCAACCGGCTTGCACGGGATCCTAGAATATGGAAAGTGTTCAGCAGCAAAGTGCATGGAGATCCGGCAACTCCAATATGGAAAGCGTATCCTGGAGACAGAGTCATCTTTCGGACTATGATGCCCGCGGATAAACCAAGAAATACGTCCATTACGATTCATGGTCATCTATGGCGGGAACAGCATCAGGATTCCTTCTCCAGAATCGTTCCCTTGCAGGGTGGAATCAGCATCGGCAATAAGTTCGACATAGAACTGCTGGACGGTGCCAGATGTCCCGGAGATTATCTCTACCGCTCAGGCAGCTTGGCATGGGACGTGGAATCAGGTATGTGGGGAATCTTCCGAGTTATGAGACAATCGTTTGGACGCAAGTGTAAGGCAATATACAAAAAAGTCAGGGAATGTTTTTGAACATATCCAAGAATGACACACAATAACTCTTTTTTCTTCCCTCTGGAACATTGACTTGATAAAATGTCAAGGTCGATTCCAGAGGGAATACTTTTTAAATTTATTCTATTCAAATAATTCCATTTTTCCGTCTACTTGTGCAAAATAGCACGCCTGCCCGATTTGGATCTCTACTTGTCCATTCGTGGCTTCTACAAGGGCTTCTTGCAAGTTTTCTACGTCGTCTTTCGGCAGTAAAATCTCTAATTCTACTTTGTCTGTGTAAACACTGTCGAGAATCGGCACTTTCTTTTGACCAAGTATATACTGTATTTTCCCAAGTCCCGTATAATCTGTCGTAATCTTTAGTTTATATCCATATATTTTGGTAATAATATTACTACATGCCAGACCTTCCTGCGTTGCCTTGGAATATGCACGGACCAAACCTCCGGTACCAAGCAAGGTTCCCCCAAAATATCTCGTCACCACAACTGCCGTATTATGAATCTCTTCTCCAAGAAGAACATCCAGCATCGGTTTCCCTGCTGTTCCTCCGGGCTCTCCGTCGTCGCTGAAGCGCTGTATCTCGAAGCGTTCTCCCAGTACATAAGCATAGCAGTTATGGGTTGCATTCCAATACTTCTTTTTCATACTTTCAATAAATGCAATCGCTTCTTGCTCGTCCTTGATGGGAATCACTGTTGCTATAAAGCGGGATTTCTTTTCGACGATTTCTCCTTCACCGCCGCGCAGCACTGTTTTATATTGCTTTAACATGATAAAATCACCTTTTCCTAATGTATTGTCTTTTATCATAACAGCAATGCTACATATTTCTCAAGTTTTTCTTAATATTTTCGTACCGAAATATGAACTTTTTAAAATTCGCTTTATTTCAAATACGTTCTCTGATATAATATCCTGAGATAAAGGAGGCAAGTATTCATGAATTATGGAAAAAATCAAGCTTCTAAAAAGCAGAACGAAATAACATCCAAAAAAAATATGACCTCAAAGCGCGTTGGAGTTCGTGCTTTTAAAGCCTTTCTCCTCACAATTCTGGTCATTTGCGTGATAGGTGCGGCCGGAGTTGGCATCTTCGTCAAAAAAATGATTGACGATGCACCGCAGATTTCTCCAAATAAGGTGCGGCCAAATTCATTTGCATCTGTGGTGCTTGATCAAAGCGGTAAAGAATTGGATAAATTTGTAGAATCAGGTTCAAACCGTATCTACAAAACGATTGATGAGATTCCTGAATATCTTCAACACGCTTTTGTAGCAGTTGAGGACGAACGTTTTTATGAACACAATGGTATTGACTTACAAGGTATCTTAAGAGCCGGTATTATCGGTATTACTTCTGGCGGTAATTTCTCCCAGGGTGCCAGTACACTGACTCAGCAGCTGATCAAAAACAATGTGTTCCCAGACTTTCTCCACGAAAAGACATTTTATGACAGTCTGCAGCGAAAAGTACAGGAATGGTATCTTTCTATTAAAATCGAGAAACAGATGGACAAGAAAGAAATCATGGAAAACTATCTGAACACGATCAATCTTGGTCAGAACACTTTAGGTGTTCAGTCTGCATCAAAAAGATATTTTAATAAAGATGTTTCAGAACTTACACTTTCTGAGTGTTCGGTGATCGCAAGTATCACTCAGAATCCTTCCGGCTTGAATCCAATCACGAACCCGGAAGACAACGCGAAACGCCGCAGCAAAGTACTAAATCAGATGGAAGAACAAGGTTACATTTCTGCCGAAGAAAAACAAGCAGCTCTTGATGATGACGTATATTCTCGTATTCAGGCAGTAAATTTGCAGGTGCAGGGCGAAGCTTCTACTCCTACTACGTATTTTATCGATGCAATTGCTGTACAGGCAGAGCAAGACTTGATCGATAAGCTTGGCTATACAGATACCCAGGCACATAACGCAATTTACAGCGGCGGACTTTCTATCGTGGCTACTCAGGATTCTGCCATTCAAAAAATCTGCGACGAAGAAATCAGTAATGACGAAAACTATCCTGGAAAGATTGAATACGGGCTTACTTATGCTGTTACGATCAAACGAGCAGATGGTTCTACCGATAATTATGATCATAATATTATTAAAAACTATATGCGTAACACATACGGAGATAAATACGGTCTTGTATTTTCTACCGAAGATAAAGGACGTGCTACCATAGAAGAATGGAAAGCTTCCAATCTTAACGAAGGTGATGAAGTCCTTGCTGAGGTCATTAACTTTTCTCCTCAGCCACAGGCGACCGCTGTCGTTATTGACCAATACACAGGTTATGTAAAAGCAATCAGCGGAGGCCGCGGAGTAAAAGCTCAAAGCCGTAGCTACAATCGCGCTACAGAAGGACTTCGCCAGCCGGGTTCCTGTTTTAAAGTATTATCTACCTTCGCACCTGCGCTTGACAGCGCCGGATATACACTGGCTACTGTGACTCAGGATGCTCCTTTTAAATACGACAATGGTACACCTGTAAAAAACCACTGGGGTAATTATTACAAAGGTAACATGACTGTCCGCTCTGCGATCGAACAGTCGGCAAACGTTGTTACAGTAAAGGTTCTGACAGATATCACGCCAAAACTTGGCTATGATTATCTTTTAAAATTTGGATTTACCAGCATTGTAGATAAAGAAGAACGTGACGGCGGAATCTTCACGGATATTCAGCAGGCTACCGCTCTTGGCGGTATCACCCACGGTATCACAAATCTGGAAATCACAGCTGCCTATGCATCAATTGCAAACAAGGGCACCTATATCAAACCAGTATTGTATACGAAAATCACAAACCGTGATGGTGAAGTGCTTATTGACAATGAAAATAAGCCGGAAAAGCATGAAGTCCTAAAAGAATCTACGGCAGCATTATTGACCAATGCCATGGAAGGCGTCGTAACAAGTTATGCCGGTACCGGAAGACGTGCCGCATTGCCATGTGGAATGCCTGTTTCCGGAAAAACCGGTACTACTTCAGATAATGTAGATATCTGGTTCTGTGCATACACGCCATACTACACATGTTCTGTATGGGCAGGTTATGATACGAACAAGCCTTTGTCAAATACATCCTTCCATTTGGATATTTGGCGCAAGATCATGAATCGGATCCATGCAGACCTTCCATATAAGGACTTTGAACTGTCCGGATCTATAGAAAAGAAAACGATCTGTACTCAATCCGGAAAGCTTGCCGTAAGCGGCTGTCCTGCTGTTACAGAATACTTTGCTTCAGGCACAATTCCGACTGACGCATGCAGCGGTCATCGTTCATCCTGGGGCAACGATGATCCCGACGATGACTCTAATAATAACGGTTCACACGGAAATAATGGCGGCAACACACCTAATTCGCCGCAGCAGCCTTCAGACCCGAGTTCTCCGACACCTAATCCTCCGGCGGAACCTAATCCTCCGGTAGACCCTGAGCCTCCGGCAGACCCTAATCCTCCGGCAAACCCGGATCAACCTACCACCCCTGAAGGTTAGGTTAAAACTAAAAAGATCTCGCAGTGCGCATCCCACAGAGCGTTTTGTGATAAAAAAAGCAAGTGGAAAATCTCCGCTTGCTTTTTTATATCGCTTTCTTCTATTCACTTTCTTGTATTATCTTTGCCACATCTGATCAGTCCAAGATCAATTTTGCCGAACCGCAGATACCTGCATCATTTCCAAGCTGTGCCAATGCAAATTTTACATCCTTATTTGCAAAAAATACTCTTTGCTCAAAATATTTCTTAATATATGTAAACAGCACATCTCCTGCTTTAGATACGCCGCCGCCAATTACGATTACCGATGGATCTGTGATCACACAAAGATTTGCCAACGCATATCCTAAATATCTTCCAAACTCTTCTGCGATTTCAATCGCCAGTTCATCGCCTTCTTTGACTGCATCAAATACCGTCTTCGCACTCACTTCACTATTTCGTAAAATACTTGCTTTATCATCTTTTGCAAGACGTTTTTTCGTAAGTCTTACAATACCTGTTGCGGAAGCATATTGTTCCAGACAACCAAAACTTCCGCAGCCGCAGCTTTCTGTCTCCTCATAGTTTACGCAAATATGACCGATTTCCCCGCCTGCGCCGTTAGAGCCGCTTAAAATATGTCCTCCGACAATCACACCGCCGCCAACACCTGTTCCGAGGGTCACCATGATCATGTTCTTGTTGCCAAGGCCGCCGCCTTTCCACATCTCTCCAAGAGCCGCTACATTCGCATCATTTCCCACTTTTACGACGATGCCTGTAAGATCCTCCAATTCATGTTTTACCTCTTTATATTTCCATCCCAGATTTGCAGAACCATTCACCACTCCATTCTCAGATACTGGCGCAGGAACGCCAACTCCGATGCCAAGAATGTTCTCCTTTTCCAGCTCATATTCAGCAAGTTTTTTTCTGATTGCTTCTGCGACATCCGGTAAGATTGCCGCCCCTTCATTTTCAGTACGGGTTTTAATTTCCCATTTTTCGATCAATGCTCCATCGAATTGAAACAAACCCATTTTTACCGTTGTTCCTCCAATGTCCACTCCAAAACAATAATTCATAATCTTTTTTTCCTCCTATTTTTTCACTAGATTTGCCTGAACCCTACGGTACAACTCTTCCGCCGCATTATATCCCATCTCTTTTTGTCTGTGATTTGCAGATGCGGATTCCACGATAATTGCAAGATTACGTCCCGGACGAATCGGTATATTATGGCAGACTACCTTATTCCCCAGGAATTCGGTATATTCCTGAGTTAATCCCAGACGATCATATTCTCTGTCCTTATCCCACTCTTCCAACGTAATGACAAGGTCGATCGACTGTGTCTCCTTTACACTTTGAACTCCAAAAAGCGTTTTCACATCTACAATGCCAATTCCACGCAGTTCGATAAAATTCCTTGTAATATCCGGTGCTCGTCCAACAAGGGTGTCATTACTTACTTTCCGTATCTCTACCACGTCATCTGTCACAAGACGATGCCCGCGTTTGATAAGTTCCAGCGCTGCTTCACTCTTCCCAATACCGCTTTCTCCCATAATTAATACACCTACACCATACACATCCACGAGCACTCCGTGAATAGAAATGCAAGGCGCTAATTCTACATTCAGCCACCGAATCAATTCTGCTGTAAATGCAGAAGTCTTCTGAGAAGTCTGGAATATTGGAATATTCTTTTTATTTGCTTTCTGTAAAAGCACCTCATCCGGAGGAAGATTTCTGCTAAATATAATACATGGAATTCCATATGACAATAATTTTTCATATAAATCTTCCTTCACATCTTCCCCAAGACTTTTCAGATACGTATATTCCACATATCCAATGACCTGCACCCTTTCAGCGTCAAAATAATCAAAAAATCCTGTCAGCTGTAAAGCCGGACGATTGATATCAGGCACTCCTATCTTCTTATCTTCCAAACTAACATCCTGCGTCAGGTTCTTCAGATTCATTTTTTCTGCCAGTTTCGTCATTGCTACGCCACTCATATCATTGTCTCCTTTTCTTTCTGCTTTGAACAATTGTCCACCACGCTATAATTATTGTACCACATCTGAGTATTTCATAAAAGCTTTCGTATTCTATTCATGAAAAAAATCATAAACAGCCTGTGCCGCTATTTCATTCATCGCAGGAATCTCTTTCAACTCTTCTATGGACGCATTCCGGATTTCTTCTATATTCTTAAAATGCCGCATAAGTTCCTTTCTTCTGGTCGGTCCGATTCCTTTAATATCATCCAATATGGAATGTACCTGTTCCTGACTCCTTAGTTTCTTATGGAACTCAATCGCAAATCTATGCGCTTCATCTTGTATCCTCGTAATCAATCGGAATCCTTCCGATGTTTTATCAATTAGAATTTCCTGATTCTCATAATATAATCCCCTTGTTCTGTGAAAATCGTCCTTTACCATTCCGCAGACCGGAATATGCAAGCCCAGATTTTTCAACACCTCAAGCGCAATATTCACCTGCCCTTTTCCGCCGTCCATCATAATCAGATCCGGAAACGCCGTAAAGCTTCCAAATGCTTTTCCTTCCTCTTTCTCCCTGATTCCATGTTCAAATCGCCTGGTCAGAACTTCCTGCATACTGGCATAATCATTCGGTCCTTGAACACTTTTGATTTTAAATTTACGATAATCATTACGTTTTGGCTTTCCGTTTTCATAGACGATCATAGAGCCAACAGAAGCAAATCCATTTGTATTAGAAATGTCAAACGCCTCTATTCTGCGTATTTTGCTTAGCCCTATCAGACTTCCTATTTCTTTCATAGCTCCGATCGTCCGCCCTTCTTCGCGCTTTAACCGCTCTTTATCCGTATTTAAGACAATGGATGCATTCTTTGCCGCAAGCTCTACCAGTTTCTCCTTTTCACCTTTTTTCGGCACCTTTAGTACCACCTTATGTCCTCTTTTATGTGTCAGCCACTCTTCTAATAATCCCTTCTCTTCCACTTCTTGAGGAAGCATCAGTTCTCCCGGAATATACGGGCTTCCCGCATAGAATTGCTTTATGAATCCGGTCAGGATTTCTTCTTTATTATCCCCATCCGAACGTCGCATATAAAAGTGATCCCGCCCAATCAAACGACCGCCTCGCATAAAAAACACTTGCACTACGGCATCTTCCCTATCCAATGCGAGTGCAATGACATCCCTGTCATCCTGACGGCTGTCTGTAATCTTTTGCTTTTGAGCGATTTTCTGGACGCTGGAAATCAACTCCCTGTATTCAATTGCTTTTTCAAACTCGAGCATCTCGGATGCTTCCAACATCTTCTCTTCTAATCTTTTTAAAACCCTGTCATAATTACCATTTAAAAAATGTATCACCTCTTGTACCGATTCACGGTATTCTTCTTCTGTAATATACCCTTGACACGGTGCGTTACATTGATGAATATGATAATTCAGACACGGCCTGTCCTTTCCTATATCTTTTGGAAGGTTTCGATTACAGCTTCTGATATGATATATCTTTCGCAAAAGATCAATCGTATCCTTCACCGCTCCTCCACTCGTATAGGGTCCAAAATATTTTGCCTTATCTTTGACCATTCTCCTCACCATCATGACGCGCGGATATGCTTCTGTGACGGTTACTTTTATGAACGGATATGTTTTGTCGTCCATCAGCATAGTATTGTATTTCGGCCGGTGTTCTTTAATAAGATTACACTCCAATACAAGCGCTTCCAGCTCGGAATCTGTCACGATATATTCAAAACGTCTGATATGGGTCACCATCTGTTCAATCTTAACACCTTTATTTCTGCTGGACTGAAAATACTGACGCACACGATTCTTCAGACTGATTGCCTTGCCCACATATATAATGTTGTCTTTTTCATCATGCATAAGATAGACGCCTGGTTTGGCCGGTAATTTTTTCAGTTCCTCTTCTATATCAAACATACTCTCACCTCGGTTAATCCTTTCATTTATCATAACAATGTACTGTTATACCGTCAACGCATATTATAAGGTATTTCCTATAAGTGAAAAAAGACACAGCCTGAATTTTTCAAACCATGTCTTTCATTTCTATTGCTGTATTTCTTTTTCTATATCTTTTTCTGTATCTTTTTCTGCATTTTCTTCATGCGCTTCTTCTGTCTGCTGCTCTGTCTGGCGCATTCCGATACGTGATTCCTTTTCCGATTCAGCTTCCGGATCGATCCCTTTCACCTCATGGAAAATCCTCATGAATTCTTTTCCGGTGATGGTTTCCTTTTCAATCAAAAATGCTGCGATCTTATCAAGTGCTTCTCGATTCTTGGACAAAAGCGCTTTTGCTTCCTCATAAGCCATCTTCAGCATCACCATGACTTCTTTATCAATCTCTGCTGCCGTATCCGGACCGCAGTTTTGTACAGCACGCCCATCCAGATACTTGCTTTGTATGGACTCCAATCCAATCAATCCAAACTTTTCTGACATACCATACTGCGTGATCATTGCCCTTGCAACCTTCGTCGCCCGCTCAATATCATTCGAAGCGCCGGTCGTAACCGTGTCAAATACGATCTCTTCCGCTGCCCGTCCGGCTAATAATCCTACCAGCATTGCCTCCAATTCCTTTTTCGTATTCAGGAATTTTTCTTCTTCCGGTGTCTGCATTACATAGCCAAGCGCTCCCATCGTTCTTGGCACGATCGTAATCTTCTGAACCGGTTCCGCATCCTTTTGCAGCGCACTGACAAGTGCATGACCGACTTCGTGATAAGAAACAATTCTTCGTTCCTCTTTACTCATAATCCGGTCTTTCTTCTCTTTACCAACGAGTACCACTTCTACCGCTTCAAAAAGGTCTGCCTGAGACACTGCCTGCCGACCGTGTTTTACCGCATTGATCGCTGCTTCATTAATCATATTCGCAAGATCAGAACCCACCGCACCGCTTGTAGCAAGTGCAATCGCCTCCAAATCCACACTTTCATCCATACGCACATCTTTCGCATGTACTTTCAAAATATCAACACGTCCCTTTAAATCCGGACGTTCTACGATGACGCGGCGGTCAAAACGTCCCGGACGAAGCAATGCCGGGTCAAGAATTTCCGGACGATTCGTTGCTGCAAGTAAAAGAAGTCCTTTGCTGGTATCAAATCCATCCATCTCTGCAAGCAGCTGATTCAACGTCTGCTCTCTTTCGTCATTGCCGCCAAGAGCCGTATCTCTGCTCTTACCAATAGCATCAATCTCATCAATAAAAATAATACATGGCGCCATCGCCTGAGCCTGCTTAAACAAATCTCTGACTCTGGAAGCACCTACGCCGACATACATCTCCACAAATGCAGAACCGGAAAGCGAGAAAAACGGTACTTTCGCCTCTCCTGCTACCGCCTTTGCAAGCAAGGTCTTACCTGTCCCCGGAGGTCCTACCAACAATGCTCCTTTTGGAAGTTTCGCTCCAATGCCTGTATATTTGCCCGGATTATGAAGAAAATCCACTACTTCCTGCAAAGATTCTTTTGCTTCGTCTTCTCCTGCCACATCTTTAAATGTAACGCCGGTTTCTCTCTCTACATACATTTTTGCATTGCTCTTGCCGATTCCCATCATTCCGCCGCCTTTTGTCATCTTGCGCATAAAGAACATGCTGGCGCCAAAAATCAACACAAATGGAAGCAGCAGATTGATAAGCAGATTGAGGAAAATTGCAGAAGTAGAATCCGGTATCTTCTGCCCATATTCTACACCAGCTTCATATAGTCGCTGCGAAAGAGTTTCATCTTTTACGATTCCTGTATAATATACTTTTTTAATATTCAGCAGGTTCTCCGTGATCTCCTCTCCGCGGAACAAACTAAAGTTTTCTTTTTCCTTCTTTTCTCTTTCCTTTTTCTGCTGCGGAGTCTCTACATCATAGATCGAGGCCCCTTTCTTCAAAGAAATCTCCAGTTTATTGGAATTAATCAATACTTTATCTACTTTTGAAGCGTCTACCAGTTTCAGAAATCTACTATATGTAATCTCTTCATACTGGCTTTCCTGACGAAACTGATAAAGCATCATCACAAGAATCCCAGTCAAAATTGCTGTGAGTATAATCAAAGGAACTCCCTGCTTTTTCTTCTTTTTGGGATCTTTATTGTTATCGTTCTGATTATTATTCATCATTGCCTCCTAATTCTACACATTCACCTTTCCTATTATAAAGTAGCACTTATATATAAATCAATAAAAACATTCTGAAAAACCGCTGTTAATTCTTAAACCTTTATAAAGAAATATCTCTTTATATAAATTCTTCCCAAAATTATTTTGATTTTCCCTAGATTTTATCCCGTCTTTTGTAGTATACTGAATGCTATGATGTTTATACTAGAAAAAATAAGCAGAAGAAAGAAGAGAGAAGAGAGAAAATATGAGACCTGGATTTGATAATGAAAAATATCTGAATATGCAGTCAACGCATATCCGGGAACGGATCAACCAATTCGATAATAAATTATACCTGGAATTCGGCGGAAAATTATTTGATGATTTCCACGCATCTCGCGTTCTTCCTGGATTTGAACCAGACAGTAAACTGCGCATGCTGCTTCAGCTTGCAGATCAGGCTGAAATCGTAGTTGTGATCAGTGCCAGTGATATTGAAAAAAACAAAGTACGCGGAGATCTTGGGATTACTTATGATTCCGATGTGCTCCGGCTGATCGATGTCTTTAAAGAAAAAGGCTTATATGTAGGCAGCGTTGTTATCACGCAATATTCCGGACAGCACAGTGCAAACCTGTTTAAGTCAAGACTTGAAAAACTAGGAATCAAAGTGTATATACATTACTGTATCGAAGGTTATCCTTCTAATATTCCTTTGATCGTAAGCGATAACGGTTATGGTAAAAATGATTATATTGAGACAAGCAGGCCGCTTGTGATCGTCACTGCTCCAGGACCTGGCAGCGGTAAAATGGCAACCTGCCTTTCCCAGCTCTATCATGAGCATAAACGTGGTATTCATGCAGGTTATGCCAAATTCGAGACATTCCCGATTTGGAACATTCCATTAAAGCATCCTGTCAATCTCGCGTACGAAGCTGCTACTGCAGATTTGAATGATGTCAATATGATCGATCCGTTCCATCTTGAAGCTTATGGTGAAACGGCCGTGAATTATAACCGTGATGTAGAAATATTTCCTGTATTGAGCGCCATTTTTGAGAAAATCTACGGTGAAAGCCCTTATAAATCTCCTACAGATATGGGCGTAAATATGGTTGGGAATTGTATTATGGATGATGATGCCTGCAAAGACGCTTCTAACCAGGAAATCATCCGCAGATACTACACCTCTCTGGCTGAGCTTGCAGCCGGTGCTTCTTCTGAGGATGCCGCATACAAAATAGAGCTTCTCATGAAACAGGCGCATATTACCACTGAAGACCGCAAAGTTGTCTCTGCCGCTTTGAAACGTGCAGAGGAAACCAATGCTCCTGCTGCTGCAATGGAATTAAATGACGGACGCATGATCCTCGGGAAGACTTCCAATCTTCTGGGTGCTTCTGCCGCACTTGTATTAAATGCGCTGAAAGAACTTGCCGGTCTCGACCACGAACTGCATGTGATTTCTCCGGAAGCAATCGAACCAATCCAGAAATTAAAGGTAGCTTATCTTGGAAGTAA
The DNA here is from genome assembly GCA_910585545.1 of uncultured Lachnospiraceae bacterium. Taxonomy (GTDB): domain Bacteria; phylum Bacillota; class Clostridia; order Lachnospirales; family Lachnospiraceae; genus An181. The sequence continues at coordinate 17,012 of CAJUFN010000006.1, forward strand.
AAATCCAAGACTTCATACGGACGAAGTGCTTATTGCACTCTCTATGAGCGCAGCATCCAATCCGGCTGCCCAAAAGGCTCTGGAACAGATTCCTGAACTGAAAGGCTGTCAGGTACACACCTCCGTAATGCTTTCGGACGTAGATATTAAAATATTCAAAAAGCTTGGTATACAGCTTACAAGCGAAGCCAAGTATGAACATAAGACGATTTATCATTAAAATTCTTAACACGGAAAACAAAACTCCCATCGTTAAAAAGCCAAATCACGATGTCAACCAACGATACGTTGCTCACAGCTTTTAAACGATGGGAGTTCTTATATTCAAAATTCAAGTTCTCTTCTGCCTAACGATTTTTACTTACAAAACCTGTCTATATACTGACTTGCCGCGAGCGCTGCTACTGCTCCGTCTGCGGCGGCTGTCGTAAGCTGTCTTACTTCTTTTGTCCGGCAGTCCCCTGCAGCAAAAATTCCATTTGCAGAAGTCATACAATCTTCACTTGCAAGTACATATCCGCCTGCATCCAGTTTCACAACTTCCGCGAATCTATCATTCTTCGGCGCCTGTCCGATTGCCACAAATAATCCTTCTACCTTCAGCTTAGTTGTCTCATTCGTCTTTTTGTTGCGCACAACAACACCTTCCAATAAGTCAGAACCTTCCAGACTCTCTACGACACTGTCTAATACGAAACTTACATTTTCTTTTGCTTTCAGCGTCTTTACAAGATGCTCTTCTCCTCGGAACTCATCTCTTCTGTGGATAATATAAACATGGGCGCAATAAGAAGATAAGAAAATTGCATCTTGCAGCGCAGTATTACCGCCGCCAACCACTGCCGTATCCATTCCCTTAAAAAAAGCGCCGTCACAAGTTGCACAATAAGAGATTCCTGCACCGATAAAATCGGCTTCACGCGCCACACCAAGCGGGCGGTGTCTTGCTCCGGTTGCCAGAATAACCGTTTTGCATTCCACCTCCTCGTCTTCCGTCACAATAATCTTTTTATCATCCTCTACCCGGATACGCTCAACGTTTGTAAACATGGTTTCCGCCCCAAAATTCATCGCCTGATCTAAAAGATTTGTCGCAAATTCATTTCCACTCATCTTAGAGATCCCCGGATAGTTTTCTACATGCGGTGAAAAAACAATCTGCCCTCCAAAAGACTCGCCTTCTATGATCACAACAGACTTTCCTGCACGTAATCCATAGATTGCGGCCGTCATTCCGGCTGTTCCTCCTCCGATAATCCCAATATCATACATAACCTTTCCTCCTTTTGCCTTAAAGTTTAAATACCCCTATAAGCAGTGTGTCTTATAGGGATATCCTTTTATTCATTTCTATTGATTTTCCTGTGCATATTTTTTAATGTTGGACGCATTGACTAATTTCTGTACACCATTGGCACTTGCTACAATCAGCGTCGGCGCCTGCATAACACCATATTCCCTCACCAACGCTTCATTCTCTTCTGCATCAATGATCTCATATGCAATATTCGCTTTTTCCAACATATTCTTTGCAATCTTGCAGTTCGGACAGGTTTTCGTCGTAAACAGCAAAGTTCTTTCTCCCCCGCTTAAAGAGGACCAATCTATCTCTTCTTCTGCTGCTTTCAATCTAACCGTAAGCTTTGAATCCTTAATATTATATACTTTACGTTCTTTGAATTCCTGTGTCTTTCCGTCATTCCAATTCTGTACCGGACGATAATATCCTGTAATGCGGCTGTAAACTTCTGTCTTCTTGCCGCAGACCGGACATTCATACTGCTCTCCATTGATATATCCATGGTCGGTACATACCGAATAAGTCGGAGACATTGTATAATATGGCAGCTTATAGTTTTCCGCGATCTTCCTTACCAAGGATGCCGCTGCCTGCCAGTCCGGAAGTTTTTCTCCAAGAAACGCATGAAATACGGTTCCTGATGTATAAAGCGTCTGCAGTTCATCCTGAATATCAAGCGCCGCAAAAATGTCTTCCGTATAACCTACCGGAAGGTGCGAGCTGTTTGTATAATATGGGGTTCCTTCTGCTTCTGCCGCCGTAATGATATCCGGATACCGTTTGGTATCATGTTTTGCAAAACGGTATGTCGTAGATTCTGCCGGCGTAGCTTCCAAATTATATAAATCGCCATATTCTTCCTGGTAATCAGAAAGACGCTCTCTCATATGTTTCAATACCTGCTGGCTGAATCTTTGTGTTCTTTCATCCGTCATATCTGCACGAAGCCATTTTGCATTCAAGCCAACCTCATTCATACCGATCAGACCAATCGTCGAAAAATGATTGTTAAATGTTCCAAGATAACGCTTTGTATATGGATAAAGACCTTCCTCTAAAAGTCTTGATATGATCGTACGTTTTGTGCTCAAGGATCTTGCAGAAATATCCATCAGATGATCTAAACGGCGATAAAAATCTGCCTCATCTTTCGCAAGATATGCGATCCTTGGCATATTGATGGTTACGACTCCTACCGATCCTGTACTCTCGCCGCTTCCGAAAAATCCGCCGGATTTCTTACGCAATTCCCTCAGATCAAGGCGAAGACGGCAGCACATGCTTCTTACATCGCTCGGCTCCATATCGCTATTGATATAATTTGAAAAATACGGCGTACCATACTTGGCAGTCATTTCAAATAACAGACGGTTATTTTCCGTATCAGACCAGTCAAAATCATTTGTGATCGAATATGTAGGGATCGGATACTGGAAACCACGCCCGTTCGCGTCCCCTTCGATCATAACTTCGATAAATGCCTTATTGACCATATCCATCTCTTTTTTACAGTCGCCATAAGTAAAATCCATATCTTTCCCGCCAACGATAGCAGGCATGTTAGCAAGGTCATTCGGCACGGTCCAATCCAGTGTAATATTGGAAAACGGTGCCTGTGTTCCCCAGCGGCTTGGTGTGTTTACGCCATATATAAAGGATTCCACACACTTTTTCACTTGATCGTAACTCAGATTATCTATTTTTACAAATGGCGCAAGGTATGTATCAAAAGAAGAAAATGCCTGTGCACCTGCCCATTCATTCTGCATAATGCCAAGGAAATTTACCATCTGATTACAAAGCGTAGACAGATGTTTTGCCGGAGCAGACGTAATCTTTCCGGTAATTCCTCCAAGGCCTTCCCGGATCAGCTGTTTTAATGACCAGCCTGCACAATAGCCGGTAAGCATGGATAAATCATGAATATGAATATCTGCATTACGGTGTGCATTGGCAATCTCCTCGTCATAAATCTCCGAGAGCCAGTAATTTGCCGTGATCGCACCGGAATTGCTAAGAATCAACCCTCCTACCGAATAAGTGACTGTCGAGTTCTCTTTTACACGCCAGTCAGTGATTTTCACATAACTGTCTACAATCTCTTTATAGTCCAGCAAAGTAGACTTCATATTACGGATTTTCTCTCTCTGCTTACGATATAAAATATATCCTTTTGCCACATCCGCATAACCGGCAAGTACCAATACATTCTCCACACTATCCTGAATATCTTCTACCAAAACTACATCATCTTTTATCTTCGGCTCAAAATCTGCCGTCACTTTCAATGCCAGCATGTCAATAATACTTGGATGATATTGTTTATTCTGCGCCTCAAACGCGCTTGTGATCGCTACTGCGATTTTCTTCAGATCAAATTCTGTTATTTTTCCGTCTCGTTTGCGAACCTGATACATATTTCTTCATCCTTCTTTCTTAAAATCCCACGGCAAATGTGCCAGTGAATTCATTGTATCACCGCATATATAGTATTGTCAATAAACAAAACAACAAGATATAGTGTAATTCTTTGTCGAATTTCGCCATATCTTGTTGTTGCTTTTTCTATTATTCAATTCCTCTTACTGCCGTATTCTCTATATATGCTCCGGCAATCTGCGCTGCCGTATCCATGATGCGTTTGTCATATCCATGGAGTCCTTCCTGGATCAGATCTCCCGAATCCTTAAATGCCTGCAGATAATACCGGGACGCGCCGCATATCCATCTCCCGATATCTTCGATATCGGCTTTCTGATGAAACTCTCTTACCATGGTCGTGCGAAACTCATATGGAATCAAACCTTGCTTTAAAATCGCTATACTTTCCTCTATATTAGAAATATCATAATCTTCCATGCCAATCGTCTGTGCATATTTTTCTTTGCTGTTCTTAATATCCATAGCGACATAATCCACTACGTTTGCCCTTATCAGCTGCTTTAGCTTTCCTGGAAAGCTTCCGTTCGTATCCAGCTTCACAAGATAACCCAGATCTTTTATTCTCTCTAAAAAACTCTGTATGTCGTCCCATATAAGCGGTTCTCCGCCTGTCACGCAGACACCGTCCAAAATCCCCTGACGTTTTTCTAAAAAACTAAAAAATTCTTTCTCGCTGATATCTTCATTCTTTTCCATACGGGTTACCAATGATGCATTATGACAAAATGGGCAACGAAAATTACAGCCTGCAGTAAATACTGTGCAGGCTACTTTTCCCGGATAATCTAACAATGTGAGCTTTTGCAGCCCTTGTATCCTCATTATTCTTTTGGATCTTCGAGTCCGCTGCGCTCGATCTCTTTTTTCACACATGTGTTAATAAACTCTGTCAATGTACGATAACCGTTCTCTTTTGAGATCTTTGTCAGCTGTTCCTTTCTTCCCTTTGGAACAAGAATGGTAATACGGTCATAGTTTTTCTTCTGGTAATTATTAATATAAGCAAATGCTCTTTTTTTATCCATCGTGTTCATCTCCTTTTGAAGACATTATAACTGATTCTTTACTTTTCGGCAAGGTACAATCTGATTTTTTCCGCTGTGAAAGTAACTTTTGTTGTACCTTACAAATACCTGTGCTATAATTTAGAAAAATGTACTGCTTGCAAAGATACTCTTTCGACCTTGCACATGCAGGGTCTTTTTATGTGAAAAAGGATGGTGACCGATATGGATACAGCTCTTACGCTTGTCGACAAACTTGCCGAAAACGGAAGTCTTTCATTCAGGGAGTGGGTAACACTGATCGATGCCCAGTCTGAAAAACTGTCTTTCTATGTATTTGAAAAAGCCAGAGAACTGCAGCAGGCATATTACGATAATAAAATATTTATCCGCGGATTGATCGAATTTACGAACTATTGCAGAAATGACTGTTTCTACTGCGGCATTCGAAAAAGCAATCAAGCTCTTCGCCGTTATCGACTTACCAAAGAAGAGATTCTTCTTTGCTGTCAAAACGGATACGAACATGGATTTCGTACGTTCGTGCTGCAAGGAGGCGAAGATGCTTATTATACGGATGCCCGGATGATAGATATCATTGCCGAGATAAAGTCAGATTTTCCTGACTGTGCGATTACACTATCCATCGGGGAAAAATCAAAAGAAAGTTATCAAAAGTTTTTTGACGCAGGCGTCAGCCGTTATCTTTTACGACATGAAACTTTTGATTCCGGCCACTACCAATTACTGCACCCTTCGAATCTGAAATCCCAGACAAGACAGCAATGCCTTAGAGATTTAAGAGCGATTGGTTATCAGACTGGCTGCGGATTTATGGTCGGTTCTCCATATCAGACAACAGAACATCTGGCATCGGATTTTCTTTTTATCAAAGAACTAAATCCCCATATGATCGGCATTGGTCCGTTTATTCCACACCATGACACACCATTTGCCGAAAAAAATGCCGGTACGCTAGCACAGACGCTCTATCTTTTAGGGCTTCTTCGCATCATGTGCCCAAAGGTCCTGCTGCCTGCCACTACCGCACTTGGTACCATCGCAGAAAATGGCAGAGAGCTTGGAATTCTTGCCGGAGCAAATGTTATCATGCCCAATCTTTCGCCGATAAATCATCGAAAAGATTACGCACTTTATGACAATAAACTTACAAGCGGCGCAGAAGCCGCCGAACATATCAAAGATTTAAAAACACGCATGCAGCACATTGGCTATGAGATCGTTACAGACCGGGGAGATTCTCTTGTCTGACCTTCCCTTCTAATGTCTTAATCATGAATAACAGAGGAGGAATTGATTATGTACCATTATGACCCAAAATCACGCAATGCAGAGGAATTCATCAACCATGAAGAAATCCTGGAAACCTTAGACTACGCAGAAGCAAATAAGCACAACGCAGAATTGATCGATGCACTTATCGAAAAAGCAAAATTACGGAAAGGCCTTTCCCACAGGGAAGCTTCCGTTCTTCTTGCATGTGATATAGAAGAAAAAAATGAAGAAATTTACCGCCTTGCAGAACAGATTAAAAAGGATTTCTACGGAAACCGTATCGTCATGTTTGCACCGCTGTACCTTTCCAATTATTGTATCAACGGCTGTACCTACTGCCCTTATCATTTAAAAAACAAGCATATCCCACGCAAGAAGCTCTCTCAAGAAGAAATCAAAAAAGAAGTAATCGCACTTCAGGATATGGGGCATAAACGCCTTGCACTGGAAGCCGGGGAAGACCCGAAACATAATCCGATTGAATATATTCTGGAATCTATCAAAACAATTTACAGTATCAAACATAAAAACGGCGCGATCCGGCGTGTCAATGTTAATATTGCGGCAACTACTGTGGAAAACTACCGCAAGTTAAAAGAGGCTGGAATCGGCACCTACATCTTATTCCAGGAAACCTATCATAAAGACAGCTATAAAGAACTACATCCAACCGGACCAAAAAGCGACTATGCCTATCACACAGAGGCAATGGACCGTGCCATGGAAGGCGGCATTGATGATGTAGGATGCGGTGTATTATTCGGTCTTGATAAATACCGTTATGAATTTGCAGGTCTTTTGATGCATGCCGAACATTTGGAGGCTGTGTGGGGCGTCGGGCCGCATACGATCAGCGTACCTCGCCTCTGTCCTGCCGACGATATTGATGTCAATGATTTTGATAACAGTATAAACGATGATATTTTCGCCAAAATCGTTGCATGTATCCGCATCGCCGTTCCGTATACTGGTATGATTATCTCTACCAGAGAAAGTCAAAAAACAAGGGAACGCGTACTTCATCTTGGTATTTCTCAAATCAGCGGCGGAAGCCGTACCAGCGTCGGCGGCTACGCTGAGGAAGAACCGGCAGACGAAGACTCCTCCCAGTTTGATTTAAGCGACAGACGTACCTTGGACGAAATCGTAAAATGGCTGATGGACATGGACTATATTCCTAGTTTCTGTACTGCCTGCTACCGCGCGGGAAGAACGGGTGACCGCTTCATGTCGCTTTGTAAGAGCGGACAGATCCAAAATTGCTGCCATCCAAATGCTTTGATGACATTGAAAGAATATCTGGAAGATTACGCCGCTCCTGCTACCAAAGAAGTCGGAGAAAAATTGATTTTAAAAGAAATTCAAAATATTCCTAACGAAAAAGTGAAAGAACGCGTACTTCAATATCTTGACGAGATGGAAAACGGCGGAAAACGCGATTTTCGCTTCTAGTGTACGCTTACGATACTAATATAAGGATGTGATTTTATGAGTTTTCATACGCCGCCAATGGCAGAACGTATCCATATCGGCATTTTCGGAAAACGAAATGCCGGGAAATCAAGCATTATCAATGCAATTACCGGACAGAATCTGGCCATTGTTTCAGATATCAAAGGAACTACCACTGACCCGGTACAAAAATCGATGGAGCTGCTGCCATTAGGTCCCGTTGTCGTCATAGACACCCCGGGGCTGGATGATGATGGAGCACTTGGCGCCTTGCGCGTCAAAAAGTCCTATCAGACATTGAACAAAACTGATATTGCACTTTTAGTGGTTGATGCATGCACCGGTTTTACTTCAGAGGATTCTGCTATTCTTGAAAAAATTCGTGAAAAGAGAATCCCATATGTCGTTGCATTGAACAAATCTGATCTTACAGACAGCACGATTTCCTTGTCCGAACGGGAAATTTTAGTCAGCGCCAAAACCGGATACCATATCCGGGAGCTTAAGGAACTGCTGGCAGCACAGATTCCGCAAGCGTCGGATAAAATACTCATAGGAGATCTTGTCTCTCCTTCTGACGTAGTCATTCTCGTTATTCCAGTTGACAAAGCTGCTCCGAAAGGCAGGCTGATTCTGCCTCAGCAGCAAACCATCCGCGACCTTTTGGATCATAACGCGATTTCTATGATGGTAAAGGAAGACCGACTGGCGGAAACACTTGCTCTCTTAAAACAAAAACCTGCTCTCGTCATTACAGACAGTCAGGCATTTGCAACCGTATCGCACATTGTACCAGAAGATATTTTACTCACCTCTTTCTCCATTCTCTTTGCACGGTACAAAGGAGAATTAAACGAACAAGTTGCCGGAGCAAGAGTTCTGGATGATTTGCAGGATGGAGATACCATTCTAATCTGTGAAGGCTGCACTCACCACCGCCAATGCGGTGATATCGGCACCGAAAAGCTGCCCGCATGGATTACCAGACATAGCGGTAAAAACCTCTCCTTTGCCTTCACAAGCGGTACCGAGTTTCCGGATGAGTTATCAGGCTATCGCCTGATCATCCACTGCGGCGGCTGCATGCTGAATGACCGTGAGATGAAATACCGTATTCAGTGCGCCAAAGATGCAAGGATTCCTATCACGAATTATGGAACCGCGATCGCACATATGAATGGAATTTTAGAACGTAGTTTAAAAGTGTTTCAATGATAAAACAATCAAGGGATGCCCAAGCTTGTGAAGCTGCATCCCTTTTTGCTTACTTTTTCTGATATGATTTTTTCTGATATGATCTTTTCTGATATAAACTTTTTAATATAACTGCACATATTGCATCATATAGCTCATCCCAATTACACAAAGTATACCTCCGAATATAAAAAGTACTGCCGATATTCCGGATAAAAGTATCAGAGAGATTCTCTTTTGTCTTGGAAACAGCTTATCTGAATGTCCTTCCTCGCCTTTGTGAAGCAAATAGTTCCCGATATAAATGAGAAATGGTGCTGCGACTCCTATACACATGTACAGACCTACAGAAGCCAGCGGTATTTCCATCATCATTATTTCTGCTTCTGTTTCTATACCTTGTGAACTGATTTCCAATAATTGCGTCAGCAGTACCGGAAAAAGGTTATTTACAAAATGAAACAGCATGCTGTAAAAAATATTTCCGGTCTCTACGACAATATACCCCATCACGATACCTAGAATGGCTGTCGGGAAAAAGCGCACCACGCTTCCATGAAACATTCCAAAAACAATGCCTGTAATAAGAATCGGAATCCATTTGTTCCATCTGCCCATAAGACTGTTTAAAAATACGCCTCGAAATACTGCTTCTTCACATATTGCCGGAGTAACTGCTATGATAAATGCCGCCATCATAAACGGTACGCTCTCCATTCCTGCACTGATCCCTTGGCTGGCTTCGAATACCTTCTCGGGAAAAAAGTAGGAAATACAAAGAACGACAATTTCCGCTGCAAAAAAAGTTCCGCCCCACAACAAAAGCGTACCAAAAACCTTCCCGGTCTTTGGCATCCTTACCGGAAATACTTCTCTTAGATCCACTCTCGCTAAAAGAACCACTGCCACAGAAAGAACGACAAACATTCCTTCTATAATGATCGTTCCATAAAATCCCAGAAATCGTGGAAGCACAAACGGCAGGAACATCATATCGCATAACACCAATATCAATACCAGAATTCCATGATACGGTTTCAATTTTTTCTTTTCTATCAATTTTTTCACTTCTTTCTGTCATTATCTTTCTTATTTATCTTATCGCATTCTTTTTTCTTTGGCAATATTACTTTTTCATAAATTCTGGGTATGCTATAATTAGCATCAGCGAATTTATATATTTGGGAGGATATCCTTATGAACTTTTTGAGTATTTTTGATGTCATCGGTCCGAATATGATCGGTCCGTCCAGCTCACATACCGCCGGGGCATGTGCCATTTCTCTGCTTGCGAAAAAAATGTTTCGAGATGACATCCAAAAAGTAACCTTTACCTTATATGGTTCCTTTTCCAAGACATACAAAGGGCATGGAACCGATAAAGCTTTGCTTGGTGGAATTCTTGGATTTGGTACGGATGACGAGCGTATCCGTGACGCTTTCGAACTTGCAAAAGAACATGGCCTAGACTATACCTTCATTATTGATGAGAAAACCGTTATGAATCATCCAAATACCGCTGATATTTTTATGGAAGACGGTCATGGCAAAGAATTATTCATCCGCGGCGAATCCATTGGCGGAGGCAAGATGAAAATCGTACGCATCAACAATATTGACGTAGATTTTACCGGAGAATATTCCACATTGATCGTACAGCAGATTGACAAACCAGGCGTCATCGCCCACATCACAAAATGTTTTGCCAAGCATGAAGTAAACATCGCGTTCCTGCGGCTTTTCCGGGAGGATAAAGGGGCAAAGGCATTTACGATAGTGGAATCCGATGAGACAATTCCAGAGCATATTCTAGATGAAATCCACGAAAATGAACACATCCGTGAGTTGATGCTCATTCAAGTATAAGGAGGAAGGGGAATGAATTTTTATACAGGACAGGCATTATTAGAAGTCTGTGAAAAAGAAACTATTTTTATCTCAGAGGCGATGAAACGCCGTGAAATGGAGCTTGGTTCCATATCCGAAGAAGAGATTATGACAAAACTTGCACGTGCATGGGAAATCATGCAGAATGCTGCAACGAATCCAATCAAGGAACCGCGCAAATCTATCGGCGGTCTGCTTGGCGGTGAGGCAAAGAAAATGAATGCATTTCGGAAAGCGGGAAACAATCTGTGCGGACCTATGCTTTCCCGTGCACTGGCTTATGCCATGGCAGTGCTGGAAGTCAATGCTACGATGGGGCTTATCGTGGCTGCCCCAACTGCCGGAAGCTCCGGAATACTGCCTGGTGTACTTTTATCTTATAAAGAAGTGATGGGGGTCTTAGATGATGTGATCTACAAAGGTCTTCTCAATGCCAGTGCCATCGGATATCTGCTTATGCGCAATGCCTCGGTATCCGGTGCAGAAGCAGGCTGCCAGGCAGAAGTTGGCTCCGCCTCTGCCATGGCGGCGAGCGCCGTCGTAGAAATGAATGGCGGTACGCCTAGAATGTGCCTTGCTGCTGCAAGCATGGCGCTCTCCAATCTTTTAGGTCTTGCCTGTGATCCGATTGCCGGACTTGTGGAATCCCCATGTCAGACAAGAAATTCCATCGGCGCTGCGAATGCGCTCACAGCTGCAGAGATGGTTCTTGCCGGAATCACAATCCCTGTTCCATTTGATGAAATGGCAGACGCTATGTACCGCATCGGCAAAAATCTTCCCTTTGAGTTACGAGAGACTGCACTTGGAGGATGTGCCGGAACACCAACCGGGTGCTCTCTTGGATGTAACCTTTGCGGTTAAATATCTTCCAGGAGTTTCGCTACATTTTCTTCTTTTGTGGCCCAGCTCGTGCAGATTCGCACCGCACTGTGATTTTCATCTACTCTGCACCAATAACAATACGCGTATTTTTCGGAGAGCTCTTTCAGCTTTTCGTCCGAAATGATCGGGTACTGCTGATTTGTCGGAGAATCAAACAGCATCTGATACCCTTTCTCCAAAAAACCTGCTTTGATTTTTTCTGCCAGATGATTTGCATGTCTGGCAATTTCAAAGTACAAATCATCCTCGAATAATGCTTCAAACTGTATTCCAAGCAGACGCCCTTTGGCAAGCATTCCGCCTTTTTGCTTAATTAAATAGCGGAAATCTTTTTTGAATGCATCATTTACGATAACCAATGCTTCTCCCATCAATGCACCGACTTTCGTTCCGCCGATGTAGAACATGTCACTGTATTTTACAAATTCCTGGGCTGCGATGTCATTTGCTTTGGAGGTAAGTCCGTAACCAAGTCTGGCTCCGTCAATGTAAAGCGGCAGACTGCATTTTTTGCATACCGCGCTTAAAGCTTCCAGTTCTTTTTTGCTGTACAAAGTACCATTTTCCGTTGGAAATGAAATATATACCATGCCTGGCTGCACAATATGCTCATGACTTTCATCGCTCCAGTGTGCATCATACATTTCCTGCACCTGCTCTGCCGTAATCTTTCCATCTTCACTTGGAATTGCAAGTACTTTGTGCCCGCAAGCTTCTATTGCTCCGGTTTCGTGCACATTGATGTGTCCGGTACTTGCCGCAATAACGCCCTGATATGGTTTTAATACCGCTGCGATTGCCGTAAGGTTTGTCTGTGTTCCGCCAACCAGAAAGTGCACATCTGCATGTTCACATGCAAAGACTTTCTGAATTTTCTTTCTGGCATGGATGCAATGTTCATCCTCCCCATACCCAATGGTCTGTTCCATATTCGTTTCTACAAGATACTCTACAATGCGCGGATGCGCGCCCTCTACATAATCACAATCAAATCGAATCATTTTCTTCACCCTATTAATTTTATTTACGTGTCAATTTATCGATATAATTATACTCGCTTTTTCATATGCCATCAACACTTTCATAGAATTGTTCTAAATAATCCAAAACCCCATTATCTTCATAAAATACATATGGCATGCCGCCGTTTTTTGACATACGGATTGCACCGTCTTCCACCTCTGCTATCATCCAGTATGACTGTCCGTATTTCTCCGGATAGGTGAGCCAAATATGAATTCCGCCATTCCATTCTTTTTGATTTAATTTTTCCTGCGCTTCTTTCGGAAGCGGTTTCAATGCATACATCAGCTCGCTCAATTTTTTGGTTTCTTCTTTGGATAGTTCCGGTGAAAAATCTGTATTCCAATCATGCAAATCTGCACTCTGTGGCTCTGATTTTTCTGGCATCCGGACAATCAGCCTGCAATGATACTGAAACACAGACACTGTTCCAATACAGAGCAGAATACTAACCCCAATCAGGCCTGCCAAAAGTTTCACCGACTTTTTCTTCAGCACCAGAACAATTCCGGTAAAGATTGTCATTCCTGCTACGATAAGCAGGAATACCGCATATCCTTTCGGCTGGCAAGTATAGTTCATTTTATCCGGAAAAAATTTCTGCAGGAAATCATTTGTCCAAGAGAATTTATACTCTGCCAATACACAAATAATCAAAAATGCAAATAAAAATGCAATACACCAATCTTTTTTCGTTTTAATCTGCCATTTCTTCATACGATATCATCTCTCCTTTCTCAAATTGTTCAAAATATTGCTCTGCTCCCATCTCATTTGAGATAAAAAATCTTTTTACATTTTTTAAGGTCTCATTTTTCTTTTCCACCATATGATTCGCCGCAAATGTAGCCGCAATCATTACAGTCAGAAACAACGTCCAGATTCCGGCAAATTTCAGATACCTTTTGTAAGTAAATACCTTCCGATCGCCCGTAAAATAAGCAAGGCTTCCGTAGATTGCCCCGCCAAATAGCATTGGAAGAACAAATTCTGTAAAGGCAGAAACCCATATTGCGTTTGGAAAAAACGTATCCAGTTCAGCCATTGCGATATGTGTTCCGTGGAAAAAATTATGAATGATCTCATTTATTTTATACGGAACTGCAATAATTAGTTTCAACGGAAAGAATCCAACCCCCACATACAAATAACTGAACCACCCCATGATCAATCCGACAATCGTAAACACAAAAATTCTTCTTGCACCCTTTTTGAAATGAATTACTCTCTTTTTTAAGATTTCTTCATCTCCATCAAATACTTCTCTTGGAATTTCATCCCAATCCCACTGTTTTTCAGCCATTTATTCCACCTCCTCTGACAGCGTCAGTTTTTCATACTTTCTTTTATATTTCTCTCTTGCCCGGAACAGCTTTCCTTTTACGGATGCCGCTGTAATTCCCAATGCGGCAGCAATTTCTTCATAAGAAAGATTTTCATAGTCACGAAGCAAAATGATTGTCCTGTCAGATTCCTCCAACGACATCAATACCTGTTTGATACGTTCTCCTTTTTCTTTCCGAAGCATATATTCCTCCGGTGACTCTGCATGTTCCTCGAAAATCTGCTCCACTGTCTGCTCTTCCAAAAGAATCGGCCGCTTCTTTCTGGCATATGACAAAAATGTATTTCTTGCAATCGTAAGACACCATGTTTTTTCGCTGCTGTCTCCCTTAAATTTCCGAAGTCCCAGATAAATTTTTAAAAAAGTTTCCTGCGTCAGTTCTTCTGCAAGCTGCCGGTCTTTTGCCATATAAACCATATAGCCATAAATATCATTTTTATATAATATATAAATCCGGTTAAAACGCTCTTTCATCGGGTATCTCCTCATTTGCTTTTTTGGTTACATAAAATTAGACGCAGCATAACCAAAAAAGTTCGCAAAAAATTTTCTTTTTTTCATCATAATATATACTTTGTATTATAAAAAGCACTACCTATATTTGATACTCATATCGTACCAGATATAGGTAGTGTTCTCTGCTTTTTCAGTGGTCTTATGCGAATGACATCTATAAGAGTTCTTATAAAAATATTCTATCTCACAACAATTTGATCTAGTACTTCGCCAATCGGCTCGTTGATGCAAAGTGACGCATGTACTTCTCTTGCTGTTGCCGATTTGTTCACCACTACAAGATATTTTCCATGGAAGTAATCAATAAATCCTGCTGCCGGATATACCGCTAAAGACGTTCCGCCAATCATCAGCATATCCGCCTCTGAAATTGCCCGGATTGAACGGCTGATCACATCTGAATCCAGTCCTTCTTCATAAAGAACCACATCCGGTTTGATGATGCCGCCACACTCACATCTTGGAATGCCTTCCGCCTTCTTTACATAAGCCGCATCATAGAAATTCCCACACTTCTGGCAATAATTGCGGTGAATACTTCCATGCAGCTCCAACACATTTTTACTGCCCGCCATCTGATGCAGCCCATCGATATTCTGGGTAATCACCGCCGTCACCTTTTCCGCCGCCTCAAGCTGCGCCAGCTTCAAATGTGCTTTATTTGGCTTCGCCTCCAGAAACATCATACGCTCCTTATAAAATTCATAAAATGCTTCTGTATAATGCATAAAAAAAGTATGACTCACCACCTGCTCCGGCGGATACTTATATGTTTGTTGATACAAACCATCGCTGCTTCGAAAATCCGGAATATTACTCTCGGTTGAAACACCCGCTCCGCCAAAAAATACAACACTTCTGCTCTCATCTATCATCTGCTGCAATTTTGCAATCTTATCCATATCCATAGCCCTTTCCTTTTTAAACACTCATATGCCTATTATAGCATGAAAAAAGCTTTTTTACGAAAATCCTAATATCTTTTTTCGGACATGGTATAATGTATAATAGGATGCCGAAACTTTCAATTGGCGTCAGAGACTTTTCAAAAACCCTCGGAGGGTTTTTAAAAAGCCTCTGAGGGTTTTTAAAAAGCCTCTGAGGGTTTGATGCAAAAGTATAAAATTTTTATAAAGAATCGAGGTCGAATCATGTCGGATTTTAGCAAAATCAAGCGTATATTTTTTTCCATCGGTTTGCTTCTTTTTGCTTCAGAGCTTTGGAAACAGTGGGTTTTAACGTTTATTTTAAATGATGGTGTCTATGATTTCTGGTATTTTCCGTTTCAACTTTGCAGTATTCCTATGTACCTTTTGCTCATGCTTCCCTTTTTGAAGAGCAATTCACACAAAAAAGTTATTTTCACGTTTCTTATGGATTATTCGTCATTGTCAGGGATTTTCGTGTTTTTCGATACAAGTGGGATGCGATATCCACTGATATCTTTAACGATACATTCTTATGTATGGCATATCGTCCTAATCATGATTGGAATTGGCAGCGGTATTACGTTATACAAATTTTACAGTTCCGACTTTGCTTCTTTTGGGAAGGCAACCGGACTATTTATTAGTTGTGCAGTGATTGCACAGTGTCTGAACCTTTCCATAGGTTCACACGCTCAGATAAACATGTTTTATATTAGCCCACTCGAGCCTGCAACACAGAATTTCTTTTCTTTGGTATATAGGAATTGGGGGATTGGTGTATATATGATTTTTTATCTTGGTGTAATTGTTCTTGGTGCATTTTTACTGCATTTATTATGGAAAAAAGTTCTTCTATGATAAACTCTAAAAATCATAAAAGAACTTTTTTACCACTATTTTGTTATTTTTTTAATTCTTTTTTCTTCGAATAGCTAAGAAAAGTGCTGCAATTCCCAAACCAATATACGCTCCACTTTGCGTATCATCTCCGGTTGCCACTGGTTTTGAACCTGACGGCTTCGTGTTCTCTGTAGAATTCTTGTCTGAATCTTTATCTGGGTCCTTATCAGGTTCTTTACCTGGCTCTTTTCCCGGATCCGCAGGTTTTTCTTTTAAGGCTTCTTTTGCCGCTTTTAGCTCTTCCTGAATTTGTTTCAGCTCTTGCGTAGTTTTATCGGAATCTTCAAGCGCCATCCTCGCTGCTTCCAAAGCATTCCAAAACCTGCTCCAGCTTTCTTCCGTGTAATTGCCGGATTCTATATTCTTGAATGCATCATAATCTTCCTGCAATGCTTCTCTTGCTGCAATCTTATCGTACTCTTTGCGATTTCTGAAAATCCGTAAATTATCAAAATCCGTTTTTTCTTTGTAGGCCCACAGACCTACCTTTCCGGCATCATAAGTATCATAATCGTTTTCCAAGATCAATTCTCCATCCACATATACACTAATAGTTCCCTGCCATACTTCCGCCCTCAATGTATGCCAGCGATTTCTTGAGATTTCTCCTGTCTTATACACGTTATTAACGATTCCACCAGAGGTACTTCTCTCACGAAGCTCAATTCCCCGGTTTGGCTGTTCGCTAATCTGACCAATATTTACGCTGTACCCGTCTTTTTCGCTTCCTTGCTCACGCAAATATAAACCGCTTCCGGAATACTGCTCTTTCTTTTCCGCCTGACGATAATTTACCTCGATGGCAAAATCTCCTTCCAACGCATCTCCAATCAATAATCCTCCGGATGTACCGATCTGACGCAAAATCTTGTTTCCGTCTTCCTCCTCAATCACCCAGTTTCCATTGAGCAATTCAAATTCTTCCGGAATTTCTCCGCCTTCAAAATCCTGGGCATAGATTTCCAGATTAAATTCTGGGCTCTCCACCACTCGAACAGTAACCGTATCACTGTGCACAACACCTGCAAAATCAACGCTAATCGTAATTTCTGCACTTCCTTCTTTTAATCCTGACATTTCCCCGGTATCGGATACTGCGATTACTTCCGGCGCACTGCTTGTGTACGTGATTGACGCAAATGATTCATCCAGATAAGGAATCTCTTTATTTGGCTCAAAGTCCGTCTGAACGCTTTCACCGATTGCTATCTTTTCAGGAGCTTTCAACGCAATACTGGTAAAGTTCTCCGGCTGTACATTTGAATAATTCTCATTGGTAATCCTTACCATATTGTTTTCGAATACCCACATAGAAAGATAGGCAGATATCGCATGATAAGATACCCATTCTTCCCTGCTGGCATAACTATCCTTATCACCGCTTCGGTAATATTCGCCGGTCAGACTGCTTAAATCTCCATTGCTGCCCCTTTGCTGCATACGAAGCATTTCCGGCATACGCGCTGCTGCCCAGTCCTTCCCTTTCACTACACAATTTTCATCAAATCCCAATCCGTCTGCCATCACATCCAACAGGAAAAAATTAATCTGACGGTCGGTTCCCCAGTCTGTTCCCTGAGGGTACACTAACTCAAAAGTCGCATTCCCTTCCTTATCTTTTACATAAATGTTCTGACCAGGTTTATCATAAATAGACAAATCAAAATTGACAAACGCTTCATATACGATATCTGTATTATGCAGGGCAGCTTTCGGAGTTGCTATATTTCCCAAAGCACAGCTCACGGATGAAACTACATTCTGATAAATAGTACTTAAATAATCCGGATGCATTCTGTCATGGTTGATTACCATGCCGTTTTCTTCCATATTATATCCGTTCATGGTTTTTCCAAGCTTGAAGCCATTCACAACTTCTTCACTGACACAATCGCTTGGAACGGCAAATGCTGAAAGCATAAGCTCCACACCCTTGCTTCTCCACGCCTTTACATTCTCATGCTCCGGCATCATACCTACCGCTAACATCAGCAAGTCTGCATTCCATGAATTCTCTTCACTTTTGGAATCCCCTTTGTAAATATCTTTCCCATTTCGGTCTTTATAATAAGGAACCTGATATCCGATAAAACGGTTTGCCTCATATTCTACCATCGCTCTTACATTTTCTTGGTCCCGCGCATCCAGTTCATCCCAGAGCATCCAGCCTGCCTGTCCTGCATCCGCAGCCCAGAAAGCACTCTGCCATTCCTTTCCCCAGCCATTCGCTGTATTGGCCTTATGGCTTTTCGCCAGAGATTTTGTCAGTTTCACTGCCATTTCCATAGCCTCTTCTCTGGAAACCTTGGCAATGTCCTCATTATAGATATTTAGTTTCAAAGACGCCGCCAATGTTCTTGCCTGATGAGAAAGCGGGCGAATCGTATGCTCCTGTGTTCCACCCAAGTCCAGATACTCTTTTGCATCCTGACTATCAAAATTCTTCTTTTCATTCCACCATTTATTTACAATGTATTTATCGATATACTGGATCAAAAGCTGCAAATCCTCCGAAAGTTTTCCCTCTACCAAATTGGTATTGAAATTCTCCCACTGAATTCTTTTCACCTGATTACCAGCCAAAATCACTGAAATCTGTGCCTCTAAGCTTGTTTCGTTATCAAAATTAAAACGAATCTTGTAGTTTTGTCCTGCTTTTAACTTTCCTGTCATTGCCTCAGTAAAACTAACCTTTACAGATTCTTTTTCACCGCTTTCCAGACTGTAATCTACACCTTCTTTTAATTTCTGTTCCCCCATATAAATATCCGACAGCTGATTTCCATTCATATTCAGCGTAAACTCTGCCTTTGCGCTCTTTCCTTCCACAAGTGTAACTGTCTGCTTGTCAATCGTTACTGGTTCTGACGGTTTTTCCGGCAATTTCAATACAATGTCATCAAACTGTACTGTATCTTTATATGCCCATAAACCTACTTTTCCCTCATCAAATCCAGTCAGCTCCTGTTCAAGCTGTAACTCTCCATCCAGATAAAGACTTGCTTTTTTTCCTTCCATCAAGATTCGAAGCGTATGCCACTGTCCTGCTCCATCCAGACTCACCCGCTTATCCTTCACCGGATCCATAGTCTGCCCAACTCTTTTGCGAATAATGAGCTTTGCTTCTTTACTGTTATTTTCCTCATAAACAGTTGTATATCCTAGCTTTCCATCTACTGCCTGTTCACGAAAATGCAGTCCAAGACCTCCCGTCCCCTCGTGTTTTAACACACGAAATCTTGCCTGAAAATCCAAATCTCCACCGAATGCATTCCCAATAAATACATTCGGGTAGTTCCCGGAAAGTTGAATCACTCTGTTTCCGTCTGTTTCTACCATCTTTGCATCTCCAAGCATCAACTGAAAACTTTCCGGAAGCGCTGCCCCTTGTGCATCTTCAAAATCCCAAGTCTGCACATAGTCAAACGACTGCTTTGCATTTTCTGTAGCCAACGTAAAAAGGCTGTTTCCTAAAAGAAGCTGCGCCGCCAGAACGACACCAAGTATCTTTCTTACTCTTTTCCCTTTCATTTCCTGAGCTTCCTTTCTTTTTTTCTTCATAATAAACTTATTTTCATGGAAACTCTATAGAAATTCCTTTTGGTTTTCTTAAAATTCTTACATTTTTACCAAAATCCCATGCAGTGTTTGAAAAGGGACATTTATGTATTTGCAATACGCTTATTGGATAGTATATTATAGACATCAGTGAATGAAAAGATGAGCCAATGAATACTTACAAAAGGAAAGAGAGGATATCCCTATGACAAACACACTCTTCAAACCGAAGAATCTCTTTATGATTCTCCTTGGCAATTGTATCTTAGCTCTTGCAATCGTTATGTTTATTCTTCCAAATAACTTAATGAGCGGCGGTACTACCGGCCTCGCACTCATTGCAGAGCATTATTTCCATATACCGATGTCGCCATTTTTATTTACTTTTAACACGCTTACCTTCCTTGCCGGATTATTTTTTCTCGGCAAAACCTTTGCACTTACTACTTTGATCAGTACCTTTTTCTATCCGGTTATCTTTAGTATCCTTCAAAAGATTCCGGTGCTGAAAACCTTTACGGATGACAAACTGCTTGCCTCTATTTTTGCGGGACTTTTGATTGGATTCTCCATTGGGCTTGTCATTCGTTCTGGTGCTTCTACGGGTGGAATGGATATCCCACCGTTGATTTTAAAGAAAATGCTCGGACTGCCGGTATCTGTTATGCTATATGTATTTGATTTTCTGATTTTGCTCGGACAAGTATTGTTCGCCGACAAAGAACTTGTGCTATATGGTATTCTCTGCGTCCTGATTTCTTCTATCGTCATTGATAAACTTCTTGTCATTGGAACAACACAGACACAGGTAAAAATTATCAGCAAAAAATTTCCGGAGATCAACGAAGCGATCATCCAAAGACTGGACCGTGGTTCTACCTTGATCCATGCCCAGACCGGTTATTTAAAAGAAGAACAAGATATGATTCTTACGGTTATCTCCAACCGGGAATTAAACCAACTCAATCAGATTGTGACTACGATCGATCCAAATGCATTTATGATCATCAATCGAATCAATGAGGTGAAAGGGAAAGGATTTACACTCCCGAAAAAATCCCAAGAATACAAACGCTGAAAATGGCTGGACGAACTGCTCGCCCAGCCATTTTATACTTGTCCGGATTCTTCCTTCTCATAATTGCGGAAAAACTCTGATAACCCTTTTAAAGTTTTCACCAAAACCGGAATCTCTTCTTCTTTAAGATTTTGAATTACCGCTTCCGTCATCTTGTGATGATATTCCTGATGATGGAAAAATGCTCTTTTTCCTTTTTCGGTAAGGCGAACATTCACCACTCTGCGGTCCTGTTCGCTCCGTTCTCTGATCACATATTTTTTATTCACAAGGCTGTTCATCGCCGTCGTCAGAGAACCAACTGTAATATCAAGCTTCTTTGCAACAGATGACATATTGTCGCCTTCACCGATACCAACCGCCTCGATTACATGCATATCATTGTTGCTGATGTCCTTAAACTCTTCTGTAATGATCGCCTCTTCTTCTCGTTTTAAAATCTCATTAAAAAGATTTACAAGAATATCATTAATTACTTCATATGTCTGCAAAATCCGTCTCTCCCTTTTTGTTCACTCTCCCTATAGTATAACCCCTTTTAACAATAAGAATCAATACGTCATTACATATTACGGAAACGTTCATAACGATGATTTTTCAAAGCTTCCACATCCATCTTCTCATAATGGTCCAGAAAATCATCTATACTGCATTCGATTTTTCTTACAACCTCTTTTAAATTGTAAACCGTAAGATGACTTGGCTCCGGGATGATTTTTTCGATGATGCCAAGTTCCTTCAAATCCTTCGAGGTCAGCTTCATCACTCCTGCTGCTTCTTCGGCCCGCTTGCTGTCTTTCCATAAGATAGACGCAAATCCTTCCGGCGAAAGGATCGAATAAATAGAATTCTCTAACATCCACACCTCATCAGCAACCGCCATAGCAAGCGCTCCGCCGCTTCCGCCCTCGCCGATCACAATCGAAAGAATCGGCACGTTCAGATCCGAAAGCTCGAAAAGATTCCTTGCAATCGCTTCCCCCTGCCCTCTCTCTTCTGCCTCTAATCCACAAAACGCTCCCGGAGTGTCTACAAGACAAATCACCGGACGGCCAAATTTCTCCGCCTGCTTCATAAGACGCAGCGCTTTTCGGTACCCTTCCGGAGACGGCATACCAAAATTACGTTCAATATTCTCTTTTGTATCCTTACCCTTTGCCTGCACGATCACAGTCACCGGACGGCCATGGAATCTTGCTACGCCTCCGATAATCGCCTTATCATCTTTAAAATAGCGGTCACCATGAAGTTCAATAAAGTCCGTAAAAAGTATATTCAGATAGTCGCTTCCCACAGGCCGGTCCTTCATTCTGGAAATCTGTACACGATCCCAGGCGCTCGCAATCTCATTTTTGATTTCAGCCTCTTCCGTTCTTTTTCCTTTGCATGGAACACGCTCCCCAGCTTCATGCAGTTTCAAAATATCCGAAAGCACCTCTTTCATCTTCTCGCGCTCCACGATTTCATCAATAAATCCATGCTCCAACAAAAATTCTGAGCGTTGGAAACCTTTTGGCAGTTTCTGACCAATGGTCTGCTCGATGACACGCGGTCCGGCAAACCCAATCAGCGCATTTGGTTCTGCTAAGATAATATCTCCTAGCATGGCAAAGCTTGCCGTCACTCCTCCTGTTGTAGGATCCGTCAATACGGAAATATAGAACTGACCTGCCTTACTGTGGCGTTTTAAAGCTGCACTTGTCTTCGCCATCTGCATCAAAGATACGATTCCTTCCTGCATTCTCGCACCGCCTGAGCAGGCAAACAAAATAACCGGAAACTGCAAATCTGTGGCACGTTCCACCGCTCTTGCAATCTTCTCACCGACTACCTTTCCCATGCTTGCCATCATAAAACGTCCGTCACAGACACCGATTACCGCCTCACTTCCATGAATAGAAGCCTTTCCAATAATAATCGCCTCGTCGAGATTCGTTTTTTCACGCAACGTTTTTAATTTTTCTTCATATCCTTTGTATTTTAACGGATTGTCTGAACTAAGTCCCTGTTCCCATTCCTCAAAGCTTCCATCATCCGCAATCATCTCAATTCTCCGATAAGCATGCATACGAAAATAACTATGACATTTCGGGCAAATGTAATATCCATTTTTTACATCTTCCGCAATGATTGCTGCCTTACAGACATTGCACTTTTTAAGAAGACCTTTCGGAACTTCCGGTTTTGACTGCATTTCCCTTACATTCCTGGAATCTTTTATCGAAACATATGTAGTTTTTTTGAACATTTCCTTTAAATTCATAATCAATTCCCTTCTTGCAGCCGCTCGATAAACTCAATATCAAACTCTCCTGCACGGTAATCTCTATTCTCCATCAGCTCATACAGATAATCAATATTGGTCTCAACCCCTTCAATGATCACTTCTCCAAGGGCGCTGTGCATCTTTGCCACTGCTTCCTCCCTTGTATCTGCATGCACGATCAGCTTCGCGATCATCGAATCGTAATGCGGCGGAATCGTATACCCACTGTAAATAGCAGTGTCAATACGCACACCCTGCCCTCCCGGAAGATACAAATCCGTAATTGTTCCGGGTGACGGCCGAAAATTCTTCTTCGGATTCTCTGCATTGATTCTGCATTCAATCGCATGTCCGGTAAGCGAAATCTCTTCCTGCGTCATGGACAATGGCAAACCGGATGCAATCCGAATCTGCTCCTTTATCAGATCAATCCCTGTCACCCATTCCGTTACCGGATGTTCCACCTGGATTCTCGTATTCATTTCCATAAAATAAAACTGCTCGTTTTTCTCAAGCAAAAATTCGATGGTTCCGGCACTCGTATAATTTGCTGCTTTTGCCGCCTTGACTGCTGCCTCGCCCATTTCCTTTCGAAGCTTCTCTGAAATTGCAACGGATGGTGATTCCTCGATCATTTTCTGATGATTCCTCTGAATCGAACAATCACGCTCCCCAAGATGTACTATATTGCCATAGGTATCCGCCAGAATCTGAAACTCAATATGACGCGGATGCTCCACGAAGTGTTCGATATACATCGTATCATCTGCAAAAGCCAGCTTTGCTTCCTTTTGTGCCATTTGAAAACTATTTTCAAATTCTTCTTCGCTATATGCCACGCGCATTCCTTTTCCGCCGCCGCCAAGAGCTGCTTTTACGATAACCGGATACCCGATTTCCTTCGCAATCTTTGCTCCCGTCTTGGCATCCAAGATTGCTTCCGTACTTCCGGGAATCACAGGAACGCCTGCTTCTATCATCGTATTTCTTGCCTGTGCCTTATGCCCCATTCTTCTCATGACTTCCGCACTCGGACCAATAAACGTAATGTTACATTTATCACAAAGCTCTGCAAATCTTGCGTTCTCCGAAAGAAATCCAAATCCCGGATGAATGGCGTCTGCACCGGAGATGATCGTTGCACTGATGATATTCTCCATACTAAGATAACTCTCCAGCGCAGCTGCCGGCCCGATACACACTGCCTCATCTGCAAGCTGTGTATGAAGCGCTTCTTTATCGGCTTCGGAATATACCGCAACGGTCTCAATTCCCATCTCACGGCACGCCCTGATGATACGTACTGCAATCTCTCCCCGATTTGCAATTAACACTCTTTTTATCATATTTTCCACCTAACCAATCATAAATGTCAGTTCTGCTGTCACAACTTTTTTGCCATCCACGCTGGCAACTGCTTCGCCAACACCAACCGGTCCTTTTTGCCTGATAATCTTGGTCTCCAGTCTTACTTTATCACCCGGCACGATTTTTCCCTTAAATTTACATTTTTGAATCCCGCCAAAATAAGCAATCTTGCCTTTATTCTCTTCCATACTAAGAATCGCTACCGCACCAACCTGTGCCAGGGCTTCTACCGTCAGTACTCCTGGCATGACTGGTTCCTTTGGAAAATGACCTTTGAAAAAATCTTCCCTGAAGGTCACACATTTGTATCCTACCGCATACTGTCCCGGCTCAAAATCTTCAATGTAATCTACCAAGAGAAACGGATGTCTATGTGGGATAATTTCTTTGATTTGATTGATATCTAAATGCCTCATTCTACTTCACTCTTCCTCATCCAAACTTCCTATTTAACGCGAAACAATGGCTGTCCGTACTCCACTGCATCACCGTTTTCTGCAAGCACTTCAACGATCACGCCGTCATACTCACTCTCAATTTCATTCATCAGCTTCATCGCTTCCACGATTGCCAGTACCTGCCCCTTTTTCACCTTGTCGCCTACCTGTACAAAGTTCTCTGCGCCTTCCGCTGCAGCCGTATAAAAAGTTCCTACAAGCGGAGATGCCACTACATTTCCGCCCTCGATCACGCTCTCTTCCTCCACAACTTCTTCTTTTTCACTTTTTTTCGGAACAATGAATTCCACTGCCGGAGCACCTTCTGCCTGTACGTCCGCCACGCCTTTGCCCATCTTGATCGAAATTCCTTTTTCTTCGTATTTAAATTCATTCAGCGCTGATTTGGAAACGGCGTCAATCAGCTGTAATAACTGTTCAAATTCCATCCTGATTCCCTCTTTTATTCTTCATACTTTTTCACAAGAATAGTCGCGTTATGTCCGCCAAATCCAAGTGAATTGGAAAAAGCGCATCTTACTTCTTTTTCTATCGGAGCTTTGATCGCATAATTCAGATCACATTCTTCATCTGCCTCTTTTGTACCAATCGTCTGATGGATGAATCCATCCTCAATACTTTTTACACAGACGATGAACTCCACTGCGCCTGCTGCTCCAAGCAAATGTCCAACCATAGATTTGGTAGAATTGACTGTCACATTGTCTGCGGCATCTTTCAATGCCAGCCTGATCGCACGTGTCTCGTACAAATCATTGTGATGGGTACTTGTTCCATGTGCATTGATGTAATCCACCTCTTCCGGCTTCACGCCTGCCTCTTCCATCGCAAGTGTCATCGCTTTGGCAGCTCCTATCCCATCTTCTGCCGGAGATGTTATATGATAAGCATCGCAGGTTGCCCCATATCCTGTTACTTCTGCATAAATCTTTGCTCCTCGTTGCTTTGCGTGCTCCAGTTCTTCCAGTACGACCACACCTGCGCCCTCGCCCATGACAAATCCGCTTCTGTCTTTGTCAAACGGAATCGAAGCTCTTTTTGGATCCGCAGACGTAGTCAACGCCGTCAGATTCATGAACCCTGCAACTGCTGTCGGAGTGAGCGCACTTTCTGTCCCTCCTGCAAACATCACATCTGCATCTGCGTATTGAATCGCGCGGAATGCATCTCCGATGGAATGCGTACCTGTTGCGCATGCTGTTGTCATGCTTGTGCATTTGCCTTTACATCCAAGCTGGATTGCTACATTTCCTGCTGCCATGTTAGAAATCATCAAAGGTACCGTAAGCGGAGCTACCCTTCCCGGACCTTTGTCTAAGATTTTTTTATATTCCTTTTCCACTACCTGAATGCTTCCGATACCGGAACCAACAATCACGCCTACACGAAACGGATCTTCTTTCTCCATATCAAGTCCGGCATCTTCCATTGCTTCTTTTGCTGCCGCCACCGCATACTGGGAAAATAATTCCATACGCCTTGCAGCTTTTGCATCCATGTGTTCTTTTGCCGTAAAATCTTTGATTTCTGCCGCAAGTTTTACTTTATATTCTGACGTATCAAACTTTGTTATTTCACCAATGCCGCATTTTCCTTCTCTTACCGCTGACCAGAATTCCTCCACGGTATTTCCGATGGGCGTGACTGCTCCAAGACCTGTCACGACTACTCTTCTTTTTCTGATTTCTCCCATAATTTCCTCCTACATCACCATGCCGCCATCTATATGGAGCACCTGTCCTGTAATATATCCGGCTTCCTCAGATGCCAAAAATGCAGCAGCATTTGCTATATCTTCCGGTTTACCAAATCTGCCAAGCGGAATCTGTGCCACGCTCGTTTCCCTTACTGCATCAGATAACACATCTGTCATGTCTGTCTCGATGAAGCCCGGTGCAATTGCATTCACAGTAATTCCACGAGACGCCAGCTCTTTTGCAGCAGACTTCGTCATACCGATAACGCCTGCCTTAGACGCTGCATAGTTCATCTGTCCTGCATTTCCTGCCACTCCTACCACGGAAGACATATTAATGATTCTTCCTTGGCGCTGCTTTAACATCTGTCTGGATACAAAACGAATACAGTTAAATGTTCCTTTCAAGTTCACTTTGATGACTTGATCGAAGTCTTCTTCCGACATCTTCATCATCAGCCCGTCTTTGGTAATCCCTGCATTGTTCACAAGGATATCTATCCTGCCAAATTTCTTTATAATCTCTTTAAAAAATACTTCGCATGCTACATAATCTGACACATTGCACTGCATCACTTCCACACAGCCGCCTGCTGCTTCGATCTGACTTTTCACCTCTTCGGCTTTTACCGCCGAATGATTATAATTAATAATAACCGTTGCCCCAAGGCTTGCAAACTTGCAGGCAATCGCCTTGCCAATCCCTCTGGATGCTCCTGTCACTACCGCAATTTTTCCTTCCAGCATACTGCTCTCCTTTTTTCTTTATTCAGCCAATATAGCTGCCACATTTTCCAGGTCTTCCATCGTCTGGATGTTATAGACTTTCACATTCTTATCAATCTTTTTCATAAATCCGCTCAATGTCTTTCCTGGTCCGATTTCCACAAATGTATCCACACCGTCTGCAATCATTCCACGAATACTTTGCTCCCAACGTACAGAAGACGCTACCTGCTTCTCTAAAAGTCCTTTTGTCTCTTTGATATCTGTCACCTTTTGGGCTGTTACATTCGTCACATACGGAATCTTTAATCCCTGCCATGATACACCATTTAATTCTGCTCCGAGCGCTTCCCCTGCTTCTTTTAACATCGGGGAGTGAAATGGCCCGCTTACATTCAGCAGCATCACGCGTTTCGCTCCTGCTTCCTTTAACGCTGCCCCTGCTTTGTCAACTGCTTCCTTATATCCGGTAATGACAATCTGGCCCGGGCAGTTGTAATTGGCAATGCTCACGCCCTCTATCGCTTCAATCACTGCTTCGATATCATTTGCCTCCATACCAAGCACTGCTGCCATAGCACCGATTCCTTCTGGAACTGCATTCTGCATCAGAATCCCTCTCGTCCTTACGGTACGGATTGCCTCCTCGTCACTCATGCCTCCTGCTACCGCGATCGCTGCATATTCTCCAAGGCTAAGTCCTGCTGTCACGTCTGGCTTCAAGCCCTTCTCTTCTGCTTCACGCTCCATAGCAAGACACGTCGTCACAAGCGCTGCCTGTGTATATTCTGTCAAATCCAGTTTGTCATTTGCTTCAAAACAAAGCGCCTTCATATCTAAATCCAGGATTTCGCTTGCTTTATCAAAAATTGCTTTTGCCTTACTGCTTTGCTCATAAAAATCTTTTCCCATGCCGCATTTTTGTGCGCCCTGCCCCGGGAAAATAAATGCCACTTTACTCATAAAAACCTGCTCCTTTGATCAATGCATCGGTCTCTTTTACTAATTTTTCAACCAGCGCCTTACAGGATAATTTTTCTGTCACCATACCGGCAATCTGTCCTGCCATAACACTTCCATTTATTACATCGCCTTCCACGACTGCTTTCCTAAGACCTCCAAGTGTTAAAAGCTCCAATTCTTCAAAGGATGCTCCTTCTTTTTCCAGTTTTAAATACTCTTTGGTCATTTTATTTCTCAATGCACGTACCGGATGTCCGGTTGTGCGTCCCGTAACACGGGAATCTATATCTTTTGCTTTAATAATTTTCTCTTTATAATTCTCATGAACCTGTGATTCTTCTGTCACAACAAAATGTGTACCCATCTGTACCCCTTTTGCACCTAACATAAATGCTGCGGCAATTCCTCTTCCATCCGCGATTCCGCCTGCCGCGATGACTGGAATCTCCACCGCATCTACAATCTGCGGCACCAGTACCATCGTTGTATTTTCTCCGATGTGACCGCCTGCTTCGCTTCCTTCTGCAACAACTGCGTCTGCACCTGCACGCTCCATACGTTTCGCAAGCGCCACAGAAGCAACTACAGGAATGATCTTCACTCCGGCTTCTTTCCACATTTCCATGTATTTTTCAGGATTACCGGCTCCGGTAGTAACTACCTTTACGCCTTCTTCTACGATTACTTTAGCGACTTCATCTGCGTATGGACTCATAAGCATGATATTGACGCCAAATGGTTTGTCTGTTAATTTTTTTGCTTCTCTGATTTGTTCGCGTACCCAGTCTGCCGGTGCGCTTGCTGCACCAATCAGTCCAAGACCGCCTGCGTTGGATACGCCGGCTGCAAGATGATATTCAGCAACCCATGCCATACCTCCCTGAATGATTGGATATTCAATTCCCAGTAACGTTGTGATTTCTGTTTTCATATTGACAACCTATCCTTTCATGATTACTAAAAAACGTCCACTGGACGTTTTTGTCGTATGTTTACCATCATAAGGCTTTCGCAGATATTTTCTTACATCTACAAAAGCCTTTGAATCATTTTATTTTTCCAAATATTCGATCACTGCACCTACTGTTGTGATCTGATCTAAATCTTCTGTCGGAATTTCCTTTCCGTACTTTTCTTCTAAAGCCATCACTAATTCAAATAAATCCAGTGAATCTGCGTCTAAATCTTCTTTGAAAGAGGTCTCTGCCGTAATCTCATCGGCATCTACATTAAGGCTTTCTGCGACAATTTCTTTTATTTCTTCTAACATGGTTATTCTCCTTTTCTTTGAAATCTTTGTTTTATGTTTTTTTATTATGTAATCCGGGTTCCCCGGTAATTACCATTTTCCTATTCCCAGGTGAGTACTGCCGCTCCCCAGGAAAGTCCTGCTCCAAATCCTGCCATGACGATTTTCTGTCCTCGCTTCAGCGTGCCGTTTTTCTTAAGCTCATCTAGTAGAATCGGTATACTTGCGGAAGAAGTATTTCCATATTCATACAGGTTCATCGGAAACTTCCCTATTGGCTCCTTCAGCCTTTTGGCAACGGATTCTACAATCCGTTTGTTTGCCTGATGCAAAATATAATAAGAAATCTCTACTTTTTGCACGCCTGCTTTTTCAAGCACTTCCTCTATGACTTCCGGTACTTTCTTCACTGCAAATTTAAAAACTGCCTGCCCATCCATTCTCATATAGGTCGTATCACCGATTAATTTTTTCTCCCAGCCTTTCCGATGACGGCTTTCACATTCTAACGCACTCCCCTTTATTCCGTCGGAATGCGTTACCGCCACGTACTGTGCTTCCTCTTCTGCACACATGATGGCTGCTCCCGCACCATCTCCAAACAAAATACAGGTTCCTCTGTCTGTCCAGTCTACAAGATTTGACAGACTCTCTGCTCCAATGATGAGTACGCACTTATACATGCCCGATTGTATATAGGCTTGCGCCGTATTACAGGCAAATAAAAATCCGGTACAAGCAGCGTTCATATCAAAACAAGCGGCATTAATCGCCCCTACTTCCTTTTGCACCTCGCATGCCGTACAAGGAAGGATCACATTAGAAGAAATCGTTGCTACGATAATCAAGTCAATCTCCTGCGGCATGATTCCGGCATCGGCAATTGCTGCTTTTGCAGCCTCTGCAGCCATGAATACCGTCGTCTCATCTTCTATAACATGTCTTGTGACTACACCAGTACGTTCTCTAATCCATTCATCATTCGTCTCTACCATTTTTGATAGGTCATCATTGTTTAAAACATGTGCCGGAATATATACACCGGTTCCTTTTAGGACTCCAATCATTTTCTCGTCTCCAGTTATATTTTTATTCTAAATATATTTGATTCTAAAATATTTTGATATTCAAAGTATATCACAAAAAAAGAAGGTGTCAAGTGATTTTGTAAAATATTTTTACTTTAAAAACTTGAACACCTGATTTATAATCAAGATAACACTAAGCAATCATTTAACTACACTAAGGAGGTTTCTTATGAATGGCATCTCATTTTTTATGAATGGTCTCTCTCTTCTTCAACCAAATTACGATTTATACTTTGAGCCGGAAAATCCAATCACTACGCCTTTGGAATTTACCTCTGAAATCCTCTGTTTCTCTAAAAAAGAAAATCAATTCGTCACTATATTGGAAGAATCTATGGAACCCATTATAAAAATAGAAGGTACAAAATATATTTGCAGACTTGGAGAACCACTAAAACAATGGAATCCGTTCAAATCCCCAATCCGTTCAAACTCTGCTCGTTTCCTTGGATATCAATGGGTGTATCTTTATAAAATATAATTTCAAAATAATCTCATCACTAAAAAACATCCACCCGATGTTTTGTTCTATACTTAGCAACAGAAAAAGGCTGATCATATCGATCAGCCTTTTTCTTCGAACTATTATATTCAACAATAAATCCGTTTTCTTAACGCTCTATGCGTTTCATCTTTTCTTCCATGCAATGATTGCTGCAAGTACTGCTGCGAATCCTGCCACTACTGGGATTGCCGCATTTGCCGCATCTCCTGTCTTAGCAGATTTCTTTGCTGTAGATGTATTTCCACTTGTATTTCCGGCGACTTTATTATCTGCCTTTTCACTGACTTTTTCATCTTTTTTATCTTTTATGTCTTTTTCATCTACTGCAAGACCTTTTACCGCACGCTTCAACGCTTCTGTTGCTTCGTCTACTTCTGCCTGGTCTGCCTGTGAATCTGCCATGACTGCTGCTGCCGCTGCGTATGCTGCTTTTACTGCTTTTGCAGTCTCCTCTGTATATTGGCTAAGATCCATTTTGGCAACTTTGCCTAGCAAATCTTTTAATGCATCCTTATTCGGAGTTTCTCTTAATCCGAAGATTGCATAAAGTAATGCCTGATATGCTCCCTCTACTTCTTTTTGTGTTGCGTCTGCCTTATTATATATCAAGTTTGCGCTGTTAAGCATTGTCTCAAGATCTGCAACAGAGATATATTTGTCTGCATCTTCCATATAGCCATTTGCTTTTTCGATTAAGGCTTTTAATTTTGTCTTATTTACCGGAAGAAGCTGTAATCCTTCCTGCGCTTCTTTTAAGCCTTTCAGTGCATTTTCAATATCTTCTTTTAATGCATTGCCACCTCGATCCAGCACGTCTTTAGCTTCTTTCAATGCATCTTGCATTGCTTTTGCACTTTCTTCTGTGTAACCTTCTCCATTAAATTCTTTCAGAGAATCATACAATGTATCTAATTCTGTCGTATCTCCGCCGATGAAGCTAAGAAGATGTACTTTTTCAAGCAGTGCTTCGTATGCATTGTCTACTTCTGTCTGCGTTGCAGACGGATTATCGTTTACTTTTTCAGCGTTTTCAAGAGCCTCTTCAAATACTGTCTTTACAGCGTCCACAAGCCATTCATAGTCATCATTGTCTTGCTGAGACTTCGCATAATCAATAAGCGCCTTAAGGTCAGACTTATCGGTATCTGTTGGCTGCGGTGTCTCGATTCCTAATGCTTTATCGATATCTGCAAGTTTGAATTTCGCCTGTCTGATATAGCAAAGATCTGTCGTCACTCCACCGCCCCAGCTTAAAGAAAAATCTTTATCCCAGTGTCCATAAGAGTTTGTGATAATCGTACCGTCTGGCAAAGCAACAATACCTGCGTATCCTGTATCACCGGATTTCGCATTGTTTGCCCAGTCTTCGTCGATCAGGATTCTATACTGTCCTTCATTTTGTTCCATGATATCTTCGTAAGTTCCAACCCATGCTACCCAGTCGCCTGCTACCCAGTCATTATTCTCAATGACACCGTTTTTATTATAATCTAATATAATTTCTCTGAAAGTAATCACCAGTCTTCCACTAATCGGATCATAGATTGCTTTATGGCGTTCTCCTTGAAGTGCGCCTTGCACATCTTCTGGCCTGCTCCACGTCTCACCTTCATCATCCGAATAGAACATTACGGATTTATGGTTATGAGACTGCGCTCTTCCTAATGCCATAATGCGCTCTCCATCCGGAGAACGGAACATACCAACTTCACAAATCTGGCGTGTCTGTTCAATATCTCTGTATTCGCTAAGATATGGTTGAGGTGTACTCCACTGTTCATTTCCATTCTCATCAAAGGTAAGGTATGTCTTATAGTTCACATAATTGTAATTATGATATACGCCCATCCATTTATCGATGTAATTACCATCCTCGTCTTTCATCTGAACAAGACTTGCCATCGCTACGATTGTCCAGTTTTGACTTCCGTCTTCTAACGTTGGATGAAATGTCTGATACTCACTCCATGTCTCTCCTTCATCATCCGATACGGATGTCTGCCATCCGCCCACTGTATTCCCATGCCAGTTTGGTCTTCCGGTAATCAGCATAAGCTTCGTACTTCCGTCTGTCATGTTCAGTTTATACATGGTCGGTGTTTCATAAGAATCTGCCCATGACTCTGGAATATCGGTCTTTTCCGTCCAGGTTTCGCCTGCATCTTTACTTACTTTCATTACCAGAGGACCACATCCGTGTCCAACCGGATATGCCGTATACAAGGTCTTATTATCATCTAACATAACCATGTCTGGCTGTCCAAGATACTGTCTGTCTGTGCCAGGCGCTCTTTCAATATCCATCAGATTTTCTTCCGGAAGCTCATACTGCGGAATTGTATATTGGATCTCCAGTTTCTTTAACACATTCACAGTAACTTTTGCTTCATATCCGCCGCCAGTTAACGTGATCACAGCGCTTCCTTTTTTATGCGGTGTTACAACACCGTTTTCATCTACAGTTGCAACATTCTCATCCGAAGAGGTAAATGTGACTGTATCATCTTGTGCATCTGTGATCAAATCATATGCGATCTTATGTGTGCTGCCAATATAAAGCTCCACATTCGGCTGAGATATGTTCAATCCTTTTACCTGCATACCGGCTACGACTTCTTCTTCGGTAAGTGCCCGGTTATAAATCTTTACTTCGTCTAATTTTCCGGTGAATCCGCTGCCTCCGAATACATCAATCGGGGCTGTGAAATTATTATTTACCGTCCATTGATTAGACTGTACAAACTGTCCGTTTACATATAATTTAAGACCATTTGTCTTATCCTGCGTCCATGTTACATGGACCCATTCATTTTCCGGAACGGTGTAATTTGCAAATGTCAGATATCCCCCCGCACCTTCGACGACATGTACGCCAATCTGTGGTATATCGCCTCCATTGCTTGCCGCTCCTACACGGCTGTCAAATGAACGTACTCCATCGCTGCTTTCAAGTACAGAACTTCTTCCATCTGGATGTCCTGCATTATACATCCAGTAACCAACACTCCACTCATTTGTCAGCGTTATATTTGGTGAGAATACGACTCTTGCTCCATCTCCGACTTCTATTGCGCTTCCTGATTTTCCTTCTGCCAAAGATGCGCCTTCATTCTCTCCATCTCTGTTTCCCCAGTCATCCGTAACCGCATCTTCATCAAATGAATAATAGGAGACTTTTGCATCTTCCGGAATGTTGGCACGTTCTACCGTAATCTCGATTGTTGCAGACTTACTGCTATCCTGAACAGACGTTGCTTTAATATTTGCTGTTCCCACTTTCACTCCGGTAATCACACCTTGATTAGATACCGTTACAATGTTCTCATTGTCAGAAGACCAAGCTACGTTCGTGTTCAGAAGATTCTCTGGTTTTAACACTGCATGAAGCTGCTTTGTCTCATTTAAGAGGATTGCAGTCTTATCGCCTTCTGCAATACTTACAGATTCCACTTCATATGTTCCATCTGTCTTAAGACGGATATACTCTTTTGTAAGCTCCGCAATCTGTGCTTTAACCATATCCATATCGGATGCCAGAGTCTCTTTTCCAGACTCTGTCACATATAGACCGTCATTTGGATATTCTGCTTTTACAGTTGCCAGAAGTTCATCAATTTCCATTGTCATAGCAGCTACTTCTTGCTTCATCTGTATCAATTTATTGACATCTCTGATACCTTCTGCCATTTTTTCCAGGCGAAGGCTTGATTTTGATACCGGATTCTCGGAATCTTTTTCATCCGGGAAGATTAAAAAACAATCTCCTGCCTCAAAAGCATTATGTGTAGTATCTCTTAGCGGGTCTTCTACCCAGGAATCATATGCCCAGCGAAGGAATCCATTTGCGCCAGCACTGTATGCATACATCATCGTCCAGTAACTTTCTCCCGGTGCGCTAAGAGAAAAACTACTTGGAATATGTTCCGTACACGTATATACTGTCGTTCTTAATCCTGCCTCTTCTCTTCTTTGACGAAGCTGTTCAAATTCTGTCGGATGTGCCTTAATCGCAATAGAACCAACATTTAAATCATCCACTCGCATTGCAAGGTCTGGTTTGTTTACAAAACCATCCATTGCCCCCGCCGTCTTAAACGGCTTTGCATCAGTACCTGTAATGCTGTCAATTAACTCGAATGCCCTTACATCGAATCCTCGTTCATCAATACCGATAAACGTATCGTCTTTCCATCCGTTATCCTGCATATGCTGCATCAGATCCTGTAAAAATGCAGTCCACATAGAAGTGTATTGTGCATCGCCTACAGAATAATTACTCTGCTTCCACTCATTGGATGCTTCATCATAATACCTTACCTGATTTGTCCAAGGTGCAATACTATAGCATACAATTTTATCTCCAATACCTAAGTCTTTATTAAAACGAATCCATTTATCAAAATTCGTATAATCAAATTTCCACGTTCCATCACTTTTCTTTGTCCAGGTTACCATGGATGGATATTTGATTTCATTCGCGCTGTAAGTCTGTCCAGCCCATGCCTCATCTACAATTGTTGCAGTCACTGCATGTCCGCCAATCGATTTGTACTTTTCCATATGTGGAGTTAAGATTGCAAAATGTTCTTCGGAAAATGGCTCCACATCATAATACTCTGCAATAATATATGGGTTCTGCCAAAGTTCTGCGTCAAAACCATCTTTAAATTCTTCTGCATCAGCAAGCGTTGCATCAGCTACTTCCAACGTATATGCAAATGTGAGTACACCGTCTGCTTCGTCTGCTGTCACCGTAATCGTTCCCTCATATGTACCTGCTTTCGCATCCTTTGGCACCTCTACAGATACCCATACATTTTGAAGTGTATTTTTTGGTATCGTAATCGGTTCTTTTGCGTCCTGATAAAGCACTTCATTGGCTTCTTTTCTGCTGCCTTGCGGAATTGGTCTTGTCGTACTTCCATATCCCGGCATTCCAGTATATGCCTGTACGGATTTAATAAATGTAAGCGTTACATTATCTTTGGAAATGCTTCCGTTCTCACCATCAAAATCACTTACTTCTGCTACCACATTGTTAAATTCTTTTTCTACAGCTGCCAAAGAAATCTGTGAAACTGCCATGTCATTTTTCCACGCAGACAGCATCCTTTCCTTCACATCCATCTTGGATACCGCATCGAATTTGTCCTGTGTATACTGAAGACTCGTATCTACGATGCTTCCTTTTAATTCCGGCTCTGCCGCTGCCTCGTAATAATATGCAACAACTTCTGCACAGTCTATCTGATGATTGCCTCTTGCAGAAGTATTTCTCTCACCAGTTGCTTCCGCACGCAATGTATGCTCTCCCTCACTAAGACCGTCAATCGTTGCAATCAAAGCAGAATTGATATTGCTTCCGTTATAAAGGTCATATACTCCATAAGATTCGCCGTCTACAAAGTATTCCACCTTTCCCATCATAAAGTTTTTACCTGCATAAACATCTATCTTATGCCCGGTAAAACTCACTTCATACCATGTGTCCCGAGGATTATCACTGTCTAAAACCTCAGACCATACATGAGACGCATCTCCCGCTGTCCACTTTCCTTCTGCGAAGGTAAATACTGTGTCTGTATGCAGGAGCTTTACGGATTTTTCTACCATCTCCTGCGCTGACGCACTAATCAGACTGCCAAGCATCATACTCACCACGAGAAGCAGACTCAAAAGCGATTGTATTCCCTTCCTCCTCAAATTTTTCTTCATCTTTTTTCCTCCTTTTTACTTAAAACCTCCTTAAATTATACCATATTTTTGTATGTTCTCAATAATTTTCCATATATATTTCATATTTTATTATTCATTTTAGCTACACAAAAACAAGAAAGAGCCAGAACAAAACAACCGTTTCATTCTGACCATCTATTTATCTTTGTACACGTCCGGAACCGTCTCCACCTGCCAGTTTTATAACTTCATCCACCGATACCAGATTAAAATCTCCCTCAATAGAATGTTTCATACAAGATGCAGCCACTGCAAATTCGATGATTTCCTGCGAATCATAATCGTTTAATGCAGCATAGATAAATCCTCCCCCAAAAGAATCCCCGCCTCCTACACGGTCTACGATATGCATCTTATATTTTTTACTAAAAAAATAATCAGAACCATCATATAGCATGGCAGACCAGTTATTATCGTTTGCCGATATGGATTCTCTTAGGGTAATCGCAACTTTCCCAAATCCGAAACGCTCTGCCAGCTGTTTTGCAACGGCTTTATATCCTTGGTGATTTACTGAACCCGTTGTTACATCGGTATCCGCAGCTTTGATCCCAAATACATCGGATGCGTCCTCTTCATTGGCTATACAGACATCCACATATTTGCAAAGTTCTCCCATCACCTGCCCTGCTTTCTCTTTTGACCACAATTTATTTCTATAATTCAAATCACAGGATACCGTAATGCCAAGTTCCTTTGCTGCTTTGCAGGCATCCAGACAAATCTCTGTCACGTTATCATGCAGTGCCGGAGTAATACCTGTGAAATGAAACCATTTAGCTCCATCAAAAATCTTCTTCCAGTCAAATTCTTCTTTTGACGCCGTACACACCGAGGAACCGGCACGGTCATAAATAACCTTGGAAGCTCTTTGAGAAGCTCCCTTTTCCAGATAATAAATCCCCACTCGTTCACCGCCGCGTACGATATCTGTTGTATCTACTCCGTATTTCCTCAAGGAATTAATCGCTGCCTGACCAATCTCATGCTTGGGCAGTTTTGTCACGAATTTCGCATCCAATCCATAATTAGCCAAAGATACTGCGACATTTGCTTCTCCTCCACCATATGTCGCGGTAAAGTTATCTGCCTGAACAAAACGATTATATCCTTCCGGCGCCAATCTTAACATAATTTCACCAAATGTAACTACTTTTTTTGCCATACTCCTAATCTCCTGCTAACATTCTCTCCGTTTCACTTCTCTTTGTGATTCTCTATATCAATATATTCTCCTCTGACATCCTTCACCATCGCAGCTGCCTTAGCAGTCAGATTTTTAATCTGATCAAACTCTCCTGCTCTGATCAAATCACCTTTCACCATCCAGCTTCCACCACATGCCACAATCTCCTCACATTCTAGATATGCTTTTAAATTCTTTGGTCCAATACCGCCTGTCGGCATAAATTTTAATCCTATATATGGAGCAGTCAGCGCTTTGATGGCTGCCACTCCCCCAAACTGTTCTGCAGGGAAGAATTTTATCACCTTAAGACCTCTCTTTACCGCCCCTGCAACCTCGGAAGGCGTAACACATCCAGGGAATACCGGGATGCCTTTCTCCAGACAATAATCTACAATCTCTGAATCAAATCCGGGGCTCACAATAAACTTTGCGCCTGCCGCAACCGCACGTTCAACCTGTTCTATCGTGAGTACCGTCCCTGCCCCTACTAACATCTCCGGAAATTCATTTACCATAATACGGATAGACTCTTCTGCCGCATCGGTACGAAATGTTACCTCTGCGCATGGAAGACCTCCCTCACATAATGCCCTCCCTAGCGCTAAGGCATCCTTTGCATCTTCCAAAACCACTACCGGCACAACTCCCAATTCTTGAATCTTTTCTATCATCGTAGTCAATTTTCCCCATTCCTTTCTATCTGATATCTGCACTCCTTATTTTTTCATCTTCGGTTCAAACAGAAGCGAGGCCAGATATCCAAAGATGAGGGCTGCAGAGATTCCTACCGCACTCGCTGTAAATCCCCCCATGAAAAGTCCAAGGAAACCGTCCTTATCTACTGCCTTCTTAACGCCCTTCCACAAAAGGTTCCCGAATCCGCTAAGCGGTACCGTCGCGCCGGCACCTGCAAATTTTGCAAGTGGCTCATAAATATTAAGAAAGCCAAGCACCGCTCCAGTACAAACTAGAATAACCATAACGCGTCCTGGCATCAGTTTTGTTCTATCCAGTAAAATCTGCACAACGGCACAGATGATTCCACCTATTAAAAATGCTTTTACATAATCCATCGTCTCTCTCCTATATTTCAGATATTCTAAAATCCCCTCTTCATATCTATTACAATGTTCCAGTTAACAATGTTCCAATACGATTGCATGAGCAATGCCCGGAACACTTTCTCCTTCATTGTAACTAACCGTAGACATCAAAGCTCCCGTCGGTATAAACAGTATCCTCTTCCACTCTCCCTTTTCAATCTTTGGCAAAATATAAGAAGAAAGTGTAACTGCTGCACAGCCGCAGCCGCTTCCGCCCGCATGTGTATCTTGCGTCTGCTGATCATAAATAAGCTTTCCGCAATCCAGATGAATCGAATCAATATTCTTTCTTTTCTTTCTCATGAGGTCAAATAAAATACTCTGACCCACATAGCCCAAATCTCCCGTAATAATATGGTCATATTCTTCCGGCTCCCTGCCAAAATCCCGCAGATTTGCAAGAATCGTATCACAAGCTGCCGGCGCCATACATGCCCCCATATTCTGGGAATCCTTTAATCCATAATCCACGATTTTTCCAATGGTTACTCCACTGATCCGCACATGGCTTTTTTGTGTACCAACCAAAAAAGCGCCGCTTCCAGTCACCGTCCAACTCGCAGACAAAGGTCTTTGGCTGGCATACCCAAGGGGAAAACGAAATTCTTTTTCCGCACTTCCAAAATGGCTGGAAGTTACTGCAATGATATTTTCTGCATAACCTGCAGCCACCGTCATTGCTCCAAGCGCCAATGCTTCCCCAGAAGTAGAACACGCCCCGAAAAGACCGAACAAGGGAATCTGCAATCCTTCCACTCCCATAGACGTAGCTATCCCCTGACGTAGTAAGTCTCCGGCAAACAGATAACGAATCTCTTCCGGATGCATTCCGGTCTTTTCCAAGGCTAATCTACAGGCAAGCCGCTGCATATTACTCTCTGCTGCCTCCCACGAATCTGCTCCGAACATATTCTCCTTATCTTCACAAATGTA
This sequence comes from uncultured Lachnospiraceae bacterium, assembly GCA_910585545.1. Taxonomy (GTDB): domain Bacteria; phylum Bacillota; class Clostridia; order Lachnospirales; family Lachnospiraceae; genus An181. Next base: position 57,101 of record CAJUFN010000006.1, read on the forward strand.
ATCAAACTTCTTGCCAAGCGGCCCCTCACCTTCCTTTTGCCCAACCACCGACGCACTTCCCATCAAAAACGGCGACTGTTCAAAGGCAATACTTTGTTCTCCTTTTGTCATCATCACATAATCCCCACTTTCATCAACAGATAATAAACCAGTCCAAGAACCCATGATACCAAAATACCGTATAAAATAACTGGTCCGGCAATTGTAAAAATCTTACAGCCGATTCCAAATACCTGCCCTTCCTTTTTATACTCGATCGCCGGAGCTGCTACGGAATTGGCAAACCCGGTAATCGGAACAAGTGTTCCCGCTCCGCACCATTTTGCAAGCTTTGGATAGATACCGAATCCGGTCAAAACCACACTTGCCAATACCAAAAGCAAGGAGGTCCACGAAGCGCTGATTTCTTTATCAAGTCCAATCCCCTGACAATAATTTAAAAGCGCCTGTCCAATGACGCAAATGATCCCGCCGGATACAAACGCTTTGGCCATATTCGCATATACGTTATGCACCGGTGTTTTCTCTTTTACATATTGTTCGTATTGTTCCTGCTGCTGTTTCTTATTCTCTTCCATACATCCTCCTACTTACCATCGATTGAAATAAAAGATAAATGCTCCGATTCCCTTACCAAATGCCATAGATACAATGATATACGGAATACTCTTTAAAAGCTTTACCCGTCTTATAAAAATTGGAAAAATATTTAAAATCTCAGCGAGCGCCATCGACCAGCATCCCACAAAAATTCCTGATACCAGTCCGAAAATAGGAACTAAAAATGCTCCGTATGGAATCGGAAACTGATACACGGACATCAGATTACCCAAGATTCCTCCAAGCGCCACACATTCTTCATACAAAAGTACTTTATCCCCGGTATGAGTCCGGTCCGCAAAATCCGATATGACACCCAGTCCTATAATAAATGAAAACAAGCCGCCTGCCACACCGACGCCCGCTCCAAATCCAATCAGTGCAAGCAGTACCTGCATCATAGCTTTCCCCGTCCCTTCTTATTACTATATAATGCCTTATTATGAACAGTTTCTCCCGGCTCAATCTCCTGTTTCTCTCTCGAATAATTTTCAATCAGCGTCGTCTGGATATCATTCTCATACAGCCGCATTTCTACTTCCATCGGCGTTGGATCTACCGAGAACTTCCTGCCTCCAAAATGATTGAAAAACACCAAAATTCCCACAACCAATCCTATGCTGTAAGTCAACTCCAAAATCGTAAATCCATCCGATTTGGTTCCGGTCAAAAGCTCATAGATTTGTGAAAATAGTTTTGTCGTCGACACATCATTATTAAATGCCATGATCGAAAATGCTGCACCGATAAATGTGATAATTACAATACCGATTACCTTTAGCACATGCAAAAACGGATTTTTCTTTTCCGGTTTCTCATATGTTACTATGATGTCCGGCGAACCGATGTTTTGAATATCCATGGTTGGATACACCTCATGGATACACTCAATGATTTTTAGAATAGAAAACACATACCGATGCTGTCCTTCATCCGGTACTTTCAAAAGTTTCAAGGTTTTCACTTTAGAAAGCACATCTTTATTCGAACACTCAAGGGTCAAAATATCGCCTAAAGTTACATCTCTTTTTTGTACCTCTACGCTTTGATCCGCTTTTATATAAAGAATGTCACTTGCCGCCATCTTACTTCCACCATCCGTTCCATCCATTACAGATATCCTGTGCAATCAGCGTCCCCTCATTCGCCCGGCTTCTTCCTGAATCACTCGTCGCATAATAGAGAGCACCCACTGCAATTGCCATCAAAAATACTGTGATAAGACAAATCATAATCTTCTTTCTTCCATTTCTCATTTTCACACCTTCTTTACTTTTGTATATTACTTTTGAAAATAGTATGTCTGGAAAATTTTTAAATATACATTTTTTTAATTGTCAGCCCAGAATGGGTAATTTTTTATTTTTCTGGGAACTTTCGCCCATGCTCTGGGCAGGAATTCTTTTGCACTTGCTTTTTCGCCCATGCTCTGGGCAACTTTTCTTTTGCACTTGCTTTTTCGCCCATGCTCTGGGCAACTTTTCTTTTGCACTTGCTCTTTCGCCCACTCACTGGGCAATGCACATTATTTCAGAACATTCTCGCCCAAGCGCTGGGCAACTTTTCTTTTTAGCTTGCTCTTTCGCCCACCATCTCCCTACCGCCCAAATAACCAAAAAGCAACCATCACTTCTACAAAAAGCAAGAAATAGGGAACTTACTACTACCTCTACAATATGCAAAGTGATGTCATCGGAATGGTTGCCGAGGATATGAATCCTGTGGTAACATATGAGTATGATGTATGGGGCAAGTTGCTTTCGGCATTGACGGTGACTTTGTATTTAGAATTAGTTCTAAGTGATTGGAGTGATAATATGAAATATCAACATGTACAGAGAATATTCAAAAATCCGTTCTATGCGAATTGCAAAAAGCATTATTGCATTGATTGTAATGAACAAATGATAAAACTTAAAATATCGAGAATTGTAAACTCTAATTCTTTAGAAGCAGAAGATTTTGATTTTTATACGGGCGATAGGTATATGCTTGGTAATGTCAAATTCATCTGGACTGAATTTCAATGCCCTAAATGTAAAAGACAATTTAAGATTGAAGAAATGAAACAAATAGAAAAAACAGAAAAAAAATATAGCAAAAGAAATAACAAAAGAATTTTTTTAATATCTATTTTCAGTTTAATTTCTCTTTTATTATTTATATATGCTGAAAACTCAAATAACCTCGTAGGAGAATCTGATTTGAAAAGTAAAATGCCAGTTAAGTACATATATAATGAAAGTCCGTTCTATGTTTATTGTAAAAAGCATGCTTGCCTGGAATGTGGAACAAGATTAAAAACAAATTATGATAGTATTGTTATGAATTCTAATTCACCTGAAGCTGAAGATTACGACTTTTCTATTGCGGGTGGCGACTCTTATTTGACGGGAGATGTAGAGTTTCGAATCAGCTATTTCAAATGTCCTAAATGTGAATTTGCAATTTCTTTTGATGAAATGAAAAAGCGTGAAAAAATTTAACGAAAAAGGAGAACTCTGATCAATTTTAATATGATTAGAACATATAAGCAATGCTATTTAAACCAAATAAAAAAGTTAAAATAGATTTGATAATTGCAATTATTTTAATAACCGCTCTAATAATAATTTTGGCAATAAATTTACTTGAAACTTATTCTAACTTAACATATGAGTATGAAAAGAAAGAAATATGCTTTTTTGCTCTAGGACTTTTGATTATAGGTATATGGCTATATATTAAAGTACTCTGTGGTTGGATTGGAGCGAACAGAACCATTATTATGAGCAAAGAAAATTGTATTGTATCTTTTGGAACTTATCAAAAAGAATATCGTTGGGAAGACTTTAAAATAAAGTCTATAGAAAATATTAGTCATTCGTCTAAAAACTATACAGAAAAAGTTTATGAAAAGTGTGTGATTTTTTCACTTTACACGCTTCGGAGACCATGGTGGAAAAATCCTTGGCAATGTAATACTTTCCATCCTTTTTCATTCATTTGCATTTATTTTAGACCTGAAGAAAAGAGTCGTCATTTTTATACGAATTATGAAATTGAAGAAGAACTGTTTATGGAAAAGATGAAAGAATGGGGAATTAAATTAGAAGAAAGTTCTTTTTATGAAAGAAGAAAAAACGTAAATAGCGTATTTTGAAAATAATAATATCCCGTGGAATCCAGTATTTTCAATACATGGTTTCTGCGGGATATTCTTGTATTATAAAGTCTGTTACGGATAAAAGTGACAATGTCATTGGAAAGCTTACTTGACATTTTATATTTTTAGTATTATTATAGTCCTAGAAAAGGAAAGGAAACTTTACATTTATTTAAGAAAGAGGTATGTTGTGAGAAATCGCTTAGAAGAATTACGAAAACAAAGAGGTATTAAACAAGAAGATTTAGCTTCTGCTCTTGAAGTATCTCGTCAAACAATAGGCTCTTTAGAAAATGGACGCTACAATCCCTCTATTGTATTAGCCTTTAAAATTGCAAAATATTTTCATATGAGTATTGAAGAAATTTTTATTTATGAGGAGGAAATCAAATGAAACAGAAACTGCAAAAAATAGAATTGTTCATTGGAGTAATAATTCTTTTAGGTGGTTTATTAACCTATGGCTTAGGAATAAATCAGCTGCTACCTGTACCTCGTCCAGATTTAGTTGTTTATGGTACAACTCTTATAGGAATTATGTTGATTTTAATGGGGTGTGATATCTTTAGTAAACCAACAAAGGAAATGCAGATATTAGAAAATGATGAAAGAAACATTGCGATTACTAATGCTTCTATGGCGCATGCTTACAAAGTAACGATTTCATTATTGGTACTTGTGCTATTTGCCCTTATCTTTATGGGATACATGAGTAAAATTGTGTTTTTTTCGATTGCAGGAGTTATTGCTATCGGGCAAATAGCGTGGATTGTCACAGCTTATCATTTAGAAAAGAAAATGTAATTTTACAGACTATCCAGTCAGTACCTAAAATGAGCTGAAATTTATCGCTTCACATGACATACAATTATGAAAAATCAAAATTTTGAAAGTTATCTTTCCATCCTGCACTCCGCAACATCCGTTCCTTTCCCATCCACTCTTCTATACCGTACTTTCAGATGATCATCCTCCATTTGATGCAGGATTGGCTGCAATGCAAGTCTTTCATAGACAAGCTGTTCCCTAATCCGCTCAATTTCTTCTGGCTCTTCTACTTCTTCGATTACCCAGCCATTTTCCGACTGATAACTCATCTCGATACCAAGAATTTCATAATCTTTGATGCTTTTCCCTGCCGGAATTCCCCTCTCTTCCAAGAATCTAATTGTCTTTTCATGGCACGGGTAAAGATATCCTTCCATGCCGCCTTCTTCATATGGACGCACCAATCTCATCCAAGACAGCGGATTCTCTTTTTTTATGTCATCAAAAGTTAGTTTACCGGTTTCTTCCTGATAAATAGAAAGCAGCTCCTCTTTTTCTTCTTCGCTTAATTCCAAACGGTACTTTTCCGCTCCATTCTCCCATATAAACTCCATATTAGCCGCTCTCTCTGCCGACAGAAGCGCAATCGTACTCTTTTTGTACTCCTCCGTTTCATAAATATTGCCAAACGCATTTAGCTGCTCCATAGTAACCATGTATTTTCGGTAACTACAGGAACCGTCCTGCTTTTGAAAAGCCACTGTGACATCCGTAACTGCTGCTTCTTGTTTCTGGTTTTCTTTCACATCCAAAAGCCATTTCGCCGCCCTTTCTTTCGCCTCCCCGGTAAGCCTTATCTTCTCAAGCTTTTGCTCTGTTATATAAAAATCTCCTTCCTCATAAGCACCGTCCATCCCATTCATACTAAGAGCAATCTCTTCGATTTCTTCCAGACCCGGCTGATATTTATCGTATTGCCATAAGTCCGCATAAAAACTTCCTGCTATACACAGAGCCGCCGTCACACATATCATCACATCACGCTTTCTGGCAAACATTGCGCGAATATCTGCCTGAAACAGCATTTCCAATATACTGTTTATAAGTACTGCACCAAATACAATTCCAAGCGCCAGCAATACGAAGGATTTCTCTTTCAATGATAATCTCATGACATAAAAACCAAGCAGCAAGGCAAATGGAATACTCACTGCAAATTTTATCACCTTCTCCGCTCTTTGAAATGCTATCGCTCGTCCTGCCGCCTCAGAAGGTCTTATAAGAAAAAGTTTCCTTGTTATGACAAACAGCATGACTGCATAAATGCATACGACAACTGCCATCTCTTTATGTTCCGCAAACTGCCATCCTAGCATACTGCCGCTGTTTCTGATACCTGCCAGTTCCCGATATGCAAAAAACGGCGAAAAACAATCCGCAAGCCGATTGGAAATATCCATTCGATAAAATGTTTTGAAAAAGAGCGCGCTGTACTTTGTTACGATTAATCCAAATAAAATCTGTCCGTAACTTAAAAGTATGGGAATACTTACTATGCTCATAAGCCAGCTTCCGCTAAGCAGCATAACCAAAACCGTGATTCCATATATCATAAGATACCCGGCAAAATTAACCAACACGCCTGCTATTGCTGCAAAAAGCATTTCTTTGGTATATTCCGGCTGAATAAAATAGCAAAGCCCCCTGGCAAAAAGACAGGGTATCATACCGATTAAAGCAGATGCGAGATACTCTGTCCGAAAAAGATGCCTTCTGCTGACCGGATTACTCAGATAAAAATCTATTTTTTGCTGTGAATACAAATATCCAAATCCTTGGAGCGCGCATAAAATGGCAGTACCTGATGTAATCATAAGAAACACTTCATTTTCTGGTCCTATAAAGGAAAGAATCTCCCATGTCACAAGACCGGGCAATTCCATTACATATTCCATTACGCCAAATATATACAATACTATCGTAATAAGAATAATCCAGATTTTCCGCTTCATCCATTCTCTCATCCACTTTGGTGAAACATGTTCCAAGCTCATCCTTTGTCACCTCTCTTTTACGCAAGAATCCTATAGGCATCATGTTTTGCCTGTTCAACGTCTTTCGCTAATGTGATCCCTTTGCCATGAAGAATTCCAACACAATCACAAAATCCTTCCAGTTCGTTAAGCGTATGTGTAGCTGCAATTAATGTTATCTTACGCAACTTTACCTCTTCCAGAAAAAGTTCCTGGATTTTCTTTCGCATAAGCGGATCTAACCCATCAAACAACTCATCACACAAAATATAATCTGCTCCAGAACATAAAGCAAGTAGCACTGCCGTCTGCTTCTTCATTCCTTTGGAAAATGTGCGGATTTTCTTCACATCATCAAAACCAAATTCCTCACACATTTGAAAAAAACGTTCCTTTGCAAAATCCGGATACAGATTTGCATAGAACTCAGCCATTGTCCTGATTGTTGCATTTGTAAAAAAATACGGCTGATCAGACAGATAAAAAAGTTTCTGCCTGCAAGCTTCATTCTCTGCAATTACTTCCCCATCTATCGTAATCTGCCCGGAATCGGGATGCAGTACGCCCGCAATCATTCGAAGCAACGTACTCTTCCCGGCTCCATTCACACCAAGAAGCCCCATAATACTGCCATTCATAACCTGAAGTGTAACATGATTTACCGCACATGTATTACCAAATGTTTTTGTAATCTCTTTTAATTCAATCATCTTTGCCTCTTTCTACTGCAATATCTTTCTATCAACATCAAAAGCTAGCCGCCTCTTGCATAAGTCAAGTATAACATATCAATCCCCAAACTGCAAAAAGGACGCCTCTAAAAGCGTCCTCACCCAATAAGCTCCCTAAGCTGTGCCAATATTTTCTTTTCAAACCTTGAGACCTGTACCTGAGAAATTCCCAGTTTTTTCCCTATGACTGCCTGCGTCTCATTCTTAAAATATCGAAGATAGATTAACTGCCGCTCTTCTTTATTTAATGTTTCCAGAAGCTGGGACAACAGCATTTTATTTAGTACCACCTCTTCCTGCGTTTCCTTTTCTTCCAGCTTGTCCATAAGCGAAATCTCATTTCCATCCTTTTGATAAATCGTTTTATGCAAAGATTCCACTTCTCCGCTTGCCTCCATCGCCATCACAAGTTCCTCTTTTTCCACCTGCATTGCTTCAGAAAGTTCTTCTACTGTCGGTTCCCGGTTCCATTCTTCCATAAACTTTTCCTTCTGAAGAAATGCTTTATAAGACAGTTCTTTTAAGGAACGACTAACTTTGATCATACCGTCATCCCTTAAAAATCTTTTGATCTCTCCGGAAATCATAGGAACTGCATAGGTGGAAAATTTCACTTCAAAACTAGTATCGAATTTATCGATTGCTTTCAAAAGCCCGATACTCCCAATCTGAAATAAATCTTCCGCCTCTGTTCCTCTCCCGTAGAACCGTCTTACCACACACCACACCAAACCGACATTTTCTTCCACCAGCTGTGCCCTCGCTTCTTCATCCCCATCGTGACTCCTCTGGATCAGAGCGATTGTGTGGTCCATAGCTTCCTTCCTTTACCGATCAATTTTTTCATTTTTACTGTAGTGCCTTTGCCTTCTTCCGATTCCACTGAAAGCTCATCCATAAATGCCTCCATAAATGCAAATCCCATTCCGGAACGTTCCAGTTCCGGCTTCGTCGTAAACATCGGCTCCATCGCCTTTGCCACATCTGCGATTCCTGCTCCGTCGTCCGAAACTGCAAGCTCCATGCTTTTTTCTTCCATATTAATGATGCATTTAATCCGAACCGTATGTACCTGATTTTCATATCCGTGAATAATTGCATTGGTCACTGCTTCCGAAACTGCTGTCTTTACATCAGACACCTCCTCCACCGTTGGATTCAGCTGCGTTAAAAATGCCGCAACCGCAACTCTTGCAAATCCTTCGTTGACAGATACACTGTCAAACCTTATCTCCATTTCATTTGTGTTTTTCATATGTTTTCATCCTCCTCATCAATCCGGATAATTTTTGCTATTCCTGACATCTTCAATATCTTTTTCATCCTTTCACTTAAATGTACAGCCCACACTTCTCCCCCTAAAAGTTCCAGGAGCCGGTATCTCCCCATCATTACCCCGATTCCTGAACTGTCCATAAAATTCGTACCTCCAAAATCGAAAATGACATATTTGATATGCTTATCCTTTATCAACTTATCCGATTCCCGTTTAATCTCTTCTGCGCTGTGATGATCTACCTCCGGCGGCAGAAAAATAGTCAGGCAATTTTCCTGAATCTCATACTGCATCAAATGTTCCCCCTTATTATATGTTATTTCTATAAGAACTCCTTTGGAGTTAGGAGCAAAAAAGGATAAGACTGCAATTTTCTTTGCATTCTTATCCTTTGTATCCTACTCTTCGTCTTCCCCGGATGTATCTTCATCCGTTGTTGGACTATTTTCATCTGTTGACGGTGCGTTCCCACCTGATGGTGTTTCTGGTGTTCCTGCAAGCTCTGCCGCCGCATCTTTTGCCTGCTGTGCAATATCCCCATCCGGATACAGACTTAAGATACGATTATATGCTTCGCTTGCTTTCTCTTTCTCATTGTTCTTCGCATATGCATTGCCAAGCATCAAAAGTGCCTTCCCATCCTTATAACCCGGACGCAGAGCAATCACTTCGTTCAATAAAGTAATCGCAGAAGCATAATCCTCTTCATCATAGCTTTCCTCAGCCTCTGAGTAAGCATCCCTGCATAATGGATCGAAAATGTCTTCGGCAAGCTCATTATATAATTCTGCTGCCTTCTCTCCTAGTGTATCTGCTTTCACTGTTTTTAACGTCTCTGCCATAGTAGCATTACTGTATTCACCGGAGCGGTACTGTTCTTTCACAAGCAGCACTGCCTCATAGCTGCTCTGCATTGCCTGCATATCCGCCTTTGAAGCTTCTGCCTGCTCGCTCTTATTGCGATACTCATCCAGCTCCTTTTGCAATGCGCTTATCTGCGCACTCTGTGCTTCCATCTTTTCGCTGTATTGCCGGAATGATTCATTAGACTGTTCTGTCTTTGTCTTCGCAGCCGCCGGCATGATCAAAAACCATACCACTGCCGCGCCGATGATGACTCCGATCACCATATTTAATATATTTAACTTGCCATTCTCCCGCAACGCCGAAGAAACCGGCTGTATAGGCGTATCTTTTCTGGTTTGATATACTGCCGGAGAAGCCTTTTGTTCTTTTCCTTTCGTATCTTTTGCCGAACTCACCTTATTAAGCTCCTGCACATATCGCAAGGTCATTTCATTTTTCGTATCGATCTTATATGCTCTGCGCAGCACTTGCTTCGCTTTCGCATATTGATCTGTATGCATATATAAAAGTGCAAGCAGCTGATGCGCTTTCAAAAAAGAAGTATGCACGGTGGTTATCTTTTTCAGCTGGATAATCGCCAGATCTTCGCCACCTTGATCGCAATAAGCCAGACATTGATTATACTTCTTTACTGCTTGATTGATCGCTTCCAACTCACCTGGTGCGTCTTGTATCGCTTTCACATAATAATTAGCAATATTATCCTGCGCTTTTAAATGCTTGCTGATAATCCACTCTACAAGCGCTTCTGCGACTTCGCCTCTTCCATAATAAACCAATCCCAAGAGATTTCTTGCCTGAATATTCACACGATTATACTGCAGACTTTTTCTTAAAGACACAGCTGCTCCCGACAAATCTCTGATTTTCGCTTTTTTCAACCCCTCATTATACCAGTAATTCGACTGATATAACAACTTTTTTGTATACGTCACTTCATATACCCCACTATCTATCTTTATACTATTTTTTCTGCTGTTTCATTTCCCTCATAATATCCTTCATATCAGTTACATCTTCCTGATACACTGCTGCTTCTATCTCCTCTACTTCCAGGCTTGGTTTGAATTTCTTTAATTCTTCCTCAAAATTAAGCATTTATAACTCCTCCTGTTCTGCCAACGCTTTCAACATTCCTGCCAGGTAAAGGGAACCAAGACAATAAAGTCTTCCTTCTTTTCCTTTTCTCTCCTCTGCCAGCTCAAATGCCTTTTTCAAATCTTCTTCTGCCAAAATCTCGGCATCCGTGTACCTTTCAAATACTTGTGCAAGCTCTTGCGTCTCTACCGCACGCAAATTATTGATTTTTGTAACCACCACTGTATGTATCGGCAGCGAACTGCAAAGCATCTGTATCATCTTTTCGTAGTGTTTATCTTTTACAGCGGAAAACAACAACACGATCTTCTCCCCAAAATTCTCCGGAAATGCTCGTACGCTTTCTATAAATGCCTCTATTGCTCCCGGATTATGAGAACCGTCCAGAATAACTCCCGGCTTAAGCTCCTCCATCCTTCCTTCCCAATGTACATCTTCCAGCGCTTTTTTCCAGATTGCCAAATGCCTTTCCTCTGCAATATACACAAATGCTTCTAACGCTAACATAGCGTTCATCGCCTGATATAAACCACAGTTCGATAACCGCCATGTAGTATCTCCATAATACGCATTCATACTCGAAAAAGCAATATGTTTCCTAGTGTTTTCCAGAATTTTGAACGCATTTTTCGAGATTTCTTTACACGGTACCTGTTTTTTCAGTGCCTCTCGTCTTATAACGTCAGCCGCTTCTTCATTGCTGCCATCAAAGATAACCGGCACGCCTGTTTTTATAATGCCTGCTTTTTCCATGGCGATCTTTTCGACGGTATCTCCTAGAATCTCCGTATGGTCAAGACTTATCGATGTGATAATCGTAAGAAATGGTCTTTCTACGGCATTGGTACAGTCGAGCCTTCCTCCAAGTCCTGTCTCCAGTATAATATACTCGACATTTTCTTTTTCAAATGCCACCATCGCCATTGCAAACAGGAATTCAAAGAATGTCGCATGTGCCTGACCTTCGTTTCCCATTTCCTTAACCTTCTCATAAACAACTTCAAACGTCTCCAGAAATTGTGTGTCCGTAATCATGTTCTGATTAAAACGAATACGCTCATTCATCTTGACAAGATGAGGGGAGGTAAAAAATCCCACCTGCTTTCCTTCCGAAAGCAGCAATGCCTGCAGATATGCACACACGGAACCTTTGCCGTTCGTTCCGGCTACATGAATTACTTTTTTTCCTTCCTGCGGATTTCCAAGTAGTCTTAACAACTCTTTTGTATGCGTCAATGGATTCTTACTTGTAAATTTTGGAATATCCAAAAGATATGCGACTGCCTCTTCGTAATTCATGCGCTCCCCTCCTGCCTTGTCTATTTTGCTTTTTCCGGATACTTATCTTCCCAGCTTAACGGTTTCTCTTCCGTCTCACCTTCTGTCTGATCTTCCGTCTCATCTTCCATCTGATCCTCTATCGGTACCTCCTGAAGTATACCATTTTGATAAATATAGTCTTTTGACTCACGGAAGATCGTGTTACTAGAGCCAACCTGTTTGATGTTGATAATGTCTCCATCTTCTAGCCGACTTTCTGTCAATTCAATTCTCGTATTATTCAAAAACTTTACCTTCTGACGCTCATCGTTCACATAGACGCGGCTGTATTTTGTAAAGTTCTCTCCATACAAACTGTATGTGCCTTCCAGATGTGAAATAATCTCATCCAAAGTCACATCTTTGACGCCCATCTGCATATAGTTCCCAATCTTTGGAATATTGCCGCTGTAGACATACTGTTCCCCATATAAAATATCATATTGCAGAAGCTCTAAATCCGCCAGATATTCCTTCGTCTGTCTTCTTTGCTGATGATAATTAAATACGGTTCCGGAATGAATCCCGATCCGTTCGAAAACATCTGCCATGATCTGATATGACGGGATATTTCGGTCTTCCTTTTTCAGACCAATATTATCCCAGATAACATAATTCGTATTGTACAGATATCTGCTCTTTAAATCTTTTACTTCCAACCCCATCGTCGGAAGATGGTCTCCGTAAAATACAACGACAGACGGTTCGCCTCTCTTTTCAATCTCTTCTACGAGACGTCCTGCAAATGCATCCATCTCATAAACCTGATTGACGTAATATTCCCATTTATTTTTTAATGCTTCATCTTCAATTCCGCTTACGGTAATTTCCGGATTTTCAATAAGCTGTGTCTCCGGATAATCTCCATGTCCCTGTACGCTGATACAAAAGACAAAATCCTGCTGCTCTGTCGTATCCATCGCTTCCAAAATATGATCCACTAAAATATCATCTTTTGCCCAGCCATTTTCCGTCATTTGAAGCACATTCATAAATTCCTTACTTGTAAAACTGTCAAATCCAATGTGATTAAATACCTTTGCACGGCTGTAGAAATTACCACCGTTGTTATGCAGTGCATGCGCGCCATAGCCCAATTCCTTCAGCGCAGACGCGGCACTTTCTGTATAGCTTTCTTTCAGCACAGTCTTATATGGATATTCTCCCGGTCCGAAATAGCGAAGATTCATACCGGTAAGTACTTCAAATTCCGTGTTGGCCGTACCTGCTCCCACTGACGGTACCTTAAAATATCCGCTGGAATATTTCGAAAACATCTTCCGAAGATTTGGAATCGCATCCTTTGAAGTCTCAAAGAATTCCGCTTCTGTCGGGTCAAAGAAGGATTCCAACTGTACTACGATGATATTGGGTTTTACTTTGCCATCTTCCTTCGCTTCGGCAAGCTTTCCATTTCCGCTAATCTCATCAAGCACCTTTTCTCCGTATCCGTTTGGTTCATTGATCCCTGTTTTGAAAAGGCTGGCTGTAAAACAGTACGGCAATCCATAATCTTCATATGCAAATGCAATGTTTCCAAAATACGTCGATACGATTCTTTGTTCCAAAGCCATGTCCGCCACGAAAGAATACAGCCCAAAACTTAAGACAACCCCAAATAACGCTAAAATGCGATGCATTTTACCTTCAAACTGTCCGCCCCTTCGCCACATGGCAACTACCCACACGACTACTGCCACAATTCCCACACCGAGAATAATCAGCTCCCCGACACTAAAGTAATTGGTAAACAGCGAAAGGCCTTCTTTCCAGGTTTTAAGATCCTGTGCATTAAACGGAGTTACACGCTTAATCAGCATATAGCCGTTGCACACGCCGATCGCCAGCCAGATAACGCTTATAATGATCCTCGTAAATACACGTCTTCGTACAAGATATACGATAGAAAATGTAACAAAGATCAAAAAGGCGTTATATAAAAATACCCATGGTGATTCCACCATATAGTCCCATCCTTCAAACAAAGAATGCCTGGATATGCACTCAATCGCAAGATTGATGAGGCATGCCAACACAAAATGCAGCAGCAAAGAAACACGGTTCATGTTCTTATATACCGGTTTCATTTTCTTTGCAAAGGCACTGTTTCTTCGCTTTTCAAGGATCATCTCCCGACGAGCTTTTCTTGCCTTCCAATATGCTTTTACATCTTCCCCTTTTAAGTTTTTCAGTTTTTGAAATGTCCCTTTTATATCGGGTTTCTGAATGCGAATACCTTTCATTATAGAACCTCTCTTATACCTGATTCGGCTGATGTCTTTTGCGGGTTACGTTTTATTTTTTCAGCTGTGTAAGTCTTTCCTTCACCTGATTCATCATCTGTGTATAAGTCTCCAGTTTGTCTTTTTCTTCCTGGATCTTTGCTTCCGGAGCCTTGCTCATAAATTTTTCGTTATTCAACATACCGTTAACACGCGCAAGTTCTTTCACAAGACGTGCTTCTTCTTTTTGCAGACGTTCGATTTCCTGCTCAAAGTCAATCAATTCTTCTAACGGAACATAAACGGTTGCATCCGGTACTACAATGGATACCGCATCCTCTGCGATACCTGTCTTATCTGCCTGCGCCGCAAATTCACTGGCACTCATAAGCGGGCTTGCCAAAAATTTGATTGCCTCAAATCCATTTCGCAGTACTTCACTTTCACATGTCACATATACTTTTGCCTTTCTGCTCGGCGGAACATTCATTTCTGCACGCGCATTACGCACTCCGCGGATGACCTCTTTCATATGATCCATGATCTCTTCTGCTTCTTTATCGCAATGTGCACTGTCGTATACCGGCCAGCTTGAAATCATCAAAGACTCCTCTTCCGTCACGAGTGCGCTGTAAATCTCTTCTGTCACGAATGGCATAAATGGATGCAAAAGCTTCAATGCATCTGCCAACACGGTCTTTAATGTATAAAGTGCTGCATTTGCTGCTTTTTCATTCTCCTTCGCATGATAGATTGGATATTTTGCAAGCTCAATATACCAATCACAGAACTCATCCCAGATAAAGTCATATACTTTCTGTACTGCGATACCAAGCTCATATTTATCCATGTTCTCTGTCACATCTTTGGTCAAGGTATTTACTTTGGAACGAATCCATCTGTCTGCCACAGAATAATCTTCTTTTGCCGGAACCGTAATTTCTTTTCCTTCCATATTCATCATGATAAATCTGGAAGCATTCCATACTTTATTGGCAAAGTTTCTGCTGTTCTCCACTCTTTCATCATAAAAACGCATATCATTCCCCGGAGCATTTCCCGTTACCAGCGTCATACGGAGTGCATCCGCACCATACTGCTCGATGATTTCCAATGGATCGATACCATTTCCTAAGGATTTACTCATCTTGCGTCCCAAAGAATCACGTACCAATCCATGGATAAATACTGTGTGGAACGGTGATTTTCCGGTATGCGCAAATGCTGAAAATACCATACGGATTACCCAGAAGAAGATAATATCATATCCGGTTACGAGTACGTCTGTCGGATAGAAATAGTCAAGCTCTTCTGTCTTGTCCGGCCAGCCAAGTGTAGAGAATGGCCAAAGTGCGGAACTAAACCATGTATCAAGTGTATCTTCATCTTGTGTGAAATGCGTACATCCGCAATGCGGGCATACTTCCGGAACTTCTCTTGCTACCACGAATTCGCCGCACTCGTCACAATAATAAGCCGGGATTCTATGGCCCCACCAAATCTGTCTGGAAATACACCAGTCACGAATGTTTTCCAACCAGTGTAAATAAATCTTATCAAAACGCTCCGGAACGAATTTTAATTCTCCGCTTTTCAATGCGTTGATCGCCGGTTTTGCCAACTCTTCCATCTTTACAAACCACTGCTGCTTGATAAGCGGTTCTACTGTCGTATGGCAGCGGTCATGCGTTCCTACGTTATGAGAATGATCCTCGATCTTTACAAGATATCCCTGTTCCTGCAAGTCTGCTACGATCGCTTTTCTTGCCTCGTAACGTTCCATACCTGCATATTTGCCGCCAAGCTCATTGATGGTCGCATCATCATTCATGACATTGATTTCCGGAAGATTATGACGTTTTCCAACCTCAAAGTCATTCGGGTCATGTGCCGGCGTAATCTTAACCGCGCCTGTTCCGAATTCTTTGTCTACATAATAATCTGCTACGATCGGAATCTCTTTATTCACTAGCGGCAACAGTACATTCTTTCCTATGATGTCCTGATATCTTTCATCATCCGGATGGACTGCGATCGCAGTATCTCCAAGCATTGTCTCCGGACGTGTCGTTGCGATTTCAAGGAATCTATCCGTTCCCACGATTGGATATTTGATATGCCAGAAATGTCCTGCCTGCTCTTCGTGTTCTACTTCCGCATCGGAAAGCGAAGTCTTACATACCGGACACCAGTTAATGATTCTGGACCCCTTATAGATGTATCCCTCTTCGTATAATTTAATAAATACTTCTTCTACCGCTTTCGAACATCCTTCATCCATTGTAAAACGTTCTCTGTTCCAGTCGCAGGAAGTACCTAATTTTTTTAACTGCTGTGTGATCGTTCCGCCGTATTCTTCTTTCCACTCCCATGTTCTTTTCAAGAATCCTTCACGGCCAAGTTCTTTTTTATCAATACCTTCTTCTTTTAGCTGATTCGTTACCTTTACCTCGGTAGAAATCGCCGCATGGTCTGTTCCAGGTATCCAAAGCGCATTGTATCCTTGCATTCTCTTATATCGGATCAATATATCCTGTAATGTGTTATCCAATGCGTGCCCCATGTGTAACTTACCGGTAATATTCGGCGGCGGCATCACGATCGTAAATGGTTTCTTACTGCGGTCAACGTTTGCATGAAAATATTTGTTCTTACACCATTTTTCGTAAAGTTTTGGTTCAATCTCTTTCGGATTGTATGTCTTTTCCAAATGTTTGCTCATGGCGTCCTCCTTTTTGCTCTTCCCTAGTCCTTTAATCTTTTTTAAGTATTTCATATGCTCAAGATGATTTTCCCGCACTGACTTTCCGATATCTGAACCGAATCCTATTATAAGGAAAGCCCTCTGCACACATCGTATGCAAAGGGCGAATCAAACGCGGTACCACCTTCATTTATATAAGATATCTCTTCTTATACATCTTTTATGGTCCGTAACGTGAACCATACGGGAATATCTTACTTCTATCCATAAAACGGAAGCGTTCAGATATCCGGCTCCAAAGCTACCTTCCGCAATACCTTCTTGTAATCACCTTTCAGCCTGCGGGTAATTCTCTCTTTCAAGGGTGCTTTGCGTACTCCTCTTTTTCTCTGCCTTTACATAATTGTTAAGTTTCTGTTAACTACTGACTAGTTTAGTAGTTAGGCCTTCTTTTGTCAAGGAAATTCAAGAAATGTTCATAAACTCTTAAGGGTCTTTATTTTTAATAAAGATTCTATCCGACAGACTCCTCGTCGAACTCTACGACAACCTCGAATCCCCTTGGGGTATCTTTGATCTCGGATACAATTCCTTCGGAAGATTTGATTCTCGTATTCGTCCTAAAAATGCCGGACATGGCAACCGAAGGCTCGATAATATAACTATATAAAGTACCGTTTGGTCTCTCCGTAATCTTTACTTTGTCGCCCGGTTTCACAAGATTGGGGCGTTCCATTCGAAATTCTTCATAACGCATGACTTTCACCTCTTATTTCTTGCTGTATCATACCATATTTTTCAAAATCATTTCAATATCCTATTAAGAAACAATTTCTTTTTCTACTATTCAGAAATAACAATTTTTGGTATAATAGGATGGCTAATGTGCGCCTTTCGCAGCACATACTATATATCGAAAGGAATAAGAAGAATTTATGTTAGACTTTATCACGCAGTTAAATGGAATTGTCAACCGTTTTGTGTGGGGTGTTCCGGCTATGGTCTGCATCATCGGAGTCGGGCTTTACTTGAGTGTCCGTACAAGATTTTTGCAGCTTCGTAAATTTCCCTATGCAATTTCTAATACGCTGGGACGTATCTTCCACAAAACCGAAGCCGCAAAAGGAGCAGTAACACCTTTTCAAGCCGTCTGTACTGCCCTTGCTGCAACAGTGGGTACCGGCAATATCGCTGGAGTAGCCGGCGCGATCGCACTTGGCGGTCCCGGCGCAGTTTTCTGGATGTGGTGCAGCGCACTTCTTGGCATGTGTACCAAATTCGCCGAAGTAACACTCGCGGTTCACTTTCGTGAAAAAAACAGTCAGGGTGACTGGGTTGGCGGTCCTATGTACTATATTAAAAACGGACTTTCAAAAAAATGGCATTTTCTTGCATTTCTCTATGCGATTCTTGGTATCCTTACCGTGTTTGGTACCGGTAACGCTACTCAGGTAAATGCGATCATTACTTCCATTGATACCGCTCTTATTAACATGGGTGTTGCATCTTCTGGCTCCTTAAACGGAATCAATCTTGGAATCGGAATTTTCATCGCCGCCTTAGTAGCGCTTGTATTAATCGGCGGTGTAAAACGAATCGGAACAGTAACAGAAAAGCTTGTGCCATTCATGGCTGTGATGTACATCATCCTCGCGCTCGGCGTCGTAGGACTTAATATCACTCGTGTACCTGGCGTATTATCGGATATCATTACTGGTGCATTTTCACCGTCTGCGGTAACCGGCGGTATCGTGGGAAGCATGTTCCTTAGTATGAAGCGCGGCGTCTCCCGCGGTATCTTCTCAAATGAAGCCGGACTTGGTACTGGTTCCATCGCACATGCTGCATCCGATACAAAGGACCCGGTACAGCAAGGATATTTCGGCATCTTTGAGGTATTTGCAGATACCATCGTGATCTGCACTTTAACGGCTCTTGTTATCTTGCTTGGAACAAAGGGAATTACTTACGGCGCAGATGCCGGTGCGGAACTTACCATCGCCGGATTCACCAATACATACGGCAGCTGGGTCTCCTTACTGACTGCAATCGCAATGTGCTGTTTTGCATTCTCCACCATTATCGGCTGGGGTCTTTACGGAACAAGATGCATCGAATTCTTATTCGGCTCTAAAGTCAACAAGCCATTTATGCTCGTTTATGCACTCGTTGCAATTATCGGAGCGACACTGGACCTTGGACTTATTTGGAGTATCGCAGATACCTTTAACGGAATGATGGTCATTCCAAACTTGATCGCACTGTTCCTGTTATCCGGAACACTGTTTAGAATTCTAAAAGAACGAAAAATTTAAAGTAAACTGATGGGGCAGCCAATTTTGACATTTGAATCGACTGCTCCATTATTCATAATATGTTGTAAACAAAATATCATGATTTACCATCTGATAGAATCCTGCCTTTGTTTTCTCATAGTCGTGCTTCGTCTGTGCCATCAGCCACATCATTTTCGTGATCACTGCCTCCAGTGTCATGTCATAGGCTTCTATCAAATCAAATTCCTGTTTTACTTTTTTGCCCACTTCATAGACCGTCATGTTGCTGCCTTCGTTAGCCACCTGCGTTGTCATCACAACTACTTTTCCCTTTGCTTTCCAGACTTTCATCTGTGCGTAAAATTCCTCGGTAATACTTTCCGGAATCCCTCCTACTCCAAAGCTCTCTATTACCAGACAATCATATTTTTCAAAAATACAAGAAAGAATTTCCGGCTTCATCCCCGGTATCATTTTCAGCACAAAAATATTATCATTCATTTCATGATAAAACCGTACCGGTTCTTCATGAGGAATCTCTGGGATATAACGGATTACATGACCATCCTGTATCACTGCCGGATATGGAAAATTAATACTGGAAAACGCATTATAGCTCTTTGCGCGGTCTTTTTTCGCACGCGTTCCTACAATAACTTTTCCGCCAAATACAATATTCACATCCTGTGCTCCTTCATCCGCTGCATAGATAAAGCTGTCCAGAAGATTGGTTTTCGCATCCGTCACATCCATATTAATTGGTTTTTGAGCTCCTGTAATCACAATCGGTTTTGCTGAATACTGAATCATATAAGAAAGCGCTGACGCCGTATATGCCAGTGTATCTGTACCATGACAGATCACAAAACCGTCATAAGAATCATAAAACTTCTCAATCGTTTTTGTCATAAGCGTCCAATGCTTGGACATCACATTTGTACTATCAATACTGCATATCTGCATTGTCTCAACCTGACATACCCTTTGTACCTCTGGAATATAAGATAAAATATCCTCCGAAGATAACCCTGGTGTAAGTCCATTTTTCATCTGTTTTGAAGCAATTGTGCCTCCTGTTCCTATCATTAAAATTCGTTTCATAAATGATTTTCTCCTAACCATTGATTTTCTACAGTTCTTATGTTAGACTGAGGACTACAGAATAATTTTATTCTATATTTATAATGAATGATTGGAGATGAAAAGATGTATATACTTTCTTGCTAATGATTTTTATAACAAAACAGATCACATTCACTGTATTCTCTTTTTAGAGATTTGTTTTGTTATGCGCAGGAAAGAATTGCATCCATCCTACCTTTTACAGAACCTTTGTGGAACTCTGTTATAGATGAGACTGCCGGAATACTTTCCTGCAGTCTATTTTTAATGATACAGGAAAGTTCTGACTTTCCTGTATCATTAAATGCTCCGCGGGATGCGCACGATGTGCAGGGAAAGGATACTTTAGCAGCCGCACATTGGCGCGCAAACCGGATCAAGTTTCTCAAGAAATGAGGAATTTAGGAAATTCGAGGCGGACCTATCCGCTTTGTTCTTTACAGAAAACAACACTGATCTGCAAAGGGGGAATTGATATGTCTTTAATACAGGTTTCAGATTTAACATTTTCATACGATACAAGTTTTCACAATATTTTTGAGCATGCTTCATTTCAGCTTGATACGGACTGGAGACTTGGCTTCACCGGGCGCAACGGACGCGGAAAGACAACTTTTTTAAAACTTCTGATGGGCGAATACGAATACCGCGGAACAATCTCTTCCAACGTCATCTTCGAATACTTTCCATATCCTATCAAAAGAAGTGAACGCTATGCATACGAAATCATCGAAGAAGTTTACCCGGATTATGAGCACTGGCAGCTTATGAAAGAATTCTCTAAGCTAGGGCTTGCAGAAGAGCTGCTTTATCAACCATTCGCAACATTAAGCAACGGCGAACAGACCAAGCTTTTGCTGGCAGTCTTATTCTTAAAAGAAAATCATTTTCTTTTGATCGATGAACCAACCAATCATCTGGACATAGACGCACGAAAACTGGTTGCCGAATACCTTTCCACGAAAAAAGGATTTATTCTGGTCTCACATGACCGGCAATTCCTTGATACGTGCACAGACCATACGCTTTCTATCAATCGCACGAATATCGAAGTGCAAAAAGGAAACTTCTCCACTTGGCTCGCTGATATGCAGCGAAAGGAACAATTTGAAGAAGCTCAGGATAAAAAACTTCGCAAAGACATCAAAAAGCTCAGCGCTTCCGCAAGAGAATCATCCGGATGGTCTGATAAGGTTGAGAAAACCAAAAAGGGAACCCGCACAGGTGGGCTTCGGCCAGACCGCGGATTCATCGGACATAAAGCAGCTAAAATGATGAAACGTTCCAAGAATCTGGAACGGCGCAGAAACGAAGCTTTAGAAGAAAAATCTTCGCTTTTACAAAATCGGGAAGAAATCGAAGATTTAAAACTTTTTTCACTCGCCCACCATGCTAATCCGATGCTTTCCGGCGAAGGACTCTCTGTCGCTTACGGCGAACGGGAAATTTTCCACAATTTTTCTTTCGAAGTGCGAAGAGGTGAACGCATCTGCCTGCGCGGCAGGAACGGTTGCGGCAAATCCAGCCTAATGAAATTATTGTTAGGGGAAAAGATTCCTTATACGGGCAAACTTTATCTGGCAAACAATTTAAAAATCTCTTATATTCCACAGGATGCTTCCTTCCTTTCTGGTGATTTGAAAGATTTTGCTTGTGCCTATGGACTTGATGAAAGTTTATTTAAAGCGATCTTAAGAAAACTGGGATTTGAACGGATTCAATTTGAAAAAAGTATGGAACATTACAGTGCAGGCCAGAAAAAGAAAGTACTCATCGCGAAATCCTTATGCGAACCGGCACATATTTGCATCTGGGATGAGCCGCTGAACTACATTGATGTATTCTCGCGTATGCAAATCGAACAGCTGTTGCTCTCCTATGAACCAACACTGCTTTTCGTGGAACATGACCAAAGATTTCAGGAGAGAATTGCCACCAAGATAATTGAAATGTAAGGAAGGTTGGCGCAAGTTAATGGGATTTGGCAAAGACCACAACTTTCCACAAAAATATGGCTTTTCAAAGACCACAACTCTCCACAAAACACATTATTTCCAAAAGCCAAAAAGAGGTTGTGACCGAATCAGGTCACAACCTCTCTTTAAAGAGTTGCTTTTTTCTTATATATTATTCCATCTCACGAATAATCTTACGGATCGGAAGGATGAATGTCGGTGATACAGATAATTCATCTACACCCATCTTCACAAACTTCTCTGTCAGCGTCATGTCTGCGCCGAGCTCGCCGCAGATACCTGCCCAGATACCTTCTTTATGTGCATTGTCAACAACCATTTGAATCATACGAAGCACCGCTTCATGATGCGAATCATAGATGTTGTCAAGTTTTGCATTCTGCCTGTCAATCGCCAGTGTATACTGTGTCAGATCATTTGTTCCAATACTGAAGAAATCCACTTCTTTTGCAAGCAAGTCACTGATCATTGCTGCAGCCGGAGTCTCAATCATGATTCCTTGTTCTACATCGCCGTATGGAATACCTTCTCTGTCTAATCCTGCTTTGATTTCAGCTACAATCGCCTTAATCTGCTTTACTTCTTTTACAGAAATAATCATAGGATACATAATAG
The DNA here is from genome assembly GCA_910585545.1 of uncultured Lachnospiraceae bacterium. Classification (GTDB taxonomy): domain Bacteria; phylum Bacillota; class Clostridia; order Lachnospirales; family Lachnospiraceae; genus An181. The sequence continues at coordinate 79,854 of CAJUFN010000006.1, forward strand.
AGATTTTTCCGTAAGCGCTTGCACGGAATAACGCACGAAGCTGAGTTTTGAAGATTTCTGTACGGTCAAGGCAGATACGGATTGCACGATAACCCATAGCCGGATTCTCTTCTTTATCCATATTAAAATAATCTACCTGTTTGTCAGCACCAATATCCAATGTACGGATGATAACCTTCTTACCCGCCATATTCTGCGCAACTTGTTTGTAAATCTGGAACTGTTCTTCTTCTGTCGGATAGTCACTCTTCTCAAGGTAAACAAATTCGCTTCTGAAAAGACCGATTCCGCCTGCATCATTCTGCAAAACAGTAGCCACGTCTGAAATGCTTCCGATGTTCGCATAAAGCTTCATCTCACGTCCGCTCTTTGTAACGGTCGGTTTTCCTTTAAGCTCTTTCAACATCTCTTTCTTCTTTAACTCTTCTTCTTTGGCTGCTCTGTATCTTTCAAGAACCTCTTCATCCGGCTCAACGATAAGAATTCCTTCTTTACCATCTACGATTCCCATCTTGCCGTCAATTTCTTCACCATATCCAACATTGATCAGCGCCGGAATATTCATTGTACGCGCAAGGATTGCCGTATGAGAATTCGAAGAACCATATTTTGTGACAAAAGCAAGTACTTTGCTCTTGTCAAGCTGTACTGTCTCACTTGGAGCCAAATCTTCTGCAACTACGATAACCGGCTCGTTTCCATCCAGTCCACTTTCTCCCTTACCCATAAGAACACGAATTACTCGTTCAGAAATATCCTTGATATCTGCCGCACGAGCACTCATATATTCATCTTCCATAGCGGAAAACATTGCAGCAAAGTTATCTGCAGTAGATGCAACCGCATACTCTGCATTGACGCTTTCCGTCTCGATGATATTATCGATAGATTCCAGATAACCTTCATCCTCAAGCATCATCTGATGCACTTCAAAGATAGCTGCGCCGGATTCTCCAACTTCCTGAACTGCTTTCTCATAAAGCTTTTTAAGCTCTCCGATCGCCTGTTCCTTCGCTTCATCCACGCGTGCTTTCTCGGCTTCGATATCATCAACCTTCCAGCGTCTTACACTCTGATTTTCCTTTTTCATTATAGAGATTTTTCCGATAGCAATACCGGAAAATACCACTTTACCCTCTAATCGTTTCATAAGACAGATGTCCTCCATATATTATACTTCTTATAAATTTTCTTCTAAGAATGTTTTTACTGTAGCTGCATCTGCTTCCGCGTTATCGCCTTCTACTTCTACTGTAATCTCTTCACCGCATTTTACGCTAAGGGACATAACGGCAAGGATCATTTTACCATTAGCTGCTTTTTCTCCCTTTTTGATCGTTACTTTGCTTGAAAGACCTGCAATTGCTTTTACAAGAAGTCCTGCCGGTCTTGCGTGAATCCCCTGTTCATCTTTAACTACATACTGAAATGATACCATAATACGTTTCCTCCTTAAATAAATATAATATTTTTATATATTTCGTAGGCGCTGCCGACTTCACCTGCAGTCAACACATTTGCCTTTTCGAACGGTAAAAATGTTACCGGTGATATTGTCCCGAATTTACTGGAATCACTCATGATATAAATCTCTTTACACTGAGCACATGCATATCTTTTTACATTTGCTTCCCGGATATCCGGCGTTGTAAATCCTGCCTCGACATCAATTCCATTCGTTCCGAAAAATCCTTTCGTAAAATGAAATTTGCGGATACTCTCTATCGTATCCTCGCCAATCAAGGCTTCCGTGACCGCTTTCATCTGCCCGCCCGGCAGATATACGGTATATCCTTTCTCTACCAGCTTCCTTGCATGCATCACTGCATTCGTCACAAAAACGATTCCTTTTGTTTTCAAAAAATCAATCAAATATCCAGTCGTTGTACCTGCATCCAGATAGACAACATCTTCCGGTGAAATAAGTGAAGCCGCATACTCTGCGATCTTCCTTTTCTCTTCACGATTCAATTCTTCCCGGACGTTCACCATGGAATCTTTCAATGCTGCGTTATGTTCCAGTGCCAACGCACCTCCATGAACCTTCACAAGCAATCCTCGCTTATCCAGCGTGTTTAAATCTCTTCGAATCGTGGATTCCGATGCATTCGTGTATTCAATCAGTTTCTGCACCGTAATGCTTCCTTCCTGATTGACATATTTTAGTATCTCATCAAAGCGTTCCTCCGCAAGCATGATACCTCTCCTCCTGCATTTTGTCCAACCATGCTTTTAATGGTCGTACTCTTCCTCTATTATGCAACGAAATCCACAAATTGTCAAAATGTTTTATGCAACTTCTTTTTTTAATATGCCAAGTAATACTGCTCCCGCAATCGTTCCTGCCACAAGCGCCGCTAAGTACATCAGCGTATTCCCCACTACCGGAAATACAAATACTCCGCCGTGAGGTGCCATCAAGGTACATCCAAACGCCATAGACAGCGCGCCTGCAAGACCGGATCCGATTACACAAGCAGGGATCACATGCAGCGGATCGGATGCCGCAAATGGAATAGCGCCTTCCGTAATGAAAGATATTCCCATGATAAAATTGGTTGGCCCCGATTTTCTTTCTTCTTGTGTAAATTTTTTCTTAAACAGTAATGTTGAAAGTGCGATCGCACAAGGCGGAACCATACCGCCAATCATAACTGCCGCCATGATATCATAATTCCCGGCTGCGATAGATGCGGTTCCAAATACATACGCTGCTTTATTGAATGGACCGCCCATGTCAACCGCCATCATAGCTGCGACGATAATTCCAAGCAGCACGGCGCTGGTTCCGCTCATTGCTGAAAGCCCATTGTTTAACGCCGTGTTAAGCGCTCCAATCGGCGGCTCCACGATAAATGTCATGATACCTCCCATAAACAAAATCCCTAACAGAGGATATAAAAGTACTGGCTTTAATCCATCCAGCCCTTTTGGAAGATGCTCAAATGCTTTCTTTAATGCATTTACAAGATACCCTGCGATAAATCCTGCCGCAAGTGCACCTAAAAATCCAGAAGTACCGTTTGCTGCAAGCGCGCCGCCCACAAAACCGACTGCAAGTCCTGGTCTGTCCGCAATACTCTCTCCGATAAAACCAGCCAGAATCGGAAGCATGAATCCAAATGCCGTTGAGCCTAAGTTTTTAAAGAATGCTGCCGCCGGTGTAATCGTACCGAAATTTGCCTTCATTTCTTCGGAAATGGATGACATATCCACCAGAAAACCATCCAGCAAGAATGCTATCGCAATCAAGATACCTCCGCCAACTACGAATGGAAGCATATGCGATACTCCATTCATCAACTGTTTATAAAGCTTATGTCCAATACTCTCTTTTTCTGCTGAAACTTCTTTCCTTCTATCTTCCGAACCACCCTGATATACCGGTGCATCTCCCGCCACAATACGGCCAATCAACTCTTCCGCCTTATTGATACCGGCTGACACCTGACATTCAATCACTTTCTTTCCATGAAAACGCTCCATCGGAACTTTGGTGTCTGCTGCCACGATAATACCGGCTGCCTCCTTGATTTCCTCTGCTGTCAGTATGTTCTTTGCCCCGCTGGAACCTCTTGTCTCTACTTTCACCTGGTACCCCAGCTCTTTTGCTTTCTTTTCAATACTTTCTGCTGCCATATATGTATGTGCGATTCCAGTCGGACATGCAGTGACTGCCAGAATCTTTTTCGTTTTCGACATTTCCTCCACTACTTCGGCCACGCCTTCTGCTGCGTCTTTTGCCGCCTCTGTTTTTTCAATGATCTGTAAAAATTCTTCCTTGGAGGATGCTTGTTTCAGATCTTTAAGAAACTGTTCATCCATCAATAAAACAGAAAGCTTACTTAATACTTCCAGATGTACATTATCTTTCGTATTAGGCGCCGCAATGAGGAATAAAATGTCAACCGGTTCACCATCCAGGGCGTCATATTCCACACCATCTTTTACCACCATTGCTGCCAGCCCCGGTGCATTTACTGCATCACACTTTCCATGCGGAATGGCGATTCCCATTCCCACCCCCGTTGTTCCCTCTTCTTCTCTTAAGAATACTGCTTCTTTATAACCTGCCGCATCTTTAATGTTGCCGCGTTTTTCCATTAAGGCAACCATCTTATTCAAGACATCTTCTTTACTTGAAGCCTTTCCGTTCAGTTCAATACTTTCTTTGGAAAGTAAATCTGTGATCTTCATTCTCTCTTCCTCCTACCTAAAATGTAAGTGTATTTAAAATCGCTTCTATTTCTTCTCTTTTCGCCAGCTCCTCGGAAAATGCGCTTGCACTTCCTGCGGCAATCCCCATCTTAAACGCCTGCTTATAGTCCTCTGTCGCCAAATATCCTGCCACAAATCCTGCCACCATGGAATCTCCCGCTCCTACAGAATTTACAACCTCTCCTTTGGGCGCTTCACTTTCGTACACATTTCCATCTTCCGCCACAAGGATCGCTCCATCCCCTGCCATAGATACCAGTACGTTTCTGGCACCTATCTTCTGCAGTTCCTTCGCATATTGGATGATTTCTTCATTTGATTTTAACTGCGTCCCAAAAATCTCTTCCAGCTCATGATTATTCGGCTTAATTAAAAATGGATGATATTTCAGCACATTGACAAGCAAATCTTTTGTCGCATCTACCACGATATTCACTTTGCGCCCTTCTAGGTATTCCATGATGTCACTATATACCGTAGACGGCATCGTATTAGGAATGCTTCCTGCCAGTACAAGTATGTCGTCTTCCTCAAGCTTATCCAGCTGCGCATACAATTCTTTCATCGCCTGCGCATCAATAACCGGTCCCTGTCCGTTGATCTCGCTTTCCTCATCCGAACGCACCTTCATATTAATTCGCGACCATCCATGCTCAATCTCGATAAACGCATCTTTACAGCCAAGCGCTGACAACTCTTTTCGAATCTTTTCTCCGGTAAATCCTGCGATAAATCCCAACGCCGTACTCTCCACCCCAAGATTTTTCAACACAATCGACACATTAATCCCCTTTCCTCCCGGAAAAATAATCTCATTTTTCGTGCGGTTTACCCTGCCAAGCGTCAACTTTTCTACTGTAACAATATAGTCAAGAGACGGACTAAATGTAACCGTATAAATCATTCTTTCTTACCTCCTGATTTTGATTTATTTTGAATGTTTTTGATTTATTGCATTTATTATATCTTCCTTTTCGGTCATAGTCAATCTTTTTCATTCATTTTCATTCACAAAAATCCATTACGATTTTTGTGCAATTTTTCCAAAACCACAAAAAGAAGGGCAAAAACTTTTCGTCGTTTCCACTCCTTCTTCCAAACACGTCTTTATTCTCCAAAATGTTTTTTCACAAGTTCCCGGTATTCTTCAAATGCCGGAACGCCTGCAAATTCTTTCTCCAGTACTTTACCAATCCCCTTATAATACCAGCCGATTACCTTCTTATCCTTCATACGAAACCTATTCCACAGTTCCTCTCCGCATATCGGATAATCACGATTGATATCTCGCATATTCGAAAGCTTGTCCGACAGCGCGATCATCTGCACCTCTTTTGGTGCCTCCTTCAGCCTTTCAATCGTATGTCCTTTTCGCTCCATCCAAGTCTTTGACTTATCCTCACTTTCCTGAGCCACTATATCCGCTATCCGCTCCCCGAATTCTCTTGCCAACACTTCCTCCGTGATACCTTTGCAATCTTCAATCGTATCATGAAGAATTGCCGCACTGATAATCTCCTCATCCGTTGTCATGGAAGATACAATCTCTCCTACTTCCATCGGATGGACAATATACGGCCTCTTCGTTCCTTTCCGATACTGTCCCTTATGCGCCTTCGTTGCAAATTCAATCGCTCTGTCGATCATCTGCCATCCCCGCTCTTTCCGGAAATCTTATTTCCTATTCTCCATCGCTTTGTCCCTTCACCGCAAGAAAGCTCCGTGGTATACTTTCCCTGTTTTTTATTATAACATCAACCGTTCCCCCACTCAATGCATAAAATTCGCCTCTTCTTGACTTTTTTTCTTTACATATTTTCTTTGCATATTCTTTTTATATAGTATAGTATAAATATATGTCATAATCAGATCATAAAATAAATTCAGAAACGAGGTCTTACATTGAGAACAAAAACTGTATTTATCACCGGCTCTTCCCGCGGTATCGGACGCGCCTGCGCTCTGCGCTTTGCGGCTGCCGGATATCATGTGTTTATAAATTGCAAAAAAAGTATCAAAGATTTAAAAATAACTGAAAATAAAATTACCCAAAATGGAGGAAGCTGTACCTCCCTGACTGGGGATGTAGCCAATCCGGATGACGTGCGAAGGATTTTTCACGAAATCGAACGGATTTGCTCTGGATTGAACGACGGAGACAAGCATCTCGATGTTCTGGTGAATAACGCCGGCGTTGCCTATATCGGTCTTTTAACAGATATGTCGGATGCAGATTGGGATCACATACTCTCTGCGAATCTGTCTTCGGCATTTTACTGCTGCCGGGCAGCAATTCCGGCGATGGTTTCCGCAAAGGAAGGAAAAATCATCAATATTTCTTCCATGTGGGGCACCGGCGGCGCTTCCTGCGAGGCTGCCTATTCCGCTGCCAAATCGGGCTTACATGGGCTTACAAAGGCGCTCGGCAAAGAACTTGCTCCAAGCAATATTCAGGTCAATGCCATTGCCTGCGGCGTCATCGATACTGCCATGAACAATCAGCTTACCGAAACAGAAAAAAAAGAGCTGGAATACGAGATTCCAGCCGGAAGATTTGCCACCCCAAAAGAAGTGGCAGAACTTGTATTTGATTTATCCCAAAAACATACTTATCTGACAAGTCAGATCATTGGATTCGACGGAGGCTTTTTATAAGCCTCCATCTTTTTCTTGTTTAATATTTCCTATTCATTTCTCTTATTCGTTTCGTATCGCCGCAAGCGGACTTAGACGCATCGCCCGAAGCGCTGGGAAATATCCTGCTGCCATTCCCACAAAAATTGCAAACACCAATGATATAAGCACCAGCCATGGCGGGATGTACGAGATATCAGATGCGATTCCCATTGCACCGGCTACGCTTCCTGCAATCTTGTTAATTACAAAAGATACCATAAAACTTAACACATTTCCCACCAGACCGCCAAGAAGTCCAATGAATCCGGCTTCCATCAAAAACATCTGCTTGATATTTTTCAAGCTGCATCCCAACACTTTAATTACACCGATCTCTTTTGTTCTTTCATAAATCGACATCATCATCGTATTGGCAATACCGATTGCAGCGACCAGAAGGGATACCGCTCCAATGCCTCCAAGTACTGCCTGGATCATAAAATACTGTTCCTGCATTGTTTCCAAAAATTCCGCATTGCTGTAAGTCTGAAAACCCATTGCCCGGATTTGTTCCGACACCGATTCCACGCTGTCCAGATCATCTACTTTTACCCTTGCATTGTTATAAATAAAATATTTATATGGTTTTCCATTCTCCATTGTCGGCTGTCCTGGAATCACTTTTCCTTTAAATTCCTTCTTAAGCACCGTTTTCAAAGTTTCGATGTCACAATATGTAGAATAAGAATGCGTATTATACTCTTCGATTCCTCCTTCTACTACACCACAGGCTTTTACTACATGCTTCTTTGCAATGGTTTTCGGCTGCGAGCTTCCTTCTCCTCCCATATCTCCAAATCCGGAATTTCCCTGATTCATATAATAAGAGTCCGTATCCAGAATCAAAAACAAAGAATCCTTAGAAAAATCAATATCCGGCAGCTCTCCTGTCTCCCAGTAGCCCCCGCCTCCGGATTTGTTATAAAAATTCTGCAGCATCATATTTCCCATCACAAATTCCAAAGACGCTCCATTTTCTTCCGGGAGTCTTCCGCCCTCCTTGAGCGGAATGCCATATGCTTCGAGCGCCTCGTGGGTTAATCCCTGCAAATTCAGATAGCCTTCATAATTTCCTTTCAAAGCGATCGCAGATACTTCCAAAACGGGCGTCACATATTCGATATGTTCCAGCAATTTGAATTGTTCAATGACTTCATCGGTAATGTATTCTTCCGGCGCTTCCTGGTCTCCGCCATACATTCCTCCATAGCCGCCTGCTCCGTTTACCTCTATTGTTGTAAGCCCTCCGGACTCATCGATTTGCTGATACATAGACTGCTGCATGCCAAGACCTAAAGAAATCATGACAACAATGGATGCGGTTCCGATCACAACGCCAAGTACGGTCAGAAATGTCCGAAGTTTTCTGCGTTTCAGATTCCCGCTACTCATCCTCAGTAAGTCTATTAAGCTCATCCTCTAACAAATCCTCCTCTTCCATTTGGCTTTTTTTCTGTTTTCTTTTACGGATAATGATAAATGCCCCAATACCAGCTGCGAGAAATACAAGAACAACTACCGGTATGACCGGAAATGCCTTCTCTTCCTCTGTCATCACACCGTCCATATCCACCGTCGGCATATCATTCATCATCGGCGGAGTCACGAGCAAGACTAATTCCTTTTCTGCCGTAAACACACTGCCTGCTTCATCTTCGTAAGTCACAATCATTTTCGCTTTTCCGTCACCGGTCGTCTCTTTTTCTCCCGTGACCATACCGTCAATCGTCGCAGTCGCACCCGGTTCTACATTCCCCACAAAGATTTCTTTGGATTTTAATCCTTCTCCTTCGAATTTTGCCTTCACATTGTATAGCTTGATTCTTCCCATATTATAAAGGCTGCACATAACATTGACTTCAGAACCAACTTCTATTGTCTCAGAACTAAGCTCAAATTCACTGAACTCGAATCTTGCATCCTGCTTGATCGGCACGGAAATACTGGAAGAACTTTCAAACTGTCCTCCGCTTTTGTCCTCGTACTTCATAGACATATCAATACTATATGGTTTCTGCACCAAATCCATTTTCGCATTCAGATCAATCGAAATATCCTTCGTGCCGTTTGCTGCAATCTCTTCTAAGTATACGGTACTGGACCCAGAAGACGGCAAAAATGCCGGTGAAGCTGTATTCGCATCACTGCCTTCCGTCGGCGCATTAAAGTCAAACAACATGTTTCTTACTGCCGTTTCTTTTGAAGTGTTCCGAAGATGCACGATCAATTTAAAGTTTGAGCCTGCTTTTACTTCTTTTGGCTCCGTAGAGAATCCGGTCACGATAACACGCGGAACGGAAGTAATACCTTGGTCATCTCCTCCAACATCAGCGTTGTCAACTCCTCCGCCGTAAAAACCTCCATCACCTGACTGTATTGGATCTTGTGGCTGCTGTGTTGGAGGATCATTAGCCGGAGGCTGTGTATTTCCTGGCTCCTCAGCCGGTTTTTCCGGTTCCGGTTTCGCCGTCGTCTTTACGAAGACTCCTTGTTCAAAAGAATCCTCCAATCCGTCATAAATCACATCAAACTTCACATAATAATAGCCATCTTTTATCGCATCTCTTGCAGTCAGCTTATATGTAATCTCCGCTGTCTTTCCTGCTTCGATTTTTCCTATCTTGCTTTCATAGTCCACTTTATCAATCTCAAATGGCCATTTGTCGATACTTGCTTTTACTCTCGGAGTGATCCTTACATTTTCAATGGATGCTTCCGTATTATTTGCAATAGTAAGTGTAAGGTCTTTTGTCTCTCCATATTTATAAGCCGGTGTCATTCCTCCTTTGACTTTTAAGGTCACTCCAGCCTTCACACTCTTTGTCTGCGTTACATTTTCTGCAAAAACCGGCGCCGGCATCGCTGCACTCCCAATCACCACCGCACTTACGACAAGCGCCAGCGTTCTTTTAAACTTTCTCATTTCTTTTGTCCTCCCTGCATGTACGATTCTCTTCTATTTTTACAATCTCTCCGTCAATGATATGGAACACGCGATCCGCATAAGCTGCCAGTTCATTATCATGTGTTACCATTACCAAAGTTCTGTTTTGCTCCCGCACCACTTTTTGCATCAACTCCATTACTTCCTTGGAAGTATGCGAATCCAAATTTCCCGTGGGTTCATCTGCAAAAATGATCTCCGGTTCTACGACCAATGCTCTTGCCACTCCGACTCTTTGCTGCTGTCCTCCGGACATTTGATTGGGCAAATGCTTCTTATGTTTTTTTAAATTCACCATATCAAGCATCGCATCCGCCTTTTTCAAGCGGCTTTCCTTTCGCTCTCCTCGGAAGCTAAGCGGCAGCGCAACGTTCTCCAAAGCATTCATCGTTCCGATTAGATGAAAGGACTGGAAAATGAATCCAATATGATCCCTTCGGAAACTCACGAGCTGATCCTCTTTTAGCTTCTCCATATGTTCGTCATTGATGACAACTTCTCCCTTCGTCGGCTTTTCCAGCCCTGCAAGCATATTCAAAAGCGTAGATTTCCCGGAGCCTGATGTTCCGACAATCGCACAAAATTCACCCGCATAGATAGAAAGATTAATCCCATTTAACGCACGTACGATACTATCTCCGACCCGGTACAGCTTAAACAGATTCTTTACTTCAATCACCTTTTCCACGTCTGCTCTCCTTCCCTTCAACCCTAAATCAGGCTTTTATTCATAATTCTTTCAACATGATAACACACTTTTTATCATTATATATTTTGATTTTCTTATTATTTCTTAAGTTTTTCTTTACATTTTTTTCCTCATAGAAAATGCCGTAATCCCTATAGACAAAAAGATGATTCCATAGAGCACGATCCAATCCCCGGAGCATAGAATGCTGTTTCCTTCCAGAAAAACATTGAATGTATACTGCATAGTGCCGGGTATCCCAAGTACCGCCAGCACTGCCGGCACTGCGAACACAAACATATTCACAGCCAGACTGCCCATCGTAGTCTTACTCTTTTCGGAAACCAGAAGAATCAGACCACAAAGCAGTGCGCCGGATGCAAACCGGATTCCCCAAAGCAGCACCAGATACATCCAGATACGCATATGACTGTTCCAGGAAGAGAATTCCAGAATCCATGATATCGGTTTGTTCCACTCTGCCAATCCATAATACCGTAAGAACCACACGATATCCGGTCCCCAGACAATAATCATGCTGATCGTGGAAAATACCAATGCCTGCTTATATTTCGCTCTTTGCACATCCTCAAAACCGCATTTACTGGTTTTTATCAAGGTCACCATTCCATTTGTCTTTTCCATCGTAATGTACATGCTGCATACAAGTATCAAAACCAGAATATACAGCATAATATTCTTTCGTTCCGACGCAAGCTCCTCTACACCGAATAATTTACGGTAACCGCTCTGTCTGATAAACTCCGCCGCTTCTCCTTTCTCCTTCTTTTCCGACAATCTCGCATAAAGAGGATAAATTCTGTTTTCTAACACCGCTTTCTTGTCCTGGCTGTCATAACTGCTCAAATCCATATTCAGCCGTTTCCACTCTTCATCCAGCCACTCTTTTTGTTCTTTTGTCACTTCTTGTCCTAAGTAAGATAAATATCCATCCTCATAGATTTCTTCCGGCAGTGCGAGAAAATCCTTTGGATAAAGCGCAATTTGTATTGCAAATACCATCGCCAGAAGCAAAAATCCTCTCCGCATCCTCCAAAGCTTATAGCTTTCTTCTCCGCCTAAGCTTTTTATACACTTCTTTCTTCTTTGCACTACTCTTTTGGATGTCCGTATCCGTATCTCGTCTCTCGTTCTTATAAAAAGAGCTGTAATACCGCCTGCCAGTATCAGGCACACAAGAATCCCTGCCGGAATTGCCACTCCATAGGAGCTGACCGGATATCCAAAAAGATTCAGGTTCACTTCTGCCTTCAAAAGCGGGAACACTTTTAACAACGCCGTCGGATTCACATAATAAAAAAATACCCGCGCGGATTGAATCTCAGTTGTCCAAAATAACCAGCCGCTGACTCCTCCCGCAACCAGGCATCCGATAAATACCACGCCCACCTGATAAGTCCAGATGGCAATCCCAAATGCAAATAAGCCAATCAAAAACAACGCAAGTGACCGGATCAGCCACACCAATATCAGAAAAACAAGTACCGAAATCTTAACGGACGCCGTCTCGTATCCCGGCAGAGACTGTACCGGACGCAATACATTTCCAATACCATATGCCAGCGCGCCAAATATAAGATTCTCGACAAAGAAAATCCCGCTCAAAGTCACACTGACAACCGCAAGGCATCCCATTTTCTGACTGATCAGCCTTCCTCTTCCCTTTTTGCAGCAACGCAAAACAGGAAGAATCCCTTCTTCCTTTTCCTGGATAATACATTCAATCGCCAAAAGAATCATCAGAAATACCATTACTATATTGGTAAAAGAAATGTCAGTTACCATAATCCCTTCGGAAGCTTCGTAAGAAACTTTTGTTCCATGCAAAGACTGATAGACTTCTTTTTTCTTCCGAGCATTTCTCTCATCATATTCACTGTCCTTGGAAAGAAGATTTAAAACACTTTTTTCATCCAGCTCTTCCTCCATCCGGCTCAAATGTTCCTCATATCCTGCGATTTTTTCGGCATCCTCTGCCATATCTTCTATCATCTTTGCCCGTTTATATTCTGCAATGCTGGTAATATGTACCGACTGCTCTTCTAACCGATTAAGATAATCGCTTTTTTCTTCGTTGTCCATTCCCTTCATCATACGAAATACAGCTTTATAGGACCTTGGCGGCACCACCTCGCTTTGCTCCATCCCGTAGGTCAAAAGAATCAAAAACAACAGATTCACAATGAGAAGAACTGACACAAGACCGATATTCTTTCTGGAGCAAAGCTTTTTCCATTCAAACATCATAATGCCTCACCTTCCTCCTGGAATTTCAGAAGATATAAATCTTCCAATGTCGGCCAAACCAGATGATAATCATTATATGAGGTCACCTCTTCTGCTGTCTTGACAATCACTCTTGCCCAAACTTGTTCTTTCTCATCTTTTCTGATATTGCACACCAGATAGCTTTCTGTCAGGCTTTCCACTTCCTGTTCCGAAACTGCAATCTCATACACCTTCCCCTGCAGTTCTTCCAACCATTTCGCTGGCGGCTGACACCCCAAAACCTCTCCTTTTTTCATCAATACAATCTTCTTTGCAATGAATTCGATGTCCGACACCACATGCGTTGCGATAATCACGATCCGGTTCATTGCTATCCGCGAAATCATATTCCGTATGCGAATCCGCTCTTTCGGGTCCAATCCTGCTGTCGGCTCGTCTAAGATAAGAATCTTCGGATCCCCAAGCACAGCCTGCGCTATCAATATCCTCTGTTTCATTCCCCCGGAAAATGTACCCAGCTTCTGGTCTGCAACCTGTGATAAATGCACCAATTCCAACACGCGTTCGATCTCTTTTTCTATCTCCGGTTTCGGGATATCCTTCAAAAGCGCCATATAAGTCAGGAAACGCCTTGCAGTAAATTCTTCATAGATGCCTTGCTGCTGCGGCATATATCCAAGCGCTGCCCGGTATAACCGCTTCCACTGTCTGATTTCCCGCTCGCAAAAAAGTACTTCTCCCGAGCTTGCGCGAATCGAATCGGTAATAATTTTCATGAGCGTGCTTTTTCCCGCTCCATTGGGTCCCAAAAGTCCATATACGCCCGGAACAAATGTCAACGAAACATGATCCAAAGCCCGTATTTTTCCATATCGCTTCGTTACCTCTATAAGCTCCAGTTTTGGAATCATTCTCTCCCTCCTCATTCAACCAGAATTGCATTTCCTTCTGGTTTTTGTGCCTCTTCTTCGGTCAGATAATACCAGTTGAAGAGATCACCTCCATTCTCATCTTCCCCTGTCTTTTTCTCAAACACATACCCTCCCGGCACAAAAAAGACCAGTCCTTCCTGCAGTACCGGATGTACAAATTCCTCTTGTACAAATCCATCCAAGTTGTAAATTACACGTTGCTTCTCCGAAATTATAATGAAATGCTTTGATGAGATCGGTACAGTAACTTGAAATGGTGATTTCCCTTCCCTATCCAGAACGACCTCTTCTTTCTCCTCTTCCGGATTCCAATGATATAGTTTACTTCCGCTTGCTGATCCATCCCCTGCAAATTCATAGTAATAAACACCAATATCATCATTTGCAGCTACCACAAATCCATTATCCACTTCTTTGACTAATTCCACCATTCCTTCGAAATAGTCTGCACGATATAATTCGATGTGTGTTTTCTTTTCCTCTTCTTTCAAGTATTCCTCTCTCTCTTCTTGCGTCATACTCGTTATATCTTTTTCTGAATCCCATTTATTTTGCACAGTATAATACACGATTCCATCTTTTCCCATAAGCATCCGCATATCCTGTTTTCTTTCATCAATCGCTGCAATTTCTTTTTCTTCCTTTGTGCTCATATCATAGGCAAAGATAGTATCCGCTTCCTGATATTTTGCATCTGAATTGTAATCGGTAATCGTTGTCTGTACGTATAACATATCTCCTGATACTATATAGTCCCATACCGTCAGAGTACACTTCTCTTCTTTCATTCGCGCCTTCCCGATGGTATCCAGCTCTTCTTTTTCCCGGTTATTGGCATCCGATACAACAATTTTGCCGTCAGAGGTGACTGTGCAAAGCTTATCCCCCCATATATGCGGAAGCCCATCTTCCGTATAGGCAAAACATTTATCCGAATTATGCCTGCATCCATTCTTTTCACAGAGTACCACAGACTTACCACTCTTGGTATCATAGTATCTCAGCCAATAATGGTCCTTAATGTAATAAAATCCATCCTTGTACTCCCTCACTCCAAACCCACTGCTATAGCTCCACTCCTCGCTTTGCTTATACTCCTTACTTTCTTTTTGGCATCCGGCAAGCAGCAATACCGCCGTTAGTAAAAATACGATATATACTCTTTTCATACGGATAGCCTCCTCACTTTTTATTCGCCGATATCTGTTCTATCAATGTATCCATGCCGGCATTTTTTAACTTTTCATTCCACACCTGTACTTGTTCTCGGATACTTTCTTCCGACACCACTCCATCCTTGGAAAAATATTGCTGCATAACATCCATCTCTGCACTTTCGTCCTCTTTTACTGCATACTTGGCATATACCTGATTGATCCGCTCAATCTCCGGAATCTCAAACGTATCAAAGCTTGGCTCCATCCGAAATCTTGGCGCTGTTTCCAGTAATTGTCTATATTGCATTTTCCCTTCTTCCGATAATTCCGGATAGAAAACAAACCTAGAAGCTTCTCCTTGTCCGATTTCTTGAATTGCCTCATTTAATTCACGCTCCGCGATAAAATCTGCCATCGCTGTAAATGCAGCTTCCTTTTGCTCACTCTCTGAACCCATTCCGAAAAACGGAAGCAGTCCATCCAAATCATCAGTCATATTCAACACATAATTCTCTGATTTTGGAACTACCCATCTCTGTTCTTCATTACTCATATAAAATACTTCTGGAACATACGAATCACATATTCTTACCAAAGGAATAGTATCCATCTTTGCATTCACATATCCTTTTTCCCGATATCGGTTCCACGCACACAATACTTCCGTCACGTAACCTGTCTCGAACAAATTCCTCGTGTCCAGACTGCTTCCTTCTGCTTTCCAGGATCCCACTCCCAAGCTGTCGTGCTGGAACACACTTCCGCTGTAGGAAAAAATCTCTTCTAAATATTCCGGCAATACGACTGATATTCCATTCACTCCGCCTTGTTTCTCAAACGCACTCAATGTCAGAAACGGCTGATTGTCATTTATCTCATAAATCTTTGCAAACAACTCATCACATTTTGTAAAGTCCGGAACGGATTCGACTCCAAGCTTCTGATACAGACTCTCCTCGAGTTTCAGGGAAGAACCCATGACGCTTTGCAGGCTCGTCGGCAGCATCCACTGCTTTCCTCCCAATCTTCCTGCTTCTAATGTAATATCATCTATAAAAACTTCTTTGATTCGTTCTCCGTCTTTCGACTCCAACCACTCATCCAATGCTTCAAATGCACCACTTTTTGCATATTCCGATACATTCGATGCAAACTCAACTTTCCCATGTGTAGAAATCTGATTCGCCATCGTAATCAAATCACTTTCTTTCAATCTTTTTTCATCTTCCTCGGATAACTTTCCCTTTTCCATCGGAAGTATCTGAAATTCAATCCGATAATCCTTCCCTTTTTCCTGCAATACCTCATTTACCACATCTTGTGCACCTTCTATTGCCTCATCGGTATCATACTCCCATACTCCTGCGATAGACCAAGTCAGCTTCGTTGCTCCCCTTTTCCCTTCTTCATTCTGCTTTTGACATCCAACGAATAACAATGTACCTGCTAACATGCAAAGCAGGCTAACCTTCATTTTTTTCATACGATCGTACCTCCCCATCACTTTTATCTTATATCGGATACCTGTCTAGCATGTTCTTCTTCAAGTCTTGCCACGCTTTCATCCCTTCTTCTGAAGTACAAAAAAATTCATTTTCTTTTACGTCTTTATAAGGAACATAGGTATTTTCCTCTCCAACAGGCACAATCTTATTTTCTATGTCTTCATAACAAAACACCGGACGAAACAATGATTCTGCATACACATCATACACCGGCAGCGATTTATCCAAAGAATCCCTTTCACCTGAGAGGAAAACCAAATAATCACAATCCGGCTTTGGGGTATTCACAAACCCTAATTCTGCCGTTGCTTCCCCCATTGTACTCACATTCTTTCCTGTTGTGATATAGATAGTATCTCCCACTCTGATATCATCTCCGGCATACACTTCCTGAACACAGATTTTTTGCCGGCTTGTTCCAAATAAATATTCCACATCATCCGTAAAGCGAACTCTTAATATAATTGGAAGCTGTGGTAATCTCTCCTGCATTTCCTCGCAGACAGTCACCGCAAACTGTCCCGGAAGTTCTGCTACCTGCAGCTTTTCCATAAAATTCTTTTCATTGGTAATATCCGTATAAGTCTGTCGGTTTATCACTCCAAATACCCCTGCACCAACAACAACCAATGCGGTTATTCCCGCCAAAATACGCATTTTCATATCACATTCCCCCTTAGCGAACGATGCAGCCATCTTTAATCTGATAAATATGATCTGCAAGAATCCGAATATCTTCCTGATTATGACTGGCAAGAAGTATCAGTGCTCCTCTTTCTTTCTCTTCCAGAATCAGACGGCGAATCTCTTCCACGCCCTTTGCATCCAATGAATTGGTCGGTTCATCCAGCATAATCACATCCGGTTTTTCCATAATTGCCTGTGCAATTGCCAGACGTTGCTTCATCCCCAGAGAGTATTTTTGATACTTTCTACGGTCATCCGGATCAAGCCCCACCCTTTCCAGGGCTCTTCGAATCTCCTTATCCTGAATCTTATTCTTCAAACTCGCAAGATATCTAAGGTTTTGCATTCCTGTCATGTTCGAATACAACCCCACATTTTCCAACATGATTCCAAGACTTGGAAGGACGGCAAAATCCTGACGCAGCACCTTTCCATTCCAGGTAATCTTTCCAGATGTTACCGACATCAGACCAGACAACGCACGGAAAAGCATCGTCTTTCCCGAGCCATTCGCTCCGACAATTCCATAAATATTTCCGTCGCACAACTCCAGATTAATATCCGAAAGTATCTTTTTTCCACGAATCACTTTACTAATTTTTTGCGCTTTCAATTCCATTTAACCTCTCTCCCCCTCCATATGTGAAATCAAAAAATCATGCCGATATACCATGTACATTCCGTACACTGCCGACAAAATGCATATTCCCAGCATCAAAATCACCGAACTTCCCAAATACATTCCTTCATACGGCGATGCCAGCACTTCTTTTATTTCGTCCGCTCTGCTGACATGCCAGCCTACAATCAAATGTGCCACCGGATTCATACAAACAACATATCTGCTTAATTCCGGTTTCATCTGACATAAATCCGCCAACTTCAGAAGCGCTGTAAAAACGAACTGTACTCCGCCAATGATCAAAAATGCATGATTGCTTCCAAGTTGGATTGCCACAAGATTTACCAATATCGTGAAGGCAAAGAACCACATCGTATAAACCACAATATGGAACATCATTAAAAGAATTCCTGCCCGGTCTATTACCAATTCAAAACGTATCGCTGTCACACACAGACTCGAAAGCATCTGCATCATTTGCACAAGAAAAGTCACAATGGCAACTCCCAAAATTTCTTTTGTGTACCAACGCACCCTATGCGGTGTGCGGGAAAATATGTAAATACTTGCCGTGCAAAAATGATGATACAATTCGGTTCCCATATATATTTCAAAAATATAGTTTGGCAGCATCCTTACGGTAAATGAAATCAAAGCCGTAAACACCGGCAGAAGCGGAAATTCTCCTGTGGATCCGCTTAATTGAAGCACCGCTTCGGAAAGTGCGACTTCCATGTTATATGGGTTTATAAAGGTAAATGAAAGAATGATACCTCCTACCATGCCAATCAGCAATCCCGGAAATAATTTACTTTTTATGACATACAATCTTTTTTACCTCCTATGTACATTCCGCCTATCGTCAACAGTATCAGGATTGACATCAGTATCAGAAAATATCCAAGATTTTTTGGTTCGTCATTATACAAAAGGCAGTAATGATACCAGGATAATCTAAACCCCATCCCTCGTGTGAACAATATGCTTGATACAATTTCTGTAAGATTTAACAAAACGAATATCGGCAGGAAAAGAAATATCCGGTAACGAAATCGAACCACAGAAGAAAAGGCTGTTGTAAAAGCTGCAAATATTCCGGATGCTATTCCAAATAAAATCGTTCCTAAAACCGCGCTCAGATACGGAGACATTAAAAATATCTTGCTAAACAAATAATTATTCACACTTTCAATATAAGTTGGATCATAATAATTCCAGTTAGACAAGTCTCCCTGTGCATTTAACGGGAATGCCAGACAATTTAATATTATTTCAATAAAAAACGGTAATGTGAAGATCAAAAACGTTACCCCAAATACCGCTAGCAACTTGCTAAAACGATACTTCATATTTCCCAAGCGCGCAGACAAAAGGATATATTCCTTTGATTGTTGTTCCTCCGCCAAGGAAAAAGCCGCAGGACATATCACTAACAACGGATAAATCTGCAAAAATCCTAACAACAGATCTCCTCCGCTCATGGTTTTATTCCAGCTCAGAAGAAGTAATTTCATTGGCTGATACATCGCCAGCGAATCCATTCCCCGGAACATCAAAACATTGGTCACAAAATTAACCAGAACCATGGCAAGCAGAATATAGAAAACAATCCAGGCCTTCTTCTGCCTTAGCATAAACTTACCTTGTGAAACAGTTGCTTTTAAAAACATCTCACATTCCCCCTTGTATAATATCTTCTGATATAGGCATTTGCAAACTACAATTCCCGCATAAATACAGCATAAAAATTACTCTAATATTTCAACTACTGTATAACCACACTTCTGTCCTACAGTCAAGCTCAGAATCTTGTTTGCAACTGCCTATATCTTTTAATAAATTTTACGCATCAGTCAATTACCTTAGGCACTTAGAATTTTAACCGTAATAAGAAACAATTGCTTGTGCTGGATATACTGTATTTCCTGAAAACTGAAAATACACCGTAGACAAGTTTAAATAGCCCTCTTTTAATCCTATTTGTGTAATTGATGCTCCTTCTGTGAGTATTATATAAGTTGATTCAGAAATCACAGTCCCAGAACTATTAACTACTCGACATCTCATTCTAGAATAATTGTCACTTCCACTTTCAGGATAAACCGAATGACATCTCGCTCTTACATAACTATACTGCCCAGTTCTACTAACAGAATATTTTGTTGTCCACTTCATATCTGCTGGAAGTGATATCTGTTTCTTCTCTACTGCATGTGTCATAATCGACATACTGAGCATTAGAACAACTGTCCCTATAATTGGTAAAACTTTTTTTAATTGTTTCCTCATATTTACAATCTCCTTTTCCGCGCAAGATACTGATGGAATTATGAAACCCACATTCTACTTTCGCTCTCTAATTTCTTTCTCTTGTGATACACTTTTTATAAAACTGACCCGCTCCACAATCTTATCCGTCACTGTTAGTTTTATAACAATAAAATTCAAGGAATTATTCGGTTTCCTTTTCAAATTTTTATAAAAATTCTCCCTCCTTTGCAAATCATATTTCTTAATTTTTATTCTTCATTTTCGGTCGTACGCCCCAAAAACAAATTCATGTTCCATCTATTAGTCATTATATACTTTTTTCTCCACAATTTATAAAAAAGTATTAAACGCCTCTCTATCACGAATAAACGCATTTTTAACAACCGATATTTTACATGCGCCTGCCCATTTAGTCATTATATAAGACCATTTATCCCTTTCGCTTTCCTCATGTCCACCTATAAGTTATAATAAGCATATAACGAATCTACAGGAGAACTTACAAATGATTGATATTTATATTTACGAAAATGACACTGCACTGCTATCTCTTTTTTCACAATCTATTGAAAATTTTATTCTAATCGATGAACTAGACATGAATTTGAGGCTTGCCACGAATAATCCTTCTGATATTTTAGATAAAGCGTCTTCCTCAAAGAATACCTGCTTATTCTTTCTCAATATTGATTTGAATATAGATATGAATGGTCTTATACTTGCTCAAACGATACGCAAACTGCAACCTCTCTGCTTCATTGTTTTTATCACAAGTCATTCTGAGAAGATTTTTATGACTTTCCAGTATAAAATAGAAGCTCTTGATTTTATTATTAAAGATACTTACGATAAGATGAAATCCAAGATTCATGAATGCCTCTTAGATGTGGTTGATAAATATGCTGCTGCCAACAGCTATCTTTTAAAAACATTTGTGATTCCTTTGGATCAACGCAGAATCATCATTAATTATAATGATATCCTCTTTTTTAAAACTTCCAAAGATTTCCACAAAATCATACTGTACGCCAGAAACCGTACAATTGAATTTCCTGCACAACTAAAAGAAGTGGAATTACAGCTGGAAGAACCATTTTTCAGATGCCATCGATCCTATCTTATCAATACAACACAGATTAGCGAAGTAGATTTTCAGACCGGAATGATTACTATGGCAGATGGACAAGTCTGTCCTATTTCTATGCGGATGAAAAAGATACTTAAGAAGAAGTTGGAAAGAGGTAAATAAACCCTTTACATAAGAAAAGGGCTATATATGATTCCATCTTACATATCATATACAGTCCTTTTATTTGTTTGTTACTCTTCCGTAAATCTGCTTCTACTATTTGGCTAAACCAGGTAGTTTCCACAATGCGGACAATAATGGTTACGATACCATATAGTAATAGATCTTCCGCAATGAGGGCACCTATAAAAAACAGCCATAAAAACTATAACCCCGATGAGTACAAATAAGCCTGCTGTTAGCACAATTAAGCCTACGTTAGTTCCTATGCCAATCCCTATCGCCATAAGAAGAAAGCCTAAAATACAAAATGGAATTGATATCCTTATTACAATTTTAAGAGGAATAGGTTTCATATTTGATATGCCTCCTTCTACTTTATCAACCTCTGAATCGCCTTGCTTTCTTCTGTTCCTGCCTCTTTCAGAAGTTCAAACAGCACTGCTTCGTAAGTCGTCACGATTGCTCCTTCTTGTATTGCTCGCTTTATTGCCATCTTCTTATCATTTTTCTTACGGCTGGAGATGCAATCTTCTACCAACACCGGAACATATCCCTTTGCTTTTAAATCAATCAACGTCTGCAGCACACAGATATGTGCTTCCATCCCGCACAAAATCACGTATTTCTTTCCCTGAATCTGCTCTGCTGTCACATCAGCTGTGCTAAAACTGATCTTATCCATATAAGCTTTGGTGCCGGCTGCTTCCTGTATTTCGCTTACCGTCATCCCGAGTCCTTTCGTGTACTGCTGAGTTACACACATCGGAACTCCAAGTATCTTTAAACCTTTAAGCAGTATCTGGGAGTTTCTGATAAGTTCTTCCTTTTTATGCATTGCCGGAACTAACTTTTCCTGATAATCTATCACTACTGCCGCCGCTTCTTCTCTTATAATCCTCATACTGCCTCCTATCTGATGTCAAGTTCTACCGGACAATGGTCTGACCCCATTATCTCTGTCAGAATCTTCGCATCCACAAGTCGCTCTTTCAAGCTTTCCGATACGCAGAAATAGTCAATACGCCACCCTGAATTTTTTGCCCTTGCACTGAAGCGATAGGACCACCAGGAATAAATGCTTTCCATATCCGGATAAAAATAACGGAACGTATCGATAAATCCTGCCTCCAGCACTTCCGAGAACTTGCCGCGCTCTTCATCGGTAAATCCTGCATTTTTCCGATTCGTCTTTGGATTCTTAAGATCAATTTCCTTGTGCGCCACATTAAGGTCCCCACAGAAAATAACCGGCTTGCTTTCTTCTAATGTTTTCAAATAAGTCAGAAAATCTGTCTCCCACTCCATTCGATACGCAAGCCTTGCCAGTTCACTCTGAGAGTTCGGAGTATACACTGTCACAAAATAAAAATCTTCATATTCCAGCGTGATCACACGCCCTTCTTTATCATGCTTTTCGATTCCGATTCCATAAGCGACTGACATCGGCTCCTGTTTTGTAAAAATCGCTGTTCCCGAATATCCCTTTCTCTCGGCATAATTCCAGTACTGATAATATCCAGGCAAGTCCAGCTCAAGCTGCCCTTCCTGCATCTTGCTCTCCTGAATACAGAAAATATCTGCATCCACCTCATTAAAAAAATCTAAGAATCCTTTCTGCACACACGCACGAATTCCATTTACGTTCCATGATATCAGTTTCATCCTTTGACTCCTCCATTCTTCAAATCTAATTCTATTATTGCAGATTCTTCTCTGCCATACATTTTATTTGTAATATACTTCCTGCAAAAAAAGTCCTCTCGCAGGCGCAAGAAAGCCTGCCCTTCCCCGCTCTTTTGCCGCAAGGATCGCTTTCATTTCTTCCGGGGCAAACGTCCCTTTTCCAACCATTAAAAGTGTTCCTGTCAGAATCCTTACCATATGATATAAGAATCCATTTCCGTAATAACTGATAAAAAGCTTGTCCTTTTCTTGTCTTATGGTAATTTCATATATGCTCCGCGTATTGCCGTCTTCTTCCTTCTTATCACAAAAGCTTGTGAAATCATAGGTACCGATAAGATTGCCCGCTGCCTTTCTCATCGCTTCCACATCCAGCTCATATGGAAAATGATATGTGTACCGCCTGGTAAACACATCTGGCTTTTCTCTTAAATCCAACCGGTATTCATACCGTTTGGATTTCGCACTGTATCTTGCATGAAATGCATTTGGCACCAATTGCAATTTCAAAATACGAATGTCCACTGGCAGTTCCTGATTCAGCCTTTCCCGCAATGCCTCTTCTTCTATCTTTCCGGGGAGCTTAAAACTTGCCGTCTGTCCACCGGCATGGACGCCTCCGTCTGTGCGCCCAGAGCCATCGATCTGAATCGGAAATCCTACAATCCTTGTTAAAACTTGTTCCAGAACTCCCTGAATCGTCTTGTCTGTGGTCTCCTGACGCTGCCAACCCTTGTATGCCGTTCCGTCATACGCAATCGTTAATTTATATGTTCTCATGCTATTCTTTCCTATAATCAGCCAAAGATTGCGCCATAGCGCAATCTTCGGCTAATTATTTATCTAATATTTTTTTCAGCTCCTCCATAAATGTGTTCACATCTTTGAATTCACGATAAACTGACGCGAACCTTACATATGCAACCGGATCCAGTTTTTCTAGCTTATCCATAACAATCTCACCTACGGCGCTGCTGGAGATTTCTTTTTCTTCGCTGTTAAAGATAGCTGTTTCAATATCATCAATCGTTTTTTGGATATCCGCTGCCGATACCGGACGCTTATAACACGCACGGAGCACGCCGCCTTCGATTTTTGCTCGATCATACTGTTCCCTGTTATTATCCTTTTTGATAATAATCAAAGGAATTGTCTCTACCTTTTCATACGTGGTAAAACGCTTGCCACAGACATCACAAGACCTTCGTCTTCGGATAGAATTCCCGTCTTCTGCCGGTCTTGAATCGATCACCCTTGTATCTGGATTGCTGCAATATGGACACTTCATGGTTATTCCGCCTTTCCTCATTTACTCTAAAATCAGTATAATGCCGCGGTAATGCATTGTCAAACAACTATTCTATATTTATTCTATAATTGCCTGAAATTTCACGATTTCTTTGCCATACACTCCCGCATACCCGTCCTGTCCCGGTGCTTTTTCTGTATCATACTGCCATGGATAATAATTTCCTCCTTTTGGAGCAATGCGATACTTGATTTTCTGGTATGGGCGTATGGATTCCGGCGTATAATAATAAATCTCAATTGCATCGATAACCCTTCCATTACCGGCATATCCATTCTTACTTTCCTTGGTGTCATATCCACTTACATACGGAAGCCATTTCTCCCCTTTTACATGCACGCGGTAACGTACGCTTCCGTGATTGGCACGTACCGCTATATCCGTGACCGCATATCCTTTATAGCCTGCATAATCTTCCAGATTACGCACTTCTTCCAACCATCCGGTTTCTTTTGTGCGCACCCGATAATATACGTTGACTTCCGTCTCTTTCGGCGGTTCCCAGGCATTCTCGCCGCCAATCAATTTAGGAAAATCCCTGTAGCAATGGCTGATATCTACATTGCCGCTAATCCCTGCCACACTTCCGGTTGAGGTATACTGCCACATCCCCACTTCTTTGTTGTATCCAAGCGTACTTGCATATCTTGCAATCCATTTTGTATAGCGGTCATAATAAGCGTTTGCAAGCTTTGTTTCGAACCAGGAATAATTTGCATACAGCCCGCACCAATATCCTGCCTGCTCAATATGCGTCGCAAATGTGTGCACAATTTCTTGCAACACATCGCCGCTTACGCTTCCTACCGTCTGTGCATCTTCCAAATCATAATAGACCGGATAGGATAATTTGTAACCCTTTATCAGACGCAGCACATGCTCTGCCTCACTTTTTGCATGTGCCGTACTATCTGCATAAGAATAGAGATATACGCCAAATGGTATGCCAAGGCGTACACATGCGTCTGCATTGTATTTCCATCTTTCATCATCCTGACTTGCGATATCATCGCCATAGCCGCATCGGATGATGACGCCATCTATTTCTCCTTTGGTATCTTCCCAGTTAATTTCTCCGTTGTGCCTGCTTACATCAATCACTTTCATAGCCATAATAAAATCCCTCCTCGCTTTAACATATTCACAAGAAGGGATTTTGCTATTTCATACCTATTTGCAGCTTTTCAGGCATCGTTCTTCCTGAATCTCAACCATGATAATATCCGGTCCTACACATTTGATACAGGCAAATGGAATAATATATTCCGAATCATATCCAAATAGTCCACATATCTTACATGGTCCCGGAACAATAATTGCCTCCACACAGCCGCTGCACATATCAACAATCAAATCTACGACGCATCCAAGCCGTTTGCAGTCGCAAAGATTGATCACCTCTTTTTCCCGAAGCTCACACAGCCGCATTCTTTGCACCTGCCTCTTTCTTCCTTGCTTTAGTATATGCAGCTGCCTTCATTGGGTTCCTTACTGCATCCTTCGCATAATTTCATCCAGAATCTCATCCGCAGCTTCCGCTTTCGTCATAATCTCCAATTCTTTTTCCATATCCTTTGTAATCAACGTAATGATATTCGTATCCGTTCCAAATCCTGCGCCTTCCACTTTCAGGTTATTCGCTGCAATCATATCCAGGTTCTTTTTTTCCAATTTCTTTCTGGAGTTTTCCAACATATTTTGCGTCTCCATAGAAAATCCGCACAGAAACTGTCCTTCTTTTTTATGTGTGCCCAAGTGCTGCAGGATATCTTGCGTCCGCTCGAGTTCAATGCTAAGTTCTCCCCCTGTTTTCTTCATCTTTTCTTCACTTACATTTGCCGGGCGGTAGTCTGCCACTGCCGCGGCTTTAATAATAATGTCCATCCGATCGCTTCTCTCAATCACCGCCTCATACATATCTTTGGCAGAGATAACCGGAACCACCTCTACGAACATCGGCGGCTTTAGATTTGTCTTTCCACTCACCAAAGTAACCTGTGCTCCTCGCAGCATGCACTGACGTGCAATGGCATATCCCATTTTTCCGGTAGAATGATTGCTGATATAGCGCACCGGATCAATTTTCTCCTGCGTTGGTCCGGCAGTTACAAGCACTTTCTTCCCTTCCATATCCTTTGGATATGCGATAGCTCTTACAATATGTTCGAATAGTATTTCCGCTTCCGGCATCTTTCCTGCTCCCGTGTCTCCACACGCAAGGTATCCGGTTGCCGGTGCCACAACTTCCATTCCGTACTTTTTCAAAGTATTTATGTTATCCTGTGTGATTGGATTTTCATACATCCTTGTGTTCATTGCCGGAACAATAATCTTCGGGCATTTACAGGCAAGCAAAGTCGTGGTCAACATATCATCCGCAATCCCATGTGCCGCTTTTGCAATCACATTTGCCGTTGCAGGAGCAATCATCATCACATCCGCTGCTTTCGCAAGCTCTACATGTTCTACGTTGAATTCAAAATTCCGGTCAAATGTGTCTATCAGACATTTCTGTCTGGTCAGCGTCTCGAAGGTAATCGGATGAATAAAATTGGTTGCATGTTCTGTCATAATCACATGTACTTTCGCTCCGGATTTGATTAACATACTTGCAAGTGATGCACTCTTATATGCTGCGATTCCTCCGGAAACACCAAGAATCACTGTTTTTCCTTTTAATATCATTGATTTTTCTTCCTTCCATATTTTGTATCTTTTTCAAGACAAGTCTTGCCGTTATTGTTCTAAAATGTTATACTTCCACTGTATTGTATCTCATTAAGAGAATGATAACAAGGAGGAACTAAATAATGAACAAAACAAAAAAAGACACACGCTGGATGGTCAGTGTTGCACTTATGGCAGCCGTCATCGTGGTCCTTGCGAATACCCCGCTTGGCATGATACAGCTTCCAATCATTAAGGCGACAACCGTACACATTCCAGTCATTCTTGGTGCAGTCCTTTTCGGTCCTTTGGCCGGCGCTATCTTAGGAGGCGTATTTGGAATCTGTTCCTTGATCAGTAACACGATGGCCCCTACTCTTTTATCGTTTGCTTTTTCTCCGTTTCTGACCACGACTGGTCTCGTTGGAGCTTTAAAAGCAATCTGGATATCTGTTGGATGCCGTATTATGATCGGCGTAATCGCAGGACTTTTATGGTGCCTTTTGATGCGTATCCACTGCAATCAGACGCTTGGACTTATCATCACCGGCTTTGTCGGTTCCATGGTAAACACCATTTTCGTCATGAGCAGCATCTACTTTATGTTTGCAGCCCAATATGCGCAGGCAAAAGAAGTAGCCGTCTCAGCTGTCTTCGGTCTGATTATGGCAACCGTCGCCTCTTCAGGGGTTCCGGAAGCAATCGCGGCTGCTATCCTCGTCACCGCACTTGGGAAAATACTGCTGCGCCTTATTGTAAAGTTACGCACACAATAAATATCTTCACATAATACAAAAAATATCTACCAGACGTTTTGTTATATACTTGACACCAAAGACAAGGCACGAACAATTACATTATAATGTAATCAATTCGTGCCTTGCATTATTTTTGTCACTTTTCCATATTTAACAACTCATCACTTTCTCACTCTCAAACGCCTTCACGATTATTCCACACAGCGCCAATCCTAATACTATCGTCATTCCAAGCGTGATTCCATATTGTGCCATCGTTACTTCTCCGGAAAGAATTCCTTGCAAAACGAGTGCACTATTGTAAATCGGAACACAGAAAGAAGAAAATTCCGGTTCTTTATTCGTAAACATCGTAATCATTCCGACAATCAAAATCAACATATATGCCGGCATCACATAAGTATTTGCTTCCTTGACTGTTTTTGCAAATACAGATACAACTACGATGATTGCCGAATAGAAGAATGCAAGCGCCACCATAAGTACTGCAAGCATCGCAATCTGCGCCGCAGTCAGACTCACATCAAATCCGGCATCGGCTCCTCCCATTACCTTAGGCATTGCCACAACCATCGCTCCTACATATATAACAGAAGAAATTCCGGAAATCGCCATCAATGAGAATACTTTTCCAAGCACAATCGCATTACGTTTCACCGGGCTTACCAAAAGACTTGCCATCGTTCCTCTTTCTTTCTCCCCGGCAATCATGTCCGTACCGATTCCCATTGCCCCTGCAAAGAGCAGGATTGTAATAAAATACGGAAGCATCGTCCCTAATGCCTTTCCGCTTGCCTTCTGGTCATCCTGGATGATCATTTCTGCATTATCACTGTTCACAGTAAAAATCGTAACTTCATTGATATCGCCGATTCGCTCAAGCAATAACATCTGCCGGTATCCTTCCAGAATATTTTCGGAAATCTCGCGGTATGCTGCCGCGGAATAATTCTCGGATGGATTATAATACGTCTTGATCTGAGGAATGTCCTGGCCAGCCTCGTAACTTGCTACCTGCTCCTCAAACTGCTTTGGAAATTCAATCAAAAGATCTGCTTCGCCGTCTTTGATTTCTGTCTTTGCCTCTTCCCATACAGCTTCATTATTCGCCTGCTTCATATTGTAATCAAGCCCATTGTCCGCAAGGAACTTTTCAAAACTTTCCGGCATGTTCTGTATGTATACGATAGATTTGTGGCTTTCAATATCTTCTGCCTGCTTCTTAGCCATATTTGTGGTCAATCCCATAATTCCTATCATAACGACAACCGGAAGCACAAACACGGAAAATATCATTTTCCTGTCTTTGAATACTCTCGCCATTTCTTTTCCAAATATATGCTTAATTCCACTCATTACTGCACCCCTTTTCCAGCCTGACATCTAGCTCGATATAATGTAAAAAATGCATCCTCGAGATCTTCTGCGCCCGTCTTTTGCAAGATTTCATCCAATGTTCCTTCACAGATTTTCTTACCGTCCACAATCATTCCGATACGGTCGCAAAGCTTTTGTGCCTCAGACATAATATGTGTAGAAATTATAACAAGCTTTCCTTCATCACGCAGTTTCTTAAGATAATCGGTAACGCTTTTTGCTGTGATAATGTCCAGACCATTTGTAGGTTCATCAAAGATAACAATATCGGGATCATGCACCAGAGAAACCGCGATTGCAGCTTTTTGTTTCATACCGGTTGATAATTCCTTAATCTGTTTATGTGCAAAACCTCCGATTTCAAAATAAGAAAACAATTCTTTCTTCCTTTGCTTTAATACATTCTGCGGAACTTTATGCAGCCTTCCGAAAAAATCGAACAGATAGTCCGGAGAAAACTGCGGGTCGAGCTTGATATCACTTGTGAGAAATCCTATACTCTTGCGTACTTCTTCCGGTTCCTCTTCCACTTCGTGCCCATTTACAAAGATTTTACCGCCGCTTGGCTTGATAATCGTTGCGATACACCGAAGCGTCGTTGTCTTACCCGCGCCATTCGGTCCTAAAAGCCCATAGATTTCTCCTTTCTCCGCTTTCAAAGAAAGTTTGTTTACTGCTACCTTTTGCGGCGTTTTTAACTTCGATTCTTTCATCTGTTTTTTATTTAATTTATAAACTTTGCTCAGATTTTGAATTTCAATCATACTGCTCCCTCCTGCTTTGTATTATTATCCTAATACAAGACTATTCCTATTTTCCTATTTTGTCAAGCATTTCTATCATGAAAATGTAACAGTTCAGCCATAACAGCTCGGATTAGCTGCTTTGCAGCTTATTTCGCCACATACGTGGCTAAATCCTCGCTTATGGCAGAGCGCCATATACAAAGTACACAAAAAATCTTCGTTTTCAAACAAGTTTGAATTCAGATTTTTGTGACTTTGTGCATGGCTGAACTGTTACATGAAAACTGGCTCTTGTAAAGATTTGCATAAAATCCGCCTTTTTTAAGCAAGGTTTCATGGTTTCCCTGCTCGATGATATTGCCGTCTTTCATTACCAGAATCACATCCGCTCCCTGAATCGTTGACAGACGATGTGCCACGATAAAACTGGTTCTTCCTTCCATCATTTTCTTAAATGCGTCCTGAATTTTAATCTCTGTTCGTGTATCAATCGAAGAAGTCGCCTCGTCTAAGATCAATACCGGCGGAAGCTTTAACATCACCCTTGCGATACACAAAAGCTGCTTCTGCCCCTGAGAAAGATTTCCTCCATCTTCTGTGATCACAGTATCATAGCCGTCTTTCATTCTTCTTATAAAACTATGCGCATAGGCTGCTTTTGCCGCCTCCTCAATCTCTTCTTTCGTTGCCAACGGATTACCATAGGCAATGTTCTTTGCGATGGTGCCGGATTTTAACCATGTATCCTGCAGCACCATACCATAATTACTGCGAAGACTGTCACGCTTTATTTCCATAATATCCGTACCGCTAAAATAAATTGCACCGTCATCCACATCATAAAACCGCATCAAAAGATTGATCAGCGTTGTCTTGCCACATCCGGTCGGTCCTACGATTGCAATCTTCTGTCCCGGTTTCACTTCCAGGTTAAGATTCTTTAAAAGTTCTTTCTCCTTGTTATAAGAAAAAGATACATCTGCAAGTTTCAGACTTCCATCCACTGCACCTAGCTCTTTTACATTTTCCCCATCTTCCGTCTCCGGTTTTTCTTCTATATATTCAAACACCCGCCTTGCACAGGCAAAGGCATTCTGTAATTCTGTCACAACGCTGGAAATCTCATTAAACGGCTTTGTATATTGATTCGCATAACTTAAAAAACAAGACAATCGTCCTACACTTATCACTCCGTGCATCGCAAAGATAGCCCCTACGATACCGACGCCTGCATACACAAGTCCATTGATAAACCTTGTACTTGGATTCGTGATTGAAGAAAAGAAAATCGCTTTCAAACTGCATTCTCTTAGTGCTTCATTGATTTTATCAAAACGGCTCAAGGCGCGTTTTCCGTAGCCAAATGTCTGTATGGTTTTCTGATCGCCCGCCATCTCATTTACCAAAGAAGTCATCTCGGCACGTACTTCCGACTGTCTTTTAAACAGCACATAAGTCCTTTTTGCGATAAAACTTGCTACAAACAATGATATCGGAGTAATCAAAATAACGACAAGTGAGATATGAACATTGATCGAAAGCATAAAAAACAGCGTTCCTACAATCGTCACCACTCCTGTAAAGAGTTGGGAAAATCCCATCAAAAGCCCATCTGAAAACTGTTCTACATCAGTGATAATCCGGCTGAGCGTTTCCCCATTAGAATGGCTGTCAATATATTTTAACGGAAGTTTCTGCAGATGCGAAAATGCTTTCATCCTCACATCTTTTACAACACGATACACTATTGTATTATTGCATAGATTCATGCACCACTGGGCAATTCCTGTCACCGCTATGATCAATCCCAATTTTTTCAGAATATGAAAAATCGCATCGAAATCAACCTTTCCCACTCCAATAATCTTATCCAGTGCATCTCCTACGAGAATCGGCGCATATAGGGTAAGTGCTACCGAAATCACAGCAAATACAAGAGAGAGTAAGAGAATATGTCTGTAAGGACGTACTTGCTTTAATATCTTATGAAAAGTATCTTTATTTTGTCTCATACGCTACCTCCTCTTTCGATAACTGTGAATGACAGATTTCTCTGTAAATCTCACAGCCTTGTATTAGTTCAGCATGTGTTCCCATACCTGCAATCTTTCCATCATCCAACACGATGATCTTATCTGCCTGCATAATGGATGCAACACGTTGGGAAACGATAAACACTGTCATATTCTCCGTATTTTGGGCAATGGCTTGACGAAGTTTGGCATCCGTAGCATAATCAAGCGCCGATGCACTGTCGTCCAGAATAAGTATCTCCGGTTTTCGTACCAGAGCTCTTGCAATCGTAAGACGCTGTTTCTGTCCTCCGGATAGATTTTTTCCGCCTTCGCTCACCATCGTATCCATACCGGCGCTTTTATTCATAACAATCTCATAAGCCTGTGCATTCTTAAGCGCTTGTATCATATCTTCTTCCGTTGCATATGCATTTCCCATCAAAAGATTCTCTCTGATCGTTCCGCGAAACAACACTGCCTTTTGCGGTACGATACCGATTTTTCCACGCAAGGTACCTAAATCATAGTCTTTTACATCAACTCCGTTTACTTTTACCCTGCCCTTCGATGCGTCATAGAAT
The DNA here is from genome assembly GCA_910585545.1 of uncultured Lachnospiraceae bacterium. Classification (GTDB taxonomy): domain Bacteria; phylum Bacillota; class Clostridia; order Lachnospirales; family Lachnospiraceae; genus An181. Next base: position 112,192 of record CAJUFN010000006.1, read on the forward strand.
CGCGGAATCAGATTCACAAACGTTGTCTTGCCTGAGCCGGTGCCTCCAATTATCCCAATCGTCTCTCCCTTTTTTACAACTACATTCAAATCCGACAAAGCGGCTTCTTTATGTCCCTGATACGCAAAATCTACACCGGACATTTCCAGGATTACTTCTTCCTTCTTCATTTCTTTTTTTTCACCGGACACCATACTTGGTTTCAAATCAAACACTTCATTAATCCGTATCCCTGATGCCATTGCTTTCGTAAATGTCACAATAAGATTCGCAAGCGCCACCAATGCAAGGAGGATCTGCGTCATATAATTGACAAGCGCGATCACTTCTCCCTGTGTAATGGCTCCCTCATTTACCTGCAGTCCGCCGCCCCACACAATCGCAATGGTTGCCGCATTTACAATAATATAAGTCACCGGATTCATAAGCGCTGATATCTTCCCAACCAAAATCTGCAATGCTAAAAATGCATTGCTCTTCTCCTCAAATTCTTCTTTTTCTTTCTGCTGCATACAAAATGCCCGAATAACACGAATTCCTGTCAGATTTTCTCTCGTAGCAAGCAACACTTCATCCAGGCTCTTTTGTACTTTTCGGTACAATGGAATCGTAGCTGCCATAATCCCATAAATGACCAAAGATAATACCGGTACTGTTACACAAAAGATCAGTGCCAGCTTCACATTAATAGCAAATGCCATGACAAGCGCTCCTACTACGATAAATGGAGAGCGCAGAAACAGGCGAATAACGAGATTGACTCCGGCCTGTGCCTGATTGATGTCACTGGTTATTCTGGTCACTAAAGTTGCGCTTCCTGCCTTATCGATCTCACTGTAAGAAAAAGACTGAATATGTGCAAACAAATCATGCCGAAGCTCTGTTCCGAATCCGGTCGCCGCTTTTGCTGCAAAGTATTGTGCAGTCAATGAGCAGCTAAGCCCCAGCACGCCAAGAATTACAAGCAGTACTCCCAGCTTTAAAATATATGTCAAATCATTGTTCTTGATCCCCACATCGATAATCCGCGCCATCACAAGCGGTACGATCAATTCAAAGCTCGATTCAAGAAGCTTGAACAATGGTCCTATCACTGTTTCCTTCTTATAATGCCTAAGATAACGCATTAATTTATACATAAACCTACACCCTCTCTATGCTCTCTTCTTTACTTTTTATAATGCCACATTTATTATAAATCTCTACCTTCTATGATACAAGACTACCTTTTGTTAAATTACTGTTATTGCTGAACTGATACTATTTTTTGAAAAAATTTTGAAAATATACTAGACATGCGCCTTCAACTGTGAGATTATAACATATGTTCATGAGGCAAAATGCAAGTGGATACCGAATGAATATATTCTGATGGAATGAAGACCATTGTAAGATAAGAAAGGATGCAAAACATGGAAAAAATTTACGAGGGAAAAACAAAAGACGTATTTAAACTTGAGAACGGTAATGTATTGTTAAAATTCAAAGACGACTGTACAGGTAAAGATGGCGTATTTGATCCAGGTGAAAACTCTGTCGGACTTACTATCGAAGGTATCGGCAAGGCAAACCTTGAAACATCCATTCACTATTTTGAATTATTAAAAGATGCCGGCATCAAAACTCATTATGTAGGCGCTAATGTAGACGAAGCAACTATGGAAGTTCTTCCTGCAACTGTATTTGGTCACGGATTGGAAGTAATCTGCCGACTTGTTGCTACAGGAAGTTTCATCCGCAGATACGGCGAATACATCGAAGACGGTACTGTATTAGAAGGCGGTTATGTAGAGTGTACATTTAAGAATGATGAAAAGGGAGATCCGCTTGTAACTGGTGAAGGACTTGCTGCACTTGGTGTTATGACACCTGAGATGTTCGAAAGCATGAAAGAGCAGACATTGAAAATCACCAAAATCGTTGCTGATGACTTAAAGTCTATCGGACTCGACTTATGGGATATCAAATTCGAATTCGGTTATAACAACGACGAAGTTATCTTAATCGATGAAATCGCTTCCGGTAACATGCGTGTATACAAAGATGGCAACATCGTAGACCCGGTAGAGCTTACAAAATTAATTTTAAATAGATAGAATAAAGAACAGGAAGCATCGCTTTGATATCGCTCAAGTGATACTTCCTGTTTTATTTCCCGATTATTTTTTCCGAACCAATCCAATTCCCAGTGCTCCCGGTCCTAGATGACATCCAATACTCAAAGTAAGCACTCCATATAAGATTTCTTCTCCCGGAAACTCTTCCTCGAACTCTTTCTTCCACTGTGCTAACTCTTCCGGTTCCATGTATGTATGAGCCATTCCAAGCAGCAATTCTCCATTTTCATGAAGTTCTTTGAATCTTCCTTCCAAATCTTTGTGAAGCGCTTTGCACATTGTCCGAAATGCCGCCTTCATGCCACGTACCTTTGCAAATGCATCCAGTTTTTCTTCTTGCAGATTTAACACCGGTTTAATATTCAGCACGCTTCCGATGGCTGCGCCTGCCGCAGTTATTCTGCCGCCCTTTTTCAGATACTCCAATGTATCTACTGCGATATAGATATTCGCATCCGCTGCTTCTTTCTCCAATGTTGTCTTAATATCAGCGCCGCTCATTCCCTGCTCTGCCATCTTAAGTGCGTCCAATACTGCCTGTACAAGTGTCACCGAAATACGCTTGTTATCAACTACATATACTTTTCCTTCGTAATCCCGTGCGAGTGTCATAGCACTGCCGCAAGAATTGCTAAGCCCACTCGACATTGGTATATACACAACCTCATCATATGTTTCCAACAATTCATCCCACATATCGATCACACTTCCCGGTGATGGCAAAGAGGATGTAATTTCTGCACCTTCGGCTTGCTTTTTATAAAATTCTTCTGTAAAAATGTCAATTCCCTCATAATAAGTCTTGCCATCTACAATAATCGGCATGGGAACGATATGAATACCAAGTTTATTTCCTTGCTCTGACAATATACCGCAGTTACTGTCTGTCATTATGGCTATTTTACACATATATTTCTTCCTTTCCAATCTCTCCAAATCCAAACTTAACAGATTGACCATTATTTTAACACGTGTTAAAATTATAGCAATTGCAATATACAATAACAATTTACAATATTTCATTTTTGTCAGTTAATTATACAGATTGGAGAAACTGTAAAATATATGGAAGATAAACGAATCCGCAAAACAAAGAAAAACTTAAAATCAACTCTGATTCTAATGTTAAACGAGATGTCTTTTGAAAGCATTTCTATCACAGAGCTTTGCAAACGCGCAGATATCAGCAGGATTACTTTCTATACCCATTATAGTGATAAATATGCTTTGATTGATGACATCTTTCTTGACATGATCCATACCGGAACCGAAATTCACCATCACCTGCAGACAGAGAATAATCCGCAGCATCTCCTGGTTCAAAGTTACTGTAATGTTCTTCACTGCATCATGGAGCTGTACTATAGCAACTATGACTTTTTCCGTCACACAAAACCGGAGAAAAATCCATATCTGGCTTTTTCTTTCTACAATCACGTTCTAAAAACCATAGAAAATTATACGACAAAGAAAACCCAGAATTTTAGACTGAAGTACTCTGCAAAAAAAATTGCAGGTTTCTTATGCTATGGTATGGTTGGTTTTATTAACGAAAGTCATTCCGAAAATGTACCGTTGGAACAGATTAAAAAAGAAGCGACCAGCCTTCTGACTGGTCTTCTTGCCTCTGATATATTAGTGGAAACCTGATCCAATCGACTATCAAACCATTTCTTTGCTTTAAATGACATGATATTCTTTCAGCAGTTTCTCAATATCTGTGTTTTTAATCATGTGAAGCGCTTTCCCAACAGCAAGCTTCTCTTTAAATCCAAGCTTCATTTCGGTCAGCGGCGCTCCGTCACGTAATTTAACGGCAGCATTGAGCAAATCCCTCACATCATACGTGCTGCCCCAGACTTCCGGTACTCCACGGTCAACATCAAGCAACGTATAGACCGCTTCCATACCTGTACGCATCGAGTACTCGGTTGTGAAAATAGTATCTCGTTCTGTCTCCGCGAATTGTCCGATAAAGGCAAAGTTTACAGCTTTATCCGGAACAATCTTTGGACGGTCTGTATCATTACGCGGCATAAAGAAAGCATCGATATAAGGCATCATAACAGGAACTGTATTGGCACTGTTCTCTGCAAGTTCCTCAATCTCATTTTCCGGCACTCCGATATGGTACAGCCATTCCATACAGATTTCCTTTCCGGTACAGTCTCTCATAGGCTTTTTAATATAATCGCCCGGTCTGTCATTAAACAACGCATAGACCCATACAAGACAATGATCTTTTTTCTGAGAACGAAACTGCGGCTGACGGTTGATCGTCCAGCTTAATAACCAGCTGGAATCTTTTACCGTAACGATACCTCCGGTAACCACTTTCCCGGTAAATGGATCCCGCTTGCAGATATTAGTAATGTATGGGATGATTCTCTGATCCAATGTCTCTACCGTGGCGCTCATCCAATTACATAATTCACTATCGTAACAGAATTTATTCGGATTACCAAAATCAGGACTTTGGACAGCAATACGTCTCCACATATCCCAGCCCCCGCCAGGTTTGATTTCCGGATTATAAGGAGCCGGAGTATTCTGAGAGCCCATCGCAGAATTTTCTACACATCCGCCATTCGTAATAAACACCAAATCATTCTCGGTAAGATCAACAAAACGGGTTTCATTATTCACGAGAAGCTCGATTCTGGTTGCCTGCTTTTTATCCGGTTCAATATCAAATTCCACATTAACAACCTTCGTATTATAATGGAATACTACACCGGCGTTTTCCAAATATTTTACCATTGGAAGAATCATGCTCTCATACTGATTGTATTTCGTAAATCGCAATGCCGTGAAATCAGGGAGCCCTCCGATATGATGGATATATCTTTTAATATATCGTTTCATTTCCAAAGCGCTGTGCCAATTCTCAAATGCAAACATGGTGCGCCAGTATAACCAGAAATTTGACTCAAATACCTCATCATCAAAATATTCATCAATACGTTTATCATATAATTCTTCATCCGGAGTAAAAAACAGTCTCATAATTTCCATCTGTGCTTTATCCGATACTTCAAATTTCTTATCCGTATGCGCGTCCTGACCGCAGTTGACTGTAGCACGGCAAAGAGAATAATTCGGATCCTCTTTGTTAAGCCAATAATATTCGTCCAGTACACTGACGCCTTCCGTTTCAATAGATGGAATCGAGCGGAATAAATCCCACATCACTTCAAAGTGATTATCCATTTCACGCCCTCCGCGCATCACATATCCAACTCCCGGGTATTCAAATCCATCGCATGCTCCGCCTGGAATCGAATCTTTTTCAAAAATGTGAATATGATCACCGCGCATCTGTCCGTCACGTACAAGATAACATGCTGCTGTAAGAGCTGCCAGTCCTGTACCAATAATATAAGCAGACTTGTGGTCTACTCCCTCTGGTTTTTTAGGATGAGCAAATGCCTCGTAGTTTCCGCTTGAATAATACATAATCATACCTCCCAAAAATCTATTTGTTATATATGTTTTTCGAATACACCTAGATTATACGTCCAACGAAAACTACTCACAATCAACAGAACAGCCCCATTATCGAAATTTTCGATAGCAGAGCTGCATTGTTGCTTTTTTCGACAAATCCTGTTATTTGTTGATATTTTCATATACTTTATCCGTACGGCATTTTTCAAGCATACGGACCACATCTCCTTCTATGAGGCGGCTCAATCTTAAAATCATCTTTTCCGGGGACGGTTTCATATCCTGGCGTATCCAATCCAGCATCATTCCCACAAAAGCAAACTTATAGAAATCAGCAATAAACTTTTTATCATCCTCTCTGACATGCATCCCTTGCGCACATTCTTCCACAACATTTATAATTAATTGATAAACCACTCGATACAGATATTGAATGATCTGCTCCTGACTCACATGCCGATAAACATTCAAGATAAACGGTTTATTCGCTTCTACTGCGTGAAAGATATTGAGAAATCCCTGCTCCCATGTTTCATATGTAGTATTCCCCTTCGCAGCTTTATGTGCATCTTCCTCACAGGACCACTCGATCAAATCAAAAATATCTTTAAAATGATAATAGAAAGTGGCACGATTCACACCGCATTCTTCTGTAATATCGTTGATTGTGATCTTCGTGACCGGCTTTTCTAATAACAATTTTTTTAAGGATGCTTCCAATGCTCTTTTTGTTATATCTGACATTTATATTTCCTCCTATCATAACACATGAACTATTTCATCCTTTCTCGCATCTCCGTTTTGGGCAATTAAATAACATGCATAACGTGTCAGCACATATTCTTTAATACCTCTTTCTGCATTTTTAGCCAATTTTATCATTTTCGTGATACCACGAAAATGGTCTTCAACTTCCCCGCCTGCATTCTCACAGGATATCGTTGCTTTTTTTACAATCAGTTCAAAATTTTCCCATCTGGCGTATCCCAACAGAGGTTGCAATTCTCTTGCGTACCAAAATTCAATTTCTTCTTCTGATGTATGAATATATCATCAAAAAGCTTTTTTAATCTACCAACCGTCACTCCTACTTCTTCTAATTTTTTACTCTTCTTGTTTGGGAGATACCTCCTTTATTATGCTTTTATATACCTTTGCTTAGAGCTTTTAGGCTTATCTGGTAATGTCATTTTTAATTTACCCGCACTCAAAAGCGGTGCTACTAGATTAATCATCGTATAAGTACGAGATTTTCCCGTAAATTCAATTAATTCGGCCCTTGATCTAGGTATTAAACAAAAATCTAAAATCGCTTTTTCTGATGTTTTATTTTCTTTATAACAGTCATTCTTCATAACAACTTTAAACTCTCCATGAACAACTGAAAAAATTGGCACAGGCAACCCTGCTTGAATAAACTCTGATCGCATTGTTGGAATCCCAGAATAACGATTTTCAGTAATTTTCAATAGTTCTAACATATTGGCAAGTGCAGCATTTCTTGTCTCCGGATGTACCTTACCTAACGCGTCAATAGAAATCTTTCCATATAATCCGCCGCTATTGATAACTTCCATACGATCTCGATACATTTCAATACGAATCGGTGTATTTTCCGTATGCAGACTATAATCGCGATGCACTAATGCATTTAAAATTGCTTCTCTAACTGCTTTAATTGGATATTCCGGTTTATCCTTTCTCTTCCCATTATCATCTATAATAGTCTTAGTTCGACTATTCTTTCGTACAAATTCAACTGCTTCTTCCAACATATCCGGTATTGCACCTGTAATCCGCTTGTTATCAATGAAGCGTTCTCCACTTTCTCCTACTGTTCCCATCTCCGTTCCGGGTAAACATACTGCAGTAATACAGAGCTGCGGAAAATATGTCTGAGGATATTTAGAAAACGTCATTATCCCAGCCAATGTAGGAACATTACATGCCGTAACTGCCATCAATTCCAAAATTTCTTCATTCGATACATTTTCCGAAAGATTTCTTCTCTCCCGTTTTACCATAGTCAAATAATCATTTAAACGCTTTTCATCCAAAAGCTGTAATTTTGCTTCATCTACTGTACGAATATCATCACGAATTCTTTTACGAAAAGCCTCGTAACTATACACCTCATATTCACTCATTGGCTCATCAGATTCCCCGACACGAATATAAGAACCTTTGATTCTACCAACGCCTTTATAAAACACTGGTCTTTCGGTAATATCTACACCCGGAATTTCAGCAGATACAATCACTTTACCTTCAATGTCACAAACCGTAAATAAAGCTCTTACCATTGGCTCCATCTGTTTGCACTGCTCTGTTACCTTCTTTTGTAAATCCTGCGGATTATAAACTCCTTTTATTTTATACTTATCATTTTCATCAACACCAAAAATAATAATACCGCCTTCATCTTGGTTCGAAAACGAAGAAAGTGTATCATATAATCTGGTTGGACAACCTTTTTCAGCAGACTTTAATTCAACTGTTTGTTTTTCTGTTTTCAACTTCTGTATATCAAAAACCAATTTTTTCAATGCTTCTGCTTGCATAATCAAACCCCTTTCAGATAATATATTCTAATTATATCTTCTAGTATATCTCAAATCAATAAATTTGATAACTACAAATCAAGTTTGATAACTTTTTTCTCTTTTTGATAACTTGTTATCAAACTTTTTTCTCTTATCCTCATATAGGTAAACTATCCCTCACGCACAGTGCCCCATATCCTACCTGCGGATTCGGATACTCTGTAAATCCCGGCAATGGCCTCGCCCCACGTCTTAGGTAAGCTTTCATCTTCTCTCCATATAAAAATCTGTCATTACCTTCTACGATGCCCCACTCCATCAAAAGCGCCGCTGCCCCTGTCACAAAAGGCGTGGCAAATGATGTTCCGCTAAGGACTGCTGTTTTTCCTCCGGGCGCAACTGTCATCACATCGACTCCCGGTGCCACAAGATCCGGTTTCGTCATTTCCACATATCGTGTATATCCTCTGCCGGAAAATTCTGCATATGCAAGCGTTGTCGCATCATATGCGCCCACGGAAATCACCTGACTCGCTGTCGAGGGAATCGTCAGCGTTGTCCGTTCACTCGGATACAAAAATCCGGTTCCCACATTTACCGTACTACTTCCCGGAAACCACATCTCATAACTCCCACTGACAATTTTCCCTGCCACGAGTTCTATCTTCCACACCCCTTCTGTCAGATACGTTTCTGTCGGAATAAATGACAGATAAATTTCCTGTGCCACACTATACGGACTTGGTTTCCCATAATACAAAAGAATCTCTGTTCCTTCGAGCCGAAAGCGCTGCGAACCAAGCACTTCCTGTATCGGACCGACACGAACTCCCGCCGGCGATACAAGTGAAATCGATATCTCATCCACATATTCTTTCCATATCTGTATATTTGTCGCTGCTTGATTTTTTTGTATCGTAAACGGTACCACCGTCTCCGTATACTCTGTCACTGTCCCTGAAGTATGTCCGGAGGTCGTTGCCTCGTTACCTGTTCCCACACAGATAACATTCTTCCATCTTCCTGCCACCTCATCCAGAAAGCGTTCCATCAGTGACGTTCCGTCATGAGAGCCATAAGAATTCCCGAAACTGATATTAATCGCTACCGGAATCTGCCATTCTATCGCCTTTCGCACTACATAATCCGCTGCCTGCATAAGCTCAGTCGTCTTGGGAAAATTTCCCTGCCTCGGATTTCCAAGCTTTACCACGATAATTTCACTTTCATACGCCACACCTCGCAGATTCCCCTCTACTCCTCGGCCATTTCCAGCCGCAATTGCCGCTACCGAAGTTCCATGTCCCGACACATCCACGCTTGGGACAATCGCCCGCTGTTCTGCCGGAGTATCTTTTTGTAACGCCTCATCTATCTGTTCTTTCGTATATTCTGTTCCAATTGCATATCCCTGCGGCGGATTTCCTGGTATCGTCTGATCCCAGATGGCACGTATTCTCGTTGTTCCATCTGCATTTTTGAAAATCGGACTGGCATAATCGATTCCTGAATCCAAAATTGCAACTAACACTCCTTTTCCCGATAAAAAAAAGGGAGACGCTTGTACCGAATTGATACACGACTCCCTCTTTCCATTTGTAATCTCAAAATATAGCAGCTTTGGCTTTTCTATATATTCTACCGCATCCAGTCTTTCGAATCTTTCCAGATTCTCCTCCCGAATGGTAATAATAGCGTAGCCACTTTGTAATTCCACAATCGACTCAGTCAGTTCTCGTATCGTTTCAAGCGTTCCCGTATATTTTACGATCAATTCCCAGATTTGCCCTTCCGGTTCAAATCCAATTTCTAATTCCGGTGCTTTCTCCCGTTCTCTTTCCGTTGCATCTAAGGCAAGATTCAAAAGATTCTCTGCTTTCTGGCTATTCAATCCGCATTCCTTCTTTACTGCAAAGCGGGCAAAACCGCTTCTATTGTTACTTCATTATAAGCCAGATAACCCGATTTTATGTCTGATCAAAATACAAAGCATCTAATCCGCTGCACACTTATCTTCACTTCTCCAGCTTTGTTCGGAAAAACTGAATCAACGGACCATTAAAAAACGCATTCACAATCGTTCCTACTCCAACAATTTCCCAGACAGGATTATGTGCCGCCAAACAGAAACCAACACCAACAACCACTGCCGTCACATCAGAGAGTACTCTCGCGAAACGGAATGAGACTTTATCTTTTGTCATTTTTGTAATGATAAACGCCACACTGTCATATGGTGCAACCCCAAGTCCTGCTACCATATACAGCGCACAACCCAAAGATGCCAATAACGTTCCCATACACAAAAACACAATTTTCAAAGCAAATCCTGCCTGCAGTCCAATCACATCAAGAATCAGCCAACACAGAAAATCCGCAATATATCCCACACAAACCATATTCACAACGGTTCCTAAACCAATATTCTCCCTGACTGTAAAAAACACAACAACCAAAATTGCCGTATTCATAATCAATTGCCATGTTCCGAAACTAAGTCCCAAAAATCCGCTGATGCCAAGATTCATACAGCTGAATGCATCTACTCCAAACAAGCTGATTCGATAGAATGCCACACACATTCCGATTAATAAAATTCCAAAAATCATCTTCCCAATTCGCTCAGGACTGTTTTTCTTTGCAATTTTTTCTTTCATCATCTAATCGTATCCTCTCTTATATCTCGAACCTAGTTCATATTACTCCACAGCCTCAAGTACATAAATACGTGACTCAAAATCAGTGCATGGCACCGCATCTCCTTCTGCCTGTCCGGCTGTAGAATCTGATGTGATCAATCCCAAGTTCATTAATTCATCCCCATAATGGAATCTTCCGGTCTGTGAATTGCGATACTGATAATCTGGGTTCAGTCCTTGCAGTTCCACTCTCGTAAATGTAGCATTGACACAATTTAAGATTCTGTACCAGCCAACAATCGCAGTTTTTTGATCCTCACTGACTGCCATCCACACCATTTCATTGCCCTCAAACGGACTCTTCAAACGATAAAATGTGCCAAATTGCAGTATCTTACGATACTTCTTCATAAAACAAACCTGTTCTTTGACTTCTTTTATTTCTTCTTCTGATAATTTATTCAGATTCAGCTCATATCCAAAAGCTCCGAAATATGCCACATTTGCACGTGTATGTAACGGTGTCGTGCGGAAAACCTGGTGATTCGGAATTACCGAAACATGTGCCCCGATACTGCTGATTGGATAACACATAGACGTTCCGTATTGGATTTTTATCCTCTCTGCCGCATCTGAATTATCACTTGCCCATCCTTGCGGTGCGTAATATAACATCCCCGCATCAAACCGGCCGCCGCCGCTGGCACAGGACTCAAAAAGAATGTGAGGAAAACGACTTGTCAGCCGCTCATATAAATCATACACACCAAGAATATATCTGTGGAAAATCTCACCTTGACGATCGGATGGCAGCACGGCAGAATAACATTCTGTAATACTGCGGTTCATATCCCACTTGATATAAGAAACTTTCGCTTCACTTAAAATCTTTGCGATCATCTCATAAATATGATCCACTACTTCTTTTCTGGAAAAATCAAGTACATGCTGGAATCTTCCATGCGATTGATTTCTCCCTGGGGTTGCCAGAATCCAATCCGGATGTGCACGATACAAATCAGAATCCTTATTGACCATTTCCAGCTCTACCCAAAGACCAAACTTCATTCCCAGATTTTCGATTCTATCTGCCAGACCTGTGATTCCATTTGGAAGCCTTTCTGTATTCGCAATCCAATCTCCCAATCCGGCATGATCGCTGCAGCGTTTTCCAAACCATCCGTCATCCAAAACGAACAATTCTACACCACATTCCTTTGCCTTTTCTGCAATCTCAACCAGCTTTTCTTCCGTAAAATCAAAATACGTTGCTTCCCAGTTATTATTCAAAATCGGACGTTCTCTATCTCTCCAATATCCCCTTGCAAGCCGTTTCTGATAAAGCCCGTGAAATGTTTGACTCATTCCATTCAAACCCTTATCCGAATATACAAGCACTGCCTCCGGTGTCTGAAAATGTTCTCCCGGATCCAACTTCCAATCAAAGCCGGATGGATTGATTCCTGCCAGCAATCGCAATGTGTCATGCGCATCTACCTCTGCCTGCATCAAAAAGTTTCCACTGTATATAAGAGAAACGCCAAATACCTCACCTTGCTGCTCATCCGCAGAAGGGCGTTTCAATGCAATAAACGGATTCTGCTCATGAGAAGAATTCCCACGCATACTGCCAATCGCTGTAATTCCATGTGTCAAAATACGATTCTTCACATGTCGTTCCCTTGCCCAGCTTCCAGATAACTGAATCCATTCATACTCATAGTCCGGAAGATCCAGACACAAGCTCATTGCTTGTGTCAGGTGTACACTTCCGTTTCCCTCATTGAAGAAACACATATTTTTTGCTACAATCCCGCCTCTGGCGAAAATTGTATAAGATAACTCCACCTTTATTCCTGTCAACTCATCCTTTAACGTAATAATCAATGTTTCTGCTTCCGAATCATCTTCTGTATAAGTTGCCGGAAGTCCTTCCAATCTCGGCTTCCCTGAAAAAATTCTATGCTCCTGATATCCAAATTCCGAAATACGGCTGCCATTCTCCTGCAAAACCTCCACTGCCGGATGACGATAATCAGTTGTCCCATACACCGGCATTTCCTGACGGATATGCTCCAGCGAAAATGTTTTGTCATCCTCGTAGACACAAGAACTCATCGGACGGGGAGCTTTCTCCAGCAAATAGGAAAAATCTTCTCTGTCATGAATTCGTTTTCCACAGTACAGCTGGCCCAAATGACCATTCTCCAGAATCATCATAATATAACTGATTGAATCATTATGTAGATGAAATATTTTACTCTTTTCATGAAAAATAATACTCATTACTGCTTCCCCGCCTTCTATTTATTATCCGTATGAAGTTTATTTAATTTCTTCACTATGTCCCTCATAATATTTTCTTCCAATTTATAAGATTTCTTATAAATCGCAAGACTGATAAAGGCCAGAACAATTGGAATCACAAGCATCAAAACACGGATTCCAAGAAGTGTTCCTGCCGATTGAATTTCAAGTTTTGGCCGGTAGCCTACAAGCTGAAGTCCGATCCCTGTCAGACCTCCTGCCGCTGCCATTGCAGCTTTCATCAAAAATGTCTGTGCAGAACATGTCACACTCTCATTTCTTACACCAAATTTCACTTCACCATAGTCAATTACGTCTGCCATACAGCAAGTTGTTACACCAATAGACAATCCAGAGCCAAAGAAAATAAATGCACAGCTCACAACAACACCCGGCGCACTCTGTGGTGCAACATATCCCAGCACTCCCAGGAGAACAAATCCGATGACAGGAAGCATACATGCTACTGTATATACTTTCTTTCTGCTGATTTTTTCTGCAATTTTCGGAAAACAGATCAACCCAAGCATTTCTGCAATGATTGCCAGTCCAAATACAGAATATAAAAACTCATTCCCACACACACTCTTAAAATAGTAAACTGCAAATCCTTTTGCAATCTGCGTACACAGATTAAATGTCAACAGCACTCCGATAAACGCAAGCAGCTGATCATTTTTCAAAATAACATGAAATGCTTCCTTCAAGCTTGTCTTCTGTGCCTTTGCTCCAACTGTAGACTCTTCCTTTACATTAAAGACCGTAATTCCGATGGTAACCAGGAATATCACTGCAATGATCACTGCAAACAACGTATATCCGGTTTCTGCATATTCTTCTTTTCCGTTCATTTTATTCAGTCCCGTGATAACATATAAACCAAAAGTTGCAACGGAAAATCCTGCCAGGCTGGCAAAAAATCTAGGAATAACAGATACCTTTTCCCGCTCATGCGGATCATTTGTCAAGTTCGGAAGCCATGACCAATATGGAACATCCATAATCGTATACGTCATTCCATAAAGAATATACATCACAGAAACATAAATGTACAATGCCGTTCCCTGCAAATGAAAACTATAGAACAGGAAAACAAACGCAACTGAATTAATCAGTGTTCCTATCACTAACCAAATACGGAATTTACCATATTTCGTATGAGTATTATCCACGATCATTCCCATCATAGGATCATTGACTGCATCCCAAATACGTGCCACAAAAAATAAGACTCCCACAAAAGCAGGTGCGATATACAATGTATCCGTAAAATACACCATCAAAAACACACCAACCATGTTACAAATTGCATCTTTACCGATTGCTCCAATTCCAAAACAGTACTTTTCACGGGCAGACACTTTTTTATACTGTGTTGCTCCGCCTTCTACAGATTTCGTATTCATAATTCTCATATCCTCCTTAAAATCAGAAGAGGTTTGTGCACATTTCTTCTTTCTGCCCTCATTATAAACAAAAATCTCTTATACTGTTAGTTTCTTTTGTTTCCATGATGTGACTAAATGTTTCCTTTTCTTCATCATATCAACATTTATTTGGGTTCTTCCTCTTCCATCAAGGCATCCACATTCTGTTCTCCTTGTACCAAATGTTCCCTTACTTCCCGCCGATGTTCCTTTCTATATTTCATCGGCGACGTCCCAATGACCTTCTTAAACAATCTGGAAAATGCCCGAAAATCCTTATATCCACATTCTGTTGCTACTTCCTCGATCGAAAGTTCTGTGATTGTCAACAACTCTTTTCCTCTCGATATCCGAAACCGCATCAAAAATTCCTTTGGTGACATCTCCAATGTCTTTTCAAACAATTTGTATAAATAGCTGCGATCCACACAGATATAATTTGCTATATCCGTCACCTTTAGATTATCAGCATAATGATTACGGATATACTGTATTGCATGACGGATATACACGCTTTCTTTGGATTCTTCTTTCCCGCCGTCAATGACCAGATCCTGCGTAAGTACTGCGAAAAACTCATACAGCAGACTTTGCAGACGGTACTGGTTACTTACCGTCATCTCTTTTAATTTCATCATATTCAAAACAATCTTTTTTAACTCTTTTCCTCTTTCTGACTGAAAAATCAACTGGCTGCTGTTCAATCCGATATCACTAATATATTCCTTCGCCCTCGTTCCGCTAAATCCGATCCAGCAATATGTCCATGGCTCTACTTCATCTGCCTGATAAAACGTCATAACCTCCGGTTCAATCAAAAATCCCTGTCCTGCATGCAGCTCATAACGTTTCTCTCCAACCTGATAGATTCCTTTCCCTGATAAAATGAAATGAATGATATAATTTGGTCTGACGGCCGGACCAAAATAATGTCTTGCACCACACTGAGCATAACCGCAGAAACACAACACTAACTCTTCAAACTTTGAATCGACTAGCTGTAATACATATGAATTTTCCATAAGAACCTCCTGAACATCAAAAGAGAGAGACCCGTATCCGATAGATACACGCTTCCCTCTTTTCATTGTAATCTTAAAGTAAAATATGCTAACTTCATTTTAAATCAGATAACCTGATTTTATATTTATACGATTCCTCCGGTATATGGCGCCAAACCAAGCGGGATAAAGAATCCTTTTGGATGTCTGCAAACCGGACACAGTTCCGGTACCCGTTTCCCAATATGAATGTGCCCGCAATTTAAACACATCCATTTTTCCTCTTCCGGCGCTTCAAAATATACTCCGTTTTTTAAAAGCTCTGCCAATTCTTCAAAACGTTTCCCATGTGTTTTTTCAATTTCTGCAATCTGTAAAAATGCAGATGCTGCCTCAAAAAATCCCTCTTCCTTTGCAATTTCCGCAAATGCCGGATAGACCTCTTCATACTCTTCATATTCATTATGACGAGCCATTTCCAGCAGGCTTTCTGTCTTATTTGCGATATCTACCGGATATCCTCCATCAATTTCAATGGTCTCTCCCGCACATTCACCTAATAACTCATAAAAACGCTGTGCATGGGCACGCTCTTGATCAGCCGTAAATAAAAACACATTGCTCACCGCATACAAGCCTTGTTCTCTTGCCTGTTCCGCAGCAATCGTATAACGATTTCTCGCCTGACTTTCTCCTGCAAAAGCCCTCATTAGATTTTCTTTTGTTTTACTGTTTTTAAATTCAATATCCATAATGCACACTCCTTTTTCCTCTCTAATCAGTAGTATGCCTCATGGCTATCCATTTATTCCCTATTTCATTCGTTTAATTAAATCCCCATATACGTCTTGCCATCTGATATCCGAGTACAGAAATTTTTCTTCCGGAACGCCCAGGCAGGTTCATTGTCTGCCCTAAAATTCCACGGCGAATTTTCCGGTATATCCGGAAATCTTTTTTCTTAAGATACTGCCACAGCTCTTTCTTCTTTTCCAACGCCTCCGATGTCTTACATCGGATAAGTATGATTGAAGAAACTGTCATCATAATCGCCAGATAGTTGATCATGTAATTTTTCAAACGTTTATCCTGTATTTTCTTCAAAGAATACATATCAATCATGGTCTTTGTCACAAAAATCTGCTGGTCAATACGTTTAATCATATTCTTCTCATTTACCGATTGATCATCTCTGCCGATAAAATACCTGTAAAAATCCACATCGAGATAATACATAGTCCTCACATGTGGAAGAGGATAATAGACATAAATATTATCCACATAAAATGTATGCCTTGGAAGCTGCAGCTGACAAAGCTTCAGAAGTTCTGTACGATAAATGACAGAATGCATTAAAATGTACTGCCCAATATGAAAACGCCCCACTTCTTTCCACGTGAAAATCTCCTTCTGCGGCAGCACATTTCTGTAATGAATCACTTTTTTATGCTCTGCCCCAACCTTTTCATACACATAATTGGAAATAAACATATCAACTTCTTTCCCGTTATTTTCCAATTCATGCAATTTTCCCAGTATCTTCTTCAATGACTCTTCGTCTACCCAATCATCGCTGTCCACGACTTTAAAATACTTCCCGGTGGCATATGCAAGCCCTGAATTCACAGCATCACCATGCCCTCCATTTTCCTTATCCACAACTTTTATAATTGTTGGATACTCTTTTTTGTATTGCTTTGCTATTTTTAAGGTCTTATCTGATGAACCATCATTGACAATGATAATTTCAATGTCTTCTCCTCCCGGCATAAGAGACTGAATCGCCTTGTCCATATATTTTGCCGAATTGTAACATGGAATTGCAACTGATAAATACTTCATTGTTCTCACCCTATTTTCCTTTTCTCATGTATCCTCAGTATAAAACATTCCATCAAAAAATCCAATGGTATAATATATTATTCATAATTTGTTCATCTTTTATTTCAAAATCTTTCATTACTATTACATTGTTTATTCATTTCTAAAGAATATACTAATATTAAGTCAAACAATAAAAATGACATCATCTTAGTAGTTCATACTATTTGAATAAACTTTTTCATAATGCATGCCGGGAGCTGGTGCCAGCTACCCGGCATCCTCCCTTTTTACGAGAAACTTTATTCCAATCACAGAAACTGTCACAACTACCACAAACACAACTACGATTCCTGCGTGAAATTCCTTCTCTCGTCTATCATATTCTTCCTCTCGTGGCCTTTTTTCTTTTGTCTTTTTTCCTTCTCCTTTAGCTATTTTTTCCGCATGTTTTTCCTTAATCTGGTTTTCTGATATGTTTCCATGCTCTTCTACTGCATTTTTTTCTTCCGTTATCCAAAAATGTATCATATTTTCTGTCCTATTTCCTGCTTTATCCTGTGCTGATACAAAAACTTTGTATTTCCCTGGCTTCGCTGCATGATAATAACACTTTCGTTGACTATCTTCCAGCCTCTGTTCTTTTCCATTTACACGGACTACATACAGCAAATCTTCTGAATCCCTCAATGCGACAAGAAGAGACCTTTCTTTTTCATACGTTTCTCCATCCCTTGCTCCTTTTATAATAATTTCAGGTGCTGTATGATCAATGACAAATGCAGCACTTTTTTCTTCCACATTACCTGCGGCATCCTTTGCCCTTATCACAAATCTATGTCTTCCCTCCTTTACAATTCGCTCTCCTTTTACATAGTTACTTCCATCCAATAATAAGTCTTCGCTGCAAAATGTGTAATCTTGGATCACATCTTTCTTTTCATATTTCCAGCAAAATTCTTTTAAAGATCTGCCTTCCAGCTCTTCTACATATCGAATCTTTGGTTTCTCTTTATCAATCAAAAAAATGCATTGTGTTTCCGAATAATTGCCGGCTGCATCTCTAGCCTTGAGCCATAGCTGATATAATCCATTCTCTGAAAACACATTTTTCTCCTGATTACCTTTCAAAGTGCTTATCAAACTTTCTTTTCCATCTGCCGTCTTCCATATCCCTTCAAATACATATTCTCCGACTATATTTTCTTCTTCTATCTGTCCTAAGATTTCCACATCTGTATTTACGATTGCAAAATTCGTAATCCCTTTTAATGATAGCTTAGGTGGATTCACATCAATATATAAGTCTTTTATAACGAAGCTCTGATTGCCCGCCACGTCTTTTGCATAAATTTGTACCTGCACTGCTTGTCCGCTTACAGATGTTACATCTACCTTAAATGAAATACGCTCCTTTCCGGATATCTGCTTTTCTTTTTCCGTATATCCTTCCATTACAGCCATCCCACTCGTTATATCTTCTGCCCGAGCAATTATAGTTGGCGCTACAGACAGCCAGCCTTTTATATCTTTTTCATTCTCCAGCCATATGCTCGGTCCTTTAGTATCTACCGGAATCATCCGCTCTTCTTCATATATCCTTTGCATCTTACCTTCTTCATCCGCAACCTCCTGCCATACTTTCAGTATAGTAACCCCATCTTTAAAATTTTGTGATACCCAGTTCTTTTCTATCTCTTCTGGTTCTTTTGGTTCCTCCCCTTCCTCTTTCGTTTCTTCTTCCTTCAACTCTTCTTTCGTCTCTTCTTTCATATCTTCTTTCGCTTCTTCTTTATCTTCCCCAATATTTTTTTCAAGTTTTCCGCTTTCCACAGTTCCATCTGCCTTTTCCAACCTATAAAAAATCTCTCCTCTTCCGGATGCCCACAACGTCATTTCAGGAGCTGTCACATAATATCCGTTTTCTCCATCTGGTTCCTCTATCCTTATCTCATACTCTTTTTGTATTTCCTCTCCTTCATTTTCTTCTGCTGCCACATACCAGACAGCTGAAACTGAACACATTATCACTAAGATTATAACTTCTATCTGCTTTCTAAACTTCATTCGGTTTCCCCCTTACAACTGATAAATCTCTTTTATTTTTATGTAATCTTCACTTTCCAGAATCCCAGGGAACAACATATTATACTGCTTTGCTTTCTGTATCACTTCTTCTTTTTGTATATCAGGCTGTCTGCACAATAATTCCAAATGTATCATACACAACTTTTCCGACCCTCCATATGTACCAATCCCCTTTTCGCATATCCCCTTTGCTCCAATTAAATCACCATGCTCCGCTAAATACTCCGCCCATCTATACATCCATTCTCTTTTCCGCTCAAACGAAATATCTTTTTTCTCCATTTCCTGATACTGCTCTAATACTTTTTCCATCTGATTTTTAGCTTCATAAGCATGTTCCAGATAAGTTCTCACTTCCTCTTCCCGAAAATGCTCCTGATCTGTGCGTTTTAACTCTGTCGCGCTTAAAATTTTCTCCCCCAATTCAATTATTTTTTCTTTGTAATCCTCTTTTTCAAATCCTGCATAAATACGAATCCTACTTTGCATATATTGCAATTTTAAAGCTTCCTTAGATTCCTCTAATTCCTGGAGTACTTTTCCGATTTCTTTCTCCTCTTTATGCTCTTTTCCAAGTAAATATCGACAGAGCATACGATACTGTCTTCCCTGCTCATGCGCTTCGCTTACTTTTTCAAAATATTCTAATGCCTTTGCATAATCTGCCAACTCAAGAAAATACACTAGCCCTGCTTCCATATAGATTTCGTCTTGCTGCCGCCATATCTCTATACTGTCATCTTCTGCATCTTCCTCACTGGCTTTTACTACATTTTTCATTCTTACTTCTTTCTTCTCTTCTGTACCTATTCTTGCCAATGCATTTCCAAGCCCGCCTATTAATGCGGCAGTACATAAAGAACCTGCAAACAACAAAGACAATATTTTCTTTTTTCTCTTTATTTTTGGGATTTTTTGTCTGATTTGTTCAAAATTTTGAAATGTTCTTTTTGAATTTTCCCCGGTACAACGATGTACCATTTTTAGATAAGCGTACTCTTCCGCCTTTGATAGTGCCGGATAAATATCTGTCTGGGCAAATAGAAATTGAATAATCTTTCCAAAACCATAAATATCATTTTCTATATCTTTTTTCTGCCCAATAACCTTTCCTTCCGGCAAAAAATAGGACCAATTTTGTCGCCGTTCTGCTCTCTTTTTAATCTCTTCGTTCGATTCGTCTGACATATCAACAAGATATATCTCATCCTTTTCCGTGATCAGAAATCCATATGGGTTCACATAGCCATAACCTTCTTGTCTTTCACATTTATGGTGATTTTCCAAAAGTTCTGCTATCTGCAGAATCCATCCCATCACCTGCTCTTTCACGAGTTCAGGTCTTCCTCGCATTCTGTCATACATCAGTATCCCCTGCCGATAGTCCATAACCACATGATACTTATTTCCATGTTTTACAAATTTCAACACAGAATAGCCTTTCTGCTCCAATATCCATCACCCTCTCTCTAGTTTATATTATGATAATCATTATTATAAATTATTGCAAACTATTATGCAAGTACTTTTTTCACATTATAAAAAATAGCAATTATTATAAAAACGATGCCTGAAATTCCCGGCATCGTTTTTACATATTTTCATATATTACTCTTGCTTTTTAACAATTTTTTTACGCTGCAGCCTTTGATACACATTCTCCCGGAAGAGCGCATAGATAACAGAGCCTGCCGGAATAAAAATAAGCATTCCTACAATTCCCATCATACTTCCGCCTACGGTCACCGCCGCCAATACCCAGATAGATGGCAGCCCTACGGAATTCCCCACTACATGCGGATAAATAAAATTTCCTTCTATCTGCTGTAATATGAAAAACACGACTACAAATACAAGTGCCTGAGCCGGATTTACCATAAAAATCAGAAAAGCTCCCACAATACAGCCGATAAATGCCCCAAATATCGGAATCAATGCTGTAAACGCAATCAAAATTCCCACTAACAATGCGTATGGCAGACGTAAGATTCCCATTACTACAAAGAACATCGCTCCCAAAATCACAGCCTCTGTACACTGACCCGTGAGGAAATGAGAAAATGTATCATACGTAAGTGAACATATCGAAAGTACTTTTTCTACTCTTTTTTGCGGGAAATATGCATATAATATTTTTCTCGCCTGTACGCTTAAACGCTCTTTCTGCAGCAATACATAACACGCAAATACAAAAGCAATAAAAAATGTTGTCATCCCGCTTATAATACTCTTTGCCGCCGTATATGTGGTTCCAATCACGCTTCCGGCGCCATTTTTCAGGAAATCGATAGCAGTCTCTATCGTCTTATCCCAATTCAGTTCAAAGCTGTTGATCCACTCTACGATTTCCTTGTTGTTTTTAAAAAACTCTGTTGCCCAATGCTGAAATTCGGGCACAAATTGCTGAATCTGCTGACCTAAACTGATAAACGTTTTTCCAAGCTGCGGAACCACCACAAACATTACCAATACGATTACGCCTATCACAGATATCAGCGTCAATAACAGACTTACCGGTCTTGCAAATTTTGCTGCGTTCTTCCCTCTTTTTTCCGGCTCTTTGCCAAACAAATGCCGCTCGAAAAAATTAAGAGGTACATTTAGCACAAAGGTAATTGCTCCTCCTAAAACAAACGGAAAAATAATATTTCCTATGATTCCGATATATTCCAATATCACCTCATAATTCCATATTCCGACAAGAATCAAAATCGTATATAAAATCAAGCCTCTGATTTTTTTCAGATTTTCTCTGTTTAAATCCATGTTCCCTTTTCTCCTTTCCCTAACTGTATTAAAACGAAACTCAAAAATGCATATCCGCATACAACCACATATTGCGAAAACTTTAGCGTCTGTACGTGGAATACCACATTCAGCTCAGATATCAGAAGCACCATACTAACCAACACAAATCCAGTCAAACATGCAAGAATCAGATATTGATTATTCCAAAGCATTTTTTTGTTCCAGACTGCCTTCTCTGACTTCGAGCTAAATCCATGAAAGAGACGTGCCATACACAAAGTTCCAAATGCCATCGTACTTCCAAGCAATGCTCCTTCCCTGAATAATCCCGTAAGAAATGCCGCCATAGTCATTACTGCAATTATAACACCTTGACTGCCAAGCTGCACTAAAAAACTTTTTGTCAATATAGGTTCTTCTATCGGACGAGGTTTTTCTTCCATCACATTTGCTCTGTGCGGCTCCATGCCTAACGCAATTGCCGGAAGACTATCCGTAAGAAGATTGATAAAAAGCAAATGAACTGGTGCAAACGGTACCGGCAATCCCGCCAAAGAAGCTGCTAAAACAGTAAGGATCGCTCCGAAATTTCCGGACAATAAAAACTGGATGGCACGCTTAATATTCTGATATATATTCCTTCCATTCTCTACCGCTTTCACAATAGTAGAAAAATTATCATCTGCCAGTACCATAGCAGCCGCATCTTTTGACACCTCTGTTCCGGTAATTCCCATCGCAACACCGACATCTGCCTGTTTCAGCGCCGGTGCATCATTTACACCATCCCCAGTCATTGCGACCACATTTCCTCTCTCCTGCCATGCTCTGACAATTCGAATCTTATGTTCCGGAGAAACTCTCGCATAAACAGATACTTTTTCCACAAACCCACTAAGCTCCTCATCGCTCATACCGTCAATTTCCATTCCATCACACGCGATAGTACCTTCCTGCAAAATTCCAAGCCTTTTCGCAATCTCAGATGCTGTGACCTTGTGATCCCCTGTAATCATAACTGGCCGTATTCCCGCTTTCTTACATGTGTCCACAGCCATTTCTGCTTCTTCCCTTGGCGGATCCATCATTGCGATAAGACCTAAGAAAATCAAA
The DNA here is from genome assembly GCA_910585545.1 of uncultured Lachnospiraceae bacterium. Taxonomy (GTDB): domain Bacteria; phylum Bacillota; class Clostridia; order Lachnospirales; family Lachnospiraceae; genus An181. The sequence goes on from CAJUFN010000006.1 coordinate 135,443, forward strand.
TCATTCTCCATCTTAAAACTGATACACATCTCCTCTGTCATCTTATATGTGACTGCCAGGACACGAAGTCCTTCTTTTGAAAATGCCTCATTTTGCCTTAAAATCTCTTCCTTTCTCTTTTCATCACATGCTTCCAACCCCTCTGTTGATACTATCCAAAATACCCGTTTTAAAAGTTCATCCACAGCTCCTTTGGTTATCATCACCTTTTGCTCCTTCTCCTGACACAATACAGACATCATCTTTCGCTCACTGTCAAATGGAATCTCGGATATTCTGTGGTGCTCTTGACGAATGCCTGCATTAACTCCAGCCTCTATCCCGGCTCTTATCAAAGCTGTCTCTGTCGGATCCCCACTCTCCTCTTCTCCATTTACACAAGCATCATTGCAAAGCATACCATACTCCAAAAGCTTTCTCTGTAATTCATTTTCCAACATCATTTCTGATTTTTGTATAGCCTCGCCATCTACATAATATTGTTCTACTGTCATATGATTTTGTGTAAGAGTTCCTGTCTTATCGGAACATATAACCGAAACACTTCCAAGCCCTTCTACTGCCTGAAGCTTTCTTATAATTGCTTTCTCCTTTGCCATCTTCTGTGTTCCAAATGCCAATACAATCGTCACGATAGAACTTAAAGCCTCCGGAATGGCTGCAACTGCAAGTGCGACTGCAAATAAAAACGCGTTTGCGGCAGATTCGCCTCTCCACACACTGATTCCAAATAATATCACACAAAATACCAAAATGAGTATCGACAATTTTTTGCCAAAATCATCGAGATTTCTTTGAAGCGGGGTTTTTTTCTCCTTCGTTTCTTTTAACAATCCGGCAATCTTTCCAACTTCTGTCTGCATGCCCACATTTGTAATCAATAGACGCCCTCTGCCATAGATCACAAAGCTTCCAGAGTAAGCCATATTCACTCTGTCGCCAAGAGGCACCTCATTTTCAATCGTTTCCGTCGTCTTTTCTACTCCAAGGCTTTCTCCTGTCAACGCACTCTCATCTACCTTAAGTCCAGCGCTTTCTATTACTCGCCCATCGGCAGGTACATAATCCCCTGCCTCAAGTATAACCTCATCGCCAACTACAATTTCTTCTGCCGGAAGCATCATCACATTGCCATTCCTTAAAACCTTTGCTTCCGGTGCAGAGAGTTTCTTTAAGCCCGCTAAAGACTTTTCTGCCTTTACAGTCTGTACGGTTCCAAGCACCGCATTCATTGTAATCACAAACAAAATAACTGCCATGCTCTCCATGTCCCCTAAGAATCCTGAAATGATTGCAGCACCAATTAAAATAATGACAAGGAAATCGGTAAATTGTCTTAAAAAAATATTCAAAACAGATTGCCTGTTCTCTCCATCCAGCTCATTTTTTCCATATCTCTCTCTGTGCTCTGTAATCTCATACGCTTCCAGTGCTCTTTCATGTCCGTTTAACTGTATACGAATCTCCTTTTCTGATAACTGATAAAATACTTTCACAAATAATCTCCTTCCTATTCATCCTTTCATTCAAATGCAAAAAGAAAAGACCCTTATTGCACTCTAAAAATGCAATAAAAGTCTCACCATTTCATTACGATACGGATGAAATCATCGTACTGACGACATCGTAAACACCTCTGTGCAGGTTACTCCCTCTTATTAACATAATCATACCATGCTATTTCCCGAAGTCAATGAAATTTACCAGAAAATTTTCATTTTTTATTTTTCATTTTTGTATTGACATTTAGCAATTCATCATATATAATACATATTGTTGTTACAACGAAGCAATGATATGTGGGCGTAGCTCAGCTGGATAGAGCGTTTGGCTACGGACCAAAAGGTCGGGAGTTCGAATCTTCTCGCCCACGTTATAAAGCCTTACAGTTCGCTGTAAGGTTTTTTATCTTACAGGAAATACCTTGTCACGCTAAAGCGTGAAAGCTTTTCCTGTAAGACAAACCCCTCCGGGGGATACGCACTCGCGTGAGCGGAAGCAGTCAGCAAAAGCTGGCCACGCTCGGCGTGCAAAGCGTGCAAGCCCCTCATGAGTGAGGGGATGGAGAAGTTGAAGTGGGCTTGCCCACTTTGTTCTATCGAAAAATTTTCTTTTTTTGCTTTTCTCTTTGTATAACCTGCCATCCGGAACTATTTTTTAACAACAATTTTTTCTTTTTCCTTAAAAATATTGTAACTTTTATCTATTTACCAGTTTTTCCACCCATGATACAATGCATACGTAAAAGAAATAATTAATTATTGACTACTGACTTTTATATAGATAACCCGTTTCCAAAAGAAAGGCTAAAGGAATAATTCCTTTAGCCTTTCTCCATAGTACACCACAGTGCACATCCCTGCGGACCATTTTATGATATAGGAAAGTTTGTACTTTCCTATATCACAAAAAAACAGCTTAAACACCTTGTTTAAGCTATTTCCAGATAATGCCGGCGACCGGAATCGAACCGGTACGGGAGTATAAGTCCCGCAGGATTTTAAGTCCTGTGCGTCTGCCAGTTCCGCCACGCCGGCATATAATTTCTTATAAAATTATAAATGGGACCAATAGGGCTCGAACCTATGACCCCCTGCTTGTAAGGCAGGTGCTCTCCCAGCTGAGCTATGATCCCAAATAAAAACGACCCGGATGGGACTCGAACCCACGACCTCCGCCGTGACAGGGCGGCGCTCTAACCAACTGAGCCACCGGGCCAAATAAAAGTGGACCTTCAGGGACTCGAACCCGGGACCGATCGGTTATGAGCCGATTGCTCTAACCAACTGAGCTAAAGGTCCAAATCTTTCAGAATAGTCATCGAAGACCACTACTCTTTCGAGTAAGCCGATGATCGGACTCGAACCGATAACCTGCTGATTACAAATCAGCTGCTCT